>CAVSDD010000008.1:0-194945 GCA_963726795.1 uncultured Alphaproteobacteria bacterium | reverse complement strand
CCCACGATGAGCGGCGCGCTGCGCTTGGCCACCGATTGGCCAAGAGCCATCAGGGCGAACATGCCGCCTTCACCCTTGTTGTCGGCGCGCAGGAGGATGACGACGTATTTCAGCGTGACGACGAGCAGCAGCGACCACAGAATCAGCGACAGCACGCCGAACACGGCCTCACGCCCCGCGAAGCTCGTTGTCTTCGCGGCACCCACGGCTTCGCGGAAGGCGTAGAGTGGGCTCGTGCCGATGTCGCCGTAGACGACACCCACGCACCCTAAAACCAGTGGCCAGAAGTGTTGCTCGGGAATACCGTCAGGCGGCCCCGGGTCGACGCCCTTAGCCACGAGCGATTGTGCCAAGTTGGCCTCGCGATGTGCTGGCTGCAGTGCAGCAATGGCGCGCGCTTCTAACCCCGATTGCCCGGCGAGGGAAACCCCCTTATTAGCGAAGACCACCGCTACCGGCCTTGACAATCAAGGAAGAACCTGACGGGCAGAAAGGTTGCAGAGGACCGTTGCGGCCCGGAACCGCAACACTATTGCATTGCCGCAATTTTCCCAGCGGCAACAGTGCAATGACTTAGGCGGCAGCGTCCATCGCTTCGAGCTCGTCGATCATGCCGGCGATCACCGTGAGCCCCTTCTGCCAGAACTCGGGCTTGGAGGCATCGAGACCGAAGGGAGCCAAAAGCTCGGAGTGGTGCTTGGTACCGCCGGCGGCCAGCATGTCGAAATACTTGGCGACGAACCCCGGGTGCGCCTCCTCGTAGAGCCCGTAGAGCGAGTTCACGAGGCAGTCCCCGAACGCATAGGCATAAACGTAGAACGGCGAATGGATGAAATGGGGCACGTAGCTCCAGAACACCTCGTAGCCGGGCTTCAGCTCGATCGCCGGCCCCAGGCTCTCCGCCTGTACCTCGAGCCAAATGGCATTCAGCTGGTCGGGCGTCAGCTCGCCCTGCCGGCGCGCCTCGTGCACTTTGCGCTCGAAGGTATAGAAGGCGATCTGGCGGACGACCGTATTCAGCATGTCCTCGACCTTGCCGGCGATCAGCGCCTTGCGCTCCTTGGGGTCGCGGATCTCCTTGAGCAGCGCCTTGAACGTCAGCATCTCGCCGAAAACGGATGCCGTCTCCGCGAGCGTCAATGGCGTCGGCGCCATGAGCGCACCCTGCGGCCGCGCCAGCATCTGATGCACGCCGTGCCCCAACTCGTGCGCGAGGGTCGTCACGTCGCGCGGCTTCCCCAGATAGTTGAGCAGGACATAGGGGTGCACCGAGGGCACCGTCGCTGCCGAGAAGGCACCGGGTGCCTTGCCCGGCCGCACCGAGGCATCGATCCAGCGCTTGTCGAAGAACTCCTTCGCTAGGGCTGCCATCTCGGGCGCAAAATTCGAATAGGCGCCAAGCACGAGCGCTTGTGCCTCCGACCAGGCGAACTTGCGTTCGGGCTGATCGGGCAGCGGCGCGTTGCGATCCCAATGGGCGAGCTTCTCCTTGCCAAGCCACTTGGCTTTCAACGCGTAATAGCGGTGCGACAGGCGCGGATAGGATGCGCGCACGCTCGAGACGAGCGCCTCTACGACAGGAGCCTCCACCCGGTTGGCGAGATGACGGCTGTCGGCGACATCCTTGAAGCCGCGCCAGCGATCGGAAATCTCCTTGTCCTTGGCCAGTGTGTTGGTGATCAACGCAAAGAGACGGACATTATCCTTGAAGACGACGGCGAGCGCCTCAGCCGCGGCCTTGCGCTTGTTCTCGTCCGGGCTCGACAAAAGGTTGAGCGTCAGCTCGAGCGGCATCGGCTCGGCCTCGCCCTCGACCTTGAACCGCAGGGCCGTCATCGTCTCGCTGAACAGGCGGTCCCAGGCCGAGTTCGAGGTCTGGCTCTTCTCGTGGAACAGCCGCTCGATCGTCTCGGAGAGCTGGTAGGGCTTCTCCTTGCGCACGTTGTCGATCCACGGCTTGTACCGGGCGGCGCGCTTGTCCTTGAGTGCCTGCGCCATGTCCGCGTCGTCGATCTGGTTCAGCTCCAGGTCGAAGAAGATGATGTCGGTAGAAATCACCGTCAGCTTTTCGGCGAGATCGCCGTAGAACTTCGCGCGATTGGGATCGGACTGGTCCGCTGCATAGTAGAGCCCGGCATAGGAGCCGAGCCGGCCCATGAGCTCCACCAGCCGCTCGAATTCCTCGATCGCGGTTGCCAGCGCAGCCCCGTCGCGTCCAATCTCGGCGAGCTTGCCGTGATACTTTTCCTTGATGGCCCGGGCGCCCTCCGCCGCAGCCTTGAGGTCGCGCGCGACCTCGGGCGCATCGGGAGCGTTGTAGAGATCCGCCAAACTCCATTCGGGCAACTGGCCAAGCTCGCTGTCGGCGCTCGCGACGCGCTCGGCGGCTTGAGCGGCAAAAGTGTGCAGCGCGCTGACGCGGCGCAAGTCGTTTTGCATTGATGTGCTCCGGATCTCTTCGGGGGCCTTAACCATGCGCAAAGGGCGCGCGCGATGCAACGTATGTGGCGATGAAACGGCGTCGCGGGCAAAAAAGGCTCAACATGGGCTTCTTCGCAACGCCTTATTTACCCAAGTTGGGCACTCTCTAACCGTTGAGTGACTTACGAGTGGCCGAGTGTCCAATCCTGATCCAATCGGGCGCGGACTTGGGCTGCAATTGTCCCAGGTTGAGTTCGAGTGTGAGATGGTCAAGAGTCTTCTAATCGTTGACGACGATCCCGCCCAGCGCCGCATTCTTGAAGAAACGATCAAGCGGCTGGGCTTCGACACCAAGAGCGTGAGCTCCGGCGAGCAGGCCCTCCAGATACTCGAGGGTCCGGACCGCGGGCAGTTCAGCCTGGTGCTCCTCGACCTCGTAATGGATGGCATCGACGGCATGGCGGTCCTTGACCGTCTGAACGGCAAGCCGGGCCTTCCGCCCATCATCGTGCAGACCTCGCACGGCTCCATCGACGCCGCGATCAATGCGATGCGTGCCGGCGCCGTCGACTTCGTGGTGAAGCCTGCTTCGCCCGAACGGCTCGAGGTCTCCATTCGCAGCGCTCTCAAGATCGAGGCGCTCGCCGGCGAGATCAGCCGCATCAAGAAGAAGGCCGAAGGCACGCTCACGTTCGACGATCTCATCGTTCGCGGCGAAGGCATGGAGCGCGTCGTCGCTTTGGGCAAGCGCGCTGCAGCTTCCAACATCCCGGTGCTGATCGAAGGCGAGTCGGGCGTCGGCAAGGAGCTTATCGCTCGCGCCGTGCAAGGCCAGAGCGAGCGGGCGGGCAAACCGTTCGTCGTGGTCAACTGCGGCGCTATCCCGGAAAACCTGGTCGAAAGCGTTCTCTTCGGGCACGAGAAGGGCTCCTTCACCGGCGCCGTCGACAAGCGCATCGGCAAGTTCCAGGAAGCCGATGGCGGCACGCTGTTCCTCGACGAGGTCGGCGAGCTACCGCTCGATGCACAGGTCAAGCTGTTGCGCGCGTTGCAGGAAGGCGAGATCGATCCGATCGGCTCCAAGAAGCCGGTGAAGATCGACTTTCGCGTAATCTCGGCGACCAACCGCAACATGATCCAGATGGTGCGGGACGGAAAATTCCGCGAAGACCTCTACTACCGCATGAACGTGTTCCCGATCTGGGTGCCGCCGCTGCGCGAGCGCATTGGCGACGTCCCCGAGCTGGCACAGCACTTCATGGAACGCTTTGCCGCCGAAGAGGGCAAACGCATCGGCCGCATCTCCGATGAAGCGTTGCGCCTGTTGAAGGGCTATCCGTGGCCGGGCAACGTGCGCCAGCTCGAGAACGCCGTGTTCCGTGCGGTCGTTCTCGCGGATGGTCCGGAGCTGACGGTTGCCGAGTTTCCGCAGATCGCGGCGCACGTCACGGGATTTGAGACCGCAGTTCCCGCAGCACCGGCTCCAAAGCTGCGCCAGCCGCTATTCAGCGGACCCGCACTTCTCGGCGCCGAGGACATCATCCCGCAGACGATGGAGATCCGCGGCGGCAGCGGCAGTGCGCTCGGCATCCCGGTCGTGACCGAGGATGGCGACATCCGTCCGCTGGACGAGATCGAGGCGGACATGATCCGCTTGGCGCTCGGGCGCTACCGCGGCCATATGACCGAGGTCGCAAAGCGCTTGAAGATCGGCCGCTCGACGCTCTACCGCAAAATGCAGGAGTACGGGCTCGAGCCGCGCGCTTAAGCCCGCTTCCCCATAGAGACGATCCGCTTCGCCTCTCACCTGCAAAAAGCCCTACTTGTCCGCACAGTCATCGCCGGCTCCTCCCAAGGAGCCGGCGAGCGGCGTTTTCGGGCCACAGGCGCAGTGCCGCCTTTCGTTACAATCCACTCGAGGCCCGTGCAGGGATGGCCATCGGCACATGCCTCGGCTAGCGTGCGTGCGGAAATGTGGAGGCGTACCGGATGCTTATGCGTTTTTTGGCAGTGGGAATGGCAGCTTTGGCAATTGTCGCCGGCGCCGCCGAGGCAAAGCAGCCGGCGCGTCCCCGCGTAGCCACCACCGAGCCGGCGCCCCACCTCGGCAACACGCCCGCTGCCCCCGCGACCGCAGCGCCTGAAGCACCGGCGGCGGCCGCACCTGCGCCTCCAAGCCCGACCGATCCGCTCGCCATAGCCATCCAGCAGCGCCTCACCGCCGGCACCAAGGGAGACGATGGCGATCGCGGCGACGCGGCCGCCATGCAGGCGTTCTATGCCGAGCACGTCTACGCGCCTTTGTGGACGAGCGCGGGCGGCATGACGCCTAAGGCTGCCGCTGCCATTGCCGAGATCAAGAAGGCCGACGACTGGGGACTCGATGCGAGCGCATTCGTAGTTCCTGAAGCCGCCACGGTCGGCGCGGACAACGCTGCGCTTGCCGATGCCGAGGTCAAGCTCTCCGCTGCCGTCCTGAAATATGCCCGCCACGCGCGCGGCGGTCGCATCCCCGACCCCGCCGGCACGCTGAGCTCCTACCTCGACCGCACGCCGCAGCTGCTTCCTGCGCACGACGTCCTTGCCAAGATCGCCTCGGCTGACGCACCCGATGCAGCGCTGCGCGGCTTTCATCCGCAGCATCCCCAGTTCGAGAAGCTGCGGCAGAAGTACCTCGAGATGCGCGCCGGGACGGCTGCCGAAGAGGTGGTCAAGCTGCCCAGCGGCGCCATCCTCAAGCCGGGCAAGGCCGACCCGCAAGTCGCGCTGCTGCGCCAGCGCCTGAAGGTTGCCGCGCCGGCCGGCGTCGACGAGACCATGTACGACGACACGCTCAAGACCGCCGTCATGGCGTTTCAGAAGGAGAGCGGCGTCGCGCGGCCCGACGGCCTCGTCGGCAATGCGACGCGTGCCTCTTTGAACGACGTCGAGACGATCGGTCCGGAGAAAGTCCTCGCCAACATGGAAGAGTGGCGCTGGATGCCCGAGCCGATGGGCGAATTCTACGTCTGGGACAACATCCCGGAGTTCACGCTGCGCGTCGTCAAGAACAACAAGATCATTCATACCGAGCGCATCATCACCGGCCTCGTCGACAAGCAGACGCCCGTCTTCTCCGAGAACATGAAGACGATCGTATTCCGGCCGCGCTGGAACGTGCCGAACTCGATCAAGGTGAAAGAGCTTTGGGCGGGCCTTGCGCGTGGTGGCGAGTCTTTTGAACGCCAAGGTTTGCGCTTGTCGCAGAACGGGCGCCCGGTCGACCCCGCGAGCGTCGACTGGAGCTCAACCGATATCCGCCGCTTCGACGTCTATCAGCCGGCGGGCGAACGCAATGCGCTTGGAAACATCAAGTTCGCATTCCCCAACAAGCATGACGTCTACATGCACGACACCCCGAACAAGACCCTGTTCGAGGCGGCAAGCCGCCCCTTCAGTCATGGTTGCATGCGCGTTCGCAATCCCGAGGTCTTGGCCGATGTCTTGTTGGGCGAGGACAAGGGCTGGGATGCCGCCAAGATCAAAGCGCTGATCACGACGGGGCCCGAGAACAACGAGGTCCCGATCGAGCACAAGATCACCGTGCACGTCACCTATTTCACCGCCTGGGTCGACGGCAAGGGCGAGTTGCAGACGGCACGCGACGTCTACGGTCATGAGAAACGCATCGCGCTGGCTCTCGCAGGCAAGTGGGATCAGATCGTTCGCGGCCCCGATCATCTGGCGCCTGTGAAGGTTGACGCCGAGGTGCGCGAAGCGATTGGCCAAAGCTCCGGCGGCTTCCAGAGCGTCGGCAACTTCATGCAGTCGGTGCTCAGCGGCAACTTCTAGAAGCGCCTTCTAACGCGCGGCGCTTCCTACAGATTCGCAGCCGTGCTAGGCCGAATCTTGGGGGTGCTTCGTTTTGCCGTTTGGCCATGCCTCGGTATCGCCCCGAGCGAGCCCTTGTTCGCCCCCATTCAAAGGTTACCAACCGTTAAGGGTTTGCCATTAACCCTGAGGGGAACGTGAATGCCGGTCACAAACCGGGACGCCCGCACTGAGCGGCGCGACCCGAAGCCGGGCAGGACACGGGGTGCCAAGTTGGTATTGCGTAGAATTGGAAGCCTCGCGGGCCTGACCGCGCTGTTGCTCATTTTGAGCGCGGGACAACCGCGCGTCGTCGGCGCCTTTGGCTCGACGCGCACGATCTCGCTTTATCACATCCATACCCAGGAAACGCTGACCGTCACCTACAAGAAGGACGGCAAGTACGTTCCCGAGGCGCTGAAGAAGCTCAATTGGATCCTGCGCGACTGGCGCTTGAACGAGCAGACGGAGATGGATCCAAAGACCATCGATCTGCTCTGGGAGATGCACACCGAGCTCGGCAGCAAGGAGCCGGTGAACATCATCTGCGGCTTCCGCTCGGAAAAAACCAACAACATGCTGAGGCGGACGGTCGGCGGCCAGGCCAAGGGCAGCTATCACATCAAGGGCCAGGCCATCGACGCGACCTTCCCCGACGTCTCGCTGAAGCAGATGCGCTACTCGGCGCTCATCCGCGAGCGCGGCGGCGTCGGCTACTACCCGACTTCCGGAATTCCCTTCGTGCACGTCGATTCGGGCCCCGTCCGTGCCTGGCCGCGCGTGCCGCGCTACGAGCTGGCGCTGCTGTTCCCGAGCGGCGAGACCCAGCACAAGCCCGACAGCGGCGGCTCACTGACGAAGGATGACGTGCGCGTCGCCCGTTCGCGCTACCAAGAGCTTGCGGCCCAGGTCGCCGCGTTCTTCGACGTTCGCAACCGCATAAAGACGCCGACGGAGATCGCGGCAGCCGAGCTCGGCACACCGCAAGCAAAAACGCCGGCAACGCAGGTGGCAAACCGGCCGGCCGAATCCAGCGTTGTCGTCGCAGTCGATGAGAACCTTCCCAAGCTCGTCGGCACACCGCGTCTCGTGCGTGAGGTGAAAACTCCCTCTGAAGCCGAGCGCGGGGAGCTGAACAAGCTCGTGACGCTGGCCTCGCTCACGACGCCTGCGGCCGAGCACCCGTCACCGCCGGCAGCAGACCGCGCCCGCCTTTCGGCTCTCGCCTCGCTCGATCCATCGCCTCAAGCTTCAAAGCCGGTCGAGGCAGCGCAGGAGTTCGCGCCCGAGAAGCCCACCCAAGTTGCAAGTCTCGGTGAAGTTGTGCCGACATCGAGTGGCGCACCGGCAGCCAAGGCCGGCTGGGCGCCCGCACCGCAATTCGATGAGGATCATCCCGAAGAGCTTTCCTACCGGCCCTTCCCGATCGGTCCGATGCTGACCCAATCTGAGTCCGCGGACGACACCGCACTCGTCAAGCTCTCCCACCCCAATCTTGCCCGCACCCTCGATCTGCTCGAGGACGCACCGGTCGTGCTGCCTATGCGGCTGCGGCCTGGAAGGCAGGTATCCGAGGTTCTGTGGGCGCAGCAATTCCGCGGCGAAGCTGTCGACGTTTCGGTGCTCAGCGAGGACAGCGATCCGGCGCAAGATGCACCGTCGGACCTTGCGTCGCGGCCCGTCAGGACGACGGCGCGGTGAGTTTCGGGCGCGCCGTTTTACCGCCTCCGGGCGGAATGCAGCCCTTCGACCAAGCAAGCTTGATCAGACGGCCGAGCTCACGGTAGTCGGCGGCGCGAGGTGACGTTGCGCGCCATGCGAGCCCGATCGTGCGATGCGGCTCGGGCTCGACGAAACGCGTGAGACCTATCTCGCGCGCGCGAAGTTCGACGTTGAGGCACATCTCCGGCAACAGCGTAATGCCGTAGCCCGCCGCCACCATTTCGACGATCGTCGACAGGCTCGAGACCCCGAACGTGTTGACCGCCGAGACTTGCTGCAGATTGCAGTAGGTCAGCGCCTGGTCGCGCAGGCAGTGACCTTCCTCCAGCAAAAGCAACCGCTCGTGCTCGATCAAATCCTTGGTCGCGCGCACCCGCGCGCTCAACCGGCGCGCCATCGGCAGCGCCAGCAGGAAGCGATCGTCGAACAGCGCCAGCGTTTCGATTTCGGAATGCGTAATGGGGAGCGCAAGGAGCAGCACGTCGAGCTTGCCCTCGATCAGCTCCTCGGTGAGCGGCATCGTCTGCGTCTCGCGCACGTGCAGCTCGAGGGTGGAATAGCCCTCGCGCAGCAGCGGCAAGAGCGGCGGCAGCATGTAAGGCGCAATCGAGGGGATGACGCCCAGCCGCAACGAGCCCGACAACAGATCGTCGGCGTGTTGCGCGAACTCGACCATCTCGCGTACGTCGTTGAGAATGCGTGCTGCGCGCGCGGCGACCTCGCGTCCCCGGTCCGATAGCAGCACGCCCGCGCGAGTCCGCTCCACGAGGATGAGGCCCAGCTGCTGCTCCAGCTCGTGGATCTGCATCGACAGCGCCGGCTGTGTCACGGCGCACGACTCCGCCGCGCGGCCAAAATGCTGCTCGCGCGCCAACGCGTCGAAATAGCGTAGCTGCTTCAGCGTGACATGGGGCGGCATAAGAAACTCTAATCTCGAAGCCAACAATATACGATTAGAACTTATGCAAGCAGACGTCTACACCGGTTGCTGAGAAGCTGTTTCGGCAACCAGGCGGCGCGTGGAGTTGCGCAGGTTGCCATTTTGATCGGCGGGGCGGACCAACGTCTGTTTCTGCCGCTGGGCGCCTCGGCGGAGCGCCGAATCTGGCCGGGGCGCTCTACTCCTTCGTGACACCACACATCACAGCAGGTCGCTCGCAACGCGATCACAAGGCCTCGCTATCTACTCCGCGGCGATCATGGAAGCTGGTGCCTCGTCCAGCATGCCCAGCGCGTGCAGGTAGATTTCGAGCATCGCGTCTTCCTCGTTGCGCTCGGTCGCGCTCTTCTTGCGCAGGCGCACGACCTGACGCATGACCTTGACGTCGAATCCCACCGCCTTCGCCTCGAGATACTTGTCGCGAATGTCGCCGGCGAGTGCCTTCTTCTCTTCCTCGAGACGCTCGATCTGCTCGACGAGCTGACGCAGTTGCTTCTGCGCCGATGCCTGTAGCGTCGTCATTCCCTCATCCCCCTCGTTGTGGTGGAGCTGCAATCGACGCTAGCGGCGCCGATAAGCGGCTTCAAGGCGGGGAACAGCGCGATCCAGAGGAATTCTTGGCGGTCGTCAGCGCAGTTCAGGCGCCGCGGGTGGCCGATCCCGTGAACGGCGGCGTACCGGCGTCGTCCGTGTGCGAGCCGAAGTACTGCACACTATGCAGCTGGTCGCGCAGCTCCGGCCTGGCAAACACCGCGCTCACCGCGGTGCTGATTCGCTCAGCCCAGGCAGCTTGGCCCGCTTCGGTGGCAATCAGATCCTGGCGCACCTCGAGGATCGCATGCGCAAGACCGCGGCGCGTGCCGTGCTGCCACATGCAGTCACCCGCGAGCTTGCCGTCGTAGGGCTCGTTCTCGCCAACAACCACCCCCGTTTCGGCCCGTAGCGCGTCTAAAAGCGGCAGCGCGAAGCGGTGATCGCGGTCCCACAGGACCGCCGCGTGCCAGGGCCTTGGCTCGCCCTTCCAGCGATCCGTAAAGCTATGAATCGAGAGGAGCACCGGTGGAACGCCGGCGGCCGTGCACTGCTCCAGCAGGGAATCGATCGCCTGATGATAGGGCTCATAGTAGGTGCCGACGCGCCGGTCGCGCTCGGCTTCGTCGATGTGCCGGTTGGCGGGGATTACGGCGCCGTCGGATAGCCGCATGATGAGCGTGGGGTCATCGAGGCCTCGATTGACGTCGATCAGCAGCCGCGAAAAGCGCGTGGAGATGGCAGGCGCGCCGAGCGACCGCGCCAGCTGACGCGTAACGCCGTAGGCGCCGATATCGTAAGCGATGTGGCGCGAAAGCTCGTTGGCTGGCAGCCCCAAAGTGCCGTAGGCCGGCGGGATCGCATTGACCGCGTGATCGCAGATCAGTAGCAGCCCGAGGTCGCTGCGGCCGGCCAATATCTCGTAGCTGTCGGTGGACTTTGGTGCGACGGGGGGAGACGCGCACGTGGCGGCATCTGGCATAGCGTAAATATAGCTGTGCATGTCCGTGATGACCACACCCAGGACCGGCGCTTGACGGGGGAACCGCTATTGCGCAAACCACGCGCAGGCGCAAGGCGGTCCAGATATCCCGTGAAAGCCCCCATAGAGAAACGGTTGATTAACGCAGTACGGGTTCACGGTCCGTCGATCCACGCGGGTTAATGTCACTGCCAAAATCAGCGCCGAAGGCCACCCCCATGCCGCCCCCTTCCTTGGAAACAACGCAAATCTTGCCTCCTTATTGGGCATCCGGCGAGGACCGGCTGCGGCCGGCGCGAGCGCACCGCATGAACGGCGAGATTTGGAGCTGACGTCGTGAGGCCGCAGGCAAGCATTCGGGTGTGGCCGAAAACGCGGCGCCTGCTGGTCACCGCGGGGCTGCTTGGTCCGGTGCTCTTCTTCACGAGTGCCAGCGCGCACGCCGATCTCAAGCTGTGCAATTCGACCTCGAGCCGTATCGGCGTTGCGATCGGCTATCGCGACGGAAATGGCTGGGCGACGGAAGGCTGGTGGAATATAGCCTCCCAGACATGCGAGACCTTGCTGAAAGGAGCGGTCCCCAGCCGCTTCATCTATGTTCACGCCCTCGATTACGACCGCGGCGGCGAGTGGGCGGGAACGAACTTCATGTGCACGGCTGACAAATCGTTTGCGATTCGCGGCGTCCAGGATTGCCAGAAGCGCGGCTATAAGCGCACCGGGTTCTTCGAGGTGGACACCGGTGAGTTGCAGGAGTGGACCATCCGCCTCACCGATCCTGAGGGTCACGGGGCGACCGAGAAATGAGACGTAACCGACGGGCAAAGGTCGTCGCGACCTTGGGCCCGGCCTCCTCTGCCACGGAGATGATCGAGCGCCTGTTTTTAGCCGGCGTCGACGTGTTCCGCATCAACATGAGCCACTCGTCGCACGAGACGGCTCGTGCGCTGCAGAACTCCGTCCGCTGGGTCGGCAAGCGCCACAGGCATCCGATCGGTATTCTCGCCGACCTGCAGGGTCCCAAGTTTCGCGTGGGTGATTTTCCCAACGGCCGCGCCTTCATCAACGATGGTTCGGTGTTCCGCTTCGAGCAGGACGAGAAGCCTGGGACGAGCGAGAGCGTCCATCTGCCCCATCCCCAGATTTTCGCCGCCGCAGAGCCGGGCCACATGCTGCTGCTCGATGACGGCAAGATCCGCATGCGCGTGCTCGAGAAGACGAAGAGCGCCATTGCCGCCGAGGTGCTCGTCGGCGGCGCTTTGGGCAGCCGCAAAGGCATCACGTTGCCCGATACGCTGCTGCCCGTCGGCCCGCTGACAGCCAAGGACCGGGCCGATCTGGCTTACGTGCTGAAGCTCGGCGTCGACTGGATCGCGCTGTCGTTCCTGCAGCGCGCCGGCGACATCCACGGCGCGCGCAGGCTGGTCGGCGACCGCGCCGCGATCCTCGCCAAGATCGAGAAGCCCTCCGCCGTGGCCGATCTCGACGCCATCGTGGCCGCCTCTGACGGGTTGATGGTCGCGCGCGGCGACCTCGGCGTCGAAATTCCCGTAGAGCGCGTCCCGGGGTTCCAGAAACAGATCACGCGCAAAGCGCGCGCGGCCGGCAAGCCGGTCGTCGTTGCCACCCAGATGCTGGAAAGCATGATCACCTCGGCCACGCCGACTTCGCGCGGAGGTTTCCGACGTCGCAACCGCCGTGTTCGACGGGGCGGATGCGGTCATGCTGTCGGCTGAATCCGCGATCGGCCAGTTTCCCCTCGAGGCCGTCCAGATGATGGACAGGATCGCGATCCAGGTGGAAAGCGATCCCAGCTACGACGCGATCGTGCATGCGACGCGCACGACGCCGCAACCGACCGGCGCCGATGCAATCGCCGCGGCGGCCCGCGCCATCGCCGACACCGTCAATCTATCGGCGATCGTCTGCTACACCGCGAGCGGGTCGACGGCACTGCGCGTCAGCCGCGAGCGCCCAAGCCTGCCCATCATCGGGCTGACGCCGGTGGAGACGACGGCGCGGCGGCTGTCACTGGCATGGGGCATCGAGTTGGTGCTGACCGGCGACCCCGCAAACCTGACCGATATGGTGATCAAGGCCTGCCGCATCGCGTTCGATGAGGGTGTCGTGAAGCCGCGTGGCGGTATCCTGATCACGGCGGGCGTGCCGCTCGGCTCACCCGGCGCCACCAACATGATCCGCATCGCCTTTGTGGATGAGAACGGCGCGCCCATCGCCGAGGACCCGTAGCGCGATACTGCGCTAGATGACGCGGCCGTTAAATGCCTTGGCCTTCGACCTCGAGAGACAAATCCTTCGCGGCGTCCTTGGCTCCGGGCAGGAACGGATAGATGCGCAGGAGCTGCTGGTAGGCACCGAGCGCGCTCTTCTTCTGGCCGCTGTCGCGCAGGATGTGGGCTAACCCCTCGAGCGATTTGTAGTGATTAGGATCGAGCGCGAGAGCGCGGCGCAGGTCGCCGGCTGCATGCTCGGTATCGCTCTGCATATAATAGACGAACGCGCGCCGGCTCCACCCTTCAGCGTAATCGGGGCTCAGCTCGACCACGGCGTCGAGAAGCTTCAGTGCCAGCGCCGGGTTCTGGTCGGTGATCGCCTTGGCGGCGCGCGCCATCAATAGTGAGATCGTCGGGCTATCGTTGAAGGCCCAGAGACCTTCGATGGTCTTGGCGATCGGCGCGGCCTGCTCGGCATCCTGCGCCTGGGCCAAGTGCGCGTAGAGCTCCGACAGCATCGTCTCCCGGTCCTGCGGAGGTTTGGGAGCAGGCGCGGCCTTGGGAGCGGTTTGGGGATTGGCCTGTAAGGTCTTGGGAAGGGCCGGGGGCAGATCCGGTGCGTCGGGCAGCGCCTGCTCGGGGACCAGCGACCTGGGAGCCGGCGGCTCGGCCGGGGGTTGCTCGCTGAGGGGCGGCAGCGGCCCGCTAGGGTCCGCCACGTCGGGATCCAGCGCACCGGGGTCCTGGGCGAGCCCGGGTTCAATGCCGACGCAGCCGAGCACCAGAGCGGCGGCGAGGGCCAACGATAAGAGGCTTGAGCGCATACCAAAGAGATAGGATGCGGGCGCGGCAGCGTCAAAGGCGGCCGCGCAACGAGCCAAGCGGCTAGCCCTGGCGCGCTTTGAAGCGCTTCTGCACTTTGTTGATGATGTAGAGACGCCCTCTGCGCCGCACGAGGCGGTTGGCGCGATGGCGCGCGCGGAGCGACTTCAAGGAATTCCGGACTTTCATCTTCAGCACCGATCAAGAATGGTGGGCGCGACAGGGATCGAACCTGTGACCCCTACGATGTCAACGTAGTGCTCTACCGCTGAGCTACGCGCCCCAGAGGGCGTGGTTCTATGCGGTAGGCGCCGCCGCGGTCAACCCTTAGTTGCCAGCTAATTGCCCTGGTAGCTGCAAGAAAGGGCGTTCCCGCCTCACGCCGCCAGAAGGCGGTCGACCTCGCGCACGAGATCCTTGAGGTGGAACGGCTTTGACAGCACCCGTGCGTCCTTGGGTGCGGCAATGTCGTTATTGAGGATGACGGCCGCAAAGCCGGTGATGAACATGATCTTGAGGTCGGGGTCGAGCTCACTGGCGCGCCGCGCTAGCTCAATGCCGTCCATTTTCGGCATCACAATGTCGGTCAAAAGCAGCGTGAACGGCTCCGTCTTGAGGCGCTCGAAGGCTTCCTCGCCGTTGGCAAAGTCGATGACCTCGTAGCCTGCCTTCTTGAGCGCGCGGACGAGGAAGCCGCGCATCGACTTGTCGTCCTCCGCCAGCAGGATGCGAGTGATGGTGATGCGGGAGGGCTTTGCGGTCATTACTCGCTTACTCTACGGCTGGTCGATTCCGGGGCCTTGCTCATCGCATGGAGCGGAATTGACTGTGCTGGGACTATGGTAAACGGAAGATGAACCGCCGCCGCTTCAGATGCTGAAAAGTTCTGCGCGAGGCCTGCAACCCTCTGCTCCCCGGGTGGACATATTGTGGCCAGGTTGGCACAGTGAGCAAGAGGCGAAGCGCAAGTCTCTGCATCTATTCGTTCAAGGCTTAAGGTTAGGCTCGAGCCGCCTTCGATCACGGATTTAGGGCCCGACGGGCCATAAATCCGCATAGCCAAGGGAATTGTGCAAAACGCATGCCCGCGCGCGACCTTCACGCGATTCCGCCAGAGCTTTTGCCGCCGCATGAGGTAATCGAGCCCGCGTCGCAGACCGCGCCGTTTGTGCTGTGCTCGCCTCATTCGGGCAGCGTCTATCCCAAAAGCTTCCTGCAGCTCTCGCGATTGAGCCCGCTGTCCTTGCGCAAGTCGGAAGACTGTTTCGTCGACGAGCTGTTCAAGCCGGTGGCGGCCGAGGGCGTCCCGCTGATCGCGGCGCGCTTTCCGCGCGCCTACCTTGACGTCAACCGCGAGCCCTATGAGCTCGACCCCGAGCTGTTTGCCGAGCCGCTACCCGATTACGCCAATTCCCAGTCCGTGCGCGTCGCCGGCGGCCTTGGCACCATCGCGCGCATCGTTGCCGACGGGGAAGAAATCTATCGCAACAAGCTGCCTCTGGCCTCGGGGCTCGAGCGCGTCGAGCAACTCTATATCCCGTTCCATGCAGCTCTTGCCGAGCTGATCGAAAAGACGCGCACGCGCTTTGGATATGCGATTCTGATCGACTGCCATTCGATGCCGTCGGCATCGATGGCGCCGGCTGGTGGACCCCGGCCCGACATCGTGCTCGGCGATCGTTTCGGGGCGTCCGCCGATTGCAAGATCACGCGCTTCCTGAAGGACCTTCTCGTTGGGCTCGGCTATGAGGTGCAGATGAACCGCCCCTACGCCGGCGGCTACATCACCGAGAATTACGGCCGGCCTGTCCGCGACGTGCACGCGGTGCAAATCGAGATCAATCGGGGTCTCTATCTCGACGAGGCGACGCTGCGTCCCACGGCGGGCTTCCGCAAACTGCAAGCCGATCTAAAAAGCTTGGCGAGGCCGCTTTTCAACGATCTGTGTGCGCTGCTGGAACGGCGCGCCGCGGCCGAATAGGCAATGGCCCCAGCGCTCATCTAGCCCAGCTTTTTTTGCAGGGCTGCGCGCGTCTGCATGTTGCAGCGCGGGCAAATTTGCTTCGAGTTGGAACAACTGGCCCTAGAAAAGAAAAGGGGCCGTTCGGGTCACGAACGGCCCAAGTCTAGGGAGGAAACGCCCAAGGAGGGCTACGACAACACGAGCCAGGCTCGCGATGTCGCATTGCACAAGCTAAGGGTGCATTGCAGCATTTTCAAATGCAATTTTTGCAGAGCTGGTATACGCGGTTGAAAAGCTCGATGCAGGCCAGTCCCTTAGACGCGAAAAAAGGCCGTTCGAACCCGAACGGCCCAAGTCTAGGGAGGAAACGCCCAAGTGGGCTACGGTGACCATCGAATCAGCGACGCCACCGCACAATCGAGCTATGAGCTGCTTCGCCGTTTCCAGCAACCTGCGGGGCTGTTCCGGGCCTGTTTGATAGTTAAATGTGGCGGTCGAGCAACTGATGCCTAAACCGAGCAACAGTCTCTCCAAATGAGCAAACCACCAAGCTTTGCGGCGCTGCTGGCGTTCGCGCATGAGCTGGCCGACATCTCGGCCGACGTGATCCGCCCCCAATTCCGGCGCCCGCTCGCCGTTTCCAACAAGGCCGGCAAGGGCGGCTACGATCCCGTGACCGCCGCCGACCAGGGCGCCGAGCGCGCCATCCGCCGCGCGGTCAAAGCGCGATTCCCCGAGCACGGCTTGATCGGCGAGGAGATGGGCAGCGAGCGCGAGGACGCGCGCTTCCGCTGGGTCATCGACCCCATCGACGGCACGCGCGCCTTCATCATGGGCTGGCCGATGTGGGGCACGCTCATCGGCCTGCTCGACGGATCCCAATCCCTGCTCGGGCTCATGAACCAGCCCTTCACCGGCGAGCGGTTCTGGTCCGAAAAGGCCTCCGCGCACATGCGCGTCGGTGACGGCAAGGCGCGCCGCCTGAAGACGCGCGCGTGCCCGCGACTGGCTGATGCCGTCCTGTCGACAACCCACCCAGACCTTTTTGGCGACGGCAGCGAGATCGAGGGCTTCGCCAGGCTGCGGGACAAGGCGCGCATGACCCGCTACGGCGGCGATTGCTACGCCTACTGCCTGCTGGCGGCCGGCTTCGTCGACGTCATCGTGGAATCGGGCTTGAAACCGTATGACGTGGTGGCGCTCATCCCCATCATCGAGCGCGCCGGGGGGCGCGTCACCGAGTGGGATGGCGGCCCGGCGGCCGCGGGCGGGCGCATAGTCGCCACCGGAGATAGCCGCCTGCACGATGAGGTGTTGCGGACGCTCGCGCGCTGATGCATCCCACGCCGGTCACGCAACCTTCACGTCGACGCCCAGATACGCGTCGAACGCAGCCCAGAAGCGCGTGCGCACGCTGTCGGTCTCCTGCAGGATCTCGTGGCGCGAGCCCGGCATCATGATGCAGGACGCGACCTTCGCCTCCGCCGCGAAAGCCTCGATCGCCGCCGAAGAAACGACGGTGTCGGCGCTCGCGGCAAACATCAGCAGCGGGACATTGATGCGCGCGGGGTAGGTCGGATTGGAGAGGCGCTTGCAGGATCGCAGCGCGCCGCGCAGCCAGGCGAGCGTCGGCCAGCCGAGTCCCAGCGCGGGGGAAACATCGAGCACGGCCTTGGTGCGCGACCAGCGCTCGAAATCGGATGTCAGCGCATTGTCTTCGAACGGCTGGTTTGCTTCCGTCTTATCCGAGCCGCCCAGCACATACGAGCGGCCCAAGCCCAGCGCACAGCCCAATTCGGCGTAAACTCTGGCCTGAGAGGGCCTCCCGCCAAGAATGCTCTCGTGGATGTCGATCAGCGGCGCCGTGAGAATAATGCGCTCAAACCACAGCCCCGGCATGGTCGCGTTGCGCAGCAGCACGTTGCCGCCCATGGAATGCGCGAGGCCGATGAACGGCGGCGGGCAATCGGGGAGCACGATATCCTTCATGAAGCGGATGAGGTCGCGGTCGTACTCCCAGAAACCGCGCACGTAGCCCTTGCGCGGGTTCGACAGCATGCGTTGCGAGCCGCCCTGCCCGCGCCAATCCATCGTCGCGACGGCGAAACCGCGCCGGCGCAAATCCGCGATGACCTCGAAATATTTCTCGATGAATTCGGTGCGTCCGCCGAACAGGCAGACCGTGCCGCGACGGGGCATGCGCGTCGCGTCCCAGCGCGCGAAACGCAGCTTGGCGCCGTCGTAGCCCTTGAAGGCCCCCACGGTTGCGCCGCTCGGAACCGGGTTCTTGGCAAGCGTCACCAGGTTCATCGGCGATCCTCTGCGGCGGCGCGACTCTGTTGCGCTCATTATACAAATGAACGGCGCGCCGCCACAGTGAACCCTCTGACGTCGTGGCTAGGCCAGCTTCTAGTAGGGACGCGGGAAGTACCGCCGCGCGCCGTAGGCATAGGAGCGCCCGTCGGTGAGCGGCCGGGCTTCGACGATCGACCCCGAGCAGCGGTCGATGGTCAGCTCGAACGGGCGGCCTGACGGACGCCGCGCCTCGACGAGGACCACGCCACCGCGCGGCTGCAGATCGTGGAAGTCGCTCCATCCCGCTTCGCGCAGGCGGTCGCGCACCAAAAGCCGCGGAACGCAGCCATTCGCGAAGCGCCCAGCTGGATCGTAAGGCGGGTCGTAGCCCTCATCGCGCACGGAAGCGCGCGGGCGATAGGGCGGCTCGAAGTCACGTGAATCGTCGCGAGAGTAGCGTTCGGAATATTCCTCCCCGCGCTCCTCGCCGTAGACGTCGCCGTAGCGGGAATCCTCATACGCCTGACCTCCCCGCGGGGGCTCCCACAGGTCGGCGGCAACGGCTGGAAGGCTCAAGAAGAAGAACGACGCGGCGACAGCGGAGGCCGCCGCGAAACGAGCTGGCGCTGACATTGCACACTCCAAAAACGAAGGTTTGATGGCTCCCCAAAAGCCGCTCGAAGGTCGCTCCGCCAACATGAACGGGACCTGAAGGCATGTCGGAATGTCGTGGAGCTATGGCGGTTTGTCCGCCGGGGATGTCGGCGTTGCCAGGGATGAACCACGTGCGTGATAGCCGGCGCATTTGCTCCAAAGCCACACTCGGGCCGACCCTTGAACGGCACTTATCCTCGCCTAAATCAGGAGCTGCGCACGCCCGACCGGGGTGCGCTGAAACCGGCCTGGCCCTTTCGAGGGCAGGTCAAATGCATGTCGCTTCTATGGAGGATATGTCATGCCACAGTTCGATTTTGCTCCACTCTACCGTTCCACCGTCGGCTTCGACCGGCTGGCCCAGCTCATGGACAGCGTCGGCGGCGTGGAGGGCGAAGCCTACCCGCCCTACAACATCGAGCGCTTGAGCGATAACGAGTACCGCATCACCATGGCGGTCGCCGGCTTCGCCAAGGACGAGCTCCAGATCGACGTCAAGGAAACGTCGCTCGTCGTCGCCGGCGCGAAAAAGCCCGACGACAAGTCGCGCACGTTTCTGCACCGGGGCATAGCCGCGCGCTCCTTTGAGCGCCGCTTCCAGCTTGCTGACTACGTCGAGGTCAAGGGCGCGGAATTCCGCGACGGCCTGCTGCACATCGACCTCCAGCGCAATCTGCCCGAGCGCATGAAGCCGCGCACGATCGCGATCGCCGAAGGCAACGCCAAGCGGCTCGAGGGCGCCGGCCTCAACTAGGCGCAGCGCTTCTCCTCAAACCGGCCAAAGGGCGCCCGCCACCACGGCGACGGGTGCCCTTTTTACGCATTGTGAAAATACCCCAAGGCCCGGGCCAGCCGCTTGTGCGCGGCCGGGAAATCTGCGAAGCTCGGGGTGAAAGGTCAGTACTCCTGTCCTTTATCTCAGGACGGGGGCCGGCTGATCTGAAGGCGCTCGGCCAACGCCAGTGCCAGACGAAAAACCTAAGTCACAACCGATCGAGAAGCGCCCGCACGAGGTCGCCATGAGAAAGAGCCCCCAGTCGACCAGCGCCGGCCTGCCGGAGGAGGACTTTATGCCTCCTCACGTGCCCGAGGCCCAGGGCCTGTACGATCCTGCCAATGAGCATGACTCCTGCGGGGTCGGCTTCATTGCCGACATGAAGGGGCGCAAGTCGCACCAGGTCGTGACGGACGCGCTTCGCATCCTCGAAAACCTCGAGCATCGCGGCGCGGTGGGTGCCGACCCGCTCGCCGGCGACGGCGCCGGAATCCTGGTCCAGATCCCGCACGACTTCCTCAAGGAGGAGTGCAAGGGTTTAGGCTTCACGTTACCGCCGCAAGGCCGCTACGCGGTTGGCCAGCTGTTCATGCCGAGCGATGAGCGCCTGCGCCAGCACTGCGAGCGGGTGTGGACGCGCATCATCAAGGAAGAGGGCCTGCAGCTGCTCGGCTGGCGCTCGGTGCCGGTCGACAACGCCTCGCTGTCCGAGATGGTGATCGCGACCGAGCCCGTGCACCGCCAGGTGTTCGTCGGCCGCCCCTCCTCCATTCTCGACCAGGACGATTTCGAGCGGCGCTTGTTCCTCGCGCGCAAGATCGTCTCCAACGCCATTCAGCAGGCCTACAAGGGCCGCGACATCGGCCATTACACCGTGTCGCTGTCCTCCCGCACGCTCGTCTACAAGGGCATGTTCCTGTCCTACCAGCTCCGGGCCTATTACCCGGACCTGTCGGATGCGCGCTTCGTCTCGGCGATGGCGCTGGTGCATCAGCGCTTCTCGACCAACACCTTCCCCTCGTGGAAGCTGTCGCATCCCTATCGCATGGTCGCCCACAACGGCGAGATCAATACGCTGCGCGGCAACGTCAACTGGATGGCGGCGCGGCAGGCCTCCGTCTCCTCACCGCTCTACGGCAAGGACATCGAGAAGCTCTGGCCCATCTCGTATGAGGGCCAGTCCGACACCGCCTGCTTCGACAACGCGCTCGAGTTCCTGGTGATGGGCGGCTACTCGCTGCCGCACGCGGCGATGATGCTGATCCCGGAAGCGTGGGCCGGCAATCCGCAGATGGATCGCAAGCGGCGCGCCTTCTACGAGTATCACGCCTGCCTGATGGAGCCGTGGGACGGCCCCGCCGCCATGGCGTTCTCCGACGGCCGTCAGATCGGCGCCACGCTCGACCGCAACGGCCTGCGCCCTGCCCGCTACTTCCTCACCAAGGACGACCTCGTGGTCATGTCCTCGGAAGCCGGCGTGCTGCCGGTTCCCGAGGAGCGCATCGTCCAGAAGTGGCGGCTGCAGCCAGGCAAGATGCTGCTGATCGACCTGGAAAAGGGCCGCATCATTTCCGATGAGGAATTGAAGAGCGAGATCGCGGCTTCAAACCCGTACGAGACCTGGCTGAAGCGTACCCAGATCCTCGTCTCCGATCTGCCGCTTCCGAAGGAGGGATCGGGGCCGAAGAAATCCAACGTGTCGCTGCTCGATCTGCAGCAGACCTTCGGCTACACGCAGGAAAGCCAGCGGTTGCTCTTGAAGCCGATGGCCGAGAGCGGCCAGGAGGCTATCGGCTCGATGGGCAACGACACGCCGATCTCGGCGCTGTCGTCGAAGTCGAAGCTGCTTCACACCTACTTCAAGCAGAACTTTGCGCAGGTGACGAACCCGCCGATCAACTCGATCCGCGAGGAGCTCGTCATGAGCCTCGTCTCCTTCATCGGCCCGCGCCCGAACATTTTGGATCTCGAAGGCACCTCGAAGCAGAAGCGGCTCGAGGTGTATCAGCCGATCCTGACGAACGAGGATCTGGAGCGCATCCGCCAGATCGGCGAGGTGAAGGACAACGATTTCTCCTCCATCACGCTCGACATCACCTACGCGGTCGAGAAGGGCCCCTCCGGCATGGCGTCCGCGCTCGACTGCGTGTGCGCGGAAGCCGAGGAGGCGGTGCGCTCGAAGGAATACAACATCATCATCCTGTCGGACCGCGCCGCCGGTCCCGACCGCATCCCTATCCCCTCGCTGCTCGCGACATCGGCGGTGCACCACCACCTGATCAAGCAGGGCCTGCGTACCTCGGTCGGCCTCGTCATCGAGACGGGCGAAGCGCACGAGGTGCACCAGTTCTGCACGCTTGCGGGCTACGGCGCGGAGGCGATCAACCCCTACCTCGCCTTCGAGACGATCGAAGCGATGCTGCCCGACCTCGACGAGGAGGTGACGCCGGCGGACGCGAAGAAGAAGTACATAAAGGCGATCGGCAAGGCCATCCTCAAGGTGATGGCCAAGATGGGCATCTCGACCTATCAGTCCTATTGCGGCGCGCAGATCTTCGACGCGGTCGGGCTGCGCACAAGCTTCGTGAAGAAGTACTTCACCGGCACGCACACGCAGATCGAAGGCGTGGGCCTGCGCGAGATCGCGCTGGAGACGGTCGAACGCCACAAGGCCGCGTTCGGCGAGGTGCCCGTGCTCGACAACGCGCTCGATGTCGGCGGCGAGTACGCCTACCGCGTGCGCGGCGAAGCGCACGTCTGGCGCGCCAACGTCGTCGCCGATCTGCAGCATGCCGTGCGCGGCAACCTACCCGAGCGCTATCGCTCGTTTGCCAAACAGGTCAACGACCAGTCCGAGCAGCTGATGACCATGCGCGGCATGTTCCGCATTCGCTCAGCGGAATCGCTTGGCCGCAAGCCGGTGCCGATCGACGACGTCGAGTCCGCGGCTTCGATCGTGAAGCGCTTCGCCACCGGCGCCATGAGCTTCGGCTCGATCAGCCGCGAGGCGCACACAACGCTTGCGATCGCCATGAACCGTATCGGCGGCAAGTCGAACACGGGTGAGGGCGGCGAGGAGACGGACCGCTACAAGCCGCTGCCAAACGGCGATTCCATGCGCTCGGCGATCAAGCAGGTCGCGTCGGGACGCTTCGGCGTGACGGCTGAATACCTCGTCAACGCCGACATGATGCAGATCAAGATGGCGCAAGGCGCCAAGCCCGGCGAAGGCGGACAATTGCCCGGCCACAAGGTCGACAGCGTGATCGCTAAGGTGCGCCACTCGACGCCGGGCGTCGGCCTCATCTCGCCACCGCCGCACCACGACATCTATTCCATCGAAGATCTGGCGCAGCTCATCTTCGACCTGAAGAACGTCAATCCGGCCGGCGCGGTGTCGGTCAAGCTCGTCTCCGAAGTCGGCGTCGGCACAGTCGCCGCGGGCGTCGCCAAGGCACGCGCCGATCACGTGACCATCGCAGGCTTCGAGGGCGGCACCGGCGCCTCGCCGTTGACCTCGATCAAGCACGCGGGATCGCCGTGGGAGATCGGCCTCGCCGAGACGCAGCAGACGCTCGTATTGAACCGCCTGCGCGGGCGCATCGCGGTGCAGGTCGACGGCGGCGTGCGCACGGGGCGCGACGTGGTTGTCGGCGCACTGCTCGGCGCCGATGAATTCGGCTTTGCCACCGCGCCGTTGATCGCGGCCGGCTGCATCATGATGCGCAAGTGCCATCTGAACACCTGCCCCGTCGGCGTCGCCACTCAAGATCCGGTGCTGCGCGCCAAGTTCCAGGGCAAGCCCGAGCACGTGATCAACTACTTCTTCTTCGTCGCCGAGGAAGTGCGCGAGTACATGGCCGCACTCGGCTATCGCACCTTCACCGAGATGATCGGGCAGACGGAAGCGCTCGACAAGGACCGCGCCATCCAGCACTGGAAGGCAAAGGGGCTCGACTTCTCCAAGATCTTCTACCGGCCGCGCATGCCGCGCTCGGTTGCGATCTTCAATTGCGAGAAGCAGGACCACGGGCTGGAGCGCGTGCTCGACAACAAGCTGATTGAGCTGTGCAAGCCGGCGATCGAAGCGAAGAAGCCGGTGAAGCACGAGCTTTCGATCAAGAACGTCGATCGCTCGGCCGGCGCGATGCTTTCGGGCGAGATCGCCAAGCGCTACGGCCATGCGGGCCTTGCCGAGGACACCATCTGGCTGACGCTCAACGGCACGGCCGGCCAGAGCTTCGGCGCGTTCGCGGCGCGCGGCGTCACGCTCGACCTGGTCGGCGAAGGCAACGACTACGTCGGCAAGGGCCTCTCAGGCGGCAAGCTGATCGTGCGGCCGAACGCGCTGTCCGGCATCAAGCCGGAAGAGAGCATCATCGTCGGCAACACCGTGTTGTATGGCGCCATCGCGGGCGAGTGCTATTTCCGCGGCATCGCGGGCGAGCGCTTCGCGGTGCGCAACTCGGGCGCGGTCGCGGTCGTGGAAGGCACCGGCGATCACGGCTGCGAGTACATGACCGGCGGCGTCGTGGTGGTGCTCGGCCCGACCGGGCGCAATTTCGCGGCCGGCATGTCGGGCGGCATCGCCTACGTGCTGGACGAGACCGGCGACTTCGAGACGCGCCTCAACAAGGAAATGGTGGGGCTCGAGGCGATCGTGGCCGATCCAGGCTCGCTTGCGGCACTCGCCAAGCAGAACGGCAACGTCGCGGTCGCGCTGGAAACGGTCATGGCCGACATGAGCTCAAAGGACGCCGAGCGCCTGCACGCCCTCGTCGTGCGGCACGCGCATTACACCAACTCGGCGCGTGCCAAGGCGGTGCTCGCGGATTGGACTGCTTGGCTACCCAAGTTCAGGAAAGTCATCCCGCACGAGTATCGCAAGGCGCTCATGCAGATCGCCAAGACGCAGGGCGTCCCCGGCGTCGATGCGGGCGCGCGCGAGCTGAAAGCTGCGAAGTCTTGAAGTGCAGCCGCTCTCCATGAAATGATGGTTTGAACTAGGGACAATGGCGCACGCCGCCTTCACGCGACGGCGCAACGGAACGGCAGATGGGCAAGATAACGGGCTTTATGGAATTCGAGCGGGCGGCGCCCAAGTACGCGCCCGCCGCCGATCGCGTGAAGCATTGGCGCGAGTTCGTGCTGCCGCAGGCCGAGGCCGACACCAAGGTCCAGGCCGCGCGCTGCATGGATTGCGGCATTCCCTATTGTCACACCGGCTGCCCGGTCAATAACCAGATCCCCGACTGGAACGACCTCGTCTATCACGGCGACTGGAAGCGCGCGGCGTCAAACCTGCACTCGACCAACAACTTCCCCGAGGTGACGGGGCGCGTGTGCCCGGCGCCCTGCGAGGCTGCCTGCACGCTAAACATCGACGACGTGCCGGTCACGATCAAAGGCATCGAGGCCGCGATCGCCGACCGCGCCTTCAACGAAGGCTGGATCGCGCCGGAACCGGCCGAGACGAAAACCGGCAAGCGCATCGCCATCGTCGGCTCGGGCCCCGCCGGCCTGGCAGCGGCGCAGCAGCTCGCGCGCGCAGGCCATGAGGTGCACGTCTACGAGAAGAGCGCCAAGCCCGGCGGGCTGCTGCGTTATGGCATTCCCGACTTCAAGATGGAGAAGGGCATCGTCGAGCGGCGCGTGAAGCAGATGGAGGCCGAAGGCGTCACCTTCCATTGCAACGTCAACGTCGGCGTGGCCGTGTCAGCCAAGGAGCTCGAGGCGACGCACGACGCGCTCCTACTCGCCGGCGGCTCCGAGCACCCGTTCGATTTCTTTGCAAGCTCGCCGGGGCGCGACCTGGCCGGCATCCACTACGCCATGGATTTCTTGCCGCAGCAGAACCGCCGCGTCTCGGGCGAGGTGCCCCCCGCCATCACCGACCACAAGGACATCCTGGCCAAGGACAAGCACGTCATCGTCATCGGCGGCGGCGACACCGGCTCCGACTGCATCGGCACCTCATTCCGCCAGGGCGCCAAGTCGGTCACCCAGCTCGAGATCATGCCGATGCCGCCCGAGCGCGAGAACAAGGAGCTGACCTGGCCCAACTGGCCGCTGAAGCTGCGCGTATCGTCGAGCCAGGCCGAAGGCGCCAAGGTCGAGTACTCGGTTTCAACCACCGGCTTCTCGGGCACCAACGGCACGGTCGAGAAACTGCATTTCGTGCAGGTGGATCAGAAGCTGCAGCCGGTTGCGGGCTCCGACGCCGAGCTGCCCGCCGATCTGGTGCTGTTCGCCATGGGCTTTTCCGGCCCCGCCGAGGACGGTCTCGTCAAGGAGCTGGGTCTCGAGATCGTTGCGCGCGGGCGCTTCAAGGGCCTCAACGCGGACGAGCGCGATTACAAGCTGCCCGGCCGCGAGAAGGCGTTCGCCGCCGGCGACATCCGCCGCGGGCAATCGCTCGTCGTGTGGGCGATCCGCGAAGGCCGCCAGGCCGCTGCCGCGATCGACAAGTTCCTGATGGGCACGTCGACGCTGCCGCGCTGACGCGCCTCAGCCTGGTCGCCGGTCACGCACGCGCCACGAAGGGAGGTCCTGCTCCCCTTCGCGGCGCAACGACCAGAAACCTGCTCCGATCAGTACGGGTCGTACGACGACGGCGGAGCTTTCTTCGCGGGAGCCTTCTTGACCGGAGCCTCCTTGGGCGCAGCCTCCTCCTTGGCAGGAGCGCTGGCGTCGGGAGCATCTTCCGTATCCGCCTCCGGCGGCACGGCGGGCTCGGCGGCCGTAACCCGGATCGATCCCTTCATGCTCTTGGGATGGATCGCGCAGTGATACTTGATCAGGCCGGGGGTGCTGAACTGCTGCTTTGGAGCTTTGCTGGCGTCGAACGGACCGGTGTCCTTGAAGCCATCCTGATCCGTATCGGGCACAAGCTGATGCGGCACGTCTGCGTCCTTCGCCGCCCACTTGATCGTCTCACCCGGTTCGATCTTGGCCTTGGGGACGGCAAACACGAACTTGCCGTCAGCGTTCTTGACGATCTCGATCGTCTTCACGGCATCCGCCGCACTGGCGGGTCCGGCAAATCCGAGTGCGATCAGCGAAAGCCCAAGAAACGCGATGGAGCGGAGCAAAAACTGGTGCATGGCAATATTCCTTTACTGACCAACCAAATTCCAAATCTAACGCTGTTGCGTCGTGTCGCCGTCGCCTCCGCCGTCACTGGCCGCATCGGCGGCCGCTTGCGGTAATGCGGCCGTCGTCGCCGGCGGGCGTGGCCAGGTGAAGTCGTCGGCGCGGCCGGGTTTGGGCACAAGGCGCTCACCGCGCTCAAAGACGCGGTAGGACGGCGTTTGCGTCGGCGACATGCGCCGGCGCCCGTCGCTGCCGCGGGGCGGCACGATCGAGCTCATCACGGTGAGCCCGCCGGGAATCTGATCGACCAGCACGTCACCCATCTGCGCCGCCTGATCGGCGCTTTGCTTGCGCGTGACGAGCTCGACGATCGAGGCCGGGATCGCGGGGCGCACGATGTCGACCGTGACCACCTGCTCGGTGCCGTCCGGGCCTAAGATCTTCACGTCGACCTTGCCCAACTCAGCCTTCTGCTCGTGCGCGCCCGACGCCGTGACCGCCGGGGCTGCAACGCCGTCCTTGGCGGCCGGCTTGCCCTTGGCGCCGTCCTTGTTGGCGCTCTGCTCCTTGAGCTTGGCGCGATCGGGATTGACCTGTGCCTGCTCGGCGGTGTCGCCGGCGAGCGGGACCGCGCGCTCCTGACGCGCCTGCGCGATGTCGCGGCGCAACTCGCGCTCGACGAAGTGCCCGAGCATCCGATAGCCAGTGTCAGTGAAATGCACGCCATCGGTATCGCGCAGGCGGCTGACCTTGCCGGTCACGTCGGGACCGTAGTCGCTATAGCCGCCCTGCTGATCGATGAAGCTCGCGAAGGTATCGATGTAGCGCACGCCGTTGAGGTAGGCGCGCTCGCGGAAGACGTCGTTCAGGAGCTGCGCGCGCTCGTTGTCTTGAAAGCGGCGCATGGTCGGCAGACCGACCCAGTACACCGCGCGCCCGCCCTTTTTCAGAGCCTTCATTGCCCGGTCGACGCGCCCGACGTAGTCGTTGCGCGCCGCGTCGTTGGCGGCGCCGGTGCCGTTGCGCTTCCAACCCAGGTTGTAGCGGTCCTCGGTGCCGGTCATGACGACGGCGACGTGGCTCGGATCGGTCGCGAAGGTCTTTTCCAAGAGATCGAGATCGCCGCGGCGGCCGTAGAGGCCCGGCAGATCGTAGCGCTTGCGCGCAATCGCTATACCGGCCGGGCTCGCCGCGAAGGCATCGACGAGACCGTTGACGAGACCATCGCCCATCCAGTCGCCGACGACCTGCACCTGGTAGATGTCGTTCTCGGGAAACGGGGTGATGAAGCTGCCGCCGAGGCCTGCATCCTGTGCGGAGACCTCGACCGTCGAGACAACCGCGAAGGCGGCCGCCGACAGCAAAGTCAGACATGCCAGGATCAGCGCTGTCGCTAGCCGGCGCATTCGCTGTGCTCGCTCCCAGGACCGCAGCCGCCGGATCAAAATCGAGTTCGGATCGCGCGCCAATTCGCACTCGAAGCCGACATGGGCGACGCAGCAGTATTTCCACTGCGTCGCCCAAGCACAAGGCGGAAACGTGACGCCAAAGCTCCCGGGAGGGTCAGGCCTGGGAAGGGGCCGGTCGTCAGGCCGCCTTCTTGGTCTTTTTGACACTCTTCAAGCGCACGGGAGCCCGCTTCGAGGCCGCTGCCTGCCACTTGAGATCGTCCATCTCCGAGCCGCGGTGATGCGTCTTGACCACCACGTCACGGGCGTTGAACGCCTCGCGTAGCACCTCGATGCAGTTCTGCGGCTTTGCTTCGCCGCACATGAACACATCGAGCGCAGCATAGTCGGCCTCGGGCCAGCTATGAATGGAGATGTGACTCTCCGAGAGCACCGCCACGCCCGAGACGCCGCCATTCGGCGTAAAGTGATGCAGGTGGATGTGCAGCAGCGTCGCTCCCGCCACCTCCACGCATCGCGTCAGGGTCGTCTTGATGTGCTCCAAATCATCGAGCCGTCGGGCGCCGAAAAGGTCCACGATGAGGTGGGTCCCGGCGAACCGAACGCCATCGCGCTCGATGAAAAAGTCTTTCCTATCGTCATGCGCAACCTGCGCATAGTCGACATGCGCAACCTGCGCATGAGTTTCGTGCGCGACGTGCGCTGCAGTACGACGATCTTCCTCTTGGGCGGTGCTTGAACGAGTTAAGTCCATCCCCAATTGGAAGAGGGTGTCATTAAAGGCCATATGACCCTCCCCAACCAGGCAACAGATGTGACCCGTCCGCTCCTTACCTTTGGGGTTTCTGGAAAACCTCGACCTTAAGGGCAGGTGGACGAACGGAGAGGGGTCATATGAGGCACACCCCCCCCCTACGCAAGAAAAATTTGCCCCTCGCGGAAAAAAATTTTGCCGCGCGGTTTTACGCGATCTCAATTCGCGACCGCTCGCTCAAGTGATTTGCGCCTCGTCACGACGCCGCAGCACGGCTCTCTCAGCGGCCGAGAAACTTCTTAAGCATCTTCTGCGCTTTCGACGGCTCGCCGTTTTCGCCTTTGCCGAACAGATCATCGACGATCTCGCCGGCGTTCTTGCCTTTGAGCTCCTTGCCGATCTCCTTCACGGCCTCCATCGTCTGCGGATTCTTCAACGCGCCGGCGATATCGGGCGCAATATCGGGGTGATCCCAAGGCCCGGTGAAGTGGACGGGGATCTCCAGACCGCCCGCGTCCTTATCGCCGCCCTGGCCGGAGAGGCTCGCAACGAGCTTGGGGCGCAAGGTGTAGTCGAGGCTGCGCTGCGGCAAGTCGACCGTGCCGGCGCCCGAGGCTCGCAGCAGCGGGCTCGCGAGCTTCAGATCGGTGTTCGTGGCGATACCTGCGGCAATAACGAATGTGCCGGTTAGGTCGCTGAAATCGGTCTTTTCCGAAGGTGAGACCGAGAACTGCGGCAGGTTGCCCTCACGCAGGGAACGCATGGCGCCGGCGAGGTTAAAGCCGATGATGGCGCCGTCGCGCACCGAGACGTCGGCCTTGCCGTTGAGCGTGGAAACGAGCGCCGTCTCGTTGGCGCCGCGCCCGGCGAGCACCAGCGTCACGTCGCCCGTGCCGGCGAGCCAGTTGACGCTCGAGGTATCCTTGAGCAGCGGGCCGGCGGCGATCCCCGACAGCGCGATATTGGTGGCGAGAGCCGCATCATTGCCGCGCGCGTCGAGCGTCACCACGCCCCGGCCGCGACCGTTGTAGAGGCTTACGTCGTCGAGCGTCGTCTTGAAGAAGCGATCCTTGAGCGCGACCGTCATCTCGGAGCTGTCGATCTTGAGCTCGCGGTAGTTCAAGTTCTCAACCGAGAGCTTGGCGTTGACGTCGGCCAAGCCCAGCAGCGACAGATCGTAGGGCTCCTCGCCCCAGCCCGCGCGCTGCGTGAAGCCTTTGACGCGCGGCCCGGCGGGCGCCTCGTCCGGCGAATCGAGCAGATCCTCGATCGATCCGGGGGCGGGCTGCGCTTGCGGCTCGGCCGGCGGTTCTGGCGCTGGCGTCGCGGGCGCGCGCGAAGACTCATGATCCTCGGAGGCGCGGCCATAGCCGCCATGCGCCACATAGTTGGTGAGGTTGAGCCCGGCGACACGCAGAGTTGCTTCGACATGCGGCCGCTCGGCGCCTTTCGTCATGGCGATCGTGCCGGTCGCCGTCGCGCCGTCGAGCGTCACCTTGGCGTTGTCGACGCGAACGGCGTCGGGCGTGGCCTTCACGTCGCCGACGATCGTGACGGCGCCAAAGCCCGGCGTGTGCGGCAGCCGCGTGCCCAGCCACTCCGCGAACGTCCGCAGCGAGGGCGCGTCGGCTTTGAGCGTGCCCTCGGCGCTCAGCGCGTCGTGCAGGGTGACCGCGCCGTCGTAGTTGATGCTGCCGGGCTTGCCGCCCACGGTCAGCACCAGCTTGGCCGGGCGCTGCTGGATGAGCTCCTGCGGCGAGGTCAGCGTCGCGTCGAAATTGATCTTCTCCTGCGCCCACACGAACGAGCCCTTGGTGTCTAGCGGCTCCGCGATCGAATGCAGCCCGGCAGTGGCGTTGATCGCTTCGACGACGGCCGAGTGGCCGTTGCGCTCGTCGTGGTACTGGACCGAGCCGTCGACGATCCGAACGAGACCGAGCGACAAATCGGAAAAACCGCGGCGCGATGAATTACGGGGCAGGTTTGGCGGCGCATCGCTCACCTTGTCCTCGACAGCCTCGGCGAATTGCACCCGCTGCGGCGTCTCGATGCCGGCCCAGCTTCTGCGGCCCTGGCTGTCGACGCGCAGCGAAAACGCGGGCTCATACAGAATGAGCCGGTCGACGACGATCTCACGCTGCAGCAAGAGCGGCAGCAGGCGAACCCCCACATCGAGGGAGCGCGCGCTGAGGAATGGCTCTCCGCCCATGCCGGGCGGCGGCGAGAGCTGGATGCCCGTGACGTGCAGGCCGAGCCTGGGGAAGAGCTTCACCGAGGCTTTCCCGCCGATGGTGAGATCGCGCCCGGTTGCGTTCTTGACCTGCGTGATGAGCTCGCGGCGGATCATCTCGGTCGGCGGCGCGATCATGATGAACGTGACGGCCGCGACCGCGACCGCCAGCAGCCCGATGCCGCCGTAGACGAGGACCATCAGCGCCGTGGACGGACGCTCGGGAGGCGGAGCGGGACGGCGCGGCGGCTGCGTCGGGTTGGCGCGCCGCTCGAGCGCCTGGTGCTCGCGAGATTGCTGCTCGCCTGGATAAACGTAGCCCGGCATGTTGGATGGGGGCCCGCCGGGAGGCGGAGGCCGACGCGTCGTCATGAACGGTCCGATTGCTCCTGTTGCCGCTCCGCGCGGCCCTCTTGGGCCCGCGCCAGCGAGCCCGCGCTTCACACGCCGCTCAGCGAGCGCCGGGGGTAGCTCCAAATTGTGTCACGGTGCGGCCACAGGCCCAACGACGAAGCACGCGTTTTGTCTCGGCCACCGGGATTTTCCTCTGTATTCGGAGCGACCGTCCCAAGCTTGCACAACTGCAACCAAAGACCCACCTAGACCGTTTGTATCCCTTGCGAAAAGCCGGGGATTAGCGCCAGGCTGCAGCGTGTTTTTTCCTAGTCAAAGTTACGGATTGGTAACATAGTCTCGCGTTGCAAACGAGACGCTGTTGCGCACCAGAGGACGGTCGGCGGAATGCACTACTACGCCTATGAATTCGCGCACGCGTTTCTCTCCCCCATGCGCCTGGGAGCGCAGGGCATGCGCACCATGCTCGACTGGCCATTCAACCCGCTGGCGAATACGCCCATCGGCAAGCACATGGCTGCCGCCTGCGAGGTGTTCGAGAACATGACGCGGCGCTACGGCAAGCCGCAATTCGGCATCAAGACGGCGCGTGTCGCCAACGTCGAGGTGCCAGTGCGCCAGACCGTCGTCGCCCACACACCGTTCTGCAACCTCATCCATTTCGAGCGCGACACCTCCAAGGTCGGCACGCGCTATGACCCGAAGGTGCTGCTGGTCGCGCCGCTGTCGGGCCACTACGCGACGCTGCTGCGCGGCACCGTCAAGGCGATGCTGCCCGAGCACGACGTCTACATCACCGATTGGGTCGACGCGCGCGAGATCCCGCTCGCCATGGGCAAGTTCGATCTCGACGACTTCATCGACCACGTGATCGACTTCATCCGCATCATCGGGCCGGAGACGCACGTCATCGGCGTGTGCCAGCCGGCGGTGCCGGTGCTGGCCGCTGTAGCGCACATGGCCAACACCGACGACCCGTGCCAGCCCGCGTCCATGACGCTGATGGCAGGGCCGATCGATGCGCGTCGCAACCCGACCGGCGTCAACAAGCTTGCGGAGGCGCGCTCGCTCAACTGGTTTGAGCAGAACGTCGTCTCGACGGTGCCCTTCCCGCACGCGGGCTTCATGCGCCCGGTTTATCCGGGCTTCATGCAGCTCACCGGGTTCATGACCATGAACCTCGAGCGGCACATGAATGCGCACGTCGACCTGTTCAACAACCTGGTCAAAGGCGACTGCGATCCCGTCAAGCAGCATCAGGACTTCTACGAGGAATACCTCGCGGTGATGGACCTGACGGCGGAGTTCTACCTGCAGACGATCAAGACCGTCTTCCAGGAGCACTCGCTGCCGAAGGGCACGATGGTGCACCGGGGCACGGTCGTCGACTGCTCGGACATCCGCGACACCGCCTTGATGACGGTCGAGGGCGAGCGCGACGACGTGTGCGGCCTCGGCCAGACGCAGGCGGCGCACGATCTGTGCTCGGGAATTCCCGATCACCTGAAGGTGCACTACGTGCAGGAAGGCGTCGGCCACTACGGCGTGTTCAACGGCACGCGCTGGCGCACCGAGATCCAGCCGCGCATCCGCGAATTCATCCGCACGATCGAATATTCGCGAGGGAGCATCCCGCTCGACCGCCGCAATCCGCGCCGCACCCAGCACGTCGAGATGGCCGTCTCACCCATCTAGTTGAGCTGCGCTTTTTAGCCCGCCCTTAGCATTTACTGGCGCACTCTCGACCAATCGAGCCGAGTGCGGATGGCTCGTTCTTGCCGCCTGCCGAGATGCCGATGCCTCGTCACCTGACGCCCTCAATGATCGCTCTCGTCCTCGCGGCACTGCCGCTCTCGAGTGCGTCCGCTGCCGACGATGCCCTGGAGATCACCTTCAACGATCATTGCCGCGAGTGCCATTCCTTCGTGAAGGACGACAACCGGCTGGGGCCGTCGCTCTACGGGGTCGTCGGGCGCAAGGCTGGAACGGAGCCGGGCTACGGCTATACGCAGTCGCTGAAGGATTCGGGCGTCACCTGGGATGAGAAGACGCTCGACCAATGGATCGCCAATCCCAACGCGGTGATCCCCGGCAACGGCATGAGCCCGCCCTACGGCGGTGTCGCCGACCCTGCGATCCGCGCAAAAATCATCGCCTATCTGAAGACGCTTTAGCGCAGGCTCCTGCGTGCTGAGCGATTGCGCGCGCACAAATGCAGACGGCGGCCGGAACACCGACCGCCGCCTGAATTCTTAGGAGAGTTCGACGTCGTTAGATGATGTCGACCTCGGCCGGCATATACGAGGTGACCTCGAGGCCGACTTCCTGCTCGCGCACTGCGGGCTTGGTCCAAACCTTCATGATATTTCCTCCTCTTTAGGGCCACGCGCTAATTCACTTGGCCCTGCCGCGATCGTGGGCGTTTGCCCGGATAAGTGCCAATCGCGATTTCTTACCCATGACATAAGAACCGCTGATGACACCGGCAACGCCTGTCACCACAATGTGAGCGCCTCACCAGAACGTGCGCGCGCCAAGTGCGCTGATTGCGCGATCGTCGGAGACGAGCGGCATATCCTCAATGTGGGATTGCGCCGCCAATATGCGATCGAACGGATCGCGGTGCGCGCCCGGCAGCATTCCTGCGCGGCGCCCGTGCGGAACAGTGACAGCAAGCTGCCGAAAGCCCTGCTCCGCGATGTTTGCTTCGAAATCATCGACAAAGAACGCAGGCAACGCGAGCTTCCCAATGCGAAACTTGGTGGCGACCTCCCACGCGGTCACTGCGCTGACGTAAACCTGCACGTCGGGCGCCGAAAGAGTCTCTCGCGCGCGCAACGACAACCGCCGGTCGCCCATCCACCACCAGATCAGAGCGTGCGTGTCGAGCAGTAGCTTCACTTCTTACGCCGGCTTTTCTGCTTGCGCTTCTTTTGACCGAGAGTGAGCGGATCGGTCGAGTAGGCACCCTCGGCGGCAGCGAGCTCCGCCTCTGGCAGGTCGTCAAAGAAACCGTCGGGTAAGCTGAATTGACCCTTGTAGGCGCCGAACTTCCGCTTGGGGTAGTTGCCGCCCACCGGCACCAGACGCACGGCCGGCTTATCGGCACGCGCAATCACGACGTCTTCCCCGGCCTCTGCTTTCTCGATGAGCTTCGAGAGGTTTGTCTTTGCCTGGTGAACTGTAAATGTAGGCATCGGCGCCTCCTATTAGCTAATCTAGTTAGCTAATAGGACTATCCGCGTCAAGCGGAGGCACGTATTTCGGCGCCCTGCACCTCACGACCGACGATCAAACTGCCTCGGCGACCGCGGCCAATGCGTAGCGCTGCGCTAGTGCGCGGCTTCCCAGTTGTCGGCGGCCTTGGCGTCGACATGGATCGGCACCCTGAGCGCGATCGCCGGCAGCGCCGCGCCCTCCATCACCTTCACCGCGATCGCCAGCGTCTTGGCGACGTCGGCCTCCTTTGCCTCCAGCACCAATTCGTCGTGCACCTGCAGCAGCATGCGCGCCGACTTTAGCCCGGCCTCGCGCAGCGCGTCCGGCATGCGCGCCATCGCGCGCCTGATGATGTCGGCCGCCGAGCCCTGGATGGGGGCGTTGATCGCGGCACGCTCGAAGTTGCCGCGCGCGCCGGGGTTCCTCGTATTGATCTCGGGATAATGGATGCGGCGGCCGAAGATGGTCTCGACAAAGCCCTGCTCGCGCGCCTGCTTTTTCGTGTCCTCCATGTAGTCGCGGATGCCGGGAAAGCGCTCGAAGTAGGTCTTGATGTAGGCGCCGGCTTCCTCCTTGGGGATCGAAAGCTGGTTCGCCAGCCCGAACGCCGAGATGCCATAGATGATGCCGAAGTTGATCGCCTTGGCGCGGCGGCGCACCTCGGGCGGCATGTCCTTCACCGGAACCGAGAACATCTCCGATGCCGTCATGGCGTGGATGTCGAGGCCCTCGTCGAAAGCCTTGCGCAGCTGCGGAATGTCGGCGACGTGCGCCAGCACCCGCAGCTCGATCTGGCTGTAGTCGGCCGAGATCAGCTTCATGCCCTTCTCGGCGATGAAGGCGGTGCGGATCGCGCGGCCCTCCTTGGTGCGGATCGGAATGTTCTGCAGGTTCGGCTCGGACGACGCGAGGCGCCCAGTGGTGGTCGCACCGAGCGAATAGCAGGTGTGAATGCGCCCGGTCTCGCCGTGCACGTAGCTCGGCAGCGCATCCGTGTAGGTCGAGCGCAGCTTCGTCAGCTGACGCCACTCGAGCATCAGGTTGATCAGCTTGCGCGCTTCCGGATCGAGCTCCTCGTTGGCGGCGAGATCGTCGAGCAGGCCCGCGCTCGTCTCCCATTGCCCGGACTTCGTGCGCTTGCCGCCCGGCAGCTTGAAGCGATCGAACAACAGCTCGCCGAGCTGGCGCGGGGAGCCGAAGTTGAACTTGTGGCCGATGAGCGTGTTGATCTCCTCCTCGATGCGCGCCACGCTTTGCGAAAAGCCCCCTGACAGCCGCGAGAGGATCCCCGCGTCGACCTTGATGCCTGAGCGTTCCATCTCGGCGATCACCGGAAGCAGCGGGCGCTCCAGCGTCTCGTAGACGGTCTTGAGGCGCTCGGCGACGAGGCGCGGCTTCAGCAGCATCCACAGCCGCAGCGTGACGTCGGCATCTTCCGCCGCGTACTCGGCCGCCTTGTCGAGCGGCACCTGCGCGAACGTACGCTCGGATTTCTTGCCCGGCGCATTCGCCATCACCTGATCGAACGAGATGCAAACATGCCCAAGGTGGCGCATGGCGAGATCGTCCATGCCGTGGCTGCCCTTGCCGGCATCGAGGGCGTAGGACATGAGCATGGTGTCGTCGATCGGCGCGACGCGAACGCCGTGCCGCGCCAGGACATTCACGTCGTACTTGATGTTCTGCCCGATCTTGAGGATCGCGGGGTCTTCCAGCAGCGGCTTCAAAAGCGCGAGCGCGTCCCTGACCGAGAGCTGCGGCAGCGCCTCCTCACCGAAATCGAGCTCGGTTGCCGCGCGGCGATGGCCGAGCGGCACGTAGCAGGCCTTGCCGGGCGCGGTCGCCAGCGAGAAGCCGACGAACTCGGCGCGCATGGGATCGAGGTCGGTCGTCTCCGTGTCGAAGGCGACGCGTCCCAGCGTGAAGGCTTCGGTGATCCAGACTTCCAGCCGCTCGCGCGTGGTGACGGTCTCGTACTTGGAGCGGTCGAATGGCGCTTTCGCCGCTTGTGCCGCGAGCAGCACCGCAGCAGACGGCGTCTCGGCCGCGGCGGGCGCCTGTGCCGGCTCGCGCACCGGAGGAAATGCTGCCGGAGCGAGGCGCTCCTTGCCCTTGACGGTGGAACCGACCGAGACCGCGGGGCCCGCTGGCGGCTCAACGCCCAGCGCTTCGGAGATGCGCCGCGTCAGCGTTGAAAATTCCATGAGCCGCAGGAAGCCCAGCAGCACCGCCGGCTCGGGATCGCGCACGCCCAGCGCATGCGCCGGGATGCCCGTATCGACGTCGTCCTTGAGACGCACCAACTCGCGCGACAGCCGCGCCTGGTCGGCGAACTCGATCAGCTTCTCGCGGCGCTTGGGCTGCTTGATCTCGGACGCGCGCTCGAGCAGCGCATCGAGGTCGCCGTATTCGTTGATCAGCTCGGCGCCGGTCTTGACGCCGATGCCCGGCACACCCGGAACGTTGTCGGTTGAATCACCCGCCAGCGCCTGCACATCGACCACCTTCTCGGGCGGCACGCCGAACTTCTCCATCACCTCGTCGCGCCCGATCTTCTTGGCCTTCATCGCGTCGAACATGAGGACGCCAGGGCGCACCAGCTGCATCAGGTCCTTGTCGGAGGAGACGATCGTCACGTCGCCGCCGGCATCGACCACCTCGCGCGCGTAGCTGGCAATGAGATCGTCGGCCTCGAAGCCATTTTGCTCGATACAGGCGACGTTGAACGCCTTCACCGCATCGCGGATGAGCGGGAACTGCGGGATCAGCTCCTCGGGCGCCGGAGGGCGGTGCGCCTTGTAATCCTGGTAGATCTCGTTGCGGAACGTTTTCTCCGAGGCGTCGAAAATGACGGCGAAATGCGTTGGCGCCTCCGACGCCTTCGTCTCGCGCAGCAGCTTCCACAGCATGGCGCAAAATCCGTGCACCGCGCCGACTGGGAGCCCGTCAGAGGGACGCGTCAGCGGCGGCAGCGCGTGGAAGGCGCGGAAGATGTATCCCGAGCCGTCGATGAGGTAGACGTGGCTGCCCTTGATGATGGGCGTCGACTCTCCTTCCGGCACGGTCGCGACGGTGGCGTTGCGCGACACGCGCGCAGCCTCCGGCTTACCGTCGGATTTGGCGGGGGGATTTGCCGAGGCTCGGCTCTGCGATTTGGGCTGGCTCATGGATAGGAAATATAGGTGCTCGGAACGCCCAGGTCAGCCTCCGCGACGCGATGGTCCCCATGTACCGGCCAGTGTACTCGCCAGTTTACCTGCCAGTGTCACGCCGGTCCAAATCGGCCAGGTGCCTGCCGAGCCACAGATATTCTATGTATGCGCCGGGGGTGTGCGCCATCTTCGCCCGCGTTTGCCCAGCCTTCCCGGATAAGCTATCAAGAGCGCCCCGATCAGCACCCATAGCTCAGCTGGATAGAGCGTTGCCCTCCGAAGGCAAAGGTCGCAGGTTCGAATCCTGCTGGGTGCGCCACTTGCGTACAGAAGTGCGAACATCAGGCGGGGCGTACGCGCGTTGACGCGTTGGAAGCCAAATCGCACGTCTTGACCCAGTCAGTCGCCACCCGATCGCCGCGCCGGCGGCCGCAATGGATGTAGTCGACCTCGACGTTTAAGGGCGCGGGTTCGTCACTGCGCCGGAGGCTGGAAGCTCCAGAATGGGCGCTGAGGAGTTCCTTGCGCACGGAAGCGCTTGTCGCGGAGGTCGGGCGGCCGTATCGGCTTGAGCATCAGGACGTTCATGTCGTTCAGGAGCTCTTCTGACGCAACGTAGGTGTTGTGATTGAGCCCGAAGACGTCGGTGCTCAGCGCGCTGACGTCGATGCTGTCGATACCGGCAACGATAGCGGCCGGCCCGGCGCCGGGGCCGACAATGTCGCCGGCGCGGACGGCGCCGTTAGCCTTGCGCGATGCGAGCAGCGCGCGATCGGCAGACGAGGCATAGAGCGTGATTATGCCGGCGCCCGGCGCGATGGCCTTGGCGATGTCCGCGAATTCGCCCGCATCGATGTCGGGCGCGGCGAGAATGATCTGGCCGATCTTCGCCTTTCCGGACTGCTTGGCGACAATCTCGTTGAGTGCGGTTACAAGCGGCCAGTTGCCCATGCTGTGGGCGACGAGATGCACGTGCTTGGCCTGGGTCTTGTCGATGACGACATTGATGAACTCCTCAAGATGCTTCACAGAAAGCCGCGCGCTGGTGAAGTCGTAGTTGTAGTCCTGGAACGCAGCCGCCGACGGCCAGCTGTAGGCGAACGCGGTTCCGAACGGCTTGTCGTCCTTACCGAGGTCGTAGGATATTTGCGCAGCGCGGTAGAGGCCATCGTCGAATGAATTGTTGTAGCCGTGCACGAACACGAAGGCGTTGTCGGAGTGCGTGCCGGCTGACGCAAGCTGCTCACGTGCCGCCGCGACGAACTCATCCGGCGTCATCACCTTCACACCGCCGTCCGGGATCGTGAAGTGCGATGTCGGGTCGAGGCGCCAGGGGTTCTTGAATCGCAACACATCCCACCAGCTCGGCAAATTGACCTCGCCCTTCTTCCGATTTGCGCGCGGCACGGTGACGACGGCCCGTCCCATCACGAGGGCACCGCCTCGAGTCGCATTAAAATGAATACGGTCAGCGCGCTCCTCCTTGCCGCGGTCGGTGCCGAAGAAGACCGGCACCGGGGTGCAGGTGGCTGCCTTTACGCACCCGAGGTCGTCCGTCGGGCCAAGGCTCTGCGGATTCGCACTTGCAATGAAGCCTCCGGAACCCGGCTCGCGCGCGAGCCTACTGTTGAGGGCGGTTGCGCTTGCCGTCGTGCTGGCGGCGGAAGCGGCAAGGTCCTTGGCGCGCTTGGAGAGCGCAACCGCGCTGCTGCGCATGTCGTCGAGCGCCGCTTTGTCGTCGGCAACGATGACCTTTTCCTTCGCCGTCTCGATCTCGGCTGCGAGCGCACGTGCGACCTCGGTCTGCGAACGCGCAGAGCCCACGAGCGCGGTTGCCTCTGCGTTGGCTTCCTTGAATGCGGGCGGCGCTTCCTTGTCACTTTTCAGAACGAAATTCGAAAACGTTGCGATGTTCTTTGAAATCCGTTCCGAATTCTGCCGCCAGCTGGGCCGCGCCTTCGGCGTCGATGCGAGCCACATCAAGAAATTGTGAGGATCTCGGCTTTTCCCGCTTGGGTTTGTGCCGCCGCGGGAAGATGCAGGACAACAAATAGACCGACGAGATAAAGGATTGGTCGTAACATCGCCCCCCCGTATCAATGACGATGGCATCGCTGCCCAATGCAAAGACGGCACTCTATCACATCAAAACGCTCGAGGCAGCATGGCCGAAGTGAGAGGAACGCGATGACGATGAGCATGCGTGCTGCGGTCATTTTGCTTTCACTGGCGGTGATGTCCGGTCGCGCGGTGAGCCTCGGCATCACGCAGCCGATGACGTTCGAGGCTCTCGATAGCGGCGAAGTCGTTGCACGCGGACAACTCACCAATCAAACCGCAGACGCGTTCGAGCACTTTCTCTCCAAGCATCCATTGGCGCCGGGAGACACCATCTATCTGCTCTCGTTCGGCGGCGATCTCGATGCTGGCATGGCGCTCGGCACCATCATCCGTGCGCACGGACTGAACGCGGAGATCGGCTCGCCTGAGGAGCTCCCGCCATTCGAGACGCTCTTCCCCGACGGGACGATCAACGCCATCAACACGATGGAGGCCTATCGGCCGAGCGCCACACCCGCGTTCGACGCGCTCATGAAATCGCTCGGCCAGAAGCCTGTTTCGAGCCTGTCGAACGTCGGCCGCACCTTCTTTCCCGGATATTGCCTGAGCGCCTGCGCCTACACCTACCTCGGCGGAGTAAAGCGGACGATGATAGCCGGCAGCAGGTACGGGCTGCACCAGTTTGACGGTAACTGTGCGACGGCGGAAGAGTGCTTGAAGAGCTCGCAGAAGCAGTTCGGCAAGGTGCTTGCCTACGTGCAGAAGATGGGCGCCGATCCGGCCCTGCTGGCGGCTGCCGCCACCGCCGCGCCCGACAGCTTTAATTTCGTTCCCGATGAGGATCTCGAGCGCTTCCGCATACTCTACACCGCGGGCACGGAGAGCTGGAACCTCGCCCAGGACGACGAAGGGCGGACCTCTCTCGTGGGCGAGTTCCGCGAGCCGAGTAAGGCGCAGACCGTGACCTTCAAATGCTCGACTTCGCAACCCGGCTCGCTGGCTTTGATGATCGACTTCGCTTTGCCGTCAACCTTGGTATCTAGCGGGGAGATCGAGCAGGGCCTGAGCAAAATGGCCTGGCAGACGAGCGAGCTCCCGACGCCGCCTTATCTCAATAAGTGGGGCGACCAGGGCCACGCGTTTGGAGCTAACGGCAATGCACGTCTTGCCGCCGATGAGAAGCGGATCGCGTGGGGCATGGACGCCGCAGTTGAATTGACGAACGCGCTCGCGAAGGGCGCCAAGTCGTTCGTTGTCGGCGCGACCGTGGGTATCGGGCAATGGCCCGTGGAGGTCGCCGGTGCCGCGCCGGGCGCACTCGTAGTCCAGCGCTTCCTGAAATCTTGCCGACCGACCTGATCCTTCGAACGGTCTGCGGGCGTGACGCGACCTGAAAATGGCCAGCGGAGCCGGCACCAGCCTCGACCTGCAGTCGATCCGCCCTATAGTTAATAGCCCGTGGTTTTCGGATCGATCGGCTGCGATGCCGCAAATCTGATCGTTTGGCTCGCGATACTGCGCCGGCACGACCTAAGCGTCGCAGTGCCGCTCACGAGTATTTGGTCGGTCTCGGAGTGACGCTGGTAGGCTGGAGCGAACGCCAGCAGGACGACAATGGCTAGGGCACAGATGCGCGTATTGCTCATCGAGGATGACGAAGAGGCTTCGCGGCACATCACGCGCGGGTTGGAGTCGGCCGGCCACGCCGTGGAGTCGGCGTTAGACGGTAATGCCGGATTGCGATTGGGCGCCGTACAGTCTTTCGATGTCATGATCATCGACCGGATGCTGCCCGGCCTTGACGGCTTGTCGATTGTGGAATCCTTGCGCACGTCGGGCATCCGCACACCCGTGCTGCTCCTGACTTCGCTTGGCGGCATCGAAGATCGCGTCGACGGACTGGATGCCGGCGCTGACGATTATCTCGTGAAGCCCTTCGCGATCGCTGAATTACGCGCGCGTGTGAATGCTCTGGGCCGCCGTCTCGGCAACGACAACGATAATTCAGTGCTCGAAGTCGCGGATCTCGAGCTCAACGTCATATCGCGGACCGTCGTGCGCAATGGCCGCAAGATCGATCTCGCGCCGCGCGAGCTGCGCCTGCTCGAGGCGCTCATGCGCAATGCCGGCCGGTTGATGACCCGGAAGATGCTGCTCGAGCAGGTGTGGGGATTCCATTTCGATCCCAAGACGAGCATCGTGCAGACTTTCGTCAGCCGCTTGCGTTCAAAGATCGACCGTGATTTCGAGGTGCCGCTGGTTCACACCGTCAGGGGCAGAGGATATTCGATCGATGCGCCTGCGAAGTAGCATCCTGCGCGGCACCGCGTTTCGCTTTTCGATCTACTTTGCGGTTCTTTTCGCCCTGATCGCGCTGATAGCTGGCTGGGGGTTTTTCGCCTGGGTATCGGGAGAATTTCATCAACGGCAAGCATCCTTTATCGCCGACATGAAAGACACCCTCCTCACCGTCGCGCGCAACGAAGGGTTCGCCGGCTTGCGCGAGGTCGTCCTGCGCAAAGCCCGTGTCTCGCCGGACGCCGGGATAATCTATCTTCTGACTGACAAGTCGGGCGGCTTTATCGCCGGAAATATCGATCCGATCCCGACCTTCGCTGGAAATAGATTCATTCCGTGGCGCGACCTGAGCCTGAGAACAGCGTGGTCCGATGCGACGATTCCGTCTGGCATGACCGCATCGTGGACCACGCTCGATGATGGCAACTTGCTGATTGGCGACGACGATGGAGATATTATCGAGGCACAGAATGTGCTGTTCAGCGCGATCGCAATCGGCACGGCGTTCATCGTCCTGATCGCGGCGGCCACCGGGTGGCTGCTCGGCCTGCGCGCCCAGCGCCGCATCGATGCAATCTCGGAGGCCCTAGATGCCGCAGGAAAAGGACAGCCGCATTTGCGCGTCGTGCGCACTCGCACCGGGGATGACATCGACCGCATTGGCGGCCACGTCAATTCCACGCTCGATCAGCTGCAGCGCGTGCTAGCGAGCCTGCGGCAGGTTTCTGCCGACATCGCTCACGATCTCAAGATGCCCATCGGGCGCATCCAGCGGCGTCTGGAAGCGGTGCTTGAGACCGACATCGGACCGGAGGGCTATAGACAGAGCATCACGACCACGCTCACCGAGATCGAGGGAATAGTGGAGACTTTTGAGGCGCTCCTCAGCATCGCTCAGTTGGAAGCGGGCCTCAAGAAGCAGCGATTTCGATCGGTGGATCTTGACGGCGTCGTGAGTTCACTAGCCGACGACTACCAGCCTGTCGCGGAAGAGTATGGCCACGAGCTCAGCCTTCTCGATTGCGGTGGCCATCCCTTGATCTATGGCGATACCGAGCTTCTCACCCAGCTGGTCGCCAATCTGATCGAAAATTCGATCCGCCATTGCCCGCCGGGTTCAAAGATAAGTCTCAAGCTTTCCGAAGCCCAAGGCCGCGTGTTCGTCGAAATCGCTGACAACGGTCCTGGCATTCCCAAGGAAGAACACACCAACGTATTCAGGCGGCTCTATCGCCTTGAGAAGAGCAGGACGACCCCCGGCCATGGGCTCGGGTTGAGCCTCGTCTCGGCGATTGTCCTCCTGCATGACGGAACCATCAAACTCTCGGACAACAAACCCGGCCTCACGGTGACCGTCAGCTTCCCCGAAACGGCGGGGCGCGGGTTAAAAGTCTCCGCGAGCTAAGGGCGGGTTCAATTTTCGACCAGCCGGTAGCCGATGCCGAGCTCGGTCTCGATGATCTTCGGGTCGTCCGGGTCATCCTCAAGCTTCTGCCGCAGGTGGCCGATGTAGACGCGGAGATATTGCGTCTCGTCGGCTTGCGCCGGACCCCAGACCGCAGTGAGCAACTTGCGGTGGGTGATGACCTTCCCGGGCTGTCGCGCGAGGCAGGCGAGCAGGTCGAACTCGCGCCGCGTCAGCTTGATATCGGCGCCGGCCCGCGTGACGCGATGGCCGGCGATGTCGATCTCGAGCGCGCCGGCCCTGATCGTCTCCGCCTCCTCATGGCGGTGACGCAGCGCGGCACGCAACCGCGCCATGAGCTCGCCGACGCCGAAAGGCTTGTTGACGAAGTCGTCGGCGCCGAGGTCCAAGCGCCTCGATCTTCTCCGCCTCGCGGTCACGCGCCGACAGCACCACGATGGGCACGTTGGAGGAACGCCGGATCTCGCGGATCACGTCCTTGCCGTCGCCGTCGGGCAGGCCCAGGTCGAGGATGACGATGTCAGGGTTATCGCCCATGCCCTTCAACGCCTCCTGCACCGTGGCGGCACTGGACACGACGTAGTCCGACGCACCGAGCGCCGCCTGCAGAAACCGCAGGATTGCCGGCTCATCGTCGACCACGAGCGCGCGCAGCTTGGGTGTCACGCGACGCCCTCCCCGCGCGGAAACGACAGCGAGATGCGGGTGCCGCGTCCGTTGGCGATGGGACTTTCCGCGGCGATGGTCCCCCCATGCGCCTCCATGATGCCCTTGGCGATGGCGAGGCCCAGGCCCGAACCTTCGCCCTTGTCAGCCGCGCCTGCGCCGTCCGGCTTCGCGTGCACGAACTTGTCGAACACGCGCGGCAGCATGTCGGCGGCGATGCCGCTTCCGTCGTCGTTGACGCGCAAGACCACCGCACCGTCCGTCACCTTGGCGTCGATGACGATGTGCGTGGACGCCGGCGTGTGCGCCACGGCATTGGCAACCGCATTGCCCAGCGCCTGCTCGATAAGCTTGGCGTCGGCCCGCACCAGAGGCAGCTCAGGCGGCAGGTTGACCGCGAGCGATTGTGCAGCGCCGCGGCGGCGCGCGTTTCTCGCCGCGCGCTCGGCCAGCTCGCGCAAGTCGACCCAGTCGCGCCGCACTTCCAGCGCGCCGGCATCGATGCGCGTCATGGCGAGCAGGTTGCGCACCATGCCATCGAGACCCTCGGCCTCCTCCTTGATCTGGCCGAGCAACGCGTCGCGGGCCGCAGGCTCGATCTTGTCCTTGAACTCGATGAGGCTGGTGGCCGATCCCAGGATGGACGCGAGCGGCGTGCGGAAGTCGTGCGAGATCGATGCCAGAAACGTATTGCGCACGCGCTCCGCCTCGGCGGCGCTGCGCACCTCGCCCACGTCGCGTGCGAGCGAGGCGCGGTCGAGCGCGATTGCTGCCTGCTCGGCCAAGGTCTCCAGCAAAGTCTGCGCCTCGGCATCGAGCCGCGTCCCTTCGAAGCTGCGGCCGGCGCCGATGACGCCGAAGGCCTTCTGCCCGGCGCGCAGCGGCAGAAACAGCCACGGCACGGCGGGGAGCGTCGCCGTATCGGCGCCGGCCGCCTCGCCATGGTCGAGCGCCCACCACGCCGCGGTCATGGCGGCGGTGTCGAGGGACACGTCGCCCGGCCAGGCGCCGCTCACGTTCAGCTTGCCCTCGTGCTCAAGCAGGATCACGGCGGGGCGGCCGAGACTTGCGTGGATCTCGGCTGCCGCCGCCTGCGGGATGTCCTCGAAGCCGGCGACCGCCGACAGCCGCCGCGTGAACTCGTAAAGCCTCCGCGTCGAGCGCATCCGATCGACCGCAGTCTGCACTTGGAGACGCACGCGCCCCGCAAGAGTCGCCGTGATGACCGCAATCAAAAGGAAGACGAACAGCGACAGGAGCTCGTCGGGCCGCGCGACGGTGAAGCTGTAGACGGGCTCGATGAAGAACAGGTTGTAGACGAGGAATGACAGTATCGAGGCGTAGACCGCCGGACCGACGCCGAAGCGCAGCGCCGCGAACACCACTGCCAGCAGGAACACCATCGACAGGTTGGGAAAATCGGTCAGCCTCTCTAACCCGAAGCCGACGCCCACGGCGACCACGACCGCCACCGTCGACCACAGCATCGGAAGCGGCGCCAAAGCGAGCATTGGCCGCGCTGGCGTTTCCGGCGCGGTGCCGGCGCGCTGCTTGGAGCTATTATCCTTGGAGCCGGTGACGACGTGCACGGCGATGCCGTCGGCGCGGCGCAACAGATCGCGCAGGAATGACCGCCCGAACCAATCCTTGAGGCGGCTCTCGCGTGAGCGACCCACCACGACCTGGGTCACGTTCTCGAACTTGGCGAAGCGCAGCAGCTCGGCGACAGAATCGGCGCCGGCGAGCGTGTTGGTCTCGGCGCCGAGCGATTGCGCGAGCTTCAATGCATCCTCTAGCCGCCGGCGCGCGGGCTCCGAGGGTTGGTCGCCTGGACGCTCCACCGTCACCGCCATCCACGGCGCATCCATCACATCAGCGAGCCGCTTGGCCGCACGCACGACCGTCGCCCCGTCGTCGCCGCCCGCGAGGCAGGCGAGGATTCGCTCGCCCGCCGCCCATGGACCGGCGATCGCCTGCGCCTGCATATGGTCGATGAGGTCGGCATCGATGCGCTCGGCTGCGCGCCGCAACGCCAGCTCGCGCAGCGCGGTCAAGTTTTCCGCCTTGAAGAAACGTTTGCGCGCCCGATCCGCCATGTCCGGCACGTAGACCTTTCCGGCGGCGAGGCGCGTCAACAGCTCCTCGGTCGGCAGATCGACCATCATGATCTCGTCGGCTTTCTCGAACACGTGATCGGGCACGGTCTCGCGCACCTTCACGCGCGTGATCTTCTCCACGATGTCGTTGAGGCCTTCCAGGTGCTGGACGTTGAGCGTCGTCCACACGTCGATGCCCGCCGCGAGCAGCTCCACAACGTCCTGCCAGCGCTTGGGATGACGGCTGCCGGGAATGTTGCTGTGCGCAAGCTCGTCGACCAGCAGCAGGCGCGGCTTGCGCGCCAGCGCCTTGTCGAGATCGAACTCGCTCAGGATCTTGTTGACGTAAACCGTGGGCTTGCGCGGGATGACCTCGATGCCGTCGACCAGCGCTTTGGTCTCCGCGCGATCATGCGTCTCGATGAGCCCGATGACGACGTCGCGGCCGTGCTCCTTCTCGGCGCGTGCCGCCGACAGCATGGCGTACGTCTTCCCCACCCCGGGGGCTGCGCCGAGAAATACCTTGAGCCGCCCGCGAGGCGTCTCAGAGAGAGCCAGCAGCGCGTCGGCGGAAGCTCGTTGCAACTCGGGGGGCATCGGCACACTCGCCCCTCTAATCTAGTGCGCCTGGGCGTCGAGCGCGAGGTTGAGCTCCAAAACGTTAACCCTGCGTTCGCCCAGGATACCAAGTGCCCGCTCCGCGGTATTGCCGGCAACGAGGGCGCGCACGCGCTCCTCGGGCATCGAGCGTGCTTTTGCCACGCGGGGCACCTGCAGCTGCGCCGTCTCGGGAGAGATGTCGGGATCGAGCCCGCTGGCCGAGGTTGTGACCGCATCGGCGGGGATAGGCCCGGTCGCGCCGGCTGAGCGCAGGCCGTCCACGTCCAGCTTCACGCGATCGATCAGCTTACGCGTGATCGGGCCGAGATTGGAGCCGGTGGAGGCTGCCGCGTTGTAGGGCGCATCGACCGACTTGGAGCTGTCGGAGGGATCAGGCCCCGTCGTCGCCGACGGGCGCCCATGGAAGTATTGGTCGCTCGTGAACGACTGACCGATCAGGCTCGAGCCGATGACCTTTCCGTTGCGCTGCACGAGGCTGCCGAGAGACGCGTCGTGCATCATGACCCAGGCGACGCCGGTGACGGCGAGCGGATAGACGACGCCGGTCAGCAGCGTAAATGCCAGGAGCATGGTCAGCGCAGGACGCAGATGCTGGAGCATGAGTTTTTTCCTTCAGGCGAGTGTCTTCACGCGAGACCGAGGCAGGATACGGCGAGATCGATCACCTTGATGCCGACGAAAGGTGCGATCAGGCCGCCGAACCCGTAGACGAGCAGATTTCTGCGCAACAGCGCCGCCGCGCCGATCGGCCGGTAGGCGACGCCTTTCAAGGCGAGCGGGATCAGCGCCACGATGATGAGCGCGTTGAAGATCACCGCCGACAGGATCGCGCTTTGCGGGGTCGCGAGCCCCATGACGTTGATCGCACCGAGTTCGGGCAGGGAGGCGACGAACAGCGCCGGGATGATCGCAAAGTACTTGGCCACGTCGTTGGCGATGGAGAACGTAGTCAGCGAGCCACGCGTCATCAGCAGCTGCTTACCGATCTCGATGACCTCGATGAGCTTGGTCGGATCGGAGTCGAGGTCGACCATGTTGCCCGCCTCGCGCGCCGCCTGCGTCCCGGTCTGCATGGCAACGCCAACGTCGGCCTGCGCCAGCGCCGGAGCGTCGTTGGTGCCGTCACCGCACATGGCGATGAGGCGGCCGTTCGCCTGCTCGGCGCGTATGTAGGCGAGCTTATCCTCGGGCGTGGCCTCGGCGACGAAGTCGTCGACGCCGGCCTCCGATGCGATCGCTGCCGCAGTCACGGGATTATCCCCGGTAATCATCACCGTCTTGATGCCCATGCGACGCAGCTCGCTGAAGCGCTGCTTCATGTCGGCCTTGACCACGTCCTTGAGCTGGATGACGCCGAGAAGCTGGCCGCCGTCGGCGAGGGCGAGGGGCGTACCGCCGGAGCGGGCGATGCGCTCGACCGCCGCCTTGAACGTCGTCGGCTCGGCCGGCTCGCGGCCGGAAATCCCGTGAACGAACTTGCGCACCGCATCGACCGCACCCTTGCGCAGCTTGCGACTGCCAAGGTCGGCGCCGGACAACCGCGTCGACGCGGAGAACTCGATGAATTGGGCATCGGGGCGGCCCGCGGGAAGGGCAATGCCGTATTTTTCCTGCGCCAGCGCCACGATCGAGCGTCCTTCCGGCGTCTCGTCGGCATAGCTCGCCAAAAGCGCTGCCTCGGCGGCTACGCGCTCGCTGACGCCGGGCACCGGGATGATCTCGGTTGCCAGCCGGTTGCCGAGCGTGATCGTGCCCGTCTTGTCGAGCAGCAACGTGTCGACGTCGCCCGCGGCCTCCACCGCGCGTCCCGACATCGCGAGCACGTTGAACTTGAGCAGCCGGTCCATGCCGGCGATGCCGATGGCCGACAGCAATCCGCCAATCGTGGTCGGGATCAAGGTGACGAGTAGCGCCACCAGCACGGGAACGGATACGTCGGTGCCCGAGTAGGCGCCGAGGCCTTTCAAAGTCACGACCGCGACGAGAAACACGATGGTCATGCCGGCGAGCAAAATCGACAGCGCGATCTCGTTGGGCGTCTTCTGCCGCTCCGCGCCCTCGACCAGCGCGATCATGCGATCCAAGAATGACGAGCCGGGCGCCGACGTGATGCGGACCACGATCCAGTCCGAGATCACGGTGGTGCCGCCGGTCACCGCCGAGCGGTCGCCGCCGGCCTCGCGAATGACGGGAGCGGATTCGCCCGTCACCGCCGCCTCGTTGACCGAGGCGATGCCCTGCACCACGTCGCCGTCGCCGGGAATAATGTCGCCCGCCGACACCAGAACCAAGTTGCCCGGACGCAGATCGAGAGCGGAAACCTCCCGGAACGAACTGCTCTCTTCAATCGACGCGAGCAGCTTGGCTGTCGTCTCGGTGCGCGTGCGGCGCAAGGATTCGGCCTGGGCACGGCCGCGGCCCTCCGCGATTGCCTCGGCGAAGTTGGCGAACAGAACGGTAAACCACAGCCAGGCGGCAAGCTGGCCAGTGAACAGCGCCGGGCCTCCACTCGCCAGATCGCGCACGAACAGGATAGTGACCAGCGCCGACACGACCGCGGTGACGAAGATCACCGGGTTGCGCACGAGCTGGCGTGGATCGAGCTTTGCCAGCGCATCGATCGTGGCGCGCCTGACGAGAGCCGGGTCTGCAATGGCGCTGGCGTAGCGCTTGCGGCGAACGGGAAGCGTTTCTTGGGCTAGGGTGGACATTCGGAAAATCCTTTGGCTGCCGGCGTTAGTAGGTTTTGCCGGCGAGCATCTGGAAGTGCTCGACGATGGGGCCTAAGGCGAGCGCGGGGAAAAACTCAAGCCCGCTCACGATGACGATGACGCCGAGCAGCAGCCCAACGAATAGCGGCCCGTCGGTAGGGAAGGTGCCGGACGACGGCGCGAGCTTGGGCTTGGCGGCAAGCGACCCGGCAATCGCCAGCACCGGCACGATGATGCCGAAGCGGCAGGCAAGCATGGCGATGCCGAGCGTGGTGTCGTACCAGGGCGCATTGGCGGTAATGCCGGCGTAAGCCGAGCCGTTGTTGCCGGCAGCGGAGGAGAAGGCATATAGCATCTCGGTGTAGCCGCGCGGGCCGGGGTTCGCGAGGCCTGCGAGTGCTGCCGGAAGCACGGCGGATACGGCGCTGAAGCCCAAGATGAACACCGGCATGATGAGGATCGCCAGCATGGCCATCTTCACCTCCTTGGCCTCGAGCTTCTTGCCGAGGTATTCCGGCGTGCGCCCCACCATCAGACCGGCGACGAACATCGCGATGATGGCAAACACGACGATGCCGTAGAGGCCCGAGCCGACGCCACCCGGCACGATCTCGCCGATCTGGATCAGCACCAGCGGCACCAGGCCGCCGAGCGGCATGTAGGAGTTGTGCATCGAATTGACCGAGCCGTTGGAGGCGCCGGTGGTGAGCGCGGCCCAGGTCACCGACTGCGGGACGCCGAAGCGCACCTCCTTGCCTTCCATGTTGCCGCCGTCGACTCCCATCGCGTGCAGCAGCGGGTTGCCTCCCGCCTCCGCCCAGTAGGCGACAGCGCAGCCGGCAACGAGGAACAGAAGCATCACCGCGAGCAGCGCCCAGCCTTCGCGCTCGCGCCCGATCATGCGGCCGAAAGCAACAGCGAGACCCAGCGCCAGCGCCACAATGGCCCACAGCTCTATGACGTTGGTCCAGATGGAGGGGTTCTCGTAAGGGTGGGCGGAGTTCACGTTGAAAAACCCGCCGCCGTTGGTGCCGATCTGCTTGATGGCGATCTGGCTGGCGACCGGGCCCTGCGCGATCGTCTGTTTGGCGCCTTCGAGCGTCGTGGCATCGACGTACTGGCTCAGGTTCTGCGGAACGCCGAGTGCGATCAGCGCGAACGCCATGACAACGGACAACGGCAGCAGCACGTAGAGGGTGGTGCGCGTGAGGTCGACCCAGAAATTGCCGACGGTCGTCGCGTTGGCGCGGGAGAAAGCGCGCGCAAGCGGCACGACGATCGCTATGCCGGTCGCGGCGGAGAGGAAGTTCTGCACCGTGAGCCCGACCATCTGGCTGAAGTAGGACAGCGTCGTCTCGCCGCCATAGCTCTGCCAGTTGGTGTTGGTGACGAACGAGACCGCAGTGTTGAAAGCAAGGTGTTCGCTCAGGCCGGAAAAGCCTTGCGGATTAAGCGGAAGGTAATTCTGCAGCCGCAGAATGGCGTACAGCAGCACGAAGCCCGCAGCGTTGAACACGAGCAGCGCGGTGGCGTACTCGATCCAGGTCTGCTCGCGCTTGGGGTCGACGCGCGACACCGCATAGAAGCGCGCTTCGAGCGGCCTCATAACAGAATCGAGCGGCGTTGGGCGGCCATCGAGTACGGCGGCCATGAAGACGCCGAGCGGGCGCGCGGTCACAATCACGAGCGCCAGCATCAGCGCGATTTGCAGCATTCCATTGAGTGTCATGGACGGCTCACAGCTTCTCGGGATAAAGCAGGGCGTAGAGGAGGTAGAGCGCGATCGCAGCCGCGACCGTGCCGCCGAGGATCAGATCGAGCATGGCGGCCTCATGCGTTGGCGGCCCAGCGCGCGTAGAGCATCATCAATGCGATGATGCCGACGCCGAGAGCGAGATAGACGATGTCCAGCATGGCGTTCTCCAGCAGAGATGAGCTTCAGCTAGAGAGCGCCGCATAAAAATTCGATGTGAGTTTTAGGGGCCGTCCGCGGTGGCGCATTTCGTCCGCGCCCGAGCAGGCCCAAAACGGGATCGTCAAAATGAAAAAAGCGACCGCCACGAAAGCGAAGACCGGCGCCAAGGGCGGCAAGGCGGACGCCTCGCCCTCGCAGCTCATCGACGCCAGAGTTAAGGAGCTTGGCGACTGGCGCGGCGAGACGCTGGCCCGCGTGCGCAAGATCATCAAGCAGGCCGAGCCGGGCGTGGTCGAGACGTGGAAGTGGCGCGGCGTGCCGGTCTGGGAGCACGGCGGCATCATCTGCACCGGCGAGACGTACAAGGGGGTCGTGAAGCTGACCTTCGCCAAGGGCGCCGCGCTCGATGACCCTGCTCGCCTGTTCAACTCAAGTCTCGAAGGCAACGTGCGGCGCGCCATCGATATCCACGAGGACGACAAGATCGACGAAAAGGCTCTGGCCGCGCTCATTCGCGCGGCCGTGGCGCTGAATGAGGCCAAAGCACCGGCCCGCTCCAAGACGAAGACGAAGACGAAGCGCGGTTGAGCCTCCGGCTCGGCGAGCGCGAAACCGCAACTGTCGCGATGGTTCCAGCGTTGTATCTCCATGCGCATCCCAAAAAAGCGAGCGTTCCCCGTCGAGAAGGCCAGGCGCTACTTGGAGCCGGGGCCGATCGTGCTGGTCTCCTCGCGCTGGCGCGGCAAGACCAACATCATGACGCTCGGCTGGTATTGCGTCATGGAGTTCAGTCCATCGCTCGTCGGCTGTCTGATCTCGAATGGCAACCACTCCTTCGACATGATCCGCCGCAGCGGCGCGTGCGTGATCAACGTGCCCACGACGGCCCTCACTGACCAGGTGATCGGGATCGGAAACACGACGGGAGCGGAGATCGACAAGTTTGCCGAGTTCGGCCTCACGGCGCAGAAGGCACATTCGGTCGAGGCGCCGCTGATCGGGGAGTGCCACGCGAGCTTTGAATGCAAGCTCCACGACGATGCGTTGGTGAAAAAGTACAACTTCTTCGTTTTCGAGATCGTGCACGCGCGCGCGGCAATGGCACCCAAGTACCCCAAGACGCTGCACTATACGGGCGACGGCGTCTTCATGATCGCCGGGAAGGTCATCGACCGGCGCTCGAAATTTACCAAAGTTCTTTAGGAGAGCCGGGCCGTAGCCTCTCGAAAGGCGGCAAGCTGCGAATCAGGCAGGCGGGGATAGCGTGCTAAAATGGCCGCCAATCGCTTCGCGGACCTGCTAAAACTCTGTAATTGCTCGATGGCCGGGATGTCATCCTGGCGCCGACAAATTTCGCCACGATTTGGCGAGACTTTCCGCACCATCTCTTGTTGCACTCGGGGAATGCCTAAGGGGACGCGCTTGTATCCTGCCCGCCAGCTCACTGCCGCAGCAACGATTGCGCTGATCGCGGTGGCGCTTTTCGCATCGGCCGCTAACGCGGGAGCGCAGGTCGACGAGCCTGTGCCGGCGCCTGCAGCTGCCCCCGCCGCGAAACCGGCGGCACCCGTCGCTGCACCTGCTGCAGTTAAAACCGCTCCAGCGGCGGCGGCTGCACCAGCCGCTGCAGCCAAGACTGCACCTGGCGCCGCAACCGTTGCAGCTCCAGCAGCGGCTCCCACTGCACCCAAGCCCGTCGCACCAACCGCGCCCAAGACCGCGTCGCACGCCGCCTGTCAAAGCACTGTCGCGCCCGCGGTGCTGACCTCGCCGGTAGGCCCGTGGAAGGGCGCGCCGCTGCGCGTCGTGTTCTCGCTGGAGGAGCCGCTCGAGGGCGAGCTGTCGCTGATCGGCCCGGACGGCGCTGTCGCGGTCAAGTCCGCCGAGCGCCATGGCGGGCCGCCCTACTTCTGGTTCGCCGAGATCGCGGCACCCGCCGTTGGAAAATGGCAAGCGACGCTGACGCGCCCGGGCGCCGACGGCGACTGCGCCACCATCACGCGCAACATCACCGTCGGCAACGCGCCGACCAATGCTCCGCGCGCCGTGCAAGGCTCCGTCTGGCCGATCCACGACACATGGAACCGTTCGAGCGAGAACATGTATTCGGCGTGGATCGAGAAGCTGTTCGATGCCCCGCTCGATCAGTCCCCCTCGTGGAAGGCGCTGCACGAGGTGCTGCGCGATCCCACGCGCAACTTCCTGTTCAATCACCTAGGCCTGCGCGAGGACGAGAAGAAGCTCGTCATCCAGCCCGACTGTGCCGACCTTCCCTATTTCCTGCGCGCCTACTTCGCGTTCAAGATGGGGCTGCCGTTCGGCTACTCGAAGTGCTCGCGGGGCGGCGGCGGCGGCGCGCCCAAGTGCGCGCAGTGGTGGAACATCATGAAGGAGGAGCCGCCTCCCGCGCCCGAGCAGAAGGTCGCCTCCGGCGGCTTCTTCTTTGACCAGCCGATGGCGGCGCCGGTGAGCAAGTTTCCGCAGCGGCCCAAGGATCTTGTGCCGGGGTTCGGGTTCTACGTGCGCACCACCCTCGCCAACGGCGTGCATTCGGGCAACGGCCGCACGGCCGCCGCCGACGACAACACCGACTACTATCCCGTGCCGCTGACGCAGGACGCGCTGCGTCCGGGCACGATCTACGCCGATCCTTATGGCCACGTGCTGGTGCTGTCGAAGCGCCTGGCGCAGACGAACGACGCGGCCGGCGTTTTCCTCGCCGTCGACGGCCAGCCCGACGGCACGGTGGCGCGCAAGCGCTTCTGGCGCGGCAACTTCCTGTTCGCACAGAACGCCGCGCTCGGCGGTCCGGGCTTCAAGCGCTTCCGCCCGATCGTTGCCGACAAGAGCGGCGGCCTGCGCCGCCTCGCCAATGCCGAGATCGGCAAGGATCCCCAGTACGGCGATTTCTCGCTCGATCAGTCGAAGCTCTCGATCGAAGACTTCTACGACCGCATGGACGACGTGATGTCGCCGGCGCCGCTCGATCCGATGCGGGCGCTGAACGAGGTGATCACCGCGCTCGAGGAGCAGGTCAAGACACGCGTGACCTCGGTCGAGAACGGCCGCAAGTACCAGACCGGCGGCGGCGCGGAAGTCGCGATGCCGGAGGGCGCGTCGATCTTCGAGACGACCGGCGCGTGGGAGGACTTCGCCACGCCCTCGCGCGATCTGCGGCTGCTGATCGCCATCGACGTGGTGCGCACGTTCCCAGACCGCGTGGCGCGTCGCCCCGAACGCTACGCGATGCCCCAGGACAAGAGCGCCGACGACGTCAAAGCGGAGTTGGAGCGCACGCTCGCGTCCGAGATCGCCACGCGCAAGTTCACCTACACGCGCACCGACGGCTCGACTTGGGAGCTCGCGCTCAAGGACGTCATCGACCGTATGGGCGGCCTGGAGATGGCCTACAACGTCAACGATTGCGTCGAGCTTCGCTGGGGCGCATCGGAGAAATCCGAGGAAGCCGCGACGTGCAAGCGGCGCGCGCCCGGCGCGCAGCGCACCAAGATGGCCGACTACCGCGCCTGGTTCCACGACCGCAGCCGCCCCGCGCGCGACTGAACGAAGCACGCACCAGCGCGGGCAAGCCATCAGAAACTGCAAAGTGCACACGGTTCGCGACGGCAGGCTCGAAGCCACCGAGGTGGACTTTGGTTGGGACCTGCCGCACCCGGCGCCAGCGAGATCTTTCATCGAGGAGAAGAGCTAAATCCCGCGGGGCCGCAGTTCCTGCGTGCAGCGCACCGAAACCACTCGACGCAGCCCCCGCCGCGTACACACTTTTTTAAACTGGCATCAACTTGCCGGCCCCGCGTTAATCCCGTTCTTGCCATCCGCAAATATACTTGCCGCTCACCAAACCGACCTTCGGCGACAGGAGAGGTGCGGAACCAGGACGATGGGCTCGCAGTACGCAGCCTCGCGACGGCGCGGCAGGATAGTCTTCAATAATCGGCGGTCCTCCGTCGATTGCTTCGTATGCGGTCTGTCGCCCTTCGGCGCGACGATCGAGGTCACGGACGCGCGCTCGCTGCCATCCCGCTTCGATCTGCTGGTCGACGGCGAGGCGACGGCGCGCGCCGCCACCGTCCACGACGTGAGCGACGAAACATTGGGTGTCGTCTTCGCCAACGCGCCTGCCGGCCAGAAGGCATCGTTTGGCCGCAAGCAGCCGCCGGCGAACGACGCCGCGCATCTCGCCTCGAATGACTTCCTCCACGACGCCGAATTCGGCCTCGTGATGGTCAGTCCGGATATGCGCGCGACCCTCGTCAACAAGGTGTTCCGCCAGTTCTGGAAGGTGTCGGACGCGCTGAGCGAGAGCAACCCTCCCTTGGCCGAGCTGCTGCGTAACGGCCCGATCGAGACCGCGCCCACGGCGACCATTGCCGACATCGTCTCGCGCACCAAGCTGGGCACTTCGACGCCGCTCGACATTCGCATGACCGGCAACGACGTGTTGCGCTTCCATTGCATCACGCTGCCGGGCGGGCGCCGGCTGCTCACATTCACCAACGTCACCGACTTTGCGCAGCGCATCGACGAGCTGGAAGTTCTGCGTGGCGCAATCGACAACGTCGACCAGGGTATCGTCGTCCTCGATCGCGACCTGCGCGTGCGCTTCGTCAATAAGAAGGCACGGGAGCTTTGGCGGCTGAAACCCGAGCAGTGCGACAACTGGCCATCGTTCGCGCACTTCCTCTACGACATCGCCGCAACCGGGATCTACGACGTGCCCGAGGGCAAGCTCGAGGATTACGTGCTGCTGCGCTACACGACGGTGCAATCCGGCAACCCCGCGCCCATGGATGTGCGCATTCAGGGCGGCCGCATCATTCGCGCGCAATGCACCGCGCTCCCCTGCGACGGACGCATGCTGACGCACACCGACGTGACGGATCTGGTACAACGCGCCGACTTCCACGAGCAGCAGTCGATGCTCGATCCGTTGACCGGACTGCCCAACCGCCGCAGCTTCCTCGCCCTTGCCGAGGCAGAATGGGAGCGCTTCAATCGCTATCATCAGCCGTTCTCGCTGATCGCGTTCGATCTCGACAGCCTGAAGGCGATCAACGACGGGCTCGGCCACGAAGCCGGCGACCGGGCGATCCGCCAGATCGCGCGGGTATGCAACGCGGAGAAGCGCTGCTCGGACGTGGTGGCGCGGCTCGGCGGCGACGAGTTCGTCATCCTCATGCCGGGAACGACGGCCGATGTCGCGCACAGTTTTGCCGACCGTCTGCGCATGAGCATCGCGAGCCAGCCGCTGCTGCCGGAGAACGCGCGGCTCACCGTGAGCATGGGCGTTGCCGAGGCGATCGCCGAAACCGACGGTGTGACCGGGCTGTTGAAGGTGGCGGACGACCGGCTCTATGCGGCCAAGCGCAAGGGCCGCGGCCTGAGCGCGGCGGCCGACCTGAGCCTGACGCCCGAGCTTGCCGAGCCCGCCAGCGACGAGCCGCGCACCGTCAATTGAGGCCGCTCAAGCGGCCGCTTCGCATGTCATCGATTTGCTGGAGCCCATGACCAGCAGCCACAGCCCGATCGAGACCAGCGCGAACGATCCGAGCGTCACGAACATCGCCGGGTAGCCGAACACCTGCGCGATCCAACCCCCGAGCGCCGGGCTCAACGCCGCGCCGACGCCTTGCGCGGTCATCACGGCCCCTTGGCCGACATTGACGCGCCCGGTGCCGTTGAGAATGCGTGCCACCAAGCCCGGCACTGCGACGCTCTGCAGACCGGCGCCGACACCGTCCAGCATCTGCACCGGATACACGCCCCACGGCACCAGAAGATATGCCGCGAGCAGCCCACGCACGGGCAATGCAAGGAACGAGATCAGCAGCACGATCCAATAGCCGCGCGTCTCCGCCATGCGCATGGCGAAGATCGACGCAACGATCATGGTCGCCTGCGCGATGACGATCGTCTCGGCGACGAAGCCCGGCCCGTTGGCCTCGCTGCCGGACACGACCGCCATGCCGTAGAGCGGCAGCATCGCAGCATTGCCGAGATGGAACGCGCACAGCGCGGCGGCGAGAACCAGCAGCGGCTTGCATTCGGCGAGCACGCGAAAGCCGCTCGCCTTGGCGCCGTCGTCATTGCATTTAAGACCGCGCGCCGCGCCATAGTCGATGGATTTGGCGGGGATCATCAGCACCGAGGCGATCGACAAGGCACCAAATACCGCGGCAAGCGCGAAGATTGCGGGGTAGCCGAACTTCCAGCCGATATAGCCCGACAGCGCCGCCCCCACCATGTTGCCCGCGTGGTTGAAGGCCTGGTTGCGGCCGTTCTGCCGGTTGAAGCCGCGCTGGCGCACGATGCCCAGCGTGATCGCGTTGACGGCGGGAATGATCGCGGCGCCCGCCACTGCGGAGCCGACCTGCGAGGCGGCAACGACCCAGAACTCCTGCGACAGCAGGATCACCGCGGAAGCAGCGATGGTGGCCACGCCTGCAATGATGACCCAGATGCGCTTGTTGCGCGCCTGGTCGATCAGCGCGCCGGCCGGCGCCGTCATGAGCATGCCGGCGACGCCGCCGACAGACATCACGGTGCCGATGTACCCGGCGTTCCAGCCGTGCGCGAGAAGGTAGATGCCGAGGAACGGACCGATGCCGGCCTGCATGTCGGCCATGAAGAAGTTCAGCGCCAGCAGCGGCCACGGGGCGAGGCCGGACGCAGAGCCGCTCGCAGCGCCCGCGCCGCGGCTCGTCTTATCGGCACCGCGGACCCGACGCTGCATGGCTTGCTTTTGTTGGAGGTGGGCTGACGGCGCTAAATGAGTCCCGGCGGCAAAAGGTTCCCCGCGAAAAAGGCCTTCGATCTCTGTCCACAAGACGGCTCACAAGCCGCGCCGATGGGACTATGCTGGCGCCATGAGCTGGATTCCCTCAAACGACCCGGTGCCGGGCGACAAGCAGTCCTGCGACGCCATCGAGCAGGTGATCGTGCCGCGCGCGCGCGACCTCGGCGGCTTCTCGGTGCGGCGCGCGCTCCCGGCTGCCGGCCGGCAGATGGTGGGGCCTTTCATCTTTTTCGACCAGATGGGCCCGGCCGAGTTTCTGATCGGCACGGGAATCGACGTGCGTCCCCACCCGCACATCGGGCTTGCTACGGTCACCTATCTGTTCGACGGCGAGATCGAGCACCGCGACAGCCTCGGTACATCGATGTCGATCCGGCCGGGCGAGTTGAACCTGATGACTGCGGGGCGTGGCATCGTGCATTCGGAGCGCACGGGCGCTGAGCAGCGCGCCCGAGGGCCGCGGCTGTTCGGCATCCAGGCTTGGGCGGCGCTACCCAAATCGCACGAGGAGTTGACGCCGACGTTCGCCCATCTCGGCGCCAACGAGCTGCCGCGCTTGACCGGGGAATCCAAGACCGTTCGCGTCGCGATGGGCTCGCTCTATGGCGTGACATCGCCGGCGGCGTTCCCCCATCCCGCGTTCTACGCTGAAGCCGTGCTGGCGCCCGGCGCCACGCTGCCGCTCGATCCCGACTACGACGAGCGCGCCGTTTACGTGGCGAGCGGGGAGATCGACATCGCGGGCCAGACGTTCGCCGGCGGGAATCTGCTTGTCTTCAAGCCCGGCGACCGCATCTCGATCCTGGCGCTGTCGCAGGCGCGACTCGTGCTGCTGGGCGGCGAGCCGATGGACGGCCCGCGCCACATCTGGTGGAACTTCGTCTCGTCCTCGAAGGATCGCATCGACGCCGCCAAGGCCGATTGGAAGGCCAATCGGTTCGCGCTCGTGCCGGGCGACGACAAGGAGTTCATCCCCTTGCCGGAGTAGGCAGGATTGACCTGCCTACAGCATCGCTTCCTCGACCTTGCGCACCTTGAACGCCCACAAGACCAAGCCGACGCCTTCGATCAGAAGCAGCACGCCGAAGACGAATGGGATCGCAAGCGTTGCCGCCACCGGTGAGGTCAGGAGCAGCAGGCCGATCAGCAGATTGATCGCGCCGAATATGAACGACCCGACGCCACCGCCGGCGAAGGCGCCGATGATGCCGATCGCACCGACCACCACACCCAGAATGCCGAGATAGACGACGAGCGTGGCGGGAAGCGCCACCGCGGCAAACAAGGGATGGTTCAGCACCAGGATGCCGGCCACGACGCCGAGGAGGCCGATCAGCAGCGACCAGATCCATGGCGTTGAGCGATCGACGAAGGCGCGCACGATCTCAAGAATGCCCATCGACAGCCAGTAGAAGCCGAGCACGACGGCCAGCGCCACGAGCGTGGCACCGGGCGCCGTCAGCAGCAGCACGCCGAACAGGATGGCGGCTATTCCTTCAAGCAGGAAAAGCCACCACACACCTCCGCGCTGCTCGTTGAGCATGGTGTTAACAGCCATTTTGGGACCTCCCCGTTCTCTACTCAGGTACGTTGATCTGACTTACTTCTCGGTTCCGTGCATTTGCGGGACGGCGCCGCTCATGCCGTTGGTCGCCGGAAGCTTGCCTTGGTCGCCCAAGCGCTTTCTGCCGTCCGGCCCGATGACTTCGGAGTTCTCGTCGGCGGTGCCCATGTTGGGCACGTGACTGCCGATGGTGCGGGTCGCGGGCAACTCGCCTTCGCTTCCCATCGACTTCTCCGGAGCTTTGGTCCGTGTCTCGGCGAACGCGGGGGTGAGTGCCGCGCCAATGCCGAAGCCCAGGACTGCGATCAACGCCGATGTTTTATTTGCTTTCATTGAATCCTCCTTGGATCAGGCGCCGCTGCACAGCGATGCGGGCCAGCCAGGGGGAAACCTACCCCTGCGCGACGAGCGCGAACCGCGCTTCCGTCATTTGCGCTTTACGGACGTTTGGAGGCTCAGAGAGGATTTCAATCAAATGCGCGCTGAACGGCGCGAAGATCCATTCGGGCCGCTTACGCCGATATTGAATTGAAAGCGTTCAGCCGATCGCCTTGAGCCCGGCGCGCGAGACATCGACCGCGGGATCAAACAGCGCCAGCGATGAATGCGCCGTTCCCTTGGCACGGTACATCGCCAAATCGGCATTGTGCAGGATCGTCTCGCCGGTTGCGCCATGCTCGGGGATCATCGCCGCGCCGATCGCGACGCCGATGTCGTGCGAGTGCGAACCGGTGCGGATGCCCTGATCGAGCGCTGCAGCAAAGCGCGTGCCGATCGCGTGTGCATCCTTGCTGTCGACGTTGCAGGACAGCACGGCGAATTCATCGCCGCCGAGCCGGGCCAGTAGATCGGTGGGACGCGCCGCGCGGCGGAAACGCTCAGCCACGATCTGCAGCACCTCGTCCCCGACTGCGTGCCCGCAGGCGTCGTTGACGCGCTTGAAACCGTTCAAATCCATGATGAAGAACGCATGCTGCTGGGCGCCGGCGGAGTGCGCGGTCGCAGCCTCGAGCGCGGCGAGCAGCACGCGGCGGTTGGGCAGCTTCGTCAGTGGATCCTGCATGGCGAGCTCGCGCAACTCTCGAATCTCGCGCTCGAGCTGGGCCTGGTTGTTGGCGTCGTTGCGCGCTTCGCCGAGCCGGCGCTGGACGAAGACGTAGATGGACAGCGCAAACAGCACGCCCAACAGTACGCCTTCGGCCGGCGAGATGCCTTTGCGCGGATCGGCCAGATCTTTGAGGAAGGCGAATAGGTCGTAGCGGCGCGCCAGCATGACCGCAAAGGTCATGATCCCCGCGATCAGCAAGGCATCGCGAAGGCTCGGCCATGGATGCCTTTTGATGATTTTCACCAGCACTCTCGGCCCGCTACGCGACACGTTTTCAGCCTCTCTGCTGTCGCGGGACACTAACGAGTTGCCCTTCAGGAAGCGTTAAGTTGTAGCGGCTTTGCAGGCATTGAGCTCAATGTGCGGCCACTGGCCGCCAGCCGGCCGCCAGCGCCTCGGCTTCGGAGCAGAACCAGCGCTTGCCCTTGCTGGCCTCGATCCTGACCTTCTCGTACCAAGGGCTCCACGGCATGTGATAGATGCGCCCGCTGCGCGAGACGTTGCCCTTTATGGCGCAGCCGCGCGGGGCTGCATCCTCTACGCCTGCCCAGCGGTGCGCACGAAATTCCCACGGCGGCTGCGCTTCGCCCTGCCAAACGCCGACATGATCGGCGTGAGCTTGCGCCTCCTCGCGCACGTAGCTTTGGGAATACTTCACGAAGGCCCATGCAAGACCCTGGCGCACCATCTCGGCGTTGATGTCCGCGCCGCCGGCGAAGCAGACGGCGAGCACGCGCTTGTATTTGTCGATGCCGCGCCGCTCGCAGCTCAAGACTTGTCCGACCGTCAGCCGCCGCATCGCGGAGGCGGCAGCCTCGCCGCATCGCCAAGTGCCGAGCATGCGGCTTGCGCACGTCTGCGCGATCTCGGGCGCATCGATGCCTTCGAGCCGTATGCGGGTGCCTTGAATGTCGATGGTGTCGCCGTCGATGACGCTCGCCTGCCCGACGAGCGGCGCCTCGGCCGCGCGGTCGGCGCGGGAGATCAACGCGAGGATGCAAAATGCTAGTGCGCCGGCGAGCGCAGACGCCACCTGCCGACGCAACGACTTGCGGGCTCTGGACCGATACATGATCGCCGGTCTGTCTGAGTTGCGGGGCGCAACCTAGGCTGAACGGTGACCACAATTCGCAACCTGTGGTAAACGCAACTCGCGCGCGGACGGCGGCACGTCACGAGCTACTTTTGCTTGCGCGCGCCCAGCGTGGTGCAGCTCGCGCACACGACGCGCGAAACAGCGCACCGCGCACAAGGCGCGGCTAGATCGCAATCGCAATCTGATCTAGCGAGCGAAAATCAGCGGCGGCGGAAGTTGGCGCCGGCTCCACCGGGACGCTGCGGCGGCCCGGACCCCACGCGGACATCCTTGTGGCGGAAGTTGATGCGCCCCTTCGTCAGATCGTAGGGCGTCATCTCGATCGTCACGCGATCGCCGGCGAGGATGCGGATGCGGTTCTTCTTCATGCGGCCCGAAGTGTAAGCGATCACCTCGTGTCCGTTGTCGAGCTTGACGCGACAGCGCGCGTCGGGGAGCACCTCGTCCACCACGCCCTCGAACTCGAGCATCTCTTCTTTGGCCATTAATTCTCCGTAGCCGCGCGCGCGTGTGCGCTGGCGTTGACGCAATCCCTAAAACGCGAGGGGAGCAGCCGCGCCGCTCCCCTTAAATTCCGCAACTTCTCTTGCGCGATCAAAGCGGGCGCAAGTTGACTGCAGCGACCTTGCCGTTGCGGCCGGTCTCGGTCTCAAAACCAACTTTCTGTCCTTCGCGCAGCGTCGACAAGCCGGCGCGTTCGACGGCCGAGATGTGCACGAAAACGTCATTGCCGCCTTCATCAGGTTGAATGAAGCCGTAGCCCTTCTGGCCGTTAAACCACTTCACAGTGCCGTTTGCCATTCATGCCTCCAAAGCACCAAGCCAATCCCTCCCGACGTCACGCCGGAAGACATCAAATCGCGCGATGGAGTCGTCTAGTGTCGAGGCGTAACGCGCCGTCGCATAGTGAACCAAGGCGTGTTCGATCGGCCCTATATGGACCGGGCTAAAGCGAAAGGCAAGGTACTGAAAGCGCTCCGGAAGCACGCTATTCCGCATGCTTCGTGGGGCCTTCGCGACCATCGAAGTCTTTGATTCACGGCAGATTGCGCGAGGCATGCGGAGAGCGCATTGATCCGGGTGCGGCGTCCTGATCGCGGCGAATTTGCGGCAGGTTGAAGCGGCAAGGCGATGAGGGCCCAAAACGCGTAAAGGGGCCGCCGATGCCGGCAGCCCCTGTCGTACGTCACGTTACAGTATGACGAGAACTGAGTTGCGCGCTCAGTTATAGATGGTGGCATAGCCGCCGCTATAACTGCGCTCCGAGCCGCCGCCGTAGCTGCGCCCGCCGCCGTAGCTCCGCTCATAACCGCCGCGATCGTAGCTGTCGTAGCGCGACGCGTAGCGCTCGCCGCCATAGCCGCGGCGCGGGCTGTCATAGTTGGCGTAATGACGCGAGCCGCCACCCCCACCGCCCGTGCCCGAGTTGCTGCCGAGCGACACGAAGTGCTGACCGATGTCCACGTGGATGTGGCTCATGTCGGAGTACGTCATGGTGCCGCCGGTGTGGTGATTGGCGATCAGCCATTTGACCATCGCGGCCTTGCGGCTGCCGACCTCGATGTCCACCGCGTTGCCGCTGGCGTGACGTGAGGTACGCCCCGTCGTGGCGATCACCGCGCCGGGACGATAACCCGAGATGACGTTGACGGGGCCGAACTCGGTCTCGATGCGATCGAGCATCGCCAGCATCGGAACCGTGAGGCCCTTGCGATCGCCGGTGCCATGGACGAGCGCTTTCCCCGCGCGTCCGAAATTCGGGGCCTGGCCATAATTCGGCGCTCTGTCCATTTCGCCGAAATGGCGTCCGTCGTAGCCGAAATACGGGCGGGCTTCGGCTGTACCTGTCAGGCAAACGAGCACAAAGCAGACCGCCGCGGTTGAGAACCGCATGATCATGGTCACTCCTGGATTTTTGGTCGTTGGATTGCGGGGCGCTGGTGAACTCAAGCGACCGCATTGGCGAACCGCAGCTTGGGCAGCTTCGTAGCGACCGCCAACGGCCAGCCGCTCGTGTGTCCAAGCCTGCTTACTCCCCAGCGTCACTCGTTCGAGACTCCGAGCAGCACGTGCAGCTGCTCATCGCTGGGTTGGGCGCAACACTATCGGCGCGTATGGTTACAATTAGGCAAGAATGCAAAGTGCGACGATGCGCCGTCGCGCAGCGCGTGCATCCAACGTGCGCAAAGCACGCGCTAAAAAGCGATTGCGCGCGGCGCGTAGCAAATGTGTCACGCGGAGCAAAAGCAAAAGCGCCGCGCTTCAGGCGCGGCGCCTTGCAGTGTCGTCGTGCGCGAACTCAGCGCCGGTACTCAACGAAGATATGGGCAGATGCGCTCCTCGCCGTAGCGATTGATGTAGGTGCCGGTGCGCGGATCGAAGTGCGGGAAGTCGCGCATGCACGCATGGACATCCTCGTGGCGCGCGCGGCCCTCAGTGATCGCCGCGGCAACGAGCGTACCCGCGATGAGACCGCCGATGATGCCGCCGGGACCCCAACCCCAGCCGCCGCGACGGTAGTAGATCTGGTCTACGCTCGATGACGCATCGACCGCGGGATTTGCGAACGGCGCAGCCTGCGCCGACACGACAGGCAACGCGGGAGCCAACAGGCTCGCGCAGAGAACAGTGATCAGTAGCTTCTTGGGAGATGTCACGCTGTGCTCCTTTCTTTGGGTGTTGTGCCGCAACGCCGGCAGTCAGCCGGTGTGCAACGTTGCGAAGCAAAGCCACACGAACTGCAGACGATCGGGGCCGCGCTCGTAAGCTTCGCGGGGGGCCCCGTTCCTCGCGGTATACGCAGTGAAACGGGCGCAGGAAGGGCGATCCGTCGCGAAAAAATGCGGCACGATGGTGGCAAGCAGACCGGCCCTGATTGCCGTTAGTTCTCGTCCATCTTGAGCGCCGCGATGAAGGCCTCCTGCGGGATCTCGACCCTGCCGAACTCGCGCATCTTCTTTTTGCCTGCCTTCTGCTTGTCGAGCAGCTTGCGCTTGCGCGAGATATCGCCGCCGTAGCACTTGGCGATCACGTCCTTGCGCAACGCGCTGATGGTTTCGCGGGCGATGACCTTGCCGCCGATGGCCGCCTGGATCGGAATCTTGAAGAGGTGCGGACGAATGAGCTCTTTGAGCTTCTCGCACATCGATCGACCGCGGTTTTCTGCGCGCGTGCGATGCACGATCATGGACAAGGCATCGACCGGCTCTTCGTTGACCAGCACCGAGAGCTTCACGAGGTCGTTCTCCTCGTAGCCCTTGATGTGATAGTCGAACGAAGCATAGCCCTTGGAAACCGACTTCAGGCGATCGTAGAAGTCGAACACGACCTCGTTGAGCGGCAGCTCATAGACGAGCAGCGCACGCGCGCCGACATAGGTGAGCTGCTTCTGCCGTCCGCGCCGGTCCTGGCACAGCTTGAGCACGGAGCCGAGATAGTCATCCGGCACCAGGATCGTCGCCTCGATCCACGGCTCCTCGATGTGATCGATCCGCGTCGTCTCCGGCATGTCGGCCGGGTTGTGCATCTCCATCATCGTGCCGTCGGTCAGATGGAGGTGGTAGATGACCGACGGTGCCGTGGTGATCAGCTCGAGGTTGAACTCGCGCTCCAGCCGCTCGGTGATGATCTCCAGGTGCAGCAGTCCGAGGAAGCCGCAGCGGAAGCCAAGCCCCAGCGCCGCCGAGGTCTCCATCTCGAAGGAGAAGCTCGCGTCGTTCAAACGCAGCTTGCCCATCGCCTCGCGCAGGTCGGCGAAATCGGCGGCATCGACGGGGAACAGCCCGCAGAACACGACCGGTTGCGCCGGCTTGAAGCCCGGTAGCGCCTGCGCCGTGGGCTTCTTCTCGTCCGTCACGGTATCGCCGACGCGCGTGTCGGCGACCTCCTTGATGGCGGCGGTGAAGAAGCCGACCTCGCCGGGGCCGAGGTGCTCCATGATCTCCTGCTTGGGACGGAACACGCCCACACGCTCGATCTGGTAATTGGCGTGCGTCGACATCAGCGTGATCTTCTGGCCCTTGCGCAGCACGCCCTCGATGACGCGCACGAGCACGACGACGCCGAGATAGGCGTCATACCAGCTGTCGATCAGCAGCGCCTTGAGCGGCTTGTCGGGATCGCCCTTGGGCGGCGGCAACCGCTCGACGATCGCTTCGAGCACGGCCTCGATGTTCTTTCCGGTCTTGGCCGAGATGGGGATTGCGTTGGACGCATCGAGCCCGATCACGTCCTCGATCTGCTGCTTGACGCGATCTGAATCGGCGGCGGGCAGGTCGACCTTGTTGAGGACGGGCAGGATCTCGAGCTTGTTGTCGAGCGCCAGATAGACGTTGGCGAGCGTCTGCGCCTCGACGCCTTGGCTGGCATCGACCACCAGGATCGCGCCTTCGCACGCGGCAAGGCAGCGCGACACCTCGTAGGCGAAGTCGACGTGCCCGGGCGTGTCCATCAGGTTCAGCTGATAGGTCTTGCCATCCTTGGCCTTGTAATCGAGGCGGACGGTCTGCGCCTTGATGGTGATGCCACGCTCGCGCTCGATATCCATGGAATCGAGCATCTGCTCCTTCATCTCACGGGCGGTCGCGCCGCCGGTGAGCTGGATGAGCCTGTCCGACAACGTCGATTTTCCGTGGTCGATATGGGCGATGATGGAGAAATTGCGGATCAGGGAGGGGTCGGTCATGGCGGGCTTGTAGCATCACGGGTCGCGCTACCGGAAGGGGGGCGATGAGCCCCATGAGACGAGCTTGTTCGCGGCGGGCCGCTGGCCCGTCGGCCGCCCAGCGTCGGGATCAGCGCACCATTGGTCGTCATCAGCTGCCCTGGGTGGTATATTTTGCCCATGCGCCCGTGTGTGGCGCTCCATCCCGATATTGAAATGGCCTTTCGCCGATGCTGATGCTCGCTCTCGTTTTTGCCGTCCTGAGCCTCGCGGCGAACCTCTTTGCCGCAGCGTTGACCGCGCTGTTCGGCGAGGAGCTGATGGCCGGCTTCTTCGCCCTCGCCGCCCTTCTCTCAGGCGTTGCCATCGCTTTGGGCTATGACGACGTGATGCCACTCGTCGTGCTAATGCCGGTGGCGACGCTGGCGTCGGCAGCCGCGATCGCGACGCTGCGTCTGCGCACGAGGCAAGCCGCGGAGGCCAAAGCCGCAGCCGCAAGCGACACGCCGGCGAACGCGGCCGCGCCGGCCAAGATAACAACGCGCGATCAGCTCTACATGTTGAGCCCGATCGCTCCACCGATGCTGTCGAGCGTGGCCGCGTTCCTGAGCTGAGGCTAGCCCGCCTCTGTTTCGCCGGGAACAGCGAGCGGCGCCACTCCGCGCTTATTGAGGCGACGGCCGGAACCCCACATACTTCGTGGTGACCGGCTGCTTCAACGAAGTGGTAAGGAGACAAAAATGATTGCGTCGACCAAACGCGCAACCGCGCTCGCGATGATCACACTCGCTCTCGGCGTCCTCGCCGCCGGCTCAGCCGAAGCCCGGGGCGTCAAACCGTTCTACTCGGAAACCTACGAGACCCAAGGTCCCGTGAAGGGTTATGAGGGTTACGTCGCCCCGAACTATTACTGCTCCTACAAGCGCTACCCCAAGCGCTCCTGCAGCGTCGATGCGCAGGGCAGGGAGCGCTGCCGCGTCACCGGATGGCAGCTGGAGCAGACCTGCCAATAAGCGACGATCCAACGACAGCCAGGAGTGCCGGGCAACAGACGCTCGGCACTCCTTTTCCGTTTCTGCTTCGCATTTGAACCCGGCCGTCTCCGGCGGATTTCGCAAGCTGCGGCGATCGCTTACGCGCCCCTTGCCCGCCCCACTGAACGGCCGGCAGTAAAAAACGCTGCGTAAAGCCGCACATGCCGGTCTTGTCGCGGCCACATGTCTTGACGCGGCCACATGGGCGGGCATGAGTCCGGGCTGAAACCCGGCCAAACCCCCACCGGCCAATTTCTAAAGGACGGGCAATGCACCCCTCGAGATTTCGTGCGGCGGCCCTCGTGGCGCTATTCGCAGTGCTGGCCACCTATCCGGCCGATGCACAGTTCCTCGATTCCTCGCCGGCCTTCGCTCCGTCGGCGCCGGTGAAGAAGCCGCGCGTCGCCAAGAAGAAAGCCGCGCCGGCAACCGCTCCCGCGACCGATCAGGCCGCGCAAACTCCGGCGGACCCGTCCGCGCCCGCGCCGGAACAACCGCCGACGCTGGGAGCAGCTGCCGCGCAGCCCGCGCCCGAGGCGACACCGCCGCCAGCTGAGGAAGCAGCTCAACCCGCGACCGATGGTGCAACTGCGGCGGCTCCGGTGGCCGAGCCCACCGCGCCCGCGACGGAAGAAGCCAAGCAAGAGGACGCCGCGCAGCCGCCGACGCTGGCTCCTCTGGCAGCCGAGCCGCAGCCCGAAACCGCCGCGCAACCTGACACGGGCGCCACGGCACCGGCTGATCTCGACGCCGCATCAACGCACGACCTTGCGCCCGCGTTGGCAGCGCCTCCTGCTGGCGAGAAGCAGGCAACGCAAACGCCGCCGGCCGAGACCGCCAAGCACGGGATGCAGTTCCCCTCCGCCGAAGCGACCGCCGCGCTGACCAGCCCGCCAAAGGTCGTCGGCCAGCGCGCCCCTTATCCGCCGCCGAATGAAGGTTGCCGCAACACCGAGAGCTTCCCAGTGTGGCTCGCACGCTTCAAGCGCGATGCCGCCGGCGCCGGCATCAAGCCCCAGACGATCAGCTCCGTGCTTGGCGGCATGGGGGTCGACAACAAGGTGATTTCGCGCGACCGCGGGCAGAAGTTCTTCGCCCAGTCGTTCCTCGACTTCCAGAACAAGCTCGCAACGCAGAACCGCGTCGTCAACGGCCGCAAGAAGATCGCGCAGCACAAGGATGTGTTCGACCGCGTGCAGCACGACTTCGGCGTGCCGCCGTCCGTCATCACCGGTTTCTGGGCGCTGGAAAGCGACTTCGGCGCCGGCATGGGCAAATTCCCCATCCTGCCGTCGCTCGTCACGCTCGCCTACGATTGCCGCCGGCAGGTGATGTTCCAGGAGGAATTGAAGGCCGCGCTGCAGATCATCGATCGCGGCGATCTGCGCCCCAGCGAAATGATCGGCTCGTGGGCCGGCGAGATCGGGCAGACGCAGTTCCTGCCCACGCGCTACCTCGATCATGCCGTCGACTACGACGGCGACGGACGCATCGATCTCTTCCGCGACGAGGCGGACGTGATCGGCACCACGGCGAACTACATGCGCCATCTGGGTTGGCGTCCCAACGAGCCGTGGCTCGAGGAGGTGCGCGTCAACGGCGAGCTGCCGTGGGATCAGGCGGATCTCGCAATCAAGCTGCCGCGCTCCAAGTGGGCGAAGTGGGGCATCACCTATCCCAATGGCAAGCCGGTGCCCGCCGACAACATGCCGGCGTCGCTGCTCTTGCCCATGGGCCGCTTCGGGCCGGCATTCCTCGCCTACCCCAACTTCGACATCTACACCGAGTGGAACAACTCGCTGACCTACGCGACGACCGCCGCCTATCTCGCGACGCGCATCGACGGCGCGGGAGCGATGAGCCGCGGGCGCGGGCAAATTCCCGAGCTCGACCAAGCGGGCACCAAGGAGCTGCAGCAGATCCTCGCCAGCAAGGGCTACGACGTCGGCAAGATCGACGGGCTTGCGGGCTCCAAGACACGCGCCGCCGTCAAGGACATGCAGATCAAGCTCAAGATGCCGGCGGATTCCTATCCGACGCCCGAGCTGCTCTCGGCCATCCGCGGCGGCTAGCGCGGTCGCTAGTGCAGTTTGACGACGGGCTCTGTGCGCCGCGTGAGCGAGCGCGACAGCGTGTCGAGAAACACCTTCCACGGCCCGTGCAGCGCGATCTCGTGCATCTTGTAGAGCGAGCGGTACATCAGGCGCGCGACGAGACCTTCCACGAACAGCGCGCGCCCGAGGCCGAAGCCCATCAACCCGCCGACCGCCAATTCCCCCAGCGACACGAGCGAGCCGAAGTCGCGGTAATGGAAGGGCTTTGACGCGGGCTCGCCCTGCAAGCGGCGTTGCAGTTGCGAGTAGAGATAGGACGCCTCCTGGTGTGCCGCCTGGGCGCGCGGCGGTACCGGCGCCTTCTCGCCCTTGGGGACAAGATAGGCGCTGTCACCCATCGCGTAGATGTTGGGATCGCGCGTCGTCTGCAGCGTATCGTTGACGACCAGCTGGCCCGAGCGGCTAACCTCGAGCCCATCCAGGTTCGCCAGCACGTCCGGCCCTTTGACGCCCGCTGCCCAGACGACAAGCTCCGAAGGAATGAACTCGCCGTTCGCGAGCTTGACGCCCTTCCCCGTCACCTCGGTGACCGGAGACCCGGTGCGCACGTCGACCTTGAGACTCTTGAGGACTTCCATCGTCTCATCACCGATGCGCTCGGGCAAAGCGGGGAGAATGCGCGGGGCCGCCTCGATGAGGGAGATCTTGATGTCCTTCTCGGGATCGATGCGGTCGAGCCCGTAAGCGACAAGGCCGCGCGCGCTCAAGTGCAGTTCGGCGGCAAGCTCGGTTCCGGTCGCGCCGGCGCCGATGATGGAGACGTGCAGCTGCTCGGGGCGGATCGGCTCCTCCTGAGCGAAGGCGCGCACGCAGGCGTTGAGCAAACGGCGGTTGAACCGCTCGGCCTGCTCGGGCGTGTCGAGCATGATCGCGAACTCGTCGACGCCGGGCGTATTGAACGCGTTGCCGACGCAGCCGATGGCAATGACCAGAATGTCGTAGCGGAACGAGCGCACCGGCGTGATCTGGCGGCCGTCCTCATCGTAGGTTGCCGCGAGGAACACGAGCTGCTTCTTGCGGTCGATACCGGTCATCTCGCCGTAACGGAACTGGAAGCCGTGCCAGAAGCCCTGCGCCTGGTACTCGAGCTCGTGGCGGCCGACGTCCATGACGCCGGCGGCGATCTCGTGCAGCAGCGGCTTCCAGACGTGCGTGCGCGCGCGCTCGACGAGCGAGATCCGCGCCTTGCCCTTCCGCCCGAGCTTGTTGCCGAGCCGCGTTGCAAGCTCGAGCCCCCCGGCGCCGCCTCCAACGATGATGATGTGGGGCTGGCCGCTGCTGGCGCCGATGGGCATGACTGGCGCGGCTTTCGTGCTCGTGTCGTTCATGGCGTGCGCCTTCCCGTTGTCGCGCGACCTGCAAACAATCGTGCGCCTTATAGCACCGCTGCCGCGCCGCGGGCGAACGCGCCGCGAGGCCGCACCGGAGCGATATCTCACCGCCTCACGTTAGCGCGAGTGCTGTGACAAGCGAGCTATGGATTGCATGCGCAGCGTGCAAGCCGCCTGCGCGCGTCGTGCTTGGCCAGGATCAGGGGGCGGTCGGCGCAACCGGGGCAGCAGGACCGTCAGGGCCGGCCGACTTGCCGACGTAGCCGTCGATCTGCACCGGCTTGTCCACAAATTGGGCATCCGCAAACACGAACACGTATGCGCAGGCCGCGATCAGGCACAGGGCAAAGCCAATGGCGATGAACTTCTTGGAATCGAGCATCGGTCGTCCTCCATCGTCAGGCTTTAAGGGCCGGAACCGTTAGAAGCGCCCGCAATTGCTGAAAAATCGCTAACCGCCGGGCCGCGACCGCCGCTAGCCGCGGATCTCGCCGCCGGTTGCCTTCTTGACCGCCGCGACGATTTTCTCCGAGACCGCCTCGATATCCTTGTCGGTCAGCGTCTCGGCCGCCGGTTGCAGCGTCACCTCGATGGCCAGCGATTTCTTGCCCTGATCGGCAAGCGCACCGCCCGCGAACTGATCGAACACCGCGACCGCCTTGATGAGGTCCTTGTCGGCCGACTGCGCTGCGCGGACCACGTCGCCCGCCGCAATGCCGGCGTCGAGCACGAAGGCAAAATCGCGCCGCACCGGCAACAGGTCAGCGGCCGTGAAGGGCGCCCGTGCGCGGCCCTTTGCTTTTTCGGGCGGCAGCGCATCAAGGAAGATCTCGAAGCCCACCGCCGGTCCGGCGCAATCCAGCCCTTTCAAAGTTGCGGGATGAAACTCGCCGAAGTTCGCGAGAATGATCTTGGGACCGAGGCGCACGCTGCCCGAGCGCCCCGGGTGATACCAGGGCGCCGACTCGCGGCTGATCTGCGCCTTGGCCGGATCGAAGCCAAGTGCGGTCAGCGCCGCCAGCACGTCGGCCTTGGCGTCGAACACATCGACATCGGGCGCCGCGCCGTCCCAGTGACGGCCGCTGCCCGACAGCTTGGCCGTGCCGGTGCGCACACCGCACGCTGCGATGTACTGGTCTTCGGGTTTGTCGCCGCGATAAGCCTGGCCCAGCTCGAACAGCGCGACATCGGAGAAGCCGCGGTTGCGGTTGCGCTTTGCCGCGGTCAGCAGCCCCGGCAACAGGCTCGGGCGCATCGACGACATTTCCGTCGAGATCGGATTGGCAAGCTCGAGTGCGGCCTCGCCGCCGCCGAACGCCTCGGCTTCCGACTGGGGTATGAACGACCAGGTGACGGCCTCGACGAACCCGCGCGCAGCCAGTAGCCGGCGGGCGCGCCGCGCGCGGCGCTGGCGCTCGGTCAGAACGGGGCGGGCGACACCGGCGGTACGCGCCAGCGGCGTTGCGGGCACGCGATCGATGCCGGCGATGCGTACCACCTCTTCCACCAGGTCGGCGGGGCCGTGAATGTCGGGACGCCAGGTCGGCACCGTGACCTTGAAGGATTTGCTCTTCTCGCCCTTCGCTTCCAGCGCACAGCCGAGCTTCTCGAGAATGCCCTTGATCTCGGCATCCTTGAGCTTCAGTCCGGTGAGCTGCTCGACGCGCGCGAAATCAAACGCGATGACGCGCTTGCTGACTGGCGGCTTGCCCGCGACCTTCACTTTCGACGGCTCGCCGCCGACGAGCTTGAGGATCATGTCGGTCGCAAGATCGAGACCGGTCAGCACGGACGCCGGATCGACGCCGCGCTCGAAGCGGTAGCGCGCATCCGTCATAAGCCCGAGGCGACGGCCGGTGGCGGCGGTGCGTTGCGGATCGAAATAGGCGCACTCGATCAGCACGTTCTTGGTTTCGTCCGACGAGCCCGAGGACTCACCACCAATGATGCCGCCAAGGCCGAGCGGCCCGGCATCATCGGCGATGACGCACATGGTCTCGTCGATCGCGTGCTCCTTGCCGTCGAGGCCCTTGAACTTTTCGCCCGCTTTGCCGAGGCGCACGTGAATGCCGCCCTTGATCTTGTCGGCATCGTAGACGTGCAGCGGGCGACCGCGGTCCTGGCTGATGTAGTTCGTCACGTCGACCAGCGCGTTGATCGGGCGCAGGCCGACGGACTTCAGGCGCTGCTGCAGCCAGGCAGGCGACGGGCCGTTCTTGACGCCGCGCACGGTGCGCGTGGCAAACACCGGACAGGCGTCGGCAACATCGCTCGCCAGCTCGATCTTGAGGCCGAGCTTGCACTGGAACGCCTCTTTGATGGGTCCAAGCTTCGGCTCCGGCTTGAGCTTGCCCAGCCCGGCAGCGGCGAGGTCGCGCGCGATGCCGCGCACGCCCGTGCAATCAGGGCGGTTCGGCGTCAGCTTCACCTCGATCACCGGATCGCCGAGGCCCATGACATCGACGTAGCGCTCGCCGATGTGCTTTTCCATGTCGGCCGGCAGCTCGATGATTCCCGTGCTCTCGTCGGAAAGCTCGAGCTCGGCGGCCGAGCACATCATGCCGTTCGAGACGACGCCGCGAACCGGCTTCTTCTCGAGTGTGATCTTCGAGCCGGGAATGAAGCTGCCGAGCGGCGCGAAAACGCCGATGAGGCCCGCGCGCGCGTTGGGCGCGCCGCACACCACCTCGAGGGCGGGCTTGCCCTTCTCGGATTCGACCATGACGATTTGCAGCTTGTCGGCATTGGGATGGCGCTTGGCCTCGGCGATACGCGCCACGCGGAACGCGCCGAGCTTCTCCGACGGGTCATCGACGCTCTCGACCTCGAGCCCGATCGCGGAGAGCTTGTCGGTGATCTCCTTGAGCGACGCCTTGGTGTCGAGGTGATCCTTCAGCCAGGACAGCGTGAATTTCATGACGAAAGACCGCCGGAAAGCGTCGGCACGTCGAGCGGCGAGAAGCCGTAGTGGCGCAGCCAGCGCATGTCGCCCGCGAAGAACGCGCGCAGATCGGGGATGCCATACTTGAGCATGGTGAGGCGATCGAGCCCCATGCCGAAGGCGAAGCCCTGGTAGCGCTCGGGATCGAGCCCGCAGTTGGCGATCACGTTGGGATGCACCATGCCGCAGCCGAGTATCTCCAGCCACTGACCGGGCTTGCCGATCGCTTCCGCGCCGATGTCGACCTCGGCCGACGGCTCGGTGAAGGGAAAGTGAGAGGCGCGAAACCGCATCTTCACCTCGTCCACCTCGAAGAACGCCTTGCAGAACTCCTGCAGCACCCACTTGAGGTGCCCCATGTGCGTTTCCTCGTCGATGACGAGGCCCTCGATCTGGTGGAACATCGGCGTGTGCGTCTGGTCGCTGTCGCAGCGATACACACGCCCCGGCGCGATGATGCGGATCGGCGGCGGCTGTTGCATCATGGTGCGGATCTGCACCGGGCTCGTGTGCGTGCGCAAAAGCATGCGCCCGCCGTCCGGCTTGGCGCGGAAATAGAACGTGTCGTGCTCCTGGCGCGCGGGATGCTCGGGCGGGATGTTGAGCTTGGTGAAGTTCAGATCATCCGTCTCGATGTCGGGTCCCTCGGCGACGGCGAAGCCCAGATCGGCGAAGATCTCCACGCACTCGTCGAACACCTGGCTCACCGGGTGGATGCGCCCCTCGGCAATCGAGCCAAGACGCACGGGCAGCGTGACGTCGGTCCGCTCGTTGGCAAGCTTTTGCGAGAGAGCGTCGGTTTCCAGCGCGCTCTTTCGCCCATCGAGGGCGGCGTTGACGCGTTCCTTGATCTCGTTGACCGCGGCACCGAAGCCCTTGCGATCCTCGGGCGCCATTGAGCCGAGCGTGGCCATCAGTGCGGAGACGCGGCCCTTCTTGCCCAGCGCCGAGACACGCGCCTGCTCCAGCGCGGAAAGATCCCCGGCGGCGGAAATCTCGCGCAAGAGCTCGGCTTCGAGCGCCTTGAGGTCAGAGCCCTGGGTAGCGCTGGTCATGCGACAAAGCTCGAAACTTTGTCATTCTCGGCTTTATGCCGAGGACCCATTTGTCCGCTCGCTCCCGAGCAAGTGAGCTGGGTCCTCGGGACAAGCCCGAGGATGACACGCTGGATGGTTACGCCGACTTGGCCGCCGAAGACTTCGGCGCCGATTTCGGATTGGCGATCTGGTCGACGAGCGACTTGAAGCCTGCGGCGTCCTTCACGGCGAGATCGGCCAGCACCTTGCGGTCGATCTCGATACCGGCCTTGTTGAGGCCGTCGATAAATCGTCCGTATGTCAGTCCGTGCTCGCGCACGGCTGCGTTGATGCGCTGGATCCACAGCGAGCGGAAGCTGCGCTTCCTCTGCTTGCGACCGATGTACTGATACTGCAGCGCCTTCTCGACCGCCTGCTTGGCGACCCGGATCGTGTTCTTGCGCCGGCCGTAGTAGCCCTTGGCGGCATCCAAGACTTTTTTGTGCTTTGCGTGGGCGGTAACGCCGCGTTTTACGCGTGCCATGGTTCAGCTCCGAGAATGAAGGGGTTTGGTCCGCTGACTTTTGATCAGCGGGCGTAGGGCATGTACTTCTTGACGATCTTGGCGTCGGAATCATTCAGCACCATGGTCCCGCGCGCCTGCCGGATGAACTTCGCGTGACGCTTGATCATCCCGTGCCGCTTGCCCTGGGCTGCCGCCTTGACCTTGCCCGTACCCGTCATCTTGAAGCGCTTTTTGGCGCCACTCTTGGTCTTCATCTTGGGCATTTCGCTCTCCTTATCGCTGGCGGCGGACCCACGCATTGACCGGGGCCTGCCTGTCGCGGGGCGCTTCTCGTTGCGCCGATCCAAAGCATTAGAGCCGCCACGGCATGCCCTGCCGGGCGGCTCAGGGCGCCTTATACGGGCACGGATCGGGAACGGCAAGGGGCGCGACGATCAGCGTTACTGCAACTTCTCGCAGACGCGGTTGCCGTCGGCGGCCGGGTAGCAAAGGTCCTGGTTGCAATCGCACCGATCGTCGTGGGCATCACCGTCTGGCGCCTCGGAATGCTCTCGGCAGGACTGATCCTGGGGGAGCACCTCGCAACGGAAACGGACCGAGCGTGCGACCGGCGCGGCTATCGGGGGCGCGACAGTCGGGTTGAGCGTGGCCGGCGGCGCCAAGGTGGGCGTTACAATCGGAGTTAGGCTCGGCGTTGTGAGCGAAGGCGTTACCATCGGCATGACCGGCACCGGCGTGATGACGGGGGTCGTGCCGATGCCCGCAGGCAGCTCCACGGGCTGCGCCATCGCGCCGCCGGCAAGCACCAGCAGACCCGCGACAAGCGCGCCGACCACCAAGTGCCGCGCCGGCGCAGAAGCGATCATGTCACGATCCCCCGATGCTGGGCCGCTACCTCGGCGACAGCACCATCACCATCTGCCGGCCCTCAAGACGCGGCTCGGATTCGACCTTGGCGATCGGCTCGAGATCGCCCTTAACCCGCTGCAGCACTTGCATGCCGAGCTGCTGGTGCGCCATCTCGCGGCCGCGGAAGCGCAACGTGATCTTCACCTTGTCGCCTTCCTCGAAGAAGCGTTTGATCGAGCGCATCTTGACGTCGTAGTCGTGATCGTCGATCGCCGGGCGCATCTTGATCTCTTTGATCTCGACGATCTTCTGATGCTTGCGCGCCTCAGCCGCCTTCTTCTGCGTCTGATATTTGTATTTGCCGAAATCGAGGATCTTGCAGACCGGCGGATCGGCTTCGGGCGACACCTCGACGAGGTCGAGACCAGCCGTCACGGCTCGCGCTAGCGCGTCTGCGGTGGGTACGACACCCACGTTCTGTCCAGTCTCGTCAATCAGTCGGACGTCTTTGGCCCTGATCGCCTCATTGATCTTCGGGCCGGCTGGCTCGCGCTCTGGCGCGGCACGCATTGGTCTGCGGATGTTCGGTCTCCTCTAATAGCTTCGACGCTCTTGGATAAACGCACTCTACGCGCAAAGCCGCCCGGCCCCGTAGGGCCGATCGGCACGCGCATGGGTTGCGCAGGCTCAGAATCGAAAATTAACGCTGCGAAGTCAAGTCGGCGGCAGTGTCACGCACCGATGATTGATGACCGCTGAATCGGGGCAACATCAATTGAAAAGCGCTTCGATTCAGCCGCTTGGCCGCATTCGACGCCTTTCTTTCAGCCCCGTTTCAAGCCTTTGCGCTCAAGCTCGGCCAGATATTCGGCAAAACGCTTCTCCTTTTCGCGCCCGAGCTGTTGCAGGTAGGTCCAGGTGAAAAGCCCGGTATCGTGCCCGTCGTCGAAGGCGATGCGGATGGCGTAGGTGCCGATCGCGCGCAGATCCTTGATCTTGACGTTGCGCTTGCCCGCGACCGTCACGCGCTGCTCGGGAGAGTGGCCCTGCACCTCGGCTGACGGGCTCATGACGCGCAGCAATTCAGCGGAAAGCTCGTAGGTCGGCCCGCATGCGAAACCGACGGTCAGCACGTCGCCGTCCGGCGTGAGGGCGAGCCGCGGCGGCTTCGTCGCGATCTCCTGCGCGCTGGCGAGTTCCTCCTGCACTCTCTTGGCGATCGCACGGAACATCTGCGCGTGTTCGCTCTGCGGCGCGACGGCCGTGATCGGCTCGCCCGAATCCGACCGCGCCCTGATGTCCATGTCGAGTGGCACCTCGCCGAGGAACGGCACGCCGAGGCGCTCGGCCTCCGCCTTCGCGCCGCCATGCCCGAACACGTCGGAGCGCTCCCCGCACTTGGGGCAGATGAAGGTGCTCATGTTTTCGACGATGCCGAGCACCGGCACGCCGACCTTGCGGAACATGGCAAGGCCCTTGCGCGCATCGATGAGAGCCAGATCCTGCGGGGTCGATACGATGACGACGCCCGACAGCGGCACCTGCTGCGCCATCGTGAGCTGCACGTCGCCGGTGCCGGGCGGCATGTCGATCACGAGCACATCGAGATCGCCGTCCTCGCCCCAGGCAACGTCCCGCAGCATCTGGTTCAATGCGCCAACCACCATCGGCCCGCGCCAGATGACGGGCGTCTCCTCGTCAACCAGGAAGCCCATCGACATGGCCTTGAGCCCATGGCCCTGCATCGGCTTGAGCGTCTTGCCTTGCAGCACCTGCGGCTGGCCCTTGAGGCCCAAGAGCCGCGGCTGCGAGGGACCGTAGATGTCGGCGTCGAGGATGCCGACCTTGAGGCCGTTGGCCTGCAGGCCGAGCGCCAGGTTGACGGCGACCGTCGACTTGCCGACTCCGCCCTTTCCCGATGCGACCGCGATCAGCGTTTTGACACCCGGCACGGCTGCCACCGTGCGCGCCGTCTCGGTGGCGGCTCCGCCATTGGCGGCGCCCTGTCCCCCGTTGGCGGCAGCGCGCGCCTGGCGCACGCGCGCGCTCTCAGCTGTTGCGCCTGCAGAAGCAGCGCCTGAAACCGGACTCGATACCGGACCGGAGACCGGGCTGGCGACTGGGCTTGCTGCGGGGGCGGCGCTTGGCGCAACGGCGCCTCGCGCAGCCTCCGCGGTCAGCACCACGGTCACGCCGCCGACGCCTGCCACCTTGGCAACGACGCTCTCGGCGGCCTGGCGCAGCGGCTCGAGGCTCTCGGCGCGCGCAGCCGGCACCGTGATGGCGAAATAGACCCGATCGTCCTTGATCAGGATTTCCGAGACGAGGCCCAGATCGACGATATTGCCGTCGAGGTTGGGGCCTTTCACCCGGCGCAGCTCCTCGAGGACCTGCGGCTTGGAAATGGTCATTACTGTTGCTCCCGGGGACGGCGCCGGCCCTGCCGAGGGGTTACGACGCTGCCCGAATAGTGTCAGACGCCACGCTGGAAGTCACGGCCCTGGAAGTCATGCCTGGAAGTCAGGGCCCGCCCTCGATATAGGAAGCCTCGACGCGCAGTCCACGTGCCGGGGGTACGGGCCGGGTGGCATGCGGGAGGACGCCGGCCATGCACGAGCTTCTGGCGATTAGCCGCCTCATCGACGATGCCACGCGCCGCATCGGGCAGTGGGTGGCCTGGCTCGTGCTGGTGGCCGCCATCATCAGCGCCGGCAATGCCGTCATCCGCAAGGCCTTCGATGTCAGCTCCAACTCGTGGCTCGAGTTGCAGTGGTTGCTCTTCGCCGTGGTGTTCCTGTTTACGGCGCCGTGGACGCTGAGCCTGAATGAGCACATCCGCATCGACATCCTGAACCAGCGTTTTCCGCGCACGTGGCGCAACCTGATCGAGCTCGTCGGGCTCGTGTTCTTCCTGCTGCCGACAGCGGCGCTGATCGTGTGGACGTCGTGGAGCTTCTTTCTCACCTCCTGGGCGCAGAACGAGCAGTCGTCTAACTACGGAGGCCTGCCGCAATGGCCGGCGAAGCTGCTGATCCCGGTCGCCTTTGCGCTTCTGTTCGTGCAGGGCCTCTCCGAGCTGATCAAACGCATCGCGATCATGCGCGGCGACATTCCTGAGACGCTGGCCAATGCGGGGCACACGGCGGGGCCGGCGGTTCTAACCAGCGTCGCGGTAAGCGAAGCGGACAGAACGAGGTAAGGGGCTCGCTCCGGTTTGCCGGAGAGGGATCAGGGCGGAGGGGGAATGCTCGAGTTCATTGCAGCGAACCTCGCACCGATCATGTTCGCGACGCTGGTGGTGTTCCTGCTCGCCGGTTACCCCGTCGCCTTTACGCTCGCCGCCGTGGGGCTTATGTTTTTCGTGCTGGGCGTCGAGCTCGCGCCCTATTCAGGCGGCGCGATCAACCTCTCCTGGCCCCTGCTCAAGACGCTGCCCGAGCGAATCTACGGGGTGATGACGAACGAGACGCTGCTTGCGATCCCGTTCTTCGCCTTCATGGGGCTCATCCTCGAACGGTCGGGCATGGCCGAGGATCTGCTCGAGACCATCGGACAGCTGTTCGGCACGGTGCGCGGCGGCCTCGCCTATGCCGTGATCTTCGTTGGCGCGTTGCTCGCAGCCACGACCGGCGTCGTTGCTGCTTCGGTCATCTCGATGGGCCTCATCTCGCTGCCGATCATGCTGCGCTACGGCTATGACCCGCGGCTCGCGACCGGCACCATCGCCGCTTCGGGAACGCTCGCGCAAATCATCCCGCCCTCGCTTGTGCTGATCGTGCTGGCCGACCAGCTCGGACGTTCGGTTGGCGACATGTATACCGGCGCGCTGGTTCCGGGACTTGATGCTCGCCGGCTTCTATGCGGTCTTCGTTTTTTTCGTCGCGACGTTCTTCCCCGAGGCGGCGCCCGGCCTGCCCCAGGATGCGCTCGCATTCCGACAGCCGGACGGAAGCCGCGGCTACACCTCGCTTGCCCTGCTGGCGCTCGGCTCGGGAACCATCGCCGCGTTCGCGATGAGCGGCACCCCCTTCAAGGATGCCGATCTCGTCATCCTCACGCTCGGCCTCACGGTCGCGATCGCCTTTGCCGTCGCGATCGTGAATTACGTGCTCAACCGCACGTCGGGCACGCGTTTCCTGTCGCCGCTCGCCGAGCAGGTCGTGTTCGTGATGGTGCCGCCGCTGCTGCTCATCTTCCTCGTGCTCGGCACCATCTTCGTCGGCATCGCGACCCCGACCGAAGGCGGCGCCATGGGCGCGGTCGGCGCGATCCTGTTGGCGCTCGCAAAGCGCATCGCCGACGCCAATCCCAAGCGGCTCAATCTTGCGATCGTGCGCTCGGCCGTCGAGGCGACGGCCAAGCTGTCGGCCTTCGTGATGTTCATCCTGATCGGAGCGCGTATCTTTTCGCTCACGTTCTACGGCGTGAACGGGCACCGCTGGGTCGAGCACCTACTCGTCTCGCTGCCCGGCGGCGAGGTCGGCTTCCTCATCTTCGTCAACGTGTTCGTGTTCTTCCTCGCCTTCTTCCTCGATTTCTTCGAGCTGGCCTTCATCATCATCCCCTTGCTGGCTCCAGCCGCCGCCGCGCTCGGGATCGATCTGATCTGGTTCGGGGTGATCCTGGCCGTCAACATGCAGACAAGCTTCATGCATCCGCCCTTCGGCTTTGCGCTGTTCTTCTTGCGCTCGGTCGCCCCGGCTCAGCCCTACGTCGACAAGGTCACGGGGCGCACCATGCCTGGCGTCACCACGGGGCAGATCTACTGGGGCGCGGTGCCATACGTGGCGATCCAGTGCGTGATGGTTGCTCTGCTGATCGCGTTCCCCGGGCTCGTGCGCCACGACAAGGCTACCGCACCGATCGAGAGGCGCCTGCAGTCGCCGGTGCAGGATCGCGCCATTCCGCTCGGCACCAGCGGGCTCGAGCTGCCGCCCTATCCGCCGGCCATCCCCGGCGCGCCGCCACCGCAGTCGTCGGGACCCGGCGCTCCGGTGCTCGATTTTTCAGTGCCTCCGGTGATCGTCACGCCGCAGAAATAGCGGCGCGCTTCCTCACTTGGTCGTGTTGGCTGGTCGGAGTGGGCCACAGCGGTCAGGTTATTCGCCGCGTTCGTTGGCCTGGCGCTGGCAGATGTCTTTCCAGTGAGCCTGCGTGATGTGCGTGCCTGCGTCCCACGTACGCATGCAGTCATCGAGCGCCTTCGCAGGATCGGGCTTGGCCCGAGCGGCATCCTGGGTCGTGGTGGTCGTTGTGGTGGGCGTAGCGGCAGCCGCACCTTCCTCCTCGGCAGAGTAGGTGCGCGTGCCCTTGCGCGCGACGAGCTCGACGAAGTGATTTGCAGCAACGGCGACGGGCGCATCGCCGGAACGCGCGAGATTGGGAAGCGCGAGCGAGGGTCCGGCGGCTGCGAGCGCGATGGCGCCGGCGAGCGCGAGGCATTCCAATCGTCGATATGTACGCATGGCGATCACGTCTTGACGACTTCGAGCAGACGCTGGCGTTCTGACATATATAAAATTAAGGGACGGCTAAGCTCCAGCCTGAAATGCGGTGCGTCGCGCAAAAAGCCGCGCCGGTGTGGCAGCTCAATCCACAACCACGGCGGGCGCACCGACACCGGCGCGGGGCGCGGGCGGACGCAGCAGCAGCACCAGCGGCACCGTCGCGATCGCAAGGATCATCATCAGCTTGAAGTCGTCGATGTAGCCGATGATCGCCGCCTGCATCTGCACGCTCTGGTCGAGCGCGGCGCGGCCCGCGGCCGTCTACGGGCTCATGACGTGCAGCACGGTGCTGTTGTCGAAGGCGTGGTTGAAGGCGGTGACGTGCGCGCCGATGGTCGCGTGATTGATCTGCATGTTGCGTGTCAGCAGATACGCCACGACCGAGATGCCGACGCTGGAGCCGATGTTGCGCGACAGGTTGTAGAGGCCCGTCGCCTCGGCGCGCTATTGCGGCGGCAGCGTCGCGAAGGTGACCGTCGTCAGCGGCACGAACAGGAAGCCGAAGCCCGCGCCCTGGACGAAGCCGGTCACCGCGATCGTCCACTGCGAGACGTCGGGCGTCCAGCCGGTCATGTCGTACATCGCCCAGGCGGTCAGCAGCAGGCCGAACATGAGCAGCAGCGCGGGTGTCGACCCGGCCGATCAGGCCGGCCGACGACGAACATGCACATCATCGTGCCGAGGCCGCGCGGCCCCATGACGAGGCCGGCCGTCACCACGGGATAGCCCATCAGCGTCTGCAGGTAGGGCGTCATCAGCGCCATCGATGCCAGATAGGTGATGCCGATGATGAAGATGAAGAGCATGCCGACCGCAGAAGTTGCGGTCGAGGAACAGCCGCGGATTGACGAAGGAGTTCTTCGCCGTGAAGGTGTGCACGAGAAAGATATAAAGCGCCGATGCCGCAGATGACCGCCTCGATCAGGATCTCGAGCGAGGAGAACCAGTCGAGCTGCGCGCCGCGATCGAGGAACATCTGCAGCGCGGCGATGGCGACGCTCAGGGTGCCGAAGCCGAGCCAGTCGAGCTTCGCCGTCGCGTTGATCTTGGTCTCGCTGCACGAAGAGCAAGATGCCGGCGAAGGCCAGCGCGCCGATCGGCACGTTGATGTAGAACACCCAGCGCCAGCTGAAATGATCGGTCAGCCAGCCGCCGATGACCGGCCCGAGCACCGGCCCGACCATCACGGAGACGCCGAACAGCGCCATCGCCGAGCCGCGCTCCTCCGGCGTGTAGATGTCGAGCAGGATCGATTGTGCGAGCGGCACCAGCGCGGCGCCGAAGAAGCCCTGCAGCAGGCGGAAGGCGACGATCTCGACCAGCGATTGCGCCATGCCGCACAGCATCGAGGCGACGACGAAGCCGGCGATCGCGGTCAGCAGCACGCGCTTGCGGCCGAACCGGTTGGCGAGGAAGCCCGACGGCGGCGTCATGATCGCGGCCGCGACGATGTAGGAGGTCAGCACCCAGTTGATCTGGTCGGCGCTCGCCGACACGCTGCCCTGCATGTAGGGCAGCGCGACGTTGGCGATCGTCGTGTCGAGCGCCTGCATGATCACGGCGAGGATCACGCAGGCGCGTGATCGCGCCGCGATTGGCGCCGGGCGACGTTGCGCAGCGGCGTCAGCCATGTCATGCCCCCGAGCGATCCGAACAAGCCGGTGAGGAACGCCGGCAGGCCGCGCGCATGGCCGGTGTCGACGTCGACGCTCGACGCTCATGCCGACGCGCAGCGGCGGCTTGCCGGGCGCGTTGTCGACGCGGACGCGCATCGGGATGCGCTGCACGACCTTGACCCAGTTGCCGCTCGTGTTCTCTGCCGGCAGCAGCGAGAAGCTCGACGCCGACGCCGGGCTGATGCTCTCGACCGTGCCGGTCCAAGCCTCGCCCGGATAGGTGTCGACGTAGACGCGCGCCTTCTGGCCGGGCCGCAACATAGGTGAGCTCGGTCTCCTTCGGGCTCGCCTCGACCCAGACGTGATCGGTCGAGACGATGTTGAACGCCGTCGCCGCGGCGGCGAGATATTGCCCCGGCTGCAGCGCCGGCACGTTGGTCACGATGCCCGAAAACGGCGCCTGCACTTGCGCATGCGCCAGCTGACGCGCGGCCTCGTCGCGCGCGGCGAGCGCATCCTTGTAGCGGGGATGCTCCTCGATCGCCGCGTCCGGGTTGCCGTTGAGGTTCGCGGCGATGCCGGCCAGCTGCTGGTTGAGCGAGGCCAGCTTCTGCTGCGCCGCATGCAAGGTGTTGCGCGAGGCGTCGAGCGTCGCCTGAGGGGTGTAGTTGTTGACGGCGAGCTTCTGCTGCCGGTTGAAGTTGGTCTGGTCGAGCGCGACGTCGGCCTTGGCCTGCTCGATCTGCGCCTGCATGTCCTTGTAGGTCGTGCGCATGGCGTCGAGGTTGTTCTTGATGATGCCGACCTGCGCATCGGCGCGATCGAGCGCGAAGCGGAATGGCGCCTCGTCGAGCTTGAACAGCACATCGCCCTTCGCGACCGTCTGGTTGTCGTGCACCACGACCTCGCTGACGATGCCGGACACGTCAGTGGAGATGCCGACCATATCGGCCTGGACGTAGGCATTGTCGGTCGACATGACGGCGCCGCCGGTCACGTAGACGTATCCGCCGATCAGCAGCGCGACTGGCAGCAAGGCAAACAGCAGCGGCCGGCGCAGCGATTTTCCGCCCGCCGCCGGAAGCGATGCAGCAGTCGTGCGCGCGGGCTCGGCCACCGGGGCCGATCCGGGCTGAACCTTTGCCTCCGCGTGCCGGGGCGCCAAGCGCAGGATCTTCTCGGCGTCCTCGTCGGAATTGTTCGCGGCGGCGCTCTCGGCCGTGTTGGCGCTTTCACTAGCCATGACTTGCTCGTTTTTGCTCGGTCGCCGGCGCTTCGCAGGCCTGCGCCAGATTCGTTTTCAGGATTTGCAGCGTCTTCACGAGTTGCGCCTTGTCGGCCGCGGAGATCCCGACCAAAGCTTCGGCGCGGGTCGCATCGCCGATCTTCCTCGCGTCTTGGATCTTCTTGTTCGCCGCAGCCGTCAGATGCAGGTTCCACACGCGCCGGTCTGAGGGGTCCGGGTGGCGCTCGATCAGCTTCATGGCTTCGAGCTTGTCGGCGATACGCCCGAGCGTGATCGGCTCGACGTCGAGTAGCTCGGCGAGGCCCGCCTGATTTATCCCCTCGTTTTTCGAAAGGTAGGCGAGAACCTGCCACTGCGACCGGGTCAGCCCCGAGCCGCGGGCGTTCTGCTCGAATCGCTTACGCAGCAGGCGTGCAACGTCGTGCAGCAGAAATCCAAGCGGTGGCGCGTTGTCTTGCATGGGCAGGGTGATCCCAATTCATAAGCATGCTTATAATAAGCCGGCTTCCCATAGCGTCAAGGCCAGCGCTATGCCGCAGGCGCATGACAGATTAGAAATCGTTGAGCGGTGGTCCGTTTGCTTCGTCAGCGCGTTGCCACGCTGGCGAGACTCGGCTCGGCCAAACAATCTCGCAGCGATGCCAACCCGTTAGGGCGGCACACGGTCTAAGGGAGCCCCCATGAGCTCGAGTCGATTGGCGCACGCACGGGAACCCCACGTTCGCGCCGTGATGCGCTGGATCCTCGCGCTATTTTTCATTCTGGCCGGCGTGGCGCACCTGCGCGTGCCCGATGCCCTGCTGGCGATCACGCCCGGCTGGGTGCCGTTTCCACGGGAGGTGATCTTCGCCACCGGCGTGTTCGAGCTGGTCGCGGCGGCGGTGCTCGTCTTTTCCGCACGCTGGCGCACGTGGGCCGGCATCGCGCTTGCCGTCTACGCAATCTGCGTCTGGCCCGCCAATTTCAAGCACGCGTTCGAGGGCATCGACATCGGCTACGTGCCCTCATCGTGGTGGTACCACGCACCGCGGCTGGCGTTGCAGCCGGTCATCGCATGGTGGGCGCTGTTTTCATCCGGCGCCATCGACTGGCCCTGGCGCCGCTAGAACGGCCCGGCGCACCTCGATCAGCGCCAGGCCTTCACCGGCGGTCCAAGGCCGAGGCCCGACGCGGAAACCTTCTCGGCTCCGGCGGGTGGCGTGAAGATGAATTCGCTCGCTGCAAGCCTGGGGGCCGGCTTCCAGGTGAACTCGTTCGTCTGGGAGAACTGCCCGATCGCATCGGCGCTGCTCGTGAGGAACTTGCACGGCAAACGGGGCTCGCCTTTCGCCAGCCACACCTCCCAGTTCTTGGTCGAGGTGCCCAGCCGCTCCGTGATCTTGAACCGGTCGCATTGATGCCCGCCGACCTTGCCGGAGCCTGCGGCCGCGATCGTGATCGACCTGTCGCGCGAGGAAACCTGTTCGAGCACGCCGATGAAATTCAAAATCTCCGTCTCGACCGACATGAGCCCGGGCAGCACGCCGTAGCCCTGCGCGGGTGTGCTGCGACCGGGCATTTCCGCAAACTTGCGCGTCTTCGTATCGAAGATCGTTACCGCGTTGCCGTCGGAGAACAGCTGATACGACTTGTGTCCGTCGGTGAGCGCGACGCGCAGCAGATTGGGACGGCCGATGAGAAATTGCGACGAGCCGTGCAGGGTGCCGAGCGCCCGGCTGCGGGCGACGAACTTCGTGTCGAAGGCGAGCGGGGCATTTGCAATGTGGTCGCGCAGGCGCTTGAAGATCGCCTCGGGCGCTTCCGCTTTTGTCTCCTCGCCGGCCGGTGCCAGCTTGGAATCGGGGGATTCAGATGCTGCGAATGCGCTGGAAGCCGTCAGCAGGACAGCGAGAGCGCTGAGCGAATATCGGCGGTAGGACATGGGTGCGCACCAATCTCAGAGGATTGGCACATGCTGCCCTGGCGCGGCTGCAAACCAATTAAATCCCGTGCCGTGCCGAGCGACCGAGCCGCAATTGCTCGGCGAAGGGTTAGCGGCGTTTGAAATTGAACGCTAAGTCTCAAACCAATCGCCCGCGTCCGGACGTTCAAGGCATCTGAGCAAGGTCAGGCCTTCGCGGTCGCGATGGGAGCAGCCTTCGCATTCTTACGCCGCTGGCGCCACTCTTCCAGCCGCTGCAGCTGCACGAAGATCGACGGCACGAACGTGACCGTGAGCAGCGTGGAGCCCAGCATGCCGGTCAGCACCGCGATGCCGATCGACTTTTGCGCATTGGCGCCGGCGCCGTTGGCGAGCACCAGCGGCACCACGCCCAGGATGAAGGCGAACGACGTCATCAGGATCGGGCGGAAGCGCGAGCGCGCCGCCTCGACCGCCGCTTCGAGGATCGGCTTGCCCTCGCGGATGCGCAATTCGCGCGCGAACTCCACGATCAGGATAGCATTCTTGCTCGACAAGGCGATGAGCAGAATGAGGCCGATCTGTGTGTAGAGATTGTTGGCAACGCCCAGCACCAACAGTGCAAGCGCCGTGCCGAGCAGCGCCAGCGGAACCGAGACGATGACCGTCACGGGCGCGACCCAGCTCTCATATTGGCCGGCGAGCACGAGGTACACGAGCAGCAGGCTCAGGCCGTAGATGATGTAGATCTGGTTGCCGACTTCCTTCTCCTGGTAGGACATCGCCGTCCATTCATAGCCTGTTCCCGGCGGCAGCGTGTCGCTCGCGATCTGCTCGAGCAGGTTGATGCCCTGGCCGGAGCTGTAGCCCTGCGCGGTGGCGGTGATGACCGTCGCTGCCGGGTAAAGATTGTAGAGGCTGATCACCGACGGGCCGGCGACCGTCTGGATCGAGGCGAGCGTGCCGAACGGCACCATGTTGCCGTCGTTGTTGCGCACCTGCAGGTACTGCAGGCTCTCGGGGTCCATGCGCGCGGCGGCTTCCGCCTGTACGTAGATCTGGAACACGCGGCCGAACTTGTTGAACTGGCCGACGTAGCTCGAGCCGATGTAGGACGAGAGCGCATCGAGCGCGTTGCCGAGCGGCACGCCCAGCGTCTCGGCCTTCACGCGGTCGATATTGATGTTGAGCTGCGGGGCATCGGCGAGGAAGACGTTGGTCGCCGATTGGATCATCGACTGGCCGCGGGCGCGGTCGGCGATCGCCTGGGCGAGGCGCTGGAGCTTGAAATAATCGAAGCTGCCGTCGCGGATCTCCACCTTCATCGTGGCGCCGGCGACGTTGCCGATGCCCTGGATGGCGGGCGGCGGGATCACCAGCGCGGTGCCATCGGGGATATCTTGCACGCGTGCCGAAAGCCCCTTGTAGAGGCTGAGCAGATCCTCGCCCTTCTTGCGCTGATCCCAGTCCTTGAGGATCACGTAGGCGACGCCCGCACTCGAAAGGCTGGCGCTGTCGTTCAACGCCGCGAGGCCAGCAATCGCCACGACCTTCTCGACGCCCGGCTGCGCCTGCACTCTGGTGGTGATGTCGTCGAGCGCGCGCGTGGTGCGCTCCAGCGATGCGCCTTCTGGCAGCTGCGCGATGACGAGGAAGTAGCCCTGGTCCTCGATCGGCAGGAAGCCTGTCGGAACGCGGCTCAACGCGAAGACCGCCAGCGCAACCAGCGCGGCGACGATCAGCGCCATCAGCCCGCTGTGCCCGACCATGGCCTGCATCAGACGCGCGTACGCGCTCTCAAGCCGGTTATAGACGTTGTTGAAACCGCGATAGAAGATGTTGCGCTCTGCCGGCGGCTTCACCGGGCGCAGCCACAGCGCGCACTGCGTGGGTTTAAGCGTCATCGCGTTGATCGCTGAGATGAGCGACGTCGCGGCAATGACCAACGCGAACTGGCGATACATCTGGCCCGAGAGCCCCGGCAGGAAGGCCGCCGGCACGAACACCGCCATCAGCACCAGCGTGATGCCGATGATGGGGCCGAGCAGCTCCTCCATCGCCTTGACCGCGGCATCGTGCGGCGAAAGCCCGTGCTCGATGTGCTTGGCCGCGCCTTCCACCACGATGATCGCGTCATCGACGACGATGCCGATCGCGAGAATGATCGCAAATAGCGTCGACAGGTTCACCGTGAACCCGAGCGCCGCCATGGCGGCGAACGCGCCGATGATCGTCACCGGCACGGTCGTCGCCGGCACCAGAGTGGCGCGCCAGTCCTGCAGGAACACGAGGATGACGACGAGCACCAGCAGCGCCGCCTCGATCAGCGTGCGGTAGACGTCGTGCACGGCCGAGCTGACGAACTTCGTCGTGTTGAAGGGGATGTGCCATTCCATTCCCTTGGGGAAGGATTTCTCCAAGATGCGCATGCGCTCTTCGACGCGCTTGGCGACCTCCAGCGCGTTTGCATCGGGCAGCTGATAGACCGCGAGACCCGCCGCCGGCTTCTGGTCGATCTTGAAGGTCTGGCTGTATTGCTGCGCGCCAAGCTCCACGCGGCCGATGTCCTTGATGCGCGTGATGCGCCCGCCGCTGTCGGTCTTGACGATGATGTTCTCGAACTCGGCGACATCGTCGAGCTTGCCTTTCACGTTGATCGAGTATTGGAAGTCCTGCCCCTGCGGCACCGGCGGCAGACCGACCTGCCCGGCGCTGGTCGAGCGGCTCTGCAGGTTGACGGCGCTGATCACGTCGGCGGGGACGAGCCCGCGCGCCTGCAGCTTCTGCGGGTCGAGCCAGATGCGGATCGCGTACTGCCCGGCGCCGAACACGGCAACGCTGCCGACGCCGTCAAGGCGGGAGATCTCGTCCAGCAGGTTGATCGTGGCGTAGTTCGACAGAAAAAGGCTGTCGTAGCGACCGTCGGGCGAGGTCAGCGCCACGATCTCGAGGATCGAGGTCGACTTCTTGTTGGTCTGCACGCCCTGCTTCTGCACGCTCTCGGGCAGGGCGGCGAGCGCACTCGACACGCGGTTCTCAACCAGGATCTGCGCCTTGTCGCCATCGGTGCCGATCTTGAACGTGACCGTCAGCGTGTATTGCCCGTCGCTGGTCGACAGCGAGGACATGTAGATCATGCCTTCCACGCCGTTGACGCGCTGCTCGATGGGGAGCGCGACCTCGCGCGCCACTGTCGCCGAGCTGGCGCCGGGGTAGCGCGCCGTCACCACGACCGTCGGCGGGGTGACATCGGGGTATTGCGAAACCGGAAGCCGGAACAGCGCGACCACGCCGAGGATCACGATCAGCAGCGCGATCACGTTGGCGAGGACCGGCCGGTCGATGAAGAACTTGGCGATCATTTGCCGCCCTTGGCCGGCGCCACCGCCGCCGACGCGGTGACCGGCACCACCGTGTTGCCGGGAAGGGCGCGCATCACGCCGCCGATGACCACGCGGTCGTCGGGCTTGAGCCCGCTGGTGATGATCCGCAAGCCCCCGTCGACCTGTTGACCGACCTCGACCTGCCGCTGCTGCACCACGTTCTTTTCGTCGACGACGAGCAGGTAGCGGCCTTCCTGGTTGTTGCCGAGCGCGATGTCGGGAACCAGCAGCGATTCAACGTCGACCTGCTTGGGGATGCGCACGCGCACGAACAGCCCCGGCTCGAGCACGCCGTCCTTGTTGTCGAAGAGGGCGCGCGCCGCGAGCGTGCCGGTGGAGGAATCGATTTCCGGCGCCACGTAGTCGAGCGTGCCGGTGTGCGGATATCCCGTTTCCGTCTGCAGGCCGATGTCGACCGGGATCGGGCCCAGATCCTTCAAGGTGACGCCCTTTTCGCGCATGCGCTCGCGCACCGAGAGCACCTGCTGCTCGTCGACGTTGAACTTCACGTAGATCGGAATGAGCTGCACGATCGTGGCGAGCTTGGTCGGGCTGCCGGAGCCGACCATCGCGCCAGGATCGACGAGGCGCGCCGACACGGTGCCGTCGAAAGGCGCGACGATCGTGGTGTAGGCGAGGTTGCGCTTGGCCTGCTCGACCTGGCCTTGGGCTTGCGCGAGCGCGGCTTGCGTTGAATCGCGCTTGGCACGCGAGTCGTCCACGTTGGCGACGGAGACAGCCGAGGTCTTCACCAGCTCCTGCTTGCGCTTCAAGTCTGAGTCCGCCTGCAGAAGCAGCGCCTGCTGCTGCACGACGGCAGCCTCGGCGATCTGCAGCGCGATCTTGTAATCCTCCTGGTCGATCTGGAACAGCAGATCGCCCTTCTTGACCGCGGCTCCGTCCTTGTAGCCGACCGTGTCGAGGAAGCCCTGCACGCGGGCGACGAGATCGACGCGGTTGAGCGGCGCGGTCGAGCCGGTCACCTCCATGTACAGCGTCACCTTGCGTTGCTCGGGCTTAGCGACGGAGACTTGGGCCGGCGGCGGCGGCTGATACTTGTTGCGCTCCCCGCAACCGCAAAGCGCCAACAGCGGCACGAGAAGCGCGAGCAAGCTCGAGCCGATGCAAAGTCTTTGTCCGGTATCGCCCATGGTCCGCCCGCGCTCGGCCCTCAAGGTGCATACGCAAGCGCGCACGCGCTCGCCTGAACGCTACGTCAGACTGCTAACTAATTCCCTTCCGACCGGCGCGGCTTGGCCCCCGAAGCCGAAATCGCGCTCATTTTTGCGGTCGCTTTGAGCTTTGCGCCTTGAGCGCGGACATGCGCTTGCGCAGGGCATCGGCGGCAAATTCGGTGAACGTGCGCACTTTCGCGAGCGCGAGGCGCTCCTCGCGGTGCAGCAGGGTGACCGGTGATTCGTGATCGTCACTCCCCGCCAGCACCGCGCGCAGCGATCCGTCGGCAAGTGCCGCGGCGGCCTGGTAGGACAGCACGCGCGTGATGCCGAGCCCCGCGATCGCGGCATCGACGGCGGCCTCGGCGGTGTTGACCTGCAGTCGCGAGCGCACACGCACCCGTTTTTGCTTGGCGCCCTCCGACAGCACCCAGCGATCGGCCAACTGCAACGCCGAGAACGTAATGCAGTCGTGCGTGCTCAGGTCGTCGGGGCTGCGCGGGGTGCCGTGCGCCTTCAAATACGCGGGGCTCGCGCAGATGACGTTACGCACGGTGCCGACGCGCAGGCCGATCAGCGAGGAATCCGGCAGCACGCCGATGCGGACGGCGATGTCCAACCCTTCATCGATGAGGTCGACCGGGCGATCGAGCAGCAGCAGCCGCACGTTCACCTGCGCGTGCCGCTTGAGAAAATCCGAAACGATCGGCAGGACGTGCAGGCGCCCGAACGCGACCGGCGCCGTCACGGCAAGCTCGCCGCGCGGCTCGCTCTGCTCCCCCGCTAGCCGCGCCTCCGCCGCGGAAAGCTCCTCCAGCATGCGCGTCACCGTCTCGCGATAATCCAGCCCGGCCTTGGTCAGCGACAAATGCCGCGTCGTGCGCGTGATGAGCCGCACGCCAAGATCCTGCTCCAGGGCCGCAAGATTGCGGCTGACGCTCGCGAGCGGGATACCGAGCCGCCGCCCCGCCGCCGACAGGCTGCCCTCATCGGCAACCACGGTGAACAGCCGCATGGCGGCCAGCCGGTCCATCCCGCTCTCCCATTTTCAGCAATAATAACTTCCATACGTAGCGTATACTATCGATACGCGAAAGGTGCCATCTAATCGCCGTCTGCCTTTCGCCCCCAACCCAAGGAGATCGACATGCTCAATTTCGCAAAGCGCCCTGCGCAGCCTGCACTGGACGAGGTCAACGTATCTCGCGGCGGCACGCTCGTCGGCGCCGGCCGCGCCGTGCACGGATACGACGTCGTCGCCTATTTCAATTCCGGCGTTGCCACACCCGGCTCCGACAAGTTTGCGGTTGCCTATCGCGGCGCTGCCTACCGCTTCGCCAGTCAGGCCAGCTTGGAAACCTTCCTCGCCGACAGCGAACGGTTCACCCCGGCGTTCGGCGGCTTCTGCGCCTTCGGCGTCAAGCTCGGCAAGAAGCTCGATGGCGATCCGCAGGTCTGGAAGATCGTCAACGACCGGCTCTATCTCAATCTCAACCGCGACATCGCGGTCGAGTGGAGCAAGGACGTTCCCGGCAACATCGCAAGCGCCGAGGCCAACTGGGAGAAGATCCACGGGACGGCGATCGAGCTGCTCTAACCGCGGTCAAAATTTAAGGGTGCAGTCATGACGGTATCATCCGACATTGCGTTCACTCCGGCGGTCAAAGCCGAGCAGAGCAAGCGCGGCTCGCGCGCCGGCTATGCGCGGATGGAAGCCAAAGGCGGCTGGCCTACGGTCGTGACCGATGAGCTCGCTGGCTTCATCGGCGCGACGCGGAGCTTCTTCCTCGCAACCGCCAGCAAGGACGGCCAGCCCTACATGCAGCACCGCGGAGGCCCCAAAGGTTTCTTGCGTGTGCTGGATGAGCACACCCTGGCGTTCGCCGATTTCTCCGGCAACAAGCAGTACATCACGTCGGGCAACCTCAGCGAGAACCACCGTGCATGCATCTTCATCATGGACTACGAGCACCGGCAGCGCGTGAAGATCTGGGGCGAGGCAAGCGTGGTGCAGGGCGACGCGGAGTTGAACGCGCGACTCTCGGTGGATTATGACGCGCGCGTGCTGCAGGCGATCGTCTTTCGCGTCAAGGCGTGGGACGCAAATTGCCCGCAGCACATTCCCCAGATGCTGTATGCCGAGGACGTGGCAAAATCGTTCAATGCCCTGCAATCGCGCGTAGAAACTCTGGAACGCGAGAACGCATCGCTGCGCGGGCAAAATATCGAGCCCGCGCCTGAGCCAAACGAAGGACACGGTCAATGAGCGCAGCCCGCAACTATCCGAAGGTCGCCGGCTTCCGCCTCGGCATCTATGTGTTCAAGGACGCCGAGATTATCGATTTCGCCGCGCCGCACGGCGTGTTCTCCGTCGCGCGGCGCCTGGATCCCGAACTCGACGTGTTCCTCGTTTCGGATGCGATGCGCCCCGTGCAGGCGCAGGCGGGCTTCACGGTGGTGCCGAATTATTCCTTCAACGATCGCCCGGCGATGAACGCATTTCTCATTCCGGGCGGCTTTGGCACGCGCCAGGAAACCCGCAACGGGCGGCTGCACGAGTACATCCGCGCGCTGCCCGAGGCGACGCTATTGACCAGCGTGTGCACGGGGTCATGGATCTACGGCGCGATGGGGCTGTTGGACGGCAAGGCCGCGACCAACCGCAAGGAGCCCGACCGGCTGGAAGCGTCGAACTTCGGCAAGGTGCCGATCGACCGCCTCGCCGAAATCGCGCCTGCCTGCCGCATCAGCCGCGCGCGCGTGGTTGACGCGGGACGCATCGTCACGGCCGGGGGCATTGCATCCGGAATGGAAATGGGGTTCCACCTGTTGCGCCGCGCCGGTTACGACGAGGCGTTCATCTCCGACGTCGCCCGCGTCATGGAATATGCTGCAGCCTATGAGATCTATCGCGGCGATATCGAGTATGCCTGAGGGAGCGCATTCATGAGATTTGAGCACGCATGAGATCATCGACCCGCGCGTTGACGCTCGCCGTTGTGGTGACGCTTGCGTCATTCATGGTCGGGGACCTGCGACTTGTTGAAATGGCGCGCGCCGAGCCGGCATTGACCAAGTCGCAGGCGGACGCGCTCGCCGTCTACGATAAGGCCGCTGCCGATTTCAAGGCCGTGCTCGCGCAGCGGCGCGCGCAAATCGATGCGCGCAAACCCCTACCGAACCTGCCGGGCCAGGCGCTCTATCTCGCGCGCCTCGCCATGATGAGCTCCTACAAGGACCTCACCGACGCGATCCCCGCAAAAATTGGCCCGCCGAACAAGTTCAAGATCCCGCCCGCCTACTTCGATGTCGCCAACGAGCCGCTGATCGACGAGTACGTCGCGCTGTTCCGCGTCATGCAGGCCCCGCCCGCCAATGCGCAGAATTCGGCGACGCCGTTCAAGGATGTCGTCGACATCGCGACGGCGATCGCGCGCGCCAAGGGCCTCGATGAGCCGACCGCGGAAGCCGCTGGCCGCATCAGCCTTGGCATCTTCTTCGCCGAGACCAACGGCAACCAGAACATCGGCAACGCGCGCTCCAACACCTACAAGGGCAGCTTGCAGACGGGCGTCTCCGAGGACCAGGGCGGGCAGAGGAAGTGGGCGGCGATCAAGCGCTCGGTCGCGCAGGTCGATCCGGCGGTCGCTGCGCGCGACGACAAGGAAGAAGCCCGCGTCGGCAAGGGCGACCAGCGCTACAATCACTGGACTGCCGTGCGCAACGCGCTGATGAACGCGCACGCCGAGCTCTTCCCGCAGATCCCCGAGATCGTGCAGACGCTGCCCGATCCGATCGATCAGATGAAGCTGTTTGAGCTGATCCAGATCATCCCCGCCCCGACGCGCGCCGCCCTGAAGTCGGGCGATCTCGAGAGCTACAAGATCTCCGATGCGAAGATCATGGGCTACCTGCGCAACAACTCCGTGTTCACGTTCGGGAAGGCGGACCGCGCGCGGACCTCGGCCAACTTCCGCGAAATTCTCGACGCCATGTGGTTGTTCGACGAGAAGTTCGAGCGCGCACTCGCCAAGTTCAACGAGATCAAGGCGGGCGGCGCTCAACCTCCGCCGGAATAATCGCGAAGCTAAGGAGAGCGCCCGGTGATGAACTCCAGCACGGGCGCCAGGGACACCTCCGGCATTTCCTCATGCGGGACGTGGCCCAAGTCGGGCAGCGTCACGAGCGTCGCGTCGGGCATGGCCTTCAAATAATCGGCGGCATTCGCGATCGGGATCAGCGCGTCCTTGGCGCCCCACAGCAGCAGTGTCGGTGCCGTGACGCGACGAAGCAGCGGCTCGGGCGGCTCCAGCATCGTCTGCCCCATGCGATCCAGCATCGCCCCCCGCGCGCCCGGCGCGAGTAGCAGATCGTAGTAGCGGGTCACGGTTGCGTCGGTCAGGTGCGCCGGATCGGCATAGGCCGGAGCAAGGTTCATGCGCAGCATTGCCTTCGGCAGCACGTAGCGCATCAGCTTGGCGAGTGCCGGCACGTCGGGATGCCTGCCGTAGTCGTAGCCGGGGCTTGCAAAGCCGTCGGGCGAGATCAGCACCAGCTTGTCGACGCGGGCCGGATACTGCGCGGCGAAGTTCCACGCGAGCCTGCCGCCGATCGAGTTGCCGATCAGGATTGCTTTCGCGATCCCAAGCTTGTCCATGAGCGCCGCCAGCACCTGCATGCTGCGCGCTTCCGAGTAGTCGCCGGTCGGGTCGGCGCCGGTCAAAGCGAAGCCCGGCAGGTCGTAGCGCACGACGCGGTATTTTTCCGCCAGCTTCTGCGCCCACGGCTCCCAGGTGTGCAGGCTCGCTCCGAACCCGTGCAGCAGGATGATAGCCGGGGCGTCCTTCGGGCCGCTGTCGCGCACGTGCAGGCGCACGCCGGCGGCGTCCACATAGTCAGCCGGGGACCGCAGATATTTGGCTTCGAGCTCCGCTCGTGGTCTGTCCGGCGTCCACAGCCACAGGCCCACCACAACGGCCAAACCGACGATCGCCACCACCGCTGTCAGCAAAATCGGCCTCAAGTGATCTCTCGCTCTTCCGCTCGTCTCTAACTGAACGAAGGACGAGGCGCGGCGGATCTCTCGAAGTCGCTATCTAGCCGACGATGACGTGCACGTCGCTGCTCAAGACCGTGACCGGCGCCACCAGATCGGGGTTGGTGTTGAGCAGGTTCAGCAGGGCGTCGACGCGCGTCACCGACTGCTGCCATTCGTGCCGGGTTCCGGATTCGGATGGGTTGAGCAGGACTGAGCGGCGGATCGCCAGGAACGCGCGCAGGAGATCGGCTTCCTGCACCGGGCCGCTGTCGCTCACGCGCTTCATCGCGGCGGTGAAGATCGCCGAGAACGAGTTCTGGATCATCGCCGCTCCCGTGCTGGATCAGCGTATCGTAGAACACCAGCCGCCCAATGGGGCTGTGGACACCGGCAGCCGTCGCGGCTTTCATCGCCGGCCGGTAGAACATCCGATCGGCTTCCTCGTCGCACACCGCCGCCAAACGCCCTGCATCGACCTCGCGGCGCCAGTCGGCCGGGAAGCGCTCAGGCGTGCCTTCCGTATCGACCGCGGGCGGCATCAGCGCGAGATAGTGCTTGAGCGGGGTATTGGGCACGACGTCCATATAGAGCTTGATCAGCTCGGAGACCTCGCCCGTGCTGGTGCAAAACCCGTAGTTGGTGACAGTATATCCGCGCCCATCGCCGAGGTTCTCGACGTAGCGATAGTCGGGCAGCGGCCCACCGACCTCAAAGATGTTCGAGATGGCCTTGATCCTGACGGCCAGCGCAGCCGATGCGGGGTCGAGCGGCGTCGCGCCGGCAGGACCGAGCGCCGCCTTCGTCGTCATGTCGACGGCCTTGCCCGACGCCGTGCGTACGCCATGCCCCAGGCAAAGGAGCCCGCCGACCATGCAGCACGAGCCCTTCAGGAACGCGCGCCGCGAGTTGTGCGTGGGAGGAGTGTTGCGCATGAATTTCTCGGCACCTTTCAGAGCCGGCCTCACCTGACGTTTTGCGTTTGCCTCGTTTCCTGCGCTCGCTGTGCGGATGCGCGGAGGGACTCCCACTGAGGCAGGCGCGTTGGTGTCGCCGGTTTGCGGCTCCATTGTGGTGAGAGGCTGCGACCTTAAATCATCTGTGGCAACATAGGGCTAACTCGGCCCTAGCAATTGCACGGGTCCGCGTTAACCCGCTACGCGGACGCAGCGCCCGGACCGGAGAAAAACGCATAGCAGCACTTAAAATGCGAATGCGGCCATCTCGGCGCAGCGGGTCACGATCTCGCCGGATCCTGGCGTGAACGCGCAGCCGACCAGAAGTTTCGATATGCGCTTTTCGGGAGCGCGTGCCGCGACAAAAATCCGCGCGTTCCTGGAGGCCAACTCCTGCAATCGCTCGCGCGCATTGCGAACGTAGAGCGGGTTGCGAAATATCTGGTGGCGGATGTGGTCCATGATGGGCTTGACCCTGCTTCGACGAGTGCCGCACAGCACTGACGGCGCAATGGCCGCGGCCTTTGCCGCCATGACCAGCCGATTTCCGACTTCGCGATTGCGCCGGTCCACGCCGCCATAGGCCACGCCGCTCGGCCAACGCGTGTTGAACGCCCGCAAGCAACTGTGGATCTGGTCATCGTAGGTCGTGGAAAAGAATCCGTTGGTCTCCTTCCTCGACCCAACCGGACGCGTATGGCGAACGGAAATGTCGTCCACCACCGCATACCGCTTGTCGCCTTCGGGCAAGAGACTGCACCAGATCAGGTCCACCCCCGTTTCGAGGCCCAGAGAGAAAAGCGGGATCGCAGCGCCCAACGCCTCGGCTGTAAAGAACGGGCACATCATCTCGACGAAGTTCACGTAGCGGAGCTTGAACAGCGGATTGCGCAACGTGAACGCGAAGCTGAAATAGCTGCTCCAGGCCAAGCTCGGCTGCCAGATCGAGAGGCCGAACGCCTCGCCGTAAGCGAAGCACTTGTTGATATCGGCAGCCGTCGTATCGATGTCGTCGTCGATGAACGCGATGCGATCGTAGCGCTGCAGAAGGTCGGGGTGGCGTTCAAAGACGCATCGCCACCCAGCGATCTTGTAGGTCGGCATGAAGACATGGCGCAGACCGCACGCATCGGGCGCCATTGCCCGTTTGTCGTACGCGGACACGAGCACATCGAATTTGCGATCAGCCGCTGTAGCCCACCGCCTGTGGAGGCTGTCAGCGCCGGCTCGCGCGATGACAAGATTCCTGCTGGCCGCTGCCACTCCCCCCGCCAAAGCCACCGGCACCGCCTTTCCGTCTGAAAATCGCCAGCCGCGGCATCGCAATCTCTTGTGCGGGGCAGGCAAAGTCCGATCCTAGCGACCGGCGGTCTACAGGTAAGGCGGGAAAATCGAGGAGCGGCATCGAACAATGAGCGTAGGTCGCCGGAGCGTCTCGCGGTTGACAGGTGCCCGCCGTCCTACGTCTTTTGACGGAGGATTGCCGTGAGGCGCAAAACGAAACCTTCGACTAAACAAGCCCCTTGCGCTGCTGGATCATCATGAAGGTGTCGTACGTCTGCTCGGCGAGCTGGAACCAGAGATAGTCCGGCCCGCGGATCGCGACCATCGAGTCGTACAACTGCTTGAACGTGGCGTTCTTCGCGCAGAGATCGGCGTAGACCTCGTTTGCTGCGGTGAAACAGGCGTCGAGCACGGCTTCCGAGAACGGGCGCGGCTCGGCGCCGCCGATGGCCAAGCGCTTGAGCGCCGGCGGATTGCGCAGATCGTAGCGCGCCATCATCGTGGTGTCGGCGAGCGCCGCCGCCGTCCGCACCGCCGCCTTGTAGCTTGCAGGCAGCGCGTTCCACTTCTCCGTATTGAAGAAGAAGTGCAGCATCGCCTGGCCTTCCCACCAGCCGGGGTAATAGTAGTACTTGGCGACCTTGGCGAAGCCGAGCTTCTCGTCGTCGTAGGGGCCGACCCATTCGGCGGCATCGATCGTGCCCTTCTCGAGCGCGGGATAAACATCGCTGCCGGCGATCTGCTGTGGCACCGCGCCGAGTTTGGCAATCACCGCGCCCGCAAGGCCGCCGATGCGCATCTTCAAGCCGCTTAAGTCGGCCGGGCTGTTGATCTCCTTGCGGAACCAGCCGCCCATCTGTGCGCCGGTGTTGCCGCCCGGCAGTCCGAACAGATTGAAGCGCGCGTAGAACGTGTTCAGCAGGTCGATGCCGCCCGCGTCGTACATCCACGCGTTCTGCATGCGGTAGTTGAGGCCGAACGGTACGGCGGTGCCGAACGCGAACGCCGGATCCTTGCCCCAGTAGTAATAGGAGGCCGTGTGGCAGGCCTCGACGCTGGCATTGGAGACCGCGTCCGCAGCCGACAGGCCGGGCACGATCTCCATCGGCGCGAACACCTGGATCTTGAATCGGTTGTCGGTGATCTCGGCCAACGCCTTGGCGAACACTTCCGCCGCGCCGTAGATCGTGTCGAGCGACTTGGGGAAGCTTGAGACCATGCGCCACTCGATCGAAGGCGCGGTTTGTGCGAGCGACGGGGCGGATATGCCGGCGCCGGCAGCGCCCGCCGCCGCAGCTTTGAGAAACTGGCGGCGTCCGACTTTCACCTTGCCCGGCATCCCTGCTCCCTCAAGCTTTTATCGTTGCGTCCCCGAGCGCTTATAAGCCCCGGCAAGAGAGCCCACAATCGATCCCGCGCTTGCCCCTCGGCCCCGGCGGGCCTACATCGCAGGCATGCAGGACGAAGCGGCGCGCACGGTGGCGCTCGAGACGACAGGGGCTCTGCTCGCCGGCGGGCGTTCCTCGCGCATGGGCCGCGACAAGGGCCCGCTCGCGATCGGCGGCAAGCCGATGATCGAGCACGTGATCGCGCGCCTGCGCCCGCAGGTGCACCGCATCCTCATCAGCGGCAACGACGAGCCCGAGCGCTTTTCCGGCTACTGCCTGCCCGTCGTGCCGGATGCGATAAAAGAAGCGGCCGATGGAAGCGAGGCGCGAGCCGGGCCGCTTGCCGGTCTGCATGCCGCTCTCATGTGGGCCGGGCGCGAGACGCCCGACGCGCGTTACCTGCTTACCGTGCCGGTCGATACGCCGTTCCTGCCGCGCGATCTCACGCTACGCCTCGCTCAAGGTTTGCGTTCGGCCGGCGCCACCTCGGCGATCGCGGCATCGGGAGGACGGCAGCATCCCGTCATCGGCTTGTGGCCGATTGCGCAGCTTCCAGCCGTCGCCGCTGCGATAGCGGGCGGCATGCGCGCGATGCATCGCTTCGCCGAGCAGCAAAAGAGCGCCGTCGTCGAATTTGCAAGCACGACCGCGCGCGGCGTAGAGGTCGATCCGTTCTTTAACGTCAACACCCCCGACGATCTCAAACGCGCCGAGGGCTTGTTTGTGGCGCTGTCACTTGCGGAGTCGACGCTGGCTGATCCGAGCACGCCCGTGCTCGGCGTCGCCGGCTGGAAGGGATCGGGCAAGACGACGCTGATCGAGAAGCTGCTGCCGTTGCTGCGCCGGGGCGGGCTGACCGTCGCTACCCTCAAGAATACGCATCATCACCTGCGCGACCACGATGGCCTGACTGACGGCGAGCGCCACGCCAAGGCCGGCGCCGACCGCGTTGTGGTGCTGGCGCCCGACACGTGGGAGTTCGACGGCGTCCCCCAGCCGACGCCGCCACCGTCGCTCGAAGCGGCCATCGCCTTGTTGGCGCCGGCCGATCTCATCCTCGTTGAAGGCTTTAAGAGCGCGCCGATCCCCAAGATCGAGGTGCGCGGCGCCGAGACCCAGAACCGCCCCTCGCTCGCTGCGGAAGATCAGCGCGTGATCGCGATCGCTGCGGAGGCGCCGGTGGAGGGTGAAAACGTCCCTGTGTTTACCCGCAATGACGCCGACGGCCTCGCCGCTTTCATTCTCTCTTACTTGCGCGGGCCGTCGCGTCCGGAGACGGGCGAGGGAATCCGCCGGCCGGATTTCCAGCGGCGCCGCACGTAGCCTGCCGCTAATATGAGCACGATGACTCCCACGGCGGCCCATAGCGCGGAGTGCGCCAGCAGTGAGCGGCCGGTTTCGGGATCGTCGGGGACGGGCACCAGCCGCCCGGCGCGGTTCGGCCGCACCATGTTGTCGGGTTCCATTGCCGCGGGAATGGCGGCGGGAAAGTCGAAGTTTGAACCGGCACGCACCGCGAGCCACGCCAGCAGCCCGAGGACGGTACGCGTTACAAACGGCATCGAGCGCGCTCCGGCTTCATCTTCACGATAATGCGAGGGTTTTTTGCGCCCCGCGATCAGGTCGGCGTCCCACTTAGCTCTTGAACGATCGGCGCCTGCCACTAGTTTAGCCACCAAGCGCGGCCCAAGACTCCGCGCCGGAGCTGGCGCCTTAAGTCTATAACGGTGCAGCCCGCAACCGGATGCCTAGATGGCCGATCGCACGCAATCGTCATCGCTTCAGGACCGCTACGGCCGCACCATCACCTATTTGCGGGTGTCGGTGACGGATCGCTGCGATTTCCGCTGCACCTATTGCATGGCGGAGAACATGGAGTTCCTGCCGCGGCGCGACCTGCTCACGCTGGAGGAGATCGACCGCATCGCCTCGGCGTTCGTTGCGCGCGGCGTCGACAAGCTGCGCATCACCGGAGGGGAGCCGCTCGTGCGCCGCAACATCATGTGGCTGTTTGAGCGCCTGGCGCGCCACCTCGGCGGCGGCGGCCTGAAGGAGCTGACACTTACAACCAACGGCAGCCGGCTCAAGCACTTTGCATCGGCGCTGAAGGACGTGGGGGTCGAGCGCATCAACGTCTCGATCGACACGCTGAAGCCCGACCGGTTTCGCGCGATCACGCGGCGCGGCGACCTCGCGACCGTGCTGGAAGGCCTCGACGCCGCGGATAAAGCGGGCCTCAAGATCAAGCTCAACGCCGTCGCCCTCAAGAACACCAACGAGGACGAGTTCGACGACCTCATCCGTTTTGCGCACGGGCGCGGCTGGGACCTGACGCTGATCGAGACCATGCCGATGGGCGAGGTCGAGGCCGACCGCACCGCGCAGTACCTGCCGCTGTCGGTGGTGCGCGCGCGGCTGATGGACCGCTGGACGCTGACCGACACCCCGCACCGCAGCGGCGGACCGGCGCGCTACGTGCGCGTCGCCGAGACCGGCGGCAGGCTCGGCTTCATCACGCCGCTGACGCACAATTTCTGCGAAAGCTGCAACCGCGTGCGCCTCACCTGCACCGGCACGCTGTATATGTGCCTCGGCCAGGACAGCGCCGTCGACCTGCGCGCGCCGCTACGCGAAAGCGCGGAGGATGCCTTGCTCAATGTCGCGATCGACCAGGCGATGATCTTGAAGCCGAAGGGACACGACTTCATCATCGATCGCAGCGTCGACAGGCCCGCGGTTGCGCGCCACATGAGCGTGACCGGCGGCTAGCTTGTCGCGTCTAGAATGTCGTGTGGCGTACAGGGTGGGTACTGGGCTGCGCGATAGGGGGAGCATATGGCCGGGGGATTTCGCCTGCTGCGATCGGCGGAGCTGACCCGCCAGCAGCTCATCATCTTCGCGCTGATCTCGGCCATCCTCAACGGCATCGTCACGGCCGGCGTCGGCGCGTGGCTGGCGCAGACCTACGCGGCCCAGCAGACCCGGCGCAAATCGGTCGAGACGATCGCAAACCTCATCTACGACCGGCGCACCCGCGCCGGCATGGTGGTTTCCTCGATGCGGCGCAACGCCCCGCTGGACGAGATCCAGTTCCGCAAGCGCGCCTACGACGAAGCCTACGTCGACTGGAACAAGAACATTCTGTTGAACCTGTTCGTCATCCGCGAGGTCGGCGGCGATCTGAAATTCGCCACGCTCGAGCGCAGCTTCGAGGACGACCTCGTCGGCGCCATGGCCGAGGTCGACCGCTGCCTGACCACCGCCTACGACCGCAAGCTCGCGGGCGACAACGTCGTGCCGATCCTCGAAACCTGCCGGATGGCCGAGCTGCACCAGTTTGTGCTCGATTGCGGCGCGACCTTCACGGATGAGCTCTATAAGCTGACCAAGCTGTCGTTCAAGCCGTTCTCGGGCGCACTCGCGGCGCGCAAGAAGGTCGCCGAGATCAACATCAAGGCCAACTGCACACGCGCGGCTCCCGTCGCCCCGCCGACCGCGGCCACCACGCCCGCGAAATCTCCACCCGCAGCTCCGGCAGCAAAGCCCTAGCGCGTCACGCCAGCAGCTTGCGGACGCGCTCGCGCACCTGCTCGAGCGTGAACGGCTTCGACACCACGCCCACATGCGCGCCCTTTAATTCTTTCGCGCGATCGAGCTGCTCGGTAAACCCCGACATGAGCAGCACGCGCACCTTGGGCTGCAGCGCAAAGGCGCGCTCGGCCAGCGCGATGCCATCGAGCATCGGCATCTCCACGTCGGAGACGAGTACATCGAACTGGGCGCCGTCCTGTTTCAAGCGCTCCAGCGCCTCGTTGCCGTCTTGCGTCACGACCACGCTGTGGCCGTCGCTCTCCAGCGCGCGTTTCACCAGATCGCGCGTCGAGCTGTCGTCATCGGCCAGCAGTATCCGCGCCATCCATCGCCCTTTCGTTGAACTCGTTCACTCGCGCACGACGCGCCCGACGAAGGGCAGCTCGCGGTAACGGTGCGCCACGTCCATGCCGTAGCCGACCACGAACACGTCCGGGCACTCGAAGGCACAGTAGTCGGGTTGAAGCTGCACGGCGCGGGGTGCCTGCTTATCGAGCAGCACGCAGGTCCGGATCGACTTGGCGCCGCGCGCGGCGATCAGATCCTTGGCGAACGCGAGCGTGCGCCCGGAATCGAGCACGTCGTCCACGATCATGACGTTGCGATCGGTCACCTCGAGGTCCATGTCGCGCAGGATCGAAACCTGCCCGCCGGAAATGCGCGCCTTGCGGTAACTCGACAGCGTCATGAAGTCGACCTCGGGCGCGAGCCCCACCCCGTGCAGGGCGCGGATCAGGTCCGCGGCAAACACGAAGCTGCCTTTCAGGATCGCCACGACCATCAGGTTCTCGAGGCTTTCCCCCTTGATCGTGTGGGCCATTTCGACCAAGCGCCGGGAGATCTCCTCGGGAGTGAAGATCACCTCGAGCACGGGGTTGGTCGTCGTAGGGGTATCCATTTTCCGCTTTCCGATCGCGGTTGTTATCAGTTGCCGATGTCAGGATAGCAGGACATTGCATCCGCGGGACAATGCCGCCATAACGTCCCGGTCCCGTATGTGGCGGCTTCTAGCCCACGAACAAGCCACAATCCTGTCGATTGATCGCTGGTCGCGTCGCCAGGGGGCTGCGCTCCCTAAGTTTTTTCCGCAACAAACGCCGGCTGATACTCGTGATTCGATTGACGAACATCGGGCTCTCCTATGACCACGGGGGAGAGGTCCTCGGCGAGGTGAACTTCCATCTCCGATCGGGATCGTTCCACTTCCTCACCGGCCCCTCGGGCGCGGGGAAGACGTCGCTGTTGCGGTTGCTATTCATGTCGCTGCACCCGACCCGGGGTCACATTTACCTTTTCAACCAGGACGTCAGCCGCATCTCGACGGCCAAGCGCGCCCAGCTGCGCCGCCGCATCGGCATCGTGTTCCAGGACTTCCGCCTGCTCGACCATCTGACAACCTGGGAAAACGTCGCCCTGCCGCTGCGAGTCGTCGGCAAGCGCATCGCCGACTACCGCGAGGACGTGACGGATTTGTTGCAGTGGGTCGGTCTCGGCGACCGCATGCACTCCTATCCCTCCATTCTTTCGGGCGGAGAAAAGCAGCGCGCGGCGATCGCGCGCGCGGTGATCGGCAAGCCCGAGCTGCTGCTCGCCGACGAGCCGACGGGCAACGTCGACCCGCAAATGGCACGCCGCCTGCTGCGGCTGTTCATCGAGCTCAACCGCCTCGGCACATCCGTGCTGATCGCCACCCACGATCATCAATTGATGCGGCAATTCAAGGCGCCGCGTCTGGAGCTGCACGAGGGCCATGTCCGGATCGTATGACAGACCCGACGGGCGGCGCTCCACGTTGCCAACGAATCCCGAGTACGATCCTTACGAGGACGTGATCACCGGGCATCGCGGGGGGACCGACTCTCAGGCCTATCTCTACGAGACGCCGGCGCCCGCGCCCGCAAAGCGCGAGCAGCCGCGCCACGACTTTGGCGCGCGCGGGGCGCAACGCAACGAGCGCAAGCGCCAGACCCCGGTCGTGCCACCCGATTCGGTCACGGGCCGCTCGCTCACGCTCGTTATTACGATCATGTGCTTCCTCGCCTGTCTCACGGCCGGCTGCGTCTACATGATCAACGAATCCAAGAACGCGTGGCTCAAGGACATCGCCAGCGAGATGACCGCGCAGGTCGAGCCGCGCGAAAACGTCGACATGGAGCACTTGCTGGCCGAGGTGGAAGGCTACCTGCAGCACCATGCCGGCATCGCGCACGCGAATGCGGTGAGCCTTGCCGATTCCTCCAAGATGCTGGAGCCCTGGCTCGGACAGTCGGACGTGCTGGCCTCGCTTCCCGTTCCGCGCCTCATTGCGATCGAGGTCGATCGCGATGCTCCGCCCGATCTCACCGCGCTGCGCGCCGACCTCGCCAAGGACTATCCCGGCGTCTCGATCGACGATCATCGCCACTGGCAACGCCAGATCCGCACGGTGACGCGCTCCTTTGCGCTCGCCGGCCTCGCTATCCTGCTGCTCGTCGCCGCGGCGACGACCGCGATCATCATCTCCGCCACACAATCCGCGATGGCGTCCAACCGGGAAATCATCGAGGTGCTCCACCTCGTCGGCGCGACCGACCGTTACATCGCGCGCGAGTTCGAAAAGCATTTCCTCCGGCTGGGCGTGCGCGCTGGCCTCGTCGGCGCCGTGTGCGCCATGGGAGTGTTTCTATCGATGACCGCCGTCATGGAGCTGGTCGGCGGCGGCGGCGTCACGGTCGCCGAGGTGCATCGCCTGGTCGGCACCGGCGGCCTCGACATTGAGGGCTATGTGTTGCTCGGCGGTGTCGTCGTCATCATCGCGGTGCTGTGCACGCTGACCTCGCGATTCGGCGTGTTCCGCGTCCTCAACGCCAAGCCTTAAGGGCTTCTCCCCGTTACCGCAGCGCAAAAGGCCCCTTTGCACGCCTGTGCACAGGCGGGTCACAAGCGCGACCAAATCGGCTAGTCTTATCCCTTGAACAGAGCGGGAAACACGGCGGGGAACTGAGGCTGGTCCGGGCTAGGCGACGCTCCATCAAGCGATGAAAAAACTGCTCCGAGTGTTGGCTGGTGTGGCGGTGGCGGCAGTGGCACTGCTGGCGCTCGGCTTCATCGTGTTCGCTTCCACGGTGACGCGCGAGCCCGCACCCGGCGATGTACACGCCGACGGCATCGTGGTGCTCACGGGCGAAAGCCGGCGCATCGCGGAAGGCGCGCGTCTGCTGAGCGAGGGCCGCGCCGAGCGCATGCTGATCTCCGGCGTCTACAAGCACACCGGCAAGCGCGCACTGATGAAGATCTCAGGGTTGCCTGAGCAGACGTTCGATTGCTGCGTCGACTTGGGCTATGCGGCACTCGACACCGCCGGCAACGCGGACGAGGCGAGGACCTGGGCGTCGGCCCGTCGCTACGCGACGCTCATCATCGTGACGGCGAGCTATCACATGCCGCGCAGCCTGGCCGAGATCTCGCTTGCGCTTCCCTCGGCGCAACTCATCCCGCACCCGATCGTGCCCGACAATTTCCCGGTCAGCTACTGGTGGCTGAGCCGTTCGGCGACGCGGCTTCTCGTATCAGAATATCTGAAGTTCCTGCCGGCCGCGGCGCAGCTGACGGTTGCGCGCGTCGTCGGCCGCCGCGAGGCGGGCTCGCTCGCCGAGAACCCGGCCCAGCGCAAGGCCGGGATTTGAGGCCGCCCTTGGTTCTGCTGCGCTCGCTGATCTTCGTCCCGCTCTTCTACCTCACCACCGCGATGTTCGTGGTGCTGGGCTCGTTCCTGCTGCTCGGGCCTCGCCGCTACGCGATGGCGGGCCTCCGGGCACACGCGCGCGTCTCGCTTTGGCTGCTGAAATGGATCGTCGGCACCAAAATGGAGGTGCGCGGGCGCGAGAAGCTCCCCAAGCCGCCCTATCTCGTCGCCTCCAAGCACCAGTCGGCGTGGGACACCTTCGCGCTGATCCCCATTTTCTCCGACCCGGCAATGGTGATGAAGGCCGAGCTGCGTCACATCCCGTTCCACGGCTGGTTCTCGCGAAAGTTCGAGCACGTGTTCGTCAGGCGCGACCGGGGCCCGAGCGCCCTGCGCCAGCTGTTGCGTGACGGCAACGCGCGCACCGCGGCAGGGCGCGAGGTCGTGATCTTCCCCGAAGGTACTCGGCGCACGCCGGGCGCTGCGCCCGACTACAAGCCGGGCGTCGTCGCGCTGTACGAGGGGCTTGGGCTGCCGTGCGTGCCGGTCGCGCTCAACTCAGGCCTCTATTGGCCGCGGCGCAGCTTCATGCGCTATCCCGGCACCATCATCGTCGAGATCCTCGACCCCATTCCGCCGGGCCTGCCGCGGGCTGAGTTCCGCGGCCTGCTCGAGGCACGCATCGAAGCCGCTTCGGACCGGCTTATCCGGGAAGCGGCCCAGTCGCCCGAGCCTCCGCCGCTTCCCGCGGAGGCCGTTCAACGAATTTCGGCCGCGACAAACTCGACAGCGCGCTAACCAATTCCGTCAGAGCGTTGTTTTGATTATGCTATTTATGATTATTAAAACCTATCCACGCGCGATTAAATCGGCCCCGTGGATCTTTGTTTTGCGAACGCCGTTACCTACATGTGTGCCAGCCACCCTTCCGTGTCCCCCCGCGGAAGACCCCCGTTCCCCTCAGGGGCTTGTGGCATACGATGGACGCTGATCCTCCCCCCGGATCAGCGTCCTTTTCGTTTTGGGCACCGTTCGACAGCGGCGAACTTTATGTGAACATATGAAGAACATTAATTGACTTTTGGCGTCTCGGCCCCATATTAGTCTGGCCATTCCGCGAGACGCCGAAAGCTCGAAAATGTCCAGCAAGTTCAAGTCCGAGCCGCAGTTCCTGTCGCAGGTTCAAACTCAGTTCCTGGCGCCGATCGCGCGCGAAATCTGGGACCGGAAATACCGCTTCAAGACGCTGCAAGGCGACGCCATCGACGCGACGCTCGATGACACGTTCTGGCGCGTCGCCCGCGGCGTGGCCGCGGCCGAAAAGGGCGGCAAGAAGAAGCGTGAGAAGTGGGCCCAGCGCTTTCACGGCGCAATTGCCGATTTCGGCTTCCTCCCCGCGGGCCGCATCCTGGCCGGGGCCGGCACGGGGCGCGGCGTAACGCTGTTCAACTGTTTCGTTCTGGGCGAGATCCGCGATGATCTGGGTGCCATCTTCGAGGGCGTGAAGGAAGCCGCGCTGACGATGCAGCAGGGCGGCGGCATCGGGCACGATTTCTCCACCCTGCGTCCGCAGGGCGCGCGCGTTGCCTCCATCGGCGCCGACGCCTCCGGCCCCGTCAGCTTCATGGACGTGTGGGACGCCATGTGCCGCACCATCATGTCGGCCGGCTCACGCCGGGGCGCGATGATGGCGACGCTGCGCTGCGATCATCCCGATATCGAGACGTTCATTGCCGCCAAGTCCGACCCGGCGCGCCTGCGCAATTTTAACCTGTCGGTGCTCGTGACGGACGCCTTCCTCGCCGCCGTGCGCGCGGACGCCCCCTGGGAGCTCACATTCGGCGGCAAGGTCTACCGCACGGTGCAAGCGCGCGCGCTGTGGGAGCGCATCATGCAGGCGACGTACGACTTCGCCGAGCCGGGCGTGGTCTTCATCGACCGCATCAACCAGCGCAACAACCTCAACTATTGCGAGGAAATCCACGCGACAAACCCGTGCGGGGAGCAGCCGTTGCCGGCTTACGGCGCGTGCCTTTTGGGCTCGATCAACCTTGCGCAGTTGATCGAGCGCCCGTTCACGCCCAATGCAACGCTCGACCGCGCAAAACTGGAAGAGCGCGTCGCGCTTGCGGTGCGCTTCCTCGACAACGCCATCGATATCTCGAACTACCCGTTGAAGCCCCAGCGCAAGGAAGCGAAAGCCAAGCGCCGCATCGGCCTCGGCATCACCGGGCTCGCGGACGCGCTCATTTTCTGCGGCAAGACCTACGGCAGCGAGGAAGCCGCAGCGCTTGCCGGCAGCTGGATGGCCGCGATCCAAAACGCCGCCTATGAGGCGAGCGCCGAACTCGCCGCAGAGAAGGGTGCCTTCCCGCTGTTTGCCGAGAAGCGCTTCCTCGCCAGTCCCAACGTCGCGCTGCTGGACGCGCCCGTGCAGGCGGCGATCCGCCGTCACGGCATCCGCAACGGCTGCCTCACCTCGATTGCGCCGACGGGAACGATCTCGCTGCTCGCCGGCAACGTCTCGAGCGGCATCGAGCCGGTGTTTGATTACCTCTACCGGCGCCGGGTGCTGAGCAAGGACGGCGCCTCGCACGAGGAGCAGGTCGAGGACTACGCGCACGCGCTCTTCAAGCGCCAGTTCGGCCCCGCCGCCCCGCTGCCTGCAAGCTTCGTGCGCGCCGGCGAGATCGAGCCGCGCAAGCACCTCCTGATGCAGGCGGCGATGCAGCCGTTCGTCGACAGCGCAATCTCCAAGACCATCAACGTGCCGGAGGAAATCGCATTCGATGCCTTCAAGGACGTGTACCTCGAGGCGCACGCGTTGGGGCTCAAAGGTTGCACCACCTACCGGCCGAACGCGGTCACGGGCGCCGTGCTGCGCTCAGCCGAGCCGGAACCGGCGTCGCCGCCACCTCCTCCCCCGGAGGCGAAGCCGAGCGTCAAACCCTTAGAGAAACCCCCAGAGCGCCGCGTCGAAGTCGCGCAACTCCCAGCCGAGGAGCGCGCCAACGTCGTCTCCATGGCGCCGCCCTTGGAGCGCGAGGGCATCCTGTCGGGCTACACCTACAAGCTCAAATGGCCCGGCAGCGACCACGCGATCTACGTGACCATCAACGACATCGAGCGCGAGGGTCCTGCCGGAGGCGGGCACGGTCCACGAAGACGGCCGTTCGAGATCTTCATCAACACGCGCAACCTCGAGCACTACGCCTGGACGGTCGCGCTGACGCGCATGATCAGCGCCGTGTTCCGCCGCGGCGGCGACGTCACCTTCGTCGCCGAGGAATTGAAGGCCGTGTTCGATCCTCAAGGCGGCCATTGGGTCGCGGGCCGGTACGTGCCGAGCCTGCTCGCCGCCATCGGCGAGGTGATCGAGACGCACATGATCCGTACGGGCTTTTTGCAGGGTGAAGCCCAGCGCCTCGAGCTTGGTCAACCGCAGCGCCATGCCGCCGTAGCGGGTCAGCACGGCGCGCAGGAGAGCGGCGCTCCCGCCCACGGCCCCGAAGCGCGGAGCGACGCGCGCACCGTCAGGCCCAAGCTCTGTCCGCGCTGCTCCTCGGCCGACTACGTGCAGCGCGAAGGCTGCTGGACGTGTCAAAATTGCGGGTTCTCGCGCTGTGGATGACGCGCCGCTCGCGCTCAACCCGGCGCATTAACCTCGCAGAAGTGCGCGCAAATCCGGCTCGCTCGCAATGTTCATAACGTGCGGCAAGATTGCGTTCACTCTGCCGCAAAAACACTGAGATCGAGCCACACAAATGCTCGAAACCCGGGGCATCGTTAAGCAATGCAGCATAGGCTGTCCCAAACAAAAAACGGCGTCGAACAGAGCGTTGGCCTGTTGGCCACTGAGGGATCGTCAGTCATGAGTGCGCGTATTATTGAGCTCGCCGCCTATCGGGCGCAGCGCCTCGAAAGCGAAGTGCATGCGGCGAAAGAGTCAAAGCCGGTCGCGGGAAATCGCTTCCACTTCTGGACCGGCGCATCAGGCAAGCGTTACGTCCACACGATTTATGATCTGATCGATTGCCCTACGCTGCCGCCGGCGAACTACGTGCTGGTGCGGCGCGAGCCGGGCGCGCGTCGCCAGATCCTGTCCATCGGCCGCGTTCGCAATGCGTCGCCCTCGCTCAACCTGGCCGAGATCCGCCAGCGCGGCGCCGAGCTTGGCGCACACGAGGTCCATGTGCACCTGCTGGCCGAGTCACCCAAGGTGAGCCGCATGGTCGAGTTCGATCTCAAGACCGGTCAGGTCGAGAAGGCCTTCGCCAACATGGCTGGCCGCTCTTCCGCCAACTAAAATCTCTTTCCCGGCAACTCCCGTCGTCCCGAACGCGCGCCTTGCCAGCGCGCGTTCGGCGTTTGGGGCCGCCTCACACCGCTAGCGAACGCCGAGCGCGCTGCGGTAGCTGAACCGGCGCGCGTCCTCAGGCCGCAGCCGCCTGCGCGTGCGCACCGGCAAAGCCGCCCACTGCTTGGTCAGGCCGACGGCTGCAGGACGCGCGTGCTCCAGCGCCTCGCCGCGCGCGACGTGCGCGCCAACGACCGTGAGGAGACGCTCGAGCGAGCGTTCGCGAATGCCGAGCTCCTGCAAATGCGCGAGCGTGCTGACGAGATAGTCGATGTTGCTGCCCGTGCGTCCCACGGCGCCCCGGATGAACTGCGCCTGGTGTGCGAGGCTCAACTGCCCGGCGTAGCTTGGATGCGCGCGCTCGACGAGAAACGCCAGCGCCGTGACCTCCGGCCGCCCGGTCGTCACCAGCGTCAGCGGTACCAGCGCCTCGCGGTAGACGCTGACCACCTGTTCGCGCTCGCGCAGATAATTCAGCGTCGCGGCAACGTCGGGCGCCGGGATGCGGAACGCGATGCCCTCGCACGCGCCGCCGCGGTCGAGACCGAGCACCAGCCCCGGCCGCCGCGGCGAGCCGCGGTAGTAGCGCGAATAGATGCAGAAGGAGCGGCCCCAGCCGACGAGGCGCGCGTGCACGGCGTCGGCGTACGCAAAGCCCGGACGCCACATCAGAGAGCCGTAAGCGAATACCCAGAGGTCGCGCGGCTCCCCCATCCCTACGTCGCTGCTTTCTTGCCGGTGGGCGTTTTCGCTGCGGGCTCGCCTGCATGAGAGCGCCCGAAGTCGGGCGCGGCGGTATCCTGGCCCGCCTCGATGACACCGCGGCGGATCGCGCGCGCGTCCGTGAACAGGCGGAACAGCGTGTCGCCGTCACCGAAGCGGATGGCGCGCTGCAGCTCCGCCAGATCCTCCGAGAAGCGGCCGAGCATCTCCAGCACCGCCTCCTTGTTGTTCAAGAACACGTCGCGCCACATGGTCGGGTCAGAGGCGGCGATGCGGGTGAAATCGCGGAAGCCGCCGGCCGAGAACTTGATCACCTCCGAGTTGGTGACGCGTTCAAGGTGCTCGGCCGTGTTGACGATGTTGTAGGCGATGAGATGCGGCAGATGGCTGGTGATGCCGAGCACCATGTCGTGATGCTCGGGCGTCATGATCTCGACCTTGGAGCCGAGCGCCTGCCAGAAGGCCTTGAGCTTGGCGACGGCGCTTTTGTCGGTCTGCGCGCTTGGCGTCAAAATCGTCCAGCGGCCGTCGAACAGCTCGGCGAAACCGGCCTCGGGTCCGGATTGCTCGGTGCCCGCGATCGGATGCCCCGGCACGAAGTGCACGCCCTTGGGCACGTGCGGAGCGACATCGCGCACCACCGCGGCCTTGACCGAGCCGACGTCGGTCAGGATGGCACCGGGCTTGAGGTGCGGGGCGATCTCGGCCGCGAGCGCCGCGCACGCGCCGACCGGCACGCTCATGATGACGAGGTCGGCGCCCGCAACGGCTTCAGCCGCGCTGGCGCAGCCCTTGTCGATGAGGCCGAGCTTGAGCGCCGTATCGACAGTCTCCTTCGTGCGCGCGCTGCCGGTGATCGAGCCGGCGAGCCCTTTGCGCCGCGCCGCGTGGCTGATCGAGGAGCCGATGAGGCCGATGCCGAGAAGGGCGATCTGGCCGAATTTCGCTTCGGGCATCCCTTGTTTCTCTGGCGGAGCGGGGCTCATGACGCGGTGCTCTGCATGAAATCGCTAAGCGCCGCCAGCACCGCTTGGTTGTCGGCGCCGGTACCGATCGTGATGCGCAGGGCCTCGGGCAGGCCATACGCGTCGACGCGGCGCACGATGATCCCGCGCGACTTCAAGAAAGCATCGGCCGCAGGCGCGTTGCGCTTTGTATCTTTCGGAAAGTGCACGAGCAGGAAGTTCGCCACGCTCGGTGTCACCTTGAGCCCGAGCTTCTCGATGCCGGCTGAAAGCTTGGGGCGCCACTCCTCGTTGTGGGCGGCAGCGGCTTCCTCGTGCGCGCCATCGGTGATCGCGGCGACGCCGGCGGCGAGCGCCGGAGCCGACACGTTGAACGGCCCGCGGATGCGGTTCAGCACGTCGGCGACCGTCTCGGGGCAATAGGCCCAGCCGAGGCGCAGCCCAGCGAGCCCGTGGATCTTGGAGAACGTGCGCGTCATGACCGTGTTGGGCGTCGTCGCGACGAGCTCGATGCCGGCCTCGTAATCGTTGCGGCGCACGTACTCGGCGTACGCGGCATCGAGCACGAGCAGCACGTTGACCGGCAGCTTGGCGCGCAGCTTGCGCACCTCGTCGATCGACAGGTAGGTGCCGGTCGGATTGTTGGGATTCGCGAGAAAGACGGTCTTGGTGCGCTCGGTCACGAGGCCTAGAATCTCCTCGACATCCGCGCGCAGATCCGGCTCGCGCGCGACCACGGGCGTCGCGCCGTTGGCCAGCACGATAATGCGATAGAGCAGGAAGCCGTACTGCGTGAAGATCGCCTCGTCGCCCGGGCCGAGGTAGGCATGCGCGAGCAAGCCCAAGATCTCGTCCGAGCCCGCACCGCACACGATGCGCGCCGCGTTGAGCCCATAGCGGGCCGCGATCGCCGCACGCAACGCCGTGCTCGATCCGTCGGGATAGCGCTCGAGGCTGGCGGCTGCGTCCTTGAACGCGGCCAATGCCTTGGGGCTCGGCCCGAGCGGGGTCTCGTTGGACGACAGCTTGATCGGCTTGGCGCCCGCCGCGAGCTTGCTCTCGCCGGGAACGTAGGGCTCGATTTCCAGTATGCCGGATTTGGGCTGGGGAATAGCCATGGGGCTTGGTCCGAATGGGCATGCCTGCCTGGGTCGCAGACGCGGCCAGTGATCGCGGGAAGTGATACAGACGCCTATAACGGAAGCGCAAAGGCTAACGGCCAGCTTCGCCAGGCCGCGACGAGGAGCCCTCCTCTTGACGCTCCCACCCCGCGCCGCTATCTGATCGTGACCTCGTGGTGATTTGGCCGGCCGGCTTGCAACCACGTTAAATAAGTCGCTAAAACGGGCCGCGCGCACCGGTATCGGATGAGCGGCCTCAATGGCCCGCTGTTCCGGCCGGTTTTTTTGTGCCCGCGCACGAGGCGCAGGCAGGGAGCGCGCTCGTATGATGCCAGTGCATCCACCTTTGGCGAACGTCGAAGCCGGCACCGCGAGCGCGCGTCTCGCGGAGGCCAACAATCCCTCGAGCAAGGTCTTGCACCTGCCCGCAAGCGAGCCGTTGCTGCTCGACTGCGACCAGTCGCTGGCGCCGGTGACGATCGCCTATCAGACCTACGGCACGCTCAACGCGGCCAAGTCGAACGCCGTGCTCGTGTGCCATGCGCTCACCGGCGATCAATACGTCGCGAGCGAGCACCCGGTCACCAAGAAGCCCGGCTGGTGGGAAACGCTCGTCGGCCCCGGCAAGCCGGTGGACACCGACCGTTTCTTCGTCATCTGCCCCAACATCCTCGGCGGCTGCATGGGCTCGACCGGACCGGCCTCGGTCGACCCCAGGACGAACAAGCCCTATGGCGTCAATTTTCCGGTCATCACCATCGGCGACATGGTGAATGCACAAGTGCGCCTCATCGATCACTTGGGCATCGACCAGTTGTTCTGCGTGATCGGCGGGTCGATGGGCGGCATGCAGGTGCTCGAATGGGCGGCGAGCCACCCCGAGCGCGTGTTCTCCGCCGTGCCGATCGCGACCGCCGCCTGGCATTCCTCGCAGAACATCGCCTTCCACGAGGTGGGGCGCCAGGCCGTGATGGCCGACCCCGACTGGTGCGGCGGCGACTACTATTCTTTCGGTTTGGTGCCGCGCAACGGGCTCGCCGTGGCGCGCATGGCCGCGCACATCACGTATCTGTCGGAGGACGCGCTGCACCGCAAGTTCGGGCGCAGCCTGCAGGACCGCTCCAAGCTCACGTTCTCGTTCAACGCCGACTTCCAGGTGGAGAGCTATCTGCGCCATCAGGGCTCGACGTTCGTCGACCGCTTCGACCCCAACAGCTACCTCTATATCACCCGCGCGATGGACTACTTCGATCTCGCTGCCGAGCATGACGACGTGCTGGCGAACGCCTTCCGCAAAACGAAGACGCGCTTCTGCGTCGTCTCGTTCACGAGCGACTGGCTGTACCCGACGCGCGAGAGCCGCGAGATCGTGCACGCGCTGAACGCAGTCGCGGCTAACGTCTCGTTCGTGGAGATCGAGTCCAACAACGGCCACGACGCATTCCTGCTGGAGGAGCCGGTGTTCTTCGCCACCATTCGCGGGTTCTTGAACGCGGCCGGCGTGAAGCGCGGACTGAAGGTGCTTGGCTGATGCTCAAGATCGTGAACCCGCCGGGAGAACAGCATCGCGTCGACCATCTGCTCATCGCCGAGATGGTCGAGCCGGGCTCACGCGTGCTCGACGTCGGCTGCGGCGACGGGGCCTTGCTGCAGCTCCTGGCCGAAACGAAATCGACCGACGGCCGCGGGGTCGAGCTCTCGCGCGATCGCGTGAACGCGTGCGTGACGCGCGGACTGTCCGTGATCCAGGGCGACGCCGACCGCGACTTGAACGACTACCCCGACCAGGCGTTTGACTACGCGATCCTGAGCCTCACCATCCAGGCGACGCGCCACCCCAAGACGGTGCTGGAAAACCTGCTGCGCATCGGCCGGCGCGCGATCGTGTCGTTTCCGAACTTCGGCCACTGGCGCATCCGCGCCGGGCTGCTGCTGTCGGGCCGCATGCCGCAGACGCAGAACCTGCCCGAAGCCTGGTACGCGAGCCCCGACGCGCACCTGTGCACGATCCGCGACTTCGCCGACCTCGTCGATCTCGTCGATGCGCGCGTCGAGGAAGCGGTCGCGTTCAACACGTCGGGCCAGCGGCTGCCGATCAAGCACTCGATCGCGCTGCAAAACCTGCTGGGCGAGAAGGCCGTGTTCCTGCTGAGAAAACGCTAAGCGCGCGGATACGCCGGGCGCACGCCTGCGGGCGCAAGACCGCGCAGTCGGCGCGCCTTCACCGGCTTGCCGATCGGCGCCACCAGCTCTTTCCGCGCCTCGGCGATGATGACGCCGGCAAACGCGGGCGTCATCGCCGCGCCCACGCGCTCCCAGGCGGTCGCCGAGCGCAGCAGCACCTGGCGATTGAATGGCGGCACGAACAGCGCCCCACCCCATTCGAGCGAGCTGAACATGGCTTCGCTCAACAATGCCTCGAGCTGCTGTCGGCTATAGGGACGCCCCTGCCCGAACGGCGTCTTGTCGAGGCGCGCCCAGACCCCGCGCCGGTTCGGCACCACTAGCATGAGCCGGCCTTCGGGCGCCAGTACGCGCCACATCTCGCGCAAGAGCGGCCGCGTGCGCTCGGCGACCTCGAGGCAATGCACCGCGAGCAGACGGTCGACGGAGCCGTCGGCGAGCGGCAGGCGATCCTCCTCAACTAGCGCCGACATGGCCGAGCCGTCCTTCGGCCACACGACCGCGCCTTGCGTCTCCGGCATCAGCGCACCGATGCGGCGCGCTTCCCCGCGAAACGCGCCCAAATACGGGGAGGCATAACCCAGGCCGATGAGCGTCGCGCCCGTCAGCCCGCGCCAGCGCGCGCGGATGCGATGGCCCAAGACGCGGCGCACGGACTGCCCGAGCGGCGTCGCGTAGAAGTTCTTCAGCTCGACGACATCGTGGTGCATCGTTGAGGATGTCTCCTCGCGCCTGGCCAGCAGCGCACAACTTGACCGGATCGCACAGCAATTCAAGCCCTTGCCGCAGGTGCGTTGTCATCGGCGGACGCCGCCGCTAGGGTCCGCACCCTAAGAGCCGCCAAAAACTCCAAGTGCCAACAATAAGAGCGCCAAAGCATGCCGAAGCTCGAGATCGAGCAGTTTCCTTGCCTCTCCGACAACTTCGGCGTGTTGCTGCACGATGCTGAGGCCGGCGTCACGGCCTCGATCGACGCGCCCGACGCGGAAGAAATCCTGAAGCACCTCGCCGCCAAGGGCTGGCGCCTCACCCACCTCCTCATCACCCACCATCACAAGGATCACACCGGCGGCAACCTGCGCTTGAAGGAAGCAACCGGCTGCACCGTCATCGGGCCCCTGGCGGAGGCCGACCGCGTACCCGGGGATCGACCGTGGCGTGCGCGAAGGAGACACCATCGCATTCGGGGGCTTCGAGGTGCGGGTGCTCGAGACGCCCGGGCACACGCTCGGTCACCTCTCCTACTGGATACCGGCCGCCAAGGTCGCGTTCGTGGGCGACACGCTGTTTGCGATGGGTGCCGGCCGCGTGTTTGAAGGCAACGCCGAGATGATGTGGAACTCCTTGAAGAAGCTCATGGGGCTGCCGCGCGACACCGAGATCTACTGCGGGCACGAGTACACCGCCGCCAACGCGCGCTTTGCGCTCACCGTCGATCCCGACAACGCCGCCCTGCGCCAGCGCGCGCAGGAGGTCGAGCGCCAGCGCGCCAACGGAGAGGCGACGCTGCCCACGCGGCTCGACAAGGAGCTCGAGACCAACCCCTTCCTGCGCGCAGGCAACGCCGCGATTCGGCAGAAAATCGGGCTGCCCTTCGCTCCCGACTGGAAGGTCTTCGCCGAGATCCGCGAGCGCAAGAACAAGGCCTGATGCCGCCGCCGGTGTCGGACATTGCGGCCCCGCGACACACGAGCAGCTTCAGACCGCTGTCGGCGGCATGATAATCTCAGGCCGCTCGCGCGACTGCGACGCGTGCGTTGGCATCTGAGAATTCGCAAGCGGAGCGCCCAGCGATGGTTCGCATCTCCTCGAAGGCGACCGTCTTTTACAAATGGGTTTTCCCTGCGATCTGGTTCGGCGGTCTGGCGGTTGTGGCGACGACGAGCCTGCGCTTCCAAGGTGCTTTCTCGCTCCCGCTGATCGTTTTGCCAGTGATGGCGGTGTTCGGGTTCTTCATCATGCGCGCGCTCATATTCGATCTGGTCGACGAGGTGTGGGATGCCGGGGACGCGCTGATCGTCCGCAATCGCGGGGCGGAAGACCGCATCGCCTTGTCGGATATCAAGAACGTCAGCTACTCCCCCATGATGAGCCCGCCGCGCGTGACCCTTTCGCTGCGGCGGCAGAGCGTGTTTGGCTCGGTGGTAACGTTCTGCGCGCCCCTTCGCCTTATCCCGCTGACGACGAGCCCGACGATCGACAAGCTGATTGAGCGCATCGATGCGGCCCGGCGGCGCTAAGAGCCGGCACCCTGCATCCAGTGGAGCGAGCCTGATGCCATCGCCTGAGCTGAGCGCCGCCGATGTGATCAAGCTTCTCGACTTGCAGTCGCATCCCGAAGGCGGCCACTTCCGCGAGACGTTCCGCGACGAGGTCAAAATCGCAAGCGGCCGCGCCGCCTCAACCGCGATCTACTTCCTGCTCGCCGCCGGCGAGATCTCGCGCTGGCACCGCGTCGACGCCGCCGAGGCCTGGCATTGGTATGCCGGTGCGACGCTCGAGCTGTCCCTCGCCGACGACAAGGGGATCCTCACGCGGCTACGGCTCGGCTCGGCGCTTGATGCGGGCGAGCGCCCGCAAGCGGTAGTACCGGCTGGCTGGTGGCAGTCGGCACGCAGCCTCGGCGCTTGGACGCTCGCCGGCTGCACGGTTGCTCCGGGATTCGAATTTACGGGATTTGAGCTTGCTGACGGGGGCTTTGACCCCGTCGATCCCAAGATGCTGCCGCAACGCTGATCCATGACAGTTGCTTGTTTGGCGCACCAGTGACTTTTCCACGACTAATGACCCCCGTACCGATTCTCTAACGTACTGGCGGAAAACGCTTATTGTGCAAATGGCCAATGCGCAGCGCCACTGCGCTTGCCGCGTCGGTGCGACTCACCAAAGAGTGCTGGCAAGTACGACTTGAACCACGGCCAGCGGGGGGTTGCCGGTTATGAAGCGGGAGTCGCTTGGACCCATTTTGACGACGGTCTTCGTCGATTACGACAACGTGTACCTTTCGCTGAAGCGCAAGAGCGAGGAAGCGGCCAAGCGGTTCTCCAAGGACGCTGCACGGTGGATCAAGGCGCTCGAAACGGGCCGCCTGATGACTCCAACCAACAGCCCCGAAGCAGAGCGCCCGCGCCGAATCGTCATCAATCGCTGCTACGGCAATCCGGTACCGCGGCGTAATCAAGGCGATAACTCGACCGACATGACGTCCTTCCCGTTCGTGCGCCACCATTTCCTGCGCGCGGGCTGCGAAGTGATCGATTGTCCGCCGCTGACCGCGCTTTTGAAGAACTCCGCCGACATTCGCATCGTGATGGACGTGCGCGATATCCTCACGCACGAAACCTATTTCGATGAGTTCGTCATCCTCTCTGGCGATGCCGACTTCACACCCGTGCTGCATCGGCTGCGCTCACATGCACGCCGCACGGTCATCTATTCCAACGACAACACGGCAGCGCCATACACCGCGATCTGCGACGCAGAAGTGCGCGAATCCGATCTGATGATGCTGCTGCTCGAAGGCGAGATTGCTGCTCGCCCCACCGAGCACGCCGACATTCCCGCGCTGCCAAGCGCGACCAACATCGAGACGCTGCGCCGGCACATCCTCAACGAGGTCGTGTCCGCGGTGCGCGCTTCCGAGCAGCCGTTGCCGCTCGAGGCCCTCGCCGATCGCGCAGTACGCACGCTCGGTTACGACAAGACGGTCGGTTCCGCCTGGGGCGGGATGGGCAGCTTCCGCGATCTTCTCTCCAAGGGCTTGCCCGAGGAGATCAAACTGACCACGCAGCCGCCATACTGCGTCTATGACGCGAGCCGCGCCGTGCAGGGCGAGACACGCAACCGGATCGAGACGCGCCGACCAGACGCGTCCCGCCAGGAGCCAGCTGTATCGGCACCGTTGCAGCGCAATTTGCCACCGCTGCTCGGCACCGCTCCGCAGGCCCCGCGAACCGCACCGCAATCCGGGCCCCCCGCCCAGACGCAGCGCGGTCCGCAAGCCCCGGCGCCGTCCGAAGCCCTCTCGGGCCAGCCGGGGCTACCCCGTTACCAGCCCTTCACGCCGCCACGCGCGGCTGGTGAAGGCGCGACCGCGATCCAGCAGTCGATTGCGCGCATCCACGAGGCGAGCCAGGCTCCGACGCTTTCGCCGCCCGACTATCGCGCGCTGTTCGACGTCATGGCGCAGGAGATCAGTGCGAACGGTCCGGCCGGCATGCAGACGGTGAAGAACATCGTCAAGCGGGCGCAGGATCTGGGGCTCGAGGTGCGCACCGAAGACGCGCGCTTCATCCTCGATGTCGTGGGCGAATCCGATCCGTGGTTCGTGCAGGGCGTCTCGGCTTCGCTCTTCGCCAGCCGCTTCCGCAACTTCGTGGTCGCGCGCTGCCGCAGCCAGGGTCTCAACCTGTCGGCCGACGAGCTCGATCTGATCGAGGCTTGGTTTGCCGGGCCGAGCATCCCGGCTCGCGCCAACGCGGCCGCGGCTGCAACGGCGAACGCCAATGCGGTGCCTGTGCCCGCGACGGCTAACGCCATGCCGAATGCCGGTCCCGCGGCGCCGACACCCGGCACACAGCAGCAGGCTCCCGCAGCCCAGGCTCCGGTCGCCGACGTGCACGCTGATCGCTGGTGGAGCTCTGAGCGTCCGGCTGGAGAGCAGGGCCCCGGCACGGACGAATTCCCCCGCATCATCCGCACGCGCCTGCGGGGATAACAAAAACGCAAGGCTCGCGGGCATCCCCGACAAGCCTTGCGTTCAATCGTTCATAAACCGCAGTTCAACCGGGCATCCCACGCGTTCAATCCGACATGAACGCGTGTGGTAATTTAGGTGGCCATGTAGTGGCCGCCGTTGATGTCGAAGCAGGCGCCGGTAACGAATCCGGCCTCATCCGCGGCTAGAAACACGACCGCGCGCGCGATTTCGCTCTCTTCGCCCAGACGTCCGACCGGGATCTGCGGAATGATCTTGGTCTCGAGCACTTCCTTCGGCACCGCCGCCACCATCTCGGTCGCGATATAGCCCGGCGCAATCGTATTGACCGTGATGCCCTTGGCCGCTCCTTCGAACGCGAGCGCCTTGGTGAAGCCGTGCATGCCGGCCTTCGCGGCTGAGTAGTTCGTCTGCCCCATCTGACCTTTGCGGCCGTTGATCGAGCCGACGTTGATGATGCGCCCGAAGCTCTTCGTGCGCATGCTGTCGATGACCTGGCGGCACATATTGAAAACGGAATCGAGATCGGTGCGCACGACCTTGTCCCACTGCTCCTTCGTCATGCGGTGAAGCATGGCGTCGCTGGTGATGCCGGCGTTATTGACCAGCACGTCGACAGGCCCCAGCTCCTTCACGACTTGCGCCACGCCCTTCTCGCACGCGGCGAAATCGCCGACGTCCCATTTGAAAACCGGGATCCCGGTCTCGACTTGGAACTGCTGAGCAGCGGCATCGTTGCTGGCATAGTTGGCGGCGACGCGGTAACCGCGGGCCTTCAGGGCCACCGAGATGGCGTGACCGATGCCACGCGTCCCCCCGGTCACCAGCGCGACACGAGCCATGTAATTCCTCCCTCAGGTTTATTTGTTGTTTGAACGCTTGCGATCATAGCGGAGGCCGGACGCTGCCGGCCTCTCACTTGCGATCGAGAGTTAAGAGGGATTAGTCGCGCTCGACGCACAGCGCGATACCCATGCCGCCGCCGATGCACAGCGTTGCGAGGCCTTTCTTGGCGTTGCGCCGCTTCATCTCATGCAGCAGCGTCGTCAACACGCGCGCGCCGGACGCCCCGATCGGGTGACCGATCGCGATCGCGCCACCATTCACGTTGACCTTGGCGGTATCCCACCCAAGCCCCTTGTTGACGGCGCAGGCCTGCGCGGCAAATGCCTCGTTCGCCTCGATTAAATCGAGGTCTTTCACGGTCCAGCCGGCTTTCTCGAGCGCCTTCTTAGACGCCGGAATGGGGCCTGTGCCCATGATCGAAGGATCGACACCGGCATGCGCCCACGAGACGATCCGGGCGAGCGGCTCGATGCCCCGCTTCTTGGCTTCCTCGAGCGTCATGAGCACAACCGCGGCCGCGCCGTCGTTGAGACCCGATGCGTTGCCGGCCGTGACACTGCCGGCCTTGTCGAAGGCAGGACGCAGCTTGGCGACGCTCTCGTAGGTCGCGCCGTCGCGGATGTACTCGTCCTCCGAGACGACGGTGTCGCCCTTCTTGCCCTTGATGGTCACCGGCGCGATCTCGTCCTTGAACTTGCCGGCCTTCTTGGCGGCCTCGGCCTTGTTCTGCGAGGCGACCGCGAAGTTGTCCTGCTCCTCGCGCGTGATCTGCCACTGGCGCGCGACGTTCTCGGCGGTCGTGCCCATGTGGTAGCCGTTGAAGGCTTCCCACAAGCCGTCCTTGATCATCGTGTCGGCGAGATCGAGCGAGCCCATCTTCACGCCGCCGCGCAGGTAGGCCGAATGATGCGACTGGCTCATGCTCTCCTGGCCACCCGCGACCACGATCGAGGAGCTGCCGGTCTGGATCTGCTGCATGCCGAGCGCGACCGCCCGCAACGCCGATCCGCAAACCTGATTGACGATCCAGGCCGGACTGTCGACCGGGATGCCGGCGGCAATCGAGGCCTGGCGCGCAGGGTTCTGGCCCTGGCCGGCGGTGAGCACCTGGCCGAGGATCACCTCGGAGATATCGCCCGACTGAAGGCCGGCGCGTTCCACCGCCGCTTTGATAGCGACCTTGCCGAGCTCATGCGCGGGGAGGCTCCCGAGCGAACCGTTGAACGAGCCCACGGGGGTCCGCGCCGCGCTGGCAATCACGATGGTCGCGTTATCCTGGCTCATCTAACGGCGTCTCCTTGGCGGATTAGGTGTTGTTAGCGTTACCACGCCGAGAATTGGCCCCGCGCGGGCGCAAACCGGGCTTCGGCCTGCTTTTGCAGCACGATAGCAGTACGGTGTTGCCGCCTGCAATTGCGACATCTGGCCGAGGAGGTCAACACAAACGGCTGGCCCCCCGGCCCCCGGGGTGTTACGCTGATGCAGCGCAACAACTGCCTCTACGGCCCGCAAAATGCTGAACAAACCCGAAGCACCTAGCGAGAAAAAGAAGCGGTTGTCATAAAGAAGTATGCCAATCGCCGGCTCTACAATACCGAGACGAGCACCTACGTGACGCTCGAGGATCTGGCGACAATGGTGCGCTCGGATCGCGATTTCGTCGTCTACGACGCCAAGACGGGCGATGACCTAACGCACTCGGTGCTGACCCAGATCATCGTCGAGCAAGAGAACCGCGTGGGCGGCCAGACGCTGCTGCCGGTACCCTTCCTACGCCAGTTGATCCGCTTCTACGATGACAGCATCGGCCGCATGGTACCCGGCTACCTGCAGTTCAGCCTCGAGAACCTGGCCAAGGAACAGGAGAAGTTCCGCACGCAGTTTGCCAACGCCTTCGCCAATCCGGCAGCCGCCTTCGACGTTTATCAAGAGCTGGCGCGCAAGAACATGGCGATGTTTGAGCAGGCGCTGTCGATGTGGAGCCCGTTCTCGGGCGTTCCAGGCGCCCCCAAGCGTCCCGGTCAAGCCCCGGGGCCGGCAGGTGAAAAGGCCGATGTGGCCGAACCCGCCAAGAAAGAAACAAGCGACATCAGCGAGCTGAAGGCGCAGCTCGCCAACATGCAGCAGAAGATCGACAAGCTCTCCGGCGACCGCGAGTAGTCGCTGCTGCCCACTGACGCAATCGACGACAGCTAGCAAGCCGCAGCAGCGCATGACGCGACACGCGTCGGGTGCCCGCGCGCCAGTGTCATGTACCTGTATCGAGGTGCGGTGATCACGGATCAACGACCACCCGCGGCCATCGATGGACCGCGGGTTTCTTCGTCCGCGAAAGGCTAATTCGCCGTTCCGAACGTCAGGTCGCGCTGTGCGACGCGGATGCCGATCGTGAAGCCGGCAATGACGTCAATCGACGTGGCGACGACGATCAAGAAGAATACCGAGGTCGCGGCCGGCGGTGTCATCAGGAATTCGACGAGGCAGGCGACGAACACCACCATCGACAAGCCGTGATCAACCAGCGAGGAGGTACTCGTGTAGGTCGATTTCACGATCTCGATGAAGAGCAAAATCAGCGTGATCAGAATGACCAGGTGGCCCGCGTTGAACTTCCAGACGCCGCCACTCAGCATCGTGAGCTCGAACAAGTTTCTGTCGAGCGCCTCAACGCCAAACGACAGAACGATCACGTTGTAGAGGATGAACGCGATCACGATGAGCGGTAGCGACCGGAGCGACATAGGCGTTTCCCTTCCCAATGGCCCTGGCAGTGGACCGTGCCAGAGGACCGTGGCTGGCCCCACACAGCGACTTTTGCCATGCCGACCTTGCCGCTGCAACGCCGAAACAGGACTTCGCTAGCTCAGAATGCCGCGCGCCGGTCTCAAGCGTCCGTCTTCGGTTCCAGGATCTGGCGGCCACGGTATTTGCCGGTCTTGAGATCGATATGGTGCGGCCGGCGACGCTCACCAGAACTCCTTGTCCTCGACGTATGCGGGCGCCGTGAGCGAGTCATGCGAGCGGCGGAAGCCTCGCTTCATCGGCGACACTTTCTTGCGCGGAACGGCCATCTCAGGAAAACTCCATAGATCTATGCGGGTCGAGGGACCACGTCCGGTCAGCCGGTTTTGGTGCCCTTAATCCCTACCGGGCCTCAAGTTGGCCGGCACTCTCGGCGCGCGTTATACTCACAAACTCCAGCGAATGCCAAGGGACCGCCATCGGAGGTCACTCGTCGGCTACGACACAGCGCGCCTCCTCGGGGGCACGGGCGGCAAGGCGCTGAATGAGGGAGGCGCGCCGCGCGGCCCACGGCCCCGGATCGCCGGGATCGCGGGTGAAGGGGTTGGGCAGTGCAACCGCGAGCTGGGCCCCCTCGCGGGCGCTCAATTCCTCGGCCGAACGTCCAAAGTGGGCCTGCGATGCGGCTTCCGCACCGAAAATGCCCGGGCCCCATTCGGCGATATTCAGATAGACCTCGAGGATGCGGCGCTTGGGCCAGAACAGCTCGATCGCATAGGTCAGCGGCACCTCGATCACTTTGCGCACGTAGCTCTTTGCCGGCCAAAGGAACAGGTTCTTTGCCACCTGCATGGTAATCGTGCTGGCGCCGCGCGGCGTGCCTCCCGGGGCGCGCTTGATAGCTGCCGCTAACTCCGCGTAATCGATCCCCCAGTGCGAGCAGAAGCGTCCGTCTTCCGAGGCGATGACGGCGCGCATCAGGTTGGGCGACATAGCCTCGAGCGGCACCCACTGCTGATTGATGGTCGTGCCGCCCATCCACTGCAGCGCCATGAGCGCCGAGAACGGCGGATTGACGAAGCGATAGGCGATGATGAGGAAGAGGACGAGGCCGAACCAAGCGCTGAACACGATTGCCGCGACTTTGGCACCACGAACGCCGATCGACTTCGCAGCGGTCCAATTGTCCCCGGTGCGTGCCGGCGAGTAAGAAGGCGCAATGTCGGCAGCAGGTGCCGCGTCCTCGACTGTCCCGTCGTGCACTTCTGTCGGGATGGGTTGCGCAACAGCCTGCTGACCGGGCTCGTGAGAGCGGGGCGGTGGTGCGGCCGGGATGCTTTCCAACTGAGGAGCAGGCACGAACCCTGCGTCCGCGACCGGCGATGCAGTGCCGGCTCGCCAATCGAAAGGAGCAGGTGCTTCGATGCCCCGCTCGGCTTCCTCGATTGGCACATCAAGCGCCGGTTCGTCCCGAAGCGGTGCTGCTTCTTGGTAGGGCGCAACGACGCCCGGTTCGGATCGCGAAACGTCTTGCTCCGCAGCGGGCGTTGAGACGCGATCAGGTTGGAGCGTGAATTCTTCCGGTGCGAATTCGGCTGGCATCGCGGACGCGTTGCGCTCGAACGGAGAAGCGCTTGGCACCAGCTGCGGCGCCTCTGCGTAAGGAGCGACGAATACCGGCTCCGGCGGCGAGCTTTCTTGCTCATCTGGCGCGGGAGCGGCCGGCTTTGCTGCCTGCTCAGGCTCCTGCGCAAATTCCTCGGGAACGGGATCTTCGGGCGTTGCGTCGAGAAGCGGCACGTTTTCGAAAGACGCCGCGTCATACATGCCATCTGCGGATGGGATGGCATCTTGTGCCGCTGTCGACGGCTCAGGTCCCGACGCCGCGCATTCGGGCAATAGCGGAGACGGCACGGCATCTCCCGACAAGCCTTCCGGCGGCAACATTTGGTGCCACGGCGTCTGCTCGGATGACGCGCCTCGTGGCAGTTCTGGCGGGGTTCCGTCGATGTGTGTCCCGTCGGCAGCCCCCGTGTCGGAAGGAGACGGTGCCCCTTCGCCCGCGAGCAGAGGAACGCTACCGTCGGCCGGCGCCGGCTTCTTCGGCTCGGCTTTTGACTCAGCGGTCGCGCGCGGAGGAGGGTCGCCCCTGTCCATGCTGTCCTTCTATGCCCCGGGTGCTATATCCGCAGCGCCGGTGCCCCCTCGACCGCAATGTGTCAGACCGGCGATGAGGCCAAGGTAATCAGACAATGACGTTCGTGCAAAGGCTTGCCACGGCCGCAGATCTGACCGGGCAACGCCTGCAAGCTTTGATTAACGAGCATGCCCCCGGACAGTCGACGCGACTCGGTGGCGCGATGCGGCACGCGTTGTTTGCCGGGGGAAAACGGTTCCGCCCCTTTCTCGTCATTGAGAGCGCAGCGCTTTTTGGCTTGCCGGCGAGCGCCGCGGTGGACGTCGCCACCGCATTTGAGTGCGTTCATTGTTACTCGCTTGCGCATGACGATCTGCCCGCCATGGACGATGACGACATGCGCCGGGGTCAGCCGACGGTGCACAAGGCTTACGACGAGTGGACGGCGATCCTAGCGGGAGACGCGTTGCTCACCTTGGCATTCGAGATCGTGGCGATGCCGGCAACGCACCCAGACCCAGGCGTTCGCACCGAGCTCGTCGCCGCGCTCGCCAAGGCTGCCGGCGGCAAGGGCATGGTCGAGGGGCAGATGCTCGACCTCGAGGCGGAAAAGCGCAAGGAGCCGGCGCACCCGACTCTCGAGCACGTGTCGAAGCTTCAGGCTCTCAAAACGGCCGCGCTCATCGCGTGCGCGTGCGAAGCCGGGGCGATACTCGGACAAGCTGGCGTGGTCGAACGCCGAGCACTGCGACGGTACGGTGAGGAGCTCGGCCTCGCCTTCCAGATCGCCGATGATCTGCTCGATGCGCAGGGCGACGCCGGTACCGTCGGTAAGGCGACCGGCAAGGACCACCACGCGGGCAAGGCAACAATGGTGGCTCTGCTTGGTGTCGAGCGCGCCCAGGCCCGCTTGGCGCAAGCAGAGCAAAACGCGATCGAGGCTCTATCGCCTTTCGGCGTGAAGGCAGCGACGCTGACCGAGGCGGCGCGCTTTGCAGCAAGCCGCGCGCACTGACTGACGCCGGTGCGCGCGCTCGGATACGGCAGCAACAATCAGAAGCGGTAGTTGAGGCCGACGCGCACGGTATGGAAATCCGTCTCTGTGCGTGAGGCGAAGGTGCCGTTGCCCACGGTCTCGCTGCCAAGATCGACGAAGAGATACTCCGTCTTGACCGACCAGTTCGGGTCGAACGCCCACTCAACGCCGCCACCGAGCACATAGCCCGTCTTGATGTCGCTCTTGCTCAGCGTAACACCGGGCGCGGTGACGTTGTAATCCACGTCGGCGAACGCGAGACCGCCGGTGACGTAGAGAAGCGCAGGCCCCGTCGCGTAGCCGATCCTGCCGCGCACGGTTGAGAACCAATTGATGTCGACGTTCGCCGTGGTGGGTCCAAAGCCGCGGGTGCTGTCGCTGATGTCGCCTCCCTGCAAGTCAGCCTCGACGCCGAGCACGAGCTGGTTGAATTGCGCGTTGTAGCCAAACTGGCCGCCGCCGAACCACCCGTCGGGAGCGAGATTGCCGAAGGTCACGCCGCCGCCCGGGCCTGACAACGTTGCGGCGTGGTCATTGCCCCAAGCGTATCCACCGTTCACGCCGGCGTAGAAGCCTTGCCAATCAAGAGCGGCCTCGCGCACCGGCTCATAGTCGCGCTCGTAGCGGGGCGGCGGGCCATAAGGGCCCAGATCAGCCGCAAGGACACAGCTCGACCACGAGCCGACCATGAGGCCGGCGACCAGAAACCGATTTATCAGAAAATCCCCCGAGATTGCTTGTTGCAGGCTCTGACGCGCCTACTCTCTGGGGCTGTAACGCACTGCCCGGATTGGGGTTCCCGAGGTGGCTAATGCAGCTGGCTCGGCCTGGGCGCACGCCAAGATGGCGGCCCAAGCACGTTGCCTATTGCTTGACGCCGGGGATCGACTTCTCGCGCGGATCGCCCGACTCCGCCTTCTTCGTATCAAACACCTGCTCGGTATGAGCACGCGCGCCCGCGACCTGGTCGGCGTTGAGCTTGCACTGGTTCGTCTTGTCCAGCAGGGCGAAGGCGCGGTTTGGTTTGTCGACAAACTCGGTGCGCGAGAGTTTGCCGTCGCCATCGGTGTCGTAGTAGCGCAGGTCGACCGTCTGGAACATGCGGTCCGTGGCGACGATCTTGGCGTATTCGGTCGCATCGACGAAGCCGTCGTGATTGGCGTCTGCGCTGTCGAAGAGCTCGCCGGCGTAAGCGCGCCATTCATCGCACGTAACGATGCCGTCGCGATTGCGATCCCAGTTGCCAGCAGCTGAGAGGAACACGCGGTCGACGTCGGGAAGCGAGGACGCGGTCGAGCACGCAGCCACCCCGGCCAGCAGAGCGAAGACCGGCAGGTTGGGCAGCAACGAGTTAAGGCGTCGATTTTTTGTCATTGCCTTTTTTATCATTGTCTCGTTTCCCAAAGGCCATTTCCTTTAGGCCGTCCTCCGTTGCGTATCCGATCCGGCCGAGTTTGGCCCGAATCGCCGCTCAATATAGTCCTCCACAATCTGCTTGAATTCAGAGGCAATATTCGGGCCGCGCAGCGTCATGGCCTTTTTTCCATCGATGAAAATGGGCGCGGCGGGCGTTTCTCCGGTCCCGGGCAGCGATATTCCGATGTCGGCGTGCTTGGATTCACCCGGTCCGTTAACGATGCAGCCCATTACCGCCACCGTCATTGTCTCGACCCCGGGGTAGCTCCGGCGCCACTCGGGCATGCGCGTGCGGATCATCTCTTGAATGTCGCTCGCGAGCTCCTGGAACACCGTCGATGTCGTGCGCCCGCAGCCCGGGCACGCGGCGACGACCGGCACGAAGGAGCGCAGTCCCATCGTCTGCAGGATCTCCTGCGCGACCTTGACCTCAAGCGTGCGATCGCCGCCCGGATCGGGTGTGAGCGAGACTCGGATCGTGTCGCCGATCCCGCCCTGAAGCAGGATGCCGATGCCGGCCGTGGAGGCGACGATGCCCTTGGAGCCCATGCCGGCTTCGGTGAGGCCGACGTGGAGCGCGTACGTGCTGCGCGCCGCGAGCTTGGCATACACGGCCACGAGATCCTGCACCGCGGAGACCTTGGCGGAGAGAATGATGCGATCGCCGCCGAGCCCAAGCTCTTCGGCACGTTCCGCCGACAAAAGCGCGGATTGCACGATTGCCTCGTGCATCACGGCACGCGCATCCAGGGGCGAAGGCGATAGCGCGTTCTCGTCCATCAGACGTGTTAGCAGCTCCTGGTCGAGCGAGCCCCAGTTGACGCCGATACGCACGACCTTGCCGAGCCGCAGCGCGATCTCGATGATCGTGGCGAACTGCTTATCCTTCTTGTCCTTGAAGCCGACGTTGCCCGGATTGATGCGGTACTTGTCGAGCGCTTCGGCGGCAGCGGGATACTCGGTCAGCAGCTTGTGGCCGTTGTAGTGAAAGTCGCCGATGAGGGGCACGCGCACGCCTAGCGCGGCAAGCCCGTCGCGAATGTGGGGAACGGCCTTGGCCGCTTCATCGCGATCAACGGTGATGCGCACCAGCTCCGAGCCTGCGCGGGCAAGCGCCGCAACCTGCTTGACCGTACCGGCGATGTCGGCGGTGTCCGTGTTGGTCATGGATTGCACAACGACGGGTGCTGTGCCGCCGACAATCACGTCGGCCACCGCGACCGCACGCGATTGACGCCGCGGGGTAATGAGATCTGGAGCGGCAGGCTGCATGTTGGCGCTTCCCTGGGCCATGACAGATACCTATTCCAGCGCCAAAGCCTTGGCCAGAGGCTCGACGGCTAAAGCCTCGTTATCGTGCCCGTTTCAGGGATGCGGCGGTCAGGGACAGGCCCGCCGCCAGCGCCATGACAAGAACGATCGACGGGCCTCCGGGTGAATTGACGCTGGCCGAGAGCCACAGCCCTATAAGTACGCTAGCGATCGCGACCAGCGCGGTGAGGATGACCATGCGCTCGGGCGTCCCGGCCAGGGGGCGCGCCGCGACGGCCGGCACCACCAGAAAGGCCATGACCAGCAGCACGCCGACGATTTTCATGGCGACCGCGATGGTCACGGCGAGCAACAGCGTGAACACGCCGCTGACCCACCGGCGCTCGACGCCCTCGGCGGCCGCAAGCTCCTCGTGGACGGCGAGGCGCAACAGCGGCTGCCAGAGCCAGGCAACGGCGGCCAGAACGAGCACGCCTCCACCCACGATCCAGGCAATGTCATGGGTCGTCACTGCAAAAACGTCGCCGAACAGGAAGCCGACGAGATCGACGGGGGGACCTTTCAGCATCGACATGGCGATGACACCGGCGGCGAGCGCGGCGTGGTGCAACAGACCGAGCACTGAATCGCGGGCGACGATCTGCTGCCGGCTGAACCAGATGAGCAGTAGCGCGATCACGACGGCAACCAGCAGGACGCCGAAAGTAATGTCGAACTGCAATCCCAGCCCCAAGGCAACTCCGATGAGGCTCGCCTGCGCCACCGTCTCGCCGAAGTAGGCCATGCGCTGCCATACGACGAAGCAGCCGAGCGGGGCTGCAATGACAGCCAGCGCCAGACCGGCCACGAGCGCGCGCAGGAAGAAAGGCTCAAGCACCTTCGGTTTCTCCGGGCGTCGTCTCCGGCGGCTGCGGCTGGCCGGCGATGTCGTGGCTATGGTCGTGGTGATGGCGGTAGACGGCGAGCTCGCGCGCTTCCTGCGTACCAAACAGGCGAACGTAGGCTGGATGCTGCGCCACGGTCTCGGGCACACCCGAGCAGCACACGTGGCGATTGAGACAAATGACACGGTCGCTGCGCGCCATGACGATGTGGAGATCGTGTGAGACGAGCAGCACGCCGAACCCATGCTCATCGCGCAGGCGCGCGATCAGGTTGTAGAGCTCGGCTTCACCGGCGTAGTCGACGCCCTGCACCGGCTCATCGAGCACGAGCAAGTCGGGGCGGCGAAGGAGCGCGCGGGCGAGCAGAACGCGCTGCAGCTCTCCGCCGGAAAGCTGGCTCAGCTGCTGCGTGCGCGTGTGGGGCGCGTTGACCTCGCGCAGGATGCCGGCGATGGCTTCGGGCGTCGCCTCTCCGCCCAACGTCAAAAAGCGCTCGACCGTCATCGGGATGACCGGATCGACGTCGAAGCGTTGCGGCACGTAACCGACGCGCAAATCCTTGCGCCTGCGGACAGTGCCCCGATCGGGCTTCTCGAGCCCGAGCAGGACACGGACCAGCGTGGTCTTGCCGGCGCCGTTGGGACCTACGATGGTGACGATCTCGCGCGGCGCGATATCGATATCGATGTCCAACAGAAGCTCGCGGCCGTTGCGAACGACGACGAGCCCGCGAGCCGAAATCAGAGCGTTTAGATCGAAGTCGGCAATTTGCTTGTGGTGCTGCTTGTGCGCGCACGCCTCGCCAGGGGCCGCTCGGCAATCGGAGCCATGCTCATGATGCTGCCCGCGTGCGTCCCCGACACCGGACGCCGCTCGCCGTTTCTCACCGGCCATCGGCCCTTCAATCCTTTTTTGAAGCGCAGGCGCGGCACAGCCCCGAAACTTCTACGAACTTCACGCGGGGCTGGAACGACGCGGTGCGCGAAACCCGATCGATGGTCTCGAAGATGCCCTCCGCGTCGGCCTCCTGCACGGCGTTGCATTTCTCGCACGACAGGAAGATCGGCCGCCGCCCTGTCGACGTGTGGTCGAGCCGGCGGCAGGCGAAATAGGCATTCTTGCTTTCGAGGCGGTGGATAACGCCGGCTTCCAGCAGCGCATCGATGGCGCGATAGACCGAGATCGGAGCGAGGCGGGTGCCCTTCTCGGCGAGACGCGCGAGGACGTCGTAGGCGCCAATCGAGGTGTAGGTCGCCGCGATCTCCTGGAACACCTCTTGACGCAACTTGGTGAAACGCAGGCTCTTCTCTTCGAAGGCCTGACTTGCTCGTTCGACGGCCTTGGCCAAACGCTTATCGCTCGGCGCTGCAGGCGAGGCAGCTTGCTTTGCTGAAGCCTCAGTCATCAATTTCCATCCCGAGCGTTTCTATTGGGAAATCCTATACCACACCGTTCGATAGGTTAGCACGCGAGCCGTTTGCGGCCGCATCGTGATGAGACCGTTCCATTTTCTGCCACCATCATATGGTTGCTTCCGCCCCTGGAACAAATGGAGATGCAGGCGGGAGTAGCCGCTGCGTCCCTCATTCCGTCCCGTTTATTGATCGAAAGCGGCTTTAACCCTGTGCCTCCCATTCCCGCCTACATAATCGCGGCGCGCCGCAGTGCGCTTGGCCGCGTCGGTGGCCTGCACAAGCAGCGGCGCATCGAGGAGCTGACCGCTCCGGTGGTCGCCGCTGCGCTGCAAGACAGCAAGCTCGAGGCTACCCGTATCGATTCCGTGCTCGTCGGCAATGCAACCCAGGGCGGCAACCCGGCTCGCCTGATCGCGCTTGCGGCCGGCCTGCCCGAAACCGTCTCGGCATCGACCATAGACCGCCAGTGCGGCTCGGGTCTCGATGCCATCGTTTCCGCTATCCGCTCGGTCGCAGCCGGCGAGGCGGAAGCCATCGTAGCGGGCGGGGCGGAAGCGATATCCACTGCGCCCTGGCGCGTGGCCAAGCCGAGGACGCTGCAGCAGCTCCCCCACTTCATTGGATTCGAGCCGGCCTTTGGCGAGGAACGCGAGACGCCCGCGCTGCTCGCCGGCGCCGAGGAACTCGCAGCGAAGCTCGGCATCAGCCGCGCCCAGCAGGACGCTTATGCGCTGCGCACCCACCTCCTCGCCGAGGTTGCCCGCTCCGACAAGCGCTTTATCAGCGAGATCGTGCCGATCCGTGCCAATCCGGAGGAGGCCCGCGACCAGAGCGCGATCGAGCCCGATTTCAAGGCGCTGGCACAAATCGCGCCCTATCAGCCGCCGGACGGCACGCTCACACCGGGCAACAGCAGCGCGTTCCACGATGGCGCCGCGATGGCCGTCGTCGTATCCGAGAGCATCTGGACCGAGCTCGACAAACCGCGCGCGTTGCGGCTCATCGCGCACGCCGTGCGCGGTGTATCGCCCGACGAGGAGGCATCCGCACCGATCGCTGCGATGCAAAGGCTTCACGAGCGTCTCAACGGCTTCAAGCCGGCCGATATCGGCATCGTGGAGCTGAGCGAGACGTCGGCCGCACAGGCGATCGCGCTGATGCAGGAGCTCGAGCTCGACGAGAGCATCGTCAATCCCGACGGTGGCGCCATCGCGCGCGGACACCCATTTGGTGCAGCAGGCGCAGTGCTGGTCGCGCGCCTGTTTACACGCATGGCGCGTGCAAAAACCGCAGGTCCGCGCCTCGGCGTGGCGACGCTCGGCGTCATGGGCGGCATGGGTATGGCTGCCGCATTCGAAGCCGTCTAGGTCGTTACGCTTAACGCGACTGGCCCGCGTCCACTTGCACTCGCGCGCACAGATCTCCAACTTTCATCAGATCGCTGCAGTTTGAATTAAATCCCATCCATGTGCCGGGATTGCCCAATTCTTGCCGCGAAGTGGAGAGGACGTGTGATCTGCACGCATCGCGTGGCAATAGCGCCGCGGTAGCGGCGTACCCAGCAAGGCGGACTCCTCACCGCCTCGAACGTATGAGAGACCCTAGAGAATGGATGTAAATCAGGTCGCTGATGCGGTGGTGGCAAATCCGGCCGCAGCGGCTCGCCCCCTAGTGTTGGCACTCGTGGTGATCGCGGCGCTCGCCGTGTTGTACCGCGTCGGCCCGCGCCTTTGGCGCGTCGTGGAGGACATCTTCTTCACGAACTGGCAGCTGGCGCTGCTCGGCACCGCTGCCATCGTGCTGTCGCTCGCGGGCGGCTGGACGACGTGGGACGGCATGACGAACTTCACCGGTGAGCCGGTGCTGTCGCTCATGTTCACGTTCGGCATCCACGGCGTCATGCTGATGGTCGCCTGGCTGATCGGCGAAAGCTTCGCCACCGGCATGAGCACGGTATCACGCAGCGGAATGAGCCGCGTAACGGCGCCCCTCATAGTCGTCATCGGGTTAGGCGCGGTGCTGCTCGGCGTTGCCGGCACGATCTACCAGCTGCATTACGGTGTCGCGACCGACCGCTGGATCCAGATGCTGACCGCGGCGGGGCTCGTTACCGGTGCGCTTGGACTGCTCGCAATATTCTCGAACAGCGACGTCGTCGCGCCGTATGCGCAGGCTCTGCGCATCATCGCCAAGAATTCCATGCTCTGGGTGATGTTCCTCGCCTGCATGGCAACGTCTGTCTTCTTCTCCTTCGACAGCCGCTTCAACGTCGTCTTCCCCAAGGACCAGCGGGAACGCGTGTCGCAGCTGCGCGCGCAGAATCAAGTCTCGGGCATCGTCGCCGATATCGACAACACCATGACGAGTCAGCAGACCGAGGAGGCCCGCACCCTCTTCGATAGCGCCGGCTGGCATACCTATGACACCAATCTCGATAAGCTCGCGGCCGCGGCGCAAGAGTTGACCGGCGAGATCGAAACCTACTTCAACGATCAGATCGAGACGCGCAATCGCGGCATCAAAGAGCAGCAGGAGCGCATCACCACCGCGCAGACCGGTCTCGCCGGGATCTCCGGCAAGAAGACCGCGCTGACCGACGAGGTTGGCCGGCTCGAACAGGATCGCACCACGCTCGCTTCCGACTATGCGCAGACGAAGTCCGAGCTCGATACCCGCGCCAAGGCCATCGACGCCAAGCGCGTCGAGGCGATGGCCGAAGGCCAGGGCGTCGAAGGCACGCTCAAAGAAGGCCGCGGACCCGTGTACCGCCAGCACATGGAGGAGCTCTCCAAGATGCAGGCGGCTTACAAGATCCAGGACGATCGTGTGAAGGACGCCAAGAAGCGTTTGGACGCGGCCGACACGCGCATCTCGCAGATCAAGCATGAGCTGGCGTCGATCGACGGCGAGCTTGCCAAATACAAAGGCGAGCAGGAGACCGCACAGGATCGCATCAAGATGGCGCAAGACAATCTGGCGGGCGAGGAGGGCGGCCGGGTTGATCCGGGCCGTGTGCTTCCAGCCTTCGAGGCCGCGCGCACCGAGTTCCGCCGCGAGCCGACGCCAGCGCATCTGGCCGGCGTGCAGCAGCGCTGCTCGCAGCTCTACGGCGCCATGTTCGCCAATGACGTTACCAAGCCCAAGGTTGCGGGCATCGACTGCGATCCCAAGCAGGCAAGCGAGGCCGCCGCCGCGGTGTTTGCACTGCACGCAGGCACGCAGACTTTCGCAGCAAACTGCGCCGGCGGCGACAAGCTCGCGCAGAACAAGTCGACGGATTCGCTGTTTGCCTTCGCCGTGAAGTGCCTCTCCGACAGTGGCCTGCCGAGCAAGCAGACCGACGAGCTGCGCACCAAGATCAGCTACGCGGAGATGAACCGCGACGACAAGGCTCACCGCTTCGTCGTGTCGTTGAACGCATTCCAGGACGGCAACCGGCTCGCTTACCTCGCGCTAGCGATCGCGATCGGCATCGATTCTCTCATCTTCATGACGGGCTTGTTCGGCGCCAATGCGGTGCGCTCGCCGCTCGCCGATGTCCCGAGCTTCAAGGGCCGCAACTCGCAGCAGCTGGAGGCGATCATCGAGAATGCGCTGCTGCCCGACACCTTCGAGACCGCACGCCTCACGCTGCAGTCGCTGCGACCTATCACTAATGAATTGGGATTCATGTCCGAGGTGCGCCCGGAGCAGCTCGACCCGCATGCAGCAAGCCGCGTACTCGGTGTGCTCAACGCCGGCGCGACGATAAACGCGGTCGCGTATGACGAGCGCGCCAATCGCTATCTCGTGCGCGCCGAATTGTTCGAGTTCCTGTCGATCGTCGCCAAACGCGCGTTCGAGGCGAGCGACAAGCACCTCAATCAGGCCGAGCTCGAGAAGATCGTGAGCGTCGCGCTGTTGCCCGATCTCAGCGGCAACGCCGAGATGGTGCTCCACTACATGCATCCGCTCAGCGATACCGAGAAAACCGGCTACACCGCCGAGATCAGGCTCGGCGAGGTCGGCCCCGATCATGTGCGCACGGTGCGCAACCTTCTCAATGCGGGCGCGACGCTCGATCGCGTGCAGCGGACGGGCACGGACGCAAGCAACTATCTCATCCACCGCGAGCTCTACCGGGTCCTGGCGATCATCCGGGCGCGCACGCTCTCGGCGGATTACTCGCAGCCGCGTCTTGCGGCCGGCCAACAGCCGGGCCGTTTCGGCGGCTCGATCACCGCCCCGTCGAAGGCGATCGAGCACAAGCCCAACTCGCCAAGTCAGTTGCCGCTCGCTGCCGCCAACGAGGACGGCGCGCACGACCTGAGCGCCGACGACCTGAAGTGGCAGTACACCGTCGATCTTCTGGAGGCGGTGCGGCTCGATCCCGGCGCGTTCGAGCTGGTTTCCGGGCCCGCACTCAGCGCCGCCGTCGCAGCCAACGAAGCTTTCTCGCGCGTTCGCCGCAGCAACCAGGCGCTCGACCGTCTTCTCTCGGCGCGCGAGGACGAAGCGCGCGAATCCTTTGCCAACGCTCACGCCCTTATGCTTTCGCGCCTGAAGGCGAGCCAGGCTTGGGAGCATCAAGTCCTTACCGACACCGTCGATGACATCGAAGGCAAGTGGGCGATCCTGTTGCTGCTGCCGAATGGACCTTACGAGTTCGTCGCCAACGAGACCGCCGAGCAGATGGCGCAGGATGCCGGCGAAGGCACGCTGTCGACCGAGCAGCAGGCCCTTTACGAAGTGGCGCGCGCACTGGCCGACGCCTTCAAGGGCAACGGACGCGGCGGCGAGCTATCCTGGAAGCGGCTCGCAGCGAACTTCAATCAAGCGCCGCGCGGCGGCGACGAAAAAATCGGTTTCGACACCACCGTTCGACACTAACCTGGCACGACGCACGCACTGACTGGCCGCACGCACTGATCCGCACGCAGTGAGGAGAGCCCCGCACGGCAGATGCCGCGCGGGGCTTTCTCTTTTCCGACATCGTCGCAACCTCGTTTTGCCATCGCGGGAGCCCGCTTCCGCCGCGCTCTCGCGCTAGTTTTCCCGCGGCGCTATTTTTTCATCAGGAGCATTTCCATGCCGACGAACAGCCGATGTGCGGTTCTCAGTTTCATTTTTGCGATTTTACTCACCGGGCCGCTGGCAGCGGCCGAAGTTAAGGTCGATGCCGAGCTTGGCGGCTCCGTGCTGCCAACCACCAATCCCGGCAAAGTGTATCTGCGCCTCAGCCTGAAGACGCTTGCAAGTTCAAAGCGCGAGCATCGCACGCCCATCAATGCCGCCATCGTCATCGACCGCTCCGGCTCCATGCAGGGCGACCGCATCGTTGCCGCAAAGGAAGGCGCGCGCGTCGCGATCGAGCGCCTCTCCTCCGACGACACCATCTCCATCGTCGCCTTCAACCACAACGTCGACGTGCTGAGCCCCGCAGCTCCGCTGCGCAGTGCGCAGGACACATTGAAGCGCGCCATCGACCGCCTCACGGCGGACGGGACCACCGCACTTTACGACGGCGTCAACGAGGGCGGCCGCCAGGTCGAGGAGTTCCTGTCCGACAGGAAGGTCAACCGCGTCGTGCTGCTCTCGGACGGACTCGCCAATGTTGGGCCATCGTCACCGTCAGACTTGGCCGAGCTCGGCCGCAAGCTCGCCTCACACGGCATCTCGGTTTCAACCATCGGGCTCGGCCTCGATTACAACGAAGACCTGATGCAGCGCCTTGCTGCGGCGAGCGACGGCAATCACGTGTTCGTCGAGCGCCCCAGCGATTTGAAGGAGATCTTCGACCGCGAATTCGGTGACGCGCTGTCGGTGTCGGCACGCGACATTACGATCACGATCGAATGCAAGCTCGGGTTCAAGCCGACGCGCATCCTCGGACGCGACGGCGAAATCAACGGAGACCGGATAACCCTGAAGCTCAACCAGCTGCAGGCCGACAACGAGCGCTACGTCGTGGTCGAGTTGCAAGCGCCGTCCGCGCATGACGAAGGCGGCGCCGACATCGCCGATGTCCGCGTCGACTATACCGACCTCGACAACGAGGGCGCGCCGGCGCACGCGGCCGCCCAGTCAAACGTGCGCTTTTCCAAATCGGCCAAGGACGTAGAGGACGGCGTCAACAAGTCGGTCATGAGCCAGGTCGCCGCGCAGATCGCAACCGAGTTCGAGCGAGAAGGCGGTCGAGCTGCGCGACAAGGGCGACATCGCCGGCGCGCGCAAGGTGCTCGAGGACAACGCCACCTACATCAAGCGCTCGGCCGAGGAATACAGCGCCGGCGTCGCTGCGGCTCCGGCGCCCTCGATCGGCGCGCTCAATGCGCTCGAGAAGCAGAGCCGCGAGGCGGCGAACAATCTCGATGGCGACGACTGGAACCGCACGCGCAAGACCATGCGCTACGACCAGCACAAGTCGAAATCGCAGCAGGCATACTGATGCCTAGAGCTTGAACGGCACGACCGTCTGGCGCTGCTCGCCGAGGCGGTCGATGCGCAGCGTCATGACGTCCCCGGCCTTCAAGTACTCGCGCGGATCGCGCGCGGAGCCGACACCGGGCGGGGTGCCCGTCGTCACTACATCGCCGGGATCGAGCACCATGAACTCGGTGATGTAAGCGAGCAGGAACGGAATCGAGAAGATCATGGTCTTGGTCGTGCCGGTCTGCTTGCGCTCCCCGTTAACGTCGAGCGTCATGGCGAGGTTCTGCACGTCGGGTATCTCGTCAGGCGTGACGAGCCACGGGCCCAAAGGCCCGAACGTCTCCGCCGACTTGCCCTTGAGCCACTGGCCGGCGCGCTTTACCTGGAAGCGGCGCTCGGAAAGATCGTTGGAGATGCAGAAGCCGGCGATGTGCGCCATTGCGTCCTTCTCCTCGACGTAGCGCGCGCGCGTACCGACGACGAAGGCGATCTCGACCTCCCAATCCATATTGGAGGCGTTCTTGGGGTACATCACGTCGTCATATGCGCCGACGATGCAGTTCGGCGCCTTGCTGAACAGGATCGGCTCGGCGGGGATCTCCTGCTTCGTCTCCTTGGCGTGATCGGCGAAGTTGAGGCCGACCGCGATGAAATTGCGCGTGCCGGCGACGGGCGCACCCAAGCGAACGCCATCCGGGGCCAGCGGCAGCGACGTGGGATCGAGGGCGCGCAGCTTGGCGAGGGACGCGGGCGCCAGTGCCGGTCCGGCAAAATCCGCAACGTGGCCGGAGAGATCGCGGATCTTACCAGTAGCATCGACGAGGCCCGGCTTCTCGCTGCCGGGAAAACCAAACCGCACAAGCTTCATGGGATAGATCCTGACTTCTCAGCGAATGAGTGTTGGCCCCAAACGAGCGGCAGGTGGCGCCTCACGCAATGCCCCCGCCCTTGGCACGCCGACCTGAGACCACAAACGCGCGGGCCTTGCAAGGTCATGGCGACGTGACGACTAGAGCCGTCCAGGTTGGGCGTCAGTTCAGCAGCCGAAGCAAGTGGGCTCCTTGACCGCCCCATCCGTCTATCGCGCCCGCGTGGACGAACTCACCAACGTCCTGAGCAGCGGCGATTGATCGCTGCCTATCGCTCGCACTCGTACTCACGCGTGCAGCGGATGTAGTCGCCGCTGATAAAGAAGAAGCCTTGATTGAAATCCCTGGGGTCGAAGGAGATGACCTCCCCCTTGCGCCAGAGCCCGCTGCGGAATTTGACCGGCTGACCTTTTACGCCGCACTCGGCGTCAAATGTGTAGCGGCCGTCTTTCTCGTCGATGTCGGACACCTCACAAGCAACGGCTTCGGCGATGAGGCCAAAACCCTTGCGGCAGATCCCGACCATTTCGTATTTGCCGGCCTCGGCATGGCTCATGTTGCTCAGCTGCCCGGTCAAGAGCACGCGGCAATCGGCAGCCGAGCGCGCCCAGACCCCGCGCAGATCTCCCAGAGATTCTGCCGTGGCAGCACCGGCGGCGGCGAGCCAAAGAAGCGACGCGCATGTCACGCGCAACGGCGGGAAGCGTCTCCTCGACATCTGCATTGCGAAGTCCTTCTGTCCTTGCCGCGAGGATGATCGTGGCGCTTCAGGCTTGCGGTCAAGTTGCAACCACACACGGAAGGCCGAAGCTCCTTCGGGTTTTAAGGCTCAGGCGTGTAGCGGCGGCAGAACGCGCGCAAGCCTTCCATGAGCTGCGCTGTCCCGGCCCGCTCCATCAGCTCGTTCCACTCGAAAGCGCGGGTGGCAATCCACAGGCTCGTCTCCGAGGAGGGCAGGCGCTGTGTCCAGCGCACGAGACCGCCCGAGTTGAACACCAGCATGATGCTGACCGCGATCGCGGCGATCACCGCGAACTCGCGCGCGTGCGACGGCCGCAAACCGGCCTCGAGATCCTCGGTGCCAAGCGGCTGGACTTCCTTTTGCTTTTGCACAATGCCCCCTAGAACTGGAAATAGATGAATGGCGCGGAGGCATCGCCTCCGACCGCGTCGATCAGCAACAGCGACAGCCCCGCCAGCACGCCGACGACGGCAACGGGCGTGCGATGGTAGAGGCGATCGAGACGCTCGATCATGTCGGGCGGCGTGAACTGCACGCCCATGCCGATCGCGATCATCGCAAACAGGAACGGCGTCAGCAGCTGCACGGGCTGCTGCCATTGCGCCAGTCCCATGATCATCTGCCCCGCGCGCTCGAGGTCGGCGGCGCGGAACAAGACCCAGCACAAACAGACGAGGTGGAACGTAAGGAGGATGCCCAGGAGGCGCATCACAGGATGCCAATCGCGCACACCTTCGACCGGGCTCAACCCGAACAGCCCAAGGAAGAAGCGCTCGATGCTCAGCATGGCGCCATGCAGCGTTCCCCAAAGCGCAAAGCTCCAGGCGGCGCCGTGCCAGATGCCGCCGAGCAGCATGGTGAGCAGCAGGTTGCGGTAGGTCTTCCATTTACCGCCCCGGCTGCCGCCGAGCGGGATGAAGAGATAGTCGCGCAGCCACGTCGACAGCGAGATGTGCCAGCGGCGCCAGAAATCGGCGATGCTCGCTGCGCGATAGGGCTGATTGAAGTTGCGCTGAAAGCGATAGCCGAGCAGCGCTGCGGCACCGATGGCAATGTCGCTGTAGGCGCTAAAGTCGCAATAGATCTGCACCGCGTATCCATAGATCGCGGCGCCAAGATCGAGAGCACCGTATCCGCTCGGGTCGCGGAACGCCGGATCGACGAGGCCGACCGCGAGCCAGTTGGCGATCACGGCCTTCTTGAACACGCCCCACACGATCAGCATCACGCCCAGGGAAACGAAGACGCGGTTGGGGTTGGGCGGCCGCTCGAGCTGCGGCAGGAACGCTGAGGCGCGCACGATCGGCCCGGCCACCAGATGCGGGAAGAAGGAAAGGAAGAATCCGACATCGAGCAACCCGCGTGGACGATCGAGGTCGCCCCGGTACACGTCGACGACGTAGGAAATGCCCTGGAAGGTGAAGAACGAGATGCCGACCGGCAGGATGATCTCGAGCAGCGGCAGCTCGCGCTCGACGTGCATCGTCGTCAGCAGCTCGCCGAGCTCACCGGCAAACCAGCCGTAGTACTTGAAGAAGCCGAGCACCGCGAGATTGGCGCCGACGCCGATCGTGACGGCGAGCTTGCGCCAGCGCGCATTGTCGGTCGATCCGATGAAGCGCCCGACGCTCCAGTTCAGCAGCACGTTGAACGCCAAAAGGAACGTCAACCGCCAGCTCCAGCACGCGTAGAAGAAATAGCTGGCGGCGACGATGGCTATCTTGTGCAGCTGGTGGCGACCGGCGGCGAGAAGCCCCCAGGAGACGACCCAGACGACGAGAAAGAACAGCAGGAAGTCGAGGGTCGGGAAGATCATGGGCCACGTGCCTTAGCTGCCGTCGTAGCCCTGCATGAGCACACTAAAGAGTTGGTCCGCCGACATGGCCGCGCCGTCCTTCTTGAGGTGCACGCGGTCGGGATACACGAGGCCCTTCTCGGCCCAGCGCGAGGCACCGCACCTGCCGCCCTCCACGCTCGCCCAGTCCCAGAACAGGATGCCGAGCTTCGAGGTGATCCGGCGCTGGAGATCGCGCACATAAGCGATGTGCGCCGGCGTGTGCCAACGGCACAGCCGCGTATCTTCCTTGCGCATCAGCTCGTCGTAGTGGGCCGATTCATCCTCGTCGAGCTCGCGGCACGGCGTGTGCGAGCGATCAACCTTGCAATATTTCGGCAGCTCATTTGCGTCGGGCGCCCCGATTGCCACGACGGACGCGCGCGGCAGCGCCCGCTGCAAGGCCCGCAGACGATTCTCGTAGATTTCAGCGTAGTTCTCGAGCCGGCCCATGGGGGCATAGCCTTCGTTGGTGCCGAACGCGATGAGTACGAGCGAAGGATCGAGCGCGCGCAGCTCCTTGGTCACCGTCTGCCAGTCCCAGCGCTCCATGATGGAGATCTGCGCGCCGGAGAAGCCGTGGCTCGTCAGCACGACGCCCGGCTCGTTTCGATAGATCGACCAGTTGGCGACGTCGACGGGCTGATCGCCGGCGGCACGCACCTCCAAGGCGCGCGCGCGCTTGGGAGCATTGAGACGCTGGTGCGTCAGCTCGTAGCCGGGGCCGCTGGTGTCAATATCGCCGATCATCTCGCCGTCGGCGCGCACTTCGAGATGGCCGCCCGGTGGCTGGCGATAAAATCCGATGTCGACCCAATCGAACTCCCCGCCGTCCTCCGCTGTAAGCGAGAAGCTGTTGCCGTCCTTCGTCGAATGAATTGCGAAACCCGACATGCCATAGGGGATGGGGTCGAACTTCGTCTTGTTGCTGGACGAGACGCGCCAGTCGCCATGCTGCTCGACCTTGAGCCCGAGCGGGAGCCAATCTGAAAATGGCATTCCGGGCGGTAGCATGCCGCGGCCCGCATTGCCGAAGCGGTGCTGCAGCAGGATACGCAGCGCGCCCGAGAAGCGATCGCCCTCGGTGTGGCTATCGCCGATCTGCACCACGGTCACGCGCTTGCGCAATCCGTTCTCGAGCTCGGACAACGCCTGATGGAAGGACGCCAGAGCGGTCGCGGGATTGGTGCCGGGGATGGGAACGGGAACCGCGATTGGACTGGCGGCGCGCACGGGCTCTGCATTGGCCGGCGTCAGATACGTTGCCGCCGCCAGCGCGAGCGCGATCGAGACCACGACAGGTTTAGGACGAACGACGCGTGGCAAGATCAAGGCTTCACCGCAGCGGCCGCAGCGGTTGCGGGACGAAACACCGGCGCGGCCTCAACGAGGCGCTTCCACACCCGATCCGCCAGAACCTCCTGGCCCTGATCGGTAAAGTGCATGCCGTCGGAGGTTCGCATCAGGCGCACCGTGCCCTGGAGATCCTTGAAGTACGGCGCATAGCCCCCGTTCGCATCGACGGTCATGTCCCACGTGGAGACGAGCTGGATGCGCGGATGGCTCTTGGCCACATCCTCGAAGATAGAGTTGACGAGCTTGGCTGCGTCCGTCGCCTCGCTCGTGCGCATGATCGGCAGCAGCACCCAGACGACGGGGACGTCCTTGCTGCTGATGTAGTCCATGTAGCGGCTGACGCTTTCGCGATAGAGCTTGGTCCATTGCTCGGAGCCAAACAGCGCAGCCGGCTTGCCGTCGAGGAAAAACGTCTGGCGATCGTCGTTGCCTCCGACCATCACGACCAGCGCATCGATCTTGCCTTGCTTCACGGCCTGGTCGACCTGCGCGGAGAGATCGGTGTGGGTGAAACCGACGGAGCTCTTGGCTCCCCGCAAAACCTTGATGTCGTGGCGCTGGTGCAGGAGCACCCACAGCCCCTGCCAGAGGCCATCGCCCAAGGAATCGCCGACGACGGCGATCGTGTGCATTCCGGGTGGGCCGGAACCCAAGCCAGGGGCTTTTTGTTCTTCTGCACCGTTTGCGAAAGAGCTGCTCAGCAGCGAGCCGAGGAACAAGGCTAATGCAGCAGCAAGAACTGGATGACGCATCACGCGACCGCGCCCGAATAAGGGTGAACGACCGACAATACCTCAAATCAATTGGCACATCCTTTAGAGATCGGCCGTCTCCGTGGCGCCGCAGGCTTTGTGGTAAATCTGTAACACCTTTTCCATACGTGCCGCGCTACAGACGAGGGCTGGGCGAGACATTATGGCTCCTGGCGTTCGCGGGTCGATTTGGCGAAAATAGCGCTTCCCCACCAGAGCTGAGAATTTTGAGGTGTCGATGACCCGCGTACCGCGTATTGCCTTTGCGAAATTTCAGGCTTCCATTTTCGCAAGTGTGGCGATTGCTGCGATCCTGCTGGCCAATCCCGCTTCGGCCGCGCAGGGCTTTTTCCTGGGCGACAGCATCGCCGACGACACCTCCAAGACCGTGGGCGTGCCCGGCGCCGCCCGGACCGGCGAGCATCTGCGCCGCGGCGCGGTCATTCCGCAGTTTGCGCGCCTGCCGAAGGGCTCCATCGCCCTCATGAGCCTGGGCCTTAACGATGCCGAGGATTCCTATAAGGGCCTGATCGGCGACATCGAGCGCGTCATCAACGCCGCCGAGGCAACGGGCGAGAAGTTCGTCTGGATTGGGCCGCCTTGCGTGCGCAAGAGCTGGGACAGGAATAACGAGCAGCTCGACGCCTACCTTTCGACGCGGCTTGCCGCGACCCAGATCCAATACGTCAGCCTTCGCGATCCCCAGATTTGCAACGGCGGGATCCGCTCACGCGATGGCGAGCACTTCACCGAAGCCGGCTATCGCTATGTCTGGGAAAAGGTGAAGCGCGAGTCGACCTTCGCGGCGCTTGTAGAGCCGCTGGCAGCAACCAGCGACTCCGCGGCCGGGAAGATCGACATTTCCGACGTGCCCAAGCCGCAGCGGGTCCACAGACAGAAGAAGCGCAGCCAGCATCAGGCGTCCAACCGGCAGCCGCGTTGGGACCGCGTGGACTAACGCGCACTCGCTCTTAATCAGTCATAGCGTCGGCCGCGCCTACAGGCGCTCCCGCGCGGCGAAGTATGAGTGCAGCGCGGCGACGACCTGAGCACCCTCGCCGACCGATGCGGCGACCCGCTTGATCGATCCGGCACGGATGTCGCCGACCGCGAACAGCCCCGGCAAATTTGTCTGCAGGGCGGCGGCCTTGGCATCCGCTCCCGTGATTACGAATCCCTTCGCATCGAGTGCCACTCCCGCGCTGGTGAGCCAGTCGGTATTGGGATCGACGCCGATGAAGGAGAAAATGTGCCGGATCGCACGGCGCGTTTCCGTCCCCGAGGCATCGCGCCAACGCACGGCCTCAAGCATGCCGTCCTTGCCTTCAAGGCCGCTGAGCTTGGTTTGCGTCAACACCTCGACGTTGGGCAGTCCGTTGATCCGGTCGACGAGGTAGCGCGACATGCTGGCCGCCATGTCTGGTCCCCGCACGAGAAGCCAAACCTTCTTGGACTGGCTCGCCAGATACACTGTGGCCTGCCCCGCGGAGTTGCCGGCGCCTACGAGCACGACCTCCTCGCCCGAGCACAGCCGGCCCTCGAGCGGGGACGCCCAATAGTGCACGCTCGACGCCTCGAACTCTTCGAGCCCCTCGACATCGAGGCGGCGGTAGCGCGCGCCGTTGGCGCAGATGACCGTCCGGGTTATGGCGCGCCCGTCGTCTGCAAGCTTCAGCATGAAGTGCGCATCACCCGGTCCGTCCACCTGCTCGACCGCCAATACCTCCGTCGGGATCGCCATCTCGGCCCCGAACTTCTGGGCCTGGCTGAAAGCGCGGCCCATCAGCGCCATGCCGCTAATCCCCGTCGGGAAGCCGAGGTAGTTCTCGATGCGTGCCGAGGCACCGGCCTGACCGCCGAAGGCGCGGCAGTCGAGCACCAGCACCGACAGCCCCTCGGATGCCGCGTAGACGGCTGTCGCGAGACCGGCCGGCCCAGCGCCAACCACGACCACGTCGTAGAGTTTATTTGCGTCGATCGGGCCCAAAAGCCCAATGCATCTGGCCAGCGCCGTCTCAGTCGGATTGTGGAGAAGCGTCCCGCTCGGGCAGACGACAACGGGAAGCAGGCTCGGATCGACGTGGAACTTCTCGACCAAGGCACGCCCCTCGGGATCGTTCTCGGAATCGAGCGTCTGATACGGGTTGCCGTTGCGCCGCAGGAAATTTTCAAGCCGCAGCACGTCGCCGTGGCCGACTCGGCCCACGATCACGGGCCCGCCGCCGCCCGACTCGATCAGACCGACGCGGCGCAGGATAAAGGCGCGCATGATGCGCTCGCCAAGGTCAGCCTCTCCGATCAGCAGCGCGCGCAACCGATCCGGCGAAATGATGAGCGCGTGCACCTCGTCCTTGGCGATGGCATCGATAAGAGCCGGGCGTCCGGACAGCTGCGCCAACTCGCCCATGAACGAGCCCGGCCCGTGCGTGACGATCAGCTGATTATCGCCGGACGCGCTGCGCTGAAAAACGTCCACGTGCCCCTTGATGATAATCGTAAGCCCTTGCGCAACCTTCCCCACGTTGGCGAGGGCCTCGCCGGGTGCATAGATGCGGCAGGTGCCGAACCGGCGCACACGTTCAATCTCGTCGGGATCGAGCGCAAAGAACATCTGAGCATGGCGCGTCTCGATGGTCGGTTGCGCGGCCTTCGCCATTTGGATCCTCGCTGTTTATTGCCCGGTGTCACCAACCCTACCCTGAAGCAGACGGCAAGGCATCGTGTTGGGAATTTTGGATAATAAACGGCGACCGGCCCGGAGAAGCACGAAGGCCTGTGCATCGATGCCGGGCAGCTGCTTCAGAACGCGACGTGCCCGCGGCGCACAGCCTGCCCCTCGCACGTGCCGGCTAAGGGGTGTCAGGTTCAATTGGAAATTCAGCGATGAATTGTGCGCCAGGCTCGCCGGCGCGGACTGTCAGGGTGCCGCCCGTTTGGCTGACCAACGCGGTGACGAGCTTCATGCCGAGCCCCTTGCTTTTTCCCATATCAAATCCGGCGGGCAGTCCCCGGCCGTCATCGCGCACAGCAAGGCTCACCGCGTCTGCGCCCGACCGTGAAAGTCGCACATCAATTGTGCTGGCGCCGCCAGGCCGCGCGTGTTTCGCGGCGTTGGTGACCAGCTCAGTCACGAGAAGCGCGATGCGAACGCACCTGTCCGTGCTCATTGAGACGGGCTCAGTAGCCTCGAAGCGAATGGTCGACTGCGGCGAGAGTGCCGCGAGATCGGCGCAGATATCGGCAAGATAGGCGGCTAAATCGACCGAGAGAACGTTTGCCGACCGATATAGCCTCTCATGCACCCGCGCCACGGCGGTGACTTTGCCGATCGCTTCGGTGAGACTTTGAGTGAGCTGAACGTCGCCGGATGCCGCGGCCTGCAAGTTGAACATGCTGGCGACGAGCTGCAGGCTGTTCTTGACCCGATGATTTATTTCGTTGACGAGGATCTTCTGGCGCTCGAGCGCTTCACGCAGGCTGCGCTCGTAACGCTGGCGCTCGATCGCCATGCCCAAGATGTTGGCAGCGCCCTGCAGAAACGCGATGTCGTTTTCGCCGAATTCCCCTTCCGAGCGACTGTCCACCTCGAGCACTCCAAACGGAGCGCCATCGCCTTGCAGGATCACATTAATGGCGCGACGGACGCCGTGCACTTTGAGCAGCTCGGGTGTCCGAAATCGCTCCTCGTTCTCCAAATGATTGGAGATGACCGGCCTCCCGGTCTGCAGAGCGTAGCCGGAGGGTGACTCCGCGTCGGCACCCACGCTTGCAACGTCGACAAGGCCCGGGCGCCAGCCGACACCCGCGCGCATCAACAGCCGGTTTTCCTCCGGGATGTACTCCAGAATTTTACACAATTCGGCCTGGAGCCCCTCGGCGGCGAAATGCACCGCGCGTTCCAGCAGCTCACCGAATGGTGTCCGTTGCAGAGAGACGACGCCGAGTTCCGCGAGGATTTCTTGCTGGCGAAGCCGCAATGCCAGTGCACGGGCGCCCGTCTCCGGTTTGTCTCCATCCGGAGAAGACTCGACGACGGCGTGATCGGGGTCGGGAGCCGGAATGTCTGGCAATGTGGTAGCCCTCTGGCGCACGGCAGGCGCTAGTTGGCTACCCAGTCTTTGTCGACTTTCTTGTCAAGTCTTTGATGACCGCGACAAGCAGATCGCGCTGAGTTGGCTTATCGATGATGATTATATTGGGGTACGCTTTTTGCGGTTCTGCGCGCGAGCTCGTGTAGAACATGTAAGGGACGGGTATGCGGTCCAGCCAATCGGCGATGGGCGCCGAAACCTCGTTTTCCAACCGGTAATCGAGGACCGCAACGTCAAAACCTCCACCGTCGACGAGCTGCAGGGCTTGCTTAACGGTGTGCGCCGGCCCGATGACCAGCGCTCCTTCCACTACGAGCGACTGCGCAATGTCGAGAGCGATGATGGGATCATCCTCGACAACAAGAATGCGCAAACCTGCAAGTTTGGCCGACGACATGCGCCCCTCGTCCCCCTGCTCTGAGCCCCCAACGCTGGCGGCGTCGAAAAGTTCATACGATCGATACTGTTAAAGGTTTTAGAAACCAAGGTCTCCCCCGAGATCTAGAGACCTGACTGTGGCGTCGCTGGACGAGCCCGCCGCGGTCCGGCAGCGCCTCTAGCTGATTGACCTGTTCGCGGGCCAGCTTGCGAACTCCGTGCAGGACAACGGCGTGCGCGGACGCTTCAACTGGAAGTTCTGAAGAGCGGATATTTGGAAGTCCTGCAACGGGAAGCCACTAAGGGTCATTAGGCGCGTCGTCCAGCCCGGCTCGTGCGACCTCTGCGGCGAGCGCTTCGCGTCCCTGCCACTTGGTGCGCACAACCTCGCGCACGAGCGCACCCATCGCGGGCGAGTGCCGCCGGCCGCGCACCGTGACGAGATTGACCGTGCGCCAGAACTCGGGCTCGGTCAGCGGCCGATAGATGACGCCGGGGTAAAGCGCCGAGGATCGAGGTATGAATCCGTAGCCCATGCCGGCAGCGATCATGGCGAGGATCCAGTCGTCGCGCTCGCTCTGGTAGACGGTCGGCCCGTCAATCGAGCGCTCCGAGAACAGGCGGTCGGCGTAGCCGGTGAACTCGCAGTTGATCCGGTCCAGGTAGGCTTCCCCGCTCAGGTCCGATCCCTTGACCACCTTCTTGCGCGAGAGCACGTGGCTGCGGCACACCGCGATGACCATCTGCTCCTTGAACAGCGGCATCACGTGGGTGCGCTCATGCTCGGGCTCGCCCGGGAGGCAGTAGATCGCCGCCTCGAGGTCGCCCGCCAGCAGCGCCAGTTGCAGCTGGCGCGCATTGGCGTCGATGATCTGCAGCACGACGTTGGGATAGCGGGAACGGAAGCTGGCGATCAGCTCGACAAACTGGCTCGGCGCAATCGTGCACATGATACCGATCTTGAGCGTCGCCTCCTTCAGGTGGAGGAAATCGTGCGCCTTGCGTTTGGCGTCGAGCGATTCCTGCAACACCTGCTCCAGGTGCGGCAGCGCGATGCGTCCGAGCTCGGTCAGGTGCGTATGGGAGCGCTCGCGGTTGAACAGCGGGCCGCCGAATTCCATCTCGAGCAGCTTGATCGCCTTGATCAGCGAGGGGCCGGCGACGTTGCACTCCTCGGCGGCCTTGGTGAAATTGAGATGCCGGGCGGATGCCAGGAAATAGCGGACCTGATGCATCTCCATGCAGGCGAGACCTTCTGGGCGCGGATCGTTCGATCAAGAGTTTTATGTAGCACGCTGCGCGGCTGGCTTGTTCCCCGCCCGGCGAGCCTAGTGCTTTGGCGGGCCGTCCAGTTGCTCGTGAAATTTTGCAACGCGCGCGGCCCCCTCGCGGATCACCTTGGCGTTGTTGGTATCGGCATCGCCCGCCGGCACGCCGTCGACCTTGACGTCGGGACTCGACCAGATCGGCCGGCGCGGGCAGTTATCGCAACTTTCCATGTAGCTCATCATGGTGCGCCACTCCTTGCCGTGCACGAAGCCATGACCATAGGGATAGGGCATCGCGGTGTCGTCGAGCGCGCGGTCGTGACGGGCGCCGATCAGGTGGCCGATCTCGTGCGCGAGCGAATACATCGTTGCCATGCATTCGTGATGCACGGCAGTGAACGCGTCCGGCGCCTCGGCGGCAACGCGGATCGACAGCCCGCAGCCCATGGGATCATCGACGATGAGGGCTGCGACATCGGCCTGGTACTTCTTCCGCAGGTCGTGGATCTCGTCCATGTAGCCATCGCCCTTGTTGCGGAAGCGATAGACGTGATCGAAGTGCGTGCCGTTCTCCACGTAGTCGGTCTCGTAGGCGTGCACGACCTTGACGTGAACATTCGGGGCGCCGCTGTCGATGAACGCCTGATTGGCCTGCGCGATGGCGACGTCGATCAGGTCCTTGACGATGTCGTTGTAGTGGCTCGCGGCCTTCTTGGTGTAGGCGATGATCAGGTTGATGGTGACGTCCTTGGGCGGGCCTGAGCTGGGCTCGGCCGCAGCCTCTTTCGGGCGCTTGTCGGGGGACAGCATCATGCCGGCATCGCCCTGCTGCACCAGGGGATCGGCATGCATGCCCATTTTTTCCATCATCGTCTTGCCGGCGGCGCCATGATCGGGCGGCAGCTTCTCGGGCGAATACTCGAGCATGGCGTGCATGTTGCCGTCGATATTCTTGACGACATACGTGTGGCCGCCGTGAACGACGGTGCCGGCGACGCGTCCGCTCGGCCACCACAGCAGCGTCACCGGCTCGCCCGAGCCGTCGATGAAGCCGCGCCAGACGTAGCCGTCCTCAGTCTTGCTGACGCCGGTGCGCGTCGCAGTGACGGTGAGCTTGTCGTTCAACGGGATCTGCAGCGTTTGCGGCGGGCTTCCCTCGGGAGCGGCCATCCGCTTCGTCAGGGTATATTCCATGGTCGCCGCGTCGGGCAGCATCATCATGCTCGCGCCGACCGTCGCCTTCGACTGCATGGTGTTGTGCATCATCTCTTGCTGGGCCGGCGTCATCTTCATGTTTTGCATTTGCTCGGCGCTCATCGCCGTTGCCATCTCGGGGCTGGCGCTATCGTCCAGGCGGCGCACGGCGACGCCCTGCGCGGCGGCGGTCTTGAGCAATGCGGCGTAGTTCTCGGCCGGGACGGTCCACATCTCGGCGTTGGTCATCGCGAGATCCTGGCCGCCGATCGGCTTGCCGGATTCCTGCAGCGCCTTGTATTCGACGCTCGATTTGGCGGGGACATGCGTCAGAATGATTTCGGCCTGCTCGCCGGCGATGAGCGCGTGCGCAAGCCCGAAGGCCGCGAGGATCGCAACCAAGAACCCGACAAATTTTATCGATGTGCGCGGCATGACGATTATGAGCGCCTAAAAGGTTAGCCGGATGCGAAGAGGCCCCCCGAGCTTTCGCTCGAGGGGCCACTTAATGGCAGAACCTTAGTTGCCGGCCTTGGACTTCATGTCGGCCAGGATGCCGTCCCAGACGCCATGGGGCGAGAAGTTGTCGCCCGAGGAGCAGGAGTTGTAGGCGTCGAGCGACTTGCGCACGGCGTCAGCCAGCTCATAGCCGCTCATCTTGTTGACGTAGATCGACATCTTGCCGAGGAAATCCTTGTAACCGGCATTGCAATCTTCCTTGGCGAGGGCGGGGGTGACGCCTGCGAGCAGGGCGGCGGCAACCGCTGCAATTGCGATTCTCTTCATGGTGGTCTCCCTTGGGTTTGAAACAATCACTTTGCGCATCCTCGTCGCGGGGGTGCGACGCTGTCTGCGTGCAAGGGCAAACTACCGACGCGGCGGTGCCGGCTGAAATATCGATTGGATCGGGATTCGATAGCCGCAAGCTATGATGCGATTTTGAGTTCCAAGCGAACGCGGGACGGATGACCCTCAAATCGAAGTCTAATCTGAGTAGATGGCACTAGTTCCGGCTGAACGGAGCATCGGCGGTCGGCACTCAAGCGCAGGACACGAGCGCGGCCTTGAGCTCGCCGTTGGTCTGCGGGCGAGACTCGTGCGGCTCCAACTCCGAGCGAGGTCGCATGGGTTTCGCGCTGCTCACGAGCGCGGCTCGCCCCAACGAAAAAGGCCGCAGGGGAGGAGCCTGCGGCCGTTCGTGACAAGTTCGTGGTCGTGATTTTAGCGGCCGCCGTACGAGTTGCCGCCGTTGAAGCCGTGCACGGTGAAGCTGTCGGCCTGGGCCGGCGCGCCGAGCGTGGCGACGGAAGCGATCGTGAAGAGAGCGGCGATGATGAAGGCTTTCATTGTAGGTCTCCTGGGGGTTGGCATTGCGTTTGAAACTCTCGGTCTTCGGATTGGCTGAATGCGAACTCGTCAGCACTTCCGTGAAGCCGTTATGCCGTTCCCAGGTGCCGAACTGAAATGCCGAGTTCCTTTTGAATTGATGCTCGTGCGCTATCGGTGAGCTGTTCGGTCGCAACGCGCCAGCGGTAACGTTCCAGCGCCGTCGGCATCGCGGGGATTTCTGGTCGAATTTTAGGGAGATGCAAATGCAGCTGCGGCTCGAAACGACTGCGCCGGCACGTCAACATGCCGGCGACAGCTCGAGCGAGCGACTCGCGGTGTGTGACTACTTCAAGTCCGACGCGGGCAGCGTGCTCTCTCCCTGAAGCCGAGCGGCTGCGCGACTGAGGTCGAGCGACGTCTGCGCTTCGACCATCAGCGGGCCTGCCATCGGATCCATCCGTGCCTCTTCGATCAGCTCGTGCAGGAAGATGCCCTCGATCGGATCGAACTCGCCCTTCCACGGCGCGCCTTCGATCGCGCGCATTGTCTTCTCGTAGCCGGCCCCCCACCGCTTGCGGATGCCGGATGGACTGAAGTCTACGTCCTTGGTGTGGTCCTCATTGTCGTGTCCTGGCCATAGCAGGCGCACGACGTGCATGCGCGTGAGGCAGCCGTAGCCGGCAAGCTCGCGCACGGCTGGGCTGGCGCGCACCTCTTCAGGCAGCATCATCGCCAGCTCGCGGATGATGTGGCGCAGCCGGTGGATCTGCGCCTGGCGCGCGATGTGAGATGCGACGCGGCTCGAATATTGAATGTCCTTCTGGCGGTGCAGAACCTCCCAGATGGATTGGGGCTCGGATCCCTCGGGGTTCCACATGTGCACGGCAAAGACGAGCGAGTTGACGCGCGGGTTCTCGTCGAAGATCGCTTCGGTCGGAGTGTTGGAAAGGATACCGCCGTCCCAATACAGCTCGCCATCGATGCGTACCGCCGGGAACGCAGGGGGCAGCGCGCCCGACGCCATGATGTGCTCAACGCCGATCTCGGTCGTCTTGCTGTCGAAATAGCGCATGCGGCTCGTGCGAACGTGCGCAGCGCCGACCGTGAGGCGCGGCTTGTTGGCGGGCAAGATCGAAAAGTCGACGAGCTCGGTGAGCGTCTTTTTCAAAGGCTCGGTGGAATAGAAGCCGGCGTTATCCGCGCCCAGATCCACGTGCGGTCCGAGGAAGGCCAGCGGATTGGGAACGAAGAACCCCGGCAGGCCGGACGTCAGTGTGTTGAGGTAGGACGCCGACTGCATGAAACGCGGCCACAGCGCCCACTCGTGCCACACCGACTTGTGCGCCATGCGATCCCAGAACGCACGCAACGCCGGCACGCGATTTTCCCGTTCGTTGCCGGCGATCAGCGCCGCATTGATGGCCCCGATCGACGTGCCGATGACCCAGTCGGGCTCGATGTCGGCTTCGTGCAGGGCCTGGTAGACACCGGCCTGGTAGGCGCCGAGCGCTCCGCCTCCCTGCAACACCAGCACGATACGCCCGTGCCCGTCCGTCGCCAGCGGCGCCTTGACGCTTGCGCTGGCCTTGGCTCCGTTGAGCTTCGATTTCTCACCCATCTGGGTCTCCACTCGCTGGCGCCGGATTGGCAGTTACTTCGTCACGCTCGACGTAATCGAGGAGATCACCTCCGACGCCATCTTGAATTGCGCGTCGCGGTTGGTGATGTGGTGGCGGCTGGCGATCCAGCCGAAATCCGTATAGACGGCCCACACCTGTCCGTTCGCGTCCTGGTTGACGAGCAGGCGCACCGGCCAGTCTAGACCCGCATTTGGGTTGGCGGTGAGGAACTGGATGCCGAGCGGGGGATTGCCGAAGATCAAAAGTTTTGACGGGCGTAATGCGATGCCCGCGTCGCCGCCGAGCTTCGACTGATCGACCGTCATGAAGAATTTGATGCCTTTTTTCTCGATGTCAGCCTTGAGGCGATCGACCGTCTCGTCGACTCCGTAGGCGCTTTTGACCTTGACGATGCCGTCAGCGTTGACGGCTGCCTGGAGACGAGCCGGGGACAGTGCCGCGATGGCAAGCGCACCGGCGGCGATGAGCGTTGCAGTAAGTGCGAGAGTTGAATTGCGAATGGTCATAAGAGCTCTCCGTCGTTTTCGGGCACGCGGCCCCGGTCGATGTTCCCAACTCACCTTGCGCAAGCGCGGCCCAACCTTGAAATAGCGATTGGCTCCGAACTCCATAGTCCTGGCCTATCGCGCACTGCGATCACGCCGCTGCTTCCTCAGATCGCAGGTAGACGCTCAGGAATGCGCCTGAGCCGAGCGCGATGGCGATGCCGATGACCGCCGCCGGCCAGCCAAACCGGTCGAAGACCTGGCCGAGCACGGCTGTGCCGATCAATCCGCCGATGAAATAGCTGGCGAGGTACATGCCGCTCGCCGCGCTGCGATCGCGCTTTGCCGTATGACTGACGAAGCCGGTCGCCAAGGCTTGCGCGAAGAAGGTCCCCACCGCCACCAGCACCATGCCGACAAGGACCAGGCTCAGGCGCGAGGAAAGGAGGAGCGGTAATCCTGCAGCGGCCGTCGCCAGCGCCGCCAATAGCGCGCGCCGCGTTCCGTACTTTTTCGCCGCCGCCCCTGCAAATGGTGTCGTGAAGATCGACGGCAAGAAGACGAGATAGATGAGGCCGAGCTCCATCATGCCGACCGACAGCGGCGCTGCCACGAGCACGAAGTTGACGAAGGTGAATGTGCCGATGAAGGCGAATAGAATACAGAAGCCGACGCCGAAGCCGGCGCGCAGCCCCGGGTGCTTCAGGTGAGTCAGCCAGCTCGACATCATGTCGTCGGCGCTGGCACCCGCGCCGCCAGCCGGGCTTACGCGCGGTATGCGAAAGTAGGCGAGCGCCGCGCCGAGCAGATTGAGCGCGGCAAAGGTATAGAATGCGCCGTTGAGGCCCGCGTGCTCGGTGACACCGGCAGCGATCAGGCGCCCCAGCAGATTGCTTGCCACATTGCCGGTGATGTAGGCGGCGAAGGCGCCGGCGGAATCTTCCGCGCTGTAGCGCTCGCCGAGGTAGGCGAGCGTCAGCGTGAATGCCGAGGCCATGAGCACGCCCTGCACGACGCGCAAGGTGGCGAACACGGCCAAGTTGGGTGCGTGCGCCAGCAGCGCTGTCGGGATGGCGAGAAGGGTGAGGCTGACCAGGATCCCCGACCGCCGGTCGATGTGCCGGCTGAAGAGAGCGACCGCGAGACCCGCCGCCGCCATGCCGAAGGTGCACGCGTTCACCGCCAGCCCCATCGCGGCCGGAGATACGCCATAGCGTTTGACGAGGGTTGGGAGAAGGGCCTGAGCCGCGAAAAGGTCGACGACCGTCAGGAAGGCCATGGTGGCGATGACGACGAAGCGCACCGTGCCGTCGAGCGCGCGGTGCTGCGGCGGATCGCGCGGTAGCGCGGCGGTGCTGAGAATTCCGGCCATTTCAGGCTTCCCTGTTGCCAATGGAGTTCGGAGCCGGACGTCGTCTCGTTACTGGGAGGAGCAGCAACGAGATTGGCCCGGCTCCGAGTTGAGCCGCTCACATGCCGTGCTGGTCGGAGTCCTGCGCGATGTCGGCAGAGATCAACGTCACCGGCTTCTTGGTGTTGTTCTTCCACCAGTGCGACAGGCCACCCTGCTCGACGGATAGCTCGCCGGTCGTGTGCTCGATGGGCACTTCGCAATGGCTCGAGTATTCGGTGATCGAGCCGGCAACGACGTAGATCAACGCCGGCCGCTCGCCGTGGCTGTGCCAGGCAACCTCGCCGCCGGGTTGGATCTCGAGCCGGCGCATGCGAAGGTGATGATCGGCGACTGCGATCTTTTCCTTGGAGAGATCGATCTGGCCGAGCAGCTCTTCCTTGACGTCCTTGTGCGCGGTGGCGCCGGCCTTCTGGCCATTGGTGGTGGTTTCCTTGCCGGCCGGGCAGCTGCCCGCAAACGCTGGCGCAGAAACGGCGACGGCTCCGACGGCGATGAGGGCCGCAAGGACCGAGCTGAGCTTGATGGTCTGGGTCATGAGAGCATCCTTTGCAGAAAGGGGGTTGGCTGTGGGCGAGGAAGGCCCGCGCCCATGACCAGCAAGATGCCCTTCTGAAGCCCCTGATTTGAAATGCCGTTTGGCAACCGTATCGATAGCCCTGGGCTATCACCGGCGATCCAGGTGACCTCGCGCACACGCAACGAGGCGCCGGCAGCGCCGACGCCTCGATTCAAATCCTGCTTTGACGAATTACTGGGCGGTCCAGCCGCCTTCGACCGGGATCGCCGCGCCGGTGATCGAGCGCGCCGACTGCGAGCAGAGAAACACCGCGAGCGCGCCGATCTCCTCGGTGGTCACGAACTGCCGCGTCGGCTGGGCATGCAGCAGCACGTCACGAACGACCTGCTCCTCGGTGAGCCCGCGCGCCTTGGCGGTCTCCGGGATCTGCTTTTGCACCAAAGGGGTGAGCACGTACCCCGGGCAAATGGCGTTGGCGGTGATGCCGAACTCGGCGGTCTCGAGCGCCACCGTCTTGGTCAAACCGACGATGCCGTGCTTGGCGGCGACGTAGGCTGATTTGAACGGCGAAGCCACGAGCGCGTGCGCCGAGGCGACATTGATGATGCGGCCGAAGCGGCGCGTCTTCATGCCGGCGACAACCGCGCGGATCGCGTGGAAGGCCGCCGACAAGTTGATCGCGAGAATGGCGTTCCACTTCTCGAGGGGAAACGTCTCGATCGCCTCCACGTGCTGGATGCCCGCGTTGTTGACCAGCACATCGACGGCACCGAATGTCTCGGTGGTCCAATCGACCATGCGGGCGATATCGTCGGGCCTCGACATGTCGGCAGCCGAATAGGCGGTCTTGATGCCATAGGTATCGGCAAGCTCGGCCGCCGTGCGGTCGATCTCGGCCCGGTCGCCGAAACCGTTCAGCATGACGTTCATGCCGCAGGCCGCGAATGCACGCGCTACACCCAGGCCGATGCCGCTGGTCGAGCCGGTCACGATGGTCGATTTGCCCGATAATTCGCCATAGCCGAACGGGGCTGCATCGCCTGCCGTTTTCAAAGGTTTGTCCAGCATTTTGGTCATCTCCGGTCGCTGTCAGCAGAAAATCGACCCGGGGCACTCGCGAGGGGCACAAGGCCCCGGGTCCAGGGAACTGACGGCGGGGGAGACCGTCAGCGGGGAACCAGTTTCGCCAGCGACGGTACGTGTAAGAAGTTGTAAGCTGAAATGCCGTATGGGTCCGGAATTGATAGCGGGCGGCTATGGCTTGGCGCTATTTTCTAATCGAGCGAATTTTGCCGCCGCGTTTGGGATAAGCTTCGGTACCCGCATGGAGATGCACCAGGTTCGGTACTTCCTTGCCGTGGCGCGACTATTGAATTTCACCCGCGCCGCCGAGGAATGCCACGTTGCACAACCGTCGCTGACCCGCGCCATCAAGCAGCTGGAAGAGGAGCTCGGCGGCGAGCTCTTCCGCCGCGAGCGCAATCTCACGCACCTCTCCGAGCTCGGCCACCGCATGCTGCCGCTGATGCAGCAGTGCTTCGACAGCGCTCAGGCCGCAAAGCAGGTTGCGACGTCAATCAAGAAGGGAGCGATTGCGCCGCTCTCGATTGCGCTGCCGCTCACCGTGAATATCGAGATCGTGCTTCCGTTCCTGAAAGAGCTCGTGCGCGCGATGCCGGGGCTCAACCTGAAATTCCTGCGCGGTACGAGCGCGGAGATCGCCGAGCATCTCAAGAAGGGCGACGCAGAGGTCGCCGTGGCGCCGAAACTGGCCGAGAGCTGGGACCGGCTGGAAGGCTGGCAGCTGTTCACGGAGTCCTATCGGCTCGTCGTCGGCATCGGTCATTCGTTCGCTGCCAAGAGCAGAATCGGCGCTGCCGACCTCAAGAGCGAGCGCATCGTCTGCCGTCCCTACTGCGAGGACTTCGAGCGCGGGCGCGCCATTCTGAACGCAGTGGGTGTCGAATTTGACGCCTCGCACCACGCCGGCTCGGACGCCGATTTTGTGGCGATTCTGGCGGCGGGCCTGGGTGTCGGAATGGCGCCGGAAAGCACGTCGATGTCGCCGCAGATCAAGCTGATCGAAGTCGATGGATTCGACATGCAGCGAACGGTCTATGTCTACGCCGTCGCCGGGCGGCAGCGATCGATGGCCGCGAGCACCCTGATTAAGATGATGCGGGCGTCGGACTGGTCGCGCCGCGAAGCTGCCTCCAAGGCCGCGTGAACTCCGACCCCGCTTAGCTCCGCGACGCTTTGATCGCGGTGAGGATCGCTTCCGCGTCCATGCGCTTGCGGTAGTCGGGATCGATGTGGCGGGCCTTCACCAGCCCGTCCTGGCCGACGACGAAGGTCGCCGGGATCGGCAGCGTCCAGTTGTCGTTCGCGTTGTAAGGCGGGATGTTCCAGCCCGCGAACTTCATCAGCTTCTTTTTCTCATCGCCCACGTAGAAGGCGAGGTTCAGCATCAGCGCGTAGCCGTTGTCCATGTCGGACAGAACCGAAAAAGGCGCACTCACAGCCGCGCGCAGCTCCTCGTTGAACCGCTCGATCTCCGGCGTGATGACGACAAGTTGCGCACCTAGATCTCGCACCGACGTGTGGATACGCGTGAGCGCGTCGGCGGTGATGCGACAGTACGGACACCAGTGACCTCTGTGGAAAGCAACGACGACCGGGCCGGCCGTGATGAGATCCGAAAGACTGACGAGACGGCCCTGCTGATCGGGCAGCATGAACTCCGGCATCGGCTCGCCCGGGCCCGGAGCTCTTTCGCCCGCGCCCGAAGCCCGAAGCCGCGCGACCATGCGCTCAACCGTGTCGGCAAATTCGGAGTTGAGCGCGCGCACTTCATCGGCGAAGGCCTGCAGCCGCCCGGCGAGCGGCGCATCGAGATTGCGGCAGCGCTCGGTTGTCTCTTCCAGGATTTCGGCAATCGATGGTTCAGCCATCGCCGGCTCCGAATTCGTAAAATGCAATTCTGGTCCGAACCGGCCCGAATGGCCAGAAAAATGACTGTCTCTCTCCAGAATTGCCGCTAGCCATTATGGGCAGTCTGGGTCGTTAGCAGGGCGGCTAGTATTTCATCCAGGTCCATTCGGGTGCGAAAGTCCGGATCGACCTTGCGCGCGACGATCTTGCCCTGCCGGTCGAGCACGAACGTTGCCGGGATCGGCACAAACCACATGCCGTTTCCCTGGTAGCGTTCGATGTCCAATCCGAACTGCTGATACAGCCCGCGCACCGTTTCGCCGAGCCAAATGACGAGGCCGAGCGAAAGCGCGTAGCCGTTGTCGATATCGGAGACCACAGTCACGGTATCGCCGGTGAGCGCGCGCACGCTGCGCGTATATTCGCTGCGCTCAGGCATGATGGAAATAACCTGAGCGCCATGCCGCGCGAGCTCCGCCTGCGCTTCTGCGAAGGCGATCAGCTCAAGCTCGCAATACTCGCACCAGTGGCCGCGGTTGAAGCTGACGACGACGGGGCCGACCTCGAGCAGCTCCTCCAGTTGAACGAGCTTGCCTGTGTAGTCGGGCAACAGGAAATCCGGCAGCGTATCGCCGGGTCCCGGTGCGGTCGTGCCAGCAGCGGCGGCATCCAGCTGGGTTACGAGGTTATGGTATGCGACGGCGAAGGGCTGTCCGTGCGCCTCGACTGCCGCGGTGAAGAGAGCCAGCCGCTCGTTCAACGGCGCCTCGGTGGCGCAGATCTTTTGGAAAGCCGCGTCGAGCGGGCTCGTCTCAGTCATCGTGGCGGCGCTCGCGGCCTAAAGCGGACAAGCGGGTAACCGGTTCAAACCGGCCAGAAATCCCTGCTCCTGGCTACTATGGCTTCAGGCGCCGCGCAACGCGCGAAGGATCTCATCGACCTCCATTCGCGACCGGAATTCCGGGTCCACGTGGCGCGAGATGACGGTCCCGTCGCGCGCTACCACGAATGTCGCAGGTAGCGGCACGAACCAGCCGTCGTTGCCGTGGATCTCCTCCAAATGCAGCCCGCGGCCGCTCATCAGCTCCTTGAGGCGATCGCCCAGCCACAAGACGAGACCCAGCGACAGCGCGTAGCCATTGTCGATATCGGTGAGGATCGGGAGCTTGCCGTGCGTGTGCTCGTTAAGCTTTTCGACGAATTTCTGCCGGTCGGGGAGGATGGAAACAACCTGTGCGCCGTGAGCGGCGATCTCCTCGTGATAGCTCGCGAGCGTCCGCAACTCGATCTTGCAGAACGGGCACCAGTGTCCCCGGTTGAAGCTGATCACCACGGCGCCGCTCGTGAGCAGATCCTCAAGAGCGATGAGATGCCCGGCCTGGTTTGGCAGAACGAACGTCGGCATCGGCTCGCCGACCTTGGGCGCCGCGGATCCGATTTGCCCATCGATGAGGCGGGCGACCAGCGTGTCGTAGGCTTCGGCGAACGGGAAGTTCAGCTCCTGCAGCTTTGCGGAATAGGCGGCGAGCTTGCCGCTCAGGGGTCCGTCCATCGTGCAGATGTCGGCGAAGGCTTGCTCCAGTGTATTTGGCCGCGTCACCCTGATCCAATTCCTGTTTTGGCGAACCTGGTCCGCGCGCCGATGCTGCCGTGCACCTTGTCGATTGGCTGCACCGAGAACGCCCGAAGACCTCCAGGTTTCCAATTGATCTCGCAAGTGGGGCTAGTCTTCTCCATGCAGGCACCATGCGAGAGCCGGCGCGACAGTGGAAATAGTGGCTTCCTCCGAAATTGATAGCCCCGCGCTATCGGCGTTGGCGCGCCTTTATCAAATCCATAGCCAGCGGGCATTTCACTCCCTTCCTCTGTGACGGCAATTTGGACCTGTCGGCCGAGCCTGGCCGGCATTGAACAGTTCGCCAAATACGGAGACAAATCCCAATGACTCAGTCCCGGACCCTTCTTTTGTCCGCCGTTGCAGCGGTCGCCGGCGTCGCCGCCTTGTCGCAGGCAACACTGGCGGACGATGCCAGCAAAGAGAAATGCTACGGCATCAGCCCCGCCGGCAAGAACGACTGCGCCTCCGCCGGCAATAACTCGTGCGCGGGTACGTCTAAAGTCCAATACGACAAGGGCGCCTGGAAGTACGTGCCGGCCGGCACGTGCACCACCACGTCGGTCACCCTGCCCGACGGCACCAAGCGCGACGGCTCGCTGCAACCCGTCAAGTCCTGAGGCGGCGATGTCTGCAGCAATCAAGCTCGGACAGAAAGCGCCTGCTCCGATCCCGGCGCGAGCCGGGGTCGGACTGAAGCCCGAGCACTATCGCGACATCCTCGACGTCTGGCCCGATATCGGCTGGTTCGAGGTGCACCCGGAAAACTTCATGGGTGCCGGTGGCTGGCCGCACCACGTGCTGGAGCGCGTGCGCGCGAGGTATCCGCTCTCGCTGCACGGCGTCGGGCTGTCGATCGGTGGCGCAGAGCCGCTCAACCGCGAGCACCTCAATCGATTGGCGGCGCTGGTCAAGCGCTACGAGCCGGGGCTCGTGTCCGAGCACCTCGCCTGGTCGACGCACGAAGGCGCGTTTCTCAACGATCTGTTTCCGCTGCCCTACAACGAGACAACACTCGCTCACGTGGCCCGTCACGTCGATCAGATGCAAACGGCCCTGAAGCGCCGCGTGCTCATCGAAAATCCGTCGACCTACGTCACCTTCGCCAACAGCGAAATGTCCGAGATCGAATTCCTGCGCGCGCTCGTCGAGCGCAGCGGCTGCGGGCTGCTGCTCGACTGCAACAATGTCTTCGTCTGCGCCACCAACCACCGCTTCGATCCTGTGAGCTACATCGACGAATTTCCACTGGAGCACGCGGGCGAGATCCATCTCGCCGGCTACGCGCAGCTGGATGATGAGGACGGAACGCCGCTCCTCATCGATTCCCACGATGGCGTGGTGCGCAACGCGGTGTGGGGCCTCTACGAGCGCGTCATCGCGCGCGGCGGCCCGACGGCGACGCTGATCGAATGGGACAACGACGTGCCCGCGTGGAGCGATCTCTATGCCGAGGCAATGAAGGCCGATTTGCTCATGAGTTCCCGGAAGGAGGGATATTCGCGTGTGGCGTGAAACAAACGCTTCGATCGAGGACCACCAGGGCGCCTTCGCGCGCGCCCTGCTGTGGCAGAGCGACGAACTGCCGGCGGACGTGCTGGGACCGCGCGTTGCCGCTCGGGCCAAGCGCTTCACCATCTACCGCAACAACGTCTTTGCGAGCCTCACGGGCTGCCTTGCAGCGCGCTTCCCGGTCGTCGCGAGGCTGGTCGGCGAAGATTTCTTCGCGGCGATGGCAAAAGTGTTCATTGCCGACCACCCGCCGCTTTCGCCGGCGCTCTTCGAATATGGCGAGGAGTTCCCGCATTTTCTGAGCACCTTTGAGCCAGCCCGGGCACTACCGTATTTGTCCGATGTGGCGCGGCTCGAATGGATGTTGGCCGCCGCCTACCATGCAGCCGACGCTCAGCCGATCGCCGCAACAAAGCTTGGCCGGTTCGGCGATGATGCGCTCGATTCCAGCCTGATGCTGCACCCCTCGTGCGCCATCCTGATCTCCGACTATCCCGTGCTCAGCCTCTGGCACACCAACACGCACGACGAGATCGTGCGGCCGATTGATGTTTCGGCTGGAGGAGAAGCCGCCCTCGTCGTCCGGCCAAAGTTCGACGTTGCGCTGATCGGTATCGACACGCCGACCTTCGCCTTCATCCGTGCCCTCGCCGCCGGGCACTCGCTGGAGCTTTCAGCCGAGGCTGCTGCCGCGCTCGACAGCGAGTTCGAGTTCGCCGCCGCGCTGGCGACGCTGTTCCGCGCCGGCGCCGTCATCGACGTGCGCCCGCAAGAGCGCCAATTCGATCGAACCCAGTCTCCAGCCATGAGGATGAACCAATGCGCGATCTGATCGAGAGCACCGTCGACCGGTTCAAGGCGATCCCCGAAGACCTGATCTCCTACGTTGCCCGCATTGGCATCGGCACGACATTCTTCCGTTCCGGCATGCTGAAGCTTGAGGGCTGGGCGGACGGCAACACGCTCACGCTGTTCCGCGAGGAGTACCGTCTTCCGCTCATACCGCCGGAGATCGCAGCCTACATGGCGACCGCGGCCGAGCTGACGCTTCCAATCCTGATCTTTGCCGGCCTGCTCACGCGCTTCGCCGCGGCGGGCTTGCTGATGATGACGCTCGTCATCGAGATCTTCGTCTATCCCAACGCGTTCGACACGCACGGCGTGTGGGCCGTGTCGCTGCTCTTTCTCATGAAGTACGGGGCGGGCGCGCTGTCGGTCGACGAGGCCGGTCCGCGTCTGTGGCGATCGGCAGCTAGCAGCAAATCGGCCTAGCTCGTGAACCGGCGCTCGCCGCACGGAATATCCGCCGCGCCCCAAAGGTGGGCAATGCCGCGACTTGCTGTCACTCGTGGTTTGTGTCCCTGCGGCTACAGATGTTTTTGGACCTGGGAGACTGGACGCCAGTTGCGTTGATTTAAGAAGTCTCAATCCGTAGGGTCGACCTCGCCGTTCCGGGGAGCAGTTGTCGTGCGTCGCCTCCTTTCAGTGATCATCGTTCTGGCGTTCGCGCTGCGCAGCGTGGTCCCCGTGGGCTTCATGCTTGCGCCGGCTGCCAGCGGCGAGCTGACGGTTGTCATCTGCACCGGTCACGGCCCCGCGACCGCCACGCTCACGTCCGACGGCAAGCTCGCTCCCGCCAAGCCGAAGGCCGCCGACCGGGGCCTTTGCGCCTACGCATCGACCGGAGGCGTCGCGCTGAGCGAGCCCGTTTCGGCCCCGTCAGCGCTCAGTCTCACGTTTGCCAAGCTCGCGTTCGCGCCCACGCACGATCTCGTGCGCGCCTTTATGCGCGGGGGCGGCACCTCCGCGCGCGGACCACCATCCTTGAGCTGATCGGCCGCGAGCGGCGGCCATTTTTGTATCGCTCGGACGCCGCCGGACCTTGGCGCGCGTCCGCAGCCGCCCGTACATGTTCAGCTCGAGCGTACCGTCATGTCCCATGCGTATCGCCGCGTCCGCGCGGCAGTCTCGCGCGCCTGCGCGCAATCCGCTTCGTCTGCACGCTCATCTCCGACACTTCTCGCCTGTGGTTGCCTTGGCATCGCGCTGACGCTCCCCGTGCGCGCGCAAGACGCGACCAAGCCGGCGGCGGACCAGCTGCCGCCCGTGACAGTGGAGCAGAAGACGTTGCCGCCGCCCCCGACGAAGGCGGCCGAAAAGCCCAAGAAAGCGAAAGTCGCCAAGGCTGCAACGACGCCGGCTGCACAGCCGAAGCTTGCGCCTGCAAAGTTGCCCAACGCTTTGGTCAACGGCGGGACCCCTGCCGCAGCCACGCCGCCTATCTTCGGCACCGCAGGCAGTCCTGCGGCGCAGACGGCGACTGCCATCGACACGACGCGGCTCGAAAAAGAACCGGTGCTCACCGTCAGCGACATCTTGCGCCAAAGCCCAGGCGTATCGCTGAAGCAGGGCAACGGACCGCGCGACCTCGGCATCTCGATCCGCGGCTCCAACGCGCGCAACGGCTTTGGCATTCGCAACATCGTGATCTTCGAGGACGGCTTCCCGGTGACACAGCCGGACGGGCTTTCGCGCAGCGACCTCATCGATCCGCACGCCTACGCCGGCGTCGACGTGTGGCGCGGGCCGTCCTCGGCTTTGTTCGGCAATTACGCGACGGGTGGCGCGATCAACTTTCGCACGCGGCCGGGCGGTGAGATCAACGGGGTGGAATACGGCGTCGATGTCGGCAGCTTCAATTACCTCAACAATTATTCAACTGCCGGCGTGAAGGGCGCGAACTACGAAGGCTCGATCTTCTTGAGCGATGTGCGTGGCGATGGCTGGTACGGGTACAGCCAATTCAACACGCAGACCGCCAACATGCTGCTCACCGTGCAGGCGAGCCCGTGGGACAAGATCACGTTCAAGGCGATCGACAACGAGCTTTACACCCAGCTGCCGTTTCGCATGTCGCTCAACCAATTCAACCTCAACCCGTTTCAGCAGGGGTGCGCGACCGCGGCGACGGCCGCGCCGGGCTGTGCTGTCAATAATTTTTCTGCAACCAATACCAATCCGCGCGTGCCGCAGACGGCGGCCGAGGCCGGTGCCAACCGCGACGACCGCCGCTCCATTGGGGGTGTACGCTGGGAGCACAACTTCGATGATGAGACGACGGGTCGCGTGCAAATCGTAGTCGACGACCGCAACATCAGTCAGCCGACCGGCACCACCAGCGCCATTGGCGATTACCTGTCCTACAACGTGATCACCGATGTTACGCATCGCGAAACGTTCATGGGACTGCCGGCCCGCTATCTCGCGGGCGCCTATTGGAACTACCTTCCCGTCGACGGTTCCACCTTCAACGTCGCGCCGGGAGGCGGGGCGGCGCTCGGTCTCTTGCAGTCCAAGACCGAAGGCTCAACCACAAGCTTCGGCGCGCGCGCCCGCCAGGAGGTTGCGATCGGCGGCGGCGTTGTCGTGACAGCGGGGCTCGGAGTAGAGCGCACTTGGCTCGAAGGGTCGCAGCGAAATTTTACCTACGCGCCGGCAGGTGCCACACTTACCGACACGACGGTCTCGACCGACCGCGTCATTACCAATGTCGCGCCCGAGGTTGGTTTACTGTGGCGGCCGAATGCCGAGTGGCAGTACCGCGCGCGTGTCGGCACCGGCTACGGCACGCCGCAATTCACCAACCTGTTCGTTACGTCGTCCGGCGTCGGGGGCAACAACACCGACCTGAAATCGCAGCGTAACATTGGCTATGACCTCGGAGTCGATTGGACCCCGCTTACTGGTGTCATGTTGAGCGCCACCGGCTTCTACGACTTTTTTCAGAATGAGCTGGTGACCCAGTCGGCCGGTCCAGGATTGCTCAGCTTTACATTCAACGCGCCGCGCTCGCAGCATCGCGGCGTCGAGCTTGCAGCCGACGTCGTGCTTCTGCCGGGCCTCCGGGCAACCGCGGCCTACCTCTACGACGACCAGTTCTACACCGACTATGACGAGCGCCTGTCGGGAAGTGCGACGCTGTTCGACCGCGCCGGCAACAAGATCCCCGGCGTCTCGCCCAACGAGCTTACCGCGCGCTTGAGCTACGATGAGGCGGAGGGGGACTTCAAAGGGCTCGGCGCCTTTGTCGAATACCAATGGCACCAGGGCTTCTTCATGGAGAACGCCAATCTGTTGCAGGCGCCCGGTTACGGTGTCGTCGACGTTAACCTGCATTACACCAGGCAGCTTTCGGCAGGACCGCTGCGTTCCTACACAGCTTATTTCGAAATTAGAAATTTGCTCGATGAGACGTACGTGTCGGCGGCAAACAACATCACCGACGCTGTGGGTGCGACCCCGGCCTCGCTGGCGAACGTGTCTGGCTCGATCTATACCGGCGCGCCACGAACTTATTTCGGCGGCTTCAAGGTGAGTTTCTGATCATGGGCAAGCAACTCAACGAGATTTGCGCCGCGCTCTTAGCCATCGCTGTCGCGACTCCGGCGCTCGCCCACTCCGGTCACATGCACGAAGCGGCGAGTGGCGCCTGTTGCCGGACCCGAGCTCAAGTGCGCCACCACCGTCTCTGCGGCCATTGACACCGATCACCTCCTTTGGATCGTCTGGTCGGCGGGCGGGCGCGTCTCTATTGCGAAATCGGCGGACCTGGGAAAGTCGTTTTCCGCAGCTGTCACCTTGCCGGCACCGGATCTGACGCTCGACAATGGGCCTGACGCGCGGCCCAAGATCGCCATCGGACCGGATCATCGCCTGCTGGTGACGTTCGCCAGCCGCGATGACCAGTACAACGGCCACGCTTTCATTGCGCAATCGACGGATGGCGGCAAAACGTTCACGCAACCCAAGCCGATCGCACCCGATTCTCCAAGCCAGCGGTTCGAGACCGCGGCCATCGATACCGACGGTCATGCGTTCGTTGCGTGGATCGATAAGCGCAATGCCGCGACCGCCAAGGAGGCTGGCAAAACGTACGCCGGCGCCGCGCTCGCGTTCGCGTGGGACGCCGGTGCGACTGGCACGCTCGCCGAGGGCACGATCGCACAAGACAACACTTGCGAATGCTGCCGCATCGCGGTCGCGTTTGCCAAGCCCGGCAAGCCGGCAATCTTGTTTCGCAACATCTTTCCCGGCGGCATCCGCGATCACGGCGTCATGACCTTCGCTTCGCCGACTGAGCCCGGCCCGGTGGAACGCGTTAGCCTCGACGATGCACAGATCGATGCCTGCCCGCACCACGGCCCGAGTTTTTCGATCGGTCCCGATGGCACCTACCACGCCACCTGGCTCGCGGTCGGCAGCAAGCTCAAGGGCCTCTACTACGCGCGCTCGGGCGACGGCGGCAAAACGTTCTCGACGCCAATGCCGCTGGGCGACGGCAAGCGACAATTCTCGCGTCCCTACGTCCTCGCCGTCGGCAATGCCGTTTACCTGGCCTGCAAGACGTTCGACGGCGAGCGCACGACCATCGAGGTGATGAGCTCCACTGATCAGGGCAAAACGTGGAGCAAACCGTGGGTTGCGGCGGAGGCGGTCGATGAATCCGATCACCCGCTGCTCGTAGCCGACGGGGCGCGGGTCTATCTCTCGTGGTTCACGCGTCGCGATGGCTATCGTCTGCTGCCGGTGGCGCCGCAATCATGAGCCGAGATCGCAACACGCCGTTGAAGACGGCGACGGCTTTTGCAGTCGTGGTGGCCTTGGGAGGAAGCGCGGGCGCCGGTGAGACACGTCCATTCGTGGACGGAAGCTGGCAGCAAATCGTTAGCGCACACAAGGCAGAGCCGACCATCGTTCACTTCTGGGGCCTGACCTGCGGCCCTTGCCTCGCCGAGCTTCCGGACTGGGGAAAATTTAGAGCCGGGCACCCGGGCGTAAGGCTCGTGCTCATCAACTGGGATGCGACGCGCTTGCAGGACGCCGCGCGTGCGGAAGCCGCGCTCAAGAAGGATGGACTGTACGGGGTTGAATCTTGGGCCCTCGCCGCCCCTTTCGAGGAGAAGGCGCGGTTTCAGATTGATCGTGATTGGCAGGGCGAGCTTCCCCACACTCAGCTCATTGCCCGTGACGGCGGAGCCACCGCGTTCTCGGGCGCCGCCGAATTCAGCAAGATCGAGACCTGGCTGAAAGCGCAGCCGTGAATTGTGCAGCGTGCTGCTAAAGCGCTTCGATTCGATCCTAGTGCGGTCGCGATTGTTTTCGCGACAGATTGCGGGACCGAGCGCTAGAGCAATTCGCGACGTAACGCGTTGGAAAACATAAGCTTATTAAAAACGGCAGCTGGCGGAGAGGGTGGGATTTGAACCCACGATACCCTTGCGAGTATGCCGCATTTCGAGTGCGGTGCTTTCAGCCACTCAGCCACCTCTCCAAACCGGGTCGCGGGGCGTGGAAGGCTGGCTTCTTATAATGTGGAGGTGACCGGCGCAAGCGGTGCCTCGACGGCCAGCCGTTAAGCTCACGCCATGCCTCAGACCGTTAAGCTCGAGCCCGGCGCTGCATGCGAGGCGAGCTAGGCATCGTGAAAATAGCCAAGCTGGTGCACCATCTCGCCGACGAGCGGGTGCGTGAGACGCAGGCGGAACGAGAACATCCCCGGCGCCTCGTCGCGATGAGTAATCTCCATGCGCCCCGGCTCGAGCATTTTCGGCACGCGCCACCGCCAGCGCCCCAGCGCCAAGAAATAATGATCCGAGCGGAAGACCAGAGTGGCGTCGACGACGGCGACGGCAAGCGCCATACCGACGCCGAAGCCGACGTACTCTTCAAGGCCGGTCGGCCCGCGAAAGCGCTTGCACGAGTGGATTGTCTGTGGCCCACGCCCGGGACGCGCGTAAATGCGCGTCCAGCTCTGCCCGCCTAGGGTCGCGTCTTCCGACACCAGCACGACAGCGGGGCCCGTCGCGCCGTTCTTGAGCGGCAGCGGGGCGCCGATCGCGCGTGCGAGAAAGGCCAGCATGCGCCCGGCGCGCGACAGCTCCGTCGCCGTCACGGTGCCGCGATAAACCACCATGTCTCCAGGCGACAGGCGCTTGGAGAAGCGCCGCTTGACCTGCGGGGGAAGCTCGGCCCACGCGGCCGCGCCGACGAGGGTGCGAAAACGGGCGTCCGCAAATGTTGCATCGCCGCCCCCTAAATCGGCGGTCTGAGGCAGCGGCCCGCTCTGCATCACCGGCACCGGCGTCACCACGCGTGCCTCCGGGCTGCGTTCCGAGACGTTCATGACCTTCCTCCCCACACGTACTCAAGGGCCACGCGTTTTGCCGCGTTTTTTGCCGCGCAACGTCGCGACGCGTGCCACCGCGCCGCCCATTTTCAACAGCGCCAGCAGCGTCGCCGCCGGCAGCGCCATGACCTCTCCAAAGCTCTTGTCGACGGATTGCGTGAAGTCGAGCATGGCCGCGAGCCGCTTGCGCGCACCGGCCGACACGCGCGGATCGGCTTTCGCCTCGGCGACGCAGGTCCGCAACGTCGCGAGCGCGGGATTGATCTCGCGCGCTTTGCGCCCCTCGGCGATGCGCCGCACCATCTCGAACATGTCGGCTTCCGCTTCGTAGAAGTCGCGGCGGTCGCCCATCGCGTGCACGCGCCGGATCAGGTTCCAGCCGAGCAGCTCGCGCAGGCTCACGGAGGCGTTGGAGCGGGCCATGCCGAGCTGATCGGCGATGTCCTCGGCGCTGAGCGGGGCATCGGAGACGTAGAGCAGCGCGTGGATCTGCGCGACCGAACGGTTGACGCCCCACACGGTGCCCATCTCGCCCCAGTGCAGCACGAAGCGCTCAATCGCCGGCGGTAGATCCTGCTTGGTTATAGTTATTTCTGTCATGACAGAAATATCAGACACGAGTGGATGCCTGTCAAGCCGGTAGGGCTCAGTTGGTCGTGGCCCAGCGATGGCGCATTTTTGGGCAGCTTCGGTGCGCAATTGCCGTATCCCTACCCCGCGCGCGCCGGTGCGCAGATGCTAGAATGCAAGGCATTCGCTCGCGCGTGCCACGCGCCGCTAAAACTGAGGAAAGTCAGAAACTTTCGGGCCCTGAACGCGTTCGTTGTTCGCCGCCGAGGGATGCCACGATGCTCATCAAGTACGGTTACGAAATCTCAATCGCCGTTCCAAAGGCGACGCCGATCATTTGTCTCCTCGATATCCACCCGGATCGGCGGCACGACGTCCAGTCCGAGACGCCGTTTCAGAGCTACCCCGATGTCGGCTCGGCGACCTACATCGATGCCTTCGGCAATCGCTGCCGGCGGCTGATGGCGCCTGGCGGCGACATCACAATGCGGCTGGAAGGCACGATCTTCGACAATGGCCTGCCTGATCCCATCGTGCCGAACGCGCGCGAGGTGCCGGTCGAGCAGCTCCCGCCCGACGCGCTCGTTTTTCTGCTGGGCAGCCGCTACTGCGAGACGGACCATCTGAGCCAAACCGCCTGGAACCTGTTCGGCCACATCACGCCGGGCTGGCCCAGGGCACAGGCCGTCTGCGATTTCGTGCACAACCAGATCACTTTCAACTACCAGCACGCGCGCTCGACCCGCACCGCGCTCGAAGCCTACAACGAGCGCGCCGGCGTCTGCCGCGATTTCGCGCACTTGATGATCGCCTTCTGCCGCTGCCTCAACATGCCGGCGCGCTACGTGAACGGCTATCTTGGCGATATCGGCGTGCCGAAGGACCCCGCGCCCATGGATTTCAGTGCCTGGGTCGAGGTCTACATCGGCGACCGCTGGTACACGTTCGATGCCCGCCACAATAAATCGCGGATCGGCCGCATCGTGATCGCGCGCGGCCGCGACGCCACCGACGTGGCGATGGTCAATTCCTTTGGTCCACACATCCTCAAGACCTTCAGGGTGGTGACCGAGGAATTGGGCACGCCGGTCTTTGCGCCGGCCTGACGACGCCCTAGCACAGCGCAAAGCCCGCATACTCCAAGCTTCCGGAATTTGCCGGAAGTGCCCTCGTCCGCGTCTTGTTGGCGCCACCGCGCCCCGCTTCCATCCCCGCGCAACGAACCGCGGGAGAACCAGGTCGTGGAAAGCATTGCGGCTGCCATCAGGCGCGTCCTCGACAGCCCCGGATTCAAATTCCTTCTCATTTGCGGGCTGATCCTGGCCCTCATCGTTCCCCTCCTCCTCGTCTGGTCGCTGATCGAGGAACGCGAGCAACGGGCGCGCGGCGTGCAAAACGACGTGGCGCGCGAATGGGGCGGTCCGCAGGCCATCAACGGACCGGTCCTGGTCGTCCCCTACACGATCAAGCGCTTGACGATGCAGGCCGACAAGCGCGTCGAGGAAGTGCTCGAGCGGCGCGCGGTGTTCCTGCCGCAGACGCTCGCCGTCGCCGGCAACGCCGGTACCAAGGTGCTGCATCGCTCGATCTACGATGTCGCGGTTTATGCGACGACGCTGGAGTTTGAAGGCAGCTTCGCGGCACCCGACGTGAACGAAGTTGCCACCGAGGTGCAGAGCGTGCGCTGGCGCGATGCGCTTCTCGTGCTCGCCATCAGCGATGTTTCCGGTCTAAAGGCGACGGCAGAGGTGCAGATCGATGGCGCCACGAAACTGGCCTTCGAGCCAAGCACCGGCATCCCCGATGATCGCCTAGGCGGCATCCACGCGAAGCTCGCGGCCGCCAGCGGCATTTTCGGCGACGCGCCGACGCCGGCCTCCTCGATGCACGGTTTCGCCTTCAAGTTCGCGCTCACGCTCAACGGCTCGTCGGAGCTGACGTTTGCGCCCGTCGCGCGCGCGACGACGGTTGGCCTTACTTCGGACTGGCCCGATCCAGGCTTCACCGGCTCGTTCCTGCCCACCGACCGCGACATCAAGCCGACGGGATTTTCCGCGCGCTGGCAGGTGCCGCATCTGGCCCGCAGCGTCCCGCAGGCGTGGACCTTGTCCGATGAAACGCTGTCGCGCCTCACCCCCTATCAGTTCGGCGTGCGCTTCGTCGTGCCGGTCGACTTCTACCAGGTGGTCTCGCGCGCAGCGAAATACGGCCTGATGCTGCTCGCGACCGGGTTCATGGCGGTGTTCGTGCTGGAGCTCAGATCGCAGCACGGCGTGCATCCCGTGCAGTATCTGTTCGTCGGCCTCGCGATGGTGCTGTTCTACGTCCTGCTGCTCTCGTTCGCGGAGCAGACGGGCTTCCTGCTGGCCTACCTCGTGGCAGCCGGCGCCACCATCGGTCTCATCTCGCTGTATGTCGCGCGCGTGCAGCGAAGTTTCGGCAAGGGACTGACGATGGCCGTGGTGCTCTCCCTGCTCTACGCGCTGCTCTATCTAATCCTGCAGATGGAGGACTACGCGCTTATGGCCGGCGCGATCGCGGGCTTCGTGATGCTGGCAGCGGTGATGTTCGCGACCCTGCGGGTCGACTGGTCGGACGCGTCGCGCCGCGGCGGCTGAGCTCAGTCGGCAAACTCGAGCGGAGCGGTTGCGCGCTGCATCACTTCGAACCCCTGGGCGACGAGTTTTCCTTCGCGCGGGTCGGCCACCATGACGAGGCGCGTCGTCGGGTTGAGCACGGGCGGCGCCAGCCAAGAAAGGTCGGATCGAGTGTCGCGGGAATGGTGTGCATCTGGCGCGCGCGCCCCGCGCTGTCGTTGCCGCGCGGATGTCCGCGCCAGCCGACCGCCTGCCAGTGGTTGGCGGCAGCGTTGGCGCCGGTGTGCACGCGCGCCTCGCGCTCCGAGCGCTCGATGATCGCCGTCTGATCGGGCTCCACGCCGACGAGCGAGAAGATGCCGGGTGTCGAGATCGTCCGCTCGGCCAGCATCTCCTTTGCCTCGGCGAAGGTCGCTGCACGCTCGAACACCTCGCGCAAGAGATGCGCCGGCGTCACGTGCGGCATGCGCCAGACGCGCGCGCGGTTGACTGCCCAATCGAGGTAGAAGCGCCCGAGCGGGTTGCGCATCGGCGCCTGATTGAGCGCGGCGGCAAAGCGCCCCGGCGCCATCGCCTGCAGCACCCCGGTGTAGCCGGGCCAGGTGAGCGTCACGAAAGGCCCCGCCTGTCCAGCCACGCGGGCGGCGATGACGTAACGGCCAAGCCCTGGATGTCACCCAATCGAGCACGCGAACGAGCCGCGCGCCTTTGCCGTCGGGAGAGGGCGCCACCTTGCAGGTGCAGCCCCACTCATAGTTGACCGACAGGAAATAGGCCCCGGGCCGGTCGAAGCGGCGCGCCACCGCGTCGATCTCGGGCAGATGCGCGCTGTCCTGCTTGGCGAGCCAGCGGCGCGAAATGGCGTCCAGCGTCCGCAAAGCGGCGCGCGGAACATTGTGGGTCGCCCCGTCGATCAGGGCATGGGCCCGCGCCTCCTCGCGCTCCAGCGTCTCCATGGGAAACGCCGGGCCTACTGAGATGACGGGGATGGACGGGAGGCTCTGCATCTAGAACCGGTCCGAGCCGCTAGTGGAATGGCCGCCACTACCGCCGCGTCCCGTGAGCTTGAGGCCCCGGTTAACTCCTAGCCCCGCAATTGACATTTTGGCCTCCCTCGCCGATAAACCGGCCCGATCGTCCCCGGTTTGCGCCGGGGGCGTAGAACGCGCTGCCCGAGGCATGCACGCCACCACTTAGGCGAGCCTTCGAAGTCCGCAACTCGCTTGCGGCGCCACAGGGCGCGGATAACGCGAAGGAAAACGCATGTACGCTGTCATCAAGACGGGCGGCAAGCAATATCGTGTTGCGGCCGACGACGTCATCACAATCGAAAAAGTGGCCGGCGATGCCGGCGCCAAAGTCGAGTTCGCCGAAGTCCTCATGATCGGCGGCGGCTCCGAAAGCGACAAGCTCAAGCTCGGCGCGCCGTTCGTTTCGGGCGCGAAAGTCCTGGCCGAGCTGGTCGAGCACACGCGCGGGCCCAAGGTGATCACCTTCAAGAAGCGCCGGCGCAAGAATTCGCGCCGCAGACGCGGTCACCGCCAGGACCTCACCACCGTTCGCATCACGAGCATCATCGGCGCCTGAAGCGGCAGCCGTAAGTAAGGACTAGACCAATGGCACAAAAGAAAGCTGGCGGCTCAACCAAGAACGGCCGCGACTCCCATTCAAAACGCTTGGGTGTGAAGCGGTACGGCGGCGAGCGCGTCATCCCCGGCAACATCCTGGTGCGTCAGCGCGGAACGCAGTGGCACCCGGGCTTCGGCGTCGGCATGGGCTCCGATCACACGATCTTCGCGATCGTCGAGGGCGCGGTCGAATTTGCGACCAAGCGGAATGGGCGCGTTTACGTTTCCGTTCGCAGCGGGGAAGCGTCCGCCGAGAAGTAATCCGCCGGGCAACCCAAATCGATGTTCAAAGAGGGGGATGCCGCGACGTCCCCCTTTTTGTTTGACCGGGTCGAAGGCACAAGGAACGCGATTGCGCCATGCGCTCGCAGCGACTGACCTATAGGGCACTGCAAGGTACCGACGCTGGCCGTATCGCGGCGCTCGCCGGCGAATGGGACATCGCACGCATGACCTCGCGCATTCCCCATCCCTATTCCCTCATCGATGCCGATTTGTGGATCGGATCGCTCGGCACGGACGAGTTCGTGCGCGGCGTCGAGCACGACGGAGACCTGATCGGCGCCGTTGGCTACATCGAGGACGACAAGGGGCAGGCCGAGATCGGCTACTGGATCGGCAAGCCATGGTGGGGGCGCGGCTATGCGACGGAGGCCGCCAATGCGCTCGTCGAGTATTGCCTCAGCCTGCGGCGCTTCCGCCGGCTCACGTGCGGACACTTCGTGGATAATCCCGCGTCCGCGCGCGTGATCGCCAAGCTCGGGTTCAAGCGCGTCGGCAATGGCTCGCAATGGTGCGAGGCGCGCAAGACCGACGTTGCCACCGTGCGCTACGTGCGCCGCCCTCCACTGCTCGCCAGCTTGTTCAGGCGCGCGCCATGAAATTCCTTGACCAGGCGAAGATCTACGTGGCCTCGGGAGCCGGCGGCAATGGCTCCATCAGCTTCCGGCGCGAGAAATTCATCGAGTTCGGCGGCCCCGACGGCGGTGACGGCGGCAACGGCGGCGCGGTATGGGCTGAATGCGTCGATAACCTCAATACGCTGATCGACTATCGCTACCAGCAGCACTTCAAGGCCAAGAGCGGCGGCAATGGGATGGGCAAGAACCGCTCAGGCGCGAACGGTGCCGATTGCATCATCAAGGTGCCGCCGGGCACGCAGATTTTCGCCGAGGACCAGGAGACCTTACTCGCGGATTTGTCGAAGATCGGCGAGCGCGCGTTGATCGCCAAGGGCGGGAACGGGGGCTTTGGCAACGCGCATTTCAAATCCTCGACCAATCAGGCTCCGCGCCACGCCAACCCCGGTCAGCCCGCCGAGGAGCTGACCATCTGGCTGCGGCTCAAGCTGATCGCGGATGCCGGCATCGTCGGGCTGCCGAACGCAGGCAAGTCGACGTTCCTCGCCATCGTCAGCGCGGCGAAGCCGAAGATCGCCGCCTATCCCTTCACCACGCTGCATCCCAATCTCGGCGTCGTGCGCGCGGGCGAGACCGATTTTGTGCTGGCCGACATTCCTGGACTGATTGAGGGCGCGAGCGAAGGCGCCGGCGTCGGCATCCGCTTCCTCGGACACGTCGAGCGCACCAAGGTGCTCCTGCATCTGGTCGACGCCACCGAAGAGGACGTCGCGACCGCCTATCGCACCGTGCGCAAGGAGCTGAAAGCGTATGGCGAGGGGCTCGAGAAAAAGAAAGAGATCGTCGCTTTATCGAAGTGCGATGCGGTCGACGCAAAAACGCTGAAGGAGCGCATCGCAGCGCTCAAGAAGGCGGCCAGGAAAGAGCCGATCGTGCTCTCGGCCGTCTCGCGTCTCGGAGTGAAAGAGACGCTCTACGCACTAACCGGCGAGATCACGCGCGGTCGCAAGAAAGCCGCAGCCCCGGCGGTGAAAAAAGACAAAGTCTGGCGCCCTTGATCCCGTCGCCGCAACACGGTCGGGCAAGCGTTATTCTCGGCAATTTGTGCCGAACAGAGGCATCTTGCCAATTGCGTTAACAAAGTGCTCACCGCGCCTAGAGCCAAGGCCTCTCCGTTACCGGGTTGTTCAGCGCGACCGCCCATAGATCAGGGGCGAGGCTGATTTGGGCTGAGGCGGAAATCCGGTGGCGACGAAAGGGCAGCAGCGCACGACCGCGTTCGTGACGCTCCCTATTCTTTTCCTGGCGATAGCGGCGCTATGCGTGGTGCTGGGCTCGCTCGCAATCGGCGCGCGCGAATCCGACACCATCGCGCTGTCACGCCAGCGCGAAACGCTCGCGCACGCCATCGAGCAGCACGGAAACTCGCTCGGCCGCGAATTGAGGGTGCAGACGGTCTGGAACGAGGCCTACGAAAAAACCCGGGCACTCGACCAGAACTGGATCCACACATTCTACGGCAACTATCTCGACGAGCTGTTCGGCTACGACCGCCTTTACGTTCTCTCTGGCGATAACAAACCGATCTGGGGCTGGATCGAGCGACGCGACGACACTCCAGAGCAACTCGCCGCTACCGTTTCGCAGTGGAGCGACCTAGTCGCCGCCGTACGCAAACCGGATGCTGCAGGACCCCGCTACCAGGTCGTGACCACGCCAATCGTGCTCGGCAACGGCCAAACGATCGAGCACCGTGCCGTCGCCGACGTCCGCAACATTGGCGGCAACCCGGCGATGGTCGTCGTCTCGACGATCGTCCCCGACCACGCCACGCCGCAGCCGTTCGTGATGCCGACCTTCCTGCTGGTCGCGGTCGAATATCTCGACGCCGACTTCACGCGCCGCCTCGGCGCTGATTTCGAGTTCAGCGACCTGCACTGGATCGCCGCCACCCCGCCAAAGATTTTTTCGGCGTTCGATGTGAAATCGGCCGAGGGCAGTCCCGGTCGGGACGCTCGCCTGGCGCAAGGACCAGCCGGGCTGGGACTTCATCAAGGACATCGCGCTCGGGCTCGTAATCGCGCTGTGCCTTGTGGGAGCGCTTGCAGCCATTCTGGTGCGATGGGGCAGCCAGCAGGCAAGCAAGATCCTCGAGAGCGAGGCGGAAGCCGTTCAAGCGGCCAACACCGATGCCTTGACCGGCCTCCCTAACCGCGTGGCGATGGTCAAAGAGCTTCAGCGCTTGCTGGACGACATGAAATCCCGGAGCTCGACGCTCGGCGTCCTTGCGGTCGACCTCGACCAGTTCAAGCGGATCAACGACGACTTCGGCCACGCCGCCGGCGATGCGGTCCTGCTCGCGATGGCCGACCGCCTGCGCAAATTGCTCGGCACGAACGCGTTGCTGGTGCGGCCCGGCGGCGATGAGTTCATGGCGTTCGTTCCCTGGATCGATGCCGAGCGCGTCGCCAAGATTGCCAACGACATCGTCACGGCGCTGGCCGAACCCGTCGTCATTGCCGGTGGGGCGCGCGTCTTTGCGACGGCATCCGTCGGGTATCTGCTGGCGCCGCACGACGGCGATCGCGACGATGATCTTGTCCGCCGCGTCGAGCTGGCACTGACCAAGGCCAAATCGGAGGGCGGCGGTCTCGCGATCGACTTTGCGCCGGAAATGGACCTCGAGTTGTCGCGGCGCCGTGCACTGGAAAGCGCGCTGCGCACCGCAATCATGAAGGAGGCAATCGGCGTCGCCTACCAGCCGGTCGTCGACCCGACGGGAAAGCGCGTTCTGGGAGTGGAGGCGCTCGCGCGCTGGACCGATCCTATGCTCGGCCCAATACCGCCCGACGTATTCGTGCCGCTCGCCGAGGAGATGGGCCTCATCGGGCGGATGGGCGACATCGTCATGCACCGCGCATTGACCGATGCGCAGGCGTGGCCGTCGATCACGCTTGCCGTCAACATATCGGGTGCGCAGATCCACCACGGCGATGTCGTCGCGGTGGTGCGCGATATGCTCGCCCAGTCGCAGTTCCCGCCGGAGCGGCTGGAGATCGAGGTCACCGAAGGCGTGCTGCTCAGCGACGAGCGGCGCGCGGACGAGCAGATCAAAGGCCTGCAGGCGCTTAAAGCCAAGGTCGCGCTCGACGACTTCGGCTCCGGCTATTCCAGCGTCATGTACCTGCGCAAGTTCGGCTTCGACAAACTCAAGATCGACCGCGGCTTCATCGACGAGATCGGCAGATCGCAGGAAAACACCGTCATCCTGGCCTCTATCATCCAGCTTGGCCTCGATCTCGGCATGGTGATAACGGCCGAGGGCGTCGAGACCGAGCAGCAGCGCGTGTGGCTCGAGGCCTCCGGCTGTCACCAGTTGCAGGGTTATCTCTTCTCGCGGCCGCTCGCGGCGGCGGAGCTTGGAAAGTTTCTCGCCGCGCGCCGTCCCACGCTGACGGTCGTCGGCAATGCAAATCGATGAGGCGCAGCCCGGTTAGGGAAATATAGCGGGCTGTGTGCTACGCGATGATCGCGCTTCAGAGCGGCGAAAATTAAAATTGGATCGATCCATGGATGCGACGATGAACCTGCGCGAGCGGCTACACCAGAGCTGGGGCTGGCTCCTCGCGCTCGGGCTTGTGCTGATCTTGTTCGGCGGCCTGATCCTCACCACGCCGCTCGGCGTCGTCACCGCATCGCTCACGACCGAGATCTGGATCGCGGCCGCGCTTGTCGTCGGCGGCGTCCTGCAGCTTGCCCACGGGTTCAAGACCGCGAACTGGGAAGGCCGCATCTGGCAGATGCTGGGCGGCATCGCGTTCATTCTCGGCGGCGTGATGATCTTCCTCTATCCGACCTTCGGCCTCGTCTCCCTTACGATGATCGTTGCGGTGACGCTCGTCGCCCAGGGCATCACCTCACTGCTCGTCAGCGGCGGCTTGCCCGACTGGACCGGGCGCAAATGGCTCATCATCTCCGCGGTGCTATCGATCGTCGCTGGCTTGCTGGTGCTGTTTGATCTGCCGTCCTCGGCCGGGTGGACGCTCGGAACCATCGTGGGCGCGGTGCTGGTCTTGCAAGGCGTCAGCCTCACCCTGCTCGGGCTCGAGGTCCGCCACGTCCCAGCCCGCACCTCCGCGCACGCCTGAGACCTGAAGCTTCAGCGGCGTAACGAAGCCCGGTGGCGCACTTCGGCGGCTTGAGCTATCAGGCTTGCGCAGAAGCGCCGGGCAAATCCGGCGCCGGGACACGTTGAACGATGACCGCCAAGCCCCAGGAAGCTGACAAACCGACCGCCGCCGCGTCGCGCGCGCGCCCCGAATGGGCCAAGGCGCGGCGCATCGTGGTCAAGATCGGCTCGGCGCTGCTGATCGACCGGGCGACCGGCGCGCTCAAGCAAGCGTGGCTGTCCTCGCTCATGGACGACGTCGCCGCGCTCGCAAGCGCCGGCAAGCAGGTGATCCTCGTCTCCTCCGGCGCGATTGCGCTCGGCCGCCACGCGTTGAAGCTGCCCAAGGGGCCGCTCGAGCTCGAGCAGAGCCAGGCGGCGGCGGCCGTCGGCCAGATCGGCCTTGCGCACGCCTATCAGGAGCTTGCGCGCGCCCGCGGGTTTCTTGCCGCGCAGATCCTGCTGACGCTCGGCGACACCGAGCAGCGCCGCCGCTATCTCAATGCGCGCCATACGATCGAGACGCTGCTGGAGCTGAAAGCCATTCCCGTCGTCAACGAGAACGACACGGTGGCGACCACCGAGATCCGCTACGGCGACAACGACCGGCTGTCGGCGCGCGTGGCTTCCATGGTCTCGGCCGACTGCCTCGTGCTCTTGTCCGACATCGACGGCCTCTACACCGCGCCGCCGGGAGCAACGCCGGGAGCCAAGCGCCTCGATGTCGTCACCCAGATCACGCCGGAGATCGAGGCGATGGCGGGCGATGCCGGCACCGAGCTGTCGAAAGGCGGCATGAAAACCAAGATCGAAGCGGCCAAGATCGCGCTCGCCGCCGGCACGCACATGGTGATCACCAGCGGCAAGGTGGAGCATCCCCTGCGCGCGATCGGCGACGGCGCGGCGTGCACGTGGTTCCTCGCGGCTTCCGATCCGCTGACGGCAAAGAAGCGCTGGATCGCGGGGCAGCTCGAGCCCAAAGGCCACGTTTATGTGGACGCGGGCGCCGAGAAGGCGCTGGCGGCCGGTAAAAGCCTGCTCCCGGCCGGCGTCGCGCGCATCGAAGGTGCGTTCGACCGCGGCGATGCCGTGATCATCCGCGCCGCGGATGGCCGCGAGCTGGGGCGCGGGCTCATTGCTTATGCTAAGCTCGACGCGGAACGCATCATCGGCAAGAAGAGCGGCGAGATCGCTACGATACTTGGCGTCTCGCGCTGCGATGAGCTGATCCACCGCGACGACATGGCGCTCGTGAAGTCATGAGCGTCGCCAACGAAATACAGAGCGTAACTGGGAACGACCGTGAACAAGCTTGAGCGCATCGACAAGACCGACGCGACCGATGAGGCGATGCGCCTGCTCGGGCAACGCGCGCGGGAAGCCGCGCATGTGCTGGCACTCGCTTCCACGGAATCGAAGAACACCGCCCTGCGCGCCGCCGCTGCGTGCCTGCGCACATCGACGGCTAAAATCCTCGCTGCCAACGCCAAAGACCTCGCCACCGCGAGCGAAGCTGGCCGTACCGACGCGTTCATCGATCGGCTGATGCTGGATGAGACACGCATCGACGCCATTGCCACGGGGCTTGAGGAAATCGCCGAGCTGCCCGATCCGGTCGGCACCATATTGGCCGAATGGACGCGCCCGAACGGGCTCAACTTCGAGCGGGTGCGCGTGCCGCTCGGCGTCATCGCCATCATCTATGAGAGCCGGCCCAACGTGACGGCGGATGCGGGCGCGCTGGCGCTCAAATCCGGTAACGCGGCAATCCTGCGCGGCGGCTCCGAGAGCCATCACTCCGCCACCGCGATCCATGCCTGCCTCGTCGAAGGCCTCAAGGCTGCCAAGTTGCCCGAGGCCGCGATCCAGCTCGTCGCCACCACCGACCGCGCCGCGGTCGGCCACCTACTGGCCGGACTCGACGGCACGATCGATGTGATTGTCCCGCGCGGCGGCAAGGGGCTGGTCGAGCGCGTGCAGAAGGAAGCGCGCGTTCCGGTGTTCGCGCACCTGGAAGGCATTTGCCACACCTACGTCGACCGCGACGCCGATCTCGCGATGGCCGTTGACGTGACGCTGAATGCAAAGATGCGGCGAACAGGGGTGTGCGGCGCCACCGAGACGCTGCTCGTCGATAAGGGCGCGCCGAAAAAGGTCCTGCCGACGCTCGTCAAGGCGCTGCTCGACGCCGGCTGCGAGGTTCGCGGCGACAAGGCCACGCAGGCCGCCGATCCGCGCGTCACGGCCGCGACCGATGCCGACTGGGCGACCGAATATCTCGACACGATCATCGCGGTGAAGGAGGTCGATGGCGTCGCGGACGCGATCAACCACATCGCCAAGTACGGCACGCAGCACACCGACGCCATAATCACGGACAATGCGCAAACGGCGGCGAATTTTCTGCGCGCGGTCGATTCAGCGATCGTGCTGCATAACGCCTCGACGCAGTTCGCCGACGGCGGCGAGTTCGGCTTCGGCGCCGAGATCGGCATAGCCACCGGTAAGTTGCATGCACGGGGTCCGGTCGGCGTCGAGCAGCTGACGACCTTCAAGTATCTCGTGCGCGGCTCGGGGCAGACGCGGCCGAAGTGACAGCCCAAGTCGCTGCTAAGAAACAGTAATCCTCGAGTAGCCAAAACGCTGCACGGTCTGCCGCCGTGCTGCCGAAATGGCGTGATTTCACGCCTTCCAGGAACAGTTAGGAAACGCCCCCATGCTCAAGAAAATACTGATCGTGCTTGTCGTTGCCATCGCCGGATTTGCCGGCTACGTCGCGCTGCAGCCCTCCCACTTTAACGTGGAGCGCACCGCCACGATCGCCGCGCCGCCCGCAAACGTGTTCGGCCACGTCAATGACCTGCACAAGTGGGAAGGCTGGTCGCCGTGGGCCAAGCTCGATCCCAACGCCAAGATCGGCTTCGAGGGCGCGCCCGCGGGCACCGGCGCCGGCTTCACTTGGTCCGGCAACGACAAGGTCGGCGAAGGACGCATGACGGTCACCGACAGCAAGCCCACCGACCTCGTGTCGATCAAGGTCGACTTCACGCGGCCCTTTGAGGGCTCGAACAAATCCGAGTTCACGTTCAAGCCCGACGGCAACAAGACTGCGGTGACGTGGGCGATCAGCGGGCATCAGAACTTCGTCGAGAAGGCGATGTGCATCGTCATGAACGGCAAGAAGATGATCGGCGACCAGATCGAGGACGGGCTCGGCAAGCTCAAGACCGTCGCCGAGCAGAACACCGCCGCCAGCCCGCAGCCGAATTGACGCCCGGCAAACCTCGGATTAGAAGGACCCCCATGAGCAGCTAGCGATCTCAACTTCGCAATTTCCCTCACCGGCGCGTGCAATTCCGCACGCGTGCGAGGATGCGAAGGAGATCACATGCATCGCAGCGCTCTACCTTTCCTGTTTCTCCCCACCCATGCCGCGAGCCGCCTGCTCGGGCGGCATACATCCGAGGCAGCCGTGCTCGCGCTGCGGGCGATCATCGGGCGCAACAAGACGCTCGAGGTCGCGCATCAGCAGATCTCGTTCTGCGGTCACGAGCTAGCCTTCTCCTCGCGCGTGACCGAATTGGGCGAGCTGATCGTCGACTTGGATGTCGGCGATCCCGGTCTTGCCGACCGCATCGTGCTCGAGGAAGAGCTGAGAGCGGCGACGCACAAGGTTCGGGGCATCGAGCAGAGGCAGCGAAATAGGCGGCGCTGAGCCGGTTACAGCCTAGAGGGTTTACAGCGCCCACCCGCCCCGGTTTGAAAGCAAGGAGCGGAGTGTGGGGAGTTCCGCCTCAGGCTATTGTAAGCCGAGAAAAGGACCTCGCATGGCCAGCGTGCTCGAAAAACAAAAGGCGAAGGATGCCGACCGGTGGGCGGCATCGCTCGCCCGCGACGCCAGCCGCGATGGCGAGTTCTACATCTGCGTCACGACGACCGGCATTTATTGCCGGCCGTCGTGCCCCGCGCGCCGGCCCAAGCGCGAGAACGTACGCTTTCTGGCGACCTGCGCCGACGCCGAGGCCGCGGGGTTTCGCGCCTGCAAGCGCTGCAAACCGGGCGAGTCGGGGATAGATGAGCGCAACGCCGCGAAGATCGCGCAGGCCGTGCGCCTGATCGAAACGTCGGACGAGCCGCCAAGCCTCTCAGCACTCGCCGGCGCCGTCGAGCTCAGCCCCTATCACTTCCATCGCATCTTCAAGGCGCGCCTCGGCGTGACGCCGAAAGCCTATGCGCAGGCGCATCGCCGCAAGCGCGTGCGCGCCAACCTGCAAAGGAGCAAGTCCGTGACCGATGCCATCTACGACGCCGGGTTCAATTCGAGCGGGCGCTTTTACGCCGACGCCAAGCAATCGCTCGGCATGACGCCATCAAAGTTCCGATCCGGCGGCGCCAAGGAGGACATCCACTACGCCGTTGCCGGCTGCTCGCTGTGGCTCACGCTCGTCGCCGCAACCGACAAGGGCATCGCGGCAATCCTGCTCGGCGACGACCGGGCCGAACTTGAGCGCGAGTTGCGCCAGCGGTTCCCGCGCGCGATCCTCACCGCCGGCGACAAGGCGTTCGCCAAGCTGATCGCCAAGGTCGTCGCCTACATCGACGCGCCTTCGGCGTCGCTCGATCTGCCGCTCGACATGCGCGGCACGGCGTTCCAGCAGCGCGTATGGGCGGCATTACGCGACGTTGCGCCGGGATCGACCGCGACCTACACCGATATCGCCAAGCGCATCGGACGCCCAAAAGCCGTGCGCGCGGTGGCGGCGGCGTGTGCGGCAAACCCGGTCGCCGTCGCGATACCGTGCCATCGCATCGTGCGGCGCGATGGAGCACTCGCCGGCTACTATTGGGGCCTTGCGCGCAAGCGCGTGCTGCTCGATAGGGAGGCGAAGGCGAAGAGAAAAGGCTGAGCGAAAATGCGCATCCTCGTTCTGCAGCACGCGAGCGTCGAGCATCCGGGCATCTTTCTCGAGTTCTTCCGCGAGGACGGGTTCACCTGGGATACGGCCGAGCTCGACGCGGGCGAGACCATACCCGCGCTCGAGCCCTACGACTTCATGCTCGTCATGGGCGGCCCGCAGGACACCTGGCAGGAAGCCGAGCATCCCTGGCTCGTGGCGGAGAAGGCCGCGATCCGTCGCTTCGTCCTCGACATGCGCCGGCCCTACCTCGGCATCTGCCTCGGCCACCAGCTTCTGGCGGCCGCGCTCGGCGGGAAGGTCCAGCCGGGCACGCCCGAGGTCGGCGTGCTCACCGTCGACAAGACGCATGACGGCAAAAGCGATCCGCTACTGCGCGGCATCGGCGACCCGATGAAGGTGTTGCAATGGCACGGCGCGGAAGTGACGGCGCTGCCCGAGCGTGCGACCCCGCTCGCGTCGTCGCCGTTCTGCCCCATCCAGGCGTTCCGCTACGAGGACCACGCCTATGGCTTGCAGTTTCACGTCGAGATCACGCGCGAGACGATCGGCGAATGGGCGGATATCCCCGCCTACGCCTGCTCGCTCGGCGAGGTCATGGGACCTAATGCCGTCGATCGCCTCGCAGCCGATGTCGGCGCGCTCCTGCCCGCGTTCAATCGCGATGCGCGCGTGCTCTACGACAACCTCAAGGCCGTGATCGCCGCCTCGTGTGGCGCATGCAATTAGCGTGTGCAATCGCTTTTGGGGCGCTTTGCCGCTGGACAAGCGCCGATCCCCGCCGCGATGCTCCGCGTTCTCCTTAAAGGATGAGATCAACGAGCAGACCGGGGAGCCGCGCCACGCCGGGCAAGATCGAAGACTACGCGCTGATCGGCGATTGCGAGACGGCGGCGCTCGTTTCCAGGGACGGCTCCATCGACTGGCTGTGCTGGCCGCGCTTCGATGGCGGCGCGTGCTTTGCCGCGCTTCTTGGCGACGCCGACAACGGCCGCTGGCTGCTGGCACCCGTCGACCCCGACGCGACGACGACGCGGGCCTACGGCAAGAACACCCTCATCCTCGAGACGACGCACACGACCAAGGACGGCGTCGTCACCGTTCTCGACTTCATGCCGCCCGGCGGCAAGTCGTCGGCGGTGATCCGCATCGTCATCGGCAAGAAGGGGCGCGTCGCGATGCGCACCGAGCTGGTGCTGCGCTTCGACTACGGGTCGATCGTGCCGTGGGTGCAGCGCATCAACAAGACGACGCACAGCGCGGTCGCCGGGCCTCACCGGGCCATCCTGCGCTCGCCAATTCCGGTGCACGGCGAAGCAGATGAAAACCGTCGCCGAGTTCGAGGTCGCGGCGGGCGACCGCGTACCCTTCGTGCTCGCCTACTCGCAATCGCATACGCGCACACCCGCGATGCCAAATGCGGAGAAGGCCCTCGAAGCCACCGAGACGTTCTGGCGCGACTGGTGCAAGCACGCGCGCCCGGTGAAGAAATACGGCGATGCCGTCATGCGTTCGCTGATTACACTCAAGGCGCTGACCTATGGTCCGACCGGGGGGATCGTCGCCGCGCCGACCACGTCGCTGCCCGAGAAGCTCGGCGGCACCCGCAACTGGGACTACCGCTTCTGCTGGCTGCGCGACACGACCTTCACGCTGCAGGCCTTGATGAACTCGGGCTACTACGAGGAGGCCGAGGCGTGGCGCGACTGGCTGCTGAGAGCGCTCGCCGGTGCGCCCGAGCAGGTGCAGATCATGTACGGGATCGCGGGCGAGCGAAGGCTGACCGAATGGGAGGTGCCGTGGCTCGCCGGCTACGAGGGCTCGCGCCCGGTACGCGTCGGCAACGGGGCGGCCGGCCAGCTGCAGCTCGACATCTACGGCGAGCTCATGGATTCGGTGCACCAGACCCGCATGTCCAAGAAGATGGCCGACGCCGACGGCTGGGGGCTGCAATGCACGCTGATGCGCCATCTGGAAACGATTTGGCAAAACCCGGACGAAGGCATCTGGGAAACGCGCGGCGGACGCCGCCACTTCACGTATTCGAAGGTGATGGCGTGGGTCGCCTTCGACCGCTCGATCAAGAGCGCCGAGCGCTTCGGCTTTGAGGGTCCGCTCGATCGCTGGCGCGAGCTGCGCGCCCAGATTCACGAGGAGGTCTGCAGCAATGCGTTCGATACCAAGCTCGGATCGTTCACCGACTATTACGGCGGCACCTCGCTCGATGCGAGCGCGCTGCTGATACCTCTCGTCGGCTTCCTTCCCCCCGAGGATCCGCGCGTGCGCTCAACGGTCGAGGCGATCGAGCGCCGACTGATGGTCGACGGCCTCGTCATGCGCCACGACTGGCCGCACGGCGCCGACGGCCTGCCCCCGGGCGAAGGCGCGTTTCTCGCCTGCAGCTTCTGGCTCGCCGACAATCTGGTGCTGCTCGGCAGGCGCGACGAGGCCGAGCGGCTGTACGAGCGGCTGCTGTCGCTGTGCAACGACGTCGGGCTTATGGCCGAGGAATACGACCTCGAGGCCAAGCGCTTCGTCGGCAACTTCCCGCAGGCCTTCTCGCACATCGCCATCATCAACACGGCGCACAACCTTACGCGGCGCGAAAAGCCGGCCGAGCAGCGCGCCGAGCAAAAGCCCGTCAAGTCGGGGTGAGCGAAGAAGGAGCCGCGCCGGTTTCGTCGGCGGTGCGCAGGTAATAGTAGGCGACGGCGATTGCGGTCCACGAGAACGCGACCTGGGGCGTGAACGCCGCGTAACGGAGCAAACTGTAGGCCAGGTTCGGATCGCCGCCGAACAAAGCCGCCTTGAGCAGCCACATAACGAGCCCGATCATCGCCAACGTGGCCATGACGGCGATTGCGAACGCAAACACCTCCCAGCGGCTGCCTTTGGTCAGCACCTCGCTGCGGCGCAGGGCTTCTACGGGGCCGATGCGCTCGACCACGATCACCGGCACAACGACGTAGAACGTGATGAGCACGATGACCGCCGGCACGACGCCGACCGGCACCGCGACGATGCCCCAGGCGGCGGCAGGCCCGTCGCCGGTGATCATGACCACGCCCATCAAGACCAGCAGCGCGACGAATCCGATTCCCAGCATCATGAGAGAGATCAGCGCGGAAGAGCCAAGGATGGCGGGAAAGGCCGCAAGACTGCCCGCCAGCGCTTCACGCAGCGTCGCGCGGCCGCCGCGCAGGTCGGTGATGGCGAGGTAGGCGATGGACGCGGACAGGAACAGACCGAAAATAGCCGTCACGGCAAAAAGCCCAAGTAGAGGACCGATTGCGACGTGTGTTCCCGTTGCGGCAGCAGCCGGATCAGCCGCTGCGGCCGGAACCTCGGATGTCGCCACCACGTCGAGCAGGAAGCTCGGGAAGTAGCCGACCGCCGCGATCAGCAGGAAGGGGCGCAAGTTGCGTGAGACGACGTTGAAACTCGTTGTCAGGGCCGGACCAATAGGAAGGCGGGAGCGGATCGGTGTCGTCATGTTGTGCGGCTGCCGATTGAATGGCGGGATCACGTACGCGCAGTCAATAGCACCACGCCACGGCTATCGCATCAACGACGAAGAGTTATCGCCCGCCCGCCTCACGCGACGTTGCGGCGCTTCTCCACCTCGAGCAACCGCAGGATCGCCGCTTGCGGCTGGGCGCGCGAGAAGTAGAAGCCCTGGCCCTCCTTGCAGCCCTCGGCCACCAGGCAGGCGAGATCCTGCTTCGTCTCGATGCCCTCGGCGACGACCTTCATGTCGAGACCGGTGGCCAGCGCCAGCACCGCGCGCACGATCGCCAGCGTGTGGGGGTTGCTTTGCAGCTCGCGGATGAACGAGCGGTCGATCTTGATTTTGTCGAAGGGGAAGCTGCGCAAGTAGCTGAGCGAGGAATACCCGGTGCCGAAGTCGTCCATCGATATGCGAACGCCCAAGGCACGCAGCGCATGCAGGCTGGCGATGACCTGGTCGGTGCGCTCCAAGAGCACGCTCTCGGTGATCTCCAGATCGAGCCGGCGCGGGTCGAGGCCGGAGGCTTTCAGCGCCTGGCTTACGGTGGCAAACACGTTGCCGACGCGGAACTGGACCGGCGACAGGTTGACCGCGAGCTTGACGTGATCGGGCCAGCGCTTGGCGTCGGCGCAGGCGCGCTTCAGCACGAAGGCGCCGAGCGGCGCGATGAGGTTGGTTTCCTCGGCCAGCGCGATGAATTCGGACGGGGGAACAAACCCGCGCTCTGGATGCGGCCAGCGCACCAGCGCTTCAAGCCCCATGATGTCGCCGGTCGCTAGCTCGACCAGCGGCTGGTAGTGCACCTCGAGCTGCTCGCCGGCCAGCGCCTCGCGCAGATCGATCTCGAGCTCGCGGCGTGCCTGCGCGCGGCGATCCATCTCGGCCTCGAAGAAGCGGAAGCTGCCGCGGCCCTCGGCCTTGGCGCGATACAGCGCCAGATCCGCATTGCGCAACAGCCGGTCGGCATCCTCGCCGTCGCTGGGCGAAACCGCGATGCCGATGGTCACCCCGATCGTGACGCTCTGCCCCGCCAGCAGATACGGCTCACTGACGACGTCGATCAGCCGCTGTGCCAGGAGCGCAAGCTCCTCGGGCGATTTCGTATTGCAAACGAGGACGGCAAACTCATCGCCGCCGAGCCGCGCCGCGGTATCGACCTGCCGCACGACGCTGTCGATGCGACCCGCGACAGCCTCCAACAGCGCGTCGCCGACCGGGTGGCCGAGCGTATCGTTGACGAGCTTGAAGTTGTCGAGGTCGAGGCAGAGCGTGCCGGCGAGCGTGCCGCTGAGGCTGCGCTTCGCCAGGACGTCGGCCATACGCTGGCGCAACAGCACGCGATTGGGCAAGTCCGTCAGCGAATCGTGCAGCGCCATGTGCGCGATGCGGGCTTCGGCCTGCTTGCGCTCGGTGATGTCGATCACGGCCAGCAGCACGGCGGGCGCGCCGTCATAGTCGAGGAAGCGCGAGAACATCACGACCTCGATCACCTTGCCGGAACGCGTGCGGTGCCTGCAGGTGAGAACCGAGTTTTCGCGCAACTCGGGCGCGCCCTCGGCCGTCTCGCCGTCAACCGGCTGCAGGTCGGCAAGCGTCATGGCGGCGAGCGTCGCGCGGTCATAGCCGTAGTGCGAGGTGGCAGCCTCGTTGGCGGCGAGGAACGTCTGCTGGTCGCGACGCAAGACGAACATCGGCACGGGGTTGTCCTCAAACAGCAGGCGGAAGGAGGCCTCGCGCTGCTTCATCTGCGTGATGTCCATGCGCAGGCCGATGATGCCGCCGTCGGCGGTCTGGCGCTCCTCGATCAGGATGCAGCGGCCGTCCGACAACACCTGCTCATGCTGAACGCCGGGGCTGTAGAGCAGCGCGAGCCGCTCCGCGATCCAGTCTTCCTCGCGCGCGGCAGCGGCCGGATAGTCGCCGCGCTCCACGCCGATGCGCAGCGTGTCCTCGAGCCTGGCGCCAACCTTGAACAGATCGGCCGAGCGCTTGTAGATGTCGGCGTACTTCTGGTTCCACAGGATGTATCGGCCTTCTGCATCGAGGAAGACGATGCCCTGCGGCAGGATCTCGAGCGCCTCGCGCAGACGCTGGTGCGCTTCGGTGGCTGTCGCGAGCGCGGCATCGGCAAGGGCGCGCGCGGTCTGCACCGCCTCGGCGTGCGCGTTTCCTCCGCCCCATACCGCGGCGATGCGTTGCCCAAGGCCGCGCACGATTGAATTCGCGCGCGCGCCAACGTGGCGACCGGCAAGACTGTCGCGCAGTCTGGCAATACCCAGCATCGATCAATCCGATAAATCTTTGCGGCCGAACCTACGCCAGTGAGACTGCGGGCCGCTGGCTAACAAAGACTTGGCGCGTGCGGAGGCGATAAAATCTATCCGCACACGGCCGCCCGCTTGTTGGGCAGCGGGGAATATCTCCCCCACGCGTGCACCTACCCGTACGCGGGGGTTCGCTCAAAAGGCAGTCAGGTGCCCGCCGCCTGACCGGGGGTGCTCAAATGTCCGCCAGTTGCCGGCATGTTTAAGAATGGTTTGGCACGCCGCGCTCACTTCGAAGCATCGGCCGGCGGAGCATCGGGGGTCTCAACCGGCTCTGCCTCCGTCGTCGCACTCCGGCAAATCCTCAAGTGCCATTTTCCGCAAGGCCGGTGTCAGGACCGCATCCTCACCGAGGCTAGAATTCGAGGCCTTTCGCTATTTCGGTCGGCGCCATGGTGGCCCCTTCATTTGGCCAATATTGCGGGCTCCCCTCAGCCTCGATCGCGGCGCGGCTCTGCCACCGAAGCGGCCAACGGAAGCAGCCGAGCGGTCCGGTCACACACGAGCGGGGCAAAGTTCGTGGGAGGACAGTTATGAGCCGTGTTGCCCCCGCGTTCGCAGCGTTGCTGCTTGCGCTTTCGATCACATCATTCGCCACGCCATCGTCAGCCGGCGTCTACGTTTCGGTCGCGGTTGCGCCGCCCATTCTGCCGGTCTACGAGCTTCCGCCCATCCCTGGTCCCAACTACCTCTGGACACCGGGATACTGGGCCTACGAGGACGACGACTATTACTGGGTGCCGGGAACGTGGGTCGTAGCGCCGCGCGTCGGCCTGCTATGGACGCCGGGCTACTGGGGCTGGGGCGATGGGTACTATCGCTGGCACGCCGGCTACTGGGGGCCGCACATCGGCTACTACGGCGGCATCTGCTACGGCCACGGCTACTTCGGCTCGGGCTACGAGGGCGGCCGCTGGGATCACGGCGCGTTCTTCTACAACACCGCCGTGGTGCACGTGAACGGCGCCGTCATCCACAACACCTATAACAAGACGATCATCAAGAACACGACCATAACCAACGTGAGCTACAACGGCGGCAAGGGCGGCATAACGGCCCATGCGACGGCGGGCGAGATCGCGGCCGAGCACGAGCATCACGAAGGAGCGACGGCGCTGCAGGTGCAGCACGAGCACACGGCCAGCAAAGATCCCTCGCTGTTTGCCAAATCAAATCACGGCAAGCCCGCGCTCACCGCAACGAGCGAGGCCGGCAAGTTCCACAAGGCCTCTCTGACCCCGCAAGTGCCGAAGGACCCCAAGACCACGGCGACCGCGACCACGCCCAAGGTTCAAGCCCTGACGCATGACACCAAGCAGGCGAAGCTGACCTCGACCGGGCCGGCGACGACCCAGCAGTTCGCGCGAGTTCCGCATCAGGGGCATCCGCAAGGGGCAAAGCAGGCCGCGCAGAAGGCGGGACAGCCGCATGTCCAGCATGCTCCCCCGCACGTGCAGGCCCACCCGCACCCAAAGAAGGATCCGCAGCACGGCTGATCCTGCTCGGATCGTTTGATTTCTATTCACGGCGCAACGAATTCCGGCCATCCGGACGTTGCGCCTTTTTCGTGCCGGAGCGGTTTTGGGCTCCCGTGTTCCTGCCGGAACAGCGGGGCTTTGCCGGCGCGGGCATGGTGGGTCTCAGAGATTAACACCTGCACCCTGATGGAGGCACTTGTGAACCGCTCAAACCTTTGTTTCGCCGCCGCTTTCCTGGTTCTCCCGACGCTCTTTGCCTCGACCGCCCAGGCCTGCATTTCCTGCGAGTACACCCCGGAGGTCGTCCGCAGCTCCTCCACCACCTACGAGGGCCCCGGCTCATACGCCCATCAGCGCTCCTATGACCGGGTGGAACGGGTCGAGAGATCCCGCCCGGTGAAGCGCATCATCAAGACCACGACGGCGCGCAGGAACGACGACGACAAGCCGGCGAAGGTCAAGGCGCAGACAGCCAACGTGACGCCGAAGGCTCCCGCCGTCGAGCAGGTCGCAACGACCGAGCCCGTGAAGATCGAGCAGAAGCCGGTTGATAGCGAGAACTCGTCGATCTCGGTCGCAGCTGCGAAGGTTGCCGCGGTCGAGCCGGTCGCGGAGCCGGTCAAGGAAGAGGTCGCTGCCGCGCCGACCGGATGCAAGAAGTTCTTCCCTGCAGTTGGGATGACGGTATCGGTGCCCTGCGAATAAGGAGCGCGTCCTAAGGGGACGCTCCTAAGGCACCGCGGCGGCTCGTGTGGTCCGGATCGGCGCCGGACTCATGGGCCGCCGAATTGGTTCTGGCGCGCTTAACCGTGCTTTAAATGCGCAGCCCCTGATCGAGCGCCGGCCGGACGATGGCGGTTGAACTCTCCGGCGCGCACGCTATCGTCGCAGCGATCGCAACCAGCCGCCGGAAAAAATCATAAAATGAAGCGCCTGTGCCTCGTATTGCTTCTCCTCGCCGCTCCGATCCTTCCCTCAACTCCGCTGTTTCCTTCCGATGCCCGCGCCGGGACTGGCGATGCGTCGGCGAAGGATGCCTTCGAGGCGGCAAAGGAACTCAATACGAAAGAGGGCTGGGAGGCGTTTCTCGCAAGCTACCCGAGCGGCTTCTACGCCAACCTAGCGCGCGCCTACGTGAAGAAGCTCGGCGGCGCGGCTCCCGCCACTGCGGAGCAACCGACACAGGAAAAGGCGCCCGCACCCGCGGCTAAGACGGAAGCCGCTCCGTCGCCGGCTCCGGACACGACCGTTGCGACAACGGTGCCGGGCCAGCCGGCGGTTGCACGCGGCGCCAAGTTCATGAGCTTCCCCGAGCAGTTCAACCGCTACTACACCGACCCGGCGTGGAAGCCGGCGACGACGGTGTATGTCAGCCCCGACGGCGGCGGCGACGGCACGACGCGCGAGACGCCGATGGCGGTCGCCGAAGCGGTCGCAGCGGCCAGGCCCGGCACGATGATCTATTTCATGCGCGGCAATTATCAGGGCTGCTTTGAGTTCACCAAGGAGAACAGCGGCACCTACGATGCACCTGTCGTTCTGTTCGCGGAGCGCAGCGCCGACAATTCCTCGCTCGGCGTGAGGCTGACCTGCTGCACCACCAAACGCGAGACCTGCTTCAACCTGGAGGCCGCCGACTACGTTGCGGTCGACGGCTTTGAAATGATCGGCGGCAAGTACGGCATCCGCGCGATCGGCGCCGGCTATCCCGCGAGCGAGCATTCCAAGGGCGTCGCGATCCTGAATTGCAAAGGGCACGACCAGGACAAGGATCCGTTCTTCTCGGGCGCTGCCGATTGGGCCACGTGGGAGGGCAACCTCGGCTACGGCGCCAAGAAGGGCGACGGCCATGGCATGTATCTCTCCAACGGCGGCGACTGGAACATCGTGCGCTTCAACGAGACCTACGGGAACCTGTCGAGCGATTTCCAGATCAACGCCGATCCGGCCTCGACCTGCGCCGAGGACGGCATCGCGTTCACCGATCCCGCCTGTCACGCCTATGCGGGCACGGGCGAAGGCGGCCGCGGGGCGAGCGACTATTTCCTCGTCGACGGCAACTACTTCCATCACGGGCTGTCCAATGGCCCCAACTTCACCAGCGTGCGGCGCAGCGTCGTGCGCAACAACATCTTCGGCCCGCAGACGCGCCACAACGTGAGCTTCTGGCAGGAGACCGACAATCCCCAGCTCGGCTCCAGCGACAACAAGATCCTGCACAACCTGTTCGTGACGACGGCCAAGCACGGGGTGAAGTTCGAGAACAACTCCACCCGCAACGAGTTCGCCAACAACGTCATCCTGGGCATCAAGGTCGACGGCGGGAAGGCGGAGGCGAACCCCGGAGCGCTGCTGATGGAGGTCGACGGCACGGTGGGCGACAACGTCTACCGCAACAACCTCTACGTTTCGGGCAAATTGGAAGGCCGCGAGCCCAACGGCGAGGAAACCGCGCAAGCGGAGTTCTCGCCGGGGTGGTTTTCGAATTTCCCGGTCGGGGTGAACCACGACCCGCGCGACTTCACGCCGATGCCGCAGGCGCCGTTCCTGGGCGCGGGCAT
>CAVSDD010000007.1:0-382996 GCA_963726795.1 uncultured Alphaproteobacteria bacterium | reverse complement strand
GATGCCATCGAACTTCGTGAAAGAGGCGGCCGAAGCACTGGAGAAGTTCGGAGTTGTAGATCGCGGCTGGCTTGGAACGCGTATCCGTCTGCCAACCGAGCAGGAAGTGCATTCGCTTGGATTGGAGCGAGGCGCCGGTCTCATTGAGCGAATTTGATCGGGGGCTCGCCCGCGGTCGATACGGATCTCGCACCAGGCGATGCATCCTGTCGCTGAACCCGGACGCCCGGTTCACGATCCCGCCGCGTTCGCCCGGCGATCCTCAGCCAAGCCCCAGACACTGAGGTCACTCTCGGTGTCATTCAAAAAACGACACATAAGGATATCCGGGTGAAACTCTGGGCACCTCCCCGATCACCAGCCCCCCACTGCATCGCGCCGGAACCGGAGAAGTCGTCCGGTGGCACGCAGGGATGCTTCAAGTATGTGCCAAGTGCAGGGCTGACGGTGTGCGTCCCTCGAGGAATAGACCTTACGATTGCGTCGCTCATCCTGCGAAGATTGGTCCTATAGTGCGTCGCCGCCCACGTGTCGTGGGCCACGCCGGGGATCAAGTGCCCGCCCTCCTGCAGGAACAGGCTTATGCAGAATCCTTCCCTTCTGCTCGGCGCCACGGGCCAGATCGGGTGCGCACTGGCGGACCGCCTATCGCGCACCGAGCACGCGCTAACCGTCACTGGTCAGGAACGCTAAGACGGCGTTCCCGGCGAACGTGCGCGTGATTGAGCAGCGCGAATCCTCGGCCTCCGCGATCGGCGCCGCGCTTACAGAAGCCGATCACGTCATCTACGGGATCGGCCTGCCTGAGCAATTCACCACTGATCCGGGGATATTCGAGAATGTTAATTGCGCGCTGCTGAGACGTTCCTGGGTGAGCTGCGCAAATCAAGCGTTCGCTCGCTGACGTACATCCGACCTACGAGGTGTTCGAGAGCGTGGACAATTACATCGATGAAGCGGCGCCGATTGCCGACGAAAGCCACATGACACCCTACTTCCAGTCGATGGTGAGGGCCTATCGTTCTATGGTGCAATTTGCACAGGAGAACGATATCGCGCTGACCACAATCCACCCCGCAGCGGTGTACGGCGGGCGAAACACGGGCGACGGAATAACTGAATTTCTGGAAAATCTCGTCGCGCGCCGCTGGTACAAGGTGCCGTTCATTACCACCACGAAATTTCCGGTCGTTCACGTCGACTCCCTGTCAGGCGCAATCATTAATTCGCTTGCGAAGCCCGGAGCGTTCATTGTGAGCGACCAGATGACGAGCCTTGCCGAGATCGCGCGTACGGCTCGAGCGCGCATGGCGTCGTACGTGCCTCTCACGATGCCGGTGAACGTGACCAAGTTCGGCGTCTCGGTCCTGGAGAAGGCGGCGAGGCTGGCCCACGTCAAGCCTTTCGCCTCCTCGGTACAGCTCGAGTATCTAACCAAGGGATGGGAGCCGAACCCGGCCAAGGCTGTGCGCGAGCTAACCTTCCGCCCCTTGCCGTTGGCGGACGGAATACATCGGTATCTCGCGTCAGCAAAGGGCGCCGCCACCGGTGGGAAGACCGCAGCCCGCGGAAGTGGTCATGCGGGAATTGGGACGCTGCTGACAATCGTCGCTTGGTTGCAGCTTGTAACGGGCGCGGGACTTTTGGCCTATTGGCCGCTTTTCTATTTCATAGGCTTTGCACCAATCAACGCCACGGCCAGCTACTTCGTTTTCCAGCACAGTTTCCCGGTAGCCGATATTGTTCTTGGACTGGCCTTTATCAGGTCGGCCACTTGGCTCTTGAGCGGCGATGGTGCGATGGTTCGACGCGGTCGCGACCTGTCCCTGGTTTGCTCGGGCGGCCTGTTGTTTCTTGGTGCACTCGATATCAGTTTTGATTTTCTCAACAACATGTACACGATGCTACCACTCGATACGGTGGTTGAGCTTGCGGTCAACGTTTGGTGCATCGGCTTTGGCGTGCTTTCGGCCCTGGCGTTGCAGCGTCATGACCGTCTGAGGTCTTGGAATGGACGAACAAGCGACCCGTAGACGCGGCAGGCAAAATCAGGCCGCCCTAATTTTATTGTTGGTGCTGGTGGTGGGTGGAACGCTGCTATTTTTGAGCATCGGCCGGAACGTTGCCCTGCTTGATTGCGTAACTGCCGGCTTCCGGAACTGCGGCGGGCCCATCGGCAGTGGCGATGGCCGATAGCAACGTCCGATCTGACAAGGGATATCTCGAGATCCAGGTCCGCCCAGAAAGCGGCCGCTGTGCGTAGTCGCGTCGGCGGCGCTTAGAGGTGGGCGGTCTCCACCGCCGGTTCTTGCGCGTCGCTTGCCAACGCCACGGGAAACGCATCGAGGATAGTGCGAGATGACGCGCAAACGACACGCGTCCCTGCAAGCCAGCGAACCAGCACTGCGATCGCAAGACCCACTGTGAAACCGCCAAGTACACAGCTGGCGTCCTCTGGGTTCATCCCTTGAATCATAGCGATCGCGATTAGAGAAAGCAGTGCGAGCGCAGCAGAGCCGAAAGCCAAGTTGTTCGCCGCGCCGACGCGAGGTCCCCAAGTGCTGCGAAAGTGCACATTCTCCGTGTGTACAATACGGAACCCGACGAGCAGTACGGTGAAGCCTGTGAAGCCGGTCAACATAGCCGTCAGCAGGAATGCGATCTGAATTTGTGTCATGCTGAAGCCGATGTTGGTGATGCGCCGATTGCGTTCCAGGTACGGATTGCAAGCCGGAGGTACATCAGCCCGAACAGAGCGCAGTAGGTCATGGCTGCACCCGCGCCGTAGCTCGGCATCTGCGTCTTCCAATCGATGAGGCCCACGGCGGAGGCCAGGACAGCGCCGCCAAACCAGAGCGCCGGGAGCGCAACGAGTTTGACAGCGGTCTTGGCGAAGTCTGGATCGCCGCTGAAGGTTCGCGACCACCAGCCTCCGTTGAGACGGGGCTTGAAGACGTCGAGCAAATTGAGCCGGCTGACGATGGCGCTCAGGAGTCCGATAGCGACGCCGAGCCAAAATCCAACGCCGCCGGTCATTAAACCCTCACTATACGATCGCCTGCAGCCGTCACGTTATCCACTTGAGCGTGGATGAGCAATGTCGGGCTTCTTGAGCTCAACGGCGCAGCCGGAGGCGCAATTGGGGATACGACGGTAATCGCCCTCGCGACTCAGCCAGTCCGGTCTATGCAAGAACCTGCCCACGGATCGCAGGTTCAATGACCGCCGCTCCCACCAACTACCGGTCCGACGTTGATGGGCTGCGAGCGATCGCGGTGCTGGCCGTCGTCGGCTACCACGCTGCGCCGAGCTTCGCTCGCGGGGGGTACATCGGTGTAGACGTCTTCTTCGTAATCTCGGGGTTCGTGATCACGAGTGTCATTTTGCGCGAGCGCGATGCTGGCGCCTTCTCCGTCTGGCACTTCTACGCGCGTCGTATCCGCCGTCTTTTTCCGACGTTTTCGCTGGTGCTGATCGCAACGGGTCTCCTGGGATGGTTCTATCTGCTGCCGCACGAGTTTCAGAACTTGGGAAAACACATCTTCACGGGGACCGCCTACTACACGAACTTCATGCTCAATCGCGAACTCGGCTACTTCGACGCAGCGGCTGACGAAAAGCCATTGTTGCACCTGTGGTCGCTCTCCGTAGAGGAACAATTCTACATCGTGTGGCCCATCCTGCTGCTGCTCGTGCGTGACCGCAGGTCACTAGCTTTGATCGTTGCAGGGCTCATGATCGCGTCGTTCAGCTGGGGCCTCTACACGCTGAGCAGAAACCACGGGTCGGCGTTCTATCATCCGCAGTACCGAGTTTGGGAGCTCGGCTTAGGCTCGTTGCTCGCAATCACGGCGGCTCGCTGGCCGGCCGATAGAACGCGAACTGCGACGCTGCTCTCTTCGGTAGGGTTGCTTTTGATCGTGGGCACCGTTTTCTTCCTTGCTGACCAAGAACGTTTTCCGGGCATCTACGCTCTCATCCCCACGTTGGGTGCGGCGTTTATCATTGCGGCCGGACCGGGATCTGCGATCAACCGGTTTGCATTGGGCCATCCGGCAATCGTGTACATCGGCCTGATCAGCTATCCGCTCTACCTATGGCACTGGCCGCTCCTATCCTTTGCGCACATCCTCGGGCAGGGCACCAATCCCGTCGTCATCTCGACGATTGTAGTTTTGTCACTGGTGCTGGCCGCCGCGACCTATACTTTTGTCGAGCGCCCCGTGCGCCGCTCGGGAGCCGCGTTCGTCTCACCCGTCCTGGTCATGGTGACCGTACTTGTCGGAATCGTCGGATCTGCAATTTATCGAGACAAATTTGCACCCCGATTGCACGACGCCGTCTATCGAGACATCGATCTTGCGTTTTCCGACTGGGGATTTGGTGACGGTCTAGTGTTGGACCGCGTGGTCGGAAATGCCTGGTACCATAGCGCGGGTAAGGGCGCGGACACCTTGCTTGTGGTTGGTGATAGCAACGCCGAGCAGTATTGGGCGCGCCTTCAATTCGTGTTGCGCGACCGCGGCGCGCAACGTCCAGTTTTGTTCGTGACGGCAGGCGGATGCCTTCCAATCCCCGGGATGAACGTGGACGTAAACGGCAGGTGCGCCGGATTTGGCGAACAGGTAACTGAGCTCGCTCGATCCGCCGACATCAGTGCGATCGTCGTTGCGGCAAACTGGTCGGCTTACTTCCACGATCCTGCGCGCAAGTTCAAAGGAATGGCGATAGTGCGTGGCTCGCCAGGATGGGACGCCGCATTCGGCGGACTTTCCGAAATGATGCGCGCCTTTACTTCTCGTGGGAAACCCGCCTGGCTCGTCCTCGGTATCCCGACTGGTACCCAACTGGGACCAGTCGGGAATTTGCAACGATCATGGACTGGAGCGGCCGCGTTGCGACCCCTGTTGATCAGCCGCTCTGAACTTGACCCGCTAACCGACGCGATCCGGCGCAACCTGGTCGACGCCGCCCATGATGCCGGTGCGCGGGTTATTGATCCAATGGCCTCCCTTTGCGATGCGACCGTCTGCACCGGCCAGCTTCCCGATGGTTCACCGATCTACAAGGATGGCAGCCATCTTCGGGGCCGCTTCGTGCGCGAACACGCCACCTTCCTGGATGAGGTATTGGGCCCGTCCACGGCCAGCTTGAACCGGCTCCCCGCTGATGCAAAAGCACCATCGGCGAACAGTCAGGACCCAGACGCGCACTAAGAGCAAGAAGGTGGGCGAAAGCCTATTGCCGAGTATCTGCTCGAGGCATGTCCGTGTGCAGGGCGAGGACGGCGACCGATGCGTTCAACGCGTGGTTGGCCAGGAGGCAAGAGCCTACCATCGCAAGGCGATTTGACAGAGTGCGCGTGATCGCTGCAACGGAGGAAACTGATGCTCTTCTCGATCGCAACGCCAATCGTCGTTTTCGTGGTCGCGTTCGGCGCGTCCTATTTGATTACTCGGCCGATTGGCGGCCTGCGTCGGCACATCGCAGCCACCGTCCTCAGCCTTGGGCTTGGTGCCGCGAGTGGGTTTGCAACTGCTACGATTGCGATATGTGTTCTCGCAGCTCTCGCTGGTGCATTCCTGGGGATGGTTGTCTCCTGGCGGCGGCGCGATCCGGCGCTCACGCCACCGCAACAGCGTGAAAGGCACCAGAACTCAAAACGATCGCACTATCACGGAGAGCGTCACGCCTGAGGCTTCAGACGCCAACCCGGGCGGGCAGGGTCTTTCCGAGTATGAAGCAGCAAACGCTTCAGTTGACAGCGACCTTCAATTCGCTAACCGCCATTTCCGGAAAGCTTCCGGCATCGGGAAGACCGTCGATATTCTCTAAATATGCGCGCACTTCTGGCGATCAATCGTAGGAAAAGCGTCCGTACAAAGCATTGAAAGCCGGGGCGCACCGGCCAAATTGCTGTTCATCGGACCCATGCAAAGGCTCTTCTCGCGATACAAGATCCAGGCTGCGTTCCTGTCGGCGATCACGATCCTGCTCGTCGCCGGCTATTTTTCGTATCGAGCGCTGATTGTCAGCGGCGCGAGCGCCGGGTGGGTCCAGCACACCTACGAGGTTCTCGACAATCTCGATCAGCTGGCCACCTCGATCGCTGTCGTCGAGTTGAGCAGTCGCGGGTTCGCGCTCACCGGCGATGACACGTACTTGCAGCCCTATCAGGCTGCCATCGCCGGAGCCGAAAAGTACTTGGCCCGAGTGAACCTTTTAACCCGCGATAATCCCCAGCAGCGCGGGCGCGTGCCGGCGCTTTCCCGGTTGACGGCACAAAACCTGGAGTTCGCGGCGCACCTCATCGGACTGCGGCGGTCGCAAGGTCTCGATGCCGCCGTCGCGATGCTGAAAGAAGATGACAATCGGGCCGGCCACGAGAATTTCCAGGCGGCGGTCAATATCTTCAAGACCCGTGAGATCGAGTTGCTCGCTGACCGCCAGGCGACCGCCGCACGCGATGTTGCGCTGAGCAAATGCGTGCTGTTGTTCGGCACCGGCCTCGGATTTCTCATTACCGTCAGCGCCGGTATCGGAACCGTGCGGGACACCCAGCGGAGGCAGCGCGCCGAAGCGGAGCTTTACGTCGAGAAAGAGCTCGCGCAGGTCACGCTCGGGTCGATTGCCGACGGCGTGATTCGCGTCGACACGCACGGGAACGTGACCTTTCTCAATCGCCCCGCCGAGCTGCTGACGGGGTACGCCGCGAACGAGGCGCTTGGGCGCCCATTCAAGGAAATCTTCCACATCGTCGACAGCGAGACGGGGGAGGGGATGTCCAATCGCATGCAAGGCGCGGTAGAGAACGGTCACACGACGCGATTGCCTACCAATGCCCTGCTCGTGCACCGTGACGGCGCCGAGATCCCGATCGAAGATACCGTCGCGCCGATCCATGACCGCGACGGACGTATTGCGGGGGCCGTGACGGTCTTCCGCGACGTCAGTGCTGCGCGCGAGACGACGCAGCGACTTGTTCACACGGCGCAGCACGATGTGCTCACCGGCCTACCCAACCGCGGTCTGCTCGACGATCGCATGGAACGGGCCATTGCGCTGGCAATCCGCCAATCGAAAAAGGTCGCCGTACTTTTTCTCGACCTCGACGGCTTCAAGCCGATCAATGACCGGCATGGGCATGCGACCGGAGACAAGCTTCTCCAGTCGGTCACGCTGCGTCTGTGCGCGTGCGTTCGTGATTGCGATACCGTTAGCCGGCTGGGCGGCGACGAGTTCGTCATCCTTCTGAATGACATCGCCGACAACGAGGACGCTGCCGTCATAGCGCGCCGGGTTCTGCGGGATATTTCCAAGCCGCACGTTATTGACGGCAAGAGCCTGCGCGTGACGGCAAGTCTAGGGATCAGCGTGCATCCCGAAGATGGGAGCGACGCTGATACACTTCTTAAGCATGCGGACATGGCGATGTACCAAGCCAAGGCCGGTGGACGTAATGAGTTCGCTTTCTATTCCGAGAGAATGCAGAGTGCGCAGATCATCGACGTTGCAAGCCGTCTTGCCGCTATTCGCCGATAAACCGGCGCTCACAGGCGGCGCGGAAGGGGCGGATTCCGCGACATTTCGAGCTATTTTAGGCCGGTGTTCCTTTGGGAACCGCAGGTGCGGCATGGGGCTTATAGGTTGGGGAGATCGGACTGCAACCGCCAGCGCAAGGCCAGTGTCATGCAAGAGCTGACCCCAAAAATTGTCACCATACTTCGCAGATACATGGCCAACCCGGCCGCGGGTGTCGGAAGCCGCACGCTGCTGAGCGAGCTCGCGATCGATCAGCTCGATTTGCCGATGATCTTCCTCGACATCGAGGACACCTTCGGCGTTCAAATCGACTTCCAAGATGGGTTGGAGGGTTTGGCGACGATCCGCTGCCTTGTCTCATGCGTGGCGTCGAGCGTGGCGGCGAAGGCATTGGAAGCTCAAATGCGCAAATCGGCACCGCGGAAAAAAACAAGCTGGATGTCGACGGGAGCCGCATCGCGTCCCGCGAGCAGCCGCGCCTGAGCGAATTTATGCGGCCGATGAAACCGCCGCTTTCAGCTCGATCGAGCAGAACTCGGACATCGTTTTTTCGTAATTGAAAGGCATCTTTCTCATCGAGGCGTCTTGCGTGTTTCGTTTGCGGGGGTTTGCAAACTCAACAGGGGGAAACGCCAATGCCGCTGATGCCGGCCGCGATACCAGCGATTCCAGACAACGCTTTCAAGACCGTGAGCTTCGTCATGAAGGACGGGACGAAGACTGTCGTCGTGCTGGTTTCAAATGCAGCACTCGAGGACATCGAGCCCGTGACCAGTACCGGCGCGCACTTCCGCCGGTTCAAGAGATATCGCAGGCGCTTCGAGCAAATGGCGAGCGACAAGTACGACCGAGGCCATGTCGAGCTCGACGGGACGGTCTGCATAAAAGCCGCCGACCTCCCGCTTGTGAGCGCCAACTGAAAGCGTTGCCTTGTGCTCATTTTGGCTCATGACGCCATTGCATGGGCCATATCTCGGCAGAATACCGACATGTTCGTTGCATAGGCATCAAAGCCGGGGAAGTTCTTCCAAGTGTTACGCGTTAGGGGCGTTCTATGCAGGATTCGGGGGAGACCACAGGGCAGGGGGAAGTGCTCGAATGGATGGGAACGGCCTATGGGCGCCGCAAAAATGCAGAGCCTGCCGCGACGCCCGCCACGCCCGATGAAAAAGCATCTTCTACGCCTTCTCCTGCAAATGCCCTGATCCTGTCGCGAGGCGATCGGTTCGCCGGAACCTGGGCGGCAACGAGCAAGAGAAAACGTGCCGTCGTTGCCGGTGTCGGCTTTTCGACCATCGTGATTGCGGTTGCGCTCATTCAGGTCCGAGCCTCGGCCAGTCTACCGGACGTGACCCAGACAGCGGCGGAGACCACGGCGGACACGCCTGACGAAGCTCGGCAAGCGACCGAGCCCGTCCAGACGCCCTCAGTCCAGCCGTCGCCTGACCAAGCGACCCAGGCCGAGGAGGCGCGTGCAGGGTTCGATCGAGCCGCACGCGAGGCGCAACAGCAGCTCGCAACTGAGCATGAAGCGCGCGTGGCGGCAGAAGAAAAGGTCGAACGTCTCACCGCTGAACTCGCAGTGCAGACCGGCAACCGCGAGACAGCAGAGCGCGCCACCGCCGAAGCGAATGCCGCATTGGTGACCGAGCGCACCGCGCGCGCTGCCGCAGAGAACGCAAATAGATCATCGCAGGAGGAGCTTGCGCGCATGGCGCGAACCGCTGCCGCGGCTGCGATTGCTGCGACGCCGGTTCCCCAGCAGACAGTGCAAGCGGAAACCAAGCAACCCGTCCCCAAGCCGCAATCCGAGCCGACACCCCAAGCCAAACCCGCGCCCATTGAGCCACAGTCTCCGTCTTGGGATTCGACCGCTCAAGTTGTCAAAGCGTCTAACAACGTCGGGGCAGGCTCCGACGTGGCGAGCTCAGCCCTGCGGCAAGGCGAAGAGCTTTTCGCGAAAGGCGAGCTCGACGCGGCGCGCCAGCGGTTCGCGCAGGCGGCGAAAATGGGAATGCCCGAAGCGGCGCTCGCGCTGGGCAACACCTACGACGGCGTCAGCCTCGCAAAAGCTGGGCTGAACCTGGCGGGAGATCCGATGCGCGCGCGCCAATGGTATCGGCGCGCTCTCGAGCTTGCACAACTCCAGCAAGAGCCTCGCCGATAATGACCCTGAAGACCGCTGCACCCCACCGTTCGGCCATGTCGACATCAACCTTCACCGCACGATTGCTCGTATTCGTTGCGCTTGCCGCGCTCGGCGGCTGCGCCTGCGAGAACGAGGATTGGAAGACTGAGGTCGTCAGCGCAACCGCTGCGCCCAGCTGCAACTTTGCCAGCTTCGAGCGGCGCTCGAAGGTCTCGGCCGCGCTTGTCGAGCGCGCCGACCCGAACCTGCTCGAGATCGCCAGGCTCGAAGCGGAGCGGGATTGCTATAAGGCAGCAGAAGCGCGGGCGCGCCAGCGGGTCGAGCTTTGATGCGGCTGGCCGCGCAACTCAGGCAGCCGTAGCAGGCAGCCTCCAGCCTTTCACCACACCATAGATCGCCGGGATCACAACGAGCGTCAGCAGCGTGGACGAGACCATGCCGCCGATCATCGGGACAGCGATTCGCTGCATGATCTCCGAGCCGGTACCCGTGCTCCACATGATCGGCAACAGGCCGGCCATGATTGCGACCACGGTCATCATTTTTGGCCGCACGCGCTCTACTGCGCCCACCATGATGGCCTGGTAGAGGTCGGCTTTCGAATAGGGCCGGCCCTCTTGGCGGCAGCGCGCGCGGATCTCCTCTGCCGCGTGATCGAGATAGATCAGCATCACCACGCCGGTCTCGGCAGCGACGCCCGCGAGAGCGATGAAGCCGACGGCCACGGCGACCGACATGTTGAACCCCAGCCCCCACATCAGCCACATGCCGCCGACGAGGGCGAACGGCAACGACAACATGACGATCAGAGTTTCGGTGATGCGCCGGAAGTTCAAATACAGCAGCAGGAAAATGATCATCAGCGTCAGCGGGACGACGAGCATCATCCGTGCCTCCGCCCGCTCGAGATATTCGAACTGGCCGCTCCACACGAGATAGGTGCCGGGAGGCATCTTTACCTGTCGCTGGACCGCCTTCTTGGCATCGGCGACGTAGCTACCCAGATCGCGGCCGCGGATATCGACGTAGACGTAGATCGCCAGCTGGGCGTTCTCGGTGCGGATGCTGGTTGCCCCTTGGCTCAGCTTGATGCCGGCAACTTCTCCGAGCGGCACCGTGCCGCCGCCGGGCAACGCCACCAGCACGTCCTTGGCGAGCGACTGGGGATCGGAGCGCAAGTCGCGCGGGTAGCGAACCGCCACGGTGTAACGCTCGCGTCCCTCGACCGTCGTTGTGATCGGCTCGGCGCCAAGCGCCGTCGTGACCACGCTCTGGACGTCGGAGATCATGAGCCCGTAACGCGCCATCCGGCTGCGGTCGGGGATCACCTCCAAGTAGTACCCCCCGCCCGCGCGCTCGGCGTACGCGCTCGTCGTGCCGGGCACGCCCTTGAGCGCGATCTCGACTTGGCGCGCTATCGTCTCCATTTCGGCCAGGTTCTTGCCGATCACCTTGACGCCCACCGGCGTACGGATGCCGGTCGAGAGCATGTCGATGCGCGCCTTGATCGGCATGGTCCACGCATTGGACACGCCGGGAAATTGCAGCGCGCGGTCCATCTCCTGAATGAGCCCATCGACGCCGAGACCGGGGCGCCATTCCTCCTTCGGCTTGAGGTTGATGATGGTTTCGAACATCTCGAGTGGTGCCGGATCGGTTGCCGTCTGCGCCCGACCTGCCTTGCCGTAAACCGAGGCGACCTCCGGAAACGTTCGGATGATGCGGTCCTGGGTCTGCAGTAGCTCGGCCGACTTTGTTACTGACAGACCGGGCAGCGTGGTCGGCATATAGAGGAGCGTCCCCTCGTTGAGGTTCGGCATGAACTCGGAGCCGACGTGCAACACCGGCCACACCGACACGCCGAGGATGAGCAACGCCAAGGCGATGGTCAGCGTCTTGGCCCTGAGGACGCCGCGGATCACCGGCCGATAGATCGCGATCAGACCGCGATTGAGCGGGTTCTTGCTTTCAGGAACAATCCGCCCGCGAACGAAGATCACCATCAGAGCCGGCACCAGCGTCACCGACAAAATCGCCGCCGACGCCATCGCGAACGTCTTGGTGAACGCGAGTGGGCCGAACAGCCGGCCTTCCTGGGATTCGAGCGTAAAGATCGGCAGGAACGACACAGTGATGATGAGGAGCGAGAAGAACAGCGCCGGGCCGACCTCGGATGCCGCCTCGATGAGGATCTCGAGTCTGGGCTTGCCAGGTGGCGCGCGCTCCAGGTGCTTGTGCGCGTTCTCGATCATCACGATGGCCGCGTCGATCATCGCGCCGATGGCGATGGCAATGCCCCCGAGGCTCATGATGTTGGAACCGATGCCCAGCAGCTTCATGGCGAGGAACGACATGAGGATGCCGACGGGAAGCATGAGGATGGCGACGAGCGCGCTGCGCACGTGCAGCAGGAAAATCATGCACACAAGGGCAACGACGACGCTTTCCTCAAACAGTGTCGACTTCAGCGTGGCGATCGCGCGGTGGATGAGCTCGGAGCGGTCGTAGACCGTGACCACCTCGGTGCCTTCGGGCAGCGACGGGGCGATCTCCTTGAGGCGTTGCTTGACGTTATCGATGACGTTCAGGGCATTCGCGCCGGACCGCTGTAGCGCGATGCCGCTCGCGACCTCGCCCTCGCCGTTGAGCTCGGCAATTCCACGGCGCTCGTCGGGTCCGATTTCGACGCGCGCGATATCCTTGAGCAGCACTGGCGTGCCGCCCTCCATTTTGACGACGATCTTTTCGAGGTCGCTCGTGCCCTTCAGGTAGCCCCGTCCGCGCACCATGAATTCGTGCTCGGCGAGTTCCAGCGTGCGCCCGCCGACATCCATGTTGCTGTCGCGGATGACCTGGCGGACTTTTTCGAGCGTGATGCCGAGCGTGCGCATGCGGCTTGGGTCGACGACGACGCTGTATTGCTTGACGAAGCCGCCGATGCTGGCGACCTCGGCGACACCCTGGGCTTTCGACAGCCCGAAGCGGATCTCCCAGTCCTGCAGCGAGCGCAAGTCGGCAAGGGAGGCGTTTTTGCCCAGTACCGCGTACTGGTATACCCAGCCCACCCCGCTCGCATCCGGCCCGAGCGTCGGCGTCACGCCTGCCGGCAGGCGCTTGGCGGTGGCGTTGAGATATTCGAGAACACGGCTGCGCGCCCAGTAGATGTCGGTTCCGTCCTCGAAGATGATGTAGACGAACGACACCCCGAAGAACGAGAATCCGCGCACGACCTTGGAGCGCGGCACAGTCAGCATCGATGTGGTCAGCGGGTAGGTGACCTGATCCTCGACGACTTGCGGCGCCTGCCCGGGGAACTCGGTGTAGACGATGACCTGCGTGTCGGAGAGATCGGGAATGGCGTCGAGCGGCAGATGGATCAGCGCCCAAAAGCCCGCCATCACAATGAAGGCGGTGGCGATGAGCACCAGCAGCAGGTTGCGGGCCGACCAGGCGATGAGGCGCGCGATCATCAATGCGCATCCTTGCTGGCGGGCTGCATCAGCCCTTTGAGGGCCGCCTGAAGATTGCTTTCCGCGTCGATGAGGAAGTTGCCGTTGACGACGACGTTATCGCCGGCCTCGACGCCGCTCAGCACCTCGACATAGCCGTCTCCCTTGCGCCCGAGCTTGACGTCGCGCGGCTCAAACCGCCCATCGCCACCGTCCAGGATGACCACCTGGCGCGAGCCGCTGTCGATAACGGCGTTCTCCGGCACGGTGGCGACGGGGTCCTCCGCGCCGGTGGCGATGTCCACGTCAGCGTACATATCGGGCAGCAGCGCGAGATCGGGGTTGGGCAGCTCGACGCGGACGCGCACCGTGCGGGTCTCCTTCATCAGGTGCGGGTAGACCACCGAGACGGCGCCGTTGAAGATGCGGCCCGGATGCGCGCGCGTCGTCACCTTGACGGCCTGCCCCGGCCTCAGAGCGCCGATCTCGCCCTCCGCGATGTCGGCCATCACCCAGACCTGCGTGTGATCGGCGATGCGGAACAGGACGTCGCCCGCCTTGAAGCCCTGGCCGTCGACCGCATTGCGTTCGAGAACGACCCCGTCGCGCGGCGCGGGCCAGGTGAACGTATCCGGCACCTTCCGCTCGCGCTTGATCTGCTCGATGAATTCTTCGGGCACGCCGAAATTGAGAAGCCGCCTGCGCGCGCCGATCACGCCCGAAAGGTTGTCGCGCAACCGCGTGGAGGTGTTCCCAGTGTCGCCGCTAGGCCCCGTGTAGTCCTCGACAAGGAGCCGCGCCGCCTGATTGAGCAGCTCCTGGCCGAACACCGTCATCAGAGCGTCGCCCTTCTTGACGTGAGCGCCGCTGGTAACCGGGCCGACCTTGTCGATGAAGCCATCGAAGCGGGGCGCGACGACGGTGATGAGACGCTCATCGACGGCGACGATGCCGGGAGCATGGATCGTGCGGCTCAGGGTGCGCTTGGCGACGGGCTCGGTCTGCACGCCAGTGCGCTGAATTTTGCCGGGAGAGACTCTGACCGTGTTGCCGTCCTGGGCCTCGTCCTCGTAGACCGGGATGTAGTCCATTCCCATCGAGTCCTTCTTGGGCACCGGCGAAACATCGGGGAGGCCCATGGGATTGCGGTAATGGATGATGGGCCGCTGGTGCGGATCGGCCTGGTCTGTCGGAGCGGCAGCCTGAACCGACGCGCCGGTGCGATGCGTGTGTTCAAGAATGAAGCCATCCAGAGTTGCGGGGAGCTTGATCGAGCCCGTCTCCCCAGCCCAAAGTCCGCCTACCGCAGCGGCTACAACGGCGCCGCATGCGGCAATGAACTTTACCGCGCGGTGCGAGTGCTTAACGGTCGCGTCGCCACGCGCATCCGCGCGCAAGTTTTCGCGTTCCATGGAGTCCGTCTCCTGCTGTCCTGAACGATGCGCAGGCGGAATGGCCAACGCATGCGCAGGCCACGGTTTGGGCCGCGGCCGCGCTCACGCCCTAAGGCGCGGTTCAGACACTGGGAGGTCGGAGGAGGGGTGGGACGAGCGACGCCGCAATGACTTGCGACGGTGCGGGAAGCACCAACGAGCTTGAAACCGTACCGTCAAGCCGCGCCTCGGTGACGGGCGCCGACATCGCTTGGAAGCAACTTGTCAGACAAGACCCCATATTAGGGCAAGACTTCAGCGGGCAATGCGGACACGACTTTACCGGCTTGTGGCAGGGCATTTGGTGTTCGGTGGAGCCCGTAGCCGGCGCGGCCATCGCCAGCACCATCGACGTGGTCGTCGGAACGATCACGAGCGCACCCAGCATCGCGAGGACGCCGAGGACCGAGAAACAGCGCTGGTATATAGGGTGTCTCACCCGTTTAGGGTGCCACAGCAATCCTAACCCGGCAACAAGCCCCGGCGCGCCGCCGTTCAAACAGTTAGAAGGTTTCGGCCCGCAGCAACTGCATCAGGTTAAGGCGCATCAAAAGGGGCGTCGGGTCGCTCGGCGTGGCAAGCACGCGCAGCTGACCAGGAATGCTGCCCATCCATTCTGGTGTGAGGGATATGGCAGCAGCACCGGCCATCGTTCGAGATTTCGGCCGAATCCGGCGTGACTGCTTGGGCGAAGCAGAAGACTGGTCGAGCGGAGCGGTGACGCCTTGCGCAAGGATGGCGCGGCGCACCTTCTGGGCCACCGCCGCCGTCGGCTTCGCCCAGCAAGGCTTATCCGAGCTGTCCGTGGTGAAGGCGCTCACGGCGCCCGTTCGCCGGGAAAGGCGATAACGTTGACGTTGCTTGCCGTGCTCGACGATGGCGAAGATATTCAAGCCATCTTCAACGATCGACTTCACATGCATGGCGTGGAACCTCAGCTACGCTTGTCGCACCCCCATAAACGGGCAGGATCCATCGCAAGTTCCCCCACGCGGCCTTTGGGCGCTGGTGCGTCGGGCATATCCTTACCATTCATACGGCGTTGACGATGTTTGCAGATCAAGGCCAATTGGCTGCTCGGAGCCACCCCGCAGCCGCATGGAGCGAATGTCAGAATGATCGATACCGCCGAGGAGGTGATACTGGTCGATCCGCAGGATCGTCCGATCGGCGTAGCGTCAAAGCTCGATGCGCATCGCAACGGCGATCTTCATCGCGCCTTCTCGGTTCTCATTCACGACGGCAAAGGCAAGGTGCTGCTGCAGAAGCGGCATAAGGACAAGTACCACTCGGGTGGATTGTGGTCGAACACCTGCTGCGGCCATCCGCGTCCGGGCGAAGAGACAATGAACGCGGCGGCGCGCCGCCTCGGCGAAGAGATGGGGTTCACCTGCGAACTTGCCCCCATGGGCAACCTGCAGTATCGCGCCGACGTTGGCGATGGGCTGATCGAGCACGAGCTCGTGCATCTCCATTCCGGCGTCTATGCAGGTCCGGTCTTGCCTGACAGTCGCGAAGCCGAGCTCTTTGCCTGGAGAACGCCCGAGGAGATCGAGACGGAGGCGGAAGCATTTCCAGAGCGCTTCACGGCGTGGTTCTGCATCTACGTGAAAAGGCGCTGGCCGCTTCGAATTGGGTAAACGAATTTCGGCGAGCGCTCAGCTTTGGGAGCCTGAATAAGCTTAGCGGAAATTCTACGTTCCGTTGCGCCGGCACATTGCCTAATCAAGGAACCCTGTAGTCGCCCGGCAACCGGGAGACAGCAAAGGTTACGCCTTGGAGGAGCGCTATGAGCCGCCGGTTCCTTTCACCTGAGATCTTCGCCGACCGCAACGCGCGCGCCTACCGCGTCTCGTTTCAAATTGCGGAGGAGGGAACGTGGGACCACAAATTTCACGATCTGGCCGGCAATGAGATCGGCCCCGACGATCTCTGGCTCGAGTTCGGACGATCTTCCCCTAATTCAAGCGAATTGCGATCTCGCGGTGGGGCATCCGCTGAGACCGCTCGCCGAGACGACCGCGGAAAATTCGCTGCGCCCCAAACGCCCGCGCGCCTTTTCAAGGCGAGCCGGCGACCGAAAGTTCGTGCCGATATCGCTGCAAGGGGTCTGACGGAGCGGTGCACCGCGCTCACGTCAGAGCAGTTTTGCCCGCGCCGAGAGCTCGCTCTCCTTGGCGCTGCGCTCGAAGGTCTCCGCTTCCGATTTTACGCGATACATGCGCTCGCCGCTTTCGACCGGCAGCAGGCGCAGGATCTTGTACTCGCGAGTGGAGGCCGGAAGCGACCAGCGGCCCGGCCTCAAATCAACGGCCTGGCCAATCTTGTACTTGTGCATGGATTGCGCGAGTGCCCTGGTCATCAGGCGAGCTCGACCTGGGCGGCCTGCTTGCCTCGACCGCGCGGGTCATCCTCGAGTACGAATGAGATCTTGTCGCCTTCGTTCAGCACGGCGATACCGGCCGATTCAAGAGCGCTTGCATGAAGGAAGACGTCCTTGCTGCCGTCAGCCGGCGTCACGAAGCCAAAACCCTTCGCGGCGTTGAAAAATTTCAAAGTACCTGTGACGCGCATCAGTTGGTCCCTTCCGGAATGGCGCAGCTGGAGTTGCCGTGATGGGCTCGCGCGCGGCCCGATCAGCTCTGTCAGGCGAAGGGCCAATTGCGGTAGGCTGATCGCAGGCATGAGGGCGCATCCTATTGCAAGTGCGCCAGCACCGCGTGTATGGGCGCGTGCAGCCATAAAGGCAAGCAGGCTGGAGAACGAGGCGCGCCGGGCTCAGGCTTGGGGACGGCGCGACAGTGGGTAGGCTCCGCTTTGATACAGCTCGCGAATGGCGGCAGCATCGAACCGCTGTTCGTTCAATTCAATGACCGTTCCATAGAGCACGTCGGCGCCGAGTTCCTCTATGGCGAACCGGACGGCCTCGGCGCCATTGTCGAATTGGCGATAGGTCACCGGCCGCTTGCTCGATCCGCGGCTTTTGCTGGTGTAGACCTCTGCGGGTGCGGCGTAGTCGAAATCGTTCATGATAAACATATGGTGCGTCCCGCTCCGGATTGCATCCATGCGCCGCAGCGAAATCTCTTGCCATCCAGGGGCGAGCATGGGACAAGCCCGCATCGCTTCGAGTTCCTCGGGCGAACATCGGCGCATCAGCCGCGTGAAATGGACTTGGGTTCGGGCCTATTCGCAAGAACGGCCCCTCGTACGTCCTCCCGCTGAGCGCCTCTGAATTCCCACCCATGACAGCTCCTGCCACGCGGGGCGTCCATCCAGACCGCCGCGTTGAGTCACGGGCCGCCGATGATCGGCGCCTCCCTCCGCGCCGCACATATGAAAGAACTTAATGACCACGTTTACCGAATTGGGTCTCAACGCCCACCTGCTTAAGGCCCTCGAGACCGAAGGCTACACGATCCCGACGCCGATCCAGGCGCAGGCCATTCCCGGCGTTCTTGCGGGGCAAGACCTGCTGGGCGTTGCGCAGACCGGCACCGGCAAGACCGCTGCCTTCGCGCTGCCCATCCTGCATCGCCTCGCCGCGAACAGCCGGCCCGCGATTCGCGGCGGTGCGCGCGTGCTAGTGTTGTCGCCGACGCGCGAGCTTGCCGCACAGATTGCCCAGAGCTTCAAGACCTATGGACGCCACACGGGGCTGACGGTTGCCGTCATGTACGGCGGCGTTCCGCACCGTCCGCAAGTCAACGCGATGAGCCGCGGAGTCGATGTACTCGTTGCGACCCCCGGCCGCTTGATGGACCACGTCGAGCAGCGCAGCGTCGTACTTTCGGGCACCGAGATCCTCGTCCTCGACGAGGCCGATCAGATGCTGGACATGGGCTTCATTCGCCCCATTCGCCAGATCCTTTCCAAGATCCCCGCAAAGCGTCAGAGCCTCTTTTTCTCCGCGACGATGCCGCGCGAGATCGGTGAGCTGGCAGATGAGATGCTGCGCGACCCGCTCCGCGTCTCCGTGACCCCGGCTGCAAGGACGGCCGACCGTGTGGCGCAGAGCGTCATCCACGTCGATGCGACGAAGAAGCCGTCGCTGCTCGTTTCGCTGTTCGCCGATCCGGCCATGCAGCGCACGCTCGTCTTTACCCGCACCAAGCGCGGCGCCGACAAGGTCGCGCGCCATCTCGAGGCCGCCGGCATCAGGATAGCCGCGATCCATGGCAACAAGAGCCAGCGGCAGCGCGAGGCAGCGCTTGGCGATTTCCGCTCCGGCCGCATCCGCGGATTGGTCGCGACCGACATCGCCGCACGCGGCATCGACGTCGATGCCGTCACGCACGTCATCAATTACGACCTGCCGCTCACGCCCGAAAGCTACGTTCACCGCATCGGCCGTACCGCGCGCGCCGGCGCTGAAGGCATTGCAATTTCGCTTTGCGGCACCGATGAGCGCGGCTTGCTGCGCGACATCGAGCGGCTGACGAAACAATCGATCGCCAGCGTTAATCGCGCTTCGGAAGCGGGACCCACCACCACTCGCACTGCCGCACCGCCCCGTGGCAATGGGCACAACCGGTCCAATCGCTCCAACGGCTCGGGTCATCGCCAGCCCGTCAAGCAGCGGCAGCATTCCGGCAACGGCGGTCGATCCGCAGACACCCGCCAGGGCGGGCACGATCGCTCCGCACGCAAGCCGGCGGTGCTGTAAAACAATCGCAATTGGGCTAAGGTCCGCCCTTGCGGCGCCTGTGATGCGTAGCGGTGAGCCTCATGCCTGATGCCAGGTTCTTCAGTCGAGCGGGGCCGTTTTCTCTTGGGGAAATTGCGGCCCTGGTCGGCGCGGAGCCGGTGGGCGACGGCGATGTCACAATCCCCATTCACGACATCGCACCGCTCGACAGCGCCGAGGCCAGCGACATCAGCGTGTTCACCGACACGCGCTATCTCGACGCGCTTGTTCCGAGCCGCGCCGGGGCGATCATCATCAACCGCAAACTCGCTCACCATGCGGGCGCCGGGAGCCGCCTGCTCTACGTCGCCAACCCGCGTCTCGCGTACGCGCAGGTCGGGCTGCTGTTTTATCCCCAGCCTGCGCTGGAGCCCGGCATAGACTCGAGCGCGCGCGTGCATGTGAGCGCCAAGATCGGCGCCGGATCGCGGATCGAAGCCGGGGCGGTCATCGGCCGCGGCGTCGAGATCGGCAAAGGCTGCCTCATCTCCTACAACGCGGTCATCGGCGATGGCGTGCAGATCGGCGACGACTGCAAGATCGGGGCAAACTCAGTTGTCAGCCATGCCATCATCGGCCGCCGGGTCGAGATCGAGACCGCCGTCACCATCGGTTCACAGGGTTTCGGCTTCGTGCCGAACGGGCGGGGGCTGACGCGCATGCTCCAGCTTGGCCGCGTGATGATCGAGGACGATGTGCAGATCGGCGCCAACTGCGCCATCGACCGCGGGGCCACCGGCGACACGGTGATCGGCGCGGGCAGCGTGCTCGATAACCTCGTGCACATCGCCCACAACGTGACCCTCGGCCGCCATTGCGTGATCTGCGCCCAGGTCGGCATCGCCGGAAGCACGGCGGTTGGCGACGGGGTCATGATCGGCGGCCAGAGCGGCGTCTCCGATCATCTGACGGTCGGAGCCGGCGCGAACATCGCCGCCAAAAGCGGTGTCATCCGCAATGTCGAGGCTTCGGGCGTGGTCGGCGGCTATCCGGCGGTTGCCATCAAGGACTGGCACCGCCAGACAATCGCCATCGCACGTCTCACCAAGAAGACCGACTAACGCGCGTCGTTCATTTCTTCGCGTCGATGAACGCTTTGATCGCGGCCATCGTCGCGGCGGGTTGCTCCTCCATGAGCCAATGGCCCGAGTTCGGCACAACGCCACCGGTCACGTTATCAGCCACGAAACGCAGATCCTCCGCCATCGCGGTGCCGAATGATTTCTCCGCCGCCGATGGCGAGGATGGGCATCTTCAAGCTTGCCCCTGGCGAGGAACGCCTTGTTGTCGATCGCGTCCTGCGCGAAAGCCGGCGAACTGCTCGAACGCGGAATGCATGGCGCCGCGGGCGCGCGTAGATCTCGGCATAGTGCTCGCGCGTCGCTTCGTCGATCGCCTTCGGGTCGGCCGACAGCTCGTTCCAGAACCGATCGAGATAGATGCGCTCGCGCCCCTTCACGAGGCGCTCGACGTCGGGTCCGCGAAAATTGAAATGCCACAGCGCCGGAGTGAGGAGGATCTTCTCCCAGTCGCCGATGCCGGGCAGCGGCGCATCCATCGCGACCCAACGCGTGACGCGATTCGGGATACTGCGCGGCAAACGCGTAGCCGACCATGTTGCCGATGTCGTGGGTGACGAGCGTCGGCCTGGTCGACCTTCAGATGATCGAGCACCATCGCGATATCGCGGGCCTCGGTCTTCTTGTCGTATCCGCCTGCGGGCTGCGACGAGAGCCCCATGCCGCGCAGGTCGGGCGCGATGACGGTGTGGTTTTGCACGAGCTCCTTCGCCAGCGGCGCCCACATGTCGCCGGTATCGCCAAATCCGTGCAGCAGCAGGACCGCCGGCCCTTTGCCGCCGACGCGCACATGAATGGTGGCGCCATCGGTTGCGATGTCCTCGGTGCGGAATTCTGCCGGGTACGGTTGAACTTCGGCAGCCACCGGCAATGAGAGAGTGAACACGCCAACTGCGGCCGCGAACAAACGCATCATGTCTTTTGATCTCCGAGCATGTCGGCCCGCAGTGCGCGGCCGGCTGGTCAGCTCGTTAGCACGGCTGCATCACAGGAGCGACCACTGCTGGGCCGCGATGGCCCAGGCTATAATGACGCTGTTGGATGCGACGTGAGCGGCGATTGGGTCCGACAGCTTGTTGCTGCGATAGAGCAGGAGCGCATACGCCGCGCCCGCGAGCATGGCGGCGAGCCAGCGCTGGTGCATCATCCCAAATGCAACCGTAACGACGACAAACGATAGCCAGGTGAACTGCCCCGGTGCGACGCGCGCGATATCGCGGTCGATGAGCGTCCGCTGCAGATACCCGCGAAACGCCAGCTCCTCGGCCACCGGAACCAGCAGCACCGAGCCCAACGCGCGTGCAACGAGCCATAGCGCCACGAGCCACGCGGGCAACGTCGCGAGCCAGACCCCGAGTTCGACGGGTTGTTGGGCGCGAACGTCGGTCGCGATCCAGATGACGCCGACCGCAATGCCAATGCCAATCGAAACCGGCGAAACGCCTGCGAAAAGGCCCACGTAGGATTTGCGGTAATACCAAACGGCCGCTGAAACGGCAGCCACCTTCAGGGGATAGAACCATTGATCGTGCGGCGCGAATGCGGACGCCACGATGGTGGCGGACATCAAAGCCGCGAACGGCACGAGCAAGGCAAATACAAGTTGATCCCGGGGACGGCTCGCCGTTCGCGTGATAGGCGTGATCTGGAACTCGCGCCTGAAGAACGCGGCCTTTTGCGAAAGGGCGATGATGCCGAATGCAACAGTGAGAAATGCAATCCATCCCGCTTGCGAATGAAACCCATTGAGCGCGAGCACCGGTGACACGTGATGCCCGATGCTGACCAGAGCCGCGATGCGTGCCGCGTTCAGCGTCCATACGGCGACGATGGCCAGCGGGAACAGCGCGAGCGCATGCGGAAAGCGGAGCTTGCGGCGCATCAGCACGCAGTAGAGCGCGAGAAAGCAAACGATGAGCCCGATGCCCTCATAACCCGAGCACTCTCTCAACACGCGCACCTTGAACTCGCCGACGCCGAGCAGCTCGCGGTCTACGTCGAGAACGACGTTGGATTCGTAGAGGGTGAGTATCCAGTGCGAAACGCGCAGCGTGGCGCTCGATAGAGCGTCCCAGCTTTCGAGCGAGAGACGGCCGGCGAGGACGAGCGCGGCGGCACTGACAATGGCCGTTGCAATCTGTGAAGGCGCCTCGCGAATGAGCCAGCGCCAGAAAGGGAACGGTGCGGCGATGTTGGCGAGCGAAAGGAGAGTGGCGAGCAGCAGGCAGCAATAGACGGCAAACCACGCCCAAGGCCGCTCGGCCGAATGGGCCGCGAAGTCGGAGAAGGCGAGCGTCGCAGGCAGAAGCAGGGCAAACAGGGCAGTGTTAGCTAGCGCATGGACGACCCAGTTGCTGTCGCGCGTCGCGCGGCCCCACGCGTCGATAACCTTGCTGCGGTCGGGCCAAAGCACGAGCGTTAACGTTACGAACGCAAGCAGGCCCGCTTGAGCGGAGCATTTCGCCCACGCGACCGGATTGATGGCTTCCGGCAAGCCCGTCGGAAAGTTGAACGCGAAGGAGACGGCAACGATCTCGCCGAGTGCCAGCGAGATTGCCGCCCATAGGCGAACGCTGTGGGATTTGCGAACGCGGTTGGGTTTACCACTTTCAACCGCGGTCGAAGTGCTCATGGGATGTCCTGCGCTCGCCTCGATGAGACCCTCGAGACGGCCTACTTACTGCTCGACCTATGGTAAATGAGAGCGACGATGGTGCCGAGAAGGGCGATCGCGGCGATTGCGCCGGGGCCGTCGAACTCGGGCGCCGCCGTTGTGCCGCCCCCATCTCCGCCACTGCCGCCACACGTGTCGCCGAAGCCGAAAATGCACCAGGCAGCGGCCTGCTTGGCCGTGAAGAGGCTCATCGCGAAGCCTGCGGCTGTAACTTTTATCAGGTTGCTCAACATCTGCTTCTCCAATGCCGAAAAACGCGCGGGTCACTCGCGTTGGATAGGATCCAGCGGTAATTCGAGTGCGATTGCCTTAGTACCGGCGAGCGGTGGCGCGGGCTATTGCGCCATTCGTTGGACGCAGAGCGGGTGATCCGTCGCGGAATGGTGTCTCGGCGAGCCAAAGCCGTGTCGCAAAATGAGATTGCTACTCCATTCGAAGTAGCTTGAGCCGCCTGCGTCCTTCGCACGCCTGCTCCCCCTCGTCTTATTCGCTCCTAGGCGCGCGACTGCGCTTCCCCGATTGTCGGCTCATCCGGAGGATATTGGGGAATTTGGTCCATGAAAGTATTTCTCACCGGTCATCGCGGCTACATCGGCACGGTCATGAGCCGGATGCTGCTCGACGCTGGCCACGACGTACTCGGCTGCGACAGCGACCTTTATGAGCGCTGCACCTTCGATGGCGGCGGCAAGGTGCTTGATATTCCGACCATCTCCAAGGACGTGCGCGACCTGACGCGGACCGACCTCAAGGGACGCGAGGCGGTCATCCATTTGGCGGCGCTGTCCAATGATCCGCTCGGCAACCTTAATTCCGATATCACCTACTCGATCAATCATCGCGCCAGCGCTCGCTTGGCAAAGATCGCCAAGGAAGCCGGCGTCGAGCGATTCCTGCTCGCCTCCTCGTGCTCGAACTACGGTCAGGCGGGCGACGACATGGTCGATGAGACGGCGTCGCTCAATCCCGTGACGGCCTATGGGCAGTCGAAGGTTTGGGCCGAGCAGGGCATCTCGCCGCTGGCGGATGAAAGCTTCTGCCCGACGTACCTGCGCCCAGCCACGGCATATGGCCTGTCGCCGCGCATGCGCTTCGATATCGTGCTGAACAATCTCGTTGCCTGGGCCACGACCACCGGGCAGATCTATCTCAAGTCTGACGGCTCCCCTTGGCGTCCCGTCGTGCACATCGAGGACATCTCGCGCGCGTTCATTGCCGCGCTAGCTGCGCCCCGCGAGACGATCTTCAACGAGGCGTTCAATGTGGGTTGCGATACCGAGAACTATCGCATTCGCGAGCTGGCCCAGATCGTCGCCGATGTCGTGCCAGGCTGCCACCTTGAGTATGCGAGCGATGCCGGGCCCGATACCCGCTGCTACCGGGTGAGTTTTGCCAAGATCAACAAGGTGCTGCCCGACTTCAAGCCGGTGTGGAATGCTCGCAAGGGTGCCGAGCAGCTCTATGCCGCCTACAAGTCGTCGAAGGTGACGCTCGAGGAGTTCGAGGGCCCGCGCTACCAGCGCATCGGCCACATCAAAAAGCTGATCGCCGACGGCATCCTCGACAGCTCGCTAAGGCACGTCAACTGTGTTGCGGCCTGACCGGGTTCCGGCGGCAGAGCAAGAGCCGGATCGCTGCGCCAATTGCACGCGGAAATGTTGCGCTGAGCGCGTGTTGCGCCTGTGCGAGCTGGACGTGGGGGAGCGCATGTACGCGCTCGCTTCCGAGCTTTTCCCCATCTGCCGGAGCATCACCGGCGACGGCGTGCGCCAGTCCCTCGATATCGTCGAACGGCACATCGCGCTGAAGCGCACCGAAGTTGCGTCCGGCACACGCGTGTTCGATTGGACCATCCCGCGCGAGTGGAACATCAAGGACGCCTATGTCGCGAACGCCGCCGGCGAGCGGGTCGTCGATTTCCGCGCCTCGAACCTGCACGTGTTGAATTACAGCATTCCGGTCCGCGCCGAGCTGAGCTTGGATGAGCTGAAAAAGCACATCCATACGCTTCCCGATCAACCTGACCTGATCCCCTATCGAACCTCCTACCACGAGGAGCGCTGGGGCTTCTGCATGAGCCACAACGCGCTGCAGGCGTTGCCGCCGGGCCAGTACACGGCAGTGGTCGATTCCACGCTCGCGGACGGAAACCTCACCTATGCCGAGCACACCATACCGGGCGAGAGCGACGACGAGGTGCTGCTGTCGGCGCACAGCTGCCATCCCTCTCTGGCGAACGACAATTGCGCCGGAATAGCCCTCCTCGTCATGCTGGCTCAGGATCTCGGCCGGCGCTCCAACCGGCTCACCTATCGTTTCATGTTCACGCCGGGCACGCTCGGAGCGGTGGCATGGCTGGCAACAAACGAGGAGCGCGCTCAGCGCATCAAGCACGGGCTCGTGGTCTCCTGCGTCGGCGACGCTGGCGGCCCGACCTACAAGAAGAGCCGGCGCGGCGACGCCATGATCGACCGCGCGATGGCACATGTTCTGAAGCATGCGGCGCCCACCTCAAAGATCGTCGAGTTCAGCCCGTATGGTTATGACGAGCGGCAATACTGCTCGCCCGCGTTCAACCTGCCTGTGGGGCTCTTCCAGCGCAGCCAGCATGGCAAGTTCCCCGAGTATCACACCTCGGCGGATAACCTCGATCTCATCGCGCCGGAGCACCTAAAGCTGTCCTACAATCTCGTGCTTGCGGCGATCGACGTGCTGGAGCGGGATCGCGTCCTCGTCAGCACCAACCCAAAGTGCGAGCCGGCGCTCGGTCGGCGCGGCCTATATTCTTCGATCGGTGGCGACAAGAGCGGATACGATAGCAACATGGCGATGCTCTGGGTGTTGAACCTCGCGGACGGCGAGCATTCGCTGCTCGATATGGCCAACCGCGCCAATCTGCCGTTTACGGTGATCGCTGACGCGGCCGAGCGGCTCGAGGATGCAGCACTGCTGGTCGCACCGCAGTAACGCCAGTCAAGCCGCGAGACGCCCCCAAGTGCGGTCGCGCTCGGAGATCACCGCAACCGGCAGCGGCCAGGCGATGCCGAGTGATGGGTCATCGTGCGCGAGGCCTGTCGAGGCAGCCGGGACGTAGAATTCCGAGATCAGGTAGCCGACCTCGGCGTCGTCGGTGAGCGATTGAAATCCGTGCGCGAAGCCAGCGGGAATATAGATCTGCCGCTGGTTCTCCTCCGTAAGCGCAAAGGCCTCCCAGGTCCCGAAGGTCACCGAATCCGGCCGCAGGTCGACGATGACATCGTGGATCGCGCCGGAAAGGCAGCTCACGACCTTCACTTCCGAATGCGGCGCTTGCTGGTAGTGCAGTCCGCGCAGCGTGCCTTTAGTGGACGAATAGGAGCGGGAATGCTGCACGAAGCTCGCTTGCAGCCCGCGCTCGGCAAAGTCGCGTGCGCAGAACGTGCGCGCAAAGTAGCCGCGCTCATCCCCAATCTGCTCGGGCTCGATCATCCACGCGTCTGGAAACGTCGTCTTCACAAAACGCATGCGGCTCAATGGATCCACCAATGGGCGGCCGTACGCGACAGGCGAAGCGCGGCCAGGTTTACGATGAACCCGATTATACCCGCCGGTTCCGGGCGCTGGCCCTACCACCATCGACATAGGCCCACTGCTTTGGGTGGAGGAGCAGGGCCAGATACTCGGTGTATTGGCCAAGGCGACGCCAGCATTGGCGGGCCTAGAATGCGCCATCTACTACGCTGCCAAATCATGTGCGCGTCTCGTTAACCCTAGCGTCTGCCGAGAGGCCAAGAGCCATGTCCAAACTCTCCATCTCAATGGTCGCGGCGATCGTCCTTGCGATGCTTCCTTCCGCATCGGGCAACGCCGGCATCATGTGGGGCGTCAACGGGCATCCTCTCGTCGCCTATCCGATTTCCGTTGATGCGCAGCTCGACTACGTGCGCGAGCTGGGCATGACATCCTACCGGTTCGACATCGGGGGAACCGACAAGCTGCCCGACATGCTGCAGCTGGTGCGCGCAGCCAAGGAGCGCGGCATCACCCCGCTTCCGGTGGTGACGCCGCCCGTCGATTTCGACAAGCAAACTCCGGAAGATTTGCGGTCGAAGGCCTACGGATTGGCGTTCGCGCTCGTCTCGAGCTTCAAGGGACAGATCCCGGTCTGGGAGCTCGGCAACGAGCTCGAGAACTACGCGATCATCAAGGCCTGCGAAACGCAGGACGACGGCAAGCAATACAACTGTGCCTGGGGTCCGGCGGGCGGAAACTCCACCCTCGATTATTTCGGTCCGCGCTGGGCCAAAGTGAGCGCGGTTCTCAAGGGACTGACGGAAGGTGCCCGCGCCGCCGATCCCGCCGTCAAAGTCGCCATCGGCACCGCCGGCTGGGGCCATATCGGCGCATTCGAGCGCATGAAGGCCGACGGCATCGAGTGGGATATCTCCGTCTGGCACATGTACGGCGAGGATCCCGAGTGGGCGCTGAAGAAGCTGCGCCAGTACAAGCATCCGATCTGGATTACCGAGTTCAACAACTCGCGTGGCAGCGAGAAGAGCAAAGAGCTGCAGGTGCAGGGGCTCATGCAGCAGATGACGCGCCTGACCGAGCTGCAACAAGCCTACGGCGTCGAGGCGGCCCACATCTATGAGCTGCTCGACGAGCCCTATTGGGGGAAGGAAGACTTCGAGGCCGTCATGGGCCTGGTCGAGCTGAAGAAGGACAGTAACGGCCTCTGGGTGCCGGGAGATCGCAAGCCGGCCTTCGATGCGGTCAAGAAACGTCTCGCAGGCGCTGTAGCGAGCGCCCACACGCCGCACGAAATCAGCGTCGAGCGTAAGTGCGAGCTGAATCCAGAAGCCGCGAATAACGGGGCCGTCGACGCGAAAGCGGCGGTCGCCTACTCATTCTGTCTCGTGCTCGGCCGCCAGCCGGACGGATCCGGCTTGGTAGGCTATGCATCGCGCCTCGCTGGCGGCTTGCCGATCAGCCAGGCGCTGACCGACATGCTAAATAGCGAAGAGTTCGCCACGAAGCACGACGTGAGCAAGCTCTCGACGGACGAGTACGTCCGATTGATCCACCGCGTACTGTTTGGCGCGGAGCCAAGTCCGGCGGCCCTCAAGGAGGGGGCGGGTGCGCTCGACGACCAGAAGACACGCATTGATTTCCAGCGGGGGTTGATCGATTCGGCCGCATTCCGCCAGCAGCACGCGGCACTCTTCGGCAAGCCGATGACCGTTGCAGCTGCGGCCGTAACACCGCCTGCTCCCGCTCTCGCAGCCGCTCCTGCGCCCGCCGCCGCTCCCGCGAAGGCGATTGCTTCGGCGCCGCAGGTTGCTCGCGATTGCGACGTCGGCATCCTGCACAAGCCGCTGGAGTTCGAGCGCGGGCAGAACATCTACTCCTATTGCCTCGTGCTCGGCCGGTGGCCCGATGTCGGCGGTTTGGCAGTCTCGACCGATCGGCGGCGCAGCGGGATGACGCTCGAAACCTTCCTGAACGGCCTTCTGCAATCGGCCGAGTTCAACGCAAAGTACAAGACCGATACGCTCGATGAGCCAGGGTTCGTCACCTTGCTCTACCGCGTGCTGCTGTCTCGCGATCCCAATGCGGACGAGCTCGGCACGGCCGCGGGGCGGCTAGCTTCGGGCGAGATCGGCCGCCTGCAGGTGTCGGATGAGATCCTGGCGTCCGCTGAGTTCCACAAAAAGCAGGAGGCTTTGTTTGCGGCACGAATGCCGGAGAAGACACGCGCCGAAATCGATCAATGAGTTCTGGCTACATCTGAGGAATCGTGCGCGTTGTCCACTCAATCTAGCTTGCGCCAAGTAGAGCCCGAGGTCTCGCCGCAGCGGCATTCCATGCGCGTTGCTGTCGGGATCGCAACCATAGGACGGCCGGAGACACTGAGCGAAACGCTGCGCGAGATCGCAAAGCAAACCCGGCTTCCCGATCTGTTGATCCTCTGTCCGGTCAACGCTTCCGACGTCGATTTGGAACTCCTGCCGCAACTTCCTTTCCCCACCAAGGTCGTGGCTGGCGGGATTGGGAGCGCGCACCAGCGCAACGCGATCCTGCGGGAGACACGAGATTTCGATGCGATCATTTTCTTCGATGACGACTACTTTCCCGAGCGGAGCTACCTCGCCAACGCGGAACGCATTTTGTTCGCGATGCCCGACGTTGCTGTCATCAACGGGACGCTGATCGAGGACGGCATCAACGGTCCCGGACTGAGCCCCGAGTACGCGCGCCACCTGATCGAGGTTGCGCCCGCGCCGGCCAGCGATGCGATTGCGCCCGACTACGGTGCTTACGGCTGCAACATGGTCGTCCGGCTCAGCCTCGTGCATGGGCACGCCATCGCATTCGACGAGGTGCTGCCGCTCTATGGCTGGCAGGAGGACATCGACTTCAGCCGGCAGCTCGCAGCGTGGGGCAGGGTCGTCCGCGCCAAGGCGCTTGCGGGCGTGCATCTCGGCGTGAAACGGGGGCGCACGTCCGGCACCAAGCTCGGCTACTCGCAGGTGGCCAATCCGATCTACCTGATGCGCAAGGGCACGGTCTCGTTATCGTTCGGAGGCCGGACGATGGTCCGCAACCTCCTGGCCAACGCCGTGCACTCGCTGCGGCCTGAATCCTACATCGACAGGGTCGGGCGCCTGAAGGGCAATCTGTTCGCGCTGCTCGACCTCCTGCGCGGCCGCCTCCATCCGGGACGCATTTTTGAATTGGAATAGCCGCGCTGCATGTGTTGCGCAGCGCTGCCGACCAAGAGAGATCGTAAATGGCTTTGATCGACGTCTTCATTCCGAACTACCAGCACGGCCAGTTTCTGCGCGCGTCCGCGCTCAGCGTGCTGACGCAGGAAACAAAGGACGTTCGACTGCTGATTATCGACAATGCATCGACGGACAATAGCGTCGAGGTGGCGCGCCGCTTGGCGCGGGAGGACAGCCGCGTCGAGGTGGTCGAGAACGAGGTGAACATCGGGCGCGTTCCTTCGATCAATCGCGGGTTTGATTGGGCTCAGTCAAAGTACGTCATGGTTCTCTGTGCGGACGACTATCTGACGCCGGGTGCGCTCACTCGCGCAGTCGAGATCCTGGAGCAGAACAGCGATCTGGCTTTTGCCTATGGGCCAGGGATCGACGTTCCCGAAGGAGAAGCAGCCCGCTTTCCAAAGGACAGCACGGACGCTCCCTGGCAGGTCTCGAGCGGAACGCACTACATTCGCGAGCGGTGCGACTGGCCACCCCAGGACGTCGGCTTCCCGCTGGTCAGGACGAAGGTGCAGAAGCGGGCGGGTCATTTCCGCGCCGAGGTCCGGTATGCCGACGACCTCGAGCTGATGCTCAGGCTCGCAAGTTTCGGCGACGTAGCCTGGACCGGGACGATCCAGGGCGTGCGGCGCCAGCACGGAGCCAACGAGTTCGAGCGCCTATTGGAACGACATGGAGCTGTGGCTGAGCGTCATTGATGGAGCGCTCGAAAGCTTCTTTTCGCACGAGGGACGGCTTGTTCCCGGAGCGGCGGACCTGCGCAAGCTCGCCAAGAAAAACTTGGGCGCCGCGGCTTACTGGTCGGCGGTGTCGCATTTTGTGCGCGGCTACCCGCGGCAAAGTGCAAAGCTTTTCAAGTTTGCCTTTGCGGCTTCTGCGCAGATGGCGATCCTGCCGCCGCTCGGTCATCTGAGCCGCCGCAGCGGCGTGCTCGACCGGATGAAGAGGATCATCGCGGAGCGCGCGGCCTAGCCGCTGCGATTGCTAGTGTGGACCCTCGCTGACAGCTGATTGGGCGCGGCGCGCTGCCGCAAGATTGCGCGACCGGCGCGACTTGCGCAGAACCGCCCGATCAAGCCACGTCGTAAACTCGCCGTAGCATGCGGCATAAGAGAATTGCTTGGCAAAAACCTGGGTGGCGCCGGCGCTTTTTTCGGCGCGCAGCGCGTCATCGCTCAGCAACGCAACGATCCCGCGCGCGAAGGCATCAGGATCGTCGGCGATAATCGCAGCGTCATCGAGCTGGTGCTTGTCTTCCCCGTCGACGCCGATGGAGGTCGTGACGATCGGGCGGCCGTACGAGATGGCCTCGGCAACCTTGATCTTGACGCCGGCGGTCCCCGCAACCAGCGGCGCGACCACAACTTGCGCGCGCTCGTACTCGGCGGCTAGGTCAGGCACCGGGCCGATATACTCGACCGACGTTGCAGGCTTGGCCTGGTCCGAGAAGGCGATCTGCCCGAGGACGCGAAACCGCGCTGCGGGATGCGCGGCGATGACGCCCGGCCAAACCCGCTCGAGGAACCAGGCGAGCGCAGCGCGGTTGGGCACCGTCGCATTTCCCACAAACAGCACGACCGGATCCGCGCTGATGGGAGACTGCGGGGCATCCGGATACCCCATGCCGATGAACAGCATCTCGCCGTCGCTCAAGTGCTGCGACGCGTACGCGATGTCGTCGCGGCTGTTGAAGCCAATCCCATCCACTTTTTGCAGGGAACCGGCAAGCAACTCCTCGTCATGGTCGATCGTTTGCGGAGCATTGCCGCGGCGGGGTCCAAGACCGCTGCGGCGAGAGGGAATGTGACCGACGAGGGCAAACCGCGCGCTCGCATTGTCTAGATATGGCGCCAGATGCACCGCGTCGTGTACGAGCACGGTCGCGTCGGGACGCAGCCGCGCCAGCGCCTTGTCGACCCAGGCAGCCTCGCGTGGCGCCCAGGCGTCGATGTCAGAGCCGAGGTCAGTGAGGTTTGCCAGCTTACGAATGAGCCCGATGGGCGATCCGACGAACGTCTTGGGCCCCAGCTGCAATGTCTGGCGCACCTGCCAGGAGTGGAATTTCTCGATCGGATAGGCCGAGCGATAAACCGGGCTCGTGCGCCCGCGCGTGATGTCGGAGACGAGGCCGTGCACGTCGTGCCCGGCTTTGGCCAGATAATGTGCGAACGCCAGAATGTAGGCGGCATCGCCCCCGAGATCGGCGTCGTATGGGTGGGTCTGAACGAACGCTATCCTCGCCATGCTTACCTCCCGCCGACGAGCCCGGTGCGCAATCACCAGGTGCCGTTGTTGGCCATCGAGGCCCAGGGCTCTTGCTTTGGCAGCGGCGATGCGCCCCTTCTGCAGAAACTCGATCGTGATCCCATCGGGCGAGCGCACGAATGCCACCCGCCCGTCGCGCGGCGGGCCGCGTGATCGCAACTCCGCCTTCGCACAAGGCGCTCGCACGTCGCGTAGATGATCCTCGACCTCGAAGGCCAGATGCCCGAAATTGCGCGACTGTCCGTAATCCTCGGCGTCCCAATTGTACGTGAGCTCCAGCATGGGCGCGCGCTCAGCCACGGCGCGATCCTTGTCGATCGGGTGCAGACAAGTAAACGAGCGTGAAGCGGCCGTCCTCGACATCCCTTGCGCCGGACCTCCTGCAAGCCGAGCTTGTTGCAGTAGAAGTCGAGGCTTTGCTCGAGATCGGAAACGCGCACCATTGCGTGCAGATATCGAAGAGACACTAGATACCTCCCTGCGGATTGAACTTCGGCTTGTCCTGAATTTAGCGTCATGGTCTGGAGAACGCCATCCCGCAAACTCCCGAAACACGTCGCATAGGCCTTCTTCTCTCCAAGGACAAAGACGAGCACGATCGAAGTGCACGGCGACCATTACCATCGCCCGACTTGCAAGTCGCACGATAGGCCATTCCGAGTCCAGCAACTGCTCGTGCACCAGCAATGCGCACGCTCCCGCCGATCAGTGCTGCTGCAAGCGGTTTGCTGACGGTGACCGCCAGGTCGCGCGGCCGTGACCAGCATATCCTTCAAACGACCAGAGAACGTGCGGCACGAGCCAGAGCGCCATCGCGGTCGAGAAGGCGAATGCGACGCCGATCGGCCCATAGGGAATGCCGAGTGCGACGGCGCAGATCATGAGACAGCGAAATCGCCATGGCGAGATGCAGGCTGCGGCTTTGCAAGCCGCACGACAGCAGGAGCGCCCACAGAGGATTGACGATGCCAAAGAATAGTACTGTCGGCGTCAACAAGCGGAAGATCGGTACGGCTTCCATCCAGTTGGGGCCGAGGGCGACCACGATGATGTCGTCACCGAACAGGGCGCAGAAAATCGTGAGGGGCGCCGTCAGGGACAAGAGCAGCGAGTAGCCCTTCAAGAAGTAATGGCGCTGTCGCACGGGATCGTTCTGAAGGCGCGACAGGGAGGACAGAGCGACGCCCGCAACCGCGGCGTTGAGGCTTGCCGTCGGCAAATTGATGAGCTGATAGGCGCGGCCGTAGAGACCCAGAGCCGGTGCTCCCCAGTAGCGGCCAATGAGAATCTTCTCGACGTTGTAGGCGATGAACACGATCAGGTTGTTGAGGGTGACGGTGGCGCCGAAGCGAAGCAAGGAGCTGACCGGCGCTCCTCGCGCGGCAATCCCGGGATCCACCCAGCCGTCAACCAGTAACTCGACGTCATAACCGTCGACTGGGCGATAAGACCGAAAATGAGCGCCCAGTATCCGGCTCCGCTCCAGGCAAGCAGGATGCCGACCGACGCATTAGCGAACTGGCCCGGCAACCTCGAAGGTCGGTCAGGGTGGAGTAGCGCAACTGGCGCTCGATCAGCGCCGAGTGCTGTCCGCCCATCCCATTCAGCAGGAAGATGAGCGCGAAGGCCGGGGCCACCCAAAGCAAACGCGGCTCGCCATAGAAGCTGACGATCAGCGGCGCCGCCAAGATGCACATTAAACCGAGCACGACGCTGCAGGCGACATTGATCCAAAACAGATTGCTTCGTTGCTGGTCGGTGATCGTGGCACTCTGCACTGTTGCCGGCGAGAGGCCGGCAGAGGACATGATGTCGAGAAAGCCCGTGACGACCGTCATCATCGCCACGATGCCGAAGTCGCCGGGGCTCAAGCAGTCGTGCGAGAACCGCGATGCTGGTGACACGTATAACGAGGCTGGCGCCCTGGCCTGCCAACTTGCGATGCCTCCATGGATGGCGCGCGTTTTCAGATTGTCCATGGGTCACGCCAACTGCCTGTTCGACGTCTCGACCATACAGCCTCGAAAGATATGCGAACGAGCTAAGCTCGGAGACGCTGTTGATCACGCTCAAGCGATGAAGGATCGTGGTTGATCGCCACCTTGAACCGTTCCTTCTGCACCCTTTCCAGCCAGACCTCGCGCCACCACGCGAAAATGCTCCTAGGGCAAAAGAAGCGCTGCTCGCTGTAGCACCCGCGACAGTACGCTCCCTCGAGGATTACGGCAGGAGTCTTCAGGGTCTTCATTTGGCCGCTTCCTCGTCGATGAATCTTTCGACGCGGTCGCGCACGCGGTACGTATTGCCGCAAAACATCACCATCTCGGCGTCGAAATAGAGCCCGCGGTTCGAATTGTTCTCGTTTATGGTGTTGAGAATTTCCTCGAAGGATTTCACCCGAACCAGATCTCCCGGGATCAAATTGAAATCGCTTCGGGGCGTCGGATTGATCGAGCGGGAGCTTGCCGCGCGTCCTGCCGCATGGGGCTTCCGCCGACCATCTTCATGCAGTGCGCGTAGCAACCAGCGAGCGGGCCGGCCCAGACGATTTCGATTGCCAAGCTCCCGTAAGTAGAACATCACGTAGCCGAGCGTACGCAGCATCGTGGACGATGGAAGTATTCCCCGAACGATAGTCCTCGACGTACTGGCGCGCGTCCCACCACTTGATCGGCGTCGAAAAGCCATGTAACTCTGTAGCCTGACACGCATAGCGCAGCTCCCTTTCGGTCCGCTTACGCGCGTTGCCCGCACGACGTCGTCTTCGGTGCAGGCGTTTCGCGTCGGCAGCGGCGTGACCTGCGAAGACGCGATCGCCTGCGATTGGCCTGGCTCCGTCTTCAAGTGCTCGAGCCACGCCTCCTTCCAAAAGAGCAGGCAATCGGCCTGACAGCCACCGTAGGCTTTTCCATCGCAACGGAACTCGAGATGGACCCCATCTGGGATCTTGCGTCCAATGTAGCCCGTCTACCGGCCCGGCGATGGTGTCGCAGGTCTTATGCGCGCGTTTGTAGACCTGCACCCTTTGACCGCAGTACTTGAACATCTGTGGCATGAACGGCAGGCCGTCGAGCCGGCCATTATTGTCGAGGGTCTTGAGGATCTCTTCCTTGCTGCTTGACCCTTACCCAGTCTCCAGCCCTCAACTTCTCGGCGTGCCGGTGCCCTGTTGCGACGGGATCTGCCTTATCGTTTCAAGAGCGTCCATCGCATGCTGCACCGCCCAATCGCTTTGAAGCACTACTCGATGACGAAGTACGCCGGGTATGGATTGTGGCGATCGCGCACGAGGCGGCAGTTGTTCGAGGCCGAACACCTTGTGAAACGCGAGCGTCTCGCCCGGGAAATGCGGGACAATTGAGCTCGTCGAAGCCGATGATGCTGCCCTTGCGCAACGCTCTTTCAGCGCCTCGAGGCACTCCATCGTCGGCTTGTAGATATCCATATTAAAGTGCGCGAGCGAGATGATCGTCTCGGGTGCTGTCGGCGAGGTACTCGCGAATGGTCGTGCCGGCGTCACCCTTCACCAGCTCATGCTTCTTGATGTGCGCAACGGGGCAATCGTTCTCGTGATAGTCGAGGAGGCGCGCAAGATATTGCTCGTAGCCTGGTGTTACGGAGTAGGCGCCTTCCTCGACCAGCTCCGCGTCGCCGTCCTCGGCGCCGGTGCCGACGAACCCCTCAAACGTGTCGAAGCCGATGACCTTGCGCGTGTAATTGTAGGGCTCGTAGATGCCGCGCAGGACCTCAAACAACGCGAGGTTCTGGCCCCAGCGGACGCCGAACTCCATCACCACGCCCGGCACGTCCAGGATCTTCGAGTACAGCTGCTGCATGTAGATGATGCGGCTGAGCAGCTGTCTGTTGAGGAACATGCCGATGTGGGCGTGCACCTCGTGCTCCGGAATGGGGCAGCTCTTGAAGAGCTGCCGCCACTCGTTGCGCCGCGCGCGCTCCGCAGCAGAGGAACGATCGGCGATCTTGAACTCAAGCTCGCTGTTGATGAGACCGTCGTACTTGGGCGTGATGGTCCCGATGACTTTGTTGGTCACGTTCGCATTCCTCTTGTTGCAAGAGCAGGCGGGTTGGCTCGGCTTTCCTTAGTCGCGTCTCAGGCCGGCACGGGCTCATAAACCAGCGCGCCGTCCTTCTCCGACCCGTCGTCGTAGAGTGCGAAATACTCCTGAGGAACGTGCGTCAGATCGGTCGGGCGCACGTAATCCCGCAGCATGTGTCCCTTGCACTGGGAATCGATGTTGGGGGCGCCTGCGCGCGTGGCGATGTCGTCGAGCTGCACGGTCCGGAAGTCGAAGCTGAAGCGGGTGACGCCCGAAGTGTTGGGCACGCTCGCGTGCAGATGCGAGGCGGAGAAGAGCACGATGCCGCCCACGGGGCAGATCAGGCGAACTTCCGGCTTCAGGTTGAGCTGCTCGGTGGCCTTGGGGATGGGGCGCGGATCAGACTTCAGGTACTGCGAGACGTGCGTGCCGCGGTGCTCCTGGTTCCAGGTGTAGTAGTTGTATCCCGCGGAGCTGTTCTTGACGGGCTTGTCCCAGTACTGGGGATAGAACGTCATGGCGTTGTCGGACTTCAACGCGTAGATCGGGATCCACCAGTTGATCTGTGAGGGGAGAGCCGCCGTCCACGTGTCGCGGTGGGGGTGCCAGGCGTATGCGATGCCTGTCGTGAGGTAGTCGCTGCTGGTCGAGCTGCGCAGCTTCGGCACCTCGTAATAGGTCTTGCTGGGATCGCAGCCGTAGTCCTCGAGCACGTTGTGCAGGTGCTTCTTGGATTCGGGATGATGGATGAATTGCGGCTTTAACTTTTGCAGGATGTCGGCGTATTGCTCGACCGGCATCTTGAACTGCGCCGTTTCCGGCTCGTAGGGGTCGAACGCCGCCTCGATCAGCCCTTGCGCGAATTTGCAGAAGTCGAGCGTCGATTGGCGCGGCGACAGGACAATCAATTGTCCTTCAAACAGGCTTTGTCTGCGCTCTTCGTCGGTGAATTGCGGATCGAAATACACTGTGTCCATTGGGAAACCCTTTCGCCAGTTTCTGAAACGGAGCACCGCAAAAGCCTGGCGCCGGCTTGGCTCAATCGGTGCGACCCTCAAGGCCATCCAATATCAGCAGCGGGCGTAGGGCTGCGACTAGGGTAATGAGCGGATGTCCTAGTCCGAAAGAATTAGCCGCGCTCACGATCAGCTGAAGGCGTCCGCTGAATACCTCCAATGGCGCCGTTCTTTGCGCGCGCCGCGCTCGGTAGGGTCAGCAGTGTCTTTCCCCCAGCGAAGCGGCTCCAAAAACATGATGAATGGACATCCGATCGTCTCCACCGACGAAGCCAAGCCTCATCGCGGCGGGGGTGGAACCTGCCGGCTGTGCGCCAACAAGTTAACGCACGAGTTCGTCGATCTCGGCATGACGCCGCTGTGCGAGAGCTTCCTGCTGGCCGACCAACTCGATCAGCACGAGGCGTATTTCCCGCTGCACGCCTTCGTGTGCGGCAGTTGCTTTCTGGTGCAGTTGAAGGAGTACGTCAGCCCCGCAGAGATCTTCCGCGAGTATGCGTACTTCTCGTCCTACTCGACCTCGTGGGTCGAGCACGCGCGCAGCTACTGCGCGATGATCAAGGATCGCCTCAAGCTCAACAAGGACAGCCTCGTCGTCGAACTCGCCAGCAACGACGGCTATCTGCTGCAGCACTTCCTGCCGCTCGGCGTGCCGGTGCTCGGCATCGAGCCGGCGGTCAACGTGGCGCAGGCGGCGATCGACAAGGGCATCCCGACGCGCACCGAGTTCTTCGGCGTGGAGTTCGCCGAGACGCTCGCGGGCGAGGGCAAAAAGGCCGACCTCATCGTCGGCAACAACGTGCTGGCGCAGGTGCCAGACCTCAACGATTTCGTCGCCGGCATTAAGCGGCTCTTGAAGCCTGAAGGCGTGGTGACGCTCGAATTCCCTCACATCGCGCGGCTGATGGCGGAGAACCAGTTCGACACCATCTACCACGAGCACTTCTCCTACTTCTCGCTGACGACGATCGAGCATATGGCCGCGCGCCACGACCTCAAGGTTGTCGATGTTGAGCAGCTCTCAACTCACGGTGGATCGCTGCGCGTCTACCTTGCGCATCGCGGTTCATCCCAGGTCGCAACCGTGCGTGTCGGCGCACTTGCTGAGCAGGAGAAGGCCGACGGACTTCTCGACGTCGAAGCCTACCGAGCGTTCGGCGAGCAGGTGAAACGCACCAAAAGAAAGCTGCTCTCGTTCCTGATCCAGGCGAAAAACTCCGGCAAATCGATCTGCGCCTATGGGGCGCCGGGCAAGGGCAACACGCTGCTCAACTATTGCGGGATCGGCACCGACTTCCTCGATTTCGCCGTCGATCGCAATCCCTACAAGCACGGGCGCTTCACACCCGGGCATGCACATCCCGATCCTGCCGCTCGATGCAATCACGGTGGCAAAGCCCGACTACATCCTCATCCTGCCGTGGAACCTCAAGACCGAGATCATCGAGCAGATGGCCTCGGTCAAGGAATGGGGCGCGAAATTCATCGTGCCCATCCCCGAAGTGTCGATCGTCGATCCCAAGGAGCTCTGACAATGAAGGTCGTGCTTTTCTGCGGTGGTCTTGGCACGCGCATCCGCGAGTACTCCGAGAACATTCCCAAGCCCATGGTCCCCGTCGGCAATCAGCCGATCCTGCTGCACCTGATGGAGTACTACAGCCAGTACGGGCACAAGGACTTCGTGCTTTGCCTTGGCTACAAGGCAAACATCGTCAAGGAGTTCTTCCTCAACTACCGCCCGCAGAGCTACATGGACTGCGTGGTCTCGGGCTACGGTCAAGAGAGTCGAGCTGCTCGGCAAGGCCGAGGAGGAGTGGCGCGTGACGCTGCTCGATACCGGCATCTGGCGCAACATCGGTCAGCGTCTCTGGGCCGTCCGCGATCACGTCAAGAACGAGGAAATGTTCCTCGCGAACTACAGCGATGGACTCAGCGACGTTAACCTCGATCACATGATCGAAACCTTCAAGAAAAGCGGCAAATTGGCCTGTTTCCTCGCCGTGCGTCCACCGCTCACCTACCACCTCGCCGAGATTGCCGACGACGGGGCCGTCACCGGTTTGAAGCCCTCCAATCGTTCCGACATCTGGATCAACGGCGGCTTCTTTATCATGCGTCCGGAGATCTACGACTACATGAACGAGGGTGAGGAGCTGGTGCTCGAGCCGTTCACGCGGCTGATCGCCGACGATCAATTGTTGGCCTATCGACACGATAAATTCTGGCTCCCGATGGACACACTGCGCGATCGCCAAGCGCTCGAGGATCTTATCGAGCAGGGAGAGATGCCGTGGCGCAAGGTCGCCGGGCTCAGTTCCAAGCGTCAGACCATCGTCGTATAATCATGCGCAGCCTCAACCTCACGACATCAAGTTCACCGTTACGCGTCTTGTGCCTTGGCGCGCATTCCGACGACATAGAGATCGGGTGCGGCGGCACGATCCTGGATTGGGTCGCGCGCGGCGTCAGCCTGGATGTCCATTGGGTCGTCTTGAGCGCGCCCGGTCTTCGCTCGAAGGAGGCCTGGCAATCCGCCGAGTCGTTCCTCAAGGGCGCCGCGCGCGCGCGCATCTCGCTCTTCGAGTTCCGCGACGGCTACTTTCCCTACCAGGGCGCGGAGCTCAAGGACTGCTTCGAGACGCTGAAACGTGAGAACAACCCGGATGTCGTCCTAACTCACCGTCGCGATGACGCGCATCAGGATCATCGCGAGGTCGCGCAGCTCACTTGGAATTCTTTCCGCGACCACGTGATCCTGGAATACGAGATTCCCAAGTGGGACGGCGATATTGGCCGCCCGAACCTCTATCAACCGATCAGCCAGGCAACGCTCGATCGCAAGATTTCGCTACTGCATGATCACTTTGCCACGCAGCGTTCCAAGGATTGGTTCGACGCCGATACCTTCACGGCACTGGCACGGTTGCGCGGGATGGAAAGCCGCGCGCCCGAGCGCCTCGCCGAGGCGTTCGTGCTCTCCAAGGCCGTGCTTGCATGACGATCGCAGCGCCACACGACGAGATTTACCCTGCGTCAGGTTCTCGGCCCGTCGGCGGATGGCTGAAACGTGGGCTCGATATTGCGGTCGCGCTTGCAGCTTTGGTGCTTCTGGCGCCCCTGCTCGCCGTGGTCGCCGTTCTGGTCCTTCTAACCATGGGAAGACCCGTGCTGCGCCGGGAGCCGCGCGTTGGCTTTGCGGGGCGTACGATCGAGTGCCATCGCTTCCGCACGACCCAAAACGGCAGCGCCGATCCGGCCGCGCTTGGGGTCCTCTTGGCGCAATCGGGAATCGAAAAGCTCCCGCAACTCTTCAATGTTTTGAAGGGTGACATGAGCTGCGTTGGGCCTCTGCCGCTTCGGGTTCAAGTCTCCAACTCAAGCGAACGCTGCGCCTCCGTCCGGTTGACGGCCCGTCCCGGCGTCACTGGCGAATGGCGCTTGGCCGCTGCTCTTGCGACCCCTGTTGCTGCGCCCAGTAACGCTGCGACCGACGCCGGCTACGAGTTCAGTTGGTCCCTACGCAGCGACATCGGCATTCTCTTCAAGTCGCTGGCTAGCGCCGGCCGCTCCGAGGACTAGCGCCATGAGCTATCGGCTTTTTACTGATAGCGACGAGGCACTACAACCTGGACGCGCCTGGCTGATGGGGCGATCAGCATGATCCCGTCAATCGCCGGTCTCATCGTTTGCGGCGTCATCTATCTGTTCGCCCTGCGCTCCAGCGCGCCGCTGCTGGTATCGCTGATTGTATCGCTCGCCTTCGGAGCCACCGCGATTGCCAATCTGCCGGCGGTTGGGGGCTCGTCCCCGCTGATATATGTCGTGTTCGCCGCGGCGTTGCTCGTGAGCGTGGTGCTGCGCCGGGACAGCTTCCGGGAGATCGGCACCGTGTTTGCGCAGCAGCCGTCGGCCTGGCTGCTCTTGCTGCTGGCGGTCTACGTGGCGGCGGGCGCCTACCTGCTGCCCAGAATATTTGCCGGTCAGACGGCGGTGTTTATTCCGCAGCGCCACGACGGCGAAGGTGGCGGCATCGTCGAGGTGCTTTTGGCGCCGGTCAGTGGAAACATCACTCAGACCATGTATTTGCTCTTGGGCATCCTGACCTTCTTTGCCGTCAGCGTTCTGCTGCTGCAGCGGAAGATGTTCGATGCGATCAAGCAGGGGTACTTCGCGATGGCGACCGTGCACGTCGCGCTGGGAGGCATCGACTTTCTCGGCAAGATCGGCGGCGTCCCCGACATCCTGGCGCCGCTGCGGTCAGCCTCGTATGCGATGGTCACCGGAGTCGATATCGTAGGAATCTGGCGCATTGCCGGAGCCTATTCGGAAGCTTCCGGCTTCGGCGGCGCCACGATCGCTCTGCTGGCCTTCACCTTCACCTATTGGAAGCTGACGCGTCATCGTTATGCGCTCGCCCTTTCAATCGCACTGATTGTGCTGCTGCTGCTGTCGACGTCCTCGACGGCCTATGTTGCCGGCGCTGTCCTGGCTGCGGTCGCCTTAGCATCCGTCGCAGGCGCAGTGCTGCAAAACCGGTTGCGCTGGCCCGATCTGGTGCTGCTCGGCGGAGCATTCGCGCTGGTGATCGGTGTGCTCGCCGCCCTGCTGCTGGATCCGGGTATGCTTGAGCCCGTCGAACGCATCTTCGATGCGCTCATACTCAATAAGGCGTCATCGGCATCGGGAATGGAGCGCGCCTATTGGAACGAGACGAGCCTGCAGTCGGTCCTGGAGACCGCGGGGCTCGGTGTGGGGCTTGGAAGCTCGCGAGCCTCATCGTGGCCCATCGCAGTGCTGTCGCAGCTCGGAATCGCGGGAGCGATCATGATAGCGCTTCTGGTGCTGGAGCTTATCCGCGCCAACCGTCCGCAAGTTGCTGGCGATGAGGACATTCGTCCCATCGCTTTGAGCGTGCGCTCGTCGTGTCTAGCGGGCTTGCTGACTGCGGCAATTGCGGGAGGAGCGGCAGATCCGGGGATCAACTTCTTCCTCGGCAGCGCGGTGGTGCTCAGCTACCAGCGACTTTCGCTGCGGAGCCGGGCAGGGGCCGCACGCGCGCATGGTGCTCGCCGCCTTGGCGCGGCATCCGCTTGATTAGAGCCTCACCGCTATATCCGGCGCTCAGCTTGCGCCGGTAAAGCGCGATCAATCCGTTGCACCAGTCGGCCGGAGTCGGAGCAAGCAGGCGCGCGGTCGTGAACCCTTTTTGGCTCATGGTCGCAACCGCTCGATTGTCGGACGAAATGGTGCTGAGCGCGTATGCGAGGGAGTCCACCTCGGGCTCGCAGCCGATGCCGATGCCAAGGCGCAAGAGGTCCTCGGTTATGAGGGCGGCTCGCGAGCCGATGACGGGGATGCCGCTCATCGCGGCTTCGAGCGCCACGAGCCCAAAGGTCTCGCGCCAGCGGCTGGGCATCACGAGGGCTCGCGCATCGCGCGCGAGCTCAGCAATCTCGGCTTTTGTTCTCCAGCCGCACATTTCGATTTCGGGAAAGTCGCGCCTCAAGGTTTCGGCCAGAGGGCCGGTGCCAATGATGCGCAGGGGCACGCCGGCGCGTCGCGCGGCTAGCGCCAGGATGCGGACGCCCTTGTCCTCCTCGAGCCGGCCGACGAATAGGAACGTTTTGTTGCCCTCGGCGCTGACGCGTGCGGACCGCCAGGGGGAGACGGGATTGCGCAGCAGGCCGATGGCGTCGGGACGCACGCCGCCGCGTTCGAGCAGCGGGCGCATGCCCTCGTGCACGGCCAGCACGGTTGCCTCGGTGTCGGCCAGGTTGAATACGCGCTGGCGCACGGCGCCCCTGGCGACGCGCCACAGCTTGTGACCGTAGTGGCGCTTGTCGCATGAGGCGAGCAGGCAGGCGGCGCCCAGCGGCGTGCGATTGCAGATCTCGCCGCGCGGGTAATGGAAGTAGCCGCCGTTGGGACAGGTGAGGAAGTAGTCGTGCGCCGAGAGTACGAGGCGCGACGCTACCTTGCGCAAGGGCACGAAGGCCGCCGCTGACAGCACCTTGTGCCAGTTGTGCAGGTGATAGACGGTGCCGGGCGTGTCGTTGGCTTCGATCCAGCGCCCAAGCAGCTCCGCGGTCCTGGCGCTGTAGAGGCCGCGGAAGGCGGCGCTGGCGCGGTTGCCTTCGAGGATGTGGCGGCCGCCGAGTGAGACGACGTCGACGCCGAGGTGGGCGAGGTCCGCGTTCGCGCCGGCGTCGCCGGTCAGCATCGTGACGGGAATGGCGCGCGCGCAGAGCTGTCGTATGGAGGCGAGCGCGATCCCGGCTGCCCCGCCGCTCTCGACGCTGTCGTCGTTGATGACGACGACGCGCTCCAGCGCCGGACCTGACGGGCCATCGGCGGAGGATAAGTTTCGGGCGGGTGCGCGCGTGTGGTTCATCCCCGGGTTCATTCGTTCATAATGGCGGGAATATCGGCAATTTCCGCGGGACAAATGGCGGTAAGGCTGACCGAAGGAGGTACGTGCCGGGGGGCACGCGGGGCCGTATTTTACCGGGTAACGAGAGGCCCTCATCCTGGTTAACCCGTGAAAACCTCGCAGCGCGCCGCAGCCGCCCTTGATCTCCCCGGCACAGTATGTGCCAGCGAATTTAATTCGTTAGCGGGCAGGCGTGGCGCGCCGCGGCGCCAGTGGGCGATCAACGGGGACTTCCTCACGCTCAAGCGCAACGGCGTTTCGCGCTATGCGCGCGAGGTCACGCGCGCCCTCGACACCCTCATCGCCGAGGGACATCCCCTCACGTTAGACCTCGATCTCCGCCTCGTAACCCCTTGTGAATCCGACGAAAAATTCGAGTGCATCCCAACGACGATTGTCAGGGAATTCACGTATCCGCGCCTGCCGCAGTTCTGGGTTCAGGCTCAGCTTCCGTTCTTCGTGAAAGGCGGATTGCTGAGCTTTTGCAACCTAGCGCCGATTGCCTGCTCGCGGCACATCGCTTGTATCCACGATCTCCACACGCGGTTCATGCCGGAAAGCTACTCGGCGAGCTTTCGCCTGGCGCATCGGATTATCCTGCCGCTCGTGGGCCGGCGCGCCGCGCGGATTACGACGGTTTCCGGGTTGTCGAAGGAGCACCTTGCTAAATTCGGTATTGCGCCAAGGGATAAGATCGTCGCTGCCTACAATGGGGCCGATCACGCCAAGCGCTGGGACAAATTGCGATCCCTGCTCAGTACGGAGAATCAGCGGCCCTTCGCGTTGTGCTTCGGCCGCCCCGAGAAATACAAGAATACTGAAATCCTGGTTCGGCTCGCCCCGCTGCTGGATGAGGTCGGTATTGACCTCTGGGTGGCTGGCGATTCTGGGGCCGCCGCCTTTGACGATGAAAAGAACGTCCGCATCCTCGGCCGGATCAGCGATGACGACCTTGCTAAGGCCCTGTCGGAAGCTGTGTGCTTCCTCTTTCCCTCGCGCATCGAGGGATTTGGGCTCCCGGCGGTCGAGGCTATGGCGCACGGATGCCCGGTCGTCGCTTCGACAGCACCCTGCCTACCCGAAATCTGCGCCGATGCGGCCCTATACGCCGAGCCCGATGATCTGAGTGCTTGGCTCGATGCAGTTGTACGTCTGCGCAGCAATACTGCCCTGCGTGGGAAACTCGTCCAGCAGGGTTTTGCTCGCGCAGAACGTTTCTCCTGGCGCGCGGTGGCACACCGATACCTGACCCTGATGGCAGAGGTCGATGCGGGCGCTTAGGCCGAATAGCTAGGTTAATTACCGAAACGCAGCTATGGACGCGTCAAGCGGCGAGTGAGCTGATGCCGACCCCCCCATTGCAAATCGGCGTGGATGTCGCACATTGGCGGCTGCTCGTCACGAACGTGACTACACGCGAGGATCCGCCTTGCTGTTTGCAGTGCTTGCAGCCGCCGTTTCTGGCCTCGCAATCGGATTGCGCTTCCGCGTGAACATGCTCTTTGCCGCATCGAGCGTCTTCGGTATTGCGACAATCGCAGCAGCTCTATTTTTCGGGTGGTCGCTTGGCCGCACAATTGGGGTCTTGTTGATTCTGTTGGTGGTTCAGCAGAGCGCCTATCTGATCGGCCTTTTTGCAGTCGCGCGCAGTGCAAAGCGACCGAAGGTGCGCTCAGGAGACATGGAATCTTCGACTTCCAGCTCGAGCCGCGGCAGTGCCGAACCCGTCAAGAAACACTGACCTCAGGCCGTCTCGTTGGATCTGAGCAGGGCGGGGATCGTCCAGAAGAGGATCCCGAGATCACGCCAAAGCGACCAAGTCCGGACGTAGAACCGATCGAGGCGGACGCGGCGGCTGTAGCTAACGCTGCTGCGTCCGCTGACCTGCCACAGCCCCGTGAGGCCCGGCCGCACCCTAATGTACTCCCGCCAGTAAGTGCCGTAGTGGGGGATCTCGACTTCAAGAATTGGACGCGGCCCAACACAGCTCATATCGCCTTTGAGGACGCACAGAAGCTGGGGCAGCTCATCGATGCTTGAACGGCGCAGAAGGTACCCGAGCATTGTGATGCGCGGGTCATTCTGGAGCTTCTGGCGCTCCTGCCATTCAAGAGCGGCTTCTGGATTGTTGACGAGATGGAGCTGAAGTGCTGTTTCCGCGTCCTTGACCATCGTGCGGAATTTCACGCAACGAAATGACCGGCCTCCATATCCGAGGCGCAGTTGCCAGAAGAAAATCGGCCGTCCCATCGTCGTGCGAATCAGCAGAGCGACGATCGCAATGAGAGGTGACAGCACGGCGAGTGCTGCCGTCGCGATAGCGATATCGAGAAGGCGTTTAGCGCGACCTCCTGTGGGCCGGCGCACGTCAGTTAGGATAAACTCCGAGGCGCAATCCGTCTCGACCGCGGTCCGGACGATCGGGTCGAGGTGAGATGCCTGATCGCGGGCTTGCGAGTGCATTTCCTGAGCAAATCGTTCGATAGGCTGGCGGCGCGGCGAAAGCTTGACCTTGAGTGCGCGCGCCGTCGACTGCTCGGATAGATTGGAGGCGTGCCCGTCTTCATCAAAGTGAAGATCGAACTCCGTCACGTCGGTTGTGATTTCTGAAAGTCGGGACACTTGGCTCGCTGCCGGTGCGCGTTTCACTTGCAGGCATTTTTGCGACTGCTCAGTGGAGCCACAAGCAGCGAAAAATAGGTACGTTATCCGCACGCAGACGTATGGGCTCGCGCCATTCAATAACGTAGGCGGCCGCGCGATCGCGATGGATTCAATCGAACGCCGAGACTTGCCCCGAACGGGGAGCAAGCCTTCGACGCTAGACTGCGCGAGCGAAAGAGCAGCGCATTTTTTGGATTGTTAGCCGACGTACTCTTCGCCGTTGAAGAGTTGGTTCGCTATGTAGGCAACCTCGGTGCGGTTGGTCGCGTGCAACTTCTTCATGATGTTGCGCACGTGCACCTTCACCGTGCTTTCCCGCATCTTCAGCTCATATGCGATGATTTTATTGGCCTTTCCGCGCCGCAGAGCGTTGACGACCGCGGCCTGGCGCGCAGTGAACATGCCATTAGCCTTTTGCGTGGCTGGGGCCGCGGCTTCCGGCGCGCGGTGTGCCGCAATAAGGCTGCTGGCAGGCACGAAAACCCCGCCAGCGCGGGCCAGTTCTATAGCCTGCACAGCTATTGCGATGGGTAGACTTGAGGGGACGTAGGCACGAATGTTCTTGCTGAGCATCTTTACGATCAGGTCGGGATCCTCATTGTCAGAAAGAATCGCCGCTGGACACCGAGAGACGCGCTCAGACACTTCAGCGAGGTACTCGACCTCTTTGATGGCATCCGCCTGCGAGCACCCGCATTGACTGAGCACAACGAGGGATGCTGGCAACGCTTGCCCCGAGGCCAACCACTCATCGATGGTGGCAAAGCAGGCAACCTGCGCCTGGCAATCGCTACTAAGCACGCGAGCGAGGCACTCGCGTGAAAACATATGCAAATCGATGACGACGATTAGATCGCTGGTGCTTTTGCGCGGTGCGCTCTCCGAAGGTATCGGAGCATGTTCTTTTGTGACTTTAAGTTGCTGCGTGGGGAGCTCGCGATGTTGTCCCTTGTAACCCGCGTTCGACATGACAACCACCCGTCTTGGTCAACACTAAAACTCGACAACGCCCTACCCTTCGGACTCCCGTCTAATGAAATTCTTTTTTACGAACGCTTTATAAGTCTTTTTTAACGTAGGCCGCGACCGTTGCTCGCGCAATACAATCTGCTCTCGTTGGTATACGCCTTTGTGCTTACACCAACGATAAACCTTAACGTCTTCGGTGCAGCCTTATGTGATCGCTTGCCGGAACGAATCTCACTTCGGGATACGGAGAGTGTCTGACGCACATCAACGGCTGTGGTGCTGAACGCAGATAAGTGCGGAAGAATGCAACCGCGTATGCATCGATGATCGCGCGGATCCGTCTCCAATTCGCTGACTGTTCCATTCCGAACCAGCGGCATGAGCTCAAAACAAGTATGTCGCTGAAGTGCTCGTGCTTTGTTCCGGTAATTTCAATAACGTGACTTTCGGGTAGCGCAGCCTGGCGGTGGGCGTTTCGATAACGCGCAGGTGCTCTGAGCACAGCTGCAAGTCTCGAGCCATCTCCGGTCGGGCTGCGAAATCCATAAGAGCCATCGCTTAGCATCATCAGATACGGCCCCGTGACCAGAGGCGCATCGTCGCGTCTGGATCCGTCGAGATTTGTTGCGGCGACGAAGCGTCGATCCGTGCGCAGGGCCTCCGCTGCGACGGCTCCTCCGACCGCATATCCCATAATACCGAGGTTTGTCAGGTCGAGGCTTGCCGTCCATGAGCCGGCCGGCGCCGAGGCCTGCAATTGCTGCAGGGCATCGACGAACAGCGATGCGCTCCGAACTCCGCGCTCGACGCGGTGGATCTCTTTGCTACCACCGGTGGTGCTCTCTTCGCCGAACGGGTCGCTAAGCGAGGCGAGCACAAACCCATGGCTGGCAAGGTTGGCCAGGGCAAACGTGTTGTCGTCGCGACCCTGAGTGTCCGGAACGTAGATGATGAGCGGTGTTGCGCCGAAGGCACCTGTAGGAGGCTTTCCTCGATAGGCAGGAGCCCACATCGGATGCAATAGGCTTGCGAGGCCCCAGTCGCGTGCGCGGGGTTGCCCAGTTTCGATTGGGTACCAGATCTGCGCGCTTATACTTTTGGGCCTTCGGCCTTCCGCTGTGACCGTTAGTTTCAGGCTCGTCGTGCCCACGCTGTGCGACCCCGTGCGGTCAGGCAAAGTCACGCGGCAGAATAGGCGAACAAGAAGATAATTGACGATCCGCATTTGGCGACAACCACCGACTGGCTCGAGTTCTCGAAGACCGGAGCTTTATTCGCCTGCCATCGCCATTGCCGCTTGGCCTTCGCTCAGATTGGCTCTGGCGTTTCTTGACCTTGCAGCGGCGAACGCTGCTGCGACTTCCCTGGCGAACCGTTCTGGTCCGAAGCGACGCGCGTTCGCGCGGCAAGCGGAGGCCAGAATGGTGTCTTGGCTCGCTTCGAAGCGTTCCACCGCTTCAACGACAGCCTCGGGCGATTGGTCGTTGAAGAGGACCCCCGTCGGCTGCTCTGCTGCGCCGAGTGGGCGAACGATGTCGGTCGCGCCACCGCGTCCGAATGCTATCAGCGGAGTGCCCAATGCCTGCGCCTCGGCCAATGCGATCCCGAAGTCTTCGCATCCAGCAAACACGAGCGCGCGCGCTTCAGCGACGGTTCTGACGTAGTCGGCGCGCGGCAGATAGCCTGTGAACTGGACGTTTGGTCCCGCCAAGTCTCGCAACTCTTTCACCTGCTGCCCCTCGCCCACGACCAGCAATCTCCGCCGCGGCATCGCGTTGAAGGCCTGAATGACGAGGTCGGTGCGCTTGTAGGGCGCCAGGAACGACGCGGTGACGTAGTAGTCACCTTTGTTGTCCGTCATGCCCTCGTCGAGTTCAACCGGCGGAAACACGACTTGAGCCTCGACGCCGTAGATCCGCTTGATGCGCGAGCGCACGTAGCTTGAATTGGCGAGCACGAGATCCGGCCCATGCGCGGTTCTTGAATCCCAGATGCGCATTTTGTGGAGCATGTATCGGACGAGGAGGCCCTTTGGCCCGTAGCCAATCTTTCCTTGGCTGAAGTACGAGAACTGCTCGTCCCACGCGTAGCGCATGGGCGTGTGCACGTAGCAAAGATGCGGCTGGTCGGGACGCGTGAGCACGCCGCGGGCGAAAGCAGCGGACGAGGATATGACCGCGTCGTAGCCCGTGACATCGAACTGCTCGATCAGGAACGGGCAGATGGGAAACAGCGCGCGGTAGAACCTGCGCACGCCGGGGATGCGGTTGGCTACGGACGTGTGAAAGACGACGCCTGGGAAATGCTGCCGCTTGATCTCAGGCGACAAGAAGTCGAACAGCGTAAAGACTTCCGCGCCCTTGAACATCTTGCAGAGTTCGGCAAGTACTCGCTCTCCGCCGCGGAAATCCGGGCACCAGTCGTGTACGATGGCGATGCGCTTGGGCGGCAGGATCCTCGGCCCCCGGTTGAGCGGGCCGCTCTGACTTTCTGATCTCAACTCCGAAATTCGTCGTCCCACTTGTCCACCCCCAACAAAGCCACTTTGTTTCGACGAACAGACGCCGGCCTTCGAGCACTGTGGGGTCGAGTATTGGAGGGTGCCGGATGCGCGGCAATACAGCCCATAGGTAGGGGTCGGCCGTCGGCGAGCTGCCAGGCAGCCTGAATTCGCGTCACACAATTGACGCTACCGCCCGATTGCCAGCTCGGAAGGCGTAGGCGGGTTAATTCACCTACCGCCGACAGCGCACGGGTACTCTTTTTGTCGGTCATCCCAAGGCGCGGCCGCGAGGATAACTTTACGACGGCTTTTGCAGGTGCCGCCCGGCCTCCGACTTGTTCGTCTACCGTTCCCAGGAGCGCATTCGGGGCACGCGAGACCTGAGATCCAACCCGCGATTTCCACGATAGAGGGTTTTGAGATGACCACGAAGATCACGCGGACTGTCCTAGCAACGTTGGCTCTCTTCGCGGCGGGCCAATGTTTTCCGCGGGTAGGACCGGCCCAGGCCGACGAAGAGCAAGTCGCTCCGCGCAAGAATTATCAGCTTGGCCCCGAGGACAAGGTTCGCATCAAGGTTTACGAGTGGCGTCCCTCGCGCGACCAGATCTATGAGTGGACCGCGTTCAGGGCGACATATGTCGTGAACGCGTCGGGTGCGCTTTCACTGCCATTGCTGGGTGACGTCAATGCAGAAGGCTTGGACACCGTCGAGATGTCGAAGCGCCTGGGCGACCTTCTCCGAGACAAAATGGGCCTCGCGAACCCTCCCGATGTGACGGTGGAGGTCTTGCAATACCGGCCATTCTACATCGTCGGAGCGGTCGACAAGCCCGGAGAGTATCCTTACCGGCCCAATCTCACCGTTTTGGAAGCGTTTGCGCTAGGCGGCGGCAAAACGCGCAGCGCTCTCGGTACGGTTCGTCTGGAGCGCGAGGCCATCGCAACGCGGGGCGAGCTCAATGGGCTCGGACTTGAGAGTCAAAGCCTGCGCGTGCGCATGTCGCGACTGCAAGCCGAGTTGAATAATGATTCCAAGATTTCCTGGCCCGCTGAGATCGAGGCAAAGCTGAATTCGGCGCCGCTGGGCAACACCATTAAGCAAGAGCAGGTGGTGTTCGATATGCGCCGTGAGGCCTTTCAAACCCAGATCAGTGCGCTAGAGCAGCTCCAGTCCTTTCTCGAGCAAGAGGCCGTATCGCTCGATAAGCAGCTCGAAGTGCACGAGACCGAGGTGAGCTCGGTAAAGACCGAACTTGAGATGGTCGAGAAGCTTTACGCCAAGGGATTAACGGCCGCGCCTCGCAAGTTGGCTCTTGAGCGCAACATGGCTCAGGTTGACGGCGACCGGCTCCGCTTGCAGTCGAGCCTCATGCGGGCTCGTCAGGAAATCAGCAAGACGAAGATCTCCATGGTTGACCTGCGCGCAAAGCGCGGGACCGATATCTCGACCGAGATGCAGACGGTGCGCGCCCGGCTCGAGGAATTAAAAAGTAAATCCGATACCTCGACGAACCTTCTTTACGAGACCGAGGTTCTGGCCCCGCAGGCGCTCGCCGCCGAGGAAGGGTCGGAGAGCTTGCAACCAACGTTCAAGCTTGTGCGGCACGGACAGACGCTCGGACAGCAGCGCACTGACGCGGTTGTGCTACCTGGCGATACCCTCGTCGTAGAGCTTCCCCGGCGTACTGTGGCACCTGCACCGGCCGAAGTGTCCACCGTCACGTCGCCGGTATCGCCCACTGCTTCGGTCGATATCGCAACGGACCGGCTGCGCTGACCTCGAAATTGACGAACTCTAGCCCGGCGCGCTTGCTCTAGCGCCGGCCAGCGCTTTCGCGATTTCATGTGTCGATCTGGGCGTCGGAAGCTGCCAACTCACCACCGGCGCCTTGAGAGCGCGGGCGTAAAGTCGAAGTTTCGCACGGCGATTTGCCCGGTTCACCGCGGCGCTGCTCGCGCGCTGAGGTGGCCACCCTCTACCGACAGCGGCACTTCCAATCTGCGTTGGCAGGCCTGCTTTCGGTGGCGCGGGGCTGCGCACCGACCGCGCTGATGCCGTCCTATGCGATCCGACGGACCGGTCCTGCTACATACGAGTTGCCGTTGTAATCGGACCAGCCCTCGCCATATTGGATCGTCGACACGTCTGTCTTGTTGATCGCCACACCTAGTATTTCGACATCCGCGTTGCGCAGGATGTGAATGGCTTCCGACAGAAGCGGCACGGAGGTCTTGCCCCACTCAGCGAGCAGCAAGGTGCAGTCCAGCATCGATCCGATCGTGAGGCCATCGAGACTTGCCGTCAGTGGGGGTATCTCGAAGATGACGAACTCGTACCGCTCCTTCAGATCCGCCACGAGCTTCTGGGCCTTGTCTGATCCGAGGATTGCATCGGATTGCGATCCTGCTTCGACCTGGCCGACCGGCAAAAGATCAAGCCCATGGTTCAAATGCACGATGGCTTTGTCCACGGGCGTTTTGCCGGAAATTGCATCCACTAGCCCGCGCTTGGCGTCACGTGCCAGCAAGCGGCTCAGCGATGCATGGTGGAGGTCGCTGTCGACGAGCAGTGTGCGAACACCCGACGTTGCAAACAGCAAGGCCAGGTTGGCCGCGACCGTCGTCTTGCCTTCACCTGGCACTGACGAGGTGATTGCGATCGAGCGGATGCCGCGCGCCCGCTTGGCCAACGAGATGGCGGTCTTGAGTCGCTTGATCCCGAGGCTGAAATCGGTGAAAGGCATCGTCGCGACCGCTTCCAGGCCTTTTGCAGTTTCCTGATCAGCCAGAGGGGATGCAAGCGATCCTGTGCGCGGCAACGGGTTGCGGTTCAATACTCTTCGCCCGAACGCTGCGCTCTTGTGGATTCCAGCTGACAGCGGTGCGGGTGACCGGTCGGCTGCGAAGTAGGCGAGACGCCTGATTGGCTTCAGGAGTCGGTGGATGAGTGGGGCGTCCGTTCGTCCAGGCAGGCGTGGGATGTTGGCCAGGCACTCAATGCCAACCTCTTCGCGGACCTGGCGCGGTGTCCAAATGCTGCGGTCCATCCGGTTTCGGAAGAAGGCTAGCGCAAGGCCGATGAGACAGCCCATCAGAGCGCCGAATGCTAGGATCAACTTTGTCTTGGGGTAGCTCTTAGCGAGCGGCGGCGTCGCGGCAGTGATGATGCGTGCGTTTGTTACCGGGTAAGACTGTTTCTGCACGGACTCCGTGTAAGCCATCAGATAGCTCTCATAGATGCGCCGATAGGTCTGCGCCGTGGAGTCAAGCTCCTCCATCGTGTTCTGGCGGGTGGTTTTCTGAGCCTGCTGGTCGGTTGCGGCATCACCGCCGCGCTCATTCGGCGCAACGATTCGGTAGTCGCGCTTAGCCCTGAATTCCTGAGCAGTCAGCGCTGCGTCGTTCATTTGCTTGCGGAGCTGATCAATTCGCTGCTCGAGCCATTCGCCACTCTGCCGTACGGATTGGGCGCGAGCGTTGATCTGCTCGGCTATGTAGGCTTCGGCCGTCGCGTTTGCGATTTTAGCCGCGAGTTCGGGGTTGGCCGAGGTAAACAGGATGTCGATGGCATAGGATAGTCCCACTCGGCGGACCGACAGTGCGCCTTGAAAGCGCGCGAGCGTGATGCGCTTCTTGACGAAGGCCATGGCCTCGCTGTCCGCATCGGAGCGACCCCAGGCCAGGAGCGATTTGCTTGCCACGCCGCCGAACTCTGGCGTGTCCTCAAGTTTCAATTGGGCGATGACCTGGGTCGCGATTTTCTCGGATTTCAGCACCTCGATCTGGCTCTCGACCTGCGCGTTATCGATCGAGAAAATGCTGTCGCTGTTGGGCTCGCGCATCGCCTGCGACACGCTCGGGTCGATGATGATTTGGGTGTGGGAAGTGAAGAGCGGGACGGCAAAGAACACGTAAGTCACCGCCGCGAATGCGCCGAATAGTGTAGAAATCGCGATTAGCGTGAAGTGACGCTTGATGAAGCGCTTTATGTCGTAGTGCGAAATGAATGCTTCCTCCCTGTCGTACTTCCCCAGGACGGGAGAAGCGCGGAACTGGGGTGTCAGAACTTGCTCTTCCATGACGCTCTACTCTAGCTGTTCAAGAAATTGCTTATCGCCAATGCGCCGCAGGAATGGCTCATTCCACGTCCTTCGACCAAAGTCGTTCGGGGTCACTGCGGCGCGAGGTTCAACGAGGCAAGGATGTCCTTCTGCGACTGCGCGCCGCGCGACGGCAATCAGGTAGCCGATGCCGCCGGCGAGGTTTGCGTGAGCCTCCAGGATCGGAAAGTATGCGTAACGCGCGGCCGCGCGCTCAACCGACAGAATATCAATGAGGCTCCGTGCTAGGTCTGTCGGCAGGTAAACGGAGCGTCCGTTCACTAGATGACCCACTACGGCCGCAACGCTCAGTAGCTCATGTGCGAAGGCGAATTCGGCATAGACGTACGCTCCATTCAAGCGCGATGCGATCGTGCGAATGAGCACGTCGGCCAGCAGTACGGGCCAATCAACGAGCCGCGAGCCGCGCTGTCTGCTCGCATGATTTATTGCAATCGCGTCGGCCAGCATGCGGTCGAGATGCGCCAGCGCCGTCAACTCGACAGCAAGCCAATCTGGCAACGAATCCCAAACGCTCCACAGAGCCCTTGATGGCAATTTTCCCGAAATCCCCTGGTCGAGATCGAAGTCGAGACGCCTGAAGTCTTGGGCCGAAAGACCTGTAACAATTCCCGTGGCGAGCAGCAGCGAGAGGCTTTTCCCAACCGACAATCTTGCGGTGGCCGGAGACCTGCGCGCCATCAGCGTGGCCGCGCTAACGGCCCGAGCGCGCAAGGATCGCGTCAGGTAATTGCAGGGCCCCCCACGCGAAGATAGTTCAGCGTCTCTTTGACGGTTTCGCCAGTCCGTGAGGCGGGGCAGCAGAAACACGAGATCATCGTCGGTCACTGTGTCCCAGCGTGCCGTGTGCCAAAGCATGGTGAGGGGACGATCGGCACTGGCGCTGCCCCAGGCGCGATCCAACGCTGGATCCGATCTTTCGATCGCCTCCGGAGAGGACGCGGTCCCCGGCATGCCTTGAGGTTCGCCTACGCGCAAGTTGCCCCCTAACAGGATGAACACCCGTGCTAGCAGGAGCATCCAGCGGGGAGCACTGGACCAATCGGCGTAGGCTTACGCCTTGCGATGAAAAGCTGGAGAGCGTTATGCGAGGAGATGCTGCGAGGTGAAGTCCTTGCGCATAGTACAGTGGGTAGAGCCAAGGCGTGCGCGAGCACAGGGAGCCCGGAGATGCCCCCCCGTACTCTGAAGGCCAGGTCGCCGTGGCTAACCGCTAGCTACCCTCTACATGTGCTTATGTTCTGACTTCCGAGTTGCGCCGAACTGAAATTCGTCGCTTGCGCAAAACTCGATTGCGGCGATGAATCCCTGGTCAAATGCGTTCGAAAGTTCCGTCAGGGCGGAATCGCGAACTCCGTGCAGATAGAGAATCTTCGCTCTTTCCTGCGCCAGCTCGACCACCTTTGCGAGTGCAGTTTCTTGTTCGTCGTCGGTCAGCGAGCCGTTTTTAGGCAATGCTGCCTCCCTCGGTTCTGTTTACTGTCACAGGATAGGACAGAACAACGTTTTTTGCGCTTACCCTATTCGGCTAATGAGGGCGCCAAACATTCACCAAAGGACCACAGGTCCGTTATGGTGCGCCCTTAACCATCGGACTTACATCATTTGATGCAGTTGCTGTTTTTGAGCTGCCATCTAGTTTTTTGCTTCGGCACTAAATTTTGAATCGATGCAGTTTCGCGAGCGGCATAATGGATATCCATATTTTGCTGGCTGAGCGCCGGCGTATCGCGGACGAGTTCCGCTCGAAGCTCACGCAGCTCAGTAAATTGAGGAACGATCTCGCTGAGGCGCGAACCGACGAGGGTCGCTGCTACCTGTATGCTGCAGTCGATGAGCAATCCGTCGTGTTTCGCGAGCTCGGCGAAAGATTGCTCCAACTCGATAATTCCGTCCGGGCCCTGCAAGCGCGGGAGGTTGCCGCAGTGCGCCTCGAAGCGGGGAGTACTTCAAAAGGCTGACTCGAAAGCCCCGGACACAACGGTATCTTCCGCGCGTCTGGCCGAATTACTTAGCGCTTGTCAGCGCCGCGCCATACGTTGCAGCCAACAGCAAATGAGAGCCCGTGACCCGATGCCAACTACGATGCCCGCGCAGTGGACCCGAAACTGGACGATCCTCTGCCTACTTGCCCTCGCGGTGCTGTCTTGGACACCCGGCTCAATCATGGTTAGGACGGGCATCATCTCCACACACCAGGAGCATTTCCTGGCATATCTGCTCTCTGCCCTGACCATTTCCGTCGCCAAAGGCAGATCTATGCCCGCGGCATGGCCGGGGTTCGCACTCGTCTGCTACGCCGGCGTTCTTGAAATGGGCCAGCTCTATGTGCCCGGTCGCCATCCCGCATTTGCCGATTTCCTGGCAAGTTCGTTGGGTGCGGTATCCGGCGTCCTGCTGGCCTTGGTATTGGTGCGGGCGGCAACGCGCGCGACCGCCTAGACCAAGCACCGTACATTGTTTGCAGAGGCTCGCGCCCCTGCATCTGCGCGGGGCTTCGCCCTTTAACGCGGTACGCATAAGCTCATAAGATCTTGTTGGTTTGGTTTACGGAGGCCCGTCGCTAGTTCTCGCGGTATCGACCTTCAACGAAGGAGGTCATGAACACGAGAGGACGTGCGATGAATATTGCATTCAAGAGGGGACCGGCGCTCGCTATCGCCGCTGCCGTCGGTCTGGCAGGCGCCTCCGCGGCGATGGCCGCCGAGACGACGCTGCTCAACGTTTCATACGATCCAACCCGCGAGCTTTATCAGGCTTACAACGTAGCCTTCGCCAAGCATTGGAAAGAGAAGACCGGCGAAGACGTCAAGATTAACCAATCCCACGGCGGCTCGGGCAAGCAGGCCCGCGCGGTCATTGACGGCCTCGAGGCGGACGTTGTCACCCTCGCGCTTGCCGGCGACGTGGATCAGCTGGCGACCAAGGGCAACCTCATTCCGGCAGATTGGCAAAAGCGCCTGCCGCAGAACGCCTCGCCCTACACCTCGACGATCGTTCTTCTGGTGCGCAAGGGCAATCCCAAGGGAATCAAGGACTGGGCCGACCTCGCGAAGGACGGCGTCGAAGTGGTGACGCCGAACCCGAAGACCTCCGGCGGCGCGCGCTGGAACTACCTCGGAGCCTGGGGCTACGCCTTGAAGCAGCCCGGCGGTAACGAGGAGAAGGCGAAGGAATTCGTCACCAGGATCTACAAGAACACGAAAGTGCTCGACACGGGCGCTCGTGGCTCGACCACCACATTCGTCGAGCGCGGTATCGGTGATGTTCTGATCGCGTGGGAGAATGAGGCGCACCTCGCCCTCAAGGAGTTCGGCGCCGACAAATTCGAGATCGTCGTCCCGAGCATTTCAATCCTGGCCGAGCCGCCTGTGTCCGTCGTCGACAAGGTCGTCGACAAGCGCGGCACGCGTAAGGTCGCCGAGGAATACCTCACCTATCTCTATTCGCCCGAGGGCCAGGAGATTGCTGCCAAGAACTTCTATCGTCCGCGCGATGCGCAGGTGGCAGAGAAATATAAGGATCAGTTCTCTCCCATTAAGCTTTTCACGATCGACGAAGTGTTCGGCGGCTGGACGAAGGCGCAGAAGGCTCATTTCGACGACGGCGGGATCTTCGACCAGATCTATACCAGCAAGAGTTGAAAGCAGTCGTCTCGGACGTGTCCTCCCGCTTCCGAGACGAGATCGGTCAGCTTCAGCCGGGTTGAACACGCCCCGGCTGAAGCGCTTGCCCCGGCCGATTGCTTGAGTGGGCGCCTCGCTTCGAAAGAAGACGCAACGAAGCGAAGGCGCGCCATTCAACCTTACGATTGGGCTCAGGTGCTGGGGTTTCAGCTCGGAGCCATTTAAAGAGGTGGCACATGGCGACGACCCTCATCGTTCCGGGCCTCAAAGGCAGTGAGCCCGAGCATTGGCAGTCCTGGTTCGAGCGTCATGTGCCAAACTGCGTTCGCATCGTACAAAGCGATTGGGAAAAGCCCGATCTTCCGCGTTGGTCGGCAAAGCTTCGCAGCGAGCTCAGCCGCACTCCAGGTCGCGTCTTTATCGTCGCTCACAGCTTCGGGTGCCTCGCTGCAGCTCAGGCGGCATTCGATTGCAGGGAACTTGTTGCGGGCGCGATGCTCGTAGCCCCCGCAGATCCAGATCGGTTCGGTCTTGCCAGCAGCATACCAGCGCGATCCCTCGGCGTGCCGGCAGTGGTGGTCGCCAGCACCAACGATCCATGGATGCCATTCAATCGCGCGCGCGAATGGGCTGATTTCTGGGAAGCAGACTTCATCAATCTCGGCCCTGCCGGACACATCAATCCCGCCGCGGGGTTTGGTGCATGGCCGAGGGGGCTGGCAATTTTCAGGGCGTTGCGTCGAGACGCGGCGCTGATTCCGTTGAGCAGTGCTGGCAACATCTATTCGCACGGAGATATCTGATGCGTGCCTTGTATATCGTATGTGGCGTGCAGGCACCGGCCTCCCGGCAAACCAAGCAGCCACGTGTCAAGTCGTTTGACGAGGAGACCATCGACATGAAAACATGAATAAAATCAATCTGTTATAGCGGAGCGCGCTCCAAGATAACAGAGTGGTCGAAAGTGTCAGTTGAGTCGAGTAAGCGTAGGAGTTCGAGTGATGTACGGGGGAGTACGGGGCGGGGCCACCGTTAGGTTGGCCTTGGTGGGAATAGTCGCATCTGTCTTTGCTGCACCAGCATTTGCAGCCGATCTGGGCGGCAACTGCTGCTCCGATCTCGAGGAGCGCATCGCCGAGCTTGAGGCCACGACCGCCCGCAAGGGCAACCGCAAGGTCAGTCTCACGGTCTCGGGTTGGGTCAGCGAAGCCGTCTTCTTTTGGGACGATGGTGTCGAGCGCAATGTCTACGTAGGCACCAATTCGCTTGAACAGGATCGCTTCCGCTTCGTGGGCGAGGCGAAGATTTCGGACAAGTGGTCGGCGGGTTATACCCTTGAGATCGGCGTGTGGGGCGTCAACTCGAAGACTTTCTCCCAGACCAGTGCCGGCACCAGCCCAGCTCCACTCATCCGCAAGTCGAACTGGTGGATCAGAACAAGGATTACGGCACCTTCCAGGTGGGGCGTGACGGCACGGCGACCTACCATCTCCTCGATGACGCCGATCCCACGCAGACCCGCAACGTGTCCGATGCGCTTGCAGCGGGCGTCTACGTCAGTTCCTTCTTACGACACGAGCGATGGCGTAGTGTTCCCACCGGCGGCTTGAAATGGACCGACATGCTGCGGGGCTTTGACAACTCGACGCCCGGGCAGGACGGTCGCCGCGATATCGTCAAATACTACTCGCCGACCTTCCAGGGCTTTTCTGTGATCGCGGCTTGGGGTGGTGACGATCTTTGGGACGCGTCGGTTACCTACAAAAACGATATCGGTGATTTCAGCCTGGTCGCCCGTGCCGGCTATGGCGAAAGCACCGACGAGAGTTCGCTCGGCACCGCTTGCGGCGGCCCGGCCCTTGAACTTCAAGTGCAGCTGGTGGGGCGCGGCCGCGACCGTTCTGCACAAACCAACCGGGCTTTTTGTCTACGGCGGCTCGGGGTGAGCAGTCGATCGACACGCCGGGGCTCGTCGCGAATGCGGAGAAAGACAGCTCGGTCTGGTTCGTCCAGCCTGGCATCGAAAAGAAGTGGTTTGAACTCGGCAAGACCACGATCTTCGGCGAGTACCGGCACGACGATGCGGGTTCCAATATCAGCGCCGCAAACGCTTTGGTGACCCGGAATGGGGACCTCGACTTCTGGTCCGGTGGCGTCATTCAGGGCATCGAGAAGGCGGACACACTTCTTTACATCCAGTACCGGCACTCCGACGGTGAGTTCACAGCTAAGGGCGGCAACCTCGTCAAACTCGACGAGTTCCAGGAGGTCATTACCGGAGCGAAGATCAACTTCTGACCGGCAACATCTGGCCTAAGGAAAGAGCCGCCCCCTCGGGGTGGCTCTTTTGCTTTGCTCGGCACAGGCCCTGTTTGGGCTTATCTGCTCAGGGCATAAGCAAAGCATATCTTCGTTGTTCTCCCGTAGAAAGCGGCCCTCTAGGGTCCGCTGCTAACCATACGGGAGCCCGGACGATGCATTCCGAGACGTTATTGCCATGGACCGGAGTGCTGTTGGCCTTCCTCGTCGTGACCGCTATCGTTCTCGCCTAGCGGGAACCGGCCGGCAGGCACGAGGAGTGGGGGCGTCATGCAAGGCACAAGACGGCGGGTGCTGCCGGGCTTCGGCCTGTCGATGGGTTATACTCTTATCTACCTCTCCCTGATCGTTCTCATCCCGCTTACCGCCGTCTTCGTAAGAAGTGCCTCGCTGGATCCGGCGCAATTCTGGGCCGTAGTGACCGCGCCTCGTGTCATGGCCTCCTACCGGTTGAGCTTTGGCGCGTCGCTGCTCGCTGCGGCAATCAACGTCGTTTTCGGTTCTTTGCTTGCGTGGTCGCTTGTGCGCTACAGCTTTCCCGGTAGACGCGTAGTCGATGCGCTCGTCGATTTGCCGTTCGCGTTGCCGACCGCTGTGGCGGGCATTGCTTTGACCGCGCTCTACGCGAGAAACGGCTGGCTCGGCGAATATTTGGAACCGCTCGGCATCAAGGTCGCCTTTACGCCGCTTGGAGTATTGGTTGCGCTGATCTTTATCGGCGTGCCGTTCGTAGTGCGCACGCTGCAGCCGGTGCTTGAGGATCTGGACATCGAGTTTGAGGAAGCCGCCGCTTCACTCGGTGCCACTCGCGCACAAACATTGACGCGAGTCGTGATCCCTGGCGTGACGCCCGCGCTCTTGACCGGCTTTGCCCTGGCGTTTGCACGCGCCGTAGGCGAATACGGATCGGTAATCTTCATCGCCGGCAACGTGCCAATGGTTTCGGAGATCACGCCTCTCATCATCATAACCAAGCTCGAGCAGTACGACTATGTCGGTGCGACGGCGGTGGCTTCGGTCATGCTGGTTGCGTCGTTCATTCTGCTGCTCATCATCAACGCGCTGCAGGCTTGGACCTCGCGCTCGCGTGGAGCGATGCGCTGATGGCTTCAATTGCTCAATCTGCTCGTCTGAGCCGGCGCCACGGCACTCGATTTGAATCGAGACCGGCCACGCGCGAGCCCGCATGGGTGAAGTGGCTCGTCATCGCGATATCTCTGGCGTTCTTCACTCTGTTCCTTCTGATGCCCCTGATCGCTGTCTTCGCCGAGGCGCTTAGAAAAGGCTTTGCCGCCTATTGGGCGGCGATCGTAGAACCCAATGCGCTTTCTGCAATGCGCCTAACCCTGCTCGCCGCGGCAATCTCCTTGCCGCTCAACTTAGTATTCGGGATCGCGGCCGCGTGGGCGATTACCAAGCACCATTTTCGCGGCAAGCAGGTTCTGATCACGCTAATCGATGTGCCATTCTCCGTTTCACCTGTGATCGCGGGACTCATTTATGTGCTCGTATTCGGTGCGCATGGCTGGTTCGGCACCTGGCTCTATGATCACGACATCAAGATTATTTTCGCCGTTCCGGGCATCGTACTCGCCACGACCTTCGTGACCGTGCCGTTTATCGCACGCGAGTTGATCCCGCTGATGCAGTCGCAGGGCGTCGAGGAGGAGGAGGCCGCGCTCGTGCTCGGCGCCTCGGGCTGGCAGATGTTCTTCCGCGTTACGCTCCCTAACGTGAAATGGGGACTGCTTTACGGTGTCATCCTCTGCAACGCACGCGCCATGGGCGAATTCGGCGCGGTCTCGGTCGTCTCGGGTCATATCCGCGGCGTCACCAACACCCTGCCGCTACACGTGGAAATCCTCTATAACGAATACAACTTCACGGCGGCGTTCGCGGTAGCCTCCCTCCTGGCCTTGCTTGCCTTGGTGACGCTACTGGTCAAGACTTTCATTGAATGGCAATCCGGACGCGAACCATCGATTGAGGCGCCATGAGCATCGAAGTTTCGGGCCTGCGCAAGACGTTCGGTAACTTCGTCGCGCTGGACGACGTGAGCCTCGTCTTTCCGACCGGCAAGCTCGTTGCCCTGCTCGGTCCGTCGGGTTGCGGCAAGACCACGCTTCTTCGCATCATTGCGGGCTTGGAGTTTGCCGACAAAGGCAAGATCATCCTCGATGGCGAGGACGCATCGGCGACCAACGTGCGGGAGCGCCAAGTCGGCTTCGTCTTCCAGCATTACGCCCTGTTTCGCCATATGAGCGTTTTTGAAAATGTCGCTTTCGGGCTCCGCGTAAAGCACCGGTCCGAGCGCCCGGCCGAGGACCAGATCCGCCGCAGGGCGCACGATCTCCTGGAGCTTGTGCAACTCGATTGGTTGTCGGATCGCTATCCAACTCAACTTTCCGGCGGCCAGCGCCAGCGCGTCGCCCTTGCGCGCGCGCTTGCCGTTGGCCCGCGCGTCCTACTGCTCGACGAGCCGTTCGGCGCACTTGATGCCAAGGTGCGCAAGGAGCTGCGCCGGTGGTTGCGCCGGTTGCACGAGGAGCTGCACATCACATCGATCTTCGTTACGCACGACCAGGACGAGGCACTCGAGCTCGCGGACCAGCTCGTCCTTATGAACCGCGGAAAGGTCGAGCAGACAGGCACCGTGCGTGAGGTCTACGCCAATCCGGCGACCCCGTTCGTGTATGAATTTCTCGGCGCCGTGAACGAGTTTCGTGGCCACGTTGAAGGCGAGAACCTGCGTGTTGGCAAGAACGTTATTCCCAATGCGGGGACGGGGCTCGGCGACGGCAAGCCCGTGGTTGCGTTCGCGCGTCCCCATGAGTTGGAGATCGTCGCCGACGACGACCGCGGCACCGGAGTGCCCGCGACCATCAATAGGATACTGAGTGTTGGGCCTGTCGCCCGCGTCGAGCTGAGTTCGCTCAACGGGAGCGCCGGGACTGAGCCGCACTTTTTCGAGGTCGAGCTTACGCCCGAGAAGCTGTCTCAACTTAACTTGTCGACCGGCCAGCGCGTGCGTCTCATGATTTCCCATATGCGCGTTTTTGAACGCGGGGCCGCATCTTGAACTTCCAGCAGCTGCGCATCATTCGCGAGACGGTGCGACGCAACTTCAATCTGACCGAGGTTGCCAACGCGCTGTACACGTCGCAATCGGGTGTCAGCCGCCACATCAAGGATTTGGAGGACGAGCTCGGCGTCGAGCTGTTCGTTCGCCGTGGCAAACGACTACTGGGTCTCACTGAGCCAGGAAATGAGCTGATCGGCATCGTCGAACGCATGCTGCTCGATGCTAAAAACATAAAGCGGCTCGCCGACCAGTTCTCCTCCAGCGACAAGGGCGAGCTGACTGTCGCAACAACCCACACCCAGGCCCGCTACGCGCTGCCGCCCGTCGTGGTCAAATTCAAGGAAGCCTACCCAAAAGTGCAGCTGATCCTGCACCAGGCTAGTCCAAAAGAAATCGTGGCAATGCTTCTTGATGGGAGCGCCGATATCGGCGTCGCCACCGAAGCGTTGGAGGACAACCCCGAGGTCGTGTCGTTCCCTTACTTCTCCTGGGAACACGCGGTCATTGTTCCAACAGGACATGAGCTGCAACGTGCAAAGAAAATAACGCTAGAAGGCCTCGCAGAGTGGCCGCTTGTCACTTACGACAAAGGCTTCACGGGCCGTCCGCGTATCGATCAGGCGTTTGCTGCGGCCGGACTTGAGCCGAACATCGTCATGACTGCGCTCGATGCAGACGTCATCAAGACATATGTCGAACTTGGATTAGGCGTCGGCATCGTTGCCTCGGTCGCCTACGATCCAAAAAAAGACATCGGGCTCAAGCTGCTTCACGCTGGCGGACTTTTTGCGCGCAACACCTCGCGGCTCGCCGTCCGTCACGGGCGCTTTTTGCGGGGCTACGCTTACCGGTTTCTGGAGCTATGCTCACCTGCTCTAACTGAGAGCGTTGTGCGCACGAGCGTCACGCCGAAGACGGAAGCTGAAGTCGCCGAGTAAATCGGTGCCTTCCTAGGCAGCTTGCGTAAAGCTCTTGAGCGCCCCGACATTAGAAATCTTGAGGCCCGCTGCCGTAGCTCGCACGATGCCACGGCGCTCAAGCTGACGCAGTGCCCCTTCCAGAGCGTCGAGTGTCATGTTCAGATGCTCAGCGACAAATCCTGACGAGAGCTCGTCCGTAACAAGCGTCGGATCGCGTCCTTCTTCGGAACTTATGTGCGAGAGTGCCGCCAGAAACGACGCGACGCGCTCGACCGGCTTGCCTTTAGTGCTGTTGATTGCGCGCTCACGCACATATTCGAATTCGCGATCAGCGACCGCCGCAACTCGCGACGCAAGCTCGCCGTCACTTTCCGCGGCGTGATCGAAATCCTCGGGCGCAACGAACGTCACAACCGTCTCAGCAATGGCCTGCGCCGTGCTAACATGGCTGTCGATGTTTCCAAAGCCCACCATATCGCCCGGAAAAGCGAATTCGATAATCTCGTGTCCACCATCTTCGAGGTGGCGATAGTGGCACAGTGCGCCTTGCTCGACGCGATAGATAGGAGCGCGGGTATCGCCCTCTTGAAACAGCACTTCTCCACGCGCCAAAACGCGGCCGCGTGCAAGGGTGCGCTGATTGCAGCGACCGGCGAATGAGCCGTGGAGCGCTTCCGATCCAATTCCGACGTGAGTGCTAGCCAACATGACGCGTTACTCTCATCCTCATTACACGCGACGTAGGAATTGGCTTTGCCACAATCAAGCCAAAATTCGAATTTTGCTCGCGTGAACCGTTTTCGATTCGTACAGCCTAAACATTTCGCCGGCGGAAACTGTTCCGAGCGGAACAGACGAAAAGGTCGCGGTGTTTCTTTTGACCCGGTCCGTAAAGCCTCAACCACCGTCTGGCGCCCGGACATGTACTCGATGAAGCGTTAAGTCGTTAATTTTTCAACAGATTGTTGCCCTGTTGAGAAGGTAGCCTATCTGTTGAGAAGGCAACGGCAGGTCGTTGCCACTGCTGAACGGATCAGATAATTCGGAAAACACGTCGCAGGGTTTGAAGGAAATGTGCAATTTCGGACAGATCACCGGACCGGGCGAGCCCCTGCCGCCTCCCCACCTGCTGCTTCACTTTGAAGCTCTTGAAGAGTGCATCCTCAGCGAGCAGGTGAGCTTTGCCGAGGTCCAAGGTCTGCTCCGTGAGGAGCCCGACTTTGCCCGCTGGCTTAGGACAAAGGTGTCTGGCCGCGGACGTGGGTGCGTATCCCCCGCGATGTGACTAGCGCGTCAGTGAGTGCGTCGACTGCAGCCGCGTGCGTTTGCGCCGCACGAGTCTGGCTGCCCGGAGTGCACTTATGCCCGTGGTCACTGCGTGGAATCGATTTATTTTAGGTGGCGCCGTCTTGTTCGGAGCCTTGACCTTCGTCGCGCTGTCCGACGCGCACGTTCGCCCGCAGCCGCCACTAACAATCTCCGGCGAATTCAAAGGGCATTCCGTCTTGGTGACGGCGATGCCACGCTCCGCAGGCGCGATTGAATCGCTGCAGTGGGGCGGCACCGAGTACATCGATGCAAGCGACCATGGCCGCCATCTGCAGTCTGCTGTCAGCTTCGACGGTTTGACCGAGTGCGATAACCCGACAGAGGCTGGCGCCAGCCGCGATGGATTAAATAGCTCGTCCAGCGTTTTGTTGAAGGCGAGTTCCAGCGAAAACGTGCTGCGCACCCAGAGCCGCATGGCTTATTGGCTGCGCCTAGGCCAGCACCGCGCTTGCGGCGAGGCGAGGAACGATCTTGCAACGCCCGTATCCTCGACTGTGCTGACCAAATCCGTTCGCCTTCTGCCGGGCTACAACAACGTGCTCGAGCACCGGATTAGCTTCGATCTCGCGCGTCCGCGTTCGCTGGCGCAGTTCGAGGTTTTGACGGCATACATGCCGGCGCGCTTCGACACCTTCTATCTCTTCAATACGACCGCGAGTCGGATGGAACCACTTTCCGACGGCCCTGGAGAACAGCAGTTCCCGGTCGTTCTTGCGACTGCCGACGCCGCCAACGCACTAGCGCTCTATACGCCGCAGGCAGGCGCAATCGGGCTCGCAGGACCTGGATATGGGCGCTGGCGCTTCCGCAACGAGCACGTAACCAAGTCGAACGTGGTCTTCCGACAGGCCAATGCCCACTCCGGTGGCCACACGTTTCTCGTGTATTCCGTATTTGGCTCGCTTGCGGATGTGAGGAGCACGCTCGCAAGACTTGCCAAGGACACCCTAATTAGCGTTTCCGAAGGGGCACCGGAGCCGTTTGCAGCAGATCCCCCGGTTGACGTTTTGGCGAAGAACTAGTCCGAGCCCGCACGTCAACCGTAATGCCGACATCGCTGCCCACCTCTTCCATCTCAGCATAAACTCGATCATTGATGCTGCGCACCCGCATTGTCGCGGGGCGTTGTTTCGAACGGGCTAGCTCGAGCTCACCTATGGCAAAGTGCGCAGACGACGTGACACCATGGGTGCGCGTGATCGTCGTCAATTATAACGGCGGCTCGCTGCTGCAGCCGTGCATTGATGCTTTGGCGGCGCAAACATTCAAGGATTTTGAGGCGATCATTGTCGACAACGATTCTACCGACGGCTCCCTCAATACGCTTCGCCTTCCCGATGCGCGTTTCTCGGTTGTCAAAAACCCCTCCAACCTAGGGTTTGCTCGAGCCAACAACATTGGTGCCCAGGGCTCTCGCACGCCTTGGATCGCCACCCTGAACCCCGATACGGTAGCTCGAGTCGACATTCCTCGAGGAGATGTGCCTTGGCACGCAACGGCATGGAAACGCCCGCGTGTTTGGTGCGACGCTCGTCGACGCAGCGAATCCCAAACTGGCGGATGGATTTGGCGACGTCCTGTCGATCTCGGGAATTCCGTGGCGCGGGGGGCAAGGCCAACCTGTCGCTGCCTTGCCCGATCGCGACATCGAGGTGTTCGCGCCATGCGCGGCTGCGGCGCTCTACGAACGCAACAGCTTTGCGAACGCTGGCGGCTTCGACAAGGATTTCTTCTGCTTCGTCGAGGATGTCGATCTCGGTTTCCGCCTTCGCTTGGCCGGCGAGCGGTGCGTGCAACTGCGAAACGCGATCGTGCACCACCACGGCTCGGCGATAACCGGGGCAATGAGCGAGTTTACGCTGTACCATTCCTATCGCAATCGGCTGTGGCTGCTATGGAAAAACATGCCTGCAGCACTGCTCCCCATTTCCCTTTCACTCAACCTCGCCTTATCCGTTCTGGTCATCCTCAAACACGGGCGTCGAGGTGCGCCGATCGCGGCGCCGATGAAGGGAATTCTCGCTGGGATCTGGCCTGGGACCGTCTGGAAAAAGCGCAGCGCAATTCAGAAAAGCAAGACCGTCTCGACCATGACGGTGGCGCGCTGGCTTGTCTGGCAGGTGCGCGGATTGGGTCGGCGCCTGATTACTGAGATTTCCTGAGACGGTGCTCGCGCGTCATGGCCAGGAAACGGCGGCGGCCAGCACGACTGCGACAATCGCCAAAGCCGTAACGACACTCGCGCGATCGCGGAATGCGAACACGATTGGATCGGTATGGATATCGCCGCGATGCGCCTTCATGAGCATTCTGCTGATCCAATAGAGAAGCAGCGGGCATGTACCCCACAACAGCCACGGCCTGGCATAAAGGACGTTGACCGCTGGATTGCTGATGTAGAGCGCGAGCACGAGCACCGAGATATAGCCCGCCGAAGTAGCGAAGTTCTGTATCATCGGGAGGTCGGCGACAACGTAGCGCCGGCCCGGCGCGCGATTGCCTTCGCGCTTCAACAGATCCATGAGCTCCGACTGGCGCTTTACGGCGGCGAGCGACAGGAACATGAACATCGAAAGTGCGAGTAGCCATTCTGACATCGGTATGCCGGTGGCCGCGCCGCCGGCAACGACGCGTATCGTGTAAAGGCCCGCGAGCGTGATCATGTCGATGACGAGAATGCGCTTCAGTCGGAGGGAATAGAGCAGTGTCGTGAGGTAGTAGAGTCCCAGGCAAGCCATAAACGCCGGATTCAGGAGCGCCGCCGACAACGCCGCCGCAGCACCCAGCAGGACAAAGATCATAATGATCCCGTAAAGCAGCGGGACGCGGCCCGAGGCAAACGGGCGAAGGTGCTTCCAGGGATGCTTTCGGTCGTGGGGCAGATCGACCAAGTCATTGAGGAGATAGACGCTGGAGGCCGTGAGGCAGAACGCTGCGAAGGCGATAGTTGCTTCGATCAGGACCGGCGTTCGAAATGCGTGATCGGCCGCCACCGGCACGAAGATCAGCAGGTTTTTGACCCACTGATCGGGTCGCAGCGCGGCGATACAAGCTTTCAGCCGCTTCCATCCTGAATCCTTTGCCGGGTTGATGTGCTCCGCTTCTGGAAACTCGCGGTCGATGAGGCTGCGTTGCGCCGAGGATGCGCCTGCCGTGACCACGCGGCGCGCTTTCGACCAGACAGGCCGCTCTGCTGGATTCGTGGCCAGATAGTCGAAGCGCCCTTCGCCAAAGCGCTCGGCAAGGAATGTGGCCCTGCTATCGCCGTAGAGATTGAGTTTTGGGCTCGCGCCGTGGGCCTCGTCGAAAAGATCAAAGTGTTTGGCGATCCGATCTACCGTCGGCTGGCTCGCGCGCGAGATAAGCACCAAACGCCGGCCATTCGCGCGCTTGTTGCGCAAAAAGTCGATGAGGGCCGGATCGTAGGGCAATGGCTCCTCGTCGAGCGCCGCTCGGTCTGCGACTTCGATTTTCAATTCACTGCGCTCGCCGCGCAGCCAGCGCAGAAGGTAGATGATGGCGCGGGGGTCCTTCGCCAGAAGGTGGAAGAAAGTTTCCAGACGGGGATCGGATTTCAGCAGCGTGCCGTCCAAATTGACGACGAGCGGAATATCCCCCTCGATCTGCAGCAAGGCACTCACCTACCTAGTCGAACAGCTCCCGCAGGCAAATTGACACCTAGCACAGCTCCGGTGCCCCATCCAAATTGCCGCAACAATGGTTGATTTCGCCAACATTACGTCGATTTCCTATGGCGCCAATTGGGCATGGTCGTGATGGCAAAACCGACGCGCAAAGCATACCGATCATTGAATGCGGACGCAGCTAAGGGCGCGGTGATATAGCAAACGGCACGAGCTTCGATTGGCGAGAGTTGCATGAGTTTGGAACGCTACCGTTCTTGGGGGGGATACCCGCCGTCAAGTCAGGGGGCGCGACTGCTGACGGACCGCCACGCAAAACTGCCCGTCGAGCCAGGCGGCGGTCCGTACCTGCCCTTCGGCAACGGGCGCAGTTACGGCGACAGCTGCCTCATCGATGGCGGCGTGCTCTTGGATTGCCGCGGTCTCGACCAAATCATTTCATTCGACTCTGAACGCGGCGTCATTACGTGCGAAGCGGGCATTCTACTTGCCGAACTACTCGAGCTCATCGTACCCGAGGGATGGTTTCTACCAGTCCTGCCCGGCACCAAGTTCGTCACGGTTGGAGGAGCTATTGCCAACGATGTGCATGGGAAAAATCACCACAAGCGCGGCACCTTCGGCAGTCATGTCCGCGCATTCGAACTGTTGCGTTCGGACGGCGCGAGACTGCTCTGCAGCCCGGAGACGAATACGCCTTGGCTTCGCGCAACGATCGGAGGATTGGGACTGACCGGCGTCGTGACCTGGGCGGAGCTGCAACTTATGCCGATCAAGAGCGATCGTATCGAGGAGGAGGTGATCCGCTTCGGCAGCTTGCACGAATTCGTGGCGCTCGCTCAGCAATCTGATGCTGGCCACGAGTACAGCGTGGCTTGGATCGACAGCTTAGCCGAGGGCGCCATGTTTGGGCGCGGCCTCCTTATTCGCGGCAACCACGAGGTGCTTCCGAGCGCGACGCTGCGTGCCAAGTCCGGACCACGTGTGCAAGTGCCATTCACTCCGCCGGTGCCCTTGATCAACCGTGCGACCCTCAAGCTCTTCAACACGCTCTATTACCGAAGGCAGCTCGCCAGCAGGCGCCGCCGTCTAACGCATTACGAGTTGTTCTTCTTCCCGCTCGATCGCATCAGCGCGTGGAACCGTCTGTATGGTCCAGACGGCCTCCTGCAGCATCAATCCGTCATTCCGTTTGCCGACGGTATCGATGTCATTCGCGAGATGTTGGAGCGTGCGCTCAGCGCGGGTCTTGGCTCGTTCCTCACGGTGCTCAAGATGTTTGGCACTATGGCTTCGCCCGGACTTCTTTCGTTTCCGCGCGCGGGGCTGACGCTGACGCTGGACTTCCCCAACAAGGGCGCTGCGACGCTCCGTCTGCTTGATGAGCTGGATGCGATCACACGCGACGCCGGCGGCGCTATTTATCCAGCCAAGGACGGGCGCATGACTGCAGCCAGTTTTCAGTCCTTTTTTCCGCAATGGCGCCAGCTATTGCCCTTCGTTGACCCCGAGTTCTCCTCAAGCTTTTGGCGCCGCGTAACCGCGATGGGTCCAAGAGAGTTGGACGGGCGCCTTAGATCGATGCCGCAATGACGTGGTCGCCCGCGGGGCTGAGCCGAATTCACCAGAGCCGGCGATTTTGACTTTCTCGAAATTGCGGAATGGTGAAGGTAAACCCATTCCCATTGACTGGTTGACGGAGGAGCACTGCAGTGGCGCGCTACATTCCCCTGATCCTCTTTACCGTGCTCACCAATGCGGTAGCACAAATCATGCTGAAAAAAGGCATGCTCATTGTCGGCCCACTCGGTGGTTCGGGACGCGGCCTGGTCACGAGCGTCTCTACCGTTTTGTTCAACCCCTTCGTGCTTATCGGGCTCTGCACTTTCGTGATTAGCATGGCCTCCCACCTCATCGTCCTATCGAGGGTGGAGCTGAGCTACGCTTATCCCTTCTTGAGCCTTGCCTATGTCGTCGTGGCCATCTACGCGTACGTCGTCTTTGGGGAAGACCTCAACAATTATCGCATTCTCGGCATCGCTTTGGTCTGCCTTGGCACGATCTGCATATCGCAATCTTGAGCTGCAGAACGTACTGAGGAGAAGCGAGTGCCCAGAAACGTAGCGGCGTAACGAGCATGAAGCATATTATCCTCGGCGGAGATGGTTTTGTCGGACGTCATCTCGCGAGCGACTTGCACGCGATAGGGGAAAAGGTCATCGTCGCTGATATCGTCAAAAGCGACCTCACGATCTACCGTGACATTCCCTTTTTCAAACTCGATGTGACCGACCGGGCGGATTTCGACGGGCTCGATCTCGACCAGGACGACGTCGTCTACAATCTGTCCGCCAAGATGCTGTCACCGATCATGCCGAGGGCCGCTCGGCACGAGTTCTTCTATCCGGTCAATTATACCGGGGTCGTGCACCTTCTCGACTGGATGCAGCGGCACGGCGCGACGCGTCTCGTACACTTCACAACTGACATGGTCTACGGGCACACAAAGACCGTGCCGACGACGGAGGAGCATCCGACAGAGCCGCTAGGCGAATACGGTATGAGCAAACTGGAAACCGAGCACCTTTGCCGCGACTGGCGCCAAAGGGGAATGCGCATTTCGGTCTTCCGCCCACGACTCATCATCGGACCCGGGCGCCTGGGAATCCTGCAAAAGCTCTTCCGGCTGATCGATCTCAATTTGCCGGTGCCGATGATCGGGTCTGGCCGCAATCCCTATCAGTTCGTCTCGGTGTACGATTGCGCTTCGGCTGCCCGGCTTGCGTGGCAAGCGGGGGTGCCAAATTCCGACTATAATCTCGGTTCCGACGATCCCCCGAGCGTGCGCACGCTGCTGAGTAGGCTTATCGAAGAGGCCCGCAGCCACTCTGTGCTCGTTCCAACTCCTGCCGGACTTGTAAAGTCGGTCTTGAACCTGCTTGACCGCGTGAACATGCCGCTCATGGATCCCGAGCAATATCTGATCGCCGACGAGTACTGCATACTCGACACGACAAAGGCCAAATGCGAACTCGGTTGGAAGGCAACTCAACGCGACGAAGCCATGCTGGCTGCTGCCTATCGCGAATACCGGTCGCAGACGCAACGCACTTCTCCCGCTTAGTGTGGACCAAATCGTGCGTGAACATATGAGGCAAGGATCGCAAGCATGACCGGTGCCCGTGAGACGCGACAAACCAATACGACTGCGTCTGGTGAGGGCACGAAGCCAGCTTTGCTGAGCGTCGAAGATGCGAAGTCGCTCAGCGTCGATCGGGTCGCCGAGTTGTTCAAAAGTCATCTCAATCCCGGCCAACTCCACATGATGAAGTTGCTGGGTTTCCACAAGGTCATTATCGACCATGCGGAAGGCATGCACTATTTCGAGCGTGGCGGACGCAAGATACTCGATTTCTTCGGTGGTTTCGGCTCGATTGGGTTCGGCCATAACCATCCCCGCATCATCGCGGCCCGCAAGAAATTCGAGGAGGAGAAGCGCCACCAGATTTCGATGGCATTCATGTCGCAGTATGCGGCAGCGCTTGCCCACAATCTGGCTCAGTGCTCGACCGGCGACCTCAGCATGGTGTTCCTTGGCTCGACCGGCGCGGAAGCGATGGAAGCGGCGCTCAAGCTTGCCGAGCAGGCACAAGGACCAACCCGCTCAAAGATCGTTTACGCCGCAAACTCGTTTCACGGCAAAACGATGGGCGCCCTGTCCATAACCGATGGACCGCTCTATCGTTCGAAATTTCAGCTTTTGCAAAACAACGTCTGCGTGCCGTTCGGCGACATTGGCGCCATCAAGAGCGCGATCGAGAACGATCCCTCGGTCGGAATCGTATGCCTTGAAACCATCCAGGGTGGCGGCGGCATCGTCGAGGCGTCGGCCGCGTTCTGGCAGGAGTTGCGCGCCATTTGCGACCGCCACGGCGTGCTTTGGATTGCCGACGAGGTTCAATGCGGCCTCGGCCGTACTGGGCGCTTCTACGCGTTCGAACACTTTGGCGTCATTCCGGACATAACCGCCCTCGCAAAGTCGCTCGGCGGCAGCATGAGTGCCTTGGGCGCGATGATCGCAAAGCGCGACGTCTATATGAGAGCTTATGGCGCTCCAAAGACCGCTCTGATCCACGGCCCGTCAACGTTCAGCGGAATGGGGGAGACGTGCTGCACCGGGATCGAGGCGCTCAACGTTCTCCACGACGAGGGCCTCATGACCAACGCCGCACTTGAAGGCGAGCATCTCATCTCAAGACTGCGCGCGATAAAAAACAGATATCCAAAGTTGATCCAGGACGTGCGCGGGCGCGGCTTCATGATCGGAATCGAGTTTGTCGATCTTAGCGAAACGTTGCCGTTCGGGTTAAAGCAGGCGGTTGGACTGCTCGACGACAAGCTGAAGGGAGGCTTAAGCGGCTTTGTGGGCGCGCAGCTGCTCCGCGACTACGATATTCTCGTCGGGTTCACCGAATACAATCGCAACGTGCTGCGGTTAGAGCCGCCGCTGATCTGCGCACGCGTACACGTGGATCAGTTCTGCGATGCGTTCGATGATCTTCTGTCGCGCGGCATCGCGCGGATCGTCGGGGATTTCATCAAGGGCTATGCGGCGGGCTAATCAGCGGGGCGGCGGAAACCTCGCGCGGTACTCCTGCTCTGCGGGTTCCTTTGACTTATAGAATTCCTCGCGCAGCGCCTTGTATTCGGCGTCCTCGATCGGTCTCACTCGCTTGAACGGAATGACCTTGACGTCGTCCTTGAGCTGGAATGGCTCGCCTGCACGTTTGAACGCAGCACCGATGCCATAGCCATCGAGGAGGTCGTCAGCCACAAGCCTGACGGTATTCTGCTCGGGATCATCAAGGTGGATCTGAACTGGATCGGCTACGAGCGCTACATTGCAATCGCCAACTTCCTGTGATGGAGGCCCATCGCGAGAATCGACCTCGCCGAGGGCAACGCTGGACGGCATCTTCTTTCGCAGCATTGGTACCCGCTGCCAGAAGTTCTGGACGATCGTTATGTTGAAGATATCACTCGAGGAGATGACGCAGTAGCGCTCATCTGGTCCGACGTTCGCGACGACCCAATCGACGATCCGCGTAATCTGCGGAATATCCTCTCGGATGGGCGGCGCCAAAAGTCCGGGAACCGGAATGAGGCCGGAGAAGGCCGTCGGCGGCATCGGCACAACGCCTGTCATGATCACACCAAGCGCAATCACCGCCAAGGAGGCAAACCGTTGTCCCTGCTTACTGGCAACCCAGATGGCGCCAGCTGCAAGCGACCCTGAGATGAGGGGCATGAGCACGTAGTAGTGGTGCGGGACTGGAGACTGGACAGTCAGAAGCCCGCAGAAGGCAAGTAGGCATCCGGTCAGTAGAATTACGGGGAGCGCGCGCCATCCGCGAGCGACGCAGGCGGCGCAAATCGCAATCGCCAAGATCGGGACTATGACACCAAAGGCGTCCACCAGATCTCCGATGACGCTCAGATAGCCTGTCCAGTATCCTGAATAGGACTCTGCATAGTTGTGCTGGGAGGCGGTCCTTGCCCAATCGACGACGACGTCCGCCAGCAAAGCCAAAAATGTCAGAAGACCCACCGCGGTGACAAGCGAGAGCCGCGGGAGAAACCGCGGAATTTTGAAGCCGCTCTCGTAGCATTTAGCGCCAATCCACGTCACCGCCGCGAACACTACGCCGCCAGCAAGGAACACGTACCATCGGCGAAACAGGAAAATGGCGACGGCAAGAGACACAATCCACGCGCTCCTGGCGACGAGCAAATCCCAGTCATTGTCGCCTGCGGGGTTGGGCGTCACCAGCGACTCGCAGAGAAGCGACACACTGAAGATCAGCGCACAGCCGAGCACGACTCCGCCGATATCGGGGAATGGCCAGAGGAAGACTGAGAAGTAGATGGGTGCGAGTGCGAGGCCGGCCGCGGCGCCCAGTGCGACGAGCGCGGGTTTATTAGGCTTTGCGATCGGATCGTCCCTCGGCAGCTGCGGCTCGATCAGTGCATACCCCAACGCGCCGCAGGCAAGCGCCGCCGGGATCAAGTAGACGATTGCATTCGCGAAAACGTAGCTGACAAGCGAGAAATCTGGAAAAAGAAAAGTAAGGATCGCCGGCGGGAGGGCCGCCCATTCGGTATACTCGTCAGCGTTTGTCGCCAACGCGTCGCCGAGGACGGAAAGTAGCGAAGTCGACTTCAGCGCGGTGACTGCCGCATCGGCCTTGAGGAAGTAGCGCACCGGATCGTAGGAAAGCACGGTGTCGGACAAGGCCTCGTATGTCGCCGTGATCGCGAAGACCGCGGTGCAGAACGCGAGAACGGCCCCATTGGTCGCCGTACGCCAAAGGGCCGACAGCGTTGCCTTCCAGTTCGCTGCCATGCCCGGAGAGAACATTCGGCTGCTGGCGGCGAGCGTGAGAGCCGCAAGTATAATCAGCCCAAACGAGTAGCGGCCAAGCTGCGCCAGCTGCAAACCGATCCCCTCAAACGACACTGCGACCATGGTCGTGTCGTAGAGGGTAGTGCTGCCGGGAGGTCCTGGAGTCACCTTCACCTTGATGAACTGGTCATCCGGGCCGAGCGCGACGCTTATGCGATGCCAGCCATTGCGCACGACATCGCGCGGCGTGAGCACAATCGTCGGCAGGACGCGCGCTTCGCCTCCGCGGCTGATAATGGTGACTATGACCTCGACACCATCGCCAAGCAGCGTGCCATCGGCAGCCTGCACGCTCGCCTTGGGCTTGGAGGCGTCGATTGTAACCTCACGCGCCCGATACGGGACCCATAAGGTGACCTGTTCGACGGGATGCTGATCATCGAAGTGCGGGTGCAAGTAGAAGGCCGAATGAGGTGCGTCCCATTCGGGCGCGGCCCGTGTGCTGGCGGAAACGTCCGGATCGTCATTCGCAATGGCGGATCTTGCGGTCGTGTCGGCCGGCCAAGCATAGGCGAGGGCGGTACCGAGCGCGAGAAGAAGCAAAACACCAATGCGGACGCGCGGCGGTACGGCGAGGATCAACTGCGAAACGGCGAGGATTGCGAGGAAGAGACAAGCAAAGACCGCGCCCAGCAGAGATATGCCGAGGGAATCAGACAAATGCGTCGTGGCCGCCGAAAGATAGAAGGTCTGAACGACGGCAAAGAAGGCGCTGAAAAAGATGATGCCCACCTGCGGGAGCCAGGCGCGCGCCGCGTTCATTGCAATCGTCTTGCCTCGAACAGCATCCCTCGAATCCAGCGTCGCTCTCGCCACCATTAACCGACCGGTCTCCTAGACCGCCTCTCCCACGAGTTCACTCAATTCGTGCCTTAAGCCAGGCAGCTTTGCTTCGATGTCGACGGCCTCGCGAAGCTCTGCAGCTTGGCTCTCGCTCCAGCGGTTTTCGCTCTGCGACTCGAGCATTTTGCGCAAGAACGCGGTCAACCGGGTAGCGCTAATCGTACCCGAGAGGCTGTATCCAAACCGCCTCGTCCATTGCCAACTCCCACCGGAGTTGTGGAAGCTGACGACGCTCCGTCCGAGAGTCTAGAGCCTCGGGAACTACTAGGGGATTTGGATCCTCAACCGAAGTCAGCGCGAAGATATCGCACATCGATATGTAGGGATAAGGGTTGGCCGTCTCGCCGGTGACGTAGAAGTTCTCGATGCGATCCGTCTGATATCGCTCCAGCACCTTGCTGACGGTTGAGTCACTGGAAAAGTGGGCCGATCCAGAGGAAGTCTGCCTCGGGCATTGCCTTCGCGCTCTCGTAAAAAATATCGAAGCCCTTTCGCGCGGTAGCAATCCCGCACATGGCGACAATGGGGCGGTTGCCCGAAAGCTCGCGCTCGGCAATGTTCTTTAACGCCGGCGCATCTGCTGCCGACATCGTTTTGATGTAGTCCGTCTCGATTGCAACTCCGAACAGAAAGTGGCGAAAAACGGTGTCCCGCGTCAGGGATGAAATCGCATCCGAAACCTCTTGCGAAGCCGAAACCAGCAAGTCGACGTATTTCGGGAAATCGATCTTTAGAACATCGAGCGCCAGCAGCGAGCGCAGGGTTTTAGTCATCTCATGCACGTGCAGCACGCATGGAACGCGAAGGCGATGCGCCGCAACGCACCATTCAAACGATGCAGCTGAGTTGGCGTAAACGAGATCAGGGCGCAGCTTTTTGAGAACGGCGATTGCCTGGCGTAAGCGCGCGCTGAAGGGCGACGATCCAGGGTCTCCACTCTTGTCTGCGATGAGGTAATTAGCCTGGAGATGTTCGTACTTTGGAAGCTTGATGAGCGGACCGTCACGTTTCGAGACGAGGCTCACGTGATGTTCGCGCGCGAGGACACTCGCAATATCAAAGGCGACACGTGGAGCGCCAGTGAAATCCGCTTCATGACTTACGACGACGATCCTCATGAGCCCACTAACGCCATTGAAACCGGTAGCCGAGCGCCTTGTTCAGATTTCCGAAAAGCCGTTCAGCCGCGTGCTCGAGCTGCCCGTCGCGTAGCCAATCGATGCTCTTGCCGTCGGCATTTTCGAACTCCTCGCCGGCGAGCAGATCGTAAAACCGCTTCATGACTTGGGAGCGCACGATCATCATGGTACCGGAAACAAAATCACAGGTTTCATCCTGATCTAGTCCGGCCTTGCGCAGCAGGTATCTGTAGTGGGCGGTGTTGCTATCGACGCGGCTGTGGCGCCAGGCGGCCGCTCCGATGACGCCGACGGTTCGGTCGGAGTTCAGAAGGCCAAGATTGGCCTGTACCTTCTCAGGCGTCCCCATCAATGGATCAAGAAGGCTGTTCCTCCACGTTTCACTGTACTTGTCGGACAAGTGCTTCGACTTCTTGGTATGAAGCAAGAAGAACGCCGAATAGTCGGAGAACCGGATCCCGCGCAGGCTATTCAAGTGTCCGCCGATGTCCCGCCCGCGATTCTCCGAAATGACAATGCTGGCGTCTGGTACGTCGCGCCGGATCTCGGCTTGCAAAGCGTGCGACCAAGTGCTGTCGGTAAGGTTGACGAATACGTCGCGGCTGATGCCGTCGAGGTTGCGGATGTAGCTGTAAAGCGCCGGCCACAGTTCCGGATAATAGACGTGGACCAGGCAAGCAACTTTTCGGCTGGCCGCGGCTACTTCCAAAGCGGGCGTTGAAACAGTCCCACTGTGCGCGCTCGAGGACGCGTCAATATAGCATTGTGAAAATGAGTACCTTCGCCCCTCCGAGATTCCGAATTCAAGGTAGTGACGGAGCGCGACATAAAACGTGCACGGCAGCACGCTGGCGAGGTCGCCGTTCAGCTCATAATACTCGGTTTGCTCGAAGTTGATCGGTACAGCCTCGGGCGGCATTTTCACCGCCTGCAGGAAGGCGCGAAGTGAGCCTATCCGCCCTTCGGCTCGACCGATGGTTTCGTAGTGGCGCCGCAAGTAGTCGGCCGCATGATTGCCGCCCGCTAACTCCGGAGACAACTCGGCGTAGAGTTCGGCATCGAACTCCTCGCCAGCCGAACGCGTCAGATCGAGGCGGTGCAGCTTCAATGCGCGGTGGTTGAGTTTCGCAACGTTGATATCGATCGGCATCAAGCCCATAAGCCGGCCTATGGTCAGGTAGTGGAGCAGCGGCGCGATTTCGAGGTTTCTAACGCCGGGATTTGCCTGCAGGTAAAATCGTGTCTGGAACAGCCGCGAGGGATTAAGACCCTGCTGGGAGCCGGTCGCAATGTAATGCACAAGCGGATTTGTCGTTTCGTCGAGGTGTGCGCCGTAAAGCGTCGAATAGTAGTCGCAATCAAATAGCGGATTGGGATTGATGCCGCTCTTGTGCCCGTGCTCGAGGAAGTGCGCTATTGGATCGCGCATGGTCTTGCCAGCGCGCGATCGGTAGTAACCGGGATCAAACAAGCCACTCTCTGCGATGACGACGGCGGCATCGTCCGACTTTGGGCGGAAACTTTTGGGCGCGCTCAAAATTTGAGGAGCCTGCCTGGGTAGCATTTGCTTCAAGGCGCGCAACGGTCGAGTGACGCGCCAGGACGTCGAATTGCGGAAGTGCGAGATTAGGCCATGATAGTGGAGCTGCGCTTCGTCCCTCAGCTCCTGCTTCTCGCGCTGTAGACGCTCTAGTCCTTTCTCGCGCTCATTAAGCATAAGTTGGGCCTCACTGAGCGCGCGGTCCGAATCGGCAAGGGCGGAGGCCATATTGGCGATCGTGCCTTTACCCTCTGCCAGTGCAGTGGTAAGCAGCTCAACGGTTGCCTTGTTGAGTTCGAGCACGGATTGCAGATCGCTCAGATCCTTGGAACGCGCGCGGCCGGCGGCATCGATTTCGCTGATCCTGTCATAAGCCGCGTTCAGACGGCCCCGTATTTCGCTCTTTTCCTCCTCGGCGCGTGCCTGTTCTGCAAGCGCCGATTGCGCAGAACTTTCCAGCTTCCGGCAGCGGGCGCGCAATTCGCTCTCAACTCCAAGTAGCCGTGTCTGCTCCGCGACAAGCGACTCGGCACGTTTGAGCCCCTCTTGATTCGCCGCCTTGGCATCGCGCAGCTGCTCGGAGATTTCCGCAAGCTCTGCGCCCTTCCGATTGAGCGCTTCCGAATGCTCGGCAGCCTTGCGATTGAGCGCCTCCGCTAGCTCGGCGTCCTTGCGATTGAGCGCTTCCGCAAACTCGGCATCCTTGCGATTGGACGCTTCCGCATGCTCTGCATCCCTGGAAATGGACGCTTCCGCCAGTTCCGCCGCCCTGCGAGCAAACTCTTGCTGTTGGAGGTTGAGTTCTTGGTCCCGAAGGACAAGCGCCCGATCCTTACCGGCGAGTTCCTCCGCGTTGCGGGCAAGCAAATTGGCCTGCCGAGCGATTTCGTCATTTTGGTACGCGATGGCCGCGCCCCGCCGCTCGAGCTCGTCGGCCTTCCGCTGCAGCTCCTCGTCCTTGAGGCTGCTTTCCTTGTCTTTCCTGGCGAGCGTCTCGGCATGCCCGTCGATCGCCGCCTGCGCCGTCACCGAAGCACCGATGCGCCAGAATATGTGGCGCGTGCTCGTGGCGATCCGATCGTTGCGGTCGGCCGCGAGCAGCTCCTTTAACGTCTCGGAGAGATTCTTCGCCTACGCCGAGGACGCCGAGCCCATGCGCATGCGAGAACTCGAAGCTGGGGTAGCGCTGCTTCAGCTCCGACCACAATCTCCCAACACCGAAGTTGCGTTCGCGCACGTTCGTATCGTGCATGATGACGACGCCGCGATCGGAAAGCGACGGAAGCCAGTTGTCGAAATCGTGCTTGCAGGATTCATACGTGTGCAGCCCGTCGATGTGCAGGAGGTCGATCGAGCCGTCGCTGAAATGTGGCCGCGCTTCATCGAATGTTGAGCGCACGAGACGCGAAAAGACATCGTAGCGTGCTCGATTGTGGCGCTCGACGGCCTCGTAAACTTCCTCGCCGTAGAAGCCGGCGTGCTCGTCGCCCCTCCAGGTATCGATTGCGTAGCAGGCGGTCGGAATCTGAAGTGCCGATGCGGCTTGGCAAAAGGCGAAATAGGAGTTGCCATAGTGGGTGCCCAGCTCGACGACCACCGAGGGACGGTGGGTCTCCATTAGCCAGAACGCGAAAGGAATGTGCTGGGCCCAGCCGAACGGCTCGTGGAGCCAGTCAGGCAGCATGTACATGGCCGAGGCAGACGGGAGGCGTCCGGCTCGGCTCAGCGGAAAATCAGCGTGTAGAGGTACGCTCTTCACATCAAAACTCTAGCGCGCGTTGTTACGCAAATTGACAAGCAGATGAGCGCAGGATTGCTCCTCACGCTAACAGTTCCTCGAGGGCCAACAATTTGATCTCGGTCATGGGGATTCCCACGAGCCCGGTGCAGACTGCTGCTCGAGTGCGACTTGATGAGCAGCGCGTCGTGCATCCAGTGATGCTGCACGTGATCTGCCTGCGTTCCCGCCGCCACTGCAACGCAGACGCTGTAGTCTCCAGCGGGCAAAATCGGCATGCGAAAGTGAAATGTACGCCTCGCAGGACTGTCCTCGCTTCAATTGAAGTGGATCGTTGCGATAACTCGAAAAACGTGTTGTCGCCGAACAGGCACTGGCCGAGATGATCCTTCACGTAAAAGCCGACAATTGGCTGGTCGAGGTCCTCGTTCGCGCGCAGTCGAATGACGATGCTCGATTGAGCGCCGCCGACGATCCATGACAGCGGTGCACCGGCTTCGTCGGCGAGCACGACGGACGTGATCGTGGCGCCGCCCTTGCCGAACGCCGCCGCCGCTGGGATCGAAGGCGAAAAGCTCAATGTCGTTGCGGTGGCGCGTGGTGTTGATGAACTCGAGTGCGCATGTCGCGCTCAGCGAGGCGCGATTTCGTCGGTGTGGTCGCCGGCGCTTGGCCGATCACGGCGTGGGGCCCCTGCTGCTCCTCGTAAGTGCGCGCAAGATAGGTTTCGACAACGTCTTTAGGGACTGCCGCGCTCACGCACCTCGCCACCGTCAAGCATGATAGCTCGTGGTGCACAGGTTCACGACCGCAGCCGGTGTCGTGGCTGACGAACAGGATCGTGCCCTCGCTGCATGAAGCCGCGGAGAAAGCGCATGCACTTCTGCACGAAGAAGGCGTCGCCGACCGCCAGGGCCTCGTCGATCACCAGAATATCGGCATCGACATGCGCGATGACCGCGAAGGCAAGCCGGACGATCATGCCGCTGGAGTAGGTCCGCACCGGCTGATCGATGAACGAGCCGATGTCGGCAAACGCCGCGATTGCTCGAAACGCGGGCATCGATCTCGCTGCGGCTGAGCCCGTACAGGCTGCCGTTCAGGTAGACGTTCTCGCGACCGGTGAAGTCCGGATTGAAGCCAGAGCCGAGTTCCAGCAGGGCGGCGACGCGGCCGTAGGTGCGAACGTTGCCTTCATTCGGCGATACCGTGCCGGCGATGATCTGCAGCAGCGTAGACTTGCCCGAGCCGTTGCGGCCGATAATCCCGAAGGTCTCGCCCTTGCGCACCTCGAACGACACGTTCCTCAGCGCCCAGAATTCGCGATAGTACCGCGCGCCGTTCTCGCCCAGAAGGCGCTGCAAGCGCGGCAGGAATGACTGCTTCAGCCGATCGTGCGGGCGGTCGTAGATCGTGTAGCACTTGCTCACGTCTTCGACGCTAATGACGACCTCAGAGGACATCGGCGAAGCCTCTGCGCGTCTTCTGGAACCAGGCGAAGCCAAGCCAGGCAATCCCTCCGCAAAGCGCCAAGTACCATAGCGTCGGCCAAAGGGCGGGCGTCCTCCCCCAAATCAGGAAATCCCTCGTCTGCTCGACGACGAATGTCAGCGGATTTGAATAGAAGAGGAAGCGGTAGTCTTCGGGTATCGCGCTCACGGGGTAGAAGATTGGCGATAGGAACATAAGCGCCGAAACAACGATCCCGATCAACGGGGCGATGTCACGAACGTAGACGCCAAGTGATGCCAGGAACCACGACAAGCCGATCGTTAGCAGAACCATCTCGATGATGACGATCGGCAACAGCAGAATTGTCGGCGGAGGAACGCCGAGCACGAACAAATAAAACGTCAGCCATACAGCGAAATTGACCCCGGCGTGAAAGAGTGAGGAGGCCATCGGAACCCAGGGCAGCACCTCAAGTGGGAAGACGACCTTCTTCACGTAGTTGGCGTTGTCGAGGATGAGGCGTGGGGCGCGATTGACGCATTCAGCGAAGATGTTGAACACCAGCAGGCCGGAGAACAGGACCAGCGCGAACTCGGCTTTCGATTCGCCGCCCCCGCTCCATCGCGCTTTGAAGATGACGCCGAACACCAGGGTGTAAATAGCGAGCATCAGCAGAGGCTGCGCGAATGACCACAGTATGCCGAGGGCGGAGCCACGGTAGCGGCCGATGACGTCGCGCTTTGCAAGCTGGAGGATGAGTTCACGGTGGCGCCAGAAGCTTGCGGGCACCTCGCCGGGATTGGCAGGGTAGTGCTTCATACCGTTCGCTTGCGGTCTGCGCGACGGCGTGGCTGCCGGCGCATCTTGCGCCAGCTCGCGAACTGCTAGGGTCGGCTCGGCAACCACCACGCTACTCCCTCGCCGAGGACCTCAACGGTGACCTCGTCGAACTCGTCCCGCTTGGCGACGAGCACGCTACGGCACTGCAATTCCTGTCAAATTCATCTGCTTGTGAGCCGCTGGCCCAGCAAATTCCTGTAGGGGTCTTCTCCGCACGAAATGGGCTGAAAGTAGGGCATTCCACGCGGGCCCAAGGTGCGGCGTGTCTAAACCTTCTTGAGCACGACGCCCAGCAGCAGGGCGAAATTGCCAAGCGGCGTCTGACGCCGCAGAGGCGACCGCGCGAATGCGGCTATTCGGCGCCAGAACCCTGCAACGCGCATCGCCTCATAGCTGTCGAGGAGCGCGCGCGCCTCGTCGGTCAAGCAGTCCCGGCAACGCTGCAAGGCGGCAAGGTTAATGTTGTTCCAGTCGGAGAAGCCGCCGGTCAGGACCATGCCCAGGCGCTTGATTTGCGCGCGCAGGCCGCGATTGCAGCCGATGCGGTTGGCGTCGTGTTGGCGGTAATCGAGGTGGGGCTCGGGATCGTAATGGAAGATGCCGCCACTGCCCGACACGAGCTGATACGCCCACCAATCATGGGAGACCACGTCGAGTTGGCCGGAGCGCTCGAACAGCTTCTTAGTCGCGCCGTTGAACAGCATCGTATTTGCCCCGGCGATACTTTGCACCAGCGCATTGGCGAAGCTCGGCGGCCTCGAGAACCGGCGTGACAAACCGCGATGGGTCCCATCGGCACAGACGATCCGTGTGCGTGCCCCGTAAACCGCAGGCACCTTCGCCGGAACCTCATTCATCCATTTGAGGGCGGAGCTCAGCTTGTCCGCATCCCACTCGTCGTCCTGATCGCAGAAGGCGAAGAAATCGCCGTCGACGGTGGGGTCGGTTGCGAGAGAGAGGAAGTTTGCAGATGGTCCGCGGCGCGGTCCTTGCCGCACTTCCACGATTTGGGGGACGCGCTGAGCAAAGTGATGGACGATTGCGAGCGTTGAATCGCTGGAACCGTCATCAGAAACGAACAGCTTCCAGTCTTGATGTGTCTGCCGCTCAAGCGAGGCAAGCTGCGTCGCTAGAAAGCGTGCACCATTATAGGTGCAGAGAAGGATTGTAATACATGGCGAACTGCCCGCGGGCAGGTTGGTTGGGCAAGTGTATCGTTGTGAATATCGCGCCGAGAACGCGCAATCTTGGCAACGGAGCGCCGCTCCACGCTACTCATTTACAACGTCCCCTGCCGGGATTAGTGCCCCACGCCCCGGCCGACAATTATGCTCTCAACATACGTTCCAGTCTACGTGACAGCGTGGTCGCACCGCAATGGCGGACGAAATGGAGGGTTAAATTGCGGCGGCGTTCTGGTCGCGACGCGGATGCGAAATAGGGCATTGATTATCAATGATATTTCTGCCGACTTGGAATAGTGCAAAGACGAATCCGAACAAGCACATGAACCAAATCTGCCACAGACTATAGCTGAAAGAGATGGCCGCTGCTGCGGTCGTGAAGAGCGCAAAGCCATAGGAACGGGCGGGTCCCATATTTCTGATCTCGTGCAACACAATTAGCCCAAACGCAGCCAGAAGAACGGCCCCCGCAAATCCCAGCTCATACCACACCTGAAGGTAGGCATTGTGAGGATGTGCCATGCCGGCACCTAAGAGTTCCGGCGCCGCACCCAGTGGAATCTCACTTTGCTTCGGGTGGATCGCATAGGTCATGTTGGCACCGACTCCAAGCATCGGAGTCTTGGCGACGAGATGCGCAATCTCGTTCCACAAGGTGACGCGGATACGCCCTGAAAGAAACAGCCATTCGGCGTTTTGCAGCTCGAGCCGGCGCGCCAGCACCACAACCGGCACAACCGCAAGGCAAGCGCCCGACCAGAGGACGGAAAGGGCAATATGCGCAAGGCGTGCCGAGTAGCTCGAGAGCGCAAAGGCCACGATGCCGGCGACCAGCGCAACCTTTGCTGTGGCGTCTGGGCCGATGAAAACCGCTGCTGCGCACAGAATAACGAGCGCGCCATAGACGTAGCGTCTTAGCGTCGGCTTGTGCACGACGACTGCGCCCATGACGGCAGGCCAGATAAGCAGCGGTATAGGGAAAATGTTGCGCTTCAGGTCATCAGTGTGAATGCCGATGAGTCGACCGCTAGACCAGTTGAAATAGCGCGTTGGCTCAAGATCGCTCGGCCCAAGCGACAGCAAATTATAGGCCCAGATCTTAATCGCCTGACCGCTCGCAACCTCGGCAACAGCGTAGAGAAGCCCGAAAGCAAGTCCGACCCAGAGACCCTCGATAATGTGCAGGGCATCTTCGAAGCGTTCGGTCAGCATCAACCGGCCGAGAAGAAGCGCGGCTGCGGCTATGACTGCCGCAATTCCGACCGTCAACAGCGTTTCTTGCGGCTCGGGCGCCCACAGCGCGCTCAATCCCGCGTAGCTGAGGAACACGAAGAGCACTATGGTTGGGAGGTTTAAAGGTAACTTGAAGCGATCGAATCCCCCTCGTGCGACGGCGCCGGCGCCCGCAGCGGCGAGCAGGAGAGGGAATGTCACCTGAACGGTCTTGGCGCTCATCAGTATGATCGGGGTGCCGACCATGATAATGGTGCCAAGAAAAATACCCCACGCGCGCGACCGCAATTGGGATGGCTGTGGGAGGGTGGAGAACAATGGCCGCTCGGCTGCTAATTGATTAGTTGGTGGTGGGGGATGGCGTTCGCCGATTAACGATCAGGGAGAAATAGGTTAGCACTTTTACTTGTGTTTTTTGCTCAAGACGGTGCGGACTGCCCTTTGAGTAACTCTAGCGTACCCGGCGCGGACATGTATTCAGTGTCCCAAAAAACACAGCGTCTGGGAAAGCCCCAGGCCCGTATGGACTCACTCCTGGAACTTCCCCAGAACTTGGATCACCACTTTTCGTGTCGGCGAGCGTAAGGGGCGCCTGCTGGGCTCTTTGTAGTGCGTGACGGGTAAATGAAACTGGTTGTGACTGGGGGAGCGGGCTTTATTGGCTCGGCGGTTTGCCGCCAGCTGATTGGGACGTTTGGTTGCAGCGTCGTAAATATCGACAAGCTTACCTACGCCGCCGATCTGGGCTCGCTCAAATCCATAGCCGACAGCCCGCGCTACTCTTTCCACAAATTGGACATTTGCAATCGCGAGGCCGTGGCCGCGGTGCTTGAGCGCGAGCAACCCGATGCCATCATCCATCTCGCTGCGGAGACGCACGTTGACAGGTCCATCACTGGACCCGACGAGTTCATCAAGACCAACATAGTTGGCACGTTCGAGTTGCTTGAGGGCGCGCGTTCCTACTGGGATCGGCTTCCCGGCAAGCGCAAGGAGAGGTTCCGCTTCCTCCATGTTTCGACCGACGAGGTTTACGGCCACCTCGGGGCGGACGGCGCCTTCACCGAAACTTCGCCGTATGATCCGACTTCGCCCTATTCCGCCAGCAAGGCTGCATCCGACCATCTTGCGATTGCATGGCACCGCACGTACGGCCTGCCTGTCGTGTTGTCGAACTGCTCCAACAACTACGGTGCCTATCAGTTCCCCGAGAAGCTGATCCCGTTGATGATCACGAATGCGGTTCTCGGCCGGGCGCTGCCCATCTACGGCAGCGGCAGTAACGTTCGCGATTGGCTGCACGTTGATGATCATGCGCGCGCGTTGTTCGCCATCATTCAGTGTGGCAAGCCAGGCGAAAGCTACAACGTGGGTTCGCGAACCGAGCGCAATAATCTCGCTGTGGTCGAAGCGATCTGCGATACGCTTGATCAACTCCGACCGGCGGCGAACGGCCGCTCGCACCGCGAAGGGATCCATTTCGTCACCGATCGTCCAGGCCACGACTTCCGCTACGCAATCGATCCCGAAAAGATCGAGCGCGAAATCGGGTGGAAGGCAGAGGAAACTTTTGATTTAGGTCTCGAGAAGACCGTTAATTGGTATCTTGAAAACGAATTGTGGTGGCGCAGTCTGCGTGAGAAGCGTTATGACGGGCAGCGGCTTGGCCTCGTTTATGAGCAGTTAGCCAGCCAAGCGGCCGTCTAAAGAAATTCGCAGAGAGCTGAAACGCCGAAATGGCAGGGCTTCCGATTCTCGTTATCGGCGCGAGCGGTCAACTTGCGCGAGCACTTGCTCGCCAAGGCGCGGTCGCCGATCATCCGATTGTGTGCCGCGGTCGGCCCCAACTCGATCTCGCCGATCCTGCATCGCTTCAGCGCATTCTCGATGAGCAGGCTCCGATCGCGGTTATCAATGCGGCGGCCTATACAGCAGTCGACAAGGCTGAAGAGGATCCAGAAGCGTCATTCGCGGCCAATGCCTCCGGGCCGGAGACGCTTGCGGCACTGTGCGAACAGCGCGGCGTGCCGCTCATCCATGTGTCGACCGACTACGTTTTCGACGGCACGCGTCATAATCCCTACGTCGAGACGGATGCGGTAGCGCCGCTCAGCGTCTACGGCGCCAGCAAGGCGGAGGGAGAAGCCGCAGTTCGGCGCGCCTGCGCTCGCCATGTGATCGTGCGCACATCCTGGCTTTACAGCATGGAAGGAAGCAATTTTCTCACGACGATGCTGCGGCTCGGGGGGACGCGCGATGAGCTTGGGATCGTCGACGACCAACACGGAACGCCCACGTGGGCGCACGACGTCGCGGCTGCGATCTGCGCGACCGCACGGGACCTGGTCGTGGATCGGCGCGAGGACGCTTGGGGCACATACCACCTGGCCGGTGCCGGCGAAACGACATGGTTCGGGTTTGCCAGCGAGATTTTCCGCCTCGCGGGCGCCCGGGGTCTGAAGGTTCCCCGCCTTAAGCCTATTGCGGCCAAGGATTATAACGCCGCGGCGAGGCGTCCCGCCTATTCGGTGCTCGACACGCGCAAGATCCAGTCAGCGTTTGCGATCTCGTTGCCAAGCTGGAAGGAGAAGTCTCGCGCGGTGCTTCGCAGAAAGCGATCTTGATTCTGCGCTCAAGCAAGCATCAAAAGCTCACGTCGCATGAAGGGAATCATACTCGCTGGCGGCAGTGGAACGCGGCTCTATCCGAGCACGCTTGCCGTCTCCAAGCAGTTGCTGCCCGTCTACGATAAGCCGCTGATTTACTACCCGCTCTCAGTGCTGATGCTCGGGGGCATTCGCGACATCCTGGTCATATCCACGCCGCACGATCAGGAGCGCTTTCAGATGTTGCTCGGCGACGGCACCCAATGGGGAGTGTCGTTCAGCTATGCCCAGCAACCCCAACCCGAAGGTTTGGCGCAGGCGTTCCTGATCGGTGAACGCTTTATAGGTCGCGATCAATGCGCGCTCGTGCTCGGCGACAACATTCTCTATGGCCATGGCATCTCCGAGCAGGCGCGTTCCGCCTTCACTGAGCGGCCTGGCGCGACGGTCTTCGCCTACCAGGTGTCGGATCCCGAGCGCTACGGCGTGGTCGACTTCGACGAGAGGGGCCGCGCGGTTGCGATCGCGGAGAAGCCAACGGCGCCGAAATCCAACTGGGCCGTCATCGGCCTTTATGCATATGACAACGACGTCGTTGCGATCACCAAGTCGATCAAACCGTCTGCTCGAGGCGAACTTGAGATCACCACTGTCAACATGGAATACCTGAACTGCGGCAAGCTCAACGTTGAGAAGATCGGCCGCGGATTTGCGTGGTTCGATACGGGTACGCCCGACAGCCTGCTGGACGCCGCGAGCTACGTTGCGGCCATCGAGAAGCGCCAAGGGCTAAAGATCGCCGTGCCGGAAGAAATTGCCTTGCGACAGGGATATATCGGCCCCGAGCAGCTCGAGCGTCTTATCGCTGAACGTTATACCAAGAACGACTACGGGGAATATCTTCGCAACGTTTTGAGCGGGCGGGCCTAGTCTCACTGCGCCTTGTAAAAGAACGCCGGCTCGATCGTCGCAAGCTCGCGATGGTTCCGGTCCTTGTTTGACAGGATCGCGTCGGCCGCGCCGATCGGCCAAGCAATTGCAAGCTGAGGGTCATCCCATTTGATGCCGCTATCGCACTCGGGCGCATAATAGTCGCTGGTCTTGTAAATCACCTCGGTGTTGGGCTCGAGCGTGCAGAAACCATGCGCAAATCCGACCGGTATCCAGAGCTGGGCCCAATTTTCGGCGGACAAAACCGCTGAGACATGGCGACCGTAGGTCGGCGAACCCTGGCGAATGTCGACCGCGACATCGAATATCGCGCCTTGCGCCACTCGGACGAGCTTGGCCTGAGCATGCGGCGGGCGCTGGAAGTGCAGTCCTCGCACGACGCCCTTCGACCTGGAGACCGACTGGTTGTCCTGCACGAAGTTTGTGCCAATGCCGGCCGCTTCCAACGCACGCAAGCTGTACGTCTCTGAAAATGCGCCGCGCTCGTCGCGGAAGATATCGGGGACCAGACGCTTGACCTCTGGTATCGCAAGCGGCTCGACGACCATATCGGCGGTCCTTTGACTAGGGCTCGTGCGGAACGGATAAACCCGCGCCGGTATCGCCAGTCAAGTGCGGCCAAGTCAGATCATCTCAGGGGCTGCAAGTAAGCGGGTAAGCGACTAGGAAATCGGAGCGCTCTTGGCCAATGCATCGGCGCTGCCGCCGTTCCGGCGATCTGACTGCTCGCGCATCGTTCGCAGATAATGCTCTGCGTGCTGGTAGAAATTCTCGCTTTCGATTGGGTCTCCGGCGGAAGCCGCATCCCGCGCCAGTGCCATGTAGCGGTCATAGTTGCGCTTGGCATCGGCGACCGTATCGCCTTGAGGGCGGCCGTTTGTGCGCTGTTGTCCGCCATGAGGGCGCTGCTTGTTGCGTGGATTTCGCCGCGCAGCTTGTCTGTCGTTTGGCATTGGCTCCCCTTGAGCTGCCCCTGATTTGTTTGCCGAGGTCTTGGTGACTAGGATGTCTTAGTCACTAGGAACAAGGACCCCGCTAAACGTTGAACCTTGCCAAAAGGTTCTTGCGCCCGCGGTCGGCTAGCCCAACGCGCCGCCACGCCAGGCCGATGTTGCCTTACAGCGCCGGCACACGCGCTCGCCCGCCCAGGCGCTAGGAAATGCCGTGCGGCACACGAGGCAGTTGCGCACCTTGGGCTCTTCCGCACGGCCGGTTTCCTCATCGGTTACCAGGTCGCGGCGCTCATCCATCAACTCGCAAGCCTCCGTGAAGGGCTTACCAAAGCCCTTGCCGGTGTCGTTCAGGCTGCTTGCGTCGTCCTTCATTGCCTTACTTTCCAAAAGCGACCGCATCTCAATGCATTGCTGCGACTGGTAGACGAAGCCGCGCCTATGGCGTTCGCAGCCGATTTCCCCATAATGGCTTGAAAGGTTGATGCTCTTAGCACGATCCCGCGCGCGCGTGAGCATCCAAACGCCTGCGCTTGATATGGCAGGCAGGCATGAAAGTATCAAGAAGCAACGCGGGAGAAATTGCAACAAAATCCCGCTAATAGGAGCGTCGGCGCCGCGTAATCAGCGGCACGGGAACAGCTTTTCTGCAAGCGAGGAAGCAACTCAGTAGAGACGATTAGTCGCGAAGGCCGCGTCCTCCCGCGGTCCCGGCAAGGTGAACGGGCCCCGACCGGCGATAACGCCGTGCCGTACGCCACTTGGCGAAGGTGGGGAGTTCCAGACCATCGCGGCGATTGAGCGCGGTCTGCATTGCCACACCTCCATCGTCGAAGATCATCGCTTCGTGCGGCCCTATAACCTCCACTCGGTTGCGACCGTTATTTTTTGCCGCATAGAGCGCGCCGTCGGCTCGGTGAAAGAGCGCGCCCAAGTCGCAGTCGATATCGTCGTGGCTGGCTGCTCCTACGCTGACGGTGGCGGCGATCTTGGCTCCCTCGATTGCTACAGCGCACTCCGCGAAGGCAGCGCGCACGGATTCAGCCGTCTTCGCAGCGGTCTGCAGATCGGCGCCGGGCAATATTGCGGCAAATTCCTCCCCGCCCAGCCGTCCCACGATACTTCCGGTCTCGACCCTCTCGGCCATGGTGTCGGCGAAAAGTTGCAGAACGCGGTCTCCAAGCCTGTGCCCAAAGGTGTCGTTGATCTTCTTGAAGTGATCGAGGTCGAAGACGAGAACCGAGATCGGGTCGCCTTTCAGGTATTTGCTGTGGCGTGCGAGCTCGGCGGCGGCGTCGAACAAGGCGCGCCTGTTGGGCAGGCCCGTCAGCGGATCGGTCAGCGCGTCGCGGCGTTGCTTCAGTTCCTCTCGCTCCTTGACCAAAGCCAGAATAACGAAAGCGAGCGCCACGCGGCCAAGCAGCGCCATCAACACGACGGCGGGAAACCAAGCGACCGAGAAAATGTAGCTCGCCTGCCCGATCGGTATCGCCATTGTAAGGGGGAGCCAGGCGAGGTAGCCGGTCCCCACGAGCGCCAAAATGACGATCGCAGACCCGCGCGAACCAAGCCGCTCGCTGGAATTGCGCGCGAACTCGATGGCTGCCGCGTACCGAAGGATTGCAAGTATCGCGCAGGTGACGATCAGACGCTCGTCGAAACCTTCAAGCACCCCGGAAAATGCGATGACCAGAAACGCGGCCGGCCACGCGATGATCGGCAATGGGCGGAAGGGGTGGCCTTGGAACTCGCGCACCGCCATCCACATCAGCGCGCCCGACAACAAGATCGTCGCCTGCCCGAACGTGACGATCGTGATGGCATTCACGAAGGAGCCGGCTGCCGCAATAGCAATGCCCGCTGCCATGATCAATTGGGCCGCGCCCCACCATCCAGTGAGCGGGCTGGTGGGCTCGCGCCACCAGGAATGCAAAAGCACAAATCCCAGGATCGTCGTCACAGCTATTGCGACGGCTGAGATCGTAGGCATGTCGAGAGTCATTGGGAGTTCCTGGCCAAGTTCGTCGGCGGACTATCGCGGTGCCGCGTTTACGGCCTCTCTAGAAACTCGATGAAATTGAAATGATCACAATTCGAGCCGCGCGCCGCTGCCACAGCATCGCCACAATCGCTGTGGATCGCGCCATCGACCCCGCTATGCATTGCGCGCGCTTCGTGCTGCCCTGACCGCGCAATAGTTGCGCAATGGCGCACACGGGGGAGCGGGTCATGGCGGGCGACAACACCGTACGAGACGAGGCAAGAATTCGCGCCAACCATTGGCTGCGCAGCGTCATCGCCGGCGCGCTCACGTATGCCGCAATCACGTCTGTAACGCTGCTCGGCTGCGAGATCGCCTACCGCGTCTTTCTCTCCCACAAACTCGCGCGTGACCTCTCCCAGCAGGTCAAGCCGATGGGCGACAAATTCGGCGCCTACGGAGTGGAGCCCTGGAAGTTCAACAAGGACACCGGCTTCGACTTCAACCAGACCCCATGGCGCGGGATATCGGTCGTCGACAATCGATTTGCTGGCTGCGGCGTCGCCCCCCCGGCCAACCGGTTCGGCAATGTCGGCCGCGATGATCCGGGTTACGAGCGCGCCGACGTCAAGATCATGCTGGTCGGGGCGTCGTTCACGATGGTCGGGGACAGGGGCGGGCACCTCGTCAACGAGCTCGTTGCCGATGAGCTGAGCCGGCGCACCGGCAAGCGCGTCTCGATCCTGAATTTCTCGCGCGACGCGACCGGCATCCTTATGCACATGGACATGGTGCGCGCCAAGCTCGCCGAGCTGAAGCCCGACCTCGTGCTGGTGGGGGCCAACGTCACACAGCTCATTTACCAGCGGCATTGGCGCGTGGTGACAGCCGAAGCCAACGGATTCCATCGCTTCTACTTCATGCTCGACCCTGTGCAGAAGATCGTCGATCCTGATCGGGCGGTGCTCCAGACTACCGTGATCAGCGACGGCATTACGCAGGAATGGTGTGAGCGCAGCAATGGCGCCCTCTTCCTTCGGGATTACGCGGCGCTCGGGCGAGATCCGCTGCTGCCGCAACTCATCAGCGAGCACGAGCGGCTCTATCAGGATCAGCGCCGGCCGCGCGCTACCGTCGATTTCTGGCGGCTCGATCGCTCGTTCATGTACAGCCGCCTGGTGCACGGCAACGCGTTTGACGGCCTCGACCTTTTCTCCGGCCAGCCGGTCTACACGCACACCGCACTCACGCGGTATTCGGATGACAAAGGTGTCGCCGAAACCGCAGCGCTCGCGAAGGCGCGCTCGGTTCCCATGATCCCGATCCATATCCCGACGTTGCCGGAGATGCGGGCCTCGCAAACCGGCGAAGAGTTCGGCTATCTGGCGCACGGCGTTCCTGCCGAGCAGGGCGCGAGCCTCGCCACCGATTTTGCACGCCTCGTCGGTGAGCCCTGGGTTCCGATCTACAAGTACTATGCGCCGGCGCTCAAAGCGGATCCGCTGAAGCTCGTGCAAAGCGATGAGGACAGCCATCCCAGTCCGCTCGGTGTGCACGCGATGGCAGACGCGCTCGTCGCGATGCTGCTCGAGCATCCGGCGAGTGCGCCACTGCTGCGGCCGGCCGTAACCGCTCGCGATTTGCGGAACTGACTGCGGCTCAACCAAAGTCGTGTCGCGCTGCGCATCACCGCTTGTGGTAAGCCGTGAAGACGTAATCCTTTGCCTGCACGATCGTGTGGCACTCAAATCCGCACTTGGCGTCATGCGCCTGCGGAGGTAAGTCGAACTCGTTGCCGGGCCTGAAGGCGTCGGCGGCCGGATCATATTCGAACTGGGCGTAGCCCCAGCCGCCGCTATCGGCAAACCGCTTGGCGTCCTTCACCATGAAGTCCACGTCGTGCAGGGCGCCTGGCACTGTCGGCTGACCAGGGGCGTCGTCCATCGTCGTAGGAACCCAATGGATTTTTGCCATCTTGGCACCGTCCGGGAACGGCTTGCCGTTGCCGGGAATGCCGGCCTTGTAGGCTTCGATCATCTCTGGATTGCCGACGATCGCCGCCAGCATTTTTTCGGAGTGACTGAGAGAGATGACCTCCCATCCCTCGTATCCCTTGAATTCGGAGAACGCGAGGCCGCCCGGCACCGCAACGGTGTACTTGTCCTGCGCGGAGAAGGCGCTGCCCGCCAACACGGCGAGCATTCCCGGAATGACCACCATCAGCGAGGATAAAATTCTCTTCACGGCTCGGTCCCCTTACAGCAATTGGCGCCGGCGCGGCGCGCACCTACAATTTCATGGAACTCACCAGCGCCCCCGCGCCGGTAAGCGCCATGTTACTGGCTCCGCACGTTTGCCGCCAGATCTCGCGCCCGACCGGACTGCCTCACAAGTAAGCAACGTCACCCCACGATGGGGCGCAATGTGGAGCGGTATAATAACTTGGGAATTTGGCTGGGGGACTAGGATTCGAACCTAGACAGGCAGAGTCAAAGTCTGCAGTCCTACCGTTAGACGATCCCCCAATGCCGGGATCCGATGCGGCCAGGCCGCCGGTCGCGGGCATATAACAGCTCAAGCTCCTGGCCGCAACGGGCCCGCAGCGGGCGCGCCTCAAGGCCCCGTCCCCACGAGCTCGGGACGATATTCAAAGTGCATCGTGTCGTAGTGATACCAGCGGCCGCCCCAGATGAACCCGTGCTGCTCGAAGGCGTGCACGATCTCCGCCGGGATGTCGTTCTTGTAGGGGTACGTGCCGTCCTTGCCCGGCGCGGCGTTGCGCCAATAGTCCGAGTGCTTGAGCGCGATGTCGATCGCGATGCCGTGTCCGTGCGCGGACATGCGATCCGTGCCGGCGATCGGACGGCAATTGTACGTGCCGGCCGAGGGCATGAGGTAAGCGTCGAAGCGCGCCGGTAGCTTGTCGAGCTCAGCGCTCACCGCTTCGAGCGCTTTCGCCGCGCCGTTGATGGAATTGAACGGCAGGCGCTGGGCCCCTTTGCCGGGGAGCCAGACGACAGTCGTCAGACGCGGCGTCACCTCACCCTTGCGGCAATCGCCGTAGACCTTGTTGAAGAATGCAGCATTGCGCGCTCGCCCAGGGTCGACATCCTTTGCCGGCGGACTTGCCGGTGCGCCGACGGGGTAGGGCACGGCCAGCGTATCCTCGACGTCGGGATTTGCGAGCCACGCTTCGAACGGCTTGGTGCCGGCGCCGTCGTCGAGCGGCATGTGCGTGCCGTCGCGCCAGATCAATGTGTTGCCGTCGATGCGCTCAAGATGCTCGGGATAAGCCGCAAGCAGACGCTGTTTGGCTTGCGCTGTCAGCTCGCCTGCCGCAGCCGGGACAATCGAGGCGAAGAAAAAGCACAAGGCGATACGTGCAGTTAACCGCATTCGTTAGCCGATCCCGAACATCAAAGGACAAATGCAGCCTAAGCGCACTGCGGGCGACTTTACGCGCGGCTGATTGCTGCTAAACTGTAACACAAGTGTCATCCAGAAGACGCCTGATGACAGAGGCCCGGCATTACGCCGCCAAGCCCGAAGCCAGGCGCTGGAGTTGCGAGCTGTGCAGGGCTACCCCCACGATGGCGGTGCGCTAGAAGCGCCAGAAGCCAGTGCAACGGCCGACGAACTCAATCCACCTCAGTCGGACAAACTCTCCACCGCAAACCCCGGCGCGGGCGAGCTCGGGGCGCACGCCGATGCGCGCGTGCTCGATGGGGTGCAATCGGCGCGCCCCGAGCGTGACATCGTCTACGGCGCGCTCGACCTCGGCACCAACAACTGCCGCCTGCTGCTCGCCAAGCCCTCGCGGCGCGGGTTCCGCGTCGTCGACGCCTTCTCGCGCATCATCCGTCTGGGCGAGGGCGTCGGACAGTCCGGCCGCCTGTCGGAAGCGGCCATGTCGCGCACGTACGATGCGCTGAAAATCTGCGCGGGCAAGCTCGAGCGTGCGCAGGTGCGCCGGGCGCGCCTTGTTGCCACCGAGGCCTGCCGCATTGCCGCCAACGCGCCGGACTTCCTCGCCGACATGCGGGCGAGACTCGGGCTCGATATCGAGGTGCTGACGCCCGAGACCGAAGCGCGCCTCGCCGTAGCGGGATCCGCTGCCCTCATCGATACCTCGTGCGACTACGTCCTCGTGTTCGACATTGGCGGGGGCTCTTCCGAGCTGATCCTGCTCGATTTGTCGCGCCGCTCGCGCCGCTTCGACCGGCGTGTTTCCGACCGGGTCGACGCCCAGGGCTGCATGGCGGCGTGGACCTCGCTGCCGATCGGCGTGGTCACGCTGGCTGAGCGCTTCGGCGGGCGCAACGTGACCCCGGACGATTTCGAGGCGATGGTCGGCGCGACGCAGGCAATGCTGCAGCCGTTCGAGGATCGCCACAAACTCAAGGAGCGGCTGCACGGCAAGAGCCTGCATCTGCTCGGCACGTCGGGCACCGTCACCACGGTCGCCGGCATCCACCTCGGTTTGCCGCGCTACGATCGCAACCGCGTCGATGGCTGCTGGCTCAATGTGCGCGATGTTCATGCCGTGACCTACAACCTGCTCGCGCGCACCTACGAGGAGCGCGTCGCCGAGCCGTGCATCGGCCGCGACCGCGCTGATCTGGTGCTCGCCGGCTGCGCCATCCTCGAGGCGGTGCTGCGGCTGTGGCCATGCGAGCGCTTGAGAGTAGCTGACCGCGGGTTGCGCGAGGGTATCTTGACGACCCTTATGAACGAGGACGGCGTATTGCGCACGGGCCGTCGCCGGCGCGGCGGAAGGCGCTAGGTTCCAGCCATGAAGAAAACACGCAGCGGCCCCGGCGGCGGGCAGCGCCAGATGCACGTGCGCCTCAAGACGGCGCGCAAGCACCGGCCGTCCTCGCAGCGCTGGCTCGAGCGCCAGCTCAATGACCCGTACGTCGCCGCCGCGCAGCGCGAAGGGCGCCGCTCGCGTGCCGCGTTCAAGCTCACCGAGCTCGACGAGAAGCACCGCCTGCTGAAGCCCGGCACCCGCGTCGTCGATCTCGGCGCGGCGCCCGGCGGCTGGAGCCAGGTCGCGGCCGAGCGCGTGCAGTCGGTCGGCGGCAAAGGCACCGTGATCGCGATCGACATCTCGCCGATGGAGCCGCTGCCGGGCGTCACTGTGCTGCATCTCGATTTCCTGGCCGAGGGGGCGGAGGACCAACTCAAGGAGCTGCTGCCCTCGGGCAAGGCGGACCTCGTGCTCTCCGACATGGCCGCGCCCACCACCGGGCACACGCGCACCGACCATGTGCGGATCATGGGCCTCGCCGAAGCCGCCGCCGCGTTTGCCATCGACGTGCTCGCCCCGGGCGGCGCGTTCCTCGCCAAGGTTCTGCAGGGCGGCACCGAGCGCGAGCTGCTCGATCTCTTGAAGCGCTCGTTCACGAGTGTGCGCCACGTGAAGCCTCCGGCGAGCCGCTCCGATTCAGCGGAGCTGTACGTGCTGGCGACGGGCTTCCGCGGCACCCCTAATTCTTGAGTGGACGGCAGCGACCAATGTCCTCGCGGGAGCGACCCCGAGGGTTTGCGTCAAGCGAAGGGAGCGCGGGCGCCAAGCGCTGCGATCCTGTCGCGACTTTTTAGGGCACCGCTTGGGCGCCCGCGCACGGATCTCTCATGGCCGAGGGTGCGGACACGACCGCAGCGGGCTTGGGCTCCAACCTGCTTTGCAGGCCATCGTCCCGGAGCCGCCGGCGTCTGCCGCTCTCGTAGTGGTGAGAGCGGCCGCTGCGGAAGGGCGTCCATGCGCTCTGTTGCCATCACGCATAGCCTCGGTCGCACGACCCGGAATAGGGCGAAGCTGCCTGCACCGGCGCGCGCAACGGAACGCAACGACGGCTCATCCGGGACCGTTCCCCGCCCCGCGTCAGACGCTCAAGCTTGTCGCGTCCCTTCGTCGGGCAGGGATGTCGTGAGTATGGGGCAGGTGGCGAGCGCGGGGATTAGTTCTGAGGCTCTGCCAGCGTCATTCCGGCGTCATGGCGAAGCCGTGCTCTGCACGGACGGCGGAAACCCAGTTGGGCTGGAACCGAGCGCCGCGAGCTAATACGGAGAAGATTTACCGTATCATTCGACATCGGCCACCGCTTAAGGCTTCCGTTTGGATACGGAGTGGTAATTGTAAGGTGCAAGCCCCTTGCAGCCGTGCGCGCGAGCAAACCCATGTCGGCACCTTCGATGTCCCGCGATCCGCACGTGGCCGATCAGTCCATCGTGTTTCGCACCCCGACCTGGATGCGATATTTCTCGCTGGCCGCCACGCTCATCCTCGCCGTGGTTGCCGGCATCATGGTGGGCTTTACGATTGTACTATTGTTTGCGGGCGCCTGGTTTCTTGCCGCCCTGTGCGCCGCAGTCGCCGTCTTCATCGCAGCCCTCACCGGCTACGTGCTGCGCGATCTGCTCGGACGCTGGGGCCTGCGCGTCGAGCTCCTCGCCGACCGCGCGGTGCTCGATCTTCCCTCCGGACGCTCGCTCATCCACCGCCCGCCCGCGCAGCACCTGACCATTCCCTACAGCGACATCGACGCGGTGGAAACGCGCTTTGAAGCCTTTCCCTCGCTCGGCATGCAGAGCGTTCAGCAGCCCTTCGCGTTGAGCCTCAAGGACGGCCGCAAGATTTTTCTGTTCGAGGACCGCGCGCTCGCCACGCCCTTTTCGACGCCGATGTATCGGCCCATGGCGGAAGCGCTCATTGATCACGCGCACGTGCCGCTGCGTGACCTCGGCATGGTCGAAGGAAGCGGGGGCATTCTGTCGGTGTGGGGCGCGAGCAGTCCGGATTGGGCCGCGCCGTCGCTGCCGCGCGAACAGCAGATGCGCATCTGGCGGCACGCCGCGTCGACGGGATCGCTCGCGCTGGCGATCATTTTTATCGCGGTCATCATCAGAGCGGCGGTGCACTGATGGCGCAGCCACAAGGGAGCCGCGCCATGCGGATGCACATCACCGGAGTCTGGGCTGGAGTTCTGGGCTGCATTCTGCGTTTTGGCTTTCGCAGCCGCGCCGGCGCTCGCCAACGACAGCACCGCCGAGCTTGCAGCCGGCGGGCTCACGCTCAAGACAACGTCAGACATCGAGATGCGGTCGGAAGATCTCTCCATCTCGCCCGAGCGCGTCATTGTGAAATACCAATTCTTCAATACCTCGCCGCAGGACATCTCGACCGTCGTCGCCTTTCCGCTGCCCGACATCACGATCGACCAGGAAGGCGATGTGGCGATCCCTTCCGCCGGCACCGACAATTTCCTCAACTTCAAGACGCTGGTCGACGGCAAGCCGGTCAAGATGACGCTCGAGCAGAAAGTCTTCGCGCGCGGCGTCGATCAGACGGCGCTGCTCACCAAGCTCAAGGTGCCGTTGTCGCCGCTGGTTGCTCCCGAGGCGCTCGATCGCCTCGATGCCAAGGACAAGCAGGAGCTGATCGATCTGGGGCTCGCCGAGGCCCAGGATGTCGACGCCGGCCACGGCATGGAGCACCACCTCGCCCCGCTCTGGACGCTGAAAACCACCTATTACTGGACCCAGGTGTTTCCGGCGAAGGCTGCACTCACCGTGGAGCACGAGTACACCCCGAGCGTCGGCGGCTCGGTCGGCACCAGCCTCGCGCTGCCGTCGATGGATGACGAGACGAAGGCCTATTACAAGACGCGCTACTGCACGGACGCGAACCTCATCGCCGCGGCGCGCGCGAACAAAAACCCTCTTGGCGAGTCCTGGATCTCATACATCCTGAAGACCGGCGCCAATTGGGCAAAGGCGATCGGCAACTTTACGCTGACCGTCGACAAGGGTGCGCCTGAGAACCTGCTGAGCTTCTGCGGGGATGGCGTCGAGAAGATCGGCCCGACCAAGTTCCGCATGACGAAGCGGGACTTCACGCCGAAGGACGATCTGCACATTCTCATTCTGAAGCCGCGCGAGCAGGAGTAAGCGGCGGCGAATGTGCCGGGCTTCAGCCGGCGCGGTGCGAGTGCATGGGGGCGTGTGCGGCTGCTGCACCTTGCGCGGTGCGAACCGACTTCTCACGCTCGCCGACGATGCCGGCCATCACGAACGACAGCAGCGCGAGCACGCCCATGACGGCGAGCACGAGCGCGACACTCTCATCCAGGCTCTGGCGAATACGCTTCATGACGATCCTCATGTAGGAGGTCCGTCCTTAGCTTAAAAGGTGCGTTCCGCGGCGCACGAGCGCGCGTTAGGGTTGACGTCGGGGACAGGAAAAGCGGGCCCGGCGGCGGCAAAAATTAATTTACGATTCATGCGCTCGTCGGAATGCCCGCGTTCGCGCCATCACCGCGCGGGTTTACCCTGCTTGCCGATGGCGGCAATCGTTTACGATCGTGTTTATGAGCGGGCCGGGCTCGCGGGCGGCCGCATCGCCTTGAGCGCCGCATACGCGAACACGAAGAACGATGCCGCGTAGCCGATCGAGCCGATCGCAGCGAGGGGCTCGAACTGCGTCTCCCCCGCGTAGTAGAGCCCGAGGCCGACGACGAGCACCGCGAGCGAGACCTGCGCCAGCCAGAAATGCGTGAGCGCGAGCGTTCGCGGGACGGCGTTGCCGAGCAGAGCGTAGAAGAAGCCGAAGATCGCAAAGCTCAACCAGCCGATGACCATGATGTGCGCATGGGTCGGCAGCTCGGCGTGGTCGTGGCGCATCGCCATGGCGATCCCGAGCACCATGCCCAGAATCCCGTAGACGATGGCCGAAACAAAGAAATTTCTTGCGATCGGGCGCATGACGGTCCCCCCATTTTTCCGCCGGGTCTGCCGCGGCTGAACGGGGGGACTTTTAGCACGGCGCGCCCGTGTGCGTCTGCAACGGGCGGGCGCGGCGGCGTTACTTCTCGCAGGGAACCGACAGCGTCATGCCGATCGCGGCGAAGTACTGCTTGCAGCCTTTGCCCGAGGCCGACTTCGTCGAGGCGTCGCTCTTCTCGATCTTCTCGATGACCTTCTCGATCACCTTGGGCTCGCTGGTATCGGCAGTGGTGATCTTGTCGGCTTTCGCCGGCGTCTCGGTCTTGGCGGTCGCGACCGGATTGCCGGTTGTCGGCTTGGCCCGGGGGGCCGGCTCGGCCTCCTTAGCGGCTGCGCGCCTGCTTGCGCCCCGATCGGGCACAGCCTGGCGCTCATATTCCTGGCGCGGCGCAAATTCCTCGCGATATTCGCGAGCATCGCGGGCCGCGTCCTGCTGGGCTTCGACCGCCTGCTCGCGCGCCTCCATGACGTCCTGGCATTCGTCCTCGCACTCGGCGCGCTGCACCAGCGAGGGTGGCGAGGAAAACATGCCTGGTGCAAGCGAAGCCGCCGCGTAAGCGGTGCCGGCCCCGGCCAGGGGGGTGAGCACGAGTGCCAGAGCGGCGAGGGCAAAGGCGTTGAGCGGGTTGGTCATTGGGTCCCTCCTGGGTTCTGCCCGCACTGTGCGCATAACCCTCCTCGCGGTCTGTTCCACCCGGAACAGCGAGCGCGTCGCGGTGCGAATCGGGCGGCCGGCGCTCTTGGCTCGCCGGCCGCGTGCAGGAGTGCGGTGCTTGAAGGGACCAGCCGCCGGTCAGGCGCCGCCCGTCAGGCGCCGGTCGCATCCTTGACGCACTTCTTGGTGAAGCTCGTCTCGGCGGCGCCGTGCAGGTTCTTCGCCTTGGCGTCGACATCGCACTTCGCCTTGGCGTCCTTCTCGCACTTGGTCATGAAGCTCGTCTGCGCGGCGCCGTGCAGCTTCTTGGCATCCGACTGCGCCTTGCAGCTGTCGTCGGCAAATGCGCCGGCAGAGAGCGCGCAGCAGAACACAACGGCCGTCAAAGTTCTCAACATCGCTTTCTCCTCCCAATGAGTTGGGGAGGCGATGTTTGCGCCGCGCGCATGGCTCCACAAGGGAGAGCATCCATACAAATCGGTAAGCAAAGCTAACGGATTGTTCGTGCTAGCCTCAATGCGGACAGCGGTGCCGCTGCTGCACCTGCTATCGCACGCTCGCACTCGAGCTAGAAACCAGAAGCGCAAAACTGAAGGGTGATCCCATGGGTTGGAGTGATGGCCTCAAGGGAGCGATCGGCGATCTCGTCGGCAAGGTGGAGCAGGAGGGCCTGCCCGCGTTGATCAACCAGGTGATGGGCGCGGAAGGTCTGCAGACGATCCTCGCCAAGCTGAAAAGCGGCGGGCTTGGAGCGCAAGTCGCCTCCTGGCTCGACAAGAACAAGGACAACCTGCCGGTCACGCCGGACCAGATCCGCAAGGCGCTGGGCGATTCCCACGTGCAGCAGATCGCCAAGCAGCTCGGCATCCCGATGGATACCGTGACGGCCGCGCTGGCGAAGTACCTCCCCGAAGCGGTGAACGCCGCCGGCCCCGCCGCAGCGCCTCCCGCGGCCTGACGCCGCCTCACTGAAGATGTTGGGCGGCGGCCGATCGTAAAGGCCGCTGCAATACAAAGACGAAAATGAAACGGTGCGGCGGAACGGCGAGGCTGGTCCGGCGCCGGCCGCCGGGCAGCTGTGCGCCCGTGGCGCCCCCTCACTTCCCTCCCCGTGCGCCCAGTGCTATAGGGCTGCCGACATCGTTCCAGCTGCGGCGCCGTCGCGAACCTTGTCGCCCAGCCCCATTGCACCCTGAAGGAGGCCGCCAGAGCATGGCCCAAGGCCCGCCCACACTGGATTCCGGCGTCGCACTCACCTTCGACGACGTCCTGCTGGTGCCTGGAGCAAGCGAAGTCCTTCCCACGCAGGTCGACACCTCGACCCAGATCACGCGCTCTATATCCCTCAAGATTCCGGTGATTTCCTCCGCCATGGACACCGTGACGGAAGCCCGCCTCGCCATCGCCATGGCGCAAGAGGGCGGGATCGGCGTGATCCACCGCAATCTCACCCCCGAGGAGCAGGCGCGCCAGGTCGCTCAGGTGAAGAAGTATGAGTTGGGCATCGTGCTGAACCCGGTCACGATCCATCCCGATGCCGAGCTGCGCGAGGCGCTGGCGCTGATGGCCGAGCATTCGATCTCGGGCGTGCCCGTGGTCGAGACGCCGCAGAACGGCTCCGACAAGGGCCGCCTCGTCGGCATCCTGACCAACCGCGACGTGCGCTTCGCAACCAACCTCGAGCAGCCCGTCTCCGAGCTGATGACGCGCGAAAAGCTCATCACCGTCACGCGCTCGGTCAGCCAGGAGGATGCCAAGCGGCTGCTCCACTCGCACCGCATCGAGAAGCTGCTGGTGGTCGACGCGCAGCAGCGCTGCATCGGGCTCATCACCGTCAAGGACATCGAGAAGGCGCAGAAGCACCCGCACGCCTCCAAGGACGCCGAAGGCCGCCTGCGCGTTGCCGCGGCGACGACCGTCGGCGATGACGGCATGCTGCGCACCGAGCTGCTGATGGCGGCCGGCTGCGACCTGATCGTCGTCGATACCGCGCACGGACACTCGGCGCGCGTGCTGGAGACCGTCACGCGCATCAAGAAGCTGTCGAACCTTGTGCAGGTGATCGCCGGCAACGTGGCGACGGCGGACGGCACCAAGGCGCTCATCGATGCCGGCGCTGACGCGGTCAAGGTCGGCATCGGCCCCGGGTCGATCTGCACCACGCGCATCGTTGCCGGTGTCGGCGTGCCCCAGCTCACCGCCGTCATGGACTGCGCCCGGGAAGCCTCCAAGCACGGCGTTCCCATTATTGCCGACGGCGGCATCAAGTATTCGGGCGACGTCGTAAAGGCGCTGGCGGCGGGAGCCTCCTGCGTGATGATCGGCTCGCTGCTCGCCGGCACCGACGAGGCGCCGGGCGACACCTATTTCTACCAGGGCCGGACCTACAAGGCGTACCGCGGCATGGGCTCGATCGGCGCCATGGCGCGCGGCTCGGCGGACCGCTACTTCCAGCAGGAGGTGAAGGACACCTTGAAGCTGGTGCCGGAAGGCATCGAGGGTCAGGTGCCCTACAAGGGTCCGACCGAAGCGGTGCTGCACCAGCTCGTCGGCGGCCTGCGCGCCGGCATGGGCTATATCGGCGCGGGCACGCTGGCGGACCTGCAGTCGCGCGCCAAGTTCATTCGCATTTCGCCGGCCGCCGTGCACGAGAGCCACGCGCATGGCGTACTGATCACGCGCGAGGCTCCGAACTATCCGGGGTCTATCTAGGTATCCGGGCCTATCTAGCTAATAGGCGGCGCGGCCCGGCGATGACGGAACGGATCGGTGCCGGAAGCAGATAATCAACTGAGGAACACCCATGTCCGTCTCGAGCCTGCTGCTGCCGCTGTTCGTGCAGGTCGGCCTGACCTTCTTCATCATGTTCGGCATGGCCGTGCATCGGCGCAAAGCGCTGGAAAGCGGCGCCGTGCGCACCGAGGACATCGCACTTCGCGAGCAACGGTGGCCGGTGAAGGCGACGCAATTCGCCAACAACTTCCAAAATCAGCTCGAGCTGCCGGTGCTATTCTATGTGCTGGTGGCGCTGATCCTGATCACCAAGACCAACAACATCATTTTCGTGGTCCTGGCCTGGGTGTTCGTGCTCGCGCGCATCGTGCACGCCTACATCCACACCGGCTACAACGACGTGAAGCAACGCTCCTACGCCATAGCGGTGAGCGCGCTGGCGCTCATCGTGATGTGGATCATCTTCGCCGTGCGCATCCTCTCGACCGGGGCATAGCGCGTGCGACCCGGAGCACGGCTGGCGGCGGCGGCCGAGATCCTCGAAGCAGTCTTGAACCGGCACCGGCCCGCCGCGGGCGCCCTTGCGGACTGGGGCAAGGCGCACCGGTTCGCCGGCTCCGGCGACCGCTCCGCGATCGGCACCATCGTCTACGACGCGCTCCGCCGCAAAAGCTCCATCTCAGCCCAAATGGGTGCCGACACCCCGCGGGCGCTCGCCCTGGGCGCGGCTATGCGCGCTCTGGGCCTCGATGCCGACGCGGTCGCCAAGATAGCAGACGGGTCCGAGCACGCGCTGTCGCCGCTCTCGGCGGAGGAAATGGCGGCGCTCGCAGGTGGCTTGCCGCCAGATGCGCCGCCGAATGTGCAGGGCGACATCCCCGAATGGCTGCTGCCCTCGTTTGAGCGGGCGTTCGGCGCGCGCGCGGGGGAAGAAGGCGCCGCACTCAGTGCGCGCGCACCCATCGACGTGCGCGTCAACACGCTCAAGGCCACGCCCGAGAAGGTCTTGAAGGCGTTGGACCGGTTCGCGGCGACGCCGACGCAGCTTTCCCCCGTGGGCGTGCGGATCGCGGCGCCCGAGGGGACGGGGCGCAGCCCCCCGGTTGAATCGGAGGCCGCGCACGGCAAGGGCTGGTTTGAGGTGCAGGACGAGGGCTCGCAGCTGGCCGCGCTGCTGGCGGGCGCCGGTCCGCGACTGCAGGTGCTCGATCTGTGCGCCGGCGCCGGCGGCAAGACGCTGGCGCTCGCCGCGCAAATGCAAAACACCGGCCAGATCTACGCTTACGACGCGGATCGGCGTCAGCTCCGGCCGATCTTTGAGCGCATGAAGCGGGCGGGCGTGCGCAACGTCCAGACCCTCAACGCGGATGACGAGGCGGCGCTCCTGGCGCTCGGCCCCCGATTCGACGTCGTGCTCGTCGATGCGCCGTGCACGGGCTCGGGCACCTGGCGACGCAAGCCCGATGCCAAGTGGCGCCTGAAGCCGTCCAATATTCCCGAGCGCCAGGCCGAGCAGACCGCGGTGCTCGATCTGGGTGCGGGTCTCGTCAAGCCCGGCGGGCGGCTCGTTTACGTGACGTGCTCGGTGCTGCCTGAGGAAAACATTGACCAAGTCGCGGCATTTCTGGCGCGCCACGCCGATTTTGAGCTTCTTCCTTATGCCGACGCATGGCGCGAGCGATTCGATTCTCGCGAGCCGCCGCGCTCAGCCGATGGACGCGAGGACACGCTGCAGCTGACGCCGGCGTCGCACGGGACCGACGGCTTCTTCATCGCGCTCCTGCGCCGGCGCGTGGAGTGACGCGCGCGAGAGGTGCGCGGCAACGGCGCGGCGGAAAATATGAAGATGCCACTTGCAAAGTCGCAATTGGCCAATAAGTTCGCGTCCAGTGAGGTCAGTGAGACCTCGTCGCTGAGCGGCCGATCGCCGGCTGAGGGGGGCATTGCCGCTCCGCCCGCCAGAGCGCGGCACATTGAGGACATACGTCCATCATGGCACAAGTTGCCAAGGCGAAGCGCCCCAAGCGCCCCACGCCGCGCTCGTGTCTCGGTCCCGTTGCGGATCTCGAGGCGCATCTCCCCGCCGAATGGTGGCGCAAACTTTTCAACGCTCTCTATGTGAAGACCGACGGCGACGTCGTCGAGAACGTGGAGAACACGCGCCGCGAGGTCGACTTCATCGTCTCGGCGGCAGCCGTCCAGTCGCACAGCCAGATCCTCGATCTGTGCTGCGGGCAAGGGCGCCATTGTATCGAACTTGCGCGCCGCGGCTTCAAGAACGTCACCGGCGTCGACCGCTCGCGCTATCTCGTCCGGCTCGCCAAGAAGCGCGCTCAGGCCGAACGGCTGCAGGTCGTGTTCAAGGAAGGCGACGCGCGCAATCCGCGTCTGCCCGAGAGCAGCTTCGACTGCGTCGCGATCATGGGCAACTCGTTTGGGTACTTCTCCAACAAGCAGGATGACGAAAAGGTCTTGACCGCGGTCGGCAAGATCCTGCGCCCGTCCGGCCAACTCGTGCTCGACATCACCGACGGCGCCTTCATGGCCGATCACTTCGAGCGCCGCTCCTGGGAATGGATCGACGAGCACCACTTCGTGTGCCGCGAGCGCTCGCTGTCGGGCGACCGGGAACGCCTCATCTCGCGCGAGGTGATCGTGCACGACGAATTGGGCGTCATCGCCGACCAGTTCTACGCCGAACGCCTGTACACCCGCGAAAGCATCCAGAAGCTGCTCGAGAAGACCGGCTTCCGCAATATCCGCCACCACGGCAACGCCGAATCCCTGTCCGATCGCGATCAGGACCTCGGCATGATGGCGCGCCGCCTGCTGCTCACGGGCGATGCCCCGCAGCTTCCCGCGCGCAAGCCCAAGGGCAAGGTGCAGCTTATCGACGTCACGGTGGTGATGGGCGATCCGCGCCTTCCCGACGCGGTCAAGCGCGGCGGCGTGTTCAACCCTGAGGACCATGACACCATCCGGCGCCTGCAGGATGCGCTGTCGGAGCTGCCCGCTTACAAGTTCCGCTATCTCGACAACCACGGCACTCTCGAGCGCGACCTCACCGATCTGCGCACCGACCTCGTGTTCAACCTGTGCGACGAGGGGTTCAACAACGATCCCTTCAAGGAGCTGCACGTGCCGGCCATGCTCGAGGCGCTGGGCATCCCCTACACGGGTGCCGGCCCCTCCGCGCTCGCCGCCTGCTACGACAAGGGGCTCGTGCGCGCCGTCGCCATGACGCTCGATGTGCCGGTACCGCTCGAGACGCACGTGCGCCCGGGCGATCAGGGCGCGACCCTTCCCGGCGTGTTCCCCGCGATTCTGAAACCCAACTACGGCGACAGCTCGGAAGGCATCACCAAGGACGCCGTCGTCAAGAACGAGAAGGCGCTGCTCGATTACCTCGAGCGCTTGCGCAGCCAGTTCCCCAAGCGGCCGATCCTCGTGCAGGAATACCTGACGGGGAGCGAATACTCGGTGACGCTCGTCGGCAACCCGGACCAGGGTCTGCGCGCGCTGCCCGTGCTCGAGGTCGATTTCTCGCGGCTCGACGCCAAGCTGCCGAAGATCCTTGGCTATGAATCGAAGTGGGAGCCCGACAGCGCCTACTGGAGCCAGGTCCGCTACCAGGAGGCCGAGCTCTCCGAGATCCAGCAGCAGCAGATGGTCGAGCACTCGACGCGGCTGTTCGAGCGGCTCGGGTGCCGCGATTATGCGCGTTTCGATTTCCGCGCCGATGCCAAGGGCGAGATCAAGCTGCTCGAGGTGAACCCCAATCCCGGCTGGTGCTGGGACGGCAAGGTCAACCTCATGGCGACCTTCGCCGGCATGCGCTACTCCGACCTCCTCGGGCAAATCCTGGCCTCCGCGGTCGAGCGGTTGTCAGTCGTTGGCAAGGTGCCGGCAGGCACGCAGGTACCGCAGGTCGAGGCGGCTCAGTGAAGCGCTACACGTCCCTGTTCGTATTCCTCGCTCTCGTTGCCGCCGCTTCGGCGACCGGCGCCCTGTATCAGCCGGGGCCGTTCTACGCAGCTCTCGCCAAACCGGCGTGGACTCCGCCGGACGCGATTTTCGCACCCGCGTGGGCCGTCCTCTACGTGATGATCGCGCTCGCGGGGTGGATCGTATGGCGCGCGCAAGGGCTCGGCGCGGCGCTGTGGGTCTGGCTGGTGCAGCTTGCGCTCAACGCCGCCTGGCCCTGGCTCATGTTCGGGCGCAAGCAGATCGACATGGCGATGATCGACGTTACGGCGATGTGGCTGGTGATCGTGGCGTTCATCGTCGTCGCGTGGCCGGTGCGGCGCTCGGCGTCGCTGCTGTTCGTGCCGTATCTCGCCTGGGTCAGCTTCGCCGCAGCGCTCAACTTCGCGGTGCTGAGGCTCAACAGCTAGCCGGCGCCCCTCAGCCGGCAACACTCAGCCAGCAATGGCCGCCGGCTCCCACTCGACCTTCCACCGTCCTTGTTTGCCGCCCGAGTGCGCGTGTTTCGCGAGCAGCGCCTCGAACGACGCGCGCGGCATCAGCTCGAACCCGACCTCGGCGAGCGCGGGCGTCTCATCCTTGCCGTCGTTGGCGACGAAGCCCCACTGCTCCAGGTGATGATTGAGCGTGGCAAAGCCCAGCTTGGAGGTATCGCGCTCGCGGCTGAACTGGAACTCGGTGAAGAACACGCGCCCCACCGCCAGCCCGTAGCCGCCGCCGACCAGCTCGCCGTCGGCGTTCCACACCTCGAAGGAGTGCGCGTGGCCCTGGTCGTGCAGCGCCGCGTAGAGCCGCATGATCTTCGGCGTGATCCACGTGAGGCTGGGACGGCCCTTCCTGCGGCCGGCGCACGCCTTGATCACCTCGTCGAAGGCGAGATCGAACGTGACCTCGTAGGATTTCTTGCGCATGAGGCGGCGAACGTTCTTGTTGGAGCGCTGCTGGCCGAGCTGGAGCACCATGCGGTCTTTGCGCGTCCACCACTTTAGCGGGCCGAAGTGGGCCAGGGGAAAGAAACCGAGCCGCGCGGCGGCGAGGATCGATTGCGGCGAGGGGCGCCGGGCGACGCCGGCGAATGTGTCCGGGCGCGCATGCGTCCGTGCGGGATTGGGCACCACGGTGCCGCCGCGGGCGAAATCCCACAGCATCCACCACAGGAGATACGGCAGATCGGCGATGCGCTTGGGATGGCACACATACGCGGTGCCCAGCACGTAGCGGGCGAGGCGATCGGCCAGCGGCTCGCGAAACAGCGTCGCCCGGGCGCTCGCCACGGCGCGCCGCCGGCGCATCCCAATGACCATGGAGTGCGCCGCGACTGGGGACATCGGCACGTGTGCCATCGGGCGTGACTCCCAACTTCGACCGGGCATGGCTATAAAGCGGGCGCGATAATGCGCAGCCCTGACCTACCGTTCGCCTAACAAGCACCGTGCCAGGATGCCCTCCGCTTCGAGGAACGCTTAACCATATGACCGAAACGGTCCTCATCATCGACTTCGGCAGCCAGGTGACGCAGCTGATCGCGCGGCGTGTGCGCGAGGCCGGCGTCTACTCCGAGATCGTGCCGTACAACCAGGCAGACGCCGCCGTGGCCCGCCTGAACCCGAAAGCGCTGATCCTTTCGGGCGGTCCATGCTCGGTGGTCGAGGAGGGCTCGCCGCGCGCGCCGCAGGGGATCTTCGCCAGCGGCTTGCCGATCCTGTCGATCTGCTATGGGCAGCAGACGACGGCCGTGCAGCTCGGCGGCGCCGTCGAGGGCGGCCACGCCGCCGAGTTCGGCCGCGCCGAGGTCGAGATCAAATCCGACAGCGCGCTGTTCGACGGCATCTGGCAGGTCGGGAAGCGCTATCCGGTCTGGATGAGCCACGGCGACCGCGTGACGCGGCTGCCCGAGGGCTTCACGGTCAAGGCGACGAGCGAGAACGCGCCGTTCGCGGTGGCGAGCGACGAAGCGCGGCGCATCTACACGACCATGTTCCACCCCGAGGTCGTGCACACGCCCGACGGCGGCAAGCTGTTATCCAACTTCGTGCACAAGATCGCCGGGCTCAAGGGCGACTGGACGATGGCGCACTTTCGTTCGAGCGAGATCGCAAAGATCAAGGCGAAGGTCGGCAAGTCGCGCGTCATCGCCGGGCTTTCGGGCGGCGTCGATTCAGCCGTCGCCGCCGTGCTGATCCACGAGGCGATCGGCGACCAGCTCACCTGCATCTTCGTCGATCATGGCCTGTTGCGCGCCAACGAGGCCGACGAGGTCGTGAGCCTGTTCCGCGGCCACTACAACATCCCGCTCGTGCACGTCGATGCGCGCGAGCGTTTCCTTTCGGCGCTCAAGGGCAAGAGCGACCCGGAAGCCAAGCGCAAGACCATCGGTTCGGTGTTCATCGACGTGTTCGACGCCGAAGCCAAGAAGCTCGGCGGCGCTGATTTTCTGGCGCAGGGCACGCTCTATCCCGACGTGATCGAGAGCGTGTCGTTCACCGGCGGCCCGTCGGTGACGATCAAGTCGCACCACAACGTCGGCGGGCTGCCCGAGCGCATGAAGTTGAAATTGCTCGAGCCGCTGCGCGAATTGTTCAAGGACGAGGTGCGGGCGCTGGGGCGCGAGCTGGGGCTGCCGGCGCACTTCATCGGGCGGCATCCCTTCCCTGGTCCGGGCCTCGCCATCCGCATTCCGGGCGAGATCACCGAAGAAAAGCTCGAGATCCTGCGCAAGGCCGACGCCATCTATCTCGATGAGATCCGCAAGGCCGGCCTCTACGACAAGATCTGGCAGGCGTTCGCGGTGCTGCTGCCGGTGCGCACGGTCGGCGTGATGGGCGACGCGCGCACCTACGATTTCGTCTGCGCGCTGCGCGCGGTGACCTCGACCGACGGCATGACCGCCGACTACTACGATTTCAGCCACGCGTTTTTGGGCGCGACGGCGACGCGCATCATCAACGAGGTGAAGGGCATCAACCGCGTCGTCTACGACATCACGTCCAAGCCCCCCGGCACCATCGAGTGGGAGTGACGCGCCTCCGAGCGTCACAAATTGCAGCCGAGTGCCCCCGGATGCTCGCGTGGATCCCGCCCTTCAGCGGGATGACGTCTCAAGTGGGCAAGGCGATCTCCGCGATGCTACCGTCATCCCGGCGTCATGGCGGAGCCATGCTCCGCACGGACGGCCGGGATCCACGCAAGTCGCAGCGAGTTGTTTGCGTCAGGACAAACGGGACAATGAAGGTCAAGGGCATCAACCGCGTCGTCTACGACATCACGTCCAAGCCCCCCGGCACCATCGAGTGGGACTAGGGGTGGGACAGTTGTTCCAGGGCCGGAAGATCTTCAGCGGATTTCGCGACCGCGATATGGATGTCCCAGTCTATAGCGCCGTCCTGGGATCGGCTTTCAACGCGCTTCCCCCACGTCTCCAGGAACTGCATGGGTCCACCGCCCCCCGCCAATGGAGCGGCTTCGCGGACGTGAAGCGCGGCCGCGGCGCCGTTGCTGCGCTCGCCGCGATGCTAATCGGCTTCCCGAAAGCGGCGTCAGAGGTGCCGGTCACGGTCACCTTCTCACCCGCGAATGGGGCTGAGCGCTGGGTCCGCAACTTCGGCGGCAAATCCTTCACTTCGGTTCAGTACGCCGGCAAAGGGAAAGACCAGCATCTCCTGGTCGAAAGGTTCGGGCCGGCAGCCTTCGCGATGGCCTTGGTCGTGGAGGGCGACAAGTTATTTCTGATCCCGAGGCGATGGTCGTTTCTGGGAATCCCCATGCCCCGCTTGCTCCTGCCCACGGGACAGAGTTTCGAGACGGAGCGGGACGGAAAGTTCTGTTTCGAGGTGGAGATTTCAGTGCCGCTGATCGGCTTGATCGTCGGTTACAAAGGGACTCTTGAACCGATTGCGCCGACCGAGGCATCTCGACTTCGAGTCGTCTGAGCGATTTTTCGACTTACCGCAGGCGACGAGGAGAAAGCCGTGCGAGACCTGATCTTGAAGATGTCCATGTCGGTCGACGGCTTCGTGAGCGACCTGGAAGGCACAAACAGATGGGTGTTCGGCGCCGACCAAGAGGCGAAGGCCTGGGGCGTGGACTTCATCTGGAACGCCAGCCTGCACATCATGGGCAGCCGCAGCTTCCATGGCATGGCCGCCTGGTGGCCGACCTCCACCGATCAGTTCGCGCCGCCGATGAATCAGATCCCCAAGGCCGTGTTCTCACGCCAGCGTCTGGCGGACCTGATGAACGTGGACACGGTGCCGGGGCTCGATGAAGCGCGCAAGCATGCAGGGAACACGCAGTCCGCGGAGCTGCAGCCCGGCGGGGAAAGTTGGGCGCAGGCCTATGTGGCGAGTGGCGACCTGGCGGAGGAAATCGCGAAGCTGAAAGCCCAGGAGGGCAAGCCGATCATCGCCCACGGCGGCGTGAGCTTCGCCCGCAGTCTCGTCGCACAGGGTTTGGTCGACCAGTTCGCCCTGATCGTGGCCCCCGTGGCGCTTGGGCAAAGGCCTGTCGTTGTTCTCCGAACTCTACGCGCCCATGCGTCTGAAGCTGGTGAGTTCGAAGGCCTTTCCGGGCGGCGCCGTGGCGCAGATCTATCGGCCGGCTTGAACCCGGCGAACGTACGGTCGCCGATCGACCGTCACAAATTCTAGCCGCGTGCCCTGGATGTTTGCGTGGCCCCCGCCGTCGATGCGGAGCATGGCTTCGCCATGACGCCGGGGTGACGGTTGAATTGGCGAGATCGCGTTGCCCACCTTAAGGCGTCATCCCGCTGAAGAGCGGGACCCACGCAAGTCGCAGCGAGTGCTTGGCTGGCGCATCTCCCGCATACGGTGCGGCGGTGGGCAGCGCATAGCGCGCTGCCCACAAGCAATCATGCGGCCGAGGTCGCCTGATACGGCGTCAGCATCGCAAGCTCGCCAATCTCCATCAGCGACTTCAGGTTCGACAGCACCTTCGGCCAACCGCCGGACACCGCTTCGATGAACTTCGAATCTTTCTTGTCGATCGTGTGCGTGATGGTGAGCTTCACCGAACCCTCGACCGGCTCCAGCTCCATCGTGCAGGTCGAGTAGCCCTCAGCCGTCAGCTCGGGGCGTTTCTCGTTGCGCCACTTGATCACGAGGCGTCTGCCCGGATCGGCGTCGAGGATTTCGCCGGAATCGGCCAGCGCTCCGTCCGGCAAAATCAGCTTCCACGGCGAGCCCTTCTTGAAATCGCTCTCGCAGGTGCAGCCGAACCAGTACTGCTTGATGGTTTTGGGATCGGTCAGCGCCGCCCACAGCTTTTCCGGCGTGGTGCGGATGTAGGTGACGTAGATGAACGTGGAGCCAGCGGCGTTACTCATGATCCTCTCCTTCAAGCGATCGTTTCAATCTCGAGAGCGCCGCCAAGCTCGGGCGCTCGAATTTTCCGATCCAGCGCTCGGCGATGTCGTTGATCGGCACCGGATTGATGAAGTGCAGTTTCTCGCGGCCGTCGCGCTTGGTTGAGACGAGGTTCGCCTCCTCCAGAACGCTCAAGTGCTTCGTGACCGCCTGACGCGTCATGGCCAAACCCCGGCACAATTCGCCAAGCGTTTGCCCGTTCTCCGCGTGCAGGCGGTCCAGCAGCTTGCGGCGGCTGGCATCCGCCAGGGCGCGGAAGACGGCGTCCTCGGTCATCGCTCTAATATGCAACCAAATGGTTGCCTGTCAAGCGCCGTCAGGGCAGGTGCGGTAACTTCGGGCAGAGCCGGCACGTATTTGCGAGAACCGGCGCATTGCCAATAACGGGGGGATCCCATGAAGTTTCTCGTCGACTTTCTGATCAACGGGCCCGAGCGCCTGTCCGCCTATTTCGCCTGGATGCCGCCGCTCGCCGCGCGCCTCGTCGTCGGCTGGACCTTCATGTGGTCGGGCTGGGAGAAGCTCAACGCGTTGCCGCAGATCACGCAGAACTTCATCGACTGGGGCATTCCCTTTCCCACCGTGCTGACGCCCTTCGTCTCGGGCGTGGAATTCTTCGGCGGGCTCTTGCTGCTGCTCGGCCTCTTCACGCGTATCGCCGCCGTGCCGCTCGTCGTCGTGATGATCGTCGCGGTGCTCAGCGCCAAGCTGAACCAGGTCGATTCACTCGAAACGCTGCTCGGCTTCGAGGAGCTTGCCTACATGGCGCTGTTCGGATGGCTCGCAGTCGCGGGTCCCGGCCCCATCTCGCTCGACTATCTGCTGCAGCGCTGGCGCGCACAGCAGGCGTGAGCCAAAAAAAAGCCCCGCGGGGGGAGCGCGGGGCTTTGAGGCTCAAGGATCGGCGGGAGTTCCGATCCCGAGCGAGATGTCAGGGAGCGTGGGTCCCTTCGCGTGATCTCGATGCAGCCACTTTGGCGCTGATCCCGCCTGCGCGCTGTTCCCGCGGATACAGGGGCAAAAAATAGCAATCGCGCAATGAAACTGCCGATCGACAGATGCCAAACCGCAAGATCGGTCGAGCGCGTTTTGCCCGTCAGCGGCTAACTGAAGCCGCCACGGAGGAAGGACGATGACGGCGGCGCTGCAAAACTATCAGGCCCGGATGCGGCGGGTGCTGGACCATATTGACCGGCATCTTGACGAAGATCTAGATCTGGAAACGGTGAGCGGTGTTGCGGCCTTCTCGCAGTTTCATTTCCACCGGCAGTTCACGGCGACCTTCGGGTTATCCGTGCATCGCTATGTCCAGCTTGCCCGTATGAAGCGCGCTTCGCACCGGCTGGCCTATACGGACGCCCAGAGCGTTACGGACATAGCGATGGATGCCGGTTACGACGCGCCCGACGCCTTCGCCCGCGCCTTTCGGCAACGGTTCGGGCAATCGCCTTCGTCGTTCCGGAAATCTCCCGATTGGGAGCCGTGGCTTGCGGCCTTCGGGCCTCTCGACAATGCGAGGAGCAAGCTCATGCAGAAAACCTTTACCCCCGACGACGTGACGATTCGCGATGTGCCCGCCACGCCGGTGGCGATCTTGGAGCATCGGGGCGACCCGGCGACGCTCGGTGCCACCATCCAGCGGTTCATCGCGTGGCGCAAAGCGGCCGGTCTGCACCCCAACACAAATCCGACCTTCAATGTCTGGCGTTCCGAGCGGCGTCCTGCCTCGCCCGCCGATTACAGCGTCGACCTTTGTGTCGGGACCGACCAGCCGGTCGTGGCGAACGGCGAGCAGATCAAAGCTGGCGAAATTCCCGGCGGGCGCTGCGCGGTGCTGCGTGTCGTCGGATACACCGACAATCTGGAGCCTGCGGCGCTCTATCTGTATCGCGATTGGCTACCGGCCAGCGGCGAGGAAGCACGCGACTTCCCGATCTATTGCCAGAGGCTGAGCTTCTTCCCGGAGGTGCCGGAGCATGAGACGGTCGCGGAGCTTTTTCTGCCGCTGAAATAGCGCAAGCTCGAGCGCCCGAAAAGTAAAAGCCCTCCAGCCGGGGGAAGCTGGAGGGCTCTGGGGTTCGGCCGGTCCCGAGGGGCAAGGCGGGGACGGAGGCAGTTAGGCCGGAACCCTTTTCAGAGTGTCACGAAACGGGATGATGTCTCCTTTGCTGCCGGCGTTGTTTCTCTTATTAGGGGAGCGCAGTCGCCTGCGCTGTTCCCTCTGGAACACCGTTAGTCGTCGAGCATGTCGTGGGCCAAGGCGGCCGCGGAGACGGCAGCAGCAGCGGCTGCGGCGGCAGCCGCGGCATCCTCGGCGGCATCGGCCACTGCATCGTGAGCGTCCTCCGCAGCGTCGAGCGCCTCGTCGGTGAGCGGGGTGAGCAACGGCGGCGCGGTCGGGTCGAGCGGATAGGCGCCAACCGGCGCGTATGGCATGTGCATGTGGCCGGCCTGCGCTTCAACCGCGCCGAGCATGGCAAGGGCGCCGATCGCGCCGGCGAGCAAAATCGTCTTCGAGGTGAAGGGCATGTCTCTCTCCTGTGCTGGGGAAGTGCCGCGGGATGCGGCGCGTCTTCCTCGATCGCGGTGTCCTGCATGAGGCCCGGCCGCTCTCTGGAGACATGAGTAGGTGAACGCGGCGCGCGCTGCTGTTCCCTCCGGCACACCGACGGGATTTGCAAACGCAAACCAGTTGAGCCCTCAGACGTCGGCGCCGCCACTTTCAAATTTGCGCAAACTTTTAGGCATCTGAAATTCACGCGCACAATTTTTGCGACACGACGCGACACGACGCGCGAGTAACGCGACCTCAAGAAAATTGGACTATCGATTTTGTGAACCGAGGAGTTTGTCATGCGTACGCTGCTCAAGTTCAGCTTCATCGTAGCCGTGCCGGTGATCGTCGCCGGCTTGCCCTTTCAGAATGCGCAAGCGATGGCGCTGACCGCAGCCGCAAGTCCTCCGCCAAACCATTCCCAGATTGAAAAGATCGCCTGCAACGGAACAACCGGTCCGCACTGCGGCCCGGGCTTCCATTGGGTGTGCCGCCCGAATGTGAGCTGCGGGTGCGTCGCCTGTCTCGGCAGCGGGACCGGCTATGGATACGGCACCGGCTACCGCAGGTGGGGCGGGTACGGCTACGGCGGGTATGGCTACGGCTATGGCCGCGCCGGCTGGGCGCATCGCGGCTGGCACCATCATTTCTGGCATCGCGGCCATCATGGGCACCATGGCCACCACGGAACGCATAACCACGTCCATCACCACTTCCACCACCATCATCACGGTCACCACGGGCATCGCGGCCATCACGGCCACCATCATCACGGCCATCATGGCCACCACGGCGGGCATCACCGCTCCGACATCCGTCTGAAGCAGGACATCGTCGCGCTGGCGCGGCTCGACAACGGCCTCGAGCTCTATCGCTTCCGCTACAAAGGCAACGATCCGACGGTCTACGTGGGTGTCATGGCGCAGGACGTGGAGAAGCTCGATCCGCGCGCCGTCTCGCGCGACAGCGAGGGCTACCTGATGGTCGATTACGATCGCCTGGGGCTCGACTTCCTGACCTGGGACGAATGGGTCGCAAAAAACAAACCCGGCTCGAGCGGATCGGCATCGGTGAACTGATCCCCGGACCACGCATTGAAACAGCTCACAAGCATCGGAGACCTCAGATGAAACGTGCCCTTCTCGTTCCCGCCGTCCTGTGCCTCGCCGCTACCGGCGCCCTCGCCGCCGACAACTCCAGCAAGGCCGATTCCGCCATAGCGACCTTCCAGTCGGTGGCGAAGGATGCCGGCAAGCTCAAGATCTATTGCGAGATGAGCGACATCATGGATAAGGCGGGCGATAACCCCGACGAGGCCACTGAAACGAAGATCGACGACTTCGTGAAGCAGCTCGGGCCCGACTTCCAGACCGCCTGGGATGCCGGCGACGACATGGACGAGAACTCGCCCGACGGCAAGAAGCTCGACGCCGCGCTCGACGACCTTTCGAGCAAGTGCCAGGGCTAAGCCCGCGCAACTCACCTGAGGCACATTGACCGGCTCGGGCCAATGAGGCCGAGCCGAGGATCGCGCGGTCAACCGCGCGAGCTTGCGGGCGTGAGGATCGCCAGCACCGTTTCGGGGTTGGCATCGGCCGGCAGGCGCGCGAAGTCGGCGGTGACATCGAGCGCGGTCTCGAGCCGGCGGTGGAACTCCTCGCGGTTCAGCTCCACGGTTCCGAACTGGCGCAAGTGGTCGGTGACGAACTGCGTGTCGAGCAGCTTGAAGCCGCCGTGTGCCAGACGCGCCGCCAGGTGCACGAGCGCAATCTTGGACGCATCGCGCGCGTAGGAAAACATGCTCTCGCCGAAGAACGCGCCGTTGAGCGCGACGCCGTAGAGCCCGCCGACGAGCTTGCCGCCATCCCACACCTCAACGGTGTGGCAATGGCCGAGGTCGAACAGATCGCGGTAGAGCCCGCGGATGCGCTCGTTGATCCAGGTCGAGCGGCGCCCGGGGCGCGAGGCGGCGCATCCCTCGATCACGCCATCGATGTCGGCGTCGATCCTGACCTTGAACTCGGTGGTGCGCAGCGTGCGCGCGAGCCGGCGCGGCACATGCACGTCGTCGAGCGGGAGGATGCCGCGATGCTGCGGCTCGATCCAGTAGAGCGCCGGATCGTCCGCGCTCTCGGCCATAGGGAAGATGCCGCAGGTGTACGCCTTGAGCAGCACCTGCGGCGTGATCTCGATGACGATGTCGTCGCGCGAAGCCATGTACGGGCGGGCTGCCTACGGGGTGCGGCTCTCAACTCGAGGCGCGCCCACGACGCGCCCCTATCCATAGAGTGAGAATTCCCGACGCAATCGTCAATCCTGGGGCGACTACACTGTGTCGCTACTGGGCTTCGCCAGGAACTTCTCCAGCCAATGGATGTCATAGAGGCCGTTGGCGATGTCGGGTTGCCGGATGAGATCGTTAAAGAGGGGTATCGTCGTCTCGATGCCGTCGATCACGAACTCGGAAAGGGCGCGGCGCAGCCGCATCAGGCACTCGTTACGGTTCTTTCCGTGCACGATCAATTTGCCGATGAGGCTGTCGTAGTAGGGCGGGATCCGGTAGCCCTGGTAGACGCCCGAATCGACGCGAACGCCGAGCCCGCCCGGCGGGTGCCAGTAGGTGATCTGGCCCGGCGAAGGGCGGAAGGTGCGCGGGTTCTCGGCGTTGATCCGGCACTCGATCGCGTGGCCCGAGAAGGTGATGTCCTCCTGCTCGAACTGAAGACCGGCGCCCGAGGCGACCCGGATCTGCTCGAGCACGAGATCGATCCCCGTCACCGCCTCGGTGACCGGGTGCTCCACCTGCAGGCGGGTGTTCATCTCGATGAAGTAGAACTCGCCGTCCTCGAAAAGGAACTCGACGGTGCCGGCGCCGCGGTACTTGATCTTGCGCATGGCCGCGGCGACCGTCTCGCCGATCTTGAGACGCGCGGCCGCGTTCAGCGCCGGCGAGGGGGATTCTTCCAGGATCTTCTGGTGGCGGCGCTGCAGCGAGCAGTCGCGCTCGCCCAAATGGACCGCCTTTCCCTCGCCATCGCCTAGCACCTGAATCTCGATGTGGCGCGGCTTCGTCAGGTACTTCTCCATGTAGACCTGATCGTTGCCGAAGGCGGCCTTCGCTTCAGCGCGCGCGGTCGATAGCGCCATGCCGAGATCGCCGGGCGTGTTCGCGACCTTCATGCCGCGCCCCCCGCCGCCGGCGGTGGCCTTGATCAGCACGGGAAAGCCCATCGCCTTGGCGACCTTCATCGCCTCGGTCTCGCTGTTGACCGCGCCATCGGACCCGGGGACGCAGGGAATGCCTAGGCTTTTGGCGGTCTCCTTCGCCTGGATCTTGTCGCCCATGATGCGGATGTGCTCCGACGTCGGGCCGATGAAGGTGATCTGGTGCTCCTCGAGGATCTCGGCGAAGCGGGCGTTCTCCGAGAGGAAGCCGTAGCCCGGATGCACCGCGTCCGCGCCGGTGATCTCGCAGGCGGCGAGCAGGCGGGGAATGTTGAGATAGCTCTCGGCGGCGGGCGGGGGACCGATGCAGACGCTCTCGTCCGCCAGGCGCACGTGCATGGCATCGGCGTCCGCGGTCGAATGCACGGCGACGGTGGCGATGCCGAGTTCCTTGCACGCGCGCTGGATGCGCAGTGCAATCTCTCCCCGGTTTGCGATCAGGACTTTGTCGAACATTCGTTGGCGGGCAATAGGCAAAAGGCAATCAGGCAATGTGGTGGACCGCGCTCGATCCCTATTGCCTATTGCCTATTGCCTGTTGCCCCACTCCTTTATTCGATGATGACGAGCGGCTCGCCGAATTCAACCGGCTGGCCGTTCTCGACGAGGATTTGCGTGACCTTGCCCCCGTGCGGAGCGGGGATCTGGTTCATGGTCTTCATGGCTTCGATGATGAGTACCGTCTCGCCCTGCACGACGCGCGACCCAATCTCGATGAACGGCGGCGCGCTGGGCTCAGGCGAGCGGTAGGCGGTGCCCACCATCGGCGACTTGACGGCGCCGGGATGCTTCGCGGGGTCGGCGGATGCCGCCTTGCCCGGCGCGCCGGCTGCCGGTGCCGCTGCGGCGGGTGCGGCGACCGCATGCTGGATCGCGAGGGTGCGCGCCACCCTTATCTTGAGGCCGCTCTTCTCGATCTCGATCTCCGACAGACCGGTCTCGTTCAGAAGCTCCGCGAGCTCGCGGATCAGCTGCTGCTCGGAGCCCGATGTTGCGCTTTGATCCTTCGTTTGATCCTTGGCCGTCATGCGTCTCGTTCCCTTTGTCTGCGGCCTTGGTGGCGGCCGTTTCCCGCCTTTAGCCATTGCCGCTGGCGGCGAGCGTATCGGCCATCGCCTCTAGCGCAAGCTCATACCCCTTGGGGCCGAGCCCGCAGATCACGCCCTTTGACGCCAGCGAGACGTAGGAGTGGTTCCGGTACGGCTCGCGGCGGAAGATGTTCGACAGGTGCACCTCGATCACCGGCAGCTCGGCGGCCTGCAGCGCGTCGAGGATGGCGATGGAGGTGTGCGAATAGGCGCCCGCATTCAAGATGATGCCCCGGGCCTTCGAGCGCGCTTCCTGGATCCAGTCGACGAGCTCGCCTTCCTTGTTGGACTGGCGGAACTCGATCTGCAGCCCGAGCGCCTTGGCGCGACCCTGGGCGCGCTTTTCCAGATCGGCGAGCGACTCCTTGCCGTATACGGCCGGCTCGCGCAGTCCCAGCATATTGAGGTTGGGTCCGTTGAGGACGTAGATCGGCTTGGGCATGAGGTCCTTGGGCGCCGCCCGAAACGCCTTAAAAACGGCGCCGGGGCGTACCCATCTACCAGCTTTTCCGCACCCGCGAAAGACCAGCCCCCGGCGCGCATTGTCGGGGGTATCGGCGCATTGAGGGGCGCCGCCGGCGGGGCTGCATGCAACTGCAACCCGGCGCCGGCCGAGGCTGCCCTTAGCAGTAGGAGCAGCCGTTCTTGCGCAGCTCGGTGACGTTCTTCTCGAGCTGGTCGTAGAGGTCGTCGGGAGCGCCTGCAATCGAGCGGTCGCCGATCAGGAAGTGCGGCGTGCCGTTGACGCCCATCTTCTTCGCCAGCTCCTCCGACTTCGCGACCTCGGCCTTGACCTCGGGCGAGGCGATGTCGGCCTTGAGCTTGGTCATGTCGAGGCCGAGCTTCTCCGCGATCTTGAGGGCGGCGGCCTGGTCGACGTGCGCCTTCGATTCAAGCAGCGCGCGATGCATCTCCCAGTACTTGCCCTGCATGCCGGCGGCGAGCGCAACGGCGGAAGCTTCCTCCGATCCCTTCGACAGGATCGGCAGCTCCTTGAACACGACGCGCACCTTGGGATCGGTGTCGACGAGCTTCTTCACGTCGTGCAGGCCGCGCTTGCAGTAGCCGCAGTTGTAGTCGAAGAACTCGACCACCGTGATGTCGCCATTCGGATTGCCGGCGACCGAAGCCTTGGGCGCGCGATAGATATCGGTGGCGTTCTGCGAGATCACGCCCTTGATCTTCTCGGCCTGATCCTTCTCGAGCTTGGCATCGAGCGCGCTCTGCACCTCGACGAAAACCTCCGGATTGGTGACGAGGTAATTCTTGATGATCTTCTCGATCTCTTTCTTCTGGTCCTCGCTGAAGCTCGCGCTGCCCGCTGCGGGGGCCGGCTGCGCGTCCTCGGCGTTGGCCGCAGTGATGGCGATCGGATCGACCGACCGGGCGCCGAACACGACGAGGGCGCCGATAAGGGCCAGCACGGGGACTGCGAACCAGAGAACTTTGCTCAGCGGACGGGGACTTGAGGACATTGGACGAGCCTCTTTCTACCGATGGGGTTGGCCTTCGCCGGGCGCGAGGAGGCTCGGTCGAGTAGGATATATGGGATCACGTCTGGGGTTTGTAGTTGATTATGTCGTCGTTTTTCAACCATTCGGGCGAGCCCGAGTGCAGCTGGGGCTGGGCGCGTTTGGCAAATAACTGCGCCTGCTTCAAGTCCCCATCGACGAAATAGGCCTGCGCTATCATGGCATCGGCCTCGGGCCGCTTGCCCTGCTTGTAGTAGCTGTTGGCCAGCAAACGGTAGGCGCGGGCGTTCTCGTCGTCCTGCAGCGATTTGCGCAATAGGGCGACGAACTCGTTAATGGCAGCGGGGCTCGCCTCGGTTTGCAGCGCTGTTGCGAGCTGCACGCGGATCAGGCTGGCGTTGGGATCGAGCTTCAAGGCCTGGCGCAGCGGCGGGATCGCCTCGAGGTTCTTGCCGGTGCGCATCAACAAATCGCCCTTCAGCTCCCAGAAGTAAGCGTAGTCGGGGCGCAGGCGCAGCAGCTGGTCCACCTCGCTGAGCGATTGCTCGACGGCGCCGTTGCCGCCCTCGAAGTAGCGCGCAATGGCGCGCGCATAGCGCGCCGGCAGGCTCTGGTCGGTGATGGGATAGCGATTGAACACGACTTGCGGTCGTTCCATGTAGCCCGACAGCTTGGCGCGCATCAGGTCGTGGCGCAGCTGCAGCGCGGGTGGATCCACGTTGTGGAAATAGGGGCTCGTCTCGACCAGCTGGCGCAGACGCGCAAGGCGGTCGGTCGAGAGGGGATGGCTGCGCGCGAAGACGTCCTTCTGCGCATCCGAGATGTATTCCTGCTGGCGGAAGCGCTCGAACGTCTCGAGCATGCCGTTGCCGGACTGCTTGGTGGCGTTGAGGAAGGTGAGGCCGGCCTGGTCGGCCGCCGATTCCTGCTGCCGGCGCTCGGCCATCAGCGAGCGCATCACGATCTCGTTGCCGCCGAACATGATGCCCTGCCCGGCGCCGCCGAGCTGGTTGCCGCCGTCGCCGCCGGCAACGCCGCCGGCCACCATCAACCCGATGCCAAGCAGCTGCGCCAGCAACGCGCGCGTCTGGTCCTTGGCGATGCGGGCGCGCAACGCCGCCATGTGACCGCCGGTGATGTGGCCCGTTTCGTGGGCGAGCACGCCGATCACCTCGTTCGGCGTCTGCGCCTGCATCAGCGTGCCGCTGTGAATAAAGACGTTGTGGCCGTCGAGCACGAAGGCGTTGAACATGTCGTTCTGGACGATGCGCACCTTGATGCGGCCCGTGCCGAGCCCCGCGGCGCGGAAAATCGGCGCCGAGTAGTCGGCCAGCAGATTTTCGATCTCGGTGTCGCGGATGAGCGGCAGGTTCTGCGCTGCAGCCGGCTTCGCGCTTGTGAGCGCGGTCACGGCGAGGAGGCCGCACAGCGCGGCGAGCGAGGGTCTGCTGGCGCGGTGCTTGTGCATGCGGCGCAACGATAATCGGGACAAGATGGGAGACATCGTCATCTGCGACGGCCTGGTTAAGGACACGGGGCTGTGACGCTCAAGACCTGGACCCTAGTCGGGGCCAATTGCCCCGTCAACGCGGGCGCTGATGGGAATACTGGCCGGTTCACACCGAGCAACATATAAGCGGCGACGCCCGACGCAAGCGCTGCAACGCAACGTGTAAGATAGGGGCGTCCGCAGGCGAGATTGGGGCAGCGCGAACCTGCCTTGTCGCGGGCATGACATCGCGGGCTGGCATCGGGAACGCAATCATGGCCGAAGATTTAGGCGAGGGTTCGCGACGCAGCCGCGGGATCGACAGTTTCATCGTCATGGACGTGATGCGGGCGGCGGCTGCCGAGGAGGCCGCGGGGCGCAGCATCCTGCACATGGAGGTGGGCCAGCCGGCGACGGCGGCGCCGCGTGCAGCGCGAGAGGCGGCTATCGCCGCACTGCAGCGTGATACGCTCGGCTACACGATGGCGCTGGGCCGGGAGGATTTGCGCGAGCGCATCGCCCGCCTCTACGCCGACTGGTATGGCGTGAGCGTCGCCCCGGAGCGCATCGTAGTAACGACGGGATCGTCCGGCGCATTTGTGCTGGCGTTCCTGGCCGTGTTCGACGCCGGCGATGCCATCGCGCTGCCGTCTCCGGGCTATCCCTGCTACCGCCACATCCTGTCGGCGCTGGGGCAGAAGCCGGTCCCGATCGAGACCGGACCGCAGACTGACTGGATGCCCACGGCGGAGCAGGTGACCAGCGCGGCATCGAGCGATGCGATCCAAGGCTTGCTGATCGCGAGCCCCGCCAACCCCACCGGCACCATGATCAAGCGCGAGCGGCTGGCCGACCTGGCGCGCGCCTGCGCGCAAGGCGGCGTGCGGCTCATATCCGATGAGATCTATCATGGGCTCAGCTACGGACGCCGCGCCGAGTGCGCGCTGCAGCACTCCCAAGATGCGATCGTCATCAACAGCTTTTCGAAATACTTCTCGATGACGGGCTGGCGCATCGGTTGGATGGTCGTGCCGCAATCGCTCGTGCGCATTGTCGAGCGGCTGGCGCAGAACTTCTACATCTCGCCGCCCGCGATCGCACAGGCCGCCGCACTTGGCGCGTTCGACGGCATCGAGGAGCTCGAGGTCAACCGCCGCGTCTATGAAGCCAACCGCGCGCTGCTGCTGGAAGAGCTGCCCAAGGCCGGCTTCAAGTCGTTCGCGCCCGCCGACGGCGCCTTCTACCTTTATTGCGATGTCGGCGACATGACGAACGACGCGCTCGCGTTTGCCAAGTCGATGCTTGAGGAGACGGGCGTCGCAGCGACGCCGGGCGTCGATTTCGATGCCGCCCGCGGGCACCGCTACCTGCGCTTCTGCTATGCAGGAACGACAGCCGACATGGCCGAAGCTGCGCGCCGCCTGCAGCAGTGGGTGCGTTCGCGCCGTCAGGCGTAACTCCGCGCCACCCTTAACAATTGGAAAGGATGAGCCGCCGGCGGATCTGCCCGACGGATCAGCACGAGGCACCGCGTTCCTTGGCTCATCAGCGACGCAAACCCCAATCGCCGCTGTCGCAACTTAGGAGACAAGACTATGAACAAATTTACACGTGCGCTCGCCGCAACGGCGCTGGTCGTGGCCCTCCCGGCCACCGTCGTTCTGGCGCAGCAAGGCGGCGAGCCGGAAAAGTCCGGCGACCAGCAGCAGCAGACCGAGAAGCATCGCGGTCCGTCGCCCGAGACGCTGGCGCGTCTTCAGGATGGCCGCATCGCCATGATCAAGACCGCGCTGAAACTCTCGCCCGAGCAGGAGAAGCTGTGGGCGCCCGTCGAGGAGAAGATGCGCGCAGCCTTCGCCGAGCGCCAGAAGAAGCGCGAAGAGTGGCAGGCAAAGCGCGACGAGCGCCGTCAGGCCCGCGGCGACGACAAGAAGGAGAAGCTGGCACTCCCCGACCGCATCGAGGCGCGCAGCCAGCGCATGACGGAGATGGCCGCCAAGCTCACCGAGCGGGCCGCCAAGACCAAGGAGTATGCCGAGGCTCTGAAGCCGCTGTTTGCGTCCTTCACGGATGAGCAGAAGGACGTGGCAGGGCGCGTTCTGGCTCGCGGTCATCGCGGTCACGGCCCGCGCTTCGCGATGGGTGGTCCGAACGGTGGCGGCAAGGGTGGCCATCGCCACGACAACCGCTGGGAGTGAAGCTGCGAGCAACAAGCGCAGCCTCAGCAAAAGAAGCGCCTGAGTAGAGTCGCCGCAAATGAAAAGGGCCGGAGCGATGCTCCGGCCCTGAATTTTTGTGCGCTTGAGGTCGCGTGTTATTCGCTACCGAGCCGGCGCTGCCACCAGCCCTTGCGTGTCGGACCGGCACCCTCGCTCGCAGAAGGCGGCTCGGCCTCCTGGCGTGCCTCGCCGACCACGACCCGCTCCAGGCGCGGCTCGCTTGAGCTTTCCTGACGGCGGGACCGCTTGGGCGCCTCGGTCTCTGGCGCTGCGCGCTGGGGCTCTGGCGCGGAGCGCTGGGGTTCTGGCGCCGCGCGCTCCGGCTCCACGTAACGTGCTTCCGGTGCTGAACGCGACTCCGGCATTGCAGCGGTCGTCTCTCTGTCGTGCGCGGGCGCGCGGTCGGGCGCAGGAGCCCGCTCGCGCGGAGGACGCCCGCCACGATTGCCGGATTGCGCGCGGTCGTTTGAGCCGCGCCCTTCGTTACGGTCGAACCTGGGCTCTGGCGTCGAACTCACGGGCTCGTGCGCAGCGTGTGCCGTCTCACCCGTGAAACCATTTGCGTCCTGCGCGCTGTGTGGCTCGCCACTAAGGTCGGGCTGCTGCCCGGTCCCCGGAGCCGATCCGCCCTCGCCGTTTCGCCCATTGCGCTCGCGTCCGCGCCTGCCGCCGCGGCGTCCGCGCCGGCGATTGCGAGGTCCGCGATTTTCACCCTCGCCTGCGCGGTGCTCGCGCGGGGCCCCATCGCCGTTGCCATTGCCGTTACCGTTGGCGTGGTCATGAGCGTGGTCATGCTCGTGGTCGTGGTCGTCGTGCGCGCCGCCGCCGTTGCCGATGGTCTCGACCTCGTTGTCGGCGTCGTCGCCCTCGAAGCTTCCCTGGCTGGCGTTGCGATGCTCGCCTTCGCCGCCGCCGGGCCGGTCATCGCGCCGCCCTCCGCGCCGGCGCCGTCGCCGTTTGCCGCGCTGGTTCCCGTTCTCGCCGCCGCCGCGCTCGTCGCTCGGCGACCGCGGCTCGTGTGAGCGCGTCTCGTGTGCACGAGGCGCATCGGAATGCGATCCGGAGTGGGAATGCGATGCCGCGACTTCCTTGGCCTCGCCGCCCTCGCCGTCCTCCTCGCCTTCAAAGCCCCATTCCATGTTCACCGCGACGCGCTCGTTGCGCCGCTGCGGCAGGGCCGGAGCCGCACCGCGCTCGATGGTGAAATTGGCGCCCGCAAGCTTGTCGCTGCCGGCGATCGAGATCGGCATCCCGTGACGAGCTTCCATGTCGTTGATGAAGGCGCGCTTGTTGTTGAGGATGTAGAGCGCCACCGACGGCGTCGTGGTCGCCACCAGCGGGGTACGTGCGCCGGCGGTGATGGCATCCTCCAGTCCGCGCAGCACCGCGAGCGCCACCAATTCGGTGGAGCGGATGATGCCGGTGCCCTGGCAGTGCTGGCACTGCGTGGTCGAACCCTCGAGCACGCCCGTGCGCAAGCGCTGGCGTGACATCTCGAGCAGGCCGAAGTGGCTGATGCGCCCGACCTGGATGCGCGCACGGTCGAAGCGCAGCGCTTCCTTCAGGCGGCGTTCGACCTGGCGGTTGTTGCGCTTCTCCTCCATGTCGATGAAGTCGATGACGATGAGGCCCGCAAGGTCGCGCAGCTTCAGCTGGCGCGCGATCTCGTCGGATGCCTCGAGGTTGGTGTTGTGCGCCGTCTCCTCGATGGAGAATTCTCGCGTCGCCTTGCCGGAGTTCACGTCGATGGCGACGAGCGCTTCGGTCTGGTTGATGACGAGGTAGCCGCCTGAGCGCAGTGTCACGTACGGGCTGAACATTGCGTTCAGCTGGCGCTCGATCTGGTAGCGCGTGAAGAGCGGCTCGGGCTCCTCGTAGGAGATGACGTTCTTGGCATGGCTCGGCATGAGCATGCGCATGAAATCCTTGGCCTCGTTGAAGGCCACGCCGCCGGCGACGACGATCTCCTCGACGTCCTTGTTATAGAGGTCGCGGATCGAGCGTTTGATCAGGTTGCCTTCCTCGTAGACGAGGCTCGGCGCCTGACTCTGCAGGGTGAGATCGCGAACGCTCTCCCACAAGCGCAGCAGGTATTCGAAATCGCGCTTGATCTCCTGCTTGGTGCGCGCCGCACCGGCGGTGCGGATGATGAGCCCCATGCCCTCTGGCACCTCGAGCTCGGCCGCGATCGCTTTCAGGCGCTTTCTGTCCTGCGGGTTGGTGATCTTGCGCGAGATGCCGCCACCGCGCGCGGTGTTGGGCATCAGCACGGTGTAGCGGCCGGCGAGCGACAGGTAGGTGGTGAGTGCGGCGCCCTTGTTGCCGCGCTCCTCCTTGACGACCTGCACGAGGATCACCTGGCGGCGCTTGATGACCTCCTGGATCTTGTAGCTGCGCGGACGGCGGCGGGGACGCGAGGGGAGCTCCTCGAGGGCGTCCTCGGCCGAGCCGACCTGCTCGACGCGTTCGGCTTCGGGAGCGGCGGCAACCTCTTGCACGCCGCCTTCGCCGCCGGTCTCGGAAGCGGCTGGCGCTTCCTCGCGTGCGGCAGCTTCGGAGCCGGAACCGGGCTCGAAGGTGTTCTCGTTTGCGGCGTCGTCCTCGTTGGCGGCTTCCGGCGCGATGAGGTGATCGTCCTCCGGAATGGAGGATTCAGCCATGGTGCGCGGCCGCGATTGGCCTTCGCCGTCGGCGTCGTTCTCGTGGTCGTCGCCATGATCGTCGTGATCATCGCCGTGGTCGCCATGGTCGCCATGATCGCTGTCGGAGCCTTCGCCGCCGTGGACGGAATACTCGCCCTCCGAGCCGCTATCGTGGGCGTCCTCGCCGTGCGGCGACTGGGCTCCTTCCTCGCCGTTCGACGATGGGCGATTGCCGCGGCGACGCGCCAGTGCTTCCGCGTGCGCGTCGACGGCAGCTTCCTCGGCCGCCTCGGCTGCTGCCTCCTCTTCAAGGAGGGCCTGCCGGTCGGCCATCGGGATTTGGTAGTAGTCGGGATGGATTTCGTTGAAGGCGAGGAAGCCATGCCGGTTGCCGCCGTACTCGACGAAGGCGGCTTGCAGCGACGGCTCCACGCGCGTCACTTTTGCGAGGTAGATATTTCCGCGCAGAAGTTTGCGCGCGGCCGATTCGAAGTCGAATTCCTCTACCCGGCCGTTGCGTAGGACCACGACCCGGGTCTCTTCCGGGTGGGTGGCATCGATAAGCATTTTGTTGTTGGACATTTGCGCCGTTCCTTGGCGCGCCTGCGGGGCGGTGTGCCGCTCCCAGCCTCGATGCTGATAAGAGTCTGATCGGGGCCGGCGAGAGACCGCTCTCGGGCGCGCGCGTTTGCGGGATTGGAAGATGTAGGGGAAAGGGTGTTGGCCGAGGCACGCAGTCTGTCCGGCCTTGCAAGGACCGACGAAGCCCCGCGGCGCTGATATTTGCGCGCGGTGGCGACCAGACGAGGCGTGTCTAAGGTGTGCATTCTAACGACTTTCGCTTGCCGGCCAGCGATCGGTCAGGACCGCCCCGCCGGAATCCTTCTATCGAAGGGAAGCGCCAGGACCGCACTTGCTCCGTCTGCCATCCTTTCTTGGGCGAACACCGGGAGCCAGTGCTACTTGTGATTGCCTGAAGGCTTTGAATGGCCACCGGATGCAAGCGCAAATGGCTCGACCTGGGGAGACCGGAGCTCGCGCGGCGAGCGCCCGACGACCACTCAATTCGTCCACTGCTGGAGTGTTTCATTGCGGGGGGTGGCGGCCGGCGGTGGCTGAGGCAGGATGCCTCGAAAGCCGTTTCAGCGGCGCACACATGTCCCGCCGAACATACTCCGGCAGCAACAAATCAATACCTACGGGTTCGCCGGGTGCCTGGCAAGCGTGTTATAACTATCGCGCCGCCGGGCCGATCGGCCAACTCTTTGCAATTTTAGGGGAATTCGCCCAAGATTTGGTTAAGTTGCGCGCGAAACGGAGGGGGGCCGGGACGTCGGCGTGGCTGCGATAAGAAGGCATCAGCAACTCATGCCGCGGGGAGTGGGCAGGGGTAGGGCAGCGCTCCTTTTGGGGCTGATTGCGCTTGGGAGCCTTTCCGGCACCGCCGCCGGCGCCGAACCGCCTCCCGCGCTGCAACCGGATCTGGGAATTACGCTGCCCGGAGCTGGAACTGAGGTCGGTGCGCCTTCATCGACGCCCGACACGATCACTGTTCCCAAAACGCCCGCTGCGAAAAGCAAGACACCGCCAGCCAAGAGCTCCAAGGGCCGTGCCGACAAAACGCCGCGCGCTGGCGCACCCAAGGCGGCGGCTGTCGTCGCGGAGAAGGCCGAGCTGTCCGGCACGCTCACCGGGACGACCTTTGTTCTCGATCTCTCGTCGGGCGTGCCTGCCGAGGTGTTCACGCTCGCCGATCCCTATCGCGTCGTCGTCGATCTTCCCGACGTGAAGTTCAACCTGCCGTCCGGCACCGGCCAGAAGGGGCAGGGCCTCGTCTCGGCGTTCCGCTACGGGCTGCTGTCGCTCGGCAAGGCGCGCATCGTGCTCGATACCGTGCAGCCGGTGCTGATCGGCAAGGCGGAAATGACGTCGCGCGGCGGGCAAGGCCGTGCGCCTGACGATCGACCTCACGCCGACGACGGCGCAGACCTTCGGGGCCGGTACGGGCGCATTGCGGCCCGCGGCGACGCAGCCGAAGCGCGAGGCCGACGAAGGCCCGGCCAACAAGAAGAACCGCGCCAAGCCCCTCATTCTCATCGATGCCGGACACGGCGGCGTCGATCCTGGCGCCTCGAGCTCCGACGACGTGCAGGAGAAGACCGTGGTGCTCGCGGTTGCGCGCAAGCTGCAGGAGCGGCTGACCCAGGGCGGGCGTTATACGGTCGAGATGACGCGCACGCGCGACGTTTTCGTTTCGCTCGACCAGCGGCTCAAGATCTCGCGCAAGCTCGGCGCGGACTTGTTCATTTCGCTGCACGCCGATTCCATCAAGGACTACGCCTCCACCGTGCGCGGGGCGACCGTCTACACGCTGTCGGAACGCGCGTCCGACGAGACGGCGCGGCTGATGGCCGAGAAGGAGAACGCGTCCGACGCCATCGCCGGTCTCTCGGCCAACGAGTTCGAGGACCAGGGCGAGGTGCGCAGCATTCTGATCGACCTGTTAAAGCGCGAGACGGCCAATTTCTCGGCGGACTTCTCCACAACCTTGGTAAAGGGAATGGGCAAGACGGTTTCGCTGTCGCGCGACCCGCAGCGCTCGGCCGCCTTCAAGGTGTTGCGGCAGGCCGACACACCCTCGGTTCTCGTCGAACTTGGCTATATGAGCCATCCCGCGGACGAGAAGCTGCTGACCTCGGCCGCATGGCAGAGGAGCGTCGCGGACGCCATCGGGGCCGCGGTCGATTCGTATTTCGCCAAACGAACCGCGAAAGCACGGTAAATGTGTGCGTCAATGCCGCCTTTCAACCTATTCTAAACCCGGCTGAGCGACGACTTGATGCCACAATCCATGCTAAGGTGCCCCAATCGCCGCGTGCGCACCTCGGCCATGTGAAGGTGCAGTGCGAGAGCCGGCCTTAAAACGCGCGATCAACGGAATTTGCAGGGCTGATGCGCACGTCACTTTATCCGCCGCACGACAATCGGCCGCCCGACATGCCGCCACCGGGGCAGCCGCCGGGGCCGAGACGCAAGCGGCGGCGCAGCTTGCTGTTGAGCTTCCTCGGCTTCTGCTTTGCGGCCGGCGTGGTCATCTTCTTCGCGGCCGCCGCCGGCGTCGGCTACACGCTTTGGCAAGCGTCCAAGGATCTGCCCGACTACGAGAGCCTCGCCAAGTACGAGCCGCCGGTGATGACGCGCATTCATGCGCACAACGGCGCGCTGATCGCGGAGTACGCCCGCGAGCGTCGTATCTTCGTTCCGATCAATACGGTGCCCAAGCGCGTCATCGGAGCCTTCCTCTCGGCCGAGGACAGCCGCTTCTACGAGCACGGCGGCCTCGACTTCCAGGGCATCGGGCGCGCGGTCTACAAGATCGTCGAGGCCAAGATCGAGGGCAGGTCGCGCCGCGCGGAGGGCGCCTCCACCATCACGCAGCAGGTCGCCAAGAACTTCCTGCTGACGAACGAACGCTCCATGAACCGCAAGATCAAGGAAGCGATCCTGGCGGTGCGCATCGAGCGCGCGTTCCCCAAGGACAAGATCCTCGAGCTCTACTTGAACGAGATCTACCTCGGTATCGGCGCCTGGGGCGTGGCCGCCGCGAGCATGAGCTACTTCAACAAGGAGCTGCAGGATCTGACGATCGAGGAGGCAGCCTACCTCGCAGCGCTGCCCAAGGCGCCCAACAACTACCATCCGTTCCGCCAGCCCAAGGCCGCGATGGCGCGCCGCAACTGGATCATCGGGCAGATGCAGGAGAACGGCTACATCACCGCTGCCGAAGCTGAGGCTGCCAAGAAGAAGCCGCTTGGCATCAATCTGCGCGCCACCGGCGCACACATCTTTGCCGCGGAGTACTTTGCCGAGGAAGTCCGCCGCACGCTGCTGACCGCCTATGGCGAGGACAAGCTCTACAGCGGCGGACTATCCGTGCGCACGACGCTCGATCCGCACCTCCAGCAGCTTGCGCGCGCGTCCCTCGTGCAAGGTCTCGTGGATTTCGACCGCCGCAAGGGCTGGCGCGGCCCGGTGAAGAAGATCGACATCTCGGGCGACTGGGGACCGGTTTTGATGGCCGTCGATACCCCGCCCGACATTCAACCCTGGCGGCTCGGTGTCGTGCTCAAGGTCGAGCCGACCAAGGCCACCGTCGGCCTCAATCCGGAAAAGCAGCAGGACGGCACCCTCGTCGACAATCGCGAGGCGGTGGAGATCAACTTCGACGAAATGAAGTGGGCACGCACCGCCAAGGGCGCGCCCAAGACGGTTGCCGACGTGTTGTCGCCGGGCGACGTGATCTACGTTGCGCCCAAGGATCCGACCAATGTCGGCGGCGTATGGTCGCTGATGCAGGTTCCCGAGGTGGGCGGCGCGCTCGTCGCGCTCGATCCCAATACGGGCCGCGTGCTGGCCGACGTCGGCGGGTTCTCGTTCGCGCAGAGCCAGTTCGATCGTGCCATCCAGGCGCGCCGGCAGCCGGGCTCGGCGTTCAAGCCGTTCGTCTACGCCGCGGCAATCGACAACGGCTACAAGCCGACCTCGATCATCCTCGATGCGCCAATCGAGATCGAGCAGGGACCCAACCAGGATATCTGGCGCCCGGAGAACTACGAGAAGGAGCACTCCGCCGGCCCCTCGACGCTGCGTTTCGGCATCGAGCATTCGCGCAACCAGATGACGGTGCGGCTGGCGCAAGATCTCGGCATGCCGATCATCATCGACTACGCGAAGCGCTTCGGCATCTACGACGATCTGCTTCCCGTTCTCGCCATGTCGCTCGGCGCCGGCGAGACGACGCTTTTGCGCCTCGCCACCGGCTACTGCATGTTCGCCAACGGCGGGCGCGAGGTGCACGCGACCTTGATCGACCGCATCCAGGATCGCTGGGGCCGCACGGTCTGGAAGCACGACCAGCGCGTCTGCGACAACTGCAAGGCCGAGACCTGGGCGAACCAGGAGGAGCCCGAGATCGTCGACAACCGCAAGCAGATCATCGACCCGCATACGGCCTACCAGATCACCTCGATCCTCGAGGGCGTGATCCAGCGCGGCACGGCGACGGTTCTCAAATCGCTGGACCGGCCGCTCGCGGGCAAGACCGGCACCACCAACGAGGAAAAGGACGCCTGGTTCATCGGCTTCTCGCCCGACCTCGTGGTCGGCGTCTTCGTCGGCTACGACACGCCCAAGGCGATGGGCAAGGCGCAGACCGGCGGTCTCGTCGCCGCGCCGATCTTCGGCGACTTCATGAAGGCGGCTCTCGCCGATACGCCGCCTGCCCCCTTCCGGATTCCCCCGGGCATCAAGCTCGTGCGCGTCGATTTGCGTACCGGCCTGCGCGCCTCCGCCGACGATCCCAACACGATCACGGAGGCGTTCAAGCCCGGCGAGGAGCCAGACGACGCCTATTCGGTCATCGGCTTCAGCGGCAACGCGCAGCAGACTGCACCGGGCGGCGATGACGACTACTATCAGCCGCCGCCGCCACCTGCCGCGCGTAGCGGTCCGGGGACGGGGCCTGGCGGGTTGTGGTGATGCAGCTCGCGCCCGCGCGGCGCTGACGCGACCCGCGCGTTTACATGCGCCGCGGTGCCCCCTATATCACTCGCTCGATTTTACCCACCCAACGATCCGGAGGCAGCCATGCGCGCCGAGCCGCAAAAACTGGTCGATTCCATCAAGGAAGCTCTCGTCCTGCTCAGGAGGCATCTTTGACTGGGACAGCGCGCAAGAGCGATTAGCCGAATACAACAAGCGTTCTGAGGATCCCAACCTCTGGAATGACCGCAAGGCGGCGCAGAAGCTCATGCGCCAGCGCCAGCTGCTCGAGCGCTCGATCAACTCCTATAAGCAGCTTGAGCGCGGGCTCGACGATAGCGTGACGCTGATCGAGCTCGGCGAGAGCGAGGGCGACCAGGCCTCCATTGCCGAGGGCGAGTCGCAGCTGCGGAAGCTCGACGAGGAAGCGCAGCGGCGCTCGGTCGAGGCGCTTTTATCGGGCGAAGCCGATTCCAACGACACCTACGTCGAGGTCCACGCCGGAGCCGGCGGCACCGAAAGCCAGGACTGGGCCTCCATGCTCGCGCGCATGTACATGCGCTGGGCGGAGGCGCGCGACTTCAAGGTGGCGGTGATCGAGGAGAGCGCGGGCGAGGAAGCCGGCATCAAATCGGTGACCATCGAGATCAAGGGCGAGAACGCCTACGGCTGGCTCAAGACCGAATCGGGCGTGCACCGGCTGGTGCGCATCTCGCCCTACGATGCCAACGCGCGCCGCCACACGAGCTTTGCGTCCGTGTGGGTCTTTCCCGTGGTCGACGACGACATCGACATCGACATCAAGGAGAGCGAGTGCCGCGTCGACACCTACCGCTCGAGCGGCGCCGGCGGTCAGCACGTCAACACGACCGACTCAGCGGTGCGCATCACGCACCTGCCGACCGGCATCGCGGTCGCAAGCCAGCAGGAGCGCTCGCAGATCAAGAACCGCGCCATCGCCTGGGCGATGCTGAAATCGCGCCTTTATGAGCTCGAGCTCAAGAAGCGCGAGGACAAGGCCTCCGCCGAAGCCGCGAGCAAGACCGAGATCGGCTGGGGTCACCAGATCCGCTCCTACGTGCTGCAGCCCTATCAGCTGGTGAAGGACCTGCGCACCGGAACGCAGAGCACCAACCCCTCAGCCGTGCTCGACGGCGCGATCGATCCGTTCGTCGAAAGCGCGCTGGCGCAGCGAATGAAGGGCGGCGGCCCGGCGGTGGTCGAGGATTTAGAGTAGCGGTTTTCCGCGCAGAGCTCGCCCTTGGCCTAAGGTCGAACAACTCGTGGCTTGCGGGTTAATTGCACCTTAAGCCGTGCCCGCCATGACCATGACAGCGTCATGGCACCTCGCACCCACAACAGCATCACAGCCGGCCCCGATCAGCCGCCTGCGCAAAATCTCCGCCTCGCGAGCGTGGTGGCGGCACTGACGCATGCGCTCGACCTGGTCGAGGGGCAGCCCGTGGGCCATTGCGTGCGATGCTGCTGGATCGGTTTTCACATCGGCCGCAAACTGCGCCGCTCCGATGCCGAGCTTTGGGATCTCTACTACACGCTGCTGCTCAAGGATCTGGGATGCTCGAGCAATGCGGCGCGCATCTGCCAACTCTATCTGGCCGACGACATCGCCTTCAAACGAGACGTGAAGACCGTCGATCACACCAGCATCCCGCAGGCGCTGAAATTTGTGCTGAGCCATACAGGGCTCAAGGCCGGCATGGCGGCGCGCTTTCACGCCTTGGCGAGCGTGTGCATGAAAAGCAACAAGATCGCGCGCGAGTTGATCGAGACGCGTTGCCATCGCGGCGCCGAGATCGCGCGGCGCATGCGCTTTTCGGAAGTCGTGGCCGAAGGCATCCAAAATCTCGACGAGCATTGGAACGGCAAGGGCATGCCGGAAGGGCGCCGCGGCGCGGAAATTCCCCTCAATGCTCGTATCGCGCTGCTGGCCCAGATCATCGACGTGTTCAATTCGGCGGGCGGCAGGGACGCCGCCATGCAGGAGATCCGGCACCGGTCCGGCAGCTGGTTCGACCCGCGGCTCGTCGAGGTGTTCGAAGGCGTCGCGGAGCAGCCCGGCTTTTGGGAGATGCTCGGCTCGGAAGACCTGGAGCAGGCCGTGTCCAATCTGGAGCCCGGGCGACACGTGGTTGCGATCGATGAGGACTACCTCGACGACATTGCATGCGCGTTTGCCCAGGTGATCGATTCCAAGAGCCCCTACACCAGCGGGCACAGCGAGCGCGTCACGCTGTTCACCGATCTGATCGCGCAGGATCTGGGTTTCAGCGCTTCGGAGCGGCGCTGGCTGCGGCGCGCGGCGTTGCTGCACGACATCGGCAAGCTCGGCGTCAGCAACAGCATCCTCGACAAGCCGGGCTCGCTCGATGCCGAGGAATGGGTCGAGGTGCGCCGGCACAGCCAATACACCCAGGACATCCTCTCGCTCGTCTCGGCATTCGAGGCGATGGCTCCCATCGCCGGCGCGCATCACGAGCGGCTCGACGGCAAAGGCTATCCGAGCGGCTTGCAGGGCCAGGAGATTTCGCTCGAGACGCGCGTGCTGACGACTGCCGATATCTTCGATGCGCTGACGGCCGATCGCCCCTATCGCGCGGCGATGCCGGAGGAAAAAGCACTCGCCATAATGGCCGATATGGTCGGAACGGCGCTCGATCCGCGCTGCTTTGAAGCGTTGAAGCGCGTATGCGATGCGAGCCACCATCACAGCCGCCGCGTTTGAACGCCGCGCGCTGGCTACGCGCGCGCAGCGCATTGAATATGCAATCATTTCCGGAGCGATTGGGCGATCGGGCCAGCTCAAACGTTTCCCATCCGTGATCTTGCCTGTCTCGGTTCCGCCAGGTGCCACCCGCATGATTGGAACTCGTGAATGGAAAGCCTCCTGCGATTGCTACCCGCGCCACAGTCGGTGGCCGTGCGCTATGGCGTCTCCATCGCGATGGTGCTCGTCACCTTTGCCTTGCGGTTTGGAATCCAGGAGCGCGCCGGGGAATACGGTTTCATCCTTTTCATACCGGCGATCACGGCCTCCGCGCTGATTTTCGATCGCGGCAGCGGCTTTGTCGCCCTCGCTCTCAGCGTTGGATTGATCGCTTCGCTGCTGCCCTGGCACGGCTCGGGCGACGTGCACGTGGCGGCGTTGACGACGTTTGTCATCGTCTGCTCGGGATTGGTGCTCGTCGCCGAGGGACTGCACAAGGCCCTCGACCGTGCGCACAAGGCCGAGCGCGAGAAGGATTTGCTGCTTCAGGAGATGAGCCATCGCGTCAAAAACAAGTTCGCGATGATCTCATCGATGATCTGCGCTGCAGGTACGCAGCACAGCGACATCGGACACCCGCACGGCGCTCGAGGCAATCGGCTCCCGCGTGCGCGTGATTGCCCGGGTGCATGATTATCTGCAGCTCGCTCGCCAGGACGGCACGGTCGATATGAAGGAATACCTCGAAGGTCTATGCGGCTCGTTGCGGGAGTCGCTGCAGGATCTGCGCCCCGTCAGCATCCAGGTATTCGCGGTGGAACTCGCGTTGCCGCCGGAAAAAGCACTCTCGATCGGGCTGATGGTGAACGAGCTCGTGGTCAATGCCTTGAAGTACGCCTTCCCCGACGACCGCGCGGGGGTGGTGAACGTCCGGCTGGAAAAGCGCGGCGGCATCGTCGCGCTCTCGGTTGCGGACGACGGCATCGGCTGCGAGCAACAAGCAACAGGTTCCGGCCTTGGTTCGCAGATCGTGAAGTTGCTTGCTGCCCAGCTCAGCGGCGAGGCGCACTGGACGCCTGCCGATCCCGGATGCACCGTGACGGCGGAATTTCCTGTCGCGTGATTGCGCGGCGCGTCACCCCACAGCGATATCGAAGTGCAGCACGTCCTCGCGCGTGCCGAGCTTTGAGTAGAGCGCGATCGCGGCGGCGTCGACGAGATCGGCCTGCACGTAGATCACGTAGGCCCCGCGCGCTTTCGCAATCGTCCTGAGGTTTGCGAGGAGAGCGGTCGCGATGCCGCGGCGGCGATAGGGTTCCGCGACCGCCAGATCGTAGATGTAAATCTCGCTGCGCTGCTGCTCGAACTTTTGCAGCTCATAAGCGACGAGCCCTCCGGCGACGGCACCATCGTCCAAGGCGGCCAGCGCAATGACATGATCGGCCGCGAGCAGGCGCTCGAGGTAGGCCTCGCCCGGCTGCGCGCGCGTGTACGTCTCGACCTCGGCGAACGCCTCTCCGAACATGACGAGCATGCCGCGGAATACTCGGCTGTCGCCAGCAGCAAGCTGGCGGATGGCAACGTCGGGGAGCATCGCAAGACCTCTATTTTCACCAAGTATATGATTAAGCACGCGCAGCGCGCGCCCCGCGGCAAGGCACGGCGCAACGCTTTGCCGGAACTTCTCGCGTTGTTCCCCGTTCGCAGCGGACAACGGAGGATCACATGCCCACACCGCAGCAGCTCGAAGAGAAATTCTGGGCCGCACTCAAATCCGACCAGACGATGATGCTCGGCCTCGCAGGCGTCGCCGATGGGCACACGCGACCGATGACTGCGATGCTTGAGGAGAATTCTCCTCCCATCTGGTTTTTCACCGCCAAGGATACCGCGATCGTGCGCAACTTGAAGCCCGGCAGCCGCGCGATCGCGTCGTTTTCCGCCAAGGACCATCAGCTGTTTGCCGCCCTGCATGGGACGATCGCGCAGGATAACGATCGCGCGGTCATCGACCGGCTCTGGAACCCGTACGTCGCGGCGTGGTTCGAAGGCGGAAAGGACGATCCGCAACTCGCGCTGCTGCGCTTCGACGCGGAACGGGCGCAGATTTGGGAGAACGCGACGCCGCTGTTTGCCGGCATCAAGCTTCTACTCGGCGCCGACCCCAAGCAGGAATATCGCGACAAGGTCGCCGAGGTGCCGCTGCGCAGTCGCGGCTGAAATGCGAACGGCCCGGCAGGAACACCCGCCGGGCCGTCACAACAAGTTCGCAAATCGCTATCAACCGAGACCGAACACGCACACCTTCGCTGAGCCCTTGAAGCTCGGCTTGGCGCGGTAGGTCATGTTGATTTCCTTGATGGCGCGGTCGCGGCCCTTGAGGTCGATGGGACGCGTCTGGCCGCCGGCCTTGATCTCGGCGCGCACCGGAATGTCGTCGGGCGACCCGTTGCCGTAAATGACCTTGAGGTCGTTCATGTAGACGGTGTTGCCGGACACCTCGAGCCGAATGGCTTTGAAGCGACCCTCCTTGCGGCCGACCTTCACGGAATCATGGTCGACGAGGAAGCCGACGCTCTGGCACCCGAGCAACTCCCAGTTATCGTGTCCCCTGTCTCGGGCGGAGGCGCTCTGAGTGGTGCCTGATGCGAGTGCCGTAGCCGCAACCAAGGCTAAGGCGAGTTTCGCGGTCATTTTATTCTCCCTGATTTGCTAGCCGCCGACGGGGCGGCAACCCTTTAAACGGCCCGGAAGAGCTAATCCGTTCCCGCGAAGAAATTGCGACGGTGCCGTGCCAACTTGGTGGCGCTGCGCCGATCCGGGCCCGCCAGAAAAATCGCTCTTCGAGTTCAATCGCTTGCCCCGCTCGCACTGGACGGCGGGCACGCATCCTGGCATCTCGTCGGGCGCTGCAACGCCTGCACACCGCTCATAAGCACATCGCGCATAAGATGCCGCAGACACATGGCGCATAAACAACGACGTTCAGACACTGAGACCGAGGTTGCCGTCCAACGCGGCACCGCAGGCACGGGTGCGTTGCAGCTCGTTGAAACCGCGGGGTTTCCCGACTACGCCCTCCTCGACAGCGGGTCGGGGCGCAAGCTCGAGCGCTTCGGCTCAGTCGTCGTCGACCGGCCTGAGCCGCAGGCGCTGTGGACCCCGCGTCTCGGCGCCGACTGGCGGGGCGCCAACGCAGTCTTCGCCGGCGCCGAGGATGAGGAGAAGGGCCGCTGGCGTATCGACAAGCCGGTGCCGGACAGCTGGCCGGTGCGCGTGGGCGATGCGACCATGCTCTGCCGGCTCTCCGGCTTCCGCCACATGGGACTTTTTCCCGAGCAGCTCCCGCACTGGGAGTGGATGCTGGCACAGCTCGGCGCAATTACAAGTGAGCCGCCGCGCGTGCTGAACCTGTTCGGCTACACGGGTGCGGCCTCGCTGCTCGCCGCCGCGGCCGGTGCGCACGTCACGCACGTGGACGCGTCCAAGAAGGCGATCGCGTGGGCCAAGGAAAATCAGGCGGCATCCAAACTCGGCGACGCGCCGATCCGCTGGATACTCGATGATGCGCAGAAGTTCGTTGCGCGCGAGGTGCGCCGCGCCAAGACCTACCATGTCATCCTCGTCGATCCGCCCAAGTTCGGGCGCGGGCCGGACGGCGAGGTCTGGGAATTGTTCGAGCATCTCCCGGGCCTGCTCAAGGACTGCGCGCGTTTGCTGGCGCCGGGTCGCGCCGCGCTCGTTTTGACCGTCTATGCGATCCGCGCTTCCGCGCTGGCTTTCGATCAGCTCGCGCGCGAGACGCTGAAACCGCGGGGCGGATCGTTCAGCTCGGGCGAGCTTGCGATCCGGGAGGCGGGTATCGACGCGCGCCTGCTGCCGGCCTCGCTGTTCACGCGATGGGTGTCCGATGAACGAGCGTGAGCGCACGACCGCGCCAAAGCCGATCACGAGCCTGCAGAACGAGCGCGTCAAGGCGATCCGCGCGCTCGAGATGCGCAAGGCGCGCAAGGAGACCGGGCTGTTCGTCGCCGAAGGCGCGTCGCTGCTGGTCACGGCGCGCGAGCACGGCTTCGTTCCGGAGACGCTGGTGTTTCGCGACGCCGAGAGCGGCATCGCGCGCGGGCTTGTCACGTGGGCGCTGAATGAGCGTGCCGAATGCCTGGAGGTGTCGGAGGCCGTTCTCGGCAAGCTCGCGGCCAAGGACAATCCGCAAAGCATGCTGGGGGTCTTTCGCCAGCGCTGGGCCGAGCTGCCGAAGCCGGGCGCGGTCGCGCGCGAGGCAGTGTGGGTGGCGCTCGAGGAGGTCCGCGATCCTGGCAATCTCGGGACGATCATTCGCACCGTGCAGGCCGTTGGCGCGTCGGGCGTGATCCTCGTCGGCGCGGCGTGCGATCCCTATTCGCACGAGTGCGTGCGCGCGACGATGGGCTCGATCTTTGCGGTGCCGCTGAGCAAAGCAACGCGCGATGAATTCCTCGCCTGGCGCGGCGGCTGGACCGGCGATGTCGTCGGCACCGAGCTTGCGGCCACGCACGATTTCCGCAAAGGAAACTACAAGGGGCCCGTGCTGCTGGCGATGGGCAGCGAAGGACCGGGCCTGTCGGAGCCGATGGCGGCAGCGTGCACGCGGCTCGTCAAGATTCCCATGGCGGGCGGTATCGACTCGCTCAATCTGGCAGTCGCGACCGCGCTGGTGCTGTATGAGGTTCGCGGCCCTCACCTGAAGCTGTGATCGGACGCGGCACGCCATGCGCATCGAATACCATCGCACATTGATCGCCGACCGCGTGCGCAACGAGGCGTTCCGGCGCGCGCTCGCGTCCGTGATCGTGCCGGGCAAAACCACCGTCGCCGATATCGGTGCGGGCACCGGGCTGCTCGCGCTGATGGCGGCAAAGCTCGGCGCGCGCGAGGTGTTCCTCTACGAGGCGGCCGAGGTCGCGGGCGTCGCCGAGAAGGTCATCAAGGCCAACAAGCTGCGCAATTGCCACCTGATCCCGTGCCACTCGACCGAGATGACCAAGCCCGAAAAGGTCGATGTCGTCGTCTCCGAGACGCTCGGCAACTATCCCTTCGAAGAGCACATCATCGAGACGCTGAACGATGCGCGCCGCCGCTTCCTGAAGCCCTCCGGGGCGATCATCCCGCGCGCGCTGACGCAACTCGTGGCGCCTGTCATCGCCGATCGCATCCACGCCGAGCTTTCGGCCTGGGACGCAACCGGCTTCGATCTGTCCGTCGCGAAGGCGATGAGCCTCAATAATATCTACGTGCGTGCGCTCAAGCCGGCCGAGCTGCTCGACAAGGGGACGGGCGCGGTCGCCTGGGACGCGATCGATTTTTCCATCGAGAACCGTGCGAGCCGCCGCGGCGATGCGAGCTGGCGAATAACGAAGCCCGCAACGATCTACGGCTTTGCGACGTGGTGGGAAGCGGAGCTGGTGCCGGGCGTGGCGCTTTCGACGGCTCCTGGCGCACCAGCGACGCACTGGGAGCAACTTTATTTTCCGCTGCTGTCGCCGTTGGAGGTCAAGCCCGGCGAGTTGGTGGCGATCGACCTGCGCTCGCGCACCTCGCTTGATGCCGGCACCCACGTTGCGTGGACGGCAACGCAGCGCAGCGCCAAGGGACGCGAGCTGTCGCGCCAGGCCTTGAACCTCGACAAGGGGTTTCTGCCGTAAGCCGCCGATAACCGGACAGCGGATCAGTGGTGCAGCATCAGCGCGGTCGCGACGATGATCGTGCCGCCGATGAACAGCGTCGCCAACCAGGCCGCGGCATTGCGTAGGAGCGTGCGTCTGTGATCGCGCTTCGCCTTGCCGAGCCATTCGGCCGAGCGCGGCGGCAGGGTCCAGCCGGCCTCGGCTTCCTCCACGCGGCGCTTGATGAGGTCGAGATCGCTCACTCCGGATGTCAGCGGCGCGATGCCGATGCCGGCGGCGATGGCGGTGAAGCTGTCGACGGGCGCGCTCAGGCTAGGTGCAGCCAAGGCCGGTCCGAGCCGCGGCGGGGTCAAAGGATATGCCGGTGCAGCCAGTGGTGCGTCGCCGAACTCGGCTTCGATGGAGGCTAACCGGCGCATCAGCGGCCGGTTCTCCATGGCGCGCGCGATGTTTTCCACCAGGGCCGGCTCGGGCTCGTTGTCGGTCTTGGCGCGTGAGCCCATGGCCACGAAGTTCCAGGAGTTTGCCTCATCGCGGAAGAGGCTGCTCAGGTCCGTCTCACCCAAGGCGCGCGACAGGGACCGGCGCTGGCGCGCGGGACGCAAAAGATGCTGCTGGTGATGTGATGCCGCTTCGTAGCCGGCGGCACCGGAAGCAGTCGACGCAACCAAAGCGCCGGGAACAGGAATACGCATTACGCACCTCTCGAGAGACGTCTCGACGGGGCTCGGCCGCGCTCTCCGGCTGCACTCCGGACGATCTGCGACTGGATACGGACTGGCGGCTTGGTTCCCCTGACCCTAAAAGAGCCTAGAGTCGTGGCCGCAGCGTGGCAGAAGATGGCCGCATTTGGCGGACGTCGAGGCGGCGAGTGAAAAATGGGGAGGCGGCGATGCTGGTGCTGGTGATCGGGCTCGTGGTTTTTTTTGGAATTCACCTCGTGCCTGGGAACGCGGAGCTGCGCGGCGGCCTCGTGGGGCGCTTCGGCGAGACCGGATATAAGGCGATCTTCGGCATCGTCTCGCTGGTCGGGCTGGTGCTGATCGTGCTCGGCTTCCACAAGCTACAGATTCACCCGGGCAAGAACCCGATCCTGTGGGTGCCCCCGGTGTGGACACGCCATATCGCGCTGGCGCTGATGTTGCCCGCGATGATCGCACTCGTTGCCGCCTACGTGCCATCGCACATCCACACCGCGCTCAAGCACCCGATGCTGGTCGCGATCAAGATCTGGGCGCTGGCGCACCTGCTGGCCAACGGCGACCTCGCCGCGCTCGTGCTGTTCGGCAGCTTCCTCGCGTTCGCCGTCTATGACCGCATCTCGGTGAAGCGGCGCCACGCGCTGGGCCCGCTCGGCGCCAAGACCGGACCCTGGCGCAACGACATCATCGTCGTCGTGGTCGGGACCGGGCTCTACCTTGCTATTGTCCTCTGGCTGCACCAGCTCATCATCGGGGTGTCGCCTCTGGCGTGAGTTGACGTGGCGCGAGCGGAGAAGCATGAGCGGAAGCGGGCGATTGATCGGGATAGCGGTGCGCGACAAGCACCGGGCGCCCATGCAGACGCGGGAAGATGCGCTCATTTCGGTCGGCGCCGGCGTCGAAGGCGACTTCAAGGGCATCAAGCATCCGCGCCGCGGCGTCAGCGTGCTTTCGCGCGAAGCGTGGGAGGCGGCGCTCGCCGAGCTCGATGACACGAGCGATCTCGACTGGACCGCGCGGCGCGCCAACCTGCTGGTGGAGGGCGTGGCACTCCCGCGCGCGATCGGCGGCGTCGTGCGCATCGGGCCCGCGGTGATCGAGGTCACCTATCCCACCACACCCTGCCGGCGCATGGACGAGGCGAAGGCCGGGTTGTTGCGCGCGCTCTATCCCGATTGGCGGGGAGGGATCACTGCGAAGGTGCTCGAAGGCGGGCGCGTCAAGATCGGCGATCCCGTCGAAGTGCTGGTCTCGCCGCCCGAACGCAAGATCAGGCTGCCCGGCTAATCCCCGAAACGAAGAAGGCGCGGATCGCCCGCGCCTTCGCTTCGCAATCGGTCTCGCGCGCGCTACTCGACGCGCCCGCCCTCGTACTCGGCCGGCGGCGCGGTCGAGCTGCGCCAGGGCTCGACAATGAAGTCGGTGCGCTTGCTGGTCTCGCGGCTCAACCCGTAATCCGAGATGATGAACGAGGAGCCGGGCTTGGCGAGCTCGGCCAGACGTTCTGCGGTCTCCTTGGGGATCTCGATGCGCTCCAGCGCGTGCGCGGGATCGGTGTCGGTGGTCGGCGCCGCCACGTAGTCCTGATCCTCGTGCCGGCGCTTGCGCCAAGGCTTCCTCGGCGCGGCCGCCGCGGCCGCATCGAACGTGACGACGCCCCACTTGAGGCCCTTCTCGCCCGGCGTGTAGGCGTTCGCGGTGAAGACGTGCGTGCCGATCGGCGTGTTGGGATCGGTGATCTTCACGGGAACGTCGATCACCGGATCACCGATGCCGAGCTTGGCGACGAGGCGGCCGGTCTTGCGGCTGACGAAGATCGAAACCGGATTGTCCTTCTTCGCCTCGATGGCATTGGCCGACACGACGGCGGCCTTCGCGTCGACGATCGCCTTCTCCGTGTCCTTGATCGCATCGGCGGCGGCGCGGCGCTCCTTCTCCGCGGTGTCGGCGGCGGCTGCGGCGGTCTTGACGACATCGGCCTGCTTGTCGACGAGCGCCTTTGCCGGAGCGATGGCCTGCGCGAGGTCGAGGACCTTCGTCTCCTCGGCAACCTCGTCGTCCTGCTCCTTCTTCAAGGCGTCGGCGTCGAGCTTGGAAACGTCGATCTTCTTGACCTTTTCGCGCATGTGGTCGGCGAAGCTGTCCTTGGCGTTGTCCGCCTCGCGTGCCGCCTTGCGAGCTTCGTCCGCGAGCCGGTCCTGCTCGTTGCGCGCCTTGCGCAAATTGTCCTTGGCGGCGCCCGCGGCCTCGGCGGCCGCCTTCGCCTTGTCGATCGCCGCGGTCTTGGCGGCCTCCGCAGCGGTGACGGCGGCGGCAAGCTTCTCGCGCTCTTGTGAGCGCTCGGCAGCAGCCTGCTCGCGCGTGCGGACCTTGCTTACACCTTCTGCGGATGCCGGCGTCACCGGCGAGAAGCCGGTTTTCGTCGCTTCGGCGTTGGCCGGCGGCAGCGGCTCGATGATGTGTGTGCCGTCGAACTCGGACGGTGTCGGGTCTTCCTGGGTGACGATGACGCGCGCGCCGATCTCGGTGATGCCGAACAGATTGCGGGCGAACGCCGCCGGCAGTCGGATGCAGCCGTGCGAGGCCGGATAGCCCGGCACCACGCCCTCGTGCATCGCGACGCCCGAATTGGTGATGCGGTTCATGAACGGCATCGGCGCGCCGCCGTACAGGTTGGAGTAGTGGTAGCGGTTCTTTTCCAGGATGGAGAAGATGCCGGTCGGCGTCTCGTGGCCGGCCATGCCGCTCGAGATCGGCGAGGATGCGATCTTCTGGTTGTTGTCGTAGATGCTGACGGTCTGCTTGCCGAGCGACACCACGATCGTGAGCGGGCCGGTGGGCTTTGGCAGGTTCGAGACGACCTTCTCGCCCTCGTCCTCGGGCACGTTGCGCGGGATCGCGCGGCGCGGTGCGCGGCGCTGCTGCTGCCAGGGAGGAGAGTTGTCCCACCCGCCCCAGGGGAAGAATTGCGCCTGCGCGCTCCCGGTGGCATCGACAACGAAGAAGGCCGCTATTGCGAGCGCGGCTGCCGCTACACCGTGGCGCATCGCACCTGTGTTCGCTTTCCCGATAGTTTGCAAGGAGGCACCCATCCCAATTGAGAGTGTGTGTGAGCGAAGCGAATTATATGCTGGTTTTAACCCTAAATGTTCGTTAGCAGAAGGGCACTTGGCCCCGCGCGTGAGTAAGTGTTGTTCGCGCGCACCCAACCATTTGCGTGCGTCTGCAACTCCTAGCGCGTACGCGACGCCGCGAAAAGAGTACAGTCGCTTCATGTCCGTACATTCATCCAACAAACGCCTTCTGGCTCCCGACATAACCGCGATGAAGGGCAAGGCTCCCATCGTCGCGCTGACCGCTTATCACGCGCACACGGCGGCTATTTCTGACCGATTCTGCGATGTGCTGCTGGTGGGCGACAGTCTCGGCATGGTGATGCACGGCTATGAAACCACCGTGCCGGTGCCGCTCGAGCTGATGATCATGCACGGCCGCGCCGTGATGCGCGGCGCCAAGCACGCTCTCGTCGCTGTCGACATGCCGTTCGGTTCCTACGAGGAGAGCCCCGCCGTCGCCTTCCGCAACTGCGCCCGCGTGATGAAAGAGACCGATTGCGGCGCCGTAAAGATCGAGGGTGGCCGCCGGATGGCCGAGACCATCCACTACCTCGTCGACCGCGGCATTCCCGTGATGGCGCATATCGGTCTGACCCCGCAATCTGTGAATGTGATCGGCGGTTACAAGGCGCAGGGGCGCAGCGAGGAGCAGTGGGCCGCTTTCGAGGCCGACGCGCGCGCCGTGGCTGATGCCGGGGCCTTCGCCGTCGTGCTCGAGGCGCTGACCGAGCCGCTTGCGCTACGCATCACGCAAGCCATTGAAATCCCGACGATCGGTATCGGGTCGGGAGCCTGCGATGGGCAGATCCTCGTTTTGGAGGACATGCTGGGCTTGAGCCCGCGGGTGCCGCGCTACGTCAAGAAGTTCGGCAAGATCGGCGAGGCCATCGAGGACGCGGTGCGTGCCTACGCCGACGACGTGCGCTCACGCGCCTTCCCGACGCCCGAGCATACTTACCCGATGAAAAGCCCGCAGAAAGCGGCCGCCGGGCGTGGGGCTGCGCGCCTCGCTGCCGCTGAGGTCAAAGCCACGAAAAAGCCGAAAACCCCCAGCAGCAAAGGCTGAGCGCGCAGGAGCGTTCATACAGCCTTACCTATCAATCACTTGCGCTGAAGAAGCTGTCGGCTATTTATGCGGGGCTGCAGAGGCCCGCAGACCGTGCCTCTGATAACGATAAGCGCCAGGGGCGGAGACGGATGGCTGACAATAACGACAACTTCATGCGCGAGGTTGAGGAAGAAATCCGGCGCGAGCGGATCGAGAAGATCTGGCGCGAGTACGGAACCTACATCATCGCGGGCGCACTGCTGATCGTCCTCGCTGTGCTGGGGCGCCAGTATTATGTCGACCGGCATACGGCTGCCGCCGAGGCCACCGGCTCGCGCTACGAGGATGCCCTGGCGCTCGCCAACGACAACAAGCAAGGCAGCGCGGCCAAGGAATTCGAGGCGATAGCTGCCGACGGCACGGGTGGGTATCCCTCGCTGTCGCGGCTGCAGCTCGCCGGCGCCCTCTTGAAGGACGGCAAGAAGGCCGAAGCGCTCGCTGCCTACGAGGCGCTCGCCAAGGACGACAAGTCAGAGCCACTTTTGCGTGATTACGCTGCTCTGCAGGTCGCCGCGCTGCGTGTGGGAGAGGCTGACTTTACCGAGATGCAGAATCGGCTCAACCCTTTGCTGGGCGATGATGGCCCGTGGCGCTACAATGCGCGCGAGCTTTTGGGGCTTGCAGCATTCAAAGCCGGCAAAGCGAGCGAGGCGCGCAGCGTGCTCACGCCACTGCTGGTCGACCAGAGGACACCGCAGAGCATCGCCGAGCGCGCGCAGATCATCCTGGCCGAGATCGCGACCGACGAGATCGCCAAGAAGGCGGCCAGCAGTGCGACCACTCCGCCGGCGGCGGGCGGTGCTGCCGCGGCCGAGACCACGCCCGCATTCAAGGCGCCGGTCACCACGAAGAAGGACTAGGGGAGCTTGATGAGGGGGACGGCGATCAGCGCGCTACTGGGGAGCTTGGCGCTCTCTGCGTTGCTCGCTGGCTGTGCCGACGGCCCCCAGCTTCCCAAGATGGCGGACATCAATCCGTTCGCGACCAAGGAAGTGCCGCTGCCCGGCAAGCGCATCCCCGTGATGCAGTCGCAAGAGGTGATCACGGGTGAGCTGGCGGATGCGAGCTCGCCCATCGTGCTTCCTGCGCCGCGCGCCAACGACAGCTGGGCACAGCCCGGCGGCGACCCCAACAATGCGCCTGGCAATCTTGCCTACTCGGGCACCGGCAACGAGGCGTGGTCGGCCGATGCCGGCACCGGCTCCGGCACCATCAACCGGCTGACCGCGAGCCCGGTCGTTTACAACGGGCACGTCTTCACGCTCGATGCTGTGGGCACCGTCAGCTCGTTCGCCACCTCCGGCGGCTCGGCGCAGTGGCACGTCTCGCTCAAGCCCGAGCATGAGAACACCAGCACGCCCTGGTATTCGATGTCGCTGTCGCTCGGCGGCTCGAGCGGCAACGCCGGCTACGGCGGCGGGCTTGCCGTCGATAACGGCCGCCTTTATGCCGCGAGCGGATTTGGCAACGTCGTCGCGCTCGATCCCGAGACCGGCAAGAAGCTGTGGGAGAAGCAGCTCGAGGCACCTGTGCGCTCCTCGCCGACGGCGGCCGGCGACAAGGTGTTCGTCATCACGCTCGATGGGCGCTTCTACTGTCTGGCAGGTGCCGACGGTGGCGAGCTGTGGTCGGTGCGCGGGCTGCCGCAGCAGGCGAGCCTGATCAACAACGCGAGCCCGGCTGTCGACGGCGGCATCGTCGTCGTGCCCTATCCTTCGGGCGATCTCGTCGCGCTGAAGGTGGCGGACGGCGGCGCGGTGTGGACCGAGAGTCTGTCGCGGACGCGCACGACCTCGCAGCTGTCGTCCATGAGCGATGCAGCGCGCCCCGCGATCGATCGCGGCACGGTGTTCGCCGTGGGCCATGCCGGCCGCATGATCGCGACGCAGGCGGCAACCGGCGAACGGGTTTGGTCGCTCAACGTTCCGGGCACACAGACTCCGTGGGTCGCGGGCGAAAACGTGTTTGTCGTGCAGACCACCGGCCAGCTCATGGCGTTGTCGCGCAAGGACGGCAAGATCCTGTGGACCACCAAGCTGCAGCCCGACGTCGCCTGGTGCGGGCCGACGCTGGCGGGCGGCATACTGTGGCTCGCCTCCGCCAAGGGAACGCTCGTCGGCGTCGATGCCGCGAGTGGTCGCGTCACCACGCAGAAGGAGCTGGGCGGCGCCATCTACGTCGCGCCCATCGTGGCGCAGGGGCAGATGTACATCCTGACCGACAACGCCAAGCTGATCGCGCTAAACTAGCCGTAGACCGGCAAGCGCGAAGCCTGCGCAACCCGTTATCCCAGGTTTAGCCGCTCTTTGTCGGCGGTCGCGAAATGCGCGAGCTGATCCGCATGAGCCTTCTGGAACGCCGGACGAGCGGTAACGCGTTTGATGTAGGCTTCGCTTGCCGGGCGGTCGCCGTGAGCGCGGATATTCGCAACCCGCAGCACGTCGGTCATGAGCAGGTCTGCCACGGTGAAGCGATTGCAAGCGAGCCATTCACGTTGGCCGAGCACCGCCTCGAGCTGGGCGAGGCGCTTATCCATCCAGCCGGTCAGTCCGTTGTCCTTCTGACCGGACATCTGCAAGAACCACCAAGGCACCGTCACCATCTCGATTGAATTGAGCGCGGAGATGACCCACTGGAGCGATGCCGCCGCGCCAACCGCGTCCTGCGGCATCAGGTTTTCACTTTGACGCGCCAGATGGAGCAGTCCCGCCCCACTCTCAAAGATCGTGACATCGTCATCCGTGAGATACGGCACCTGTCCGAAGGGCTGGCTGTCGAGATGGTTGGTCTCTCGATCCGCAAAGGCCACCGTCCGCACGTCGTAGGCGAAACCCGCCTCCTCTGCGGCCCACCGCAGACGCATATCGCGCACAAACCCGCGCGCGCCCTTGGGCACCCAGTCGAGGGTATAAATGGTGAGCTTTTTGGCCACGGCCTTTGATCCCCCAAAGCGAATTCGAGGCCGATGGCCTCGCGTGAGACCGTGACTACCATCGCGCGGGCGAATGCGCGATAAGGGCGCTCGCCCCCGGTCTCCCCCCCCCCGGTCCCGAAGCACACCAGTCTCAAAGCACACATGCCAACGCCCGTCATCGCCATCATCGGCCGGCCCAACGTCGGCAAGTCGACGCTGTTCAACCGGCTGACGGGGAAGCGCTCCGCGCTCGTCTCGGACATGCCGGGGCTGACGCGCGACCGGCGCGAGGGCGAAGCTGACCTCGCCGGCAATCCCGTGACGCTGGTGGATACTGCGGGGCTGGAAGAAGCAAAGCGCGGCTCGATCGCGGAACGCATGCGCCAGCAGACGGAAGCCGCACTCGCCCAAGCCGACCTCGTGCTGTTCCTGCTCGACGCGCGCGCCGGCATCACGCCCGACGACAAGGTGTTCGCCAAGCTCGTGCGCGCCTCGGGCCGCCCGGTCATCGCGGTCGCCAACAAGTGCGAGGGCCGCGCCGGCGAGGAAGGCTTCTACGACGCCTACGAGTTCGGCTTTGGCGAGCCGGTCGCCATCTCAGCCGAGCACGGCGAAGGTTTGGCCGACCTCGTCACCGACATGCTGGGCGCGCTCGGCCTCAAGCCCTGGCCGGAAGGCACGCAGAAAGACGAGGACGACGACCACACCAAGCGTCCGATCCGCGTCGCCATCGTCGGCCGCCCAAATGCGGGCAAGTCGACGCTGGTCAACGCGCTGCTGGGCGAGGAGCGCATGATCACCGGCCCCGAGCCCGGGCTGACGCGCGATGCGGTGTCGAGCGATCTGGAGTGGGCCGGGCGCAAGATCCGCCTGTTCGATACGGCCGGCCTGCGCCGCAAGGCAAAAGTTACGGAGGCGGCTGAAAAGCTCGGCGCATCGGATGCGATCCGCGCCATCCGCTTCGCCGAGGTGGTGGTCGTGCTGCTCGACGCCGAGCGCCCGCTCGAGCATCAGGATTTGACCATCGCCGACCTCGTGACCGAGGAAGGCCGCGCGCTCGTGCTCGCCATCAACAAGTGGGACATCGTCGAGAACAAGCAGGCGATGCTGAAGGATTTGCGCACCGATCTCGTCACCCGGCTGGCGCAGGTGCCGGGCGTCGCGCTGGTGCCCTTGTCGGCGCTCAGCGGCCGTGGCGTCGACAAGCTCGCGGCGGCCGTGCTCGCCGCCTACGACGGCTGGAACAGGCGCATCTCAACGTCCGATCTCAATCGCTGGCTGCAGGAGGCGGTCGGACGTCACGCGCCGCCCGCCGTCAGCGGCAAGCGCATCAAGATCCGCTACATGACGCAGCCGTCAGCGCGCCCGCCGACGTTCGTCGCGTTCTGCTCGCGCGCCGAAGCGCTGCCCAAATCGTATCTGCGCTACCTGGCCAACAGCCTGCGCGAAGCCTTCGATCTGCCGGGCGTGCCGCTGCGGTTCAACCTGCGCAAGGGCGACAACCCGTTCGCGAAGGACAAGCGCTGAAGGCGTGGCGCGGCTTTTTTTATTCTAAGGGTTGTTGATTTTGAGCTTTGAGAGAAATCAGCGGACGGGAGCGGCAGCGAACCCGAAGATGCCACCAAGCTCACCGCCCGCACGGACGACAGCCGCACGTCTGGCGCCGTTCCGGACCGCTACAAGTAGGTGGCGCATGGCATGGGTGCAAGCCCTATTTGGACTCGATATGCGGCGCGCGCGTTCAGACATTCGACGCTGCAGTGCACAGGAGGCGCTGCACGCCGTGACGGCTGAGACGAGTGCGCAAGCAACTGAGGTTTTGTTCTATCACCTGGAGCAGCAGGCGCTGGAGCAGGTGCTGCCGAGCCTCGTCGAAAAAACTCTCGAGCGCGGATGGCGCGCGGTGGTGCAGGCGGGAAGCGACGAGCGTCTCGCTGCGATCGATCTCGCGCTGTGGACCTACAAGGAAGATAGCTTCCTGGCGCACGGCACCGCCAAGGATGGCCACGCGGCCGAGCAGCCCGTCTACCTCACGACCGGAAGCGAGACGCCCAACGGCGCGGGTGTGCGCTTCCTCGTCGATGGCGCGGAGACGGAGCAGTTCTCGGGCTTCGTGCGCATCGTCTACATGTTCGACGGCAACGATGCCGACGCGGTAGCAAAGGCGCGCCAGCAATGGACCGCCGCCAAGAGCGCGGGCTGCCCCGTCACCTACTGGCAGCAGAGCGCTGCCGGTAAATGGGAGAAAAAGGCCTAGGTCTCGAAGGCCTGAGGCCTCGAACCCCCGCGCCGGCCGGTTTTCCTGTGGCGAGAGCGCAACCCGCAACGCGCATGCGCCGCGATATCCACGCCTCGCGCCTGCATCGGCTCCGGTTGTCCACGACATTCGCCCGCATGCTTCCCCCACTGCCTTGCGAGGCTGGCGGACGCTTCCTAGGGTTTCCGGTCGGCCCGTTTCACCCTTCAAATTGAGAGCCCTATGCGCATTTTGGGAATCTACAACCAGCACGACGCGTGTGCCGCACTGTTTGACGACTACAAGCTCGAGGCGGCGATCGCCCAGGAGCGACCAACGCGGCGCAAGGGCGACGGCAACGGATTCCCGGATGCCGCCGTGCGCGAATGTCTCGATCAGGGCGGGATCGGGCTCAGCGAAGTCGATGTCGTCTGCCTGCCGCGCACGCGCTACCCCAAGAAATATTTCAAGCTGCGCGCGCACATTCCATTTCCGAAGGCGGCGAAGGACAACTCGCACGAGCTGATCCGCGTCATGGTGCGCAACTTCATCGCCGATCCTCTGAGCGCGCTCGACGCCCGCGCCTATCTCGCCGACCAGGGCCTCAAACCCAAGGACATCTATTTCTACAATCACCACCTGGCGCACGCGCTGGGCGTGCTGTTCCACACCCAGTGGGACGATGCGCTGATCTATACGTCCGATGGCGGCGGCGACCGCACCTTCTACAGCGCGCGCCGTTTGAAGGACGGGCGGCTGGAGGAAATCTTCGGCGGCGAAGCGGATTCCCGCGCCTATTCGCGCCCGCAGAACCGCGGCGACAGCATGGGGCACCTCTACTATCACGCGACGCGCGCGCTGGGGTTCAAGCCGCTGCGCCACGAGGGCAAGGTGCTGGGCCTCGCCGCCTTCGGCAAACCGATCTATGCCGCCGAGCTGCGCATGTTCTATCGCGTCGAGGCCGATGGGCAGATCAGGGGCGTGTTTCATCCGCGCGAGGTCGTGGCCAAGATCGAGACGATTGCGCGCACCGGCAAGCGCGAGGATGTCGCCGCCTCCGTGCAGGCCGTGCTGGAAGAGATCACGCTCTCGGCGCTCGAGAAGATCATCGCGCGCCATCCCGCGCGCTGCTTAGGCCTGTGCGGCGGCGTGTTCGCCAACGTGAAGCTCACGCAGCGCATCGCCGAGCGGTTCCCGTTCGATGAGATTTTCGTCTATCCCGCCATGTCGGATCAGGGCGAGGCGGCGGGCGGCGTGCTCGAATATCTGCTGCAGCGCGATGGGCTCGACGCGTGGCTCGGGCATCGCACACCTTTTTCGGATGTCTATCTCGGTCGCGACTACACGGACGGAGCCGACGATGTGTTCCGCGCCGGCGGCGCCGCGGAGGAGGTGTCCGTCTCTGCCGGGCGCAACGATCTCGTGCCGCGCATCGCCGAGCTGATCGCGCAGGGCAAGGTGGTCGGCACCTACCTGGGGCGCGGCGAATACGGCCCGCGCGCGCTCGGCGCCCGCTCGATCATGGCGGCTGCCACCGATCGCAAGATCAACGACTGGCTGAACGAGCGCCTCGACCGCACCGAGTTCATGCCGTTCGCGCCGGTCGTGCGCGAGGAGCGCTGCGCCGATTTGTTCGATCTGCCGCAAAGCCTCATGTACACCGCGCGCTTCATGACCGTGACATGCAACGTGAAGGACGAGTGGAAGGACAAGATCCCCGCCGTCGTGCATGTCGACGGTACCGCGCGCCCGCAGGTGGTCGCGCGCGCGACCAACCCGCTCTATTACGACATCCTCGAGCAGTACGAGCAGCTGACCGGCGTGCCGGCGCTGATCAACACGTCCTTCAACGTGCACGAGGAGCCGATCATCAATAAGCCCGAGGAAGCGCTGAAGGCGCTGCAGATGGGCCGGGTCGACTACGTCGCGACCGAGACGGCGCTCTGGAAGATGGCGGCTTAGCTCGTCGTCGCGCGGGGAGACTGCATCGCGGTCCGGTCCCCTCTCCCCGCAGGCGGGGAGAGGATCAGGGTGAGAGGGCAGCCCCAGTCTCTAAGATTGCGATCCAGCGACCCAGCTTGACAGCGGAGGCGGCGCGGGGCTCTAGCGTCATCCCATGAACTACCGCCACGCCTATCACGCCGGAAATTTCGCCGACGTTTTGAAGCACGCCGTGCTGGCCCTCGTGATCGAGCATCTGAAGCTGAAGCCGGCGCCGTTCCGCGTGATCGACACGCACGCCGGCATCGGCCTCTACGATCTCGAAGGCGAGGAGGCGTGCAAGACCGGCGAGTGGCGCGAGGGCATCGGCCGCGTGCTGGCAGCGAAATTCTCCCCTGCAGCGGCGGCGGCGCTCGACCCCTATCTCGGCGTGGTACGCGCGCTGAACGATGGCGACACCAAAGCGCTGAGGCGCTATCCCGGAAGTCCGCTCATCGCGCGCTATCTGATGCGCCCTGACGATGTGCTGGTCCTCAACGAGCTGCATCCCGACGACAACGCCGCGCTCAAGCGCGAGTTTGCACGCGACGCGCAGGTCAAAGTGCTGGAGCTTGACGGGTTCACCGCGCTGAAAGCCATGCTGCCACCGAAGGAGCGCCGCGGCGCAGTCCTCGTCGATCCGGCCTATGAGGAGCAAGGCGAGCTCGACCGGCTGGTGCAGGGGCTGCAGGAAGCGACGCGCAGGTTTGCTGGCGGCACATTCTTGTTGTGGTACCCGATCAAGGACAGCCAAGCGGTGGCGGGGTTTCGCAAGGAGATTGCCGCGCTCGGGATCGCCAAGGTGCTCGCGGTCGAATTGATGATCCGCGGCGGCAATGATACCGCGCTGCTCAACGGCTGCGGGCTGATCATCGTCAATCCGCCCTATACGCTGGAGGAGAAGCTCAAGGTGCTTCTGCCGGAGCTTGCGCGCGTTCTGGCGCAGGACAAAGGCGCGGGCTTTCGCATCGAGGCGCTCGGGTGAAGCTCGGTTCGCGAATTTAGGGCGGTGCGCTTGTCGCCGCGCGGCAACTTTCAACAAGACAATTTCGCGCTTTTTCACCGCGCCGGTGGGCAAAATGCTCCGCGTGCGGCAAGCTTGCGGTGCTCGAGGAGCTGGTGCCATCATTGCTCGAAGGGGCGCCAAGATGAGGATCAATGAAATGGCCAACGGATATCGCACCGCTTTCGCCGCGGCTCTGCTCGCCGCGTTGTCGCTCGGCTGCGCCGGCTCCGCCGATGCGGCGGGGCGCTGCTTCACCAAAGCCGCGTCCGGGACGAACACGACGATGGAAAGCGCCAAGACCCAGGTGTACGAGGCGTTGCTGCAGTCGTTCGACTGGGGCGCGTGGGCGAGCTGGATGGCGTCGGGATCGACGCCCGGCTACAAGGTCGGCGCGCCGCGCTACTCCTGCTCCAAGGGCGGCATCGGCTACAACTGCAAGGGCGTCTCGACGATCTGCCGGACGTCGTGAGCGCGAGCGGGCTGCCCGATGTTCGATTCTAAAGTGAGCCGGCGGTGACCGTGATGCGGAGCGCCGTCGCGATGCGCGGACTCGCGAGTGCGGCTGTGCTCATCGCGCGCATAAGGTTACGTCCTCGCAAGGGCGAATCTGCCTGCCGGATAGGCAAACCGGGCGCTCGCCGTTAACCATTCTTGCTTCTTCTTCGCAGATGATGTCGAAACGGCACAAACGGCCGGCTCGCGCGTTTATGGGCAACGGTTCATGCCCGGCCGTTCAACCGTTCATGTCCCGCGTGCAAGCGTTCATGTCGCGTGTTTCACGAAGCGTGGTGCGAGGGTGACAAGGGCCCGGCAAAGCGTGCCGGAAGCAACACTTTCGCAAGCCGCGCCAGCAAATTCGGCTATTCTCCGCTCCCTATTGGCCGGGTGCGGAGTGGTCAAAAAGCAAGAGGCTATGACATCATGAGCGCTTCCCTTCTTCGTGCCGCCACCCTCCTCGCCGCCGCGGCCTTCGCCGTCGCTGCATTTGATGGCGTGCGCGAGCAAGTGGCTCCCGGGCTTCACGCGGAAGAGGCTCAGCCCACCGCCAAGCCGAAGGCGCGCCGGCACGCGCGCCGCCAGGCTCGGCAAGAGACTGTTGAAGCCGGGTCTTCGCCCAGCGAAATCGCCCGATACTTCCAGCTTTATGGCGGCTACATCGATCCCTACGTCAACAAGCAGTCGCCGGGCGGCCCGTTCGATAGCGGCTTCTTCTTTGATTCGGGAATGGGACCCAACGGCGGCGACTTGCCCTACATGAACTAAGGCCTGCCCCGCCCGCGTTTTTGCTACTATTGTCCTGCACATAATTGATCGGCCGGGCTCTATGCAGCGCTCGGCCTGCCCGCTATAGCTTCAGCAATAGCGGGCCTTAGTGCCCGTGGGGACAGGGGTTTTACAGATGCGCGCATCGCTCGCTTTTGCCGCTGCTGCAGCCGTGCTGCTCAGTGCCGTGGCTCCGCTGCCGGCCCAGGCGGGCTGCAAGCGCATGGCCTTCCTCGTGAACGACTACGGCAAGGACGGTCCGACCAAGGATGCAAAATCGCTGCTCGACAAGCACATCTCCGAGTGGGCCGCGCAGCAGAACATCAAGGACTATTCGGTCGGAACGAAAAGCGTTAGCTGCTACCAGTTCTTGAACTTCATCGTCTTCGACGAGCACACCTGCACCGCGTCGGCCAACGTGTGCTGGGGCGCCGACAAGAAGGCGGACGAGCCCAACACGGCGAATGCCGCAACGGGCGCGCCACCGACGCCTGTTCGCAAGACCGCCGCCACCTCCGCAGCGACGGACCCGACGAAAAAGGGTCACAAGCATAAAACTGCTGCCGTAGCGGCGCACTCCGATGCGACGACGCTCGCACCCGCCCAGGACGGCCCGCCGGCAGAAGCCGACACCGCCGCCGCACCCGAAGCCGCGCCTGCAGCCACCGAGACCGCGACGGCACCCGAGCCCGCTTCATCCGCTGCGCCTGCACTCGAGCCCACGACGACAGCGCCGAGCGTCGAAACCGGCGCGCTTGGCCCCGCTGGGCCCGAGGCAGCACCTGCCGCATCTCCTGAGCCCGTCGGCGACAGAAGCAAGGCGTCCGAGGCTGCTTCAGCCGCTGCCGCTGCAGCCGAGCGGGCTGCGGCTGCCGCCGAGACTGCAGCCAACGCCGCCAAGGAAGCGGCGGCCGCCGCGGTTGCCGCGAGTGCGGCCGGACGCGGATCGTTCGTTCCGCCGCTTGCTGATGGTAAGTCCGCGCACGCGCTCGGGGATAGCCGCTAAGGCATTTCGCTCGACGCGCCGTCTCCCGATCGACGCTGTGGCGTGATCACTGCGTCGATGTCAGGCGTGCGCGCTCAATCGGTCGAGCCGTAAACGGTGCCGGTTGTCCGACAGCAGCAGGATGGCGCCGAGCCCGGCGCAGAACGAGCCGAGCGCCGTCGCGCTGGCGATCAGGAACATGATCAGCACCTGATATTTCGCGGCGTCGACGGGATCGACGCCGGCGAGGATCTGTCCGGTCATCATGCCGGGAAGGGCCACGATGCCGGTCGTCGCCATGGAATTGAGGATCGGCATCATTCCCGTGCGCAGCGCGACGTGAAGCGGGCCGCTCATCGCCTGGAACCGATGTGAGCCGAGCGCCAAGCGCGCCTCGATTGCGGTGCGCTCCCGGTTTGCCGCTTCGCTGAAGGTACTAAGCACCAGGCTGATGGCGGTCATCGTGTTCCCGAGCACCATCCCTAGGATCGGCAGCACGTAGCGCGGCGCGAACCAAGGATCGGGGCCAATCATCACGCCAACGCCGAGGCCGGTGATTGTCATCCCGATGAACAGCAGCGTGCCACTGCTGAAGGCAAGCGCAGGCAAGCTGGCCAAGCGCCGGCTTTGCCGCGAGACGACCTCGATGCCCGCGGCAAATACCATCACAAGCGCCATGACGATGGTCCAGAACGCGGACGACTGCGTGAAGATGAACTTGAGGACGAGCGCCACGAGAGCAAGCTGCACAAGCATGCGCACGGCAGCGATTGCGATGCTCTTCTCCAGCCGAAGGCCAAAGACCCAAGAGATCGCGCCGTTGATGAGCAGCAGGCAGGCCGCCAGCGTCAAATCGAGCGGCGTCAATGGCACGTACGTCATGCCGCCTGCGCTCCTGCCGCAAATGCACCCCCACCGCCAATGCGCGGCAGAAGCAGGCGAGCGTGCGCGATACGCTCGATCTGGTCGTCATCGTGGCTGACGAGCAGGGCACTGCGCCCGGCGTTGAGCTGATACTTGAGCAATTCCTCCACGAGGTGCGCGCTTTCCGGATCGAGCGGTGCGGTCGGCTCATCGAGCAGCAGCACGCGCGGCTCGTCGATCACCGCGCGCGCAAGCGCAAGGCGCTGGCGCTCGCCGGTCGAAAGGAGCGCAATCGAGCGATCGAGCGTGATCATGTCCAGTCCGAGGCAATTCAGCAGCCGCTCAAGCCGCCCGGCGGCAGGCTCCGGCGGAAACGAGGCGCGCGCCGTTTCTGTCCACCACGCCGGCTCGGCCGAGCAGTAGCGTACCATCTTGCGCCACTCCGACGGCGGCATCTCGTTGCGCTCTGCGCCGTCAAAGAATATGTGACCCGGCGCAGGGTCGAGATCAGCGATTGCGCGCAGGAGCCGCGTCTTTCCGGCCCCGGAAGGTCCTTCGATCGCCAGGCAATCGCCGTCGGCCACCTCGAAGCTCAAGGGCGGCAACTCGCCAATGCGCAAGTGTTCGACCCGAAGCAAGATGCACTCTTTCGTTGGATGGCCTCTCTTGCACGCCTGCTTCGCCGCGCCGAATGGCGCGCGCCGGCCTGCAAGCCTTAGGTCTCAGATACCGGGCTTTGCCGACAGTAGAATATCGGCTCCATCGTGCAGCACCTCAAGCCGCATGCCCGCCGTGCCCGCCAGACGCCACGTGTAGTAGGCTTGGATTGTCATTGCATCGAGAGCCGGCGGGTGCTCGCCGGCAATGAACTCGACCAGATGTTGCGGCGGCCGCGCCGTGGCGCCACGGCATCGGATCAGGAAGCTCGGATTTTCGAGCGAGCCGCCCATCTGCACCTCGATGTCACCCCCGCGTGGGAGCGCCGTGATTGCGCTCGCGACGAGATTGAGCAGGAGCTTCACCTTGTCCTTGCCCATGTGGCCCGGGACGGTGCGCCAGATCAGCGTGTGTTTGCCCTTGCCGATGAAGCCGCGCGAAATCTGCTCGGCGGTGCCGAGATCGATCATCGCGCCAGCCGAACCAGCCGCACCGAAGGCGAAGCGTGCGAATTGCAGCCGTGCCGAAGCCTGCTCGGTGACGTTGCGGATCACGTTGAGGGCGTAATTCTTCGCCTCTTCGTCGTCGTCTTCGTCAAGGATTTCAAGACCGTTGTAGATCGCGCCCACGGGACCGATCACGTCGTGACAGATTTTGCTCGAGATAAGCGCGGCGAGTTCAAGATCGGTGGGATTGGTGCGATGCCCCATCGATACCCCCTCTATTGGCGCGAGTTATAAAGCGGCGCTGCTCTCGTCCCGCCGTACTGGCCGCCGTACTGGGACGTCCGACCCTGAGCAACCGAGGCCGCTTGCGAAGAGTTCCTGCATTCTGATACACGCGCCGGACTGTCGATGCAAAGGTCTGGCGTGCGATGCTCCTCACGCCCTTGTTTTCCTGACACAATGCATGCACGCGTCAGTGCGCGACGACATCCTTTCTCGACGCTTTGGCTGCGTCGAGACGAATCAGGCGCCCGGTCGAAGCATGCAAGCCGACGATTGCCAGCGACTTTTGAAAGCTCTTCTGCCAGCCGTGCTCGCCGCCGGTAGAATCGAGATGCGCCACTTCGCTGCCGGCGTCACCGTTTCAACCAAAGCCGACGCCACGCCCGTCACGGTCGCCGATCACGAGGCGGAGGAGGTCATCATCGCGGGGCTGCGCAGCGCTGCGCCTGGCGTGCCGGTGATCGCGGAGGAAGAGGTCGCGGCCGGTCGCGTGCCTGCAATCGGGGAGCGGTTCTTCCTCGTCGATCCACTCGATGGCACGCGCGCCTTCATCAATCGCAGCCCCGAATTCACGATCAACATAGGGCTGGTCGAGAGCAAGCAGCCGGTTTTCGGAGTGATTTACGCGCCCGCGCTCAATCTCCTTTTCGCGACTCTAGGGCCGGGGCACGCGATCGAGGCGACCGTAGCGCCGGAAGACGCCGCAGATCTGGAAGATCTTGAACTACGGCAGATTCACACGCGCGAGCCGGACCCTGCTGGGTTGATCGCCTTCGCGAGCCGATCGCACGCGGCGGAATCGACCGACGCCTTTTTGAAGCGCTTGCATATTGCGGAGAAGCGTAAGGCGAGCTCGTCGCTGAAGTTCGGTCTCATCGCGCGCGGCGAAGCCGATCTTTATGCGCGGCTCGGCCAGACCAGCGAATGGGATACCGCGGCCGGTCAAGCGATCCTCGTCGCGGCGGGTGGCTGCGTGACGACGATCGAGGGAGCGCCGCTCGCGTACGGCAAGACCGACGCACGCTTTGCCAATCCGCAGTTTGTCGCCTGGGCCCGCAAGCCGCTGCTTTGACACGCGGCAAATTCGCCACAATCGCGCGCTGCAGCATCGCGTATCGGCCACACTTTGGTAACACTTTGCGTCGAAGGATTCACACATTAGAAGGCAGTCGCGGATCGTCCGCGCAGCACTGCCCAGCCCGGTGGATCGCGCCATGTCGCAGCCTTCTCGGAGACTTCGTTTCCCCCTCGTTTTGTCTGCTTTGGCCGCGCTGAGTGCCGGATCGCTCGCCGCGGCCGCGCCGGCATTTGCTGGCAGCGATGCCTATTCGCCGCCTGCTGATCCCTACGATAATCCGGGCGCAGCACCGCCGCCGTATCGGCCGAGTGGCGTTTATCGGGAAGACGACAACTACAGGCGCGATGATCGTGCCCCTCTGGTTTCGCCGACGCCGCAGCCGCCCGATGACCACGCAGGCTACGGCGAGCCCTACCATGCGCCGGACGCCCCGCCTCCAGGCGAGGCCCCGCACAATTCCTTCTCTCAGAACGAGATCCTTGACGCCGGTCGGCATTTCTTCGGCTCGGTGAGCAAGGGCTTGGCGAGCGTCGTCGAGTACTCATTCAGCAAATCCGGCCGTCCCAACGGTTACATCCTGGGCGAGGATGCCGGCGGAGCTTTTGTCGCCGGACTGCGTTACGGAGAGGGCACGCTTTTCACAAAGGACGCGGGTGCCCACAAGGTCTATTGGCAGGGTCCCTCGATCGGCTACGACTTCGGCGGCGAAGGATCCAAGACGATGGTGCTGGTGTACAACCTGCACGAACCTTGGGAGATCTACGACCGCTACGCCGGCGTTCAAGGATCGGCGTATTTCGTTGGCGGCGTCGGTATCCAGTATCAGACGCATGGCAACGTGACTTTGGCGCCCATTCGCGCCGGCATCGGGCTCCGGCTAGGTGCCAACGTCGGATATTTGAAGTATACCCGCGAGCCGACGTGGAACCCGTTTTAAGTCGCCTTGCGGCGAGCGGTTCCGGCAGCGGTTGCAATGGTTGGAGACGCGGGTGGCTGCAGTGCACAAACCGCTGTTGAGGTCTGAAACGTGATCAGCATCGAGATGGTCATGCTGGCGGGGCTCGGCTTCCTCTCGGCAGCCCTGCTGACCGTGTTCCTGTCGCCGCTCTACCGGCGCCGCGTGGCGCGCCTCACAACCGAAGCGCTGAAGCGCTCGATGCCGCTGACCGAGGCGGAGATTCGCGCCGACAAGGATCGCCTTCGCGCCGAGTACGCCATCCGGATTCACAAGCTCGAGATGCGGGTCGAGGAAGCGGCTGACGCTTCTGCGCGGCAAATGGTCGAGCTCAACCGCCGCGACGCCGCCATCAGCGGTCTTGAGACGGAGCTGTCGGGCCAGCGCACGTCGCTCGAAGAGCACGAGAACGCGCGACGCGTGCTTGAGCAGACGATCATGGACCGCCTGCCGAAAGTGGAGCACCGCCTCGCCGAAGCTCGCAAGCTGCTGTTCCAACGCGATCGCGAGATCGTCTCGCTCAGCCAGTCGAGCGAAAAGCAGAGCCGTGCGCTTGAGGAAGCGACCCAGATCAACACCCAGCAGACCGACGAGATACATCGCCTGAAGGCCGCGTTGAATACGCGCGCCGCGCGCAGCCGCGAAGGGCTCAACGATCCCCGCTTTGAAGGCGAGGTTGCGCTGCGCACCGAGATCGAGGCGTTGCGTTCCAAGACGCGCAATCAGACCTCGCAGATCGCGCGCCTGGAGGCATTGGTCACGCGGGCTGGTCCAGCGTCGGACACGGCCACGCGCGAGGCCGAAAACCAGAATGGCGCGCATGAGCCGAGCCGCCCGGCGAAAATGCGCCGCTCCGAAATGCCGCTGCCCATGCCCGGACCGGCGGAGGCGAAACCGGACGACCCGCAGGTGCAAGCGGAGCTGCGCCGTCTCAAGGCCGCCAATCAGGATCAGTCAGCGGAGATCTCACGGCTCAAGGCGGCGCTGACAACGTACGAGGCCGGCGACAAGGACGAGCGCGGAATCCGCGACAGCAAGATCGCGCTCAAGGCGCGGCTCAGTGCCCTGAAGGCGCTTTCCGACGAGCAGGGCGGTACGATCCAGTCACTGCGGGCCGAGCTCGCAGCCGGAAACGAGCGGCTCGCGCGTCAGGCTGCATATTTCATGGAAGAGATGCGCCGCCTGGGCGGCAGCGTACCGGCGACGGGGCCAGCGCGGCGGTCCGCCGCGGCCGAGCCAGCAAAGCGCCCGCTGGTTGATCGGATCAACGACCCGCGCGTCGCGCGCTTGGTACGTGGCGGCAGCGATGAAACAACACAGCAGGGCAATCCGCGCCGCGTTAGCGGCTTCCTGAAGGCGCTCGACGGTGACGCCGGAGAGGGCGAAACGAAAGTTATGCCCGCCGAATCCCAGCCAGGCGCCGAGACTGCGTCCTCCAGTCCCAAGGAGGAGCAGGGTCAAAGCGGCGAGAACCGCAAGCCGCGCCTGCTTGAGCGCATCACCGGCCTCGACAAAACGTCGGCCTGACCAACACGCAGTTTGACTTTGGTTTAGCTCATCGCCGCCGCGGTAAGAGCGGCAACGTCGAATATCGGCTCAATCTCGCTCGGATCGCTCACGGCGCGCACGCGGCCGTCGAACTTGGCACCTTCAGCGATCACCAGATTCTTCTGGATGATGTCGCCCTCGATGTTTGCGGTTGAATGCAGCGTCACGGATTCGCCGCGCAGCGCCCCTTGCACCGTGCCGTGTACGGCTATGTTGCGCGCCGTTATGATGCCGATGACCCTCCCGGTTTCGCCGACGGTCACCTCACTACCGTTGATGTCGCCGAAGACCTCGCCCGTCACCGTGAGTGTGCTCTTGCAGACGAGTGTGATCCTCTGCCCGATGATCGACAGGTCTGGTCCGATGACGGACGACAGGCCGGGCGCCGGGCTCGATCAGTCGGACCCCGAGCGCGCGCCCGGGGGCCTTGTCTCTGGATTGAGATTGCGTCCGAACACGAAATCCTCCCTCGGTGGCATGCGACCGTGGTCCATGCAGGTGTGGCGATGATTATGTCGCGGCTTGCGAGCAGATACCAGCAGTTCGGCACGTCGAAGCTGCAATTGCGTAAAAGAGAAGCGCCGGCGGGCTTAATGCCGCGCCGGCGCGTATCGATGGGCGCCTGCGCACCCTGGTCGATCAAACGACTTGCTTACTTGCAGACTTGGATCGTGGATAGGCAGGTGTAGCCGCTGCCGTCGGGTTTGCACTTGTAGCGGATGTTACGGAAGTTGGAATCGGGCAACGGCCAGCTTCCGTGCAGCTGCGATACAATTTCCCAGGCCTGGAATTTGGCCATGTCTTCGGTCCAAGCCCAGCCTTTACCGTGACGTGTTACGCAGCCGGCGTTCGCGGAAGACGCAAGCAGCAGCGCGCAGGTGCCGACGCCGAATGCGATGGCGGCGAGTTTCGCTTTCATGGGTGTCTCCTAGCAATATACCCCGTGGTCGTTTGCTAGGACGCCGGCGGCGTCGCGGCTAGGCCGCTTCTGCAACACTATAAATCTAATCGGTGCATGGGCTTATAAACCGGGGCTCGCGTGAGCCGTTATCCTGCGAGCGAGGGATAGTCGGTATAGCCCTTCTCCTCGCCGGCATAGAATGTGTTCTGGTCGGGTTTGGCCAGCGGAGCGCCCGAGTGCAGCCGCTCGACAAGGTCGGGATTGGAAATAAAGGGCCGTCCGAAGCAAATGAGGTCCGCGAGGTTCTTGGCGCGGGCTTCGAGCGCCAGTTCGAGCGTGTAGTTGTTGTTGGCCATATAGAGGCCATTGAAGGCACGCCGGAGCTTCTGCAGATCGAACGCGCCGGGCGGGTTGCGATCGCCGCCGGTGTCGCCTTCGATCACATGGATATATGCGAGATTGAACGGATTGATCTGCTCGATCAGCGACAGATAGACCGGCTCGGGATTTGAATCGCCGATGTCTGCGAACTTCGTCAGCGGTGACAGCCGGATCCCGACCCTGTCGCCACCCCAGACTTTCGTGACAGCGTCCACGACCTCCACCACGATGCGCGTGCGGTTCTCGATCGATCCGCCATAGCGGTCGGTGCGCTTGTTGGTTTTGTCGGAGAGGAACTGCTGCAGAAGATAGCCGTTGGCGCCGTGGATCTCGACGCCGTCGAAGCCGGCGTCCATCGCGCACTTGGCGCCGTGGGCATAGTCGGCGACGATGCCGGGGATCTCATCGGTCTCTAGCGCGCGCGGTGTCTCGAGCGGCTTGAACCCGTCGTAGGTATAGGCCTGCTGGTTGTCGGCCTTAACCGCGCTCGGCGCTACCGGCAGCACGCCGCCTGGCTGCAGATCTGGGTGCGAAACGCGACCCACATGCCAAAGCTGCAGGAAGATGCGGCCGCCCTTGTCATGCACGGCTTTGGTGGTCAGTTTCCAGCCAGCGACTTGTTCCTTCGTCCAAATGCCGGGTGTGCGGATGTAGCCCTTGCCCTGGGCGCTGATATTGGTCGCCTCGGTTACGATAAGTCCGGCAGTCGCGCGCTGGCCGTAGTAGGTCGCCTGCAACTGGCCGGGCACTCCGGCGTCGTCCGCACGCGATCGCGTCAGCGGTGCCATGACGATGCGGTTGTGCAGCGTGTAGGGGCCAAGCGCCACGGGACCAAAGAGATCGGTGGATTGGAGACCCGGGAGTTTGGCGTTCATCGGGGCGGACATCGTGGCTCCTTCGGCGCTGCAACAAGCTTTGTCCGACTTAGGAGCGCGGCGGGTGCGCGGCAAGGACTGCGCGGCGGTTTGGCGCTGAAAGCCGGCTCCCGGCAAGACAAAGGGGCCGCCCAAAGGACGGCCCCCGTGAGACTTCGGCGGCGAAAAGCAGCGATTGTCGCGCTGCGCCGCTAGGCTGGATGTTAGGCCGACCTAAGAGGCAGATCCGGCTTGATTTCCAGCGACCGCGACGTCGCCGTCCTCAAGATCCCACTAGACATCGGATCACCTCCTTTCGATTGTTGAACGATAACGGCAGCTTGGCATGATTTGTCCGGGCTGCAAAGTTACACTTTCGCAAGTTGCTTAAAGAAGAACGGTTTGATGACCAACCCGATTGATATCAAAGCCAAAGCACCTTTTCCCGGCGGTGCGCTCAGCAACTTTGCACCCCATCGGTTCGAGTTCGACGGTGTGATTTGCGGGTCGATGGAAGGCTTCGTGCAGGGTCTCAAAGTCGAGGACCCTGATGAGCAGGAGCGGCTGTGCGCGCTGTCGGGCGGCGAGGCGCAGGGAAGGGGACGGCAGTACGATTGGAAGACGAGTGGCACGCTCTGGTGGCGTGGGAAGCCGGTCGACCGCCTCTCGGATGCCTACCAGATGCTGCTCGACCGCGCCTACGACGCTCTTTTTGAGCAGAACAAAAAGTTTCGCGATGCCTTGGCCGCCACCGGCGATTCCGATCTCGTTCACACGCTCGGTAGCGAGGACCCGACGGAGACGATCCTGACACCGACAGAATTCTGTACGCGGTTGCGCCGGTTGCGCGGGCGCTGACAAGCGACCTCCAGTGGCGATCGCGTGGCAGTCCTTGGCTTCCCACCCGCGCTTGCGTCTTGGTCGCACGCGTCGGGTCAATCTTGACAGCGCAAGTCGACTTAGCGCATGTGCTAGGCGCTGTCGAAATCGCACACCACGCTTCTCAGGAGTTCCAGATGCTGCACAAGTCGGGCGCTCGGATTGCTGCCTGGAGTTTCCCCGCCGCGCTCTTGCTGCTCGCCACCGCCGTCACCGGCCTGGTCTTGCCCGCTCGCGCCGCGGAGGAGAAAGAATTCACGATCGAACTCAAGGATCACAAGTTCACCCCCGCCGAGATCAAGATCCCCGCCGACACCGCAGTTAAGCTCACTGTGAAGAACAGCGACGCCACGCCCGAAGAATTCGAGAGCCACCCGCTTGGCGTCGAGAAGGTCATCGCGGGCAACGCCAGCGCCACGATCCGCCTCAAGCCGCTCGCCAAAGGCTCCTACAAGTTCGTCGGCGAGTACAACGAGGACACCGCCAAGGGCACCATCATCGCGGAGTAACGATCGTGCTTGCGGCGCTCATCATCGTTTTTCGCGAGGTTCTCGAGGCCGGCCTGATCATCGGGGTCGTCCTCGCCGCTTCGCGCGGGGTTCCCGGTCGCGGCAAGGCGGTGACGCTCGGTATTTTGGCGGGGCTCGCCGGCTCGGTGATCGTCGCGCTGTTTGCCGCGCAAATCTCCGACGCATTCGCCGGTCGTGGGCAGGAAATCTTCACCGCCGGCGTGCTGCTACTCGCCGTTGTGATGCTGGCCTGGCACGTCGTCTGGATGGCCCAACACGCCCGTGAGATGACGGCCAAGCTGCGCGAACTCGGCCAATCGGTGCTTGCCGGGCGCGAGTTCGTTTTCATACTTGGCATTGCAGTTGGCGCGGCCGTGATGCGCGAGGGCAGCGAGGTCGTTCTATTCCTCACCGGCATCGCCATGCAGGGACCGGGGCAGGCGCCAGCGCTCATCGCCGGCTCGCTCGGGGGTCTTGTCTTGGGGGCGCTCGTTTCCGGGGTCGTTTACACGGGCCTCATGGCCGTGCCGTTGCGCCGCGTGTTCGCGGTGACCGGCGCGCTGGTCACGCTGCTGGCCGCTGGCCTTGCCGCCGAGGCGATGCGGCAGCTCTCGAATGCCGGCGTCATCGATGTGATGGACCGCACGCTGTGGGATACCTCATGGCTGCTCGGCGAGAACACCTGGACCGGTCGCGTGCTGCATGTGCTGATCGGCTACACGGACCGACCGACGGGCATCCAACTGCTTGCCTACGTGCTGACGGCCGGCGGCATCCTGCTGCTGGCTTCACGTGTGCGGCCGCGACCGCAGACCCGCGCCGCCGTGCCGGCTGAATAAGCGCGGGCTCGCGTCGATCTCTGGGGGGCTGAATGTTGACAGGCCTCAGCGGAAGACGGTGCGGGCTGCACCGAGGATCGCGCCCGGCCGACCCGTCGACCCCGATTGCAGCATCACGACGACGCCATCATAGCTCTCATAGCTTTTGAGCGGGATGTTTAGAGTGACGGGAGCGCCTGACCAGGTGCCGGCCTCCACGATGTCCCTCGCAATGTTGGTGTAGGTGACGGTGCTGTCGGCGTTCTCGCCGCGGCCCACTCGGACGTCACGCGCCGCGAAAAACGGTACAAGAAGAATGGTTCCGGTCTTCGCTGCGGTTGCGGCGCCGCCGATCGATATCGCGATGTGATCGCCCGCGTGCTCCACGCTCAAAGCCACGGGGAAGCTTGTGGCACTCGCTGCAACGGCCGCGTCGATGGCTGCTCGCTGCGAGCCGACCGCGTGCACGGTGCCGTTGACGACGGCCTGCGGTGTGTAAACTGCTCCGTCGCCCCGCTCGCTCGAATAGGCGGCTTGGCGCTCGGTGAATGCGTGCTTTGCGAACGTGTCCTTCCAGCCCAGTCGATCCCAATAGTCGACCGGCAGCGACAGGGTGATGACCCGCGGATCCCGCGCCAGTTCGGCGAAGAGGCGGTCCGCCGGAGGACACGAGGAGCAACCCTGGCTGGTGAAGAGCTCGATCACGGCATGTGGGTTGGCATGCACGGCGCTCACGAAACTCGCGCTCGCGAGTAGCGTTGCCAGGAACAGGGAATGTTGGCGCACGATTGGCTGCCCTCCGGGACGACTTTGCTTTCGTCCCGGGTATTCGCGGTAGGGCGGGGCTTTCGTTACGGCGAGCGGGTTAGCGGCGGTTCTATTCGATCAAGAGTTCATCGACGTAGCACCACATCCATGTTTCGCCCGGCTCGAAGGAGCGAACGATCGGGTGCTTGGTGCGGTGGAAGTGCTTGGTCGCGTGCTTGTGGCGCGAGGAGTTGCAACAGCCGACGTGCCCGCACGTCATGCACAGCCGCAGGTGCACCCAGTCGGAACCGATCTTCAGGCAGTCCTCGCAGCCATTGGCGCTCGGCGTGACGCTTTGGATCGTATCGAGGTGGGTGCAGCTGTCGGCCATGGAGCACCCTTAGCGTGAGATGCGCGAAATCTTGGTCCCCTCGAGCGTCAGATTATACATCAGGCCCTTGGGGTCGAGAATGAACCCGATCACCGGGCTCGTGATCTTGTTGGTATCGATCGACCCACCGACGCCGACAGTGATGATGGCAACCGAGCCGTCAACGCCGATCTTCCATCCCGCCGTGCGGCGGAATTGGTCAAGCGCTTGCGGCGTCATGAACATGATGATGACCGAGCGCTCCTGCACGCCCAACTGGAAACCGAACGAAGCCGACACGGTGTTGTAGTAATCGACCGTGCGCCCGTGAATGCGCAGCGCACCTTCGCCGTACTCACCGCCAAAGCCGATCCCCGCCTTGACCACTGAGGGGAATACGAGAATGCCCAAGGCCTTGCGGGCAAGCTCCTGGCCTCCACGTATCTTGTAGAAGAAGCGATCGAGCGTTTCGTCGACGCTGGCGTCGATCTCATGCGCGGACCCGGCTCGGGCAGCAGGGGCGGCGGTTGTCACCAAACACAAGGCGCACAGGGCGGCCCAAAGCAAATTGCGCGGCATGTCGAATCACCTCGTGTTGTTAGCCCCGTATGTGAACGGGCTTCGTGGCCAAATTAAAGGAGGCCATTATTCGGCCTCGGTCAGGAGGTTGGGGTCAGAAGGTTGGCGTCCCGGGCCAGCCGCCAGCGCCCGTCGCCCTCCTTGCGGAAGATGCTGAGCGTGTAGCCCTTGCGGCGCATTGCAGGGACGCCGGCCGGCGTTACCGTTATTTCAAGATAGCTGCGCACGTAGGCCAAACCGCCCAGAACCTCGATCTCGCGGAGATCGCTCGTTCCATTGATCGTCGCGCCCTGCATCGCGTTCGAGGCGGCGGCGAACGCCTCTTTGCCAAATGGCTCCTGCCCCGGAACCATAAACACCACGTCGTCGGTCATGAGGCTAAGTACGGTCGTAGTGTCGCCGTCTGCGGTTGCTCGCATCCAAGTTGCGATCACCTCGCGAATGGCGCGCTCGTCTTCTGTCATGTCAGTCCCGTTGCTTCTGCGACTGTCCTCCGACCAGTGTTGTGCCAGGCGGGATTGGCATGCAATCTCGGGGGGCAATTGGGAAGGGGACAAACACGTGCCTCGCCGGATCCGGACCTCGCCACGCGCGCGTGCAACGGGTGTCGCGTTATGTTTTGCAGCCTGCGCGAGCTTGATGGTCGCGACGGCGCACGCGGAAGGCACGTCGAAGGGGCACGGCGAAGGCGGTCGGTTCGCCGTCTATTACCCGATCATCGCCAAGTACAACAAAAGCGGCGATCTGTTTCGCATCGAGGGCGTGTGCCGGTCCGCGTGCACACTGTTCCTCGGCATCCGCCACGTCTGCGTCGACCGCGGCGCGACGCTGTCCTTCCACGGCGGGCCCGACAGCAAGACGCACAAGGTCGGCCGCGATACAAGCTCGAGCCGCGGCATGCTCGCTGCGTATAAGCCGAAGCTCAGGCGCTACCTGCTCGACGGTCATCATCTGGATACGAGCAACTACCACGAGCTGAGCGGCGCGAAGCTGATCGACACGTTCGGCTATCTCGCGTGCCCGAAGCGAAGCTGAGTACCGGCTGGAAATGCCGAGCTGCATTCCCTAAATTCCTCCTTGCGACCGGTTGGATCAAGACCGCGACCCCAAGGAGTGGCGCATGTGCCGCAACATCAAGACGCTTTACAATTTCTCCCCGCCTGCGACGAACGAGGAAGTCCGCGCTTCGGCGCTGCAATTCGTGCGCAAGCTCTCGGGGTCTACGCATCCCTCCAAGGCCAACGAAGCCGCTTTTGAACGCGCGGTGGACAAGGTCAGCGCAGCGGCGGAGGAGCTGCTTGGTTCGCTGGTCACGATGGCCCCCCCGCGCGACCGCGAGGTCGAGGCGGCCAAGCTCAAGGCGCGCTCCGCGCTGCGTTTCGGAAAGGCGTGAGGCGCGAGTTGCCTCACTCGCGCTCGTCGGTGACCTTCGCTGCGGGCACATACACCTGGCCGCCAAGAGCCCGGAATTTCTTGCTCATGTCGTCCATCCCCGCTTGCCGCTCCAGGGCAAGCCCTGACGCGGCCATCCCGGCCCGGCGGGCGTCCTCGGAGTGCGGGTCGATCTGCGTCGTCTCCTCCGCGAGCTCGACACCGGCCTCGTTCAGCCGCGCCGCGTAGTCGCGCACCTGCTGGGTAATCTCCATCGAGCAGAATTTCGGCCCGCACATGGAGCAGAAGTGCGCAACCTTGTGCGCGTCCTTGGGCAGCGTCGCGTCGTGGTATGAGCGCGCCGTGTCGGGATCGAGCGACAGGTTGAACTGATCCTCCCAGCGGAACTCGAAGCGTGCGAGTGACAGGGCGTCGTCGCGCAATTGCGCTGCCGGATGACCCTTGGCCAGATCGGCCGCGTGCGCCGCGATCTTGTAGGTGATGACGCCGACCTTCACGTCGTCGCGGTCGGGCAGGCCCAAGTGCTCCTTCGGCGTCACGTAGCAAAGCATCGCCGTTCCGAACCAGCCGATCATGGCGGCGCCGATGCCGCTCGTGATGTGGTCGTAACCGGGCGCGATGTCGGTCGTCAGCGGGCCCAGCGTGTAGAACGGCGCCTCGCCGCAGACGGCCAGCTGCTTTTCCATATTGACCTTGATCTTGTGCATGGGCACGTGGCCCGGGCCTTCGATCATGACCTGGCAGCCGCGCTCCCACGCGATCTTGGTCAATTCGCCCAGCGTTTCCAGCTCGGCGAATTGCGCGCGGTCGTTGGCGTCGGCGATGGAGCCCGGACGCAGGCCGTCGCCGAGCGAGAAGCTCACGTCGTACATGCGCATCAAATCGCAGATGTCCTCGAAATGCTCGTAGAGGAAGCTCTCCTTGTGGTGGGCCAGGCACCACTTGGCCATGATCGAGCCGCCGCGTGAGACGATGCCCGTCACGCGGTTCGCCGTCAGTGGCACGTAAGGGAGCCGCACGCCGGCGTGGATCGTGAAGTAGTCTACGCCCTGTTCGCACTGCTCGATGAGTGTGTCGCGATAGATCTCCCACGTCAGCTTGACGGGGTCGCCGTCGCATTTCTCCAGCGCTTGGTAGATCGGCACAGTTCCGATAGGCACTGGGGAATTGCGCAGGATCCACTCGCGCGTCGTGTGGATGTTGCGGCCGGTGGAGAGGTCCATGACCGTGTCGGCGCCCCAGCGGATCGCCCACACCATCTTCTCGATCTCCTCCTCGACCGAGGAGGTGACGGCCGAGTTGCCGATGTTGGCGTTGATCTTCACCAGGAAGTTGCGGCCGATAATCATCGGCTCCAATTCGGCGTGGTTGATGTTTGCGGGAATGATGGCGCGTCCGCGCGCGATCTCCGAACGCACGAATTCCGGTGTCATGTGGGAAGGGATCTCGGCGCCGAAGCTCTCGCCGTCCGCGATCGCTGCGCCAGCGCGATCGAGCGCGGCGGCGCGGCCGAGGTTCTCGCGGTGCGCGACGTAGATCATCTCCTTGGTGACGATGCCCGCGCGCGCGTACTCGAGCTGCGTGATCGGCGCGTGCGGGACGCCGCGATAGGGCTGCGGCTTGTTGGGGAAATCCCGTGCCGAGTGGCTGGCGCCGACGTTGCCGTTGTCTTCGGGCCGCACGGCACGGCCGGTATAGCTTTCGATGCCGCCGCGCTCGGAGACCCAGGATGCGCGAAACCGCGGCAGGCCCTGGTCGACGTCGATCTTCGCGGTCGCGTCGGTGTAGGGACCCGAGGGATCATAGACGCGGAAGGTCGCCACTTCGCTTTTTGGCGACAGGGCAATCTCGCGCAACGGAACCCGCACGTCCGGGTGTCTCTCGGGGCATGAATAGATCTTGGTCGACGCCGGCAGCGGACCGGTCGTCACCTGGGGCGTTTCGAAAGCCGGATTGCGCTCGACTTTGTTCATGGCTGGCCTCGCGGGGTTGCCCTCAACGGCGCTGCAGCGTCGCGCGCATCGCACGACGTTGCCGAAGTCAGGTATGCCGGAGGAAGGAAAACTAAAGCGTCCGTCCCTTCGCCGGCATGACCCGGATCAGGTTCAAAGGGTGCTCGCTGTTGCGATCTCAGCCGAAAATCGGCGCCCCTCGGAACAGGCGTAGTGTGCGCCGTCACGCATCGCCGCGCAAGCACCCAAGGGAGGAGCTCACCGCCCTTCCCGCCACCAGGCGAGCGCGATCAGGAACAACAAGGCGCTGAGCGCGGTCAGGCCGGTGAACATCGGGGTGAGCTGTACCCCGCGCGTCACGTAGGCTTCGCGATCCTTCAGGCCGAGCCAGCCGGAGCCCGCCAGCACCTTGGCATTGGCGAGCATCGACACGCGCGGCACGTCGACGGCAGAGGGGTTTTTACGCGTTGCTGCCGCCGAGGAGCTTGTCCAGAACACGCCGCCGCCCGTCGCATCCGTGAGCGGTTGCAGCTTGGCGTCGGTCGCCGTCACTTCGCTCATCTCGATGGGGTCGTCGATACCCGCATGCGCCACGGCCGTCAGGTCGCCCGACTGTGCTTTGTAGAGGCCGGGGATTTTGACATCCACGCCGCCGCGCCAGATGCCATCGCCGGCTTTCTCGAGGGTGATCTGCGAGCCCTCGCCGCCGGGCCCCGACAATGTGACTGGGGCGACCTTGTCGTCCATAGAGCGGCGTTCGAGCGTCAGGTGCAGGCCCTTGGCGCTGGCGATGAGACGCTCCTCTTCGAGGTCGGGCTCCTTCATCAGCCAGTGCGATAGCCTGCGCAATAAATCGCTGTGTGGGCCGCCGCCTTCATAACCGCGCGCCCACAGCCATGCCTGGTCCGACGTCAAGAGCGCGACGCGGCCCTTGCCCTTGCGGTCGAGGATGAGGAGGGGCTGCTTCTGGGCGCCGGCCATCAATGTGCGTCCGTGCTCGGGCTGCACCTCGACCTGACGGAACCAACGGCCCCAGGTCGGCGGTGTGGTGGCGGTGCCCGATCCCGACAGATCCTCGGTGACGGGATGCTTGCGCCCGTCGTCGGTGAGCGTCGCCTTGAACGGCTCGGCGAGGACGCGCCCGGTCGGCACAGCCGGTAGCACCGGCGATAGCGGCGTGCGGAACAGGCTCAATTCGCCCGCATAGTCGTCACCGGCGGCGACGAGCAGCGCGCCGCCGTGCTCTTCGACGTAGCGCGCGATGTTGTCGTAGTAGGGAAGCTGCAACAGGCCACGATGCTGGTAGCGGTCGAAGATGATCAGGTCGAAGTCGTTGATCTTCTCGGAGAACAACTCGCGCGTGGGGAAAGCGATGAGCGAGAGCTGATTGATCGGCGTGCCGTCGTGTTTCTCCGGCGGCCGCAAAATCGTGAAGTGGACGAGGTCCACGGCAGCGTCGGACTTGAGCAGGTTGCGCCATGTGCGCTCGCCGGCGTGCGGCTCACCCGACACGAGGAGCACGCGCAGGTTCTCGCGCACGCCTTCCGCCGCGATCACGGCACGGTTGTTGGCAGGCGTCAGCTCCCCAGGTGCAGTATCGAGCTCGACTTCAAGGATGTTCTGTCCCGCGTGCGGGAACGGCATGTCGATGGTGACCGGCCGGCCGATCGTGGTCGTTACGTGCTCATCGGGCCGGCCTTCACGGCGTACTTTCAGCGTTACCGCTTCGGGCGCGCCGTCGCTCTTTCCGGCCTCGCGCACAACGACCTCGATGTCGCGCGATTGGCCGACGATGCCGTAGCGCGGCGCCTTCAGGATCTGAATGCGACGGTCGAATTCATCCGGCGCACCGGTGAGCAGCGCGTGCACGGGGGCATCGAAGCCGAGCGAGGCGGCCGAAGCCGGCACGTCGTGCACCTCGCCATCGGTCAGCAGGATCACGCCCGCGAGCCGGTCAGGCGGCGTATCGGCCAACGCCTTGTTGAGATCGGCAAAGAGATGCGTTCCGGGCGCCGTGGCATCGCCCGGTAGCGACGCCGGCACCCATTTGACCGTCAGGTTGGGAATCTTCTTGAGCTTGGCCTCGAGGTCGGCCTTGACGGCGGCGGTCTGCGCCTGCCGGTCTCCCAGCGTTTGGCTGGCACTCTCGTCGACAATGACGATCGCGACATTCGCCAGGCTTTCGCGTTGCTCCTGGCGCAGCGTCGGATTGGCAAGCGCCGCGATCAAAGCCGCGAGTGCCGCCGCTCGTAGCAGGGCACCACGGGCACGCTTGATCAGCAGGTAACCGACCAGCAATACGGCAATAGCTGCCACAGCCCACAAGTACGGTGTGGGCAGCACCGGCGCGAAGTCTATCGACCAGCTCATGGCGCGATCCTCATTGCCCGAGCCGTTCCAAGAGAGCCGGCACGTGCACCTGGTCGGCTTTGTAGTTGCCGGTCAATGCATGCATCACGATGTTGACGCCGGTCCGGAACGCCATTTCGCGCTGGTCCTCGCCGCCGCCCACAGTTGGATAGAGGGGGCGCCCGCGCTCATCGAGCGCCCAGGCGGAGGCAAAGTCGTTGGCGGTCACGATGATCGAGGTCACGCCATCGGACACGCGCGCCTTGCGCACGTGATCCTGGCCGGTGTCGTCCTGCGCCTCGACCCAGAGCTGGCCGCCGTCCCAGCGGCCGGGGAAGTTGCGCAACAGGTAAAATGCTTTCGTCAGAACGTGGTTCTCCGGCACCGGCTCCAAACGCGGAACGTCGAGCTTGCCGAGGATGCGCTGCAGGGCCGCTTCGCCCTGGCCGGAAATCGATCCGCCGGCACCGGCGCCGCGGCCATAGTCCTGCGTGTCGAACACGATGAGCCCGCCCTGCTTCATGTAGGCATCGATCTTGGCGAGCGCGGCCTCGGGCAGCGCTTCTGCGTTGGGAAGCACGGGCCAGTAGAGCACGGGATAGAAGGCAATCTCATCGGTCAGGATGTTGACGCCCATCGGGCGCCCCGGCTCGACCGCGGTGCGCACGGAGAGTAGCCGGCCGAGACCGTCAAGTCCGACGCGGCTGACCTCGTCGACCTGTTGGTCGCCGGTCAGCACGTAGCCGAGCGTAACCTTGCTTGTCGCCTCAATTGCTCGCTCATCGCGCGCGGCTTCGCTCGCAGATGAAGCGGCCGGTACCGGAGGCGGCACCTGCGCACGTGCAGGGGACGGCGTTGAGAGCAATGCCGATAGGCCAGCGATCAGCGCGCCGGCCATTGCGGCAGCCGCGGGCGTAGGGCGAGTACGCCGGACAAGTTGAAAGCCTCCGCGCTGCAGGATCAATACCGCGACGATATCCGCGAACAGCAGCCCGAGCGCGACGAGGAGCAACCAGGGCTTCATCGGTTTTGCACCTTCACTTTCGTAGCTGAGCCGTTCCACGCCGGGCGGCAACGATGGTAGCGGCGACAGCACGCTCTTTGGTCCGAGCACGTTGATCGCGCGCGGAGACGTCCCGGTGCCATAATAGCCGGGCGGATGGTCGAGGCTCGGCACAAGATCGTGCACTTGCGCCGCCGAGACGGGCTGCGCGGTCGGTGGCGGCTGGCGCAACTCTCCGAACCCATCGAGCGTCTGCAGAGGCGGGAGCACGGTCGGCTGGTCGGGAGCGGCGGTGGACTTGGTCGCAGCGCCACTATCACCGCCGCCTTCGGCGACGCCGGTGCCGAGCGCGGCAATTCGGCGGAGCATCTCGACGAAGAGACCCGAGAGCGGCAGGTTCGACCAGTCGGAATTGGCGGTGACGTGAAACAGGATGATCTGCCCTTCGCCAAGCTTGCGCGCGGTGACAAGCGGTGTGCCATCCTGCAACCTGGCCCACACCTGAACCTCGGGGCCGAGCAGCGCCGGATCGGCCAGCACCTGACGATTGACCGTGACTTCCGGGGGCGCCTTGAGACCGGCGAAGAGGCTCTTGTCCTCGATCGGCCCGAGCTGCTGCGGCGTCGACCACGATAATGCGCCACCGAGCGTGCGTCCGCCTGCGCGTAGCGGCACGGGCAACAGCTCATCGCCGCCGTTCTCGAGTCGCGGCCCCGCAAAGCGCACGAGCACTCCGCCGCGTTTCACCCAGTCCTCGACGCGCTTCTTGGCTTCGCCCGAAAGGGTGCCGATGTCGGCCAGCATGAGCACGGTTGCGTTCTGCGCCAGCGCATCGTGGATGCCGGCAACAAGATTTGATCCCGTCGGCTTGACGATCTCGGAGTAGGGCTTGAGCGCCTTCTCGAGATAGTAGAGTGGGGCCAGCAAAGGCTGTGCCTGCTCGATATTGTTGCCCGAGATGAGCGCCACGCGATGCCATTGCGAGCGCGCATCGAGCAGGCTGACGGCGCCCGCCGAGCGTTCGCCTGCAATCTCTACGCGCGCGATCTGGTTGCGCAGCTCGAGTGGAAACTCGAGTGGAACGATCGCATTTGCATCACCCGATCCGAGCTTGAATCCAGCCTCGCCAAGCCGCTGGCCTCTGGCCGAGAAGGCGTGGACGAAGCCATCGCGCAGGCTGCCGCCGGCACGCAAGATCTTCGCTTCAAGCTTGCCGCTTTCGCCGATGCCAGCGGTGAGCCCAAGCGCCTCGCCGCTGCGCACGTCATCGATAACGGCGAACGTGCCGCCGCTGGTGAGCGCTTTGAGGCGCTCGGTCATCGTGCGCGTCTTGCCGTCGTGGTCGATGCCGTCGCTGAGCCAGACCACGCTCGTTCCGCCGCTGCCGGCTTCCGCAAGCGACTTTTCCAGTGCGCTGACGGCAGCGAGGCGGTCGGGCGCGAACGGCTGGGGCTCCAGTGCCGCCGCCGTGGAGCGGGCGGCGCCAGGTGCCTCGATGCGCGCAGCTATGCTCTTTGCGGGGCTGGCCGTCGGCAGCACGACGACGGCGCGGTTTTGTCCCTCAGCCTGCGCGATGAGGCGGTCGAGCATGTGCGCTCGCTCCGACCAGTGCGCGGCGGATGCCCAGCCATTGTCGACGACGATCGCCACCGGTCCCTTGCCGGCGAGCGCGGCGTCGCGCGAGGGATTGAGCACCGGCTCGGCCAGGGCCATGATTATGAGCGCCGCGGCAAGCAGGCGGATGAGCGTCAGCCACCAGGGCGATTTTGCCGGCGTCTTCTCCTGATTTTCCAAGCCCACGAGAATACGCGTCGGCGGGAACGTGATCTGGCGCGGGCGCGGCGGGACTGTGCGCAGCAGCCAATAGATCAGCGGCAGCGTTGCGAGCGCCGTAAGCAGCCATGGGTTCAGGAAAGCCAGTGCGCCCAAGCTCATGATTGCGCCTCGGCTTCGGCGGCGGCGCGTTCCATGCCTTGCCAGCGGTGATCCCCGGCGGCGCCCTGCAGCCGCATCACGAGCGACAGCAGCGGCTCGGACGCCGGCCGGTCGGTGTGATGCACCATAAACGTCCAGCCGAGCCGGCGTGCGATCGAAGCAAGCTCGGCGCGATGCGCTTCGAGCCGCATGCGATAGCGCTCGCGGAGGCTCTGCGCGCGATCTGCAACCCAGCGTTCAGCACCGTTCGGGCTCAGGAACTCGGTGCGCCCCTCGTAAGGTAACGTTTCCTCTGCGGGATCGAGGATCTGCACCAGATGCCCGACCGCGCCGTCGGCGGCGAGCGCCTCCAAGCGTTCGCGTGTCTGTGCGATCGGGTCGAGGAAATCGCCGAACAGGAGCGCACCCGAATAGCGCTTCAGGTGCACCTTCGGTGGCTGGCTCGCCATGAGCGCGGGCGACGCGTGATTTGCCAGGATCGACTCGGCGATGAGCGTGGTCGCCTTCCGGCTCGCTGTTGGGTTCGTTAGTCCAAGCACCGCAACGCGCTCGCCTCCACGCACCAGGAGCTCAGCCGCTGCCAGCATCAGAACAATCGCGCGCTCGCGTTTGGTGCTTGCCGCCAGATGGCTGCGGAAATCCATCGACAGCGACAGGTCGGGCCAAAGCCAGAACGTGTGCGCCGCTTCCCATTCACGTTCGCGAACATAAAGATGATCTGAACTCGCAGAGCGTCGCCAATCTATCTGGCGAACGGAATTGCTCGATCCGTACTGGCGAAATTGCCAGAAGGTCTCGCCCGGGCCGGCGCGGCGCCGCCCGTGAATTCCGTGAGCAACCGTTTGAGCAATGCGCTTGGCTTCGATGACGATGTCAGGCAGCCGGTCCGCCAAGCCATGCGCTTCGCGCTCCAGAGCCAGGACGCCCGGGCCCTGCCCCGGCTCCCGACGCGACGGCGCGGCGGCATTCGCCATTCCAGGTCTACTCCACCGCCGCGACGAGCCGGGAGATGATGGCGCCGAGATCCTCGCCCTCGGCACGCGCGGCAAACGTCAGTGCCATGCGATGCTTGAGCACCGGCTCGGCGAGCGCCACGACATCGTCGATCGACGGGGCAAGCCGGCCATCGATCAAAGCCTTGGCGCGAACGGCAAGCATCAGAGCTTGGCTCGCGCGCGGGCCAGGGCCCCACGCCACGAAGCGGTCGGTCTCTTCACTGGCTCCGGTTCCGGGACGCGCGGCACGCACGAGACGCAGAATCGCATCGACAACTTTGTCCGGCACGGGGATCTGCCGCACGAGGCGCTGGATGCTGAGAAGCTCCTGCGTCGTGAGGACGGCCTCTAGACGACGTTCGTCGGTTCCGGTTGTTGCAAACAGCATGCGCCGCTCAGCCAGCATATCCGGGTATGTGACGTCGATTTGCAGCAGGAAGCGGTCGAGCTGCGCCTCGGGGAGTGGATAGGTTCCCTCGTGCTCCAGCGGGTTCTGCGTCGCGAGCACGTGGAAGGGCGTCGGAATATCGTAGCGCGCCCCGGCCACCGTCACGTGGTGCTCCTGCATCGCCTGCAGCAGCGCCGACTGTGTGCGCGGAGAGGCGCGGTTGATTTCGTCGGCCATCAACAGCTGGGTAAAGATCGGTCCTTTGACCAGCCGGAACGATCTCTGCTTGCCGGGAATGTCCTCCAGCACTTCCGAGCCGATGATGTCGGAGGGCATGAGGTCGGGCGTGAACTGGACGCGCTTGGCGTCGAGTCCCAGGACCTTACCCAACGTCTCGACGAGGAGCGTCTTGGCAAGGCCCGGAACGCCGATCAGCAGCGCGTGCCCTCCCGACAGGATCGTGACAAGGGAGCGCTCGATGACGACGTCCTGGCCGAAAATGACGGATGCGGCCGCCTTGTGGGCGCGTTGCACGCGTTCAGCTGCCGCCTCCAGGCGGGGGACGATGTCGGCTTGCGTCTCGGAGAGGGTGCTGGTGGGGCTCATGGGGGTTGGGCTCTCGGCTGCTAGGCTTCCGGCACTGAGCTTAACAAGAATATGAACGAGAACGATCAGGGGCCGCTCCGCCCCGGTCAAGTGAATGTTACGTTAGACTGGAGAAGGGTGTCACATGTCCACGTGATTGAATATCGGGACATTTCGGCACCGGGACCAGAGGCGATGGATCGCAGGCAAGCAAAAGGTCGGCAAAGCGGCAGCGAGGCCGCTGATAAACACGCCGTGCAGGGCGGCGTTGCAGCGCTGCGCGCCTCCCATACTGCAATCGGACCCCCTTATCACTGCGGCGATATAGGCCTGCGGATCAGGGCGGACGGGGTCTGGCTCTATCGCGAAAGTCCCATCACCCGCGAGGCGCTGGTCAAGCTTTTTGCCGGCGTCCTGCGCAAAGAGGAGGACGGTCGCACGTATCTCGTCACGCCCGTCGAGAAGGTCGACGTTGTGGTGGAGGACGCTGCGTTCCTGGCGGTTTCAATGCAGGTGTACGGTGTCGGCCGCAAGCAAGAGCTGACTTTCGAAACCAACGTCGGCGATGTCATCGCCTGCGAGAACGCGCACCCGCTGCGATTCGCTCAGGCTGCACCAGGAAATGGGCTGAAGCCGTACCTGATGGTGCGCGACGGCCTCGAGGCGCTGATTACGCGGGCCCTCGTATACGACCTCGTCGAGCTTGCGGTTACCGAGACAATCGAAGACCGCCAGAAGCTGGGCGTCTGGAGCGGAGGGTCGTTCTTCGCAATGCAGGTCGATTGACAGAAGCGGACGTCAATCTACCTCGATCAATGCACCCTGAATTCGCTGCCGATCATGCGCAGCTCGGCAGGTGCCAGGAGCTTTTTGTGGGCGACCGTCACTTTGTAGAGTTTGCCGTCAAGGCGCGTCGTCCAGAACTCAAGGAAGCCGCTGAGCTTGGGAAAGCGCGGGTGAATGTCGTAGTCCTGCCAAATGTAGCTTTGCAGCAGGGCTGGATGATCGGGCAGATGGTAGAGGATTTCTGCGGTTGTCAGGCTGTAGCCTCGCAGAAGAGTGGAAAAGTCCGATTCCGCTTTCATCATTCGTGTCCCCCACGTGGTGTTCTCATCACCTCCGAGACTCGGATATGAGGTCGATGATATCGCAGAGAAATGCCGCGACAACCGATTTGTTCCTACCCTTCAGTGCGTTAGCAGCCTCTCTGGGTCACTGCTGACAGCTGGACGTTTTAAAGACCGTTTGGCCCCATGCTCGAAACCGCGCTGAAGAGCTTTGCAATTTTCTTCGCGACCATTGGCCCGGTCGAGACCGCCGTCCTGTTTGCGACGCTCACGCCAAAGATGCCGCGTCGGGAACGGGCGGGCATCGCACTTCGAGCCACTGCGATCGCAAGCGTCATTCTTCTGATCTTTACGCTGCTCGGCCAACCGCTCTTGGACGAGATCGGCGTGACCATCTCTGCGCTGCAGACAGCCGGCGGTATCATTCTCCTGATGATCGCGCTCGACATGATTTTCGCAAGGCCGACGAGCGCATTCAAACTGACCGAGCCCGAGGATGTCGAGGCGCACACCAAAGACGACATTGCCGTCTTTCCGCTCGCAACGCCGCTGCTCGCCGGCCCAGGCGCCATGAGTGCCGGCATCCTGCTCGCTGCCAATGCGGGGGGACAACCTCTCGCTCTCGCGATGACGCTCGGTGGGCTTGCGGCGGTGATGGCAATCACGCTCGCGCTGCTGCTCATATCGCATGAGCTCAACAGCGTGATCGGGATCACCGCGCAGCGGGTGCTGATGCGGGTTTTCGGCATCCTTTTGGCTGGAATTGCCGTGCAAGCGGCCTTCAACGGCATCAAGGCCAGCGGGCTCGTCTGAGCCGATGCTCCGTTAGCGTCAAATCTGCACGCCGCTTAGGCGATCCTTAACCAACAGCGTCCAGAATTGGGACAGTCGCGTCTAGTGAAAGGCGTTTGTCCCATGCTTTTGTCGCGTGCCGGTTCGCCGGCGAGTTCTGGTGGCGTAGGAGCGCTGGTCCGGCCGGCGGCGCTCCTTATTTCTCTCGCCCTGGGCGCGTGTAGCGCCGCGGGGCCTGCGACGCAGTCCGTCAGCTGGTCGCCTACGCAGGATGCTGCGGGGCCCCAGCTTCCGCGCGTCGAGATCGAGGGTGACGGCATGGAGGGTCAGCGCCCGCCCCGCCGTCACGCAAACGACATTCCCGACAATCCGAACGAACCGTTCAGTCCCAACTATGGCTCGGCGCCTTCTGCTCCGGGGGTTCCTGAGCGATCGCCGGCTTGATGTGAATGCTGCTGCAAAGCGACCTGCTGCTTCCCATATTGTTGGGAGACAGCGGGTCGTTTTTTTTGAGGCGGTATGAAACCAGCTGGAACTGCGCTGATTGCTGTTGTCGCGATTTTCGTTTCGGGTTCCGCCGTATGGGGAGCGAGCGGTCCGGCACCCCTGATGAATTCTGGCAGCCGGCCCATTCCGGGGCGTCCAGTGCCCGGCCGGCCGATACCCACGCGGCCATCCCCTTACGACAAAGCGCCCTCGCTCACGCCTTCGACCAAAGGCAGTGCGGCCAAAGAGCCCTACGACTATCGTTATTATGGCGACACCGACCGCGGCAACGTCGGTTGCCATTGGATGGCACAGCGAGCGATCGCCACCAGGAACGCCAATTGGTGGAACCGCTATCGCGCCTGCAAGGCGACAAAGTCCAAGTGAACATTCGGCCGAGGCACCCCTGTCATTGCCGCGGGGCTGCTCACTATATGTTTACCAAACGCGCAGGCGGCGCTGCGGCCCTCGAACGCGTTTTGTGACGTGGCGAGCATGTGCCCGCACTGGGGCGCGACGTTCAGGAGAAAGATCAATGATCAAGCGAGTGATGATGGCAGGAGCTTTCGCGGGACTCCTGATGCTGGGTGGGGCTGGCGCCTCCTCGGCACTTCCGTTGGCTAAGCCGGCTGTTCCTAATGCCGACGTCACCAAGGTTGCCCACGCTGGTCCTCACGGAATGGGTCGCGGGGGCATGGGTCGCGGGGGCATGGGCGGCTATCGCGGCGGTAACTTCCGCTCGCGCGGCGGCAACTTCTACGGCAGGCCGCACGGCTACGGATACGGTTACGGACGCGGGCACTTCAGGAACCGCGGATTCTATGGCTATGGCGGCTTCCCGTATTATGCCTACTACGGCGCATACGGTTACACTGGCGGCGGTTGCGGCTGGCTGAGGCAGCGGGCGATCGTGACCGGCAGTCCGTACTGGTGGCAGCGCTACGAGGCTTGCCGCTACTCCTACTAAGTTCTGATCGTGCTGGCATAGCGCGGTGACGGAAGGCACACTTTGATTCATGCCGACCGTCACTGCGCGCCAGAACGTTTCGATAAAACGATGGGCCGAGGTCGCGGACCGCGAACGCTTACTAAGCGCGATCGATGAGGTGTTCTTCGAGGCGGCTCTGAAGAAGGCCTTCGCCGACCAAGCCGAGCGCGATGCATTTCGCGAGCGCTGGCTAGGCCGCTATTTAGAGCACGATCCAAGGTGGGCTTATCTCGCGCTCGATGGCGATCGCGTCGCCGGATATCTGGTGGGGAGCGCGGAAGACCCGGCGAAAGCGGAGCGTTTCGGCGACATTGCCGTGCCGGAGTTTGCGAGATTTACCGGGGATTATCCTGCGCATCTGCACGTAAACCTCGGGCCGGACTACAGAAATCAGGGCCTCGGCGGCCGGCTCATCGCCGCTTTTGCCGCTGATCTGGCGCGTGCAGGCGTCCCCGGTGTCCACGTCATAACCGGATTGTCCGCGCGCAATGTCGCGTTTTACCAGCGACATGCCCTGGTTGAACTGGCCCGGGCGAAGCTCGGCCTCCACGAAATTATCCTCCTTGGGAGGCAGCTCGGCGCCAAAGATATCCCCGTCCAAGACACGGCCTGAGAAACGGCTTGATCTCGAAGCGCCGCCAGCGATGATGCCGCTGAGCTTACCGGAGGGGTGAATGCCCAAGGCCGAGGTCGGTGCGGCGCGCAAAAAAACTGCGAGCCCAGCCATTGAGCTCAAGGGCGTCCACAAATGGTTCGGCGACTTTCACGCGCTGAACGACGTGTCGCTCAGCGTGCGCCAGGGCGAGAAGATCGTGATCTGCGGCCCCTCGGGCTCGGGCAAGTCGACGCTCATCCGCTGCATCAATCACCTCGAGCCGCACGATAGCGGCCAGATCATCGTCGAAGGCCGCGAGCTCACCAACGATCTGCGCCAGATCGAGGCCGTGCGCTCCGAGGTCGGCATGGTCTTCCAGCAGTTCAACCTGTTCCCGCACCTGACCGTGCTCGACAACGTGACGCTCGCGCCGATCTGGGTGCACAAGATGCCGCGCGCCAAGGCCGAGGCGCTCGCCATGCATTTGCTCGAACGCGTGCGCATCGGCGCCCAGGCGGCCAAATACCCGGGCCAGCTTTCGGGCGGTCAGCAGCAGCGCGTCGCCATCGCGCGCTCGCTCGCCATGAGCCCGCGCATCATGCTGTTCGACGAGCCGACCTCTGCGCTCGACCCCGAGATGGTGAAGGAGGTGCTCGAGGTCATGACCGAGCTTGCAAAGCAGGGCATGACAATGCTCGTCGTCACCCACGAGATGGGCTTTGCCCGCGCCGTCGCCGACCGTGTCGTGTTCATGGACGAGGGACGCATCGTGGAGGACGCCACGCCGAAGGTCTTCTTCGATTCCCCGAAGTCGGAGCGCCTGCGCCTGTTCCTTTCCCAGATCCTGGCGCACTGAGGGCCACGTCATGCGCACGCACATCGCAAGGCTTCTCCTCGCAGCAGCGCTTTCGCTTGCGGCTCTCTCTGCAGCGCAGGCGTCCGTGCTGGAGGACGTGCGCCGGCGCGGAGAGCTGCGCTGCGGCGTGAATACCGGGCTCGCCGGCTTTGCGGCACCCGACGACAAGGGGGACTGGCGCGGCATCGATGCCGACTTCTGCCGTGCGGTTGCGGCAGCCGTATTCGGCGATGCGGGCAAGGTGAAGTTCGTGCCGCTCAATGCCAAGGAGCGCTTCACCGCGCTGCAGTCGGGCGAGGTCGATCTGTTGTCGCGCAACACGACGTGGACCATGAGCCGCGACACCTCGCTGGGCCTCACGTTCACCGGCGTCATGTACTACGACGGCCAGGGCTTCATGGTGCACAAGTCGCTCGGCCTCACCGGCGTCGCGCAGCTCGCGGGCGCCAGCATCTGCGTGCAGACCGGCACCACGAACGAGCTGAACCTCGCCGACTATTTCACGACGCAGAAACTGAGCTACCGGCCGGTCGTGTTCGAGCGGCTCGACGAGATGATGTCGGCCTACAACACGGGCCGTTGCGACAGCTTCACCACCGATACCTCCCAGCTTGTTTCCGAGCGCACGGCGCTGCCCAATCCCGAAGACAGCGTCATTTTGCCGGAGCTGATCTCGCGGGAGCCGCTGGGGCCGGCGGTCCGTCAGGGCGACGACCAGTGGGCGGGCATCGTGCGCTGGACGCACTTTGCCATGCTCAACGCCGAGGCCGAGGGCGTGACGCAGACGAACGTGACCGAGATGCAGGGCTCGCAGAATCCGGCCGTGCGCCGTCTGCTCGGGCTCGAGGGCGGCTTTGGCGCAGGGCTCGGGCTGTCGAACGACTGGGTGGTCGCCATCGTGAAGGCGGTCGGCAACTATGGGGAGAGCTTTGAACGCAACCTGGGCTCGGGATCGCCGCTCAAAATTCCGCGCGGCATGAACGCGCTGTGGAAGAACGGCGGGCTGCACTATCCGCCCCCGATCCGCTGAGGGTGACGATGCCAGAATTGCGCGCCTCCCCGCAACGTCATCCCGCTGAAGAGCGGGATCCACGCAAGCCTCCACGCACGCTTGTGTTGGAAATTGGAGGTGAGGGGGCAACCGCTGAGCCAAACGCAGAGGTAGCCGATGCGGACACTTGCGTGGGCCCCGGCCTGCGCCGGGGTGACGTTGGTGGGTGCGCTAAGTTCTCGGCAGGCGAACCTCGGCACTACGTCGCGTTGGACGTGCGCGCATGAGACAGCGGCTGACGAGCACCTGGCAGAGCGTGCGCAGCCTCGATTGGCTCTACGATCCCAAGACGCGCGGGGTGATCTTCCAGGCGCTGCTGGTGCTCGCGCTGGCCGTGCTCACCTACGAGATCGTGTCCAACACCATCGCGAACCTGCAGAAGCAGAACCTTGCCTCCGGCTTCGGCTTCCTCAACAAGACCGCCGGCTTCGACATCTCGCAAACGCTGGTCGAGTACCACAGCACGCACAGCTATGGCCGCGCGTTCGTGGTGGGCCTGCTGAATACGCTGCTCGTCTCGGCGCTCGGAATCGTATTTGCGACCGTGCTTGGTTTCACGATCGGTCTCGGTCGCCTTTCGGACAATTGGATCGTCGCGCGTCTTTCGACCGTCTACGTCGAGACCGTGCGCAACGTGCCGCTGCTGCTGCAGTTGTTCATCTGGTACGTCGGAGTGCTGCGCGCTTTGCCGATGCCGCAGCAGGCGCTCGCGCTTGGGCGATACCGTTCACCTCGACTCACGCGGGCTGCACATGCCGCGCGTGCTGCTGACACCGGTCGCGGGCTGGCTGGTGCTTGCCGCGTTGGCCGTCGGCATTATCGCCGCGGTGATGCTTAGCCGCTGGGCGCGAAGCCGCCAGACCGCGACGGGGCAGATTTTCCCGACGACGGCGGCGAGCGCCGGTCTCGTTTTCGGCACGCCAATACTGGCGCTGCTCGCCTTTGGCCTCGCATCGGGCCTCGACTACCCGACGCTCGGGCGCTTCAACTATGAGGGCGGACTGACGGTCGAGCCGGAATTCATGGCGCTGCTCACCGGGCTTTCGTTCTACACCGCGGCGTTCATTGCCGAGATCGTGCGCTCGGGAATCTCCGCGGTGCCGCGCGGGCAGAAGGAGGCGGCAGCCGCGCTCGGCTTGCGTCCCTGGCAGATCCAGCGGCTCGTCGTCATCCCGCAGGCGATGCGCGTCGTCATCCCGCCGCTGACCAACCAGTATTTGAACCTCACCAAGAACTCGTCGCTGGCAGTTGCGATCGGCTATCCCGATCTCGTCTCGGTTTTCGCGGGCACCGTTCTCAACCAGACGAACCAGGCGGTGGAGGTCATCCTCATCACCATGGCCGTCTACCTCGCGATCAGCCTTGCGACCGCGTTCGGCATGAACTGGTTCAATGCGCGCATGGCGCTGGTGGAGCGCTAGCATGACCCGCCGCAGACGCGCCACGCGCTTGGAATGGATGCGGGAGAACCTTTTCTCCTCGTGGGGAAACGCGATACTCACAGTGCTCTCGCTCGCTGTGATCGGCTTCGTGCTGGTCAAGTTCATCGATTGGGCACTGATCGACGCCGTCTTTGCCGGCGACGACGGCAAGGTCTGCAACAAGCCGGGCGTCGGCGCCTGCTGGCCATTCATCACGCACAAGTTCGGGCTGTTCATGTACGGGCGCTATCCCGAGCCCGAGCGCTGGCGCGTCAACCTCACGTACCTCCTTGCACTCGCCGGCCTCGTGCCGCTGATGATCCCGCGCGTTCCGGGCAAGCTGTGGCTGTCGATCTATCTGCTCGCCGTCTTTCCGGTCGTCGGCTACGTGCTGGTGCACGGAGGCGTGCTGGGCCTCTCCCGCGTGCCGACGGAGCAGTGGGGCGGATTGTTCCTGACGCTCGTCGTTGCCAGCGTCGGCATCGCCGCGTCGTTCCCGCTCGGAATTCTATTGGCGCTCGGGCGGCGCTCGCAGCTGCCGTTCGTGCGCTGGGCCTCGATCGGCTTCATCGAGTTCGTGCGCGGCGTGCCGCTGGTCACGGTGCTGTTCATGTCGTCGGTGATGCTGCCGCTGTTCCTGCCGCCCGACGTGACCTTCGACAAGCTGTTGCGGGCGCTGATCGGCGTTGCGCTGTTCTCGGCGGCCTATCTTGCGGAGGTGATCCGCGGCGGCCTTCAGGCGATCCCGCGTGGGCAGTTCGAGGCGGCCGACGCGCTGGGGCTTTCCTACGCGCAGAAGATGAGCCTGATCGTGCTGCCGCAAGCCTTGAAGCTCGTCATTCCCGGGATCGTCAATTCGTTCATCTCACTGTTCAAGGACACGAGCTTGGTCCTCATCATTGGGTTGTTCGATCTGCTGGGCATCGTCCAGCAGTCGATCGCTTCGGACGCCAAGTGGTTCTCGGGCCAGACGGCGACCACCGGCTACGTCTTCGCTGGGCTGATCTTCTGGATCTTCTGTTTTTCCATGTCGCGCTACTCGGCCTTCCTGGAGCGGCTGCTCGCGAGCGGCGAGAGGCGGTGACTTTGGCGCGCGTTCGCTCCGGTGTAGTGTGCGGCCGCCGGTAGACGGCGAACGGACCCAAGGCTCGCATGAACATCCTGTGGCGCGGCGACATACGGCAACGGCTGCGGCTCGTCTCCGGGCTTATCCTGTTCTCGTTCGCGCTGACGCACTTCCTCAATCACGCACTCGGCCTGTTCAGCGTCGACTGGATGCAGGAGGTGCAGCAGTGGCGCTGGGTGGTCACGCGCTCCTGGCCGGGCACGATCGTGCTGCTGGGCGCGCTCATCACCCACATCTCGCTGGCGCTCTACAAGCTCGCTGGCCGCGCCACGCTGAGGCTGCCGCGCTGGGAGATGATCCAGCTGCTGCTCGGACTCACCATTCCGTTCCTGCTGTTTCCCCACATCGTCAATACGCGCATCGCGCATGTCTACTTCGGCGTGAACGACATCTACGTCTACGAGCTGGCGCGGCTGTGGCCGGCGAGCGCGATCACGCAGAGCCTGCTGCTCGTCATCGTGTGGGTGCATGCCTGCATCGGCATCCACTTCTGGCTGCGGCTGTCGCCGGCGTATCGCGGCGCGTTCCCGCTGCTGCTGGCGGCGGCGATCGTCATTCCGCTGGCGGCGCTTGGCGGCTTCATCGTGGCCGGTAGCGGCGTTGCCTCCGCGATCCAGGTTCCGCGCGTGTTCGATACCCTGAAGGATGTGACGCACTGGCCGAGCGCCGCCGCCGCCGACAAGCTCGCCTGGTTGCGGACGCTCGTGCGCTTCGAGTTCGGGGGGCTGTTGGCGGTCGTGATCGTCTGCGTCGCCTGGGCGTATCTCGCCCGCATGTTCGGGCCCAAGGTCACCATCGCCTACGTCGGCGGGGTGACGGTGAAAGTTCCCCAGGGCCCGACGCTGCTCGAGATTTCGCGCGCCGCCAAGGTGCCGCATGCCGCCGTGTGCGGCGGGCGCGCGCGCTGTTCCACCTGCCGGGTGCGCATCGACGCTGGTGCCGACACCTTGCCGCCTCCGGTTTTCCCCGAGATCGTGACGCTCGGCAGCATCGGCGCGCCCCCCAACGTGCGGCTCGCCTGCCAGATTCGTCCCACGCACACCCTCGTGGTCACCCAGCTGCTCAAGGCCGGAAGCACGGGGCCGGAAGCCGCCCAGATCGAGGAAACGGATTCGGGCGGGGTCGAGAAATCGCTGGCCGTCATGTTCGTCGACCTGCGCGACTTCACCCGCTTTTCCGAAAAGCGTCTGCCGTTCGATGTTGTGTTCGTGCTGAACGAGTTCTTCTCGGTGGTGGGCGCCGCGATCAGCGCGCACGGCGGCTGGATCGACAAGTTCCTCGGCGACGGGCTGCTCGCCGTATTCGGCCAGCGGACGGGCATCGAGGCCGGGTGCCGCGAGGCGCTGCGCACCGCGCGCGCGATCGACCTGGCACTCGACCACATCAACGCCAAGCTCGAATCCGAGATCGGGCGCCCGCTGCAGGTCGGCATCGGCGTCGATGCCGGCCCGCTGCTGGTCGGGCGCATCGGCTACGGCGACGCGGTGGATTTCACCGTGATCGGCAATCCGGTCAATGTCGCGAGTCGGCTGGAGGCGATCGCCAAGGAGAAGGGGTTGCAGCTCGTCGTCTCGCGCGAGGTGGCGCGGAACGCCGGCTGGGATCCGGTTGCGGAGTTCACCGACACGATCAAGGTGCGCGGCGTGGCCGAGCCGGTCGAGGTGCTGGGCTTCAAGCGGGGCCGCGATCTGCCGGCGACGATACTTATTTTCGCCGACGACGAAAAGGAACGGCCCAAGCCACGGGGATTGCCGTGGTCAATGGGCCGCTGGGGTGGCGCCTAGCGCGGCGCGATTTTCAATCGCCGCGCCCGCTTACTGATCGCAGTCGAACGTGACCTTCATGTCCACGAAGGGGACGTCCATATTGCACTTGCCGTTCTTGAGCTTCTTGAAGTTCAGCGCCTCGGCGATCTTCTTCATCGCTTTGCCCTTCTTGGGCGCGTCTTCCTTGTCGTCGTCGTCATCGTTGGCGGCGCTGTCGTTGGTCTCGGTCTTCGGCTTGGCGCTGTCGCCGTTGGGCTGCGCCTCGGGCTCGGGATCGGCCTTCGCCGTGTCCGTCGTCTCGGGCTTCGTCTCAACCTTCGCATTGTCCTCAGGAGCCGGCGCGGGCTTGACCGCATCGGGAGCCGGCGTCACCTCGGCTTGCTTGGTGTCGGCTTTGGCATCGGCCTTGGTGTCAGTCTTGTTCTCAGTAGCCGGCGGGGTCGCCGTTGCAGTCTTGCTGTCGGTTGTCACGGGCGCAGCCGCGGATTTGCCTTTGGAGCATCGCTCCAGGTCGGCCGGAGCGCGCTTCCAGGTCATGGTCTCGGAGAGCCACTTGGAGCCGGCGTAGCCGACGACCTTCAGCTTGTCGCCCATCGGCGTCAGCTCGACATCGTACTTGGACTCGGCATCGGGATCGTAGATCCAGCCGTTGTCCCATTTGCCGCCGCCGACCGGCTTGACGTCGCCGAGCACCTGCTCGCCGCAAGCCTCCATGTTCTTGGAGTTCCTTCAGCCAGACGATGTGGCCGCACAATTTGTTTCCGTTGCACTCCTTGATCTCGACGCCGCCGCGGCCGGTGTGATCGATCCACAATCCGAGCGGGGAGTTGTCGGCGCGCGCGGCGCCCGTCGACAGGAGAACGGCAGCTATCGCCGCCTGAACGGTTGTTGCGTTGATCCGCATTGGGTTACCTCTCTTGCGCTCGATCGAGCCTGGTTGCCTTGCCTGCCAGGCGAACGCGAACGAGCAACAAGCGTTCAACCGGCGTGATGCCAAGCTCGTACAAAACGAGGAACGGCGCTGTTCCCCAAGTGACATTGCCGTAATGAAGCGCCCGTAACGATGGGCGCTGGTTTATCGCTAGTTCAGCACGAAAATGGTCGCGCGCAAAACCCCGTTCAAGCCTCGTTTTGTCGCGGCATGGAAATGCACTTGGCTCAGGCGCTTACCCGTTTCCTTGCTCCAGACGGAGACGCGGGTCTGCCCTTCGTCCCACGATCTATCGGGAGCCCGCCCAAACAGCGTTAAGAGCGCCGCGGAGACCGTCTCGCTGTTTTCGCTTCCCGGCACGTGCAGCGCGCACGTCGTCGACGTCGCCTTGGCGAACTTGGGAGTGCTCTTCTTGAAGACGTCGTCGGGGCGTGACTTGCCGGCGGTCAACACGAACTCTCCGCTCGCATCGTGGAAGCGCCAGGCGTGCAAATCCTGCATCTGCTCCTGCGTGCGGAATTGGCCGAGGTCTTTCTCGAGGACGGGAGCAAACTCGCCGAGCCCCGCGGCCTTGGCGACGCCGTCGAGATCGGGAAGCTGGCTGAGACAGAGCACGTTGAACAGTTTGACCGCGCGCGTGAGCTCAGTCTTTTGCGCAGGCTCGGCCGCCGCCGCGCCTGCGGATAGAGCTGCAACGATCGTTGCGATGAGCGTGGCGGTTCGGCGCCTCATGGCGTTGGTCTCCACCTCGGCGGCTGGCGTCGTCGAGGGGCGGCACGAGCGTCAAAAGTTATTGCCCAGGCTCACTGCGACGCGACGGGAGGCGCCGGCTTCTTGGCCGCCGCCGCAAGCGGAGGCCATTGCGAGGTGTCCTGGGTCCAGCGGTGTTCGGCAATCATCTTGGCCTGCTCTTCGCAGGTGGGCGGCTGGCGATTGACCCGCGTCCATACCTCGGAGGAACCGAAGATGGGCAGCAGCACGTAGCCGCTCACTTTCACTTTGTTGGGGCCCAGCACCTCGGCATAACCGCTGAAGCTCGTGCCGTGGTCGGGCACATAGACGGTGCCATCGCCCCATGTTCCGTCAGGCTGTTTCTTGAAGCCCGTCACAACGGCGAGCCCGCAGACAAAGCGGGGCTGCAGCTTGGCGTCGGAGTTACGATAATCGCGTAGTGGCCCACCATCGGGGCCGAGCGGCTTTTTCATCCACGCGACTTTTCCGCAACGGGCGTTGCCGCACTGGGAAATATGGAGCAGCACCTCGCCGTCCGAATCCATCCAGTAGCCGTCGAGGCTCTCGCTAGCACTGGCGCCGGCAACCGCGATGAATGTCGCGACGGTCGTGCCAATGAGCCGACGTACCAATCCCTGCATCCGTGCCACCCCTCCGCCGCTGGGGCTCCTCTGTCACGCCGCTGCGGCGCAAATTTGGCTTAGAGCATTTGTCCGCACGACCGTCTACTCGGGCTGCTCCTGCGCCGGGATCGAGAAGGGATTTTCAACGCCGGCCTTCTTGGCGCGATCGACCGCGAACACGATGAAAATATTGGCGACGATGACGATAACGCACAGGAGCATCTGCCAGAAATACGGCTTGGCGCGCAGCCGGCCGTTGGTGGAGTCGAGCTCCTTCAAGATGAGATAGCCGCCCATGCTGCGCCTGAACCACCCGGTCACGCTGCCGGGTTGTCCGATGTGCTTGGGCACACGCCTCCATCCCGCGAAAAGATCGCCGAGCGTGCCCAGCATCGAGCGGAAATCTACGGTCAGCAAGCCGCTGCGATCCTCGTAGATGACATCCTCGCCGGCCCAGAATCCCGGATTGGCGCGGCCGATGGCCTTGCCTTCCAATCGCGCCAAGCGGCCGACCACGGGGGAGGCGCCGGGATTCGTCATGAGTTCGACGATGGTCGTGTTGGGTGCCTCGCCTGAAGGATAGCGCCAGCGCAACGTCGCGAGGATCGCCAGAGCGGCTGCCGCCGGTGCGAGCTGCCAGGCTCCCAACACGGCCGCAACGATGAAGGCGCCGGCAGGTGCCAGTAGCAAGCCGAGCTCCATCCAGAACTGGCTCCACAGAGTGCCCTTGTCGAGGCGCACGCGCTGGGCCGCGGCCTGCATGTCGTAATCGGGGAACGACTGGCGCTTCTCCTTGGCGATCTCCTCCAGGTGCGCGATGCGCATTCCCGTCAGCGGATGTGTTGAGTTGAGCTCGATCAGCCGCGCCCACGGATTATAGTTGTCGAACAGCATTGCCTCGGCAGCATGCGCAGGCTCCGCCAACTGGCCCTCGGTGTAGAGCCCGAGCTGGCGCGCATTCTGCACGTCGACGACGCCCATGTGACGCGTGCTCTGCAACAGCGACTGGGTCGCCTCGGTATCTTCTACCTTCACGATGCCGTACGCGATTTTTACCAGCGCAGTTGCCAGGTGGCGTGCCTCGATGCGCTCAGCCGAGAAGGCGTCGGCCAGGTATTCGCGCGTGCGGCTCAGGTACAAGAGCAGGTAGAGCCCGACGTAGTAGAGGGCGAGCGCGGTGAACCCGATCGCAACGAGGGGCGCGCCCTTCTTGTCGTTTTTGCCCATGCGCGTCAGGGCGGCATAGAGCTGATAGAGAATCTGCACCAGCGTGCCGGTCACCGTCATGACGATGAAATCGCGGTTGACGATGTGGCCGAGCTCGTGGGCGACGACGGCCTTGGCCTCCTCCTCGTTGAGGAACTCGAAAATGCCCTGGGTGATGATGATGCGCGCCTTGTTGCGCAGCCGCCCGTAGGTGAAGGCCGTGGGGTTGCGGTCGGGGATGATGCCGACCCACGGTGCCTTGAAGCCATACTCATCGGCGACGGCGTGAATGAGCTGGTGGACGCTCGGGTGGCTCGCGCGCAGCTCGGCGTCCTCGAGGAACTTCACGCTGTTGAACCAGCGCAGCGACAGATCGCTGAACCAGGGGCTGACGAACCAGATGACCGCGTTGATGACGATCGTGATGACGATGGCGGTGGGGAGGTTGACCTGGTCGGTATAGACCATGGCGGCGAGCACGACGCCCGCGACCATCCCGAACAGAAGCCCAATCGTCACCAGCGAGGCGAAGTAGAGCCGGGCCATCACATCTCCCCTTTAATGCAACGGCCGATCGTTGCCGCGACGCAGTCAGCGTTCTGCGGCGAAACTAGCGCGCCTGTCGATGCCGGGTCAAAGAGATCGCCGTTCCGATCACGGAAGAAGCTTGCTCACCTCTTGAGCGATCGCGAGCGATGAGGTGAGGCCGGGGCTCTCTATCCCGTAGAGAGCGACGAGGCGCGCAATGCCGTGCCGCTCGGGGCCGTCGATGGAAAAATCCGCGACCGGCTCGCCCTCGCGATAAAGCTTGGGCCGCACGCCAACGTAATCCGGCTGCAGCGCGCCGTCGGGGAGGCCCGGCCAGTAGCGGCGGATCTCGCGCTCAAATCGCGCGCGGCGTTCCCCGCCCTGATCGTCGAATGCGTAGCTCGCCGTGTCGGTCCACTCAATGTCGGGGCCGAACTTGGCGCGGCCGGCGGTGTCGAGCGTCAGGTGGACGCCGAGCCAGGCGCCTTGCGGCATTGGGTAGACGAGATGCGTGAAGGGGGCGCGTCGCGAGAGCGAATAGTAGTGGCCGCGTGCGGGGTAGGTTTCCGGCGCGCGATAGCTGCCGGGATAGGTCAGGATGCGCCCGAGCGCCGTGCCGCCAAGCCCGCCCGCGAGGACGAGGTTGCTGGCCGTTAGAGTCGTCGTCTCGTCTGCGCTTTGCGTCTCGATGCGGAAAACGCCGCCATCGTGCGCGAGACCGCTGACAGTCGTGTTGAGCACGATGCTGCCGCCGGCTCCGGTGAGATGCCCTTCCAGCGCCAGCATCAGCGAATGGCTGTCGAGCACGCCGGTCGAAGGCGAGAAATAGGCCGCAACGCAGGTGACCTCCGGCTCGAGGTTGTGCACCTCCGCCGCCGACAAGAACTGCAGATCATCGACACCATTGGCTTTCGCCACGGCGGCGATCGCTTCGAGCTTGGGAAGCTCCTCGGCTTGGGTGGCGACGAGGAGCTTGCCGCAGCGGACGTGGGGCACGCCGTTCTCCGCGCAGAACCTGTAGAGCAACGCCTTGCCGGGGACGCACAGCTTGGCGCGCAGGCTGCCCGGCGGGTAGTAGAGCCCGGCGTGGATCACCTCTGAGTTGCGCGAGCTTGTTTCCGAGCCGATGCGGCCGTGACGCTCGAGCACGAGCACCTCCTGGCCCTTGAGGGCCAGCTCGCGCGCAATCGCGAGTCCGACGACGCCCGCGCCCACGACGATCGTCTCGACGTCTGCCGTCACAGCGCGATTCCCGGGGTTGGCGCGGCTAGCCGCGGCGTCACGATTTCCACAAGGCAAATCCTGGCGGGGGCGGGCTCGAAATCGCTCGAATCGTGGCTAGTGTTCGCGCTCGGCACGGAACAGCGCGTGCTGCGCGAACGCATGGAGGGTCTTATGGCATTCGTCACCGGCGATGTCGTCCCGGTTACGGGCGAGGAGCTGCCGTTTAAAGTTGTTTTCATGCAGGGCACTACGGTGTTGACGGAGTGGCTGGTCGAATCGGTCGATGATGGTCAGTCGCAGATCGTCGAGATGCTGAAAAGCCTCGTCGACGACGATGAAGACGAAGACGAGGAGGACGCCGCCTAAGCGGGCCGCGCTCCGATACTCGCCACCAAACACCTAGCGCCGATCGCCGCCGGCTTAAGCCATTTTCGGGCTTGCCCGCGCGATCGGCGAACCCCACGAAAACGCTCTTGCGCCCTGAACAAAAAGGGAACAAAGTCCCGTCCCCATGCGATTCACATTCGTCCATACCGCCGACTGGCAGCTCGGCAAGCGCTTTGGCGGATTCTCGCCGGAGAAGGCGCCCGTGCTGCGCGCCCAGCGGCTCGACGCGGTCGATCGTATCGCGCAGGCGGGGCTAAAGGCCGGCGCTACGGCGGCGCTCGTTGCCGGCGACATATTCGATTCGGAGACCGTTTCGCACGCCCTTATCGCGGGGCTGTTGGCACGGCTGCAGGCCTATCCGGCGCTCGCCTGGCATCTGCTTCCCGGCAATCACGACCCTGCGCGCGCGGGCGGCGTGTGGGAAACGGTGTGCGCGAGCAAGCTGCCGTCCAACGTGCACGTTCACATAGAGGCGCGCTCAGCTGAGATCGCGCCGGGGGTCGTGGTGTTGCCCGCCCCGCTCAAGAGCAAGCACACGCACAACGATCCGACCGCCTGGATGGACGGCGCGGCCACGCCCGCCGGAACCTTGCGCATCGCGCTGGCGCACGGCTCGGTGCGCGGGTTCGGCAGTGCCGGCGAAGCCAACGTGCCGATCGATCCCGCGCGCGTGCGCTCCGCCGGTCTCTCCTACATGGCGCTCGGCGACTGGCACGGGATGATGCGCATTTCCGATCGCGTCTGGTACTCGGGCGCGCCCGAGCCTGACAATTTCCGCGACAACGATCCGGGCAACGCGTTGATTGTTCGCATCGATGGCGCCGGCGGCGTGCCGCAAGTCGAGCCCGTGCCGACCGCGCACTTCACCTGGAGCCAGCGCGCCAGGACCGTCGACGGCGATCAAGCCCTGCACGACCTCGGCGGCGAGATCGATGCGCTGGGCAGCGGCGCCTCGCGCCACCTGCTCTCGCTTAAGCTCGACGGTGCGGTTGCGCTCAGCGAGTTCGCGGCGATCGAGCAGCGGCTTGCGAAGCTGAGCCCGCGCCTGTTCCATCTCGAAAGCGATCTCGCGGGACTGACGACATTTGCCGCCGACAGCGATCTTGGCGCCATGGGTTCGGACGCGCTCGCCGTCGTGGCGCAGAAGCTCAAGCTTGCGGCGGACAAGGGCGGCGAGGACGGCGCGCTCGCACAGCGCGCACTGCGCCGGCTGTTCACGCTTGCGCGCCGCGTCGAGGCCGGAGGCGTACTATGAAGATAACCGCCATCCGCCTGAAAGAGGTGGGCCGTTTTCGCGAGCCGATCGCGCTCGAGGGCCTAACCGGCGCGCTCGATGTGCTGGCGGGACCCAACGAGGCCGGCAAGTCGACCATCCTCAAGGCGCTGAAGCTGGCGCTGTTCACCAAGCACACCGCCAAGACGAAGGAGATCGAGGCGCTGCGCCCCTACGCCGGCGGCGCTCCGCTGATCGAGGTCGATTTCGAGATCGACGGTGCGCCGTGGCGCCTGCGCAAGCAGTTCCTCGCCTCGCGCTCGGCCGAGCTGAAGGACCTTCGCTCGGGGCGCATCGCGCGCGGCGCCGATGCCGAGAGCGAGCTGGAGAATCTGCTCGGGCAGAAAGAGACCGACCGTTTCTCGATGGTTTGGCTCGATCAGGGCGACGTGCTCAGCGCCCCGCAGCCGCGCGAAGGCGCTCCGTTCATGGCTGCCCTCGAAACGGAAGCCGGCAATGCGGCGGGATGCGGCGCGGCGCGCGACGCGCTGGCACTGCTGCGTGCGGAGCTTGGTGAGCTTGTCACGAGCCATGCGGTTCCGCGCCCGACGGGACGCTACAAGGCAGCACTCGATGAGCGCGCGGCGCTCGCCACACAGTTAGAGGAGGCGCAGCGGCGTCTGGCCGGCGCGGAGGCGCGGCTTGAACGGCTTGCCGCAGTCCGCATCGAGCTGGCCCGCGTTTCCGATCCGGCCACCATGGTGGCGCTGGGCGAAGCCGCCGGGGCCGCAGAGCACGCGCATGCCGAAGCGACAACGGCGCGCGAGAAGCTCCTGCACGCGCAAGCGGTCGCCCAAACGCAGGAACAACGGCTTGCTGCGCTGATATCTGCGTTGGAGAGCGTCGAGGGGAAGCTCGCCGACCTTGCCAAGCTCGAGGAAGCGCACGCGCGCGAGGCGCCCGAGCTCGACGAGCTGACGGAACGCGAGCGTTTGGCGCAGTCGGATCACGAAAAGACCCGTTGCCAGCGCGACGAGATCAAGGCGGCGCTCGCCAAAGCTGAAGCCGAATACAAGGCCGTCGAGATCGCAGCACGTCTCCACGATGTGGCAGAGCGCCTCGATGGCGCGCGCGCGGCTGCAGCGGAAATCGAGACGCTCACCGCCGCGCTCAAGGACAACGCCGCCGACGACGGAGCGCTGGCCGCCCTACGGCGCGAATCCCAATCACTCGCCCTGTTGGAAGCCCGCCTCTCGGCCGCGGCACCGACCGTGTCGATCAAGTATGCGGCAGGTGCCAAGGCCAAGATCACCGCGGACGGGCGCGCGCTGCAAGATGGCGAGCAGCTCAGCGCCGTGGCCCCACTCGTGCTCGCGATCCCAGGCATCGGTGAGGTGACCATCGCGCCCGGTCAATCGGAAACGGTGGAGGATACGAAGGCCGATTTGGACGCGCACACACGGGTGCTGCTCCAATTGTTCGAACGCGTCGGAGCCAAGTCGCTCGATGAGGCGGAGGCGAAGTGCGCGCAACGGCGCGGTCTCCACGCCGACCTTGCAGCGGCGCTTAAGGCGCATCCCCCGGAGAGTTTGCGCGCACTCGAACGCGCGCACGCCGATCTGGCGAGCAAGGCCGCCGCGAGCGCCGACGCCGCCTCGACGCGCAGCCAGCTCGAGATCGAGGAGTCGCCCACGAGCTTGCCCACAGGCTCGCCGCTGCTGACGCGGCCCTCGTTGAAACGCAACGCGGTCTTGCCTCGGCTCGCGAGTCCGTAATCGAGTTGCGCACGCGCGCAGAAGGGCGCGGTGTGCGCATCGTGGAAATCACTGAGAGTCTCGGTGATCCGGACGCCCGTACATCATTGCGCAAGACGGCGGCTGCGGCAGTCAAAGAAGCGCAAAACGCGATGAACCAGGCCGTGCGCGAGCATGCTGCGTGGCGCGACAAGGCACCCGACGAAGCCCGGTTCGATGCCCTCGCGCGTGCCGCCCAGACCGCGCAAGCCGCCAAGACGCAGGCGGAGCGGCAATTGAGCGAGTTGCGCGCGGCCGAGGCCCGTATCGAAGGCGAACTGGTCGCCGATCGCACCGATGATGTCGAAGCTCGTGTCGAGGAACTGAAGGACGCCTGCCAGGCTGCCGAAACGCGTGTCGCGGCCCTGAAGGACGAGGTCGAGGTGGCTCAATTGCTCGTGCGCGAGCTGGAAGCGGCCGAGAACGCGACGCGTGACCGGTATGCGTTGCCGATCATGAAGCGGCTTGGGCCGTACCTGGGGCTGGCTCTTCCCGATGCGCGGCCGCGGTTCGCCAAGGGATTTGCGGTGGATGGGCTCGAACGGCCCGCCGGGATCGAAGGGCTCGGCAACTTGAGCCACGGCACGCAGGAGCAGCTGGCCGTGCTCGTGCGCCTCGGTCTAGCGCGCCTGCTCGCCGATACCGGTGCGCCCGCGCCGCTCGTCCTCGACGATGCGCTGGTCTATTCGGACGACGACCGGATTGAGCGCATGTTTGCTGCGCTCAAGCTCGCGGCAGAAAGCCACCAGGTACTGGTGTTCACGTGCCGCGAGCGCACGTTCGCGAGCCTCGGCGGCAATCGCGTGTCGATAGAAGCTTGGCAGGGGTAGCGAGCGAGCTTCTCAGCCGTGCTCGCTGGTCCCGTTCATCGCAGGGATGTCGGGTCTGGGGACACCGGCAGTCGGATCCTCCGAACGGCGCGACTTGCCTTCGAAATAGGCACCCTGCTCGATTGCGAGCGCTTGGTGGTAGACGTCGCCCTCGACGTGGCTGGACGACTGCAGCATCACGCGCTTGCCGCGGATGGAGCCTGCCACATGACCGCGAACCACGATCTCCTCGGCGACGATGCCGCCGGTGATGCGTGCCTTCTCGCCGATCACCACGTAGGTGCCGTGGATGTCGCCCTGAACCTCGCCGTCGACCTGAACCTCGCCTTTGGAGGTCAGATTGCCGTGAATGATCAGATCGGGGCCGATAACCGACGGCGTATTACGCTCGGCGCCGCCGCGAGCCAGCCCCAAGGGCCGTGCGCCTGAGCCCGTAGCAGATGTCGAAGGCAGGCCAGCCGACGGCGCCTCCGAGTTCGGATCTCTTGAAGTTCGGCAACATGCGCTTTCACCTCCGCTTTGACGCGACAAACGCAACGACTTCGGGTTTTTGCCGGCGCCTCGGACACTTGGACCGCTTCCCGGCCCAAGCTCCCTGTATCGACCCACCTAGCATGTTTCCCGCCGCTGGTCACGGCTCGTTTGGAGCATTCTGTGGGCAGGACTATGACCTTAGCGCACGAACCGCCTCGAGCACCGCAGCCGCGTGTCCCGGCACCTTTACCATGCGCCAGCTTTGGGCAACGCGGCCGCTCGCGTCGATGAGGAAGGTCGAGCGCTCGACGCCCATGTATTTTCGTCCGTACATGCTTTTTTCCGTCCACACCCCATAGGCGTCCGCCGTTGCGTGTGCAGTGTCCGACAGCAATTGAACGCCGAGTTTGTACTTCGCCTGGAAGGCGCGGTGCTTGTCGGGAGCGTCGGGTGAAATGCCGATCACGAGCGCGCCTGCTTGCGCAAATTCGCCCGCGAGGCAGGTGAAGTCCTTGGCCTCCGCGGTGCATCCCGGCGTGTCGTCCTTGGGGTAGAAATAAACCACCACCGGACGACCCTTGAGGCTGGCCAGCTGGACGCTCTTGTTGTCGGCGTCCAGAAGCGTGAAATCGGGCGCCATCGCACCTGTCACGGCACCGGTTTCGACCATCGGGAATATGCCTTTCTTTTGTCGCTTTTCCCCATGCACGTGACCGCTTACGCGCGGTTCGAGTGGGTGGGGTCGCGATGCTTAACCCGCGCCAATACAAAGGTGCAACAAGCGGGTTGGGGTTGCGGGCAGCAGACATTTGTCGACGCCGCTGACCGGCGCACAACGGTGCCCTGCCGCGAGGCGCGCAGTCACCGGTCACAGCGGCCAATAGCGACACGTCTGTCAGGTCGGTGTGCGTCGGGACACGAGGGGCAGGTTTGCAAACGTCACGGCGACATCACAACGATCCCCGCGACGCCGGCACGCGAGACGGGGAGCGCCGCCCCCGCGCCAATCCCTCGCGTCTGCGTACGGCTGCCGTCGCCTGCGATAACGTCCTGCATGGCGTCGGCCGCTCTGCCTTCGTGCTGGCACCCGTCTTGGCGCTTCTCCTGCTCGTCGGCGGTCTTGGCTATGTGCGCTTGCGCCATGGTCCTGTGTCGCTCAAGTTTCTCGTCGATCCGATCGAGCGCGGCATCGATGCCGAGCTCGACGGAAGCTCGGTGCGGATCGACGACGTCGTCGTCAGCCTGTCGGGGCGCGGCGGCCTCGAGTTTCGCCTGCGCAACCTGCGCATGAGCGAATCCGACGGCGACGTGGTGGCCTCCGCGCCGCTGGCCGCCGTCGAGCTCAGCACCTCCGCGTTGTGGTCGGGGCGCATCGTTCCGGCCCGCGTGGAGCTGATCGAGCCGCGGCTGCTGTTGTCCTATTCCGACAATGCCGGCCTCTCGCTGAGCTTTTCCAAGCCGATCGAGCCCGAGGGCGGCGACGCGGGGACCGACGCTGCTCATCCCTCCGACGCGCCTCCCATCGTCGTGCCCCACCCGGTGCCGGCGCACGCGCCGGCGCAGCAAGCCGGCCCATTGAAGCGCATCGATCTTGCGCGCGTGGTCACCACCATGTCCGCCCGAGCGCGCCAGCGCCTCGATGCGAGCAGCTTCCTCAAGGAGGTCGGACTGCGCAACGCCGTCGTCGTGCTGGAGTACGCCGGGCAATCGACCGAATGGCACGTGCCTTCGCTGGTGGTCGAGCTCGCACACGCGTCCGCCCGCAGCGTCATCGCGGGAAGGGCGACGATCGTATCTGGCTCGCGCCCGTGGGAGCTGACGTTCGAAACCGATGAGATCGAAAAATCGCGCACGCTGAACCTCAAGACCTCCGTGCGCGATCTCGTGCCGCGCAGCTTGGCCACCGCCGTGCCCCAGCTCAGCCTCTTGCAGGCGTTCGACATGCCGATCGGCGGCACCGCGACGATGGCTTTGTCGAGGGATGGCGATATTCGCGCCGCCACGCTGTCGCTCGATATCGGACACGGCAGCATGCGCCTTCCCGCATTGCCGGAAGCGCCGCTGGAGATCGATGGCGGCGGTATCAACATTGCCTATGACGGCGATGCGCAGAAGCTGGTGATCCAGCCGTCGGCGCTGCGCTGGCGCGGCAGCCACATCACGCTTGCGGGCGTCTTCACCGGGGACAGCAGCAACAAGGACGGCCATCCGGTCTGGAGCTACGACTTGAAGGCGCTCGATGGCGCGTTCGGCGCGGAGGAATTCGGCGTTCCCTCGGTGGCGCTGCAATCGTGGAACGCGCGCGGCCGCATCCTGCCCCACCGGGGCGAGATCGAGTTTTCCGAATTCGTTTTGAAAGCCGGCGGCGCGACGGTTTCGATGAAGGGCGATCTGGTTGCCGGCGCCGATCCGGCGACGACTCGCATTGAAGGCACGATCAGCCCGATGTCGCTGGCGACGATGAAGGCGCTCTGGCCCAAGGCGATTGCGCCGGGCGCGCGAACGTGGGTCGGCGAGCGCGTGATGAAAGCCGACATACAGGGCGGCAAGTTCCAGTTCGTGAGCGGCGACGTTCCCCAGCCGGCGCCGCCCCAGCCTCCATCCGACAAGCCCCGGCTCGGTTTCGATCTGGAAGCGCGCAACATCGAGATGCTCGTCATCAACAAGATGCCGACCGTGCTTGTCCCCAAGGCGCTCGTGCACGTCGAGAACGATCGTCTCGAGATCGGATTGCCGGAAGGCAACATTGCCCTCGCGCCCGATCATCTCGTGCCGCTGAAGGATGGCCGCTTCACCGCAACCGACATCCTGGGCGAGACGCCGCTCGGCGTGATCGAGTTCGGCTCGCAGGCGCCGATAGGCTCGGTGTTTGAGGTGCTGCGGCGCTCACCGCTCACCGTCGTCAACGAGATCGGATTGCCGACCGACGGCATCGAGGGCAAGTTCGACGGCGCCTTCAAGGTCACCCTGCCGCTGCTCGCCGAGCTGCCAATGAGCGCCATCAAGCTCGAAGGCAAGGCGCACCTGGCTGATGGCCGCGCCAAGGATCTGATGGGCCCCTACAAGGTGCAGGGCGCCAACATCGATCTCGACATCACCGAGAAAGCTGTCGACACGCGCGGGCAAATGCTGATCAACGGCGTGCTGGCGAAAGTGAGCTGGCAGCGCATCTTCGATGCCCCGACCGACAAGCAGCCGCCGCTACGCATCACCGCGACCCTCGATGACGCCGATCGCAATCAGCTGGGCCTCGACGTCAACCACATCGTGCAGGGCGATGTCGCCGTCGAGCTCACCGTCACGCGCGGGGAGCGCAACGAGCCCTCGGTGCGCCTGCGCGCCGATCTCGGCAATGCCGATCTGCTGCTGGAGAACGTCGCCTGGCGCAAGCCGCCGGGGCGCTCCGCGATCCTGCAATGCGACATCGTGCAGGGCAAGACGCACAAGATCGAGTTGCAGAACTTCAAGGTCGCCGGCGACGACGTCGCGATCGAGGGCTGGGCCGCCATCGGCGCCGACAACCGGCTGCGCGAGTTCTATTTCCCCGACTTCTCCTTGAACGTGATCACGCGCATGGAGGTGCAGGGCGAGCTCGGGGCCGACAACATCTGGAGGGTCAAGGCGCACGGTCCCACGTTCGACGGACGCGATTTCTTCCGCTCGCTGTTCTCGCTCGGGCAGATCGCCGAGGAGCACACGAAGGCAAAGCAGCCGCGCGAGGGCATCGATCTGCAGGCCGAGATCGGCACCGTGATCGGCTACTCGGAGGTGTCGCTGCGCGGGGTGAAGCTCAACTTGTCGAAGCGCGGCGAGCGTCTCTCGGCGCTCGAGGTGCGCGGCACGGTCGACGGCGGCAAGCCGCTCGTGGTGCTGTTGAAGGACGAGAAGGATCAGCCGCGCAAGCTGCAGGCCGATTCAACCGATGCCGGTCAGGTGTTCAAGCTGATCAACTTCTATCCCAACATCCAGGGCGGCCGCGTGCGCCTGGAAGTGAACCTCGATGGCAGCGGCCCGGCGGAGAAAACAGGCACGCTGTGGGTGGAAAGTTTCCGCATCCTCGGCGACCCCGTCGTCTCCGAGGTGTTCAGCGGCGCAGAGGAAGGCCAGCCCGGAGTCAAGAAGGCGCCGGTAAAGCCGCAGCAAGTGGTCCGTCAGGTGTTCGACTTCGACACGATGCGCGTGCCGTTCTCCGTGGGCTACGGCCAGTTTGTCATGGAGCAATCGTATCTGCGCGGGCCGCTGCTCGGCGCCTCCATCCGCGGCACGGTTGATTTCAAGATGCGCCGCATGAACCTGGGCGGGACCTACGTTCCGTTGCAGGGCCTGACCTCGGGGCTGTGCGAGATCCCGATCTTCGGGCCGATCGTTGTCGGTCCAGGCTGCGACGGCCTTGCGGGCATAACCTTTGCGATTCAGGGGCCGATGGAAAACCCCGACGTCGTGGTCAACCCGTTCGCGATGCTGGCACCGGGCATCTTCCGCGAAATCTTCCAGATGACGAACCCCTACCCCAAAATCCAGCGCCGCGAGCCCACGCCCAAACCCAACGATGCGGGCGTGCGCTCATCGAGCGCGACCATGGACGGCGGCCCCAAGCGCAAGGCGGAGGATGGTTCGGACGCCAACGCCGATACCGTCGACGGCTGGAGCTCGACCATCGACAGCCAGGCGACGAAAAAGAAGAAAAAGCTGCAGCAAGAGCAGCAGCCCCCGCCGGAGTAGCGCCCGGGCTAAACCGGCCTCAAGAGCACGTGCTTCTTCTTGCCGAGCGACAGCTTGATCACGCCTTCCGGCGTCAGATCGCGCAGCGTCAGCATCATCTTGTCGTCAGTGACGGTCTGGTCGTTGACCTTGAGCCCGCCACCCTTGATCTGGCGACGTGCCTCGCTGGTCGAGGCGACGAGGCCGGCGCTCACGTTGGCGTTGAGAATGCCAATGCCGCTCTCCAACTCACCGCGCGCGATCTCGATCGTCGGCAGAGACTGCGCGAGCGCGCCTTCCTCGAATGTCTTGCGCGCGGTCTCGGCGCCGGCCACGGCCTTGTCGCGACCGTGCACGAGCGCGGTTGCTTCCGTCGCCAGAACCTTCTTGGCCTCGTTGATCTCCGCACCCTTGAGTGCGGCGAGCTTGTCGACCTCGCCTAGCGGCAGCGTCGTGAACAGCTTCAGGAAGCGCACGACGTCGGCGTCCTCGGTGTTGCGCCAGTATTGCCAATAGTCGTAGGCGGAAAGCTGCGCCTCGTTGAGCCACACCGCGCCCGACGCCGTCTTGCCCATCTTGGCGCCCGATGCGGTCGTCAGCAGCGGGCAGGTGAGCGCATAAAGCTGCTCAGTTCCCTTCGGCGAGGCCGTCTTCGACAGCATGCGCCGCCCAAGATCGATGCCGGTGACGATGTTGCCCCACTGGTCGGAGCCGCCCATCTGCAGGTTGCAGCCGTAACGCCGCGCGAGCTCCACGTAATCGTAGGCCTGCAGCAGCATGTAGTTGAACTCGATGAACGACAGCTCCTGCTCGCGGTCCAAGCGGAGCTTGGCACTATCCATGCTCAGCATGCGGTTGACCGAGAAGTGCCGGCCCACATCGCGCAGGAACTCGATGTAGTTCAGCTTCGACAGCCACTCGGCGTTGTCGACCATGACCGCATCGCCCTTGCCGTCCCCGAACGTGAGGAACTTGGCGAAGGCCTGCTGCATGCCGCGCTTGTTGGCCTCGATGTCGTCGAGCGAGAGGATCTTGCGCGTCTCGTCCTTGCCGGAGGGGTCTCCGACGCGCGTGGTGCCGCCGCCCATCAGCACGATCGGCTTGCCGCCGGTCTTTTGCAGCCAGTGCAGCATCATGATCGAAATCAGGCTGCCGACGTGAAGCGACGGCGCCGTGCAGTCGTAGCCGACATAGGCGATGAGGCCGCCTCCGGCTGCCAGAGCATCGAGGCCCGGCTCATCCGAGCATTGGTGCACGAAACCGCGCTCGGTAAGAATTTGCAAAAAGTCCGATTTAAGATTCGGCATGGAAGATCGCGCGCGTCCCCGCTATGACTGGCGCCGCCCGAAAGCGGTGGCGGGACCATGCACAGGAAGGGCTAAATGGGCAAGCTCGAGCGCGCACTCGGCCTCATGAGCGGAACCTCGATGGACGGCATCGACGTGGCGCTGCTCGAAACCGACGGCGAGCATATTTTGCAACAGGGGCCCTCGGCCGGCTTTCCTTATCCGGCTGAGGTCAGGGCGCAATTGCGCAATGGGCTCACCGCGGCGCGCACGCTGCAATCGCGCAACGACCGGCCGGGCGAGTTGGCTGCGCTCGAGCGCAAGCTCACCGAGCTCAATGCGGAAGCCGCCACCCGCTTCCTGTCGGCGAACGGAATTGCGCCGGGATCGATCGATGTCATTGGCTATCACGGCCAGACGGTGTTGCACGACGCCACGCGCGCCATGACGGTGCAACTCGGCGACGGCGGCTTGTTGGCGGAACGCACAGGCGTGCGCGTCGTCTATGACATGCGCGCGGCCGACGTAGCTGCCGGCGGGCAAGGAGCGCCGCTGGTGCCGGTCTACCACGAGGCGCTTGCGCTGCAGCTGACAGAGCTGCCCGTCGCGTTCGCGAACATCGGCGGCGTCGGCAACGTCACGTGGATCGGCGAGGGCGGGCGTCTGATCGCGTTCGATACCGGCCCCGGCAACGCGCTGATCGATGATTGGATGATGGCGCACAGCGGCGTGGCGCACGACGACGGTGGCGCAACAGCGGCGCGCGGCACGGTTGATGAGGCGGTGCTGACGGCGCTGCTGACGCACAATTATTTCGGGCTGCCGCCGCCAAAGTCGCTCGATCGCAACGCGTTCTCGCTGGCGGCGGTGGAAGGGCTGTCGCTGGAGGACGGTGCCGCAACGCTCACGGCGTTCACCGCCAGCACGATGGCGAAAGCGCGCGAGCACATGCCGCGCGAGCCCAAGACCTGGATCGTGTGCGGGGGCGGCCGCAAGAACCGGACCTTGATGAGCATGCTCGCCGAGCACGTGCACAACGCGGTGGTGCCGGTGGAGATGCTGGGCCTCGATGGGGATTTCATCGAGGCGCAGGCCTGGGCCTACCTCGCCGTTCGCTGCCTGCGCAAATTGCCGATCACGTTCCCCGACACCACGGGCGTCTCCCAGCCCATGACCGGTGGCGTGGTGGTCGCTGCCACGACCTGAGCACCGCTCGGCGGTCAGCGCGCGATATCGCGGATCGTCTGCTCCATGCCGAGCGTGATGCGTGCGAGCTTGGCGTAGTCGACCTTGTCGGGTGTGTCGGTGCGCTTGTGGTAGTGGGGATAGCGGAACAGCGCCGTGTCCGTGACCATGATCGCGGGGAAGCCCTGCTTCCAGAAGGACCAGTGGTCCGACCAGCCGATGCCCGCGATCTGGTCGGGCGCGGTGCCGCCGATGGTCGGCAGCTCGGCGTGCCGGCGAAACGAGCCCACCACCTGGTGCAGGAAATTGCGCGAGCCCGGCATTGCGACGAGCGCGACGAAGTTGGCCTTCGAGGGAAATATGAGTCCGAAGGGTGATGGGTATTTCTGCGAGCCGGGCGCGTCGGAGAAGCATCCGAGCGTCTCGAGCGAGATCATGCCGGTGACCGGCTCGCCGCGCTCCTTGAGGGCGGCGGCCGCTTGCCAGCTCCCCATGTTGGGCGTGCGGTCGTAGGGCGGCTCCTCGTTGACGAACAGTACGAGGCGCACGCGCGTCGTGCTTAGATCCATGCCCTTGAGCAGGCGCGCCAGCTCGATGACGGCGGCAGTACCCGTGCCGTTGTCGTTGGCGCCCGGCGCCTCGCCGGCTGAATCATAGTGCGCGCCGATGACGAGGCTCGGTGTCGAGGCATTGGCGCCGGGAGGCGAGAGCACGACCTCGATGTTGCGCACCGGGCGGCCGGCCGTCTCGAACACCTGCGCCTGCGGCGTGTAGCCGATGCCTGCAAGTTGCGCCTCGATGTAGCGCGCGGCTTTCTCGAGCGCGTCATAGTGGGCGACGTTGTGCGGCGTGCTCGCGATCGCGGTGACGTGCTGGCGCAAGCGGCTCGCGAGATCCTGCTCGGCGGAGGTGGGAGGCGTCGGCGGTCCGCTGTAGCTTTTGCCGGGCAGCCCCAGCACATACCAGGCTACGGCCGCCACCATCACGGCGACGATGAGCAGAAACCCTGCTCCCCAGAGGACCACGGTCTTCCTCACACTGGCATCCACGGGCCGGCCGGGCGGTTAAGCCTCAGAGGGGCCGCCCTGCTCCTCTTGGCGCTCGATCTCGCGCTGACGCTGGCGCTCGCGTTCGCGCTCCTGCTCGCGCTCTTTTTCGCGCGCGCGGTCCTTCTCAGCCTGCACCATGCGCTCGTCGACGTAGCTGCCGACAACGTCCTTTAGCTCGTCGAGCTTGTTTTCAAAGAAGTGGTTGGCGCCGGGGACGATCTCGTGCGTGATCTTGATGCCGCGCTGGGTCTTCAAGCGCTGCGATAGCTCCGCGACCGAGTTGGTCGGCACCACGCGATCCTTGTCGCCGTTGATCATCAGGCCCGAGGACGGGCAAGGCGCCAGGAAGGAGAAGTCATAGAGGTTCGACGGCGGCGCGACGCAGATGAAGCCCTCGACCTCCGGCCGGCGCATCAACAGCTGCATCGCGATCCAGGTGCCGAACGAGACGCCGGCGATCCAGCAGCTCTTGGCGTCGGGCTTGACCAGCTGCAGCCAGTCGAGCGCGGAAGCGGCATCCGACAATTCGCCCGGTCCGCCGTCCCAGATCCCCTGGCTGCGCCCGACACCGCGGAAGTTGAAGCGCAGCACCGAAAAGCCGCGCTCCACGAAGGTGTGATAGAGCGTGTAGACCACCTGATTGTTCATGGTCCCGCCGAACTGCGGATGCGGGTGCAGGATCAGGGCAATCGGGCTGTCGCCGCCGCCATCATGGTGATAGCGGGCCTCGATGCGTCCCGCAGGGCCATTGATGATCAGCTCGGGCATGCGTGTTTTGCTCTTTTGTTGCGGGTGGCGGCGCAGGCAACTCGGGAAAAACAGCTAAATCGCGCGATCCCAAACCTTGACTTGTGGGCTCGGAATTTTCATATTCCCGTAGAGTTTAGAACCATTCGAAAGAGCGGGCTGCAACGGCGGCTGGGCTCTCAACGGTCGCGCTTCTTAGCACAGGCCCTGGTGGCAATTGCAAGAGAAAGCGGCTCGGACGCCGGCAAATGGCCGGCGGTGTGGAGGACGTGGCGTGGAGTTGAATACCAAGGCCAGGTACGCCGTGATGGCGATGGCGGACCTTGCCAAGCATGGCGATGAGGGCGCGATTCCGCTCTCGGCCATCGCGGAACGGCAGAACCTATCGCTGGCCTACCTCGAGCAGATCTTCCTGCGCTTGCGTCGCGCCGGGCTGGTGGCGAGCGCGCGCGGGCGCGCGGGCGGCTATGTGCTCGTGCGGCCTGCACCGGAAATTCCCGTCGCCTCGATCCTGAAGGCGGTCGAGGAAGAGACGCGCATGACGCGCTGCCTCGACGGCGACGTCGGATGCCTTGGCGATCAGCGTTGCCTGACGCACGGGTCTGTGGCATGCGCTCGGCGGACACATCGCGGCGTTCCTTGCAAACGTTTCGCTGCAGGAGGTGCTCGACGGCATTCCCGTCGCGAAGCTCGCCGCGCAATCGGCGCGCGAGCGCGAGCATCTGAGTCGCAGCTGGCAGCTCAGGAGGTCGCGGCGGCCCGATGAATACCGCGCGCACATATCTCGATCACAATGCGTCGAGCCCGTTGCGGCGCGAAGCGCGTGCGGCGATGCTTGCCGCGCTGGACGTAGCCGGCAATCCGTCTTCGGTGCACGCGGAAGGTCGCGCAGCGCGCGCGCTCATCGAGGCGGCGCGCGAGAACGTTGCGCGCCTCGTCAATGCCGAGCCGAGCCAGGTCGTGTTCACGAGCGGCGCGACGGAAGCTAACAACTGGATGCTCTCGGCCGGTTGGGAGCTGATTTGCGTCAGCGCGATCGAGCATGATTCCGTGCTTGCGCCGGCACGCGCCTCGGGCGCGAAGGTCGTTGCGCTGCCGGTCGGCCGCGATGGCGTCATCAATGTTTCATCCGCTGCGCATGCACTGGCGAGCGCCGCGAAAGGTCGCGCGCTATTGACTGTCATGGCTGCGAATAATGAGACCGGCGTGGTCCAGCCTATCGCCGACGCGGTCGCTCTGGCGCGCGAGCACGGTGCCGTCGTGCACATCGATGCGGTGCAGGCGCCCGGCCGCATGGCGTTTGATTTTGCGTCGCTTGGCGCCGACACGCTGGCGCTTTCGGGCCACAAGCTCGGCGGTCCGCCGGGAGTCGGCGCCCTCATTGCGCGCGAAGCTCCCGCCGTCTTCATCAAGGGCGGCGGTCAGGAACGGCGCCGTCGCGGCGGCACCGAGAACGTCGCCGGTATCGCCGGCTTCGGTGCGGCTGCCGAAGCGGTCGCGCGTGAGCAGGACGCGGCACAGCGCATGGCAAAACTGCGCGCTTCACTCGAAACCGAAGTTCTGCGGATCACGCCCGCAGCCGAGATCGTCGGCAGCAAAGCGGAGCGCATCGCCAACACCTCGTGCATCGCGCTGCGCGGCAGCTCGGCAGAAACGCTCGTCATCAAGCTCGATCTTGCGGGCATCGCGGTCAGCGCGGGTGCGGCGTGCTCGTCGGGCAAGGTCGCTTCGAGCCACGTGCTGGATGCCATGGGCTATGCGCCGGAGATCGCGCGTTCGGCGATCCGCGTGAGTCTCGGGCCGCAAACGAGCGAGCAGGATATCGCCGCCTTCCTGGCGGCGTGGCAGAAAATTGCACGGCCCGCGGCGATCGCCGCGTGAGCCTGGAAAGGAACTAGGAATGGCGGCTGTTCAAGAGACGATCGACCAGGTCAAGAAGATCGACGTCGATCAATACAAGTACGGCTTCGAGACCAAGATCGAATCGGTGAAGGCCCCCAAGGGACTTTCCGAGGACATCGTGCGCTTCATCTCGGAGAAGAAGGGCGAGCCGGCCTGGATGCTCGAGTGGCGGCTTGAAGCCTACCGGCGCTGGCGTACCATGATCGAGCCGACGTGGGCCAACGTCACGTATCCCAAGATCGACTTCGAAGATCTCTATTATTATTCGGCGCCGGTCTCGACCGAAGGGCCCAAGAGCCTGGCTGACGTCGATCCGGAGCTGATCGCGACCTACGCGAAGCTCGGCATTCCGCTCAAGGAGCAGGAGATCCTCGCCGGCGTGCAGGGCGCGCGCGTCGCCGTCGACGCGGTGTTCGATTCCGTGTCTGTCGTCACGACCTTCAAGAAGGAGCTGGCTGCGGCCGGCGTCATCTTCTGCTCGATGTCGGAGGCGGTGCGCGAGCACCCGGAGCTGATCAAGAAGTACCTGGGCTCGGTCGTGCCGCAGGGCGACAACTTCTATGCGGCGCTCAACGCGGCGGTGTTCTCCGACGGCTCGTTCGTCTACGTGCCGGAAGGCGTGCGCTGCCCGATGGAGCTGTCGACGTACTTCCGCATCAACGAGAAGCAGACGGGCCAGTTCGAGCGCACGCTCATCATCGCCGAGAAGGGCTCCTACGTTTCGTATCTGGAAGGCTGCACAGCGCCGATGCGCGATGAGCATCAGCTGCATGCGGCCGTGGTCGAGCTCGTCGCGTTGGATGACGCCGAGATCAAGTACTCGACCGTGCAGAACTGGTATCCGGGCGACAAGACCGGCAAGGGCGGCATCTATAACTTCGTGACCAAGCGCGGCGATTGCCGCGGCCGCAACGCCAAGATTTCCTGGACCCAGGTCGAGACCGGCTCTGCGATCACGTGGAAGTACCCGAGCTGCATCCTGCGCGGCGACAACTCACGCGGCGAGTTCTACTCGATCGCGGTGTCGAACGGCTACCAGCAGGTGGACTCGGGCACCAAGATGATCCACCTCGGCAAGAACACCTCGAGCCGCATCATCTCCAAGGGCATCGCCGCCGGTCATTCCAACAACACCTACCGCGGGCTGGTCACGGCACACCGCAAGGCGACGGGCGCGCGCAACTTTACCAATTGCGACTCGCTGCTGATCGGCGACAAGTGCGGGGCGCACACCGTGCCCTACATCGAGGCCAAGAACTCGACCGCGCACTTCGAGCACGAGGCGACGACCTCGCGCATCTCGGACGACACGCTGTTCTATTGCCGCCAGCGCGGGCTCTCGCAGGAGGAGGCGGTGGCGCTCGTGGTCAACGGCTTCGTGCGCGACGTGCTGCAGAAGCTGCCGATGGAGTTCATGGCGGAGACGCAGAAGCTGATCGGCATCTCGCTCGAAGGAAGCGTCGGATGATGACGATTGGGAATGATCGGTGGAGTGCGCAATTGCGCCCGCGACGAACTGTAGGAAGTGGAAGCTGAGATGCTCGAGATTAAAGACCTGCACGTAAAGATCGCCGACGAGGGACGCGAGATCCTGAAAGGGCTCTCGCTCAAGATCCCCAAGGGCGAGGTGCACGCGATCATGGGCCCGAACGGGTCCGGCAAGTCGACGCTCGCCTACGTGCTCGCCGGCCGCGAGGGCTACGAGGTGACGAGCGGCGACGTGCTGTGGAATGGCGAGAGCGTCATCGACATGGCGCCCGAGGAGCGCGCCGCGAAGGGCGTGTTCCTGGCGTTCCAGTATCCAATGGAGATCCCTGGCGTCGCCGGATTGACGTTCCTGCGCACCGCCGCCAACGCCGTGCGCAAGGCGCGCGGTCAGGCGGAATTGTCGACGCCCGATTTCCTCAAGCTTGCCCGCGTCAAGGCAGAGAAGCTCGGCATCGACATGGAAATGTTGAAGCGGCCCGTGAATGTGGGGTTCTCGGGCGGCGAGAAGAAGCGCTCGGAAATCCTGCAGATGGAAATCCTGGAGCCCACGCTGTGCGTTCTCGACGAGACCGATTCAGGTCTCGACATCGACGCGCTGCGCGTCGTCGCTGACGGCGTCAACGCCATGCGCGGCAGGGACCGCTCGATGCTGGTCATCACGCACTACCAGCGGCTGCTGAACTACATCGTGCCCGACAAGGTGCACGTGATGGTCGACGGTCGCATCGAAAAATCGGGCGGGCCAGAGCTTGCTCATGAGCTCGAGAAGTCGGGCTACGCCGAATACCAGGGGAAAGCCGCGTGATGGACCGCAAACTACAAATCCGCGAGGGGAAGCAGCGCTTGGCCGAAGCAGAGACCGGCGGCGCGGGCGCGGGTGCACGCGAGGACGCGCTGGAGAGGCGCACGATGAACGTGGCCGTGCTCAAGACCAAGGCGGAGCAGGCGCTGAGCGAAGGCTTTGCGGGTGTCGCCGATGTGCTGCCCGGCGGAGCCGATGTGGCAGCTGAGCGCGAGGCTGCGCTGGGGCGCTTCAGCGCGCTCGGACTGCCGCATCGCCGCATCGAAGCGTGGAAGTACACGGACCTGCGCACGATTTTGAAGGATGTTCTACCGCCGGCCGTTGGGCCCGCACCTCAGGTTGCGCTTGCCGACCTCGATGCTGCGCTGGGTCCGTTCGCCAAGCTCGACGCGACCCGCATCGTGTTCGTCGACGGCGCCATTTCGCCGTTGTCGGAGCGGATGTCGGTCGACGGCATGGCGCTCGTGCCGCTGTCGTCGGCTCTCGCCGAAAAGGAAAGCGGCACGGCTTCGCATCTGCTGCGCCTCAATGGCCGCGATGACGACGCGGTGCTCGCACTCAACGCCGCATACGTCACCGATGGCGCCGTCGTTGCCATCGCTAAGGGCGCCAAGCTCGCAAAGCCGCTGCTCATCGTTTCGGTGCGGCTCTCGCCCGAGCCGCTGCTCATCACCACGCGCAACGTCGTAAGCGTCGGCGAAGGCGCCGAGGCGACGATCATCGAGCTGTTCCTGACGCTGCCCGGGGCTGCCGTTGGCGGTCAGCAGAATGCCGCTACCGAGCTCGAGGTCGGGGCCGGCGCGCGCGTGACGCACATCAAGGCCACGCTCGAAACTGACCGCGCCTTGCATCTCGCCAACTGGCTGGTCGATGTCGGAGCTGGCGCCGACTACCGCGGCTTCCAGTTCACCGGGGGCGCGGCGCTGACCCGCAACCAGCTCGGCATCGTATTCAAGGGCAAGGATGCGCGCATCGACGTTTCGGGTGCCTTCTTCGCGCGCGATACCGAGCACGTCGACACGACGCTCGTCGTCGATCACGCGGTGCCCGGCTGCACCAGCCGCGAGCTGTTCAAGGGCGTTCTTGCGGACCGCGGGCGCGGCGTGTTCCAGGGCAAGGTCATCGTGCGCCCGGACGCGCAGAAGACCGACGGCAAGCAGATGGCGCAAGTCCTGATGCTGTCGCCGGACGCCGAATTCGATTCAAAGCCCGAGCTTGAGATCTTTGCCGACGACGTCGTTTGCGGTCATGGCTCGACCAGCACCGACCTCGACGATAATTTGCTGTTCTATTGCCGCTCGCGCGGCATTCCGCTCGAGGAGGCGCGCGCGCTGCTGATTGAATCGTTCGTCGGAGAAGCGTTGCACAAGGTCGAGCGCGCGGACGTGAGAGAAGCTCTCGAGGCGCTGGCGCGTGACTGGCTCGACCAGAAGCCATCGGCCAAGCAGGCATGACAACAATGCGCGATACGACAGAGATCGAGCGGGCGGCGGCGAAGGTGGCGGCCGGCCCCTATGACGTGGAGCGCATCCGCGCCGATTTCCCCATCCTCTATCGCGAGGTCTACGGCAAGCCGCTCGTGTATCTCGACAACGCGGCCTCGGCGCAGAAGCCCGTTTCCGTCATCGAGACGATGGATCACCTCTATCGCTTCGAGTACGCGAACGTGCATCGCGGGCTGCACTATCTCTCCAATACGGCGACCTCGAAATATGAGGACGCGCGCGAGGTGGTGCGGCGCTTCCTCAACGCGGGAAGCGTCGATGAGATCATTTTCACGCGCAACGCCACGGCTGCCGTCAACCTGGTCGCGGACTCGTTCGGCCGCCCCAATATCGGCGAGGGCGACGAGATCGTGCTCTCGATCATGGAGCACCATTCCAACATCGTGCCGTGGCACTTCCTGCGCGAGCGCCAGGGCGCCGTGCTCAAGTGGGCGCCGATCTCGGACAGCGGCGAGTTCCTGTTTGAGGAGTTCGAGCGGCTTTTGACCCCGCGCACCAAGCTGGTCGCCATCACGCACATGTCGAATGTGCTCGGCACGCTGGTGCCGGTGAAGGAGATCATCCGCGTCGCGCACGACCGCGGCATCCCCGTGCTCGTCGACGGCAGCCAGTCGGCGGTGCACATGACGGTCGATGTGCGCGATCTCGATTGCGATTTCTACGTCTTCACCGGCCACAAGACCTACGGGCCGACCGGTATCGGCGTGCTCTACGCCAAGAAGGCGCATCTCGACGCGATGCCCCCCTACCAGGGCGGCGGCAACATGATCGAGAGCGTCCATGTCGACCGCATCACCTACGGCAAGCCGCCGCAGAAGTTCGAGGCCGGCACCCCGCCGATCGTGGAAGCGATCGGGCTCGGCGCAGCGCTCAACTACATGATGCAGGTCGGGCGCGACCGTATCGCGCGCCACGAGGCGGAGCTGCGCACCTATGCCCATGCGCGATTGACCGAGCTGCCGTGGCTCAAGATCTACGGCACGGCACCGGGTAAGGGCGGCATCGTTTCCTTCGCGGTCGATGGGCTGCACCCGCACGACATCGCGACCATCGTCGACCGCTCGGGCGTCGCGGTGCGTGCCGGACACCACTGCGCGCAGCCGCTGATGGAGCGGCTGGGTCGTCACCGCGGTGTGCCGGGCATCGTTCGCCATGTACAACACCAAGGCCGAGGTCGACGCACTGGTCGACGCCTTGAAACGCGCCAAGGAACTGTTCACGTGAGCAAAGGCTGTCTGCCTTTGCAGGAGTTGAAAAGCATGGAAGGCAAACCAGCCCCGGACGAGACCGCGATCGCCCTCGCCGAGGCGAGTGGTGCTGCATCGGTTGCTCCGGCAGAGAGCACGGCGGAGAAGGACGTGCCGGCGGTTAACACCGCAGCCGTACCGGTCTCCGCGCTACCTCCTGAGGAGGAAGAGCAGCTGCGCGGCGAGATCATCGCGGCGCTCAAAACGGTCTACGACCCGGAAATTCCGGCCGATATTTATGAGCTGGGGCTGATCTACGGCGTCGCCATCGACGGGGATCGCAACGTCGCGGTCACCATGACGCTGACAGCGCCGGGCTGCCCGGTTGCGGGTGAGATGCCCAAGTGGGTCGAGAACGCCGTCAATGCCGTGCCTGGCGTCAGCCATGCCACCGTCGCCATGACCTTCGATCCGCCCTGGGACATGGGGCGGATGTCGGACGAGGCCCGTCTGGCGCTCAACATGTTCTAGGCCAAATGGGCGCAATTTGCCGCGCGCCAATCGCGCACTATATAGTTGGGACGAATCTTGCCGGGTGAACCCAAATGCCGACGCTGCACATGATGCCCAAGGTCGTGACCCTGACGGACGCCGCCGCCGAGCGCGTGCGTTCGCTCATGGGAGGCAATCCTGGCGCGCTGGGGCTGCGCATCGGCATCAAGAAGGGCGGCTGCGCCGGCATGGAGTACACCATGGCCGTTGCCGACCAGAAGGGCGCTCACGATGAGGTCGTGGAGCAGGACGGCGCGGTGCTGCTGATCGAGCCGGCCGCCATTATGTACCTGCTCGGCACCGAGATGGACTACAAGACCGACAAGCTCGCGAGCCAGTTCGTGTTCAACAACCCGAACCAGCGCGGCTCGTGCGGCTGCGGCGAAAGCGTGACGCTCGTCGCCGCCGGCAGCGCTCCGGCCCATTCGCACGACTGATCACGCATGCCGAGCCCGTCGATGACCAAAGCCTCGGGCAGCGATGCCTGGATCGGCGAGGTGCTCGACTTCTGGTTCAAAGAACTTCCGCGCGAGGCTTGGTTCCGCAAGGACGCGACCGTCGATCGCACCATCCGCGATCGTTTCCTGGCATTGTACGAGAAGCTTTCAGCGCTTACGCTGGACGACCTGACAACGAGCGCCGACAAGGCGCTCGCCGCCGTCATCGTGCTCGATCAGTTTCCGCGCAACATGTTCCGCGACAGCGCCAAGGCCTTCGCCACCGATGGCTTGGCTTTAGCCATAGCGAACGCAGCAATTGCGCGCGGCCTCGACCAGGACATCGCGCCAGCGCGGCGTATTTTCCTCTATCTGCCGTTCGAGCACAGCGAGGAGCTTTCCGATCAGCTTCGCTGCATCGCGCTCACCCAGGCGCTGGGCGATGAGGAATATGCCCGCTACGCCCGGCTGCATCACGACGTGGTCGCGCGCTTCGGCCGCTTCCCCCATCGCAACGCGATCCTTGGCCGGGCGTCGACGCCGGAAGAAAAGGCGTTCCTTAACGAACCGGGCAGCTCATTCTAGGTCTGCCCCATGCGCGCCACGCTTGCGCCTTAGAAGGCGCCGCATGAGGGGAAAAATATTACTCTGCGCGCTATTGCTATGGGCTGGGCCGACGCTTGCCGAAGGCCCGTCGTGCAAGCCGGCGACGGCGACGCGCCTCACGACGATCAAGCCCCTTTCCGGTTCCAATGTGCGAGTTGTAACGCCCTTCGGCATGCGCGTTCATCCCGTCCTGCACACGCGAAGCATGCATCCCGGCATCGATTGGGGAGCCCCGCGCGGCACACCCGTCATCGCCGCGGCGGCAGGACAGGTGAGCTTCGTAGGTCTACAGAGCGGTGAGTACGGCAACACCGTCATCATCGACCATGGCGGCGGGTTTCAGACGGTTTATGCCCACCTCAGCACGATCGCCGTACATCTCGGCGACTGCATTGAGGTTGGCGCCAACGTTGGCGCAGCGGGCTCAACCGGACTGTCGACCGGCATGGGTGTTCATTTTGAAGTGCGGCGCGACGGCGTGGCCGTCGATCCCATGCAGGAACCAACGACGGCCACGAACTAGCCGGCGAACACGAACTCGCCAGCGAACTGGGCGCACACGAGGATCGCTCGTGGCTACTCGCCGGCGACCTTCACCGGCCGCTTGACCGCTTTGCGCATGAACGCCGGCACATTGTCGGCAAACCCCGTCCGCTGCTGCGCGTTCTGCTGGTGCTCGCCGTTGGGGCGCTCGGGACGTGGCTTGGGCGCCCGCGGTTGCCGGTTCGCCGTCTGCTCCTCGGACGCCTGACTGTTGCCGCCGCGGACGCGGGGCTCGCCGCGCTCGCGGTTTTCCGGCTGGCGCTGCGGCTGCGCATCGGCACGGCGCGGCTCTTGCGGCCGCGGCGCCCTCGACCCGGAACGGGGCTGCTCGGAGCGAGGTTGCTCGGAACGGGCTTGCTCAGGGCGTGGCTGCTCGGCACGTGGCTGTTCGGAGCGAGGTTGTTCGCTCCGGCGCGGTTGTTGCGGTTGCCGTGGAGGTCTTGCCTCGGTGCGAGCCTCTGAGGCGCCTTCTTGCGCACGCGCGGCAGCAGGAGGACGACGCTCGGGTTGGCGCGGCTTGCCTTCGCTGCGGCTGGACGGAGCAGCGCCTCGTCCGCTGCGCGGGGCTGCGCGGCCACCGCGCCGGCGCTTCTTGCCGGCCTGGGCGTAATCTTCCGCGGAGGGCGAGGGACCGATCCAGACCACATCCTCGCCCAGCATCTTCTCGATGTCCTTGAGCGACTTGAGCTCATCGGCCGTCACCAGCGAGGTGGAGCAGCCTTCCTTGCCGGCGCGACCGGTACGGCCGATCCGGTGCACATAGTCGTCGGGCTGCCACGGCAGGTCGAAATTGAAGATGTGGCTCACGTCGGGGATGTCGAGGCCGCGCGCCGCTACATCGCTCGCCGCCAGCAGCATCAAATCGCCCGACCGGAACTTGTCGAGCGTCTCCATGCGATTCTTCTGGTCCATGTCGCCGTGAAGAGCGCCGGCGCTGAAACCGTGCTTGACCAGCGAACGATGCAGGATCGCGACGTCGACCTTGCGGTTGCAGAAGATGATCGCGTTCTTGACGTTCACCTCGCCGATCAGCTTGCGCAGCGTCTCGCGCTTGGCCCAGTCCTCGCCATTGGCACAGAAGACGAAGCGCTGGGTGATGGTCTTGGCGGTGGTCGCAGGCGGGGCCACCTCGATCCGCTCGGGATCCTTGAGGAACTGATGCACGAGACGCGTGATCTCGGGAGGCATCGTCGCCGAAAAGAACAGCGTCTGCCGGCGCGGAGGCAGCAGCTTGCATATCTTCTCGATGTCGGGAATGAACCCCATGTCGAGCATGCGGTCGGCTTCGTCGATGACGAGGATCTCGACCCCCATCAGCATGACGCGGCCGCGCTGGAAATGATCGAGCAGGCGCCCGGGCGTGGCGATCAGCACATCGACGCCGCGGTCCAGCTTTTTCACCTGGTCGTCCATCGACACGCCGCCGATCAGCAGCGCGAGCGTCAGCTTGTGATGGATGCCGTACTTCTCGAAGCTCTGCGCCACCTGGGCGGCGAGCTCGCGCGTCGGCGCGAGGATCAGCGATCGCGGCATGCGCGCCCTGGCGCGGCCGGTTTCAAGCCGCGTTATCATCGGCAACACGAAGGAGGCTGTTTTGCCGGTGCCCGTCTGGGCGATGCCGAGCACGTCACGGCCCTGCACAGCGATCGGGATGGCGGCGGCTTGAATAGGCGTAGGTATCGTGTAGCCGGCAGCCGTTATGGCCGCCTGCACGGTCGGGCTGAGTCCGAGCTCAGCGAACGTCTTGGTTTCCAAAAATATCTCCGTCAGCGTTCGTACACACCCGCGCCGACGCTTCGCGCGGCAGCGGTTGACGGAGCGCAGGGGGATGAGGATTCGCCAAATGCGGCAAATAAGAAATGCGGTCTCGGAAAAGGGACTAACGGAATCGTGTCCCCTGCGCTCGAGCCAACGGTCAACTGACATAGGTCCCGGAAAAACGCAAGAAAAACCGCGGGATGTGGCGGGTCGCCGCGGTTTTTGCCGGCCTGCGTGGCGCGCTTACTCCCATTCCTCCAGGAGCCAGCGGCTGAATACCCCTCCGGCGACGCCCCCGAGGATGGGTGCAACCCAGAATACCCACAGCTGCGCCAGCGGCTGGCCAAGCGCGATAACCGCAGTCGCGAGGCTACGGGCGGGGTTGACCGAGGCATTCGACACCGGAATGGCCATGATGTGGATCGCCGCCAGCGTCAGACCAATGGCGATCGCTGCAAATCCCACCGGCGCGCGCTCAGCCGTCGCGCACACGACCACGAAGACGAGGAATGCCGTCAACAGGAACTCGATGAGAAACACGGCGTAAAGCGAGTAGCCCGCGGGTCCGCCGTAGGTATTGGAAGCGAAGGTTCCGACCTCGAATCCGGCATTCCGGCCGGACGCGATCAGGTAGAAAACCAGTGAAGCCGCGATGCCGCCGAGGCACTGGGCGATGATGTAGCGCGGGGCGTCTGCTGTCGGGAAACGGCCGGCGGCGACGAGGCCCAGCGTGACAGCGGGGTTGAAGTGCGCGCCCGAGATTGCGCCGACGGCGAAGACCATCGCCATCACCGCGAACCCGATCGACAGGGCGACGCCGACGATGCCCGCAATCGGGAACGAAAACAGTGCCGCTCCGAGCACGGATGCTACCAGCATGAACGTGCCGGCAAATTCGGCGGCCAGCGCCTTGGATCTCATTGCTATTCCCCCCTTGCTATTGCGACCGAAAAGGCAAACGGAGCCGATTCGGACACGAAGAATGCAATTTTTAACGCTTGTAAGGAAATCTTTGACACGGTTCAGCTGCGATTGACGTTGAGACGCTGAAGCCCTGCCACATGGCCGCACCTAACCGATCGGGCTTGGAATGACCATTTGTTCTGGCAAAATGCGCACTTCCGCGCTCGGCACGCGGCTGAACGATTGATAGAGGCATCATGACATCAATGGCGGCGGTTGCCGAAATATCAGCACGCACCAGCGGCACCGAGCCGGCGCGTGAGCGCACGAGCCGGCAGACCGCGGAAGAGATCAAGGTTCTCAAGGCCCGCGATAACTCCACCAACTGGATTTATCTGGCCCGCATCTACGTCGTGCTCGCGGTCTCGATCTGCAGCGCCATTTATCTCGATCACCTAGCCATGTCCGGCGTGATCGCCTGGTGGTGGAGCATCCCCGTCACGGCGCTCGCGATCGTCGCCATCGGCGCGTCGCAGCATCAGTTTGGCGGCGCGGTGCACGAGGGCACGCATTACATGCTGTTTGCCAACCGCAAGCTCAACGAGCTCGCGTCCGATTGGCTGGCGGCGTTCCCGATTCTCACAACCACCTTCCATTTCCGCCTGCACCACCTGGCGCATCACCAGTTCATCAACGACCCCGAGCGCGATCCCGACATCAGCCAGCTGCACGACAGCGATCATTGGCTCGACTTCCCCATCACCCACATGGACATGGTGGTGAAGCTCCTGAAGCAGCTCTGGCTGCCGAACCTCGTTCGCTACACGCTGACCCGCGCGCGCTATTCAGCGACCGGCGGCGGCCGTCACAAGAGCCCCTACACGATCCCCGACCAACCGCCCTCGCACTGGCCGCTGCGCATCGGCCTCCTGTTCACCGTTGCCGCGCCGGCCGCGCTTGTGCCGATGACGCTCAATGGCAACTGGATGGCGCTTTACGCCGTGCTGCCCGCCATGTGGGCCGTCATGGTCGCGGCGCTCGTGCTGCTGCCCGAGAAATACTACATGCACACGCGCCTCGACCGCGTGATCTCGCACAAGCTGACCGCGATCGGGCGCGTCACGCATCTGGCTTTGCTGTTTGCGTTTGTGTCCTACGCGCAGCTCATGGGCTGGGCGTACGGATCGGCGTGGAGCTACTTCGCGCTGCTTTGGATGCTGCCGGTGTTCACGACGTTCCCGCTGTTCATGATCTTGCGGCAGTGGGTGCAACACGGGAACGCCGACCGCGGCCGCTACACCAATACGCGCGTATTCCTTGCCGGGCCGATGGTGCGCTACGCCGTGTTCCCGTGGGGCATGGACTACCATTTGCCCCACCACATGATCGCGTCCGTCCCCCACTTCAATTTGCCCAAACTGCACGAAGCGCTGCAACGCGATCCCGAGTACGCCGAAAAGGGCGTGATCGTTGAGGGCTACTTCGGCGACCGCGAGAATGAGCGTGGCAATCCAACCGCGCTCGGCGTGCTCGGTCCCAAGTATGCGCCGAAAACGCGCGAGGCCATCTTCGTCGACACCGCCGCACTTGAGCACGCCGATGTCGTCGACGCGGCTGGACTGCAGCGCGAGGTGGAAGCGTCGCTCAGCCGCGACGTCTGATCTCAAGAACGCGGTGGAACGATAATCGAAGGGCGCGGACGTAGGAACGTCGGCGCCCTTTGTCGTTGCTGCGCCCGGCTCGCGGCGGCCGACCTACTTCTCCTTGCGCACGCCCTTGAAGGGTTTGCCGCCTTCCTTCTGGTCCATGAACTTGCCGCTTTTATCGTCGCGCTTCGTCCAGTTGCCGCTGACCGGCGACTTGACCTGGCTGCGCGTCTTCACCGCCCCGACGCGGCGATCGTCGCCTGGCGTCTTGTTCTTGGCCATTCGTCTCTCCCACGGTTGATATTCGCGCTCCAAAGCTGCCACAGCTGCGGGCGCGCTTCCAGCGGGAGAAGCGGTGGCGCAGCGCCCATCCGCAATTCGTTGGCCGTCAGACGGGCCGGTTCGCCCGGCAACGCGGTGTGAACCAAGGTGTGGTTTCATTGACAAGCGGGGCGGTCAGGATCAACTGGACCCGCCCGACTTAAACCGCGAAGGCGCAACGCTGCATGTCCCAGGAAACAACCGGTAAAGCCTTCGGGTGGGTGGTCGAGGTCAAGCAAGCGCCTCCTACCGAGCCGCTGCTTTATAATGTGGCCGAGCCCAACAAGGAGCAGGCGGTCGAGGCCGTTCGCCGCCGCATTCCGGGCGCGGCCGGAGCAAGCGTGGAGGCTACGACCGCACTCTCCAGCAACGTGCTCTACGGGCAGTTGCGCATGCGGCGCGGCGACGTGGCGAAAGTCACCTGATCGGCGTGGACGCGGATCTTGCGCGATGGCTGGAAGCCTCGCCGTTCCCTACTTGGCCTCGCCGATGATGTAGCGCGCCACCGCGCTCGGCTTGATGCCCTTTTCGCTTAGGGCCCACGACTGCACCGAAACGCCGGCGCGATGCACCGTGTCGGGATCGCCCGACACCAGCGGATGCCACCACGCGAGAGGGCGTCCTTCCGCCAGCACCCGGTAGGCGCAGGTCTGTGGCAGCCAGGTAATCGAGTGCACGTTCTCAGGGCTGATGACGATGCAGTCGGGCTCGCTCGCGTGCCGGTTTGCGTAGTCGCCGCAGCGGCACGCGCCGACGTCGAGCAGCCGGCAGGCGAGACGCGTCAGATAGATGTCGCCCGTGTCTTCTTCCTCGACCTTGACGAGGCAGCAAAGCCCGCAGCCGTCGCAGAGCGACTCCCACTCGGGAGCCGACATCTCCGTGAGCTGCTTGGTCTCCCAAAACGGGGCTTCCGAGCTGACTGGCGCTTCGGGCTCGGCTGGATTGTCGGGCGTACGCATGCGCCCTGCTACAGCATGCGGCGCGAGCGCGCCACTCAGATATCGAGATCGTGCGCGAAGGCGGCGCGGTCCTGGATGAAGCGGAAGCGCGCTTCGGGCTTTGAACCCATGAGTGCATTCACCGCCTCGGCGATCGCCGAGCGGTCGCCGTCGCCGAGTTCCACGCGCATCAGCGTGCGCCGCTTGGGATCCATCGTCGTCTCTTTGAGCTGCGAGGCGTTCATCTCGCCCAGGCCCTTGAAGCGGGAGACGTCGACCTTCTGGCTGTCCTTGAACTCGCGCGCGATCAGCTCGGCCTTGTGCTTGTCGTCGCGCGCATAGAACGACTTGGCGCCCTGGGTGAGCTTGTAGAGCGGCGGCACGGCCAGGAAGAGATGCCCGTTGTCGATCAGACCCGGCATCTCCTGGTAGAAGAACGTGATCAGCAGCGAGGCGATGTGGGCGCCGTCGACGTCGGCGTCGGTCATGATGATCACACGCTCGTAGCGCAGGTCCTCGTCACGATAGCGCGTGCCGGTGCCGCAGCCGAGCGCCTGGATGAGATCGGCGAGCAGCTGGTTCTGTGCGAGCTTCTGCGAGGATGCGTTCGCCACGTTGAGGATCTTGCCGCGCAGAGGCAGGATCGCCTGCGTCTCACGCGCTCGCGCGCTCTTGGCCGAGCCGCCGGCGGAATCGCCTTCGACGATGAAAATCTCGGTGCCGCTGGCCGACTGAATGGTGCAATCGGCGAGCTTGCCCGGCAGGCGCAGCTTGCGCGTCGCCGATTGCCGGCCGATCTCCTTCTCGCGCTTCCTTTTGAGGCGCTCCTCGGCCTGGTCGATCGTCCAGTCGAGCAGCTTCGTTGCCTGTTGCGGGCTGTCGGCCAGCCAGTGGTCGAACGCATCGCGCACGGTGCTCTCAACGATGCGCGTTGCTTCCTGCGTGGCCAGGCGATCCTTGGTCTGGCCCTGGAACTCGGGCTCGCGGATGAAGACGGCGAGCATTCCTGCGGCGGTGCCGATCACGTCGTCGGCGGTGACCTGCGAGGCGCGGCGGTTGTTGGTGAGATCTCCGTACGCGCGCAATCCCTTCGACAACGCTTGGCGCAGGCCCGTCTCGTGCGTGCCGCCGTCGGCTGTCGGGATGGTGTTGCAGTAGGAGCGCAGGAAGCCGTCCGCGTCGGCGACCCAGGCGACCGCCCACTCGACGGCGCCGTGGCCATTGGTGCCTGCCGTGCGCCCGGCGAAGACTTCCTTGGTGACGAGCGTCTGGCCCTCGATCTCGCTCAAGAGATAATCCTTGAGGCCGCCGGGGAAGTGGAACTCGGCCTTCGCCGGCGTCTCATCGGTGATGAGCGAGGGATCGCACGTCCAGGTGATCTTGACGCCGCCGAACAGGTAGGCCTTGGAGCGCGCCATCTTGAACAAGCGTGCCGGCTTGAACGCGCAGCCCTTGCCGAAGATCTGCTCATCGGGCTTGAAGCGCACGGTGGTGCCACGCCGGTTCATTACGGCGCCGAGCTTTTTCAGCTTGCCTTGCGGCGCACCGCGCTTGAACTCCATCGAATAGAGCTGCTGGCCGCGCGCAACCTCGATCTCGAGTGTCTCGGAAAGCGCGTTGACGACGGACACGCCGACGCCGTGCAGGCCGCCCGAGGTATTGTAGACCTTGCTGTCGAACTTGCCGCCCGAGTGCAGCGTCGTGAGGATCACCTCGAGCGCCGGCTTCTTGAACTTGGGATGGGGATCGACCGGGATACCGCGCCCGTTGTCGGTCACCGACAGAAAACCGCTCTTGTCGAACTCGACCTCGATCAGGTTCGCGTGCCCGGCGACGGCCTCGTCCATCGCGTTGTCGATCACCTCGGCGAAGAGGTGATGCAGCGCCTTCTCATCCGTGCCGCCGATGTACATGCCCGGGCGCCGGCGGACGGGCTCGAGACCCTCGAGCACCTCGATGTCGGCTGCCGTGTATTGGTCGGAGGCGTCGCGGCGCGCGCGACCGGTCTTGTCGGTCATGAAGCTTTCGAGCGTTGAGAAGAGGTCGCGTACGGCTCCGGCCATGCCTGGCGCCTTCCGATCCAGCGGTTCGAGCTGCCCGGCACGGGACGCGAGGGACGAAAACCGACCCGGCGAATTTTCAAAGGGTTTCGATCCGGCTGAGGTGCCACGGGCGGGAGGCCCTTGGCAAGCTTGCAGGGGCGCCTGTGGCCTTCTGGCCGCGGCCCAAACGTTTCAATTTGGTTGCAAAGCTTCAACGCTGAATTGACGCCCTTTTGCAAGGATCGCGGCCGCATTCAACTCCGTATTCGGTGCAACATGATGGTGGCTTGCGCAGCTCGGCAGATGGCGGTCACGAACAGTCGAGCGTGTGTCGCCCTATCGTTTGCACTGCTTTTGGCCGGGGCTCAGTCTCCTGCAGCCTTGGCCGGAACACCGTCGCTGTCGGCAAAGACGGCCATTCCCGCGGCGATCACGACGCCGGAAGCGGTGGATACCTCGATCGGCCTGTTGCAGTTCCCCAAAGGGGTGCCGACGGAAGAGACCGCGCAGAAGGTCTACGATCAGCTCGACCTGCAGCGCGGGGTTTCCGCCTACCTCAATGGCCTGCGCGGCGTCTCGATGTATGCGGCGCGGGCCGGCATTCGCTCGGCCGGCGTCGCCGACAACGACGTGCTCATTTTCTCCAAGCTCATGGACGCGCGCTCGCTGTTCCTTACTGCCAACGCCGACACCGTGTACTTCTTCTCCAACCTTGACCTGTCGAAAGGTCCGCTCGTCGTCGAGACGCCGCCGGAAACGCTGGGGCTGTTCGACGATCTTTGGTTTCGCTGGGTGATCGATTTCGGCACGCCGGGGCCCGATCGCGGCGCGGGCGGCAAATATCTGCTGCTGCCTCCCGGTTACAATGGCCCCGTCCCCGAGGGCTACTTCATCGGGCGCCCGACAACGACCTCCGTGGCGCTGCTCGGGCGCGCGTTTCTCGTCGATGGCCGGCCCGAGCCCGCAGTGGACTCAATCAAGCGGACGCTGAAAATCTACCCCTACGTGCCGGGCTCGTACGGCACCAGCATCGGCAGCTTCCTGCAGGGCAATGCCCCGCTCCAGCCGCTGAGCCAACCGGCTTCCCCCCGATTCGTCGAAGGCAGTGGCGTGTCGATGAACACGATCCCGCCCAACAATTTCTCGTTCTACGAGATGCTCGACGGGCTGGTTCAGGAGCAGCCGGCAACGGCGCTGGAGCCCGAGATCGGTGGCGAGTTTGCCGCAATCGGCATCGAGAAGGGCAAGCCGTTCAACCCCGATGTGCGCATGCGCAAGATACTCGCCGACGCGGTCGCCATCGGCAACGCTGCCGGACGCACGGTCGCCCTGCGGCCCAGTGAGACGGAGGGCTTCGGCTACTACGGGGAGGATTTCAAAGTGGCTGAACCCGCTGTTCGTCGGCGGCTACGATTTCATGCGCCCGCCGCCTGAGGTCACCAAAGGAGGGCGTCAAGCAGTTCCCCTACACCGGCGCGCACACGCTCGATGCGCGTGCCGCCTTCTTCTACGCCGCGACCGGTGTGACGCCGGCGATGGTCATGCGGCTTCCCGGGCTCGGTTCGCAGTATCTGTTCGGCATACTCGATGCAGCGGGACAGCCCTTCGATGGCGGCAAATCCTACAAGGTCCAGCTGCCCCCCAATATTCCGGCGGAGAAGTTCTGGTCGCTGACGGCGTACGACAATCAGAGCCGATCGATGCTGCAAACCGATCAGCACTATCCGCGCGCGGGCAGCCAGAGCTATCCGAGCCCGGCGGCGCAATCCAACGACGACGGTTCGACGACGGTCTACTTCGGTCCAACCAAGCCCGACGGCATCCCCGGCGGCAATTGGATCGAGACGGTGCCAGGTCGCGGCTGGTTCGTGATCCTGCGCCTCTACAGCCCGAAGGAGCCGTTCTTCACCAAGGCCTGGCGCCCGGGCGATATCGAGCCCATCACGCGCGACGCGGCCCTCGCTTTGCCGCCGGCGGTGCACTAGTTGGCCGACGCAGACAATTTGCGCGCCGCGGCCAAAGGAATTTTAGGGCCTTTGCAGGCTTGCTGCGGGTCCTGACGGCGCGCCTGCACGCGCCAAATCCTAGGGAAGAGCGAGAGGGCACCATGGCTTCGACCGGCACCTGCTGCAACGGCACGACTGAGGACACCACGCGAGAGGCTTCGGCCGTGTTCGACAAGGCGAAAGAGCTGCAGGCCGCAGCCGAGCAGTTGCTCGGCGCAGGGTTCACGCACGCAGATATCAGCGTGCTTGGCAGCGAGGCGGCGCTCCGCGCCAAGTTCGGCGGCAAGGTGCCCAATGCCAGCGAGCTCGCCGCCAACCCTGACACGCCGAGGGCCGCGTTGGTATCCAGCGGCGCGCGCACCGAAGGGCTCGCCGCGATCGCCGGCATCCCCGTCTACGTCGGCGGCGCAGGTGCTGCGGCCGTTGCCGCGCTTGAAGGCGCAACCGCACTCGCTACTGCCGGTGCGGCGGTTGGCGTGGGTCTCGCCGCCGGTGCGCTTGGGCTCTACGTTGAGCACCGCATGGCGAAGCGGCATTCAGATCAGATCGACAAGCATCTGAAAAACGGCGGACTTGTGCTCTGGGTGCGCACCGACGACTCGTCAAAAGAGATGGACGCGCTCAAGCTCCTGCGTAAAAGCGGCGCCCAAGATATCCGCGTGCATACCGTGACACAGCGCTCGGGCGTGGATGCGGTGCCGTTTCACGACGCGCAGCCAGATCCGTTTCTCAAGATCACCTGACCGAAAGGCGCCCGCGAAGTCAGTTCAGGCGGGTACGTTATCGATGAGGCGGGTTTGGCCGAGCCACGCGGCGGCAAGCACGCGCATGGGGCGCTGCGAGCGTTCGCTGACGACGCCCAAGGTCTCGGCGTCGCGCACGGCGACATAGTCGACCTTGCCAAACCCGGCGCTCTCGACGGCGGCGACAGTCCTGGCGCAGATGGAATTCGAGCTCGGGGAGTTGCGGCGCAGCCTGTGGCAACCGCGGATCGCGCACGAGCGGCTCCGGCCGCGGACGCCCCGTCGATGGGGCTGCAACTGAGGCACGCACAACCTTGGCGACACTCGCGGCGGCATCAGCAAGGATACGATTCAACGCCGCTGCGACCGTGCGCTCGTCCGCGCTGAGATACCTGTTGCGCGACGACATCGCGAGACCGTCCGCCTCGCGCACCGTCTCCTCGCCGATGATCTCGAGCGGCAGGTTCAAGTCGCGCACCATCTGGCGAACGACGCAAAGCTGCTGGTAGTCCTTCTCGCCGAACACGGCGACATCGGGCTGCGCGGCGGCAAACAGCTTGCAGCACACGGTGGCGACGCCGGTAAAAAAGTGCGGTCGGTAATCGGTCTCGAGGCCGAGACCGGCGCCACCAGGCACGATGCGCGTGGCAAAGCCCTCCGGATACATTTCCGGCGCGGCCGGTGCCCAGACGAGATCGCACGGACCGGTCGCGAGCTTGGCGACGTCGCCTGCTTCATCCCGCGGATAGCGCGCCAGATCCTCGCTCGGGCCGAATTGGGTCGGGTTAACGAAGATCGACACGATCGCGCGGTTGGCTTCGCTTGCTGCGCGGCGCACCAGCGCGAGATGGCCCGCGTGCAGCGCGCCCATGGTCGGAACGAGCCCGACGCTCTGCCCGTTACCCCGCCAGCCGGCCACGATCTGGCGTAGCTCGGCAATGGTGCGGACGATCTGCGGTGCTTTCTGTGCCAAGTTGGTTCGTGCCAATTTGTTTGAGCCCGACCGGTCTCGCCCGATCGCGAGGGAAATTCGTCATCTCGCGCGCGCCGCGTCAAGTGCCGGGACAAGATGGGGAGCAATTGGCGCACGCAAAGCGCACCGGTTCCTGATTTGCTAGTGTCGGCCCTTGTCGAATTGGGCGGGTTTGTTTGGGGGCAGCATGGTTGCGGTGAAGATGGCTGAGCCGAGCGCGCGCAAAGGATCACCGGCCCCGTCGCTCGATGAGGTCGCCGCCAATCACCTCATGGACGAGGGAAAGCTCGTCGATCGCCTGCTCGAGCGCGCAGTCTTCACCGAGGACCAGCGCCGGCGCGCTACCGACATTGCGCGCAGGCTAGTGCTCGCCGCCCGGGGAAATCGCAACAAGCATGCCGGCGTCGATGCGTTCATGCGCGAGTACGGGCTGTCCAGCGAGGAAGGCGTCATCCTGATGTGCATCGCGGAGGCGCTGCTCCGCATTCCGGACAGCGAAACCGCCGACGCGCTGATTGCCGAGAAGATCTCGGGCGGCCATTGGGAGCGCCACCTCGGCCACTCCGACAACATGTTCGTCAATGCGTCGACCTGGGCTCTTTTGGTCACCGGACGCATCGTCAAGCTCAAGGAGGCGCCGGGCGCCAATCCCTTCGATGCGCTGAAGCGCCTCGTCGCGCGTTCGGGCGAGCCGGTGATCCGCCAGGCCGTGCGCCAGGCCATCAAGGTGCTGGGCGACCAGTTTGTGCTCGGCCGCACGATCAAGGAGGCGCTCGACCGCGCGCAGGCTTACGAGGAGAAGGGCTATCTGTTCTCCTACGACATGCTGGGCGAGGCCGCGCGCACGCAAAAGGACGCCGACCTCTATTTCGAGCGCTACATGGCGGCGATCGACGCGGTGGGACAATCGGCTGGACCGTTCGCCACGATGCACCTCGACGCCCTCTACAAGCGTCCCGGACTGTCGGTGAAATTGTCGGCGCTGCATCCGCGCTTCGAGGCCGGCAAAGAGGATCGCCTCGCGGCCGAATTGACGCCGCGCCTGCTGGCGCTCGCCCGCGCGGCACGCTCGCGCGGATTGTCGCTGACGATCGATGCCGAGGAGCAGGATCGCCTCGAGCCAAGCTTGACGCAGTTCGGCGCCATCTTCGCCGATCCCTTGCTCGACAACTGGAACGGTCTCGGGTTCGCCGTGCAGGCTTACGGAAAGCGAGCGGTGCCGACGTTGCGCTGGCTGCGCCGCATCGCCGAGCGCGCGGGCAAGCGCATCCCGGTGCGATTGGTGAAGGGCGCCTATTGGGACAGCGAGATCAAGTGGGCGCAGGAGCGCGCGCTCGCCGACTATCCCGTGTTCACGCGCAAGGTTCACACCGATCTGTCGTATCTCGCCTGCGTGCGATTGTTACTCAGCGATGCCAAGGCATTCTATCCGCAGTTCGCCACCCACAATGCGCATGCGCTCGCGGCGGCTCACGTGGCAGGCGGGCCGACTGTGTTCGAGTTCCAGCGCCTGCACGGGATGGGCGAGGCGCTCTACGAGGAGGTCGTCGGCGACCGCACCATCGCGCGCCCCTGCCGCATCTATGCCCCGGTCGGCGGGCACGAGGATCTGCTCGCGTATCTGGTGCGCCGTTTGCTCGAGAACGGCGCCAATACATCGTTCGTCAATCGGCTGGCGGACGAGGAGGCGCCGATCGCCGCGCTCGTCCGCGACCCCATCGAAGAGGTCGAGAGCGAACGGTCGCGACCCGTCGAGGCGCCGGCCGCCGTTCCGTTGCCGCGCGACATATATCTGCCCGCGCGTCAGGTCGCCGGCGGGTTGGCGCTCACCGAGGCATCGGTGCGCACGGCGCTCGTCGCTGAGATGACCGCAGCGCTCGATCAGTCCTTCGAGGCCGGTCCGATCATCGCCGGCAAGGTGACGACCGGTGGCACCTCGGCAAGCCTCATCACCTGCCCGCACGATCGTCGCGAGCACATCGGCACCTCCTGCATCACGACGCCGGCGCAGGCCAACATGGCGATCGACAGCGCACTCGCGGCGCAGAGCGCGTGGGACACACGGGGCGGAGCAGGGCGGGCGGAGATTCTGGAAAACGCCGCCGAGCTGTTCGAGCGCGACCGGGCGCGCCTCATGGCGGTCATCGTGCGCGAAGCCGGCAAGACGCTCGAGGCCGCACAGGGCGACGTGCGCGAGGCTGTCGATTATCTGCGCTTTTATGCGGGCGAGGCGCGGCGCATCTTTTCCGGGCCGATCGCGCTGCCCGCTCCTACGGGCGAACGCAACATCCTGACGCTGCACGGTCGCGGGCCGTTCGCCTGCATCTCGCCGTGGAATTTTCCATTGGCGATTTTCACGGGCCAGGTCGCAGCCGCCCTTGCCGCCGGCAATACCGTGCTGGCGAAGCCGGCCGAGCAGACGCCGATCACCGCGTTCGTGGCCACGCGTCTCCTGCACAAAGCCGGGGTTCCCGGCGATGTGCTCCACCTCTTGACCGGAAGCGGCCGGCTGGGCGAGGCGCTGGTGAAGGACGTCCGCATCAAAGGCGTGTCGTTCACCGGCTCCAACGAGACCGCCTGGGCGATCCAGCGCGTGCTGGCCGACCGGCGTAACGCGATCGTGCCGTTCATCGCCGAGACCGGCGGCATCAACGCCATGATTGCGGATTCAACTGCGCTGCCCGAGCAGGTCGTGCGCGACTGCGTGCGCTCGGCATTCGACAGCGCCGGGCAGCGCTGCTCGGCGGCGCGCGTGCTGTTCCTGCAGGATGATGCCGCCGATGATACGATCGACATGCTGCTCGGCGCGGTCGAGGCGCTCGATATGGGCGACCCGTTTGACTATGCGACCGACATCGGCCCGGTGATCGACGAGGAATCCCAGGATCGCCTCGACGGCTACAAGGCGCGCATGCGCGTCGACGGACGCGAGCTGCTCGACCTGCCGATGCCCGATCACTGCCGGGAAGGCAGCTTCGTGACGCCGGCGGTGTACGCGATCGACAGCATGGACGCGCTCGAGCGCGAGGTCTTCGGACCGGTCCTGCATGTCGTGCGCTACGAGCACGGTCACCTCGACAAGGTCATCGAGGCGATCAACACCTCGGGCTACGGCCTGACGCTCGGGCTGCACAGCCGCTTGGAGACGGTTGCCGATTACGTCGCCGCCAATGCGCGCGTCGGCAACCTTTACGTCAACCGCAACCAGATCGGCGCCGTGGTGGGCGTGCAACCCTTCGGCGGCGAGGGGCTGTCGGGCACCGGGCCCAAGGCTGGCGGGCCCAATACTCTCAAGGCCTACGCGCTCGAGCGGGTCCGCACCACCGACATAACGGCGACGGGCGGCAACCTGCAGCTATTGTCGGGCGCCAGCGATTGAGCCGCCATGCATATTGCCCGCGGCGTGCAGGCTCGCCATCTTGTGGGGATGCCTGACGCGGGAGCCTGCGCCATATGACGACGCGAAAATCACCGTCTGGAACTCTTCCCGCCGATGTCGCGCGCGAGGGAAGCGTCTCGCAGCGCACCGAGGCGGGCGTACCGGCGCAGCGGTCGAGCGATGGCGACGTTGCCGATTTTATCGCGAAGGTGAAGACGCTCGCGCCGAGGACCGGCGGCGCGCACGGCCGTCTCGTGTTCGCGATGGACGCCACCATGAGCCGGGCGCCGACCTGGGACATGGCGCTGAAGCTGCAAGGCGACATGTTCGGCGCGGTGAAGGAGGTCGGCGGTCTCGATGTGCAGCTCGTCTATTTCCGCGGCCTCAACGAGTGCCGCGCGTCGAAGTGGGTCGCCAATCCCGACGCGCTCGCCCGCCTGATGACCAGCGTCGCCTGCCACGGCGGCCTGACGCAGATCGGCAAAGTGCTGACGCACGCATTGAACGAGAGCGCCAAGCGCAAGATCGACGCGCTCGTGTACGTTGGCGACAGCATGGAGGAGGACATCGACAGCCTGTGCGCGCGCGCGGGCGAGCTGGCGCTGATCGGCGTACCGATGTTCCTGTTTCAGGAGGGCGCCAACACGAAGGCCGAAACGGCCTTCCGCGAGATCGCCCGCCTTACGAAGGGCGCCTACTGCCGCTTCGATCCGGGCTCGGCGCGCCAGCTCCGCGATCTTTTGACGGCGGTTGCCGTCTACGCCGCAGGCGGCCGCAAGGCGTTGCTCGCCCTGAGCGGGGAGCGCCACGGCGCCGGCGCGAAGCTGCTGCTGGCGCAGATGAAGCCGTCCGGACGCTGATCCAACATGGCCTATCTGCTCCTCGGGATGATCGCGCTGGCAGTCGCACTGTTGGGCATGCGCTCGTTCGCACGCGCCAATCCCACGATCGTGGCGCGGCGCATGACGGTGAGCGCCGGCGCGGTGGCGCTGCTTGCGGCGGGAGCGCTTTTTCTGCGCGGGCTGGCGCCGGTCGCGATCCCGATGGCGATGTTCGGCTCGTGGCTGCTGTGGGGCTCGACGATGGGCCCGTTCGGCGGCGGCTCGGCGAGGAAGTCGCCGGGGCAGAGTTCGCGCGTGACCACCGATCATCTGGAAATGGAGCTCGACCACGATACCGGCGAGATGCATGGGCGCGTCTTGAAGGGCTTGTTCAAGAACAGGGACATCGCGGCGATGAGCGTCGCCGATCTCGCGCTCCTCTGGCAGGACTGCCGTCACACCGACAAGCGCTCGGCGCAATTGATCGAGGCTTATCTGGACCGGGCGCATCCAAACTGGCGCGAGGAGATGGCGCGCGGGGAATTGGCGATGCGGCGCGGGCCGGACGGCAGCATGCTGGTGGAGGAGGCGCTGGAGATTTTGGGCCTGGCGCCAGATGCGGATGAAGAAGACATCCGGCGTGCGCACCGCGATCTCATGATGAAGCTGCATCCCGATCGCGGCGGTTCGACCTACCTTGCCGCCAAGATCAACGAGGCCAAGGACGTGGCACTCGCCGACCGGCGCGCTTAGGCAGGCGGGTTATTCCGAGCCGACCACGAAGCAATCGATCTGCAGCCGGCGCAGATGCGTGCACGTCGATGCCGCGGCATTGGCCTGGAAGCCGGCGAAACGCGCGCGGTAGATTTGGCCCGAGCCCTTTTTTACCGGTACGGCGACGGCAGAATAGCGGTCGAGCAAGCCGCCGGCGCGCTGGCGCGCCGCGGTCATGCGCCGCTCGGCCTCGGTTGAATCGCTGAAGGCGCCGATCTGGATCGCGTAGGGGCCAGCGGCCGCCGCCGTGGCGGTCGGAGCAGTCTGCGCAACCGACGGAGGTGGCACGGCGCCGGTCTCACCGCTGCCGCCGAGGGCTTCGGCTTGGGCTTGAAGTGTCGACGGTTGCAAGCCCGCGCCAAACCGGGGCATCGGCTGCGACGCGGGCGGGCTGGCCACGTCGGCATCGCCTTCGGCAGGCGGCTCCGGTTTCTGAGTGCCAGGTCCCATCAAGACGGGGCGGACCTTTGCCATCGCGAACGGGGCGGATGACTCGCGATCCGAACCTTGCGGCGGAGTCACGGCGATCACCAGCGGCGGAGGGGGCGGGCGCGGCATTGGCGCTGCTGCGGCAACTTTAGTAGTGGCGCGCGGCGGCGCGTGCGCGACAACCGGCGCCGGCGCGCGCGGGAACGTTGTGGGCTTGCGCGTGACTTCGCGCGAGGCCTTGGCGAATGCGCCGTCGAGCAGCGAGCGCATGCGCGCGTTCCGGCTTCCCGCGGTCTCGCCGCCGAACACGGCCGCGACGAGATGCTTTCCATCGCGCCGCACCGACGTGACCAGGTTGAATCCGGAAGCCCGCGTATATCCCGTCTTGATGCCGTCGGTCCCGCGGTAGCTCAGGAGCATCGTGTTGTGATTTCGGTAGGTGTGGCCCGCATAAGAGAACGTGCGGATCGAGAAGAGCTTGTACTCGCTCCGGAAACTCATCCTGCAGGTGCAGGGCAAGTGTCAGCATGTCCCGCGCGGTCGTGACCTGGTCGTCGTCGGGCAGGCCCGAGGCGTTCTTGAAGACGGTGTTCGTCATGCCGAGCGCGCGCGCCTTCTGCGTCATCAGGCGCGCGAAATTCTGCTCCGTGCCGCCGATGTGCTGGGCAAGCGCGACGGCGACGTCGTTGGCTGATTTCGTGACCAGGGCCTTGATGGCGTCCTGCACGGTTATTTCTTCCCCGGGCTCAAGCTCGAGCTTCGAAGGGGCGACCCCGGCGGCCTCCTCGGTCATTTTTATTTTCGATTGAAAGTCGAGCCGCCCGAGCCGGATCAGCTCGAAAGTCATGTAGAGGGTCATCATTTTGGTTAGCGAGGCGGGGTGGCGCAGCGCGTCGGCTGCCTTGTTGTGCAGCACCGCACCGGTATTGGCGTCGATGACCATCGAGGAGGCAGGCGCGTCCTCAGCGCTCGCGCCGGGGACGGTCGCGAGCAGGGCCGAGCAGGCGAACGCCAGGGCCGCGATCCGCCGTTTGGCAGCGTTCAAATTAGTTGTCTTGTGCATCACGCGCTGTGCTCGGCATGCATCTACGAGGCACCCCCCTCAAGGCGTAAAAATCAATGTCTGCAAGGCATTGCCGGGCTCGACGCAATACTCGCAGGCGGCGCGGCAGCGCGCGAAATGACCATCGGTTTAGGGCCGCTTTACGGCACTTCCCGAACCATCTGATCCCACCAGTTCTGGAGGCTACTCGGAGCGGACTTCGACGCGGTTAACGCCGCCCGCTGATCATGGTGCATTGCAAAAAAAGGCCTTGAACTGTTGTGCATTGCGTTTAAAAAGGGAGCAAGGGACATCCCGGATTGGGGCCGTTGCACGGCTGGGCGGTCGGTGGGCTCGGATAGATTGTCGCAAGGACACGGATGACACCATGATCAGAAATTTTGAGGACATGCAGAAGCTGGGTCAAAACAACGTTGACAGCGCCATGCGCGCTCTCGGCGAGTGGAACAAGAGCTGGCAGGCCATCGCGGCCGAGGTCAGCGACTACACCAAGCGGTCCTTCGAGGAGGGCACGGCGACCCTCGAGAAACTCATGTCGTCGAAGTCCGTCGAGCAGGCCGTCGAAATTCAGACGAGCTATGCCAAGCGCGCCTATGACGACTACATGGCGCAGATGTCCAAGATCGGCGGCATGTACGCCAACATGGCTAAAGAGGCCTACAAGCCCGTCGAGAAGATGCTGCAGAACGGCGGCTGAGCTTAAGCACGTCGAGCGGTTCGGCAGATATCCTAAAGAGATCGAAGGCCCGGCTCGCGCCGGGCCTTTTTTGTGTCGCCTTGGCTCCCCATCATAATAGCGTTGCCGCCTTGCGCTGCCTCATCCCGACGGGCACGCAAAAGGCGGATTTGCGAGGGCAGGCGCCGTTGCGTATCAATAGTAGATAGGACGGCCGAGCCTTGTTGGAGTTGACGCGGGCATCGGGTCCTTGGGCGGAATTGAGACCGATGGCGAAGACGACGATGACCCGAGGCAGGGTCGCGCATTGGACGGCAGCGAAGGGCGACCCTCCGGATAAAGACCGGGGGAATGAAGATGGTCGCACCAACCTGGCCACCAAGACGCGGCCGAAGACGAAGAAGCCTAGCCTGTACAAGGTACTTTTGTTGAACGACGACTACACACCGATGGAATTCGTCGTTCACGTCCTGGAAAAGTTCTTTGCCAAGGGCCGGGAGGAGGCGACGCGCATTATGCTGCATGTCCACCACAAGGGCGTCGGCATCTGTGGCGTGTACCCCTACGAGGTAGCAGAAACTAAAGTAACGCAAGTCATGGATTTTTCACGACAGAACGGTCATCCTCTTCAGTGCACCATGGAGAAAGAGTAGGTCCCCATTGCCGTCCTTCTCTAAGAGCCTAGAAAGCGCCCTGCATCGCGCCCTCGAAGCCGCGAACGAGCGCAGCCACGAATACGCCACCCTCGAGCATCTGTTGCTCGCTCTACTCGATGATCGTGACGCGGCCGCTGTGATGCGCGCCTGCACGGTCGATCTGGAGCGGTTGCGCACGCGCGTGACCGGCTATCTCGACAACGATCTCGGCGCGCTCGTTGCCAAGGAGTCGACCGAAGCGCAGCCCACGACCGGATTCCAGCGCGTCATCCATCGCGCCGTCGTGCACGTGCAGTCCTCAGGCCGGGAGGAAGTGACCGGCGCCAACGTGCTCGTTGCCATCTTCGCCGAGCGCGAGAGCCACGCCGCCTATTTCCTGCAGGAGCAGGAGATGACCCGCTTCGATGCGGTCCAGTACATCAGCCACGGCATCGCCAAGAGACCCGGCATGTCGGAACCGCGCCATGTGCGCGGAGTCGACGAGGACCAGACCGTGGAAGGCGAGGAGAGAAAGCCAGGCCAGGACGCGCTCAACACCTATTGCGTCAACCTCAATCGCAAGGCCCGCGACGGCAAGATCGATCCGCTGATCGGCCGCGAGCCCGAGGTGCTGCGCACGATCCAGGTGCTGTGCCGCCGTCAGAAGAACAACCCGCTGTTCGTCGGCGATCCCGGCGTCGGCAAGACCGCGATCGCCGAAGGCCTCGCGCGCAAGATCATCAAGGGCGAGGTGCCCGAGGTACTGCAGGACGCGACGATCTTCTCGCTCGACATGGGCGCGCTGCTCGCAGGCACGCGCTATCGCGGCGATTTCGAGGAGCGGCTGAAGGCCGTGATGAAGGAGATCGAGAATTATCCCGGCTCGATCCTGTTCATCGACGAGATCCACACCGTAATCGGCGCCGGCGCCACCTCCGGCGGCGCAATGGACGCGTCCAATCTTTTGAAGCCGGCGCTGCAGTCGGGCAGCGTGCGCTGCATCGGCTCGACGACCTACAAGGAGTATCGCCAGCACTTCGAGAAGGATCGCGCGCTCGTTCGCCGCTTCCAGAAGATCGACGTCAAGGAGCCCTCGGTCGAGGACTCGATCGCGATCCTGAAGGGGCTCAAGCCGTACTTCGAGAGCTTCCACAAGCTGAAGTACACCAACGAGGCGATCAGGACGGCGGTCGAGCTTTCGGCCAAGTACATCCACGACCGCAAGCTGCCCGACAAGGCGATCGACGTGATCGACGAGACGGGCGCTTCGCAGATGCTCGTCGTCGAAAGCAAGCGCAAGAAGAAGATCACCGTGAAGGAGATCGAGGCGACGGTCGCCACGATGGCGCGCATCCCGCCAAAGACCGTCTCCAAGAACGACGCGGAGGTCCTTGCCGCTCTCGAGAAGGACTTGAAGCGCGTCGTGTTCGGCCAGAACCTGGCGATCGAAGCATTGGCGTCCGCGATCAAGCTGTCGCGCGCCGGGCTGCGTGAGCCCGAGAAGCCGATCGGCTGCTACCTGTTCTCCGGTCCAACCGGCGTCGGCAAGACCGAGGTCGCGCGCCAGCTCGCCGATCTGATGGGCGTTGAGCTGTTACGCTTCGACATGTCGGAATACATGGAGAAGCACACGGTGAGCCGCTTGATCGGCGCGCCGCCGGGCTACGTCGGCTTCGATCAGGGCGGCCTGCTGACCGACGGCATCGACCAGCATCCCCATTGCGTGCTCCTCCTCGACGAGATCGAGAAAGCGCATCCGGATCTGTTCAACATCCTTCTGCAGGTGATGGACCACGGCAAGCTGACCGACCACAACGGCAAGTCCGTCGACTTCCGCAACGTGATCCTCATCATGACGACCAACGCCGGAGCCAGCGACATGGCGAAGCCGGCGATGGGCTTCAATCGCTCCAAGCGCGATGGCGAGGACAACGAAGCGATCAACCGGATGTTCACGCCGGAGTTCCGCAACCGTCTCGACGCGGTGGTCACGTTCGCCGGCCTGCCGCCTGAGGTGATCCTGCTGGTCGTGGAGAAGTTCATCTTCCAGCTCGAAGCCCAGCTCGCCGACCGCGGCGTGACGATCGAGCTGACGGAGGACGCCACCAAGTGGCTGGCAGAGAAGGGCTACGACGAGAAATTCGGCGCCCGCCCGCTCGGCCGCGTCATCCAGGAGCACATCAAGAAGCCGCTCGCCGATGAGCTGCTGTTCGGCAAGCTCGAGCACGGCGGCACCGTGAAGGTGACCGTCGTAGGCAAGGGTGACGACCGCACGCTCAGCTTCGAGTACTTCGCGCTCGATCCGAGCAAGCGTCCCAAGTCCAAGGAGGAGGAGGAAGACGATGAGCCGGAAACGGTTCTCGTCGAGACCGCCCCGCGCAAGGCGCTGCCCGGCCCGAAGGAAAAGAAGGACCGGCCGGCTAAGGGTACAGGCGCCGTGCCGTCGGTGCCGCGCCGCAAGCCGGAATAACGCGGCAATAGATGACCGAGTGAATGAAGCGCTCCCGGGTCGTACCGGGGGCGCTTTTATTTTGTTTGCAGGCTTTTGCCGCGCTTGTTCTCCTGATGCCGCGCGGGGCGGCCGGGAGACGCGTTACCGGTGGCGAGGCTATTTGCGGCCGAAGGCTTGACGCAACTCGTCCTTGGCGCGCTCCAGGACGCGGCGGCGTTTGGCCGGCAGCGTCTCGCCCGCGCGATTGAGATAGAACGTCAACATCGACATGGCGGAGCGGTACGGCGTGGATTTGCGCCGATGGCTTTTCTCCGCCGAGCGCTTGAGCGATGCCGCAATCGCTTTCGGATCGTCGAGCGTGAAGACGTCGCGTGGCAGGTCGAGCGCATCGCTGTGCTCGGTCACCGCTTGCGACCAGCGCTTGGCGCCGTTGTGGCTCTTGCGCTTGTCTGCGTGCGGTCTCTTCGATGATTTGGTTGAGTGCCTGCGAGCGCTCTTGGAAGCGCTTCGCGGTTTGGCAACCTTGGATTTTGTCTTGGCATTGGGCATGGGCTTTGGGCATGGGCTTTGGGCGGGATGAGATCGATAGGCAAATGACCCGCGCCTTCAAAAGTTCCAGCCTGCGCGCTAGGGCTCCAGCCGCTTGCCGAGGCGCCCGGCCAGCTCCTGGATGAACTGCCAGGCGACGCGGCCAGAGCGCGCGCCGCGCGTCATGCTCCACTCGAGCGCCTCGCGCTGCAGCTCCTCGTCCTTGATCTTCAATTTGTAGTGGGACGCGTAGGCGCGCACCATGTCGAGGAAGGTGTCCTGGCTGCAGTTGTGAAAGCCGAGCCAGAGTCCGAACCGGTCCGACAGCGAGACTTTTTCCTCAACCGCCTCCGAAGGAGAGATGGCGGTCGAGCGCTCGTTCTCCATCATGTCGCGCGGCATGAGGTGGCGGCGGTTGGAGGTCGCATAGAAGATCACGTTGCCGGGGCGGCCTTCGATCCCGCCCTCGAGCACGGCCTTCAAGGATTTGTAGCTCGTGTCGTCCTTGTCGAAGGAAAGGTCGTCGCAGAACACGATGAAGCGATGATCCGACTTGCGCAGGCCTTCAAGGCAGCGCGGCAGCGAGCCGATATCCTCGCGATGGATTTCGACCAGCTTCAAGTCGCTGCCTTGCGCGCGCAGCTCTTTCGCCAGACGGTCGCGCACGTCCGCGTGTACGGCTTTGACCAGCGAGGATTTGCCCATCCCGCGCGCGCCCCACAACAACGCGTTGTTGGCCGGCAGGCGCTTGGCGAACCGCTCGGTATTGTCGCTGAGCTGCCGCGCGATCGGGTCCAGCCCCTTCAGCAACGACAGCGGGACCCGGTTGATCGCGCGCACCGGCTCGAACGCCTCCCGTCCGGCGTTCCAAACGAACGCCTCGGCAAGTTCGAAGTCCGGGACCTGAGGGCCGGGGGCCGCGAGCCGCTCGAGCGCGGCGGCAAGTCGCTCCAGCCGTTCCAGCAACGCGTTTTCTTCGTTCATCATTTCCTCGCCGGGGATCCGGCAAACACTGATAAGCGAGGCCGGGCGTGCTGCCGCTTCTATAGCGACGACCCCTGACAAGTCACCCTCATTTGTGCGAAAATCGAGGCCTGCTCGACTGTTGCAATGCGGGCGCTTGCCACTATAGTCACGCCACTTTTCAAGCAGGGCAGGCGGGGGACGGCTGCGTACGCGCAGGCTCGACTCCCCATGCCCCATCCACGAAGGAAGACACGGCATGTTCACTTCGCCAGCCATGGCCCAGATGGGCGGCGCCAGCGACACCCTCACCGGGCTGCTGGTGCCCATGCTGGTGATGATCCTGATCTTCTATTTCCTGGTCATCCGGCCCCAGCAGCAGCGCTCCAAGATGCACCGCGAGCAAATGGACAAGGTGCGCCGCGGCGATACCGTCATCACTTCGGGCGGTTTTATCGGCAAGGTGACGAAGGCCTCCGAGAACACCGACGAGGTCGAGGTGGAGCTGTCCGACAGCATGCGCGTGCGCGTGTTGAAATCAACGCTGATGGACGTGCGCGGCCGAGGCGAGACGACGAAGGAAGCCTCCTGAGCAACCGGGCCGCATAAGCGCCGATCGAGAGAAGACATTCGCCATGCTGCATTTTGAACGCTGGAAAATCGTTGCGATCGTGATGACGTGCCTTGCCGGCGTGCTCTTCACGTTCCCGAATTTCTTCTCCAAGGAGACGGTCGCCGGCTGGCCGTGGTGGATGCCGCACCGGCAGCTGCCGCTCGGCCTCGACCTGCAGGGCGGCGCGCATCTCCTGCTCGCGATGGATACCAACGAGCTCGAGAAGGACTGGCTTTCGACGCTGCGCGACGACGCGCGCAAATCGCTGCGCGAGGCCAAGATCGGCTTCACCGGGTTAGGCATCGTAAGCAACACCGTGCAGGTGCGCATCGCCAAGCCCGAGGACATGGACAAGGCCTATGCCGCGCTGAAGAAGCTCGCTCAGCCGATCGGCAACGCAATCCTCGGCAGCGGCGGCGACGACATCGAGGTCGCAAAGGCCGGAGCCGACACGATCACGATCAAGCCGACCGCTCAGGGCTTGAAGCATCGGGTTTCGAACGCCGCCAGCGCCGCCATCGAGACGGTCAACCGCCGCGTCAATGCGATGGGTACGGCCGAGTCAACGGTTGTTCGCCAGGGCAACGACCGCATTCTCGTCCAGTTCCCCGGCTTGCAGGATACCAAGCAGCTCAAGGATCTGATCGGCCAGACCGCGAAACTGACGTTCCACTCCGTTCACCCCACGGTTTCGGCTGAGGAAGCCAAGCAGACGCGCGTGCCGATCGGCTACAAGGTCTATCCTGCGGTGGAGGGTGAGGCGCAGCGCTCCTATGTGCTGCAGGAGAGCCCCGTCGTTTCGGGCGAGGACCTCGTCGACGCGCAGCCCGGCTTCGATTCACGCACCAACGAGCCGATCATCTCGTTCCGCTTCAATCAGGCGGGCGCGCGCAAGTTCGGCAATTTCACCAAGGACAACGTCGGCGTTCCCTTCGCCATCGTGCTCGACAGCAAGGTGCTGTCGGCGCCGGTCATCCGCGAGCCGATCCTCGGCGGCTCGGGCCAGATATCGGGCAATTTCACCGTTGACGCGGCGTCGACCCTCGCCGTGCAGCTGCGCTCGGGCGCGTTGCCGACCAAGCTCACCATCGTGGAGGAGCGCACCGTCGGGCCGTCGCTCGGCGCGGACTCCATTCAAGCCGGCAAGCTCGCCGGGTTGATCGGCTGCCTGCTGACCGGCCTGCTGACGATCATCGCCTACGGGACGTTCGGCATCTTCGCCGTCATCGGCCTGCTGGTGCATGGCTTCCTCATCATCGGCGCGATGACCATTATCGGCACGACGCTGACGTTGCCCGGCATCGCCGGCTTCGTGCTGACGATCGGCATGGCGGTCGACGCCAACGTGCTGATCTATGAACGCATCCGCGAGGAATTGCGCAACGGCAAGACGCCGATCACCGCGATCGAGCAGGGCTTCCAGCGCGCCTTCATCACGATCTTCGACAGCCAGCTCACCACGCTCGCCGCCGCCGTGATCATGTTCTGGCTCGGCTCGGGCCCGATCCGCGGCTTTGCCGTGGCGCTGACCATCGGCATCCTGACCTCGGTCTTCTCGGCTGTCACCGTCACCCGGCTCCTGGTGGTATTGTGGCTGCAGAATGCCAAGACCAAGGGCCGCATCACCGAAGTTCCGGTTTAAAAGAGGCAAGCGATGTTCTTTCCCGTCCCGGACTTCAAGGGCTTCGACTTTTTCCCGCACGACCTGCGGATTCCCTTCATGCGCTACAAGGGCATCTGTCTGGTGCTCTCGATCCTGTTCATGGCCGCGTCGCTCGCGCTGTATTTCACCGTCGGTCTCAACTATGGCGTCGACTTCAAGGGCGGATCCTTGATCGAGGTGCAGTCCAAGAGCGGCCCGGCCGACCTCAGCGCCATGCGCAGCAAGCTCAACTCGCTCGGCCTCGGCAAGGTGCAGATCCAGAGCTTCGGCGCCGACACCGACGTGCTGATCCGCGTCGAGGAGCAGCCCGGAGGCGATGCCGACCAGCAAGTCGCCATGAAGAAGGTGGTCGACGCGCTGGGCGACGCCTACACGCAACGGCGCATCGAGGTCGTAGGGCCTGCCGTGTCGGCCGAGTTGCGGCGCACGGGCATCATCGCGGTGTTCGCCTCGATCCTGGCCATCATCGTCTACGTGTGGTTCCGCTTCGAATGGCAATTCGCGGTCGGGTGCGTGGTGGCATTGCTGCACGACGTTCTCGTCACGGTCGGGCTATTCTCGCTGCTGCAACTCGATTTCGATTTGTCGATCGTCGCGGCGCTGCTGACCATTCTCGGCTACTCGATCAACGACAGCGTCGTGGTGTCGGACCGCATTCGAGAGAATTTGCGCAAGTTCAAGCGCATGGATTTGAACGAGCTGCTCAACATCTCGATCAACGAGACGCTGTCGCGCACCATACTCACCGGCATGACGGCCATCGCCGGCATCGTGGCGCTGCTCGTCTTCGGCGGCGAGGTGATCCGCAATTTCTCCTTCGCGATGCTGTTTGGCATCCTGATCGGAACCTATTCCTCGGTCTTCATCGCCGCGCCGCTGCTGGGCTACCTCGGCGTCAAGCGGGACAATGTCGGCTCGGCCGTCAAGTCCAAGGAGCCGAAGGAGGTCGACGTGGTCAAGACGAAGGCACCAGAGCAGGCCACTACGAAACCGCCCCAGGGCGTCAAGGCGAAAGCCTCCTCACGCCGGACATGAACCCGGTTTTGGCGTGAGCGGAGATGCGCGCGCAGCAGGCACATTTCCCGCGCCGCGCCCCGATCGATGCCTACGGCAACGGCGGCTTTCGTTTTGCCGACATGAGCCACCGCGGCTCGATCCTCATCGTGCCGAGCGGAATCTACGCGTGGGACGTGACGGGCATGGACGATTTGACGCCAACTGCGTGCGCGGCCTTTCTCCAAGAGATGAAGCCGCCTGCTTTCGTGCTGCTTGGGCACCGGCTCAGGCCAGCACTTTCCTTCTGCCGGCCTGCGCAAGGCCTTCGCTGAAGCCGGGCTTGGGCTCGAAGCGATGAGCACGGGCGCCGCCTGCCGAACCTTCAACGTGCTGCTCGCCGAGGGGCGCGACGTCGGCGCCGGTTTGCTGGCGGTCGACTAGAGGCGGGAGGCGGCAACGAGCGCGAACACCGCCGATACCGCCAGCGACGCAACCGTGCGTGCCGCAGCGCGCGCCGGTGACATCGACCGTTATCTCGCTGCGCTGCTCGCTCCGCGCAAAGCCCGCGCCGATCTCCTCGCGCTTGCCGCCTTCCTCGGCGAGATCGCGCGCATTCCCGCCCTCGTGAGTGAGCCGATGATGGGCGAGATCCGATTGCAGTGGTGGCGCGAGGCGCTGGATACGCTGCGTGCGGGTCGCATCACCGGCAATCCCGTTGCCGATGCGCTCGGTCGCGCGATCGTGCGTCACGCGCTGCCGGATGATCTGCTGCGCGGCTTGATCGATGCGCGGGCCCAAGAGTTCTCGCCCGAGCATCTGCGCGAGCGTGGGCTCAGCGAGTACATCGACGCGATCGACGGTGCGGCATTCAAGCTCGCTGCGCGTATCCTTAACGTCGATCCGACGGTGGTAACCGACCTGCTATTTGCCTCAGGACAGGCTTATGGCCGGGTGCGCATTTTACGCAGCGCCTGGCGCGAAGGCGGCACCGACGCCGCTCCGCTGCAACAGGAGGCACGCGACTGGCTTGGCAAAGCGCGAATGCTCATTAATACGGCACCGCGCGCGATCCTCCCAGCAATCCTTCCTGTTGCCCTTGTCGAGCCCTATTTGACGGCTTTGGACATATCAAGCTCCGACTCGGCGCAAGCACGCACCGACATCTCTCAGCTGACGCGCGTGTGGCGGCTCTGGCGGGCAAGCGTAACGGGGCGGATCTGAGCGCGGCAGAAAGCAGGCGATCATGCTGATGTGGGCCGGCAGAGTTCTCGCACTGGTGACACTCGCCAGCGCGCTCGCGCCCGACGCAAGCCGCGCCGAGCAGCTGCCTGTTGCCAGCATTTCCTGGCGTGTCGAGAACTCGTTCCGCTTTTTCACCGATGCCGCCGATACCGAGGTGCATCGCGCCACGTACATGGCGCTTCCGCCCGAGCAGCGCCTGGCGCACCCCGTGCTCGCCGCCGAGAAGGCGTTGAGCGGCCGCCACGACGAGGGATGGGCCGCGACCATGTTCCGCGACACCTGCTGGAATGTGCGCACGAACCGCTTCGTGTGCCCGAAGGACGAGGGCTATATCAATCCGACCTCGCACGAGGTCATCGCGCGGATCGAGAACATCGACGAGGCGCCGCGCTTGAGCTGCACGTGGCTCACCGCTCCGCACGGCGGGGACGAGTTGCGCGGCAAGGCCGTGACGCAACCCTGCAGCGACGAGATTCGCTTCGAGATACCCTTTCCGGCTGGTGCCACCATCAAGGTCGAGATCGGCGGACGCGAGGTGGCGAGCGCAGAGGTCGCCGTGCACGACCTGCTCATCGTGGGCATGGGCGACAGCATCGGGTCGGGCGAGGGCAACCCGGATGTACCCGTGCACTTCTCACGCGAGCGTTCGGCCGACTATGGCAAGCGCTCGGCGAAGGACGACCTGACCGGCTATCCCGCTCGCGTTGGTCCCTGGAAGCAAATCGGCGACAAGGACTTCATTGAGGAGAACCCTCGCTGGAGCGATCAGGCGTGCCATCGCTCGCTTTATTCGCACCAGCTGCGTGCGGCGCTGCAGCTGGGCGTCGAGGATCCGCATCGTGCCGTGACCTACGTCGGCGTTGCGTGCTCGGGGTCGGAGGTCACGTTCGGACTGTTCCTGCGCTACACCGGAAATGAATGGGTGCCCAATCCGCCCGACCTGTCACAGGTATCGGCGATCGCGTCGGCGCAGTGCGGGAAGCACGAGGCGCCGATGCAGGATCTCCCCGAGGCCTACCACATGGACGGTACCATTCCTGAGCTCAAAGGCGGGCTGGTGCTGCGCAAGTGCGATCCGCTCAACGCGCGCAAGATCGATCTCATGCTGCTCTCGATCGGGGGCAACGACGTCGGATTCTCGCGCCTCCTGGCCAACGCGGTGCTCGCCGACCAGTCAACTCTGCGCAAGCTCGGCGGCTGGTTTGGCCAGGTGCACGGTCTCAACGAAGCAAGCGCGCAGCTGACCGCGCTGGTGCTGCGCTACAAATCGCTAAACCGCGCGTTCCATTACATCCTGCATATTCCTTGGGATGAATCCGATCGCGTGCTGCTGACCGCCTATCCCGGTCTCGCCCTCGTTGGCGACGGCAGCGAGATCTGCCCGGACGGGCGCGCAGGAATGGAAGTGCTTTCCGATTTCAAGATGAGCGAAGCCAAAGCCCGCACCGGCACGTGGATCGCGGACAAGCTCAACCACGCGATGCAGGACGCGGCCGCCGAGTACCACTGGACGTTCGTCGACGGGCACCGCCGCGATTTCATCGGTCACGGCATTTGCGCCGGGACGAGCTATGACGGCGCCAACATTTTCGACGACCTGCGGTTGCCGCGGAAAACGGCCGACGGCTGGCGCCCCTACAACCCGGCCGACTACAAGGCCTATGCCTCGCGCGAGCGCTGGTTCCGCACGCCCAACGATGCGTTCATGACCGCCAACTTCCACGTGGCGACATCGATCCTGCAGAAAGTCCTGAAGCTGCAAGCCCTGTCGTGGTTCCAGTTGGTGCTGGCCGCGACCTACTCGGGTGCGTTCCACCCGACCGCGGAAGGACAGGCGGCGATCGCTGACGCCGTCGTGGTCAAGGCGCGCGCGGTGCTGGCCAAGCACGGCGAGGGGCCCGATGTCATCGGCCCGAGCGCGGGAACGGACGCGCCGGCAACACCGCCCGTTCTGCAGTAGCTGAAAGCGGCCGCTACTCGGCTGCGGCTGCGGCGGTGCCCGACGCCAGCCAGCGATCGAGATCGGCGAGAGCGCGCACCGCGACCGCACTCTTCTTCGCGCGGCCCTTGTCCTTGCCTTTGAGCCGTTTGCCGCCAGCGTCGATCGGCGCGGCGTCAAGCGACGGCAAGAGGCCGAAGTTGATATTCATCGGCTGGAACGAGCGCGGCGCAGGCGCGGCCAAGCTGTCCTCAACGGCAGATATGTGACCCCCAGTAATGTGCGCGAGCAGGGCGCCATGCGCTGTCGTCGGCGGCGGGGGGATCGCAGCGCGCCCGCACCGCTCCGCCGCGGCGAAGCGGCCGGCGAGCAGACCGATCGCGGCGCTTTCCACGTAACCCTCGACCCCGGTGATCTGACCGGCAAAGCGCAAGCGCGGCATCGCCTTCAATCGCAAGCCGGAATCGAGCAGCTTGGGGCTGTTCAGGAACGTGTTCCGGTGAAGCCCGCCCAAGCGCGCAAACTCGGCCCCCGCAAGCGATGGAATGGTGCGAAAGACGCGGACCTGTTCGGCGTGCTTGAGCTTGGTCTGGAAGCCGACCATGTTCCACAGCGAGCCGAGTGCATTGTCCTGGCGCAACTGCACCACCGCGTACGGGCGCGCGCCGCCGCGATGCGGATCGGCAAGGCCCACGGGCTTCATCGGTCCAAATCGCAGCGTTTCGCGGCCGCGTTCCGCCATCACCTCGATCGGCAGGCAGCCTTCGAAATAAGGTGTGTCGCGCTCCCACTCCTTGAACGAGGTCTTCTCGCCCGCGAGCAGCGCATCGATAAAGGCCTCGTATTCGTCCTTGCCGAGCGGGCAGTTGATGTAGTCGGCGCCGGTCCCGGCAGGTCCCGCTTTGTCGTAGCGCGACTGGAACCAGGCCACCGCGAGATCGATCGAGTCGCGGTGGATGACAGGGGCAATCGCATCGAAGAAGGCCAAGTCGCGCTCGCCGGTCACCGCGCGAATGGCGCCGCTCAACGCCGGCGAGGTGAGCGGCCCCGTTGCGACGATCACGCTGTCCCAATCTTCGGGTGGAAGCTCGGCGACCTCGCTCCGCTCGATGGCGATCAGAGGGTGGGCCGAGAGGCGTTGTGTGACTTCGTTCGAGAAGGCATCGCGATCGACCGCGAGTGCACCTCCCGCCGGGAGCTTGTGGCAATCGGCGGCGGCGAGAATGAGCGAGCCCGCGCGGCGCATCTCCTCGTGCAACAGCCCGACGGCGTTCGACTCCCAGTCGTCGGAGCGCAGCGAGTTGGAGCACACGAGCTCTGCGAAGCTGTCGGTCTTGTGCGCATCGGTGGAGCGCTCGGGCCGCATCTCGTGCAGCACCACCGGCACACCGGTGCGCGCGATCTGCCAGGCCGCTTCCGAGCCGGCGAGCCCGCCCCCGATGACGTGGATGGGCTTCATGTCCGTCATGGCGGGGCACGCTAGGGGAAAAGGCCTCCCCCCGCAATGTTCGCGCCGATCCCGCCGAACGGTTAACTCGACGGCTTTCACTTACATTGTCTTGGGCCGTGGATCGGATATTGTCCCTGCCGCTCGGGTTCTCGAACGCGTCCAAGGATACGCAGGGGTCATACATGTCGCGCTACGCTAGGCGTCTTGACCACGACCTTGCCCGCTGGCGTGCCGCGGGCTGGGTGACGGCCGAGGCAGAGGCTTCGATCCGCCGCGACGTGGCAAGCCGGACGCGCGCCACTGAGCTCGCTCCCGTTCTCGGCATTCTCGGCGCGGTGCTGATCGGCTTTGGTGCGATGAGCTTCGTCGCCGCGCACTGGACTGAGCTCGCGCGCGGCCTCCGCCTCGCTATCATCCTCGGCAGCTTGTTTGGTTGCTATGGGCTCGCCGGCTTCCTCTTTGAGCGTCGGCATCCGGCCTTTGCCCACGCGGCCATTCTGGGCGGCGTCGCGATGTTCGGCGCGGGCATCATGCTGATCGCGCAGATGTATCACATCAGCGGCCACACGCCTGACGCCGTGCTCACCTGGGCGCTCGGCGCGCTGTTGGCGGGCGTCGTGCTCAAATCCAATCCCGCGCTCGCGCTGGCGATGCTCCTGATGCTTTTGTGGAGCGGCTGGGAATCGTCCGACACCAACCAGGTGCACTGGCCGTTCTTGTTGGGGTGGCTCGCGGTTGCCTCGGCCATGATGTGGCGCGGTTGGGTCCCTGGTCTTCACCTCGCTGCGGTTGCGCTTGCCGCCTGGACGATTGGGCTTGGTTATCTGCTGTTCAACGGGCACGGCCATGGCGTCGTGGTGGGGATAGGCTTGCTGGTTGCTGCGGCTGGCCTTGCCGCGCCGGTGCTGTTTGAGCGCGAGATCGCGTGGGGTCCCTCGGCGCTCGCCTACGGTGCAACGGTTGCTTTTGCGGGCCTGATCGCCTTGCAGTTCTTCGAGACGACGGCTCTCGATCATCTGATTCTGCTGGCGCTCTTCACGCTCGGGCTGGTCCTGGGCGCAATCGGTCTCGGGCTGCGCTCCAACAACGCGACGATGCTCTGGATCGGCTATACCGGCTTCTCGATCGAGGTGCTGGCGCTCTATTTCAAAACCATCGGCACGCTGCTTGGCTCATCGTTGTTCTTCCTGTCGGTCGGCGTGATTGTCGTGCTGCTGGCCGTCGCCGCGTACCGGCTGCACGCGCGCGGGCAAGTAGCGGCGGGGACATTGCCATGACGCTGGAACGCCGCAATCTTTGGGCCGCTATCGGCGCCGTGGCATTCGTGCAGGCGGCCGTGCTCGGCTGGATGATCTGGGAGCGCGCGCATTTGCTTTCGACCGGGCGCGAAATCGTGCTCGATGTCGTCCCGGTCGATCCCCGCAGTCTGTTCCAAGGCGATTACGTGACGCTCGGCTATCCGATGTCGCGCGTGTCCGTGCCTCCCGGCACGAAGCTTGAACGCGAGCAGCCGCTCTACATCACGTTGCAGAAGGCTCCCGACGGCACCTACTCGGTCGCTCAGACGAACGCCGCGCCGCCCGAGTCGACGACGCCCGACCAGGTCGTCCTGAAGGGGCACGTCCAATATACGACCGTGCCAACCGAGCAGGCCCCGGTGCAGGCCAACGTCCTCTACGGCATCGAGACCTTTTTCGTGCCCGAAGGGACCGGCCACGATCTGGAAAAGCTGGTTGGCGAGCGCAAGCTGTCTGCCCTGGTTGCGGTCGACGAGGATGGGAATGCGGCGATCAAGGGCCTGATCGTCGACGGAAAGCGGGTCTACGAGGAACCGCTGCTCTAGACCCGTCGTTCAATACTCCTCGGATTGCCTTTGACGCCTGTGACCGGTTTGCCGCGCGGACGAACTATCGCTCCCGCTAACGCACTCAGCTGTCGAGACAAACTTCGGAATCTGGCAGTCTCCGCCGCCGTGTGTGGGATGAACTGGGAGTGGGCGATGGGGCTCAAAGTCTTATTGGGATTGATCGTCGTTGCCGCTGCGACGGGGGCCGCGTACGTACCGCCGGCCGCTGCCGACCAGACCGGCCTCGCCAGCATCCACACCCTACGCCGTGAAGGCGGCCGGCTTTGCATGGCCGACCATTTCCATTACGGGAGCAGCGGCGTTCAGCGTTCGCGCGCCGCGGCGCAGCGGGCCGCCATCCGGTCCTGGCAGGACTTCACCGACCTCGAGTATGGCAGCGACTGGGCGCGCTACGGCCGCGCGGCAAGCAAGGGCTTGAGCTGCTCGCCGGGTTCGGGCGGCTGGACCTGCGACGCGTCGGGGCGTCCCTGCCGATAGGCCGCTTAAGGCACTCTAACCGTCAGCGGCGACGCGGAAAAAGCGCGTCCATAACCTCATTTGCCCAACGCTGCATCTTTGTGGCCCAGTCGGCATCGCTGGGCGCGGTCCCGTCGTCGGGCAATCCGAGGCTCACCTCGATCACCTTGCGCACGTTGTCGGTCGGATCCGTTGTGCCGGGGGCACGGTCGGAGCGCAGAATGTCCTCGGCCAGCGCGAGGTAATGATCGGTCGCGAGCGCCGGGATGAAGGAGCTTCCGCCGCCGGTGCTACCCGAAAAGCCAAAACCGCCCGAAACGCGGGGAAGCTGCAAGCCTTGGCGTTCGGCACCTGATGCCGGGATCGCGTCGAGCGCCACTGGCCCTCCGTTGATGATGGCCGCCAGCGCCGGCCGGCTCAACATCGTCAAAGCGCCCACCAGGAGGGCGGCGACAACGGGCAGCAAATACTCGCTGATCATCTCGGTAATGCCGGCAACTTCCGCTGCGCTGTGCGCCATGCGATCGCCTGCGCCCCTGCCGGCAATGAACTTCAGCGCGTCGGTGCCCAGCACCTGCGTGTGGGTTGCGCCGAGCAACGCCGGCGTTTCCAGGACCCGTTCGTAACCGGTCTGGCCGAGCAGCTCGATAAGACCGGCAAGCGACCGGCGCGACTGGGCTCGTTTCTCAACGAGCGCGGTGAGATCGCCCAGCATGGCGCTGACCGCGATCTGGACCTTCTCGGGGGGCAAATGAAACGCGCGGGCCAGGTTGGCAATCGTCTGGCCGTCCTGGGCCTCCTGGAGAACCGTATCGATGCGCACGTATCACTCCTGCTATCTGCGATCAGCCTATAGCACAGCTCGCATCGTCCCAGGTTTCCACGTATGTGCGGCGGCTTAACGCGTCGGATCAGCCCAAATCGGCGGGATTATCCGCACCCAAACGGCCCTTCGTCCTTTAGCGTAAACGCACGTTGGAAAGCCGTGTCCGGCGCGGGTCGGGAGCGTGTTGCAACCGCTCCGCACTTTTGGCATGGTCCGGCCGCGACTCTCGCCCCGGCAGGTGCGAGGCGCCGGCGGCTCTGCTCGCCGCTCCTGCCAATCAAATCAAGCCGAATGCGCGCCGAACGAGCGCCAAAGGGGACTACCGATGACCGAGACACTTTGGGTGATCGTCGCTTGCGGCGTGCTCGCGATTGCCTATTCCGCCTATACCATCACCGTGGTGATGAAAGCGGACCCCGGGTCCGCGCGCATGCAGGAGATCGCGAGCGCCATTCGGGAAGGCGCGCAGGCCTATCTCAGCCGCCAGTACCGGACGATCGGGATGGTCGGCTTTGTGATCTTCATCGCGGCCTGGATCCTTTTGGGCCCGCTCGTTGCCATCGGCTTCGTAATCGGCGCGGTGCTGTCGGGTCTCACCGGCTTCATCGGAATGAACGTGTCGGTTCGCGCCAACGTGCGCACGGCCCAGGCGGCGACGCAGTCGCTCGCGCGCGGCCTCGACATTGCGTTCAAGTCGGGCGCGGTCACCGGCATGCTCGTTGCCGGTCTCGCTCTGCTCGGCGTGACGGTCTACTTCCTGATCCTGACCGGTGTCCTGGGATATCAGCCTGACAGCCGCACGGTCACGAATGCGCTTATCGCGCTGGGCTTTGGCGCATCGCTCATCTCGATCTTCGCGCGGCTCGGCGGCGGCATCTTCACCAAGGGCGCCGACGTCGGCGGCGATCTCGTCGGCAAGGTCGAGGCCGGCATTCCCGAGGACGATCCGCGCAACCCGGCAACCATCGCCGACAACGTCGGCGACAACGTCGGCGACTGCGCCGGCATGGCGGCGGACCTGTTCGAGACGTACGCCGTGACCGTCGTTGCGACGATGGTGCTGGCGGCCGTGTTCTTCACCGGCCAGGCCACGCTGACCCAATTGATGGTCTATCCGCTGGCGATCTGCGGCGCCTGCATCATCACCTCGATCATCGGCACGTTTTTCGTGCGGCTTGGCGCCAATAACTCGATTATGGGCGCGCTCTACCGCGGCTTCATCGCCTCCGCCGTGCTGTCTATTGGCGGCTTGTGGGCGGCGACGCAGTACGTGCTCGGCGGGTTCGGTGAAATCGGAACCGCCGCCGGCATGACGATCACGGGCCAGAACCTGTTCTTCTGCGGTCTCGTCGGCCTGCTTGTGACTGCGCTCATCATCTGGATCACCGAGTACTACACCGGCATCGGCTATCGTCCGGTGCGTTCGATTGCCCAGGCTTCGGTGACCGGTCACGGCACCAATGTGATCCAAGGCCTCGCGATTTCGCTCGAATCGACCGCGCTGCCGGCTATCGTCATTGTCGGCGGCATTCTTGCCACCTACTCGCTGGCCGGCCTCTTCGGGACGGCGATCGCAACCACGACGATGCTCGGCCTCGCCGGTGTCGTGGTGGCGCTCGACGCCTTTGGTCCCGTCACCGACAACGCCGGCGGCATCGCCGAAATGGCGGGGCTTCCCAAAGATGTTCGCCGCTCGACCGATGCGCTGGATGCCGTCGGCAACACCACGAAGGCCGTAACCAAGGGCTATGCGATCGGCTCGGCCGGTCTCGGCGCGCTGGTTCTGTTCGCGGCCTACAGCTACGACCTGCAACATTTCATCGATCAGGCCAACGCGGCTGGATCCACCAGCGTGCAGTACTTCCGCGACGTGCACCCGGACTTCTCGCTGGCCAACCCGTACGTGGTGGTCGGGCTGCTGCTGGGTGGCCTCATTCCCTACCTGTTCGGCGGCATCGCCATGACGGCCGTCGGCCGTGCGGGCAGCGCCATCGTCGAGGAGGTGCGCCGCCAGTTCAAGGAGAAGCCCGGCATCATGCAGGGCAAGGACCGCCCGGATTACGCTGCTGCCGTCGATCTTCTGACGCGCGCCGCGATCAAGGAGATGGTCGTTCCTTCGCTGCTGCCGGTGCTGTCGCCGATCGTGCTCTTCTTCGCCATCTACGTCATTGCCGGCGGCGGGGCGACGGGCAAGAGCGCGGCCTTCTCGGCGGTCGGAGCCATGCTGCTGGGCGTGATCGTGAACGGTCTCTTCGTCGCCATCTCGATGACGTCGGGCGGCGGCGCCTGGGACAATGCCAAGAAGGCGATCGAGGACGGGTTCGTCGACAAGGACGGGGTCAAGCACCAGAAGGGCTCGGACGCTCACAAGGCGGCCGTCACCGGCGACACGGTCGGCGATCCCTACAAGGATACGGCGGGACCGGCGGTCAACCCGGCGATCAAGATCACGAACATCGTCGCGCTGCTGCTGCTGGCCGTCCTGGCGCAATAAACCAAAGCCTGGCCGCGTCTCCTCGTCGAGGCGCGGCTAGTCGCCGAACAGCTGCTTCTGGCCGAGGTTGCGGAACAGCTCTTTGAGGATGCCGTCGTCGTGACCGCCCGGGGCCGGCGTGGTGCGCGTCACGAGGTCGACGACCTTGCCGTCCTTCATGCCGTAGTTGGCGACCTTCTCAACCGTGCCTGCCGGCGTGAAATAGACCGCGACGACGTTGCGGTCCTTCTCCGAAGGCAGGAAGAAGGAGGTCTGCGATTGGGTGCTCGAAATATAATAGTAGGCCTGCCCCGTGCCGACGACCGCGGTTGTGGCCGGGGTGCCCAAATTCATGCGCACCTGCTCCTGGCTCATGCCGGACTGGATCTGCTGGAGATCGCCGTCGTGGAACTGGGTGCCGTGCTTGATGATGGTCGACTCGCATCCGCCCGCGAAGACTGCGATCGCCAGCAAAGCCGCAACCGCGCAACCGCCGCGCACTGCCGTGGCGATATCGCCGGCACGCGTCCGGCTCTGGCAAGCCTTCGTCCCTCGGCGCATAATGCTACTGTCTTTCCGAGAATCGATTGGGGGAGCGGGTCAAAGCGCGCTTAACCCGAGGTTTGTTCGAATGCAACGTACCCAGCCGCTCGGTTCCCCAGCCCATTTAATTCCCTGCCGCCAACGCTCGGCCGCTTGATGCTGCAGTGGCTCAAGGCGCGGTCCCTGTTGAGGCGTAAGGCAGGCGAGATTTATGGCGCGATCGTGACGCAAGCGCGGCTGCCTGTTTTTTATGCGGGCCTTGGCATTCCGGACACACCTGTCGGCCGCTATGAGGCTGTGGTCATTCACCTTTTTCTCGTTTTGGAGCGGCTAAGGTCGGCTGGGCCGGAGGCTGTTAAGCTGTCACGGGTGCTGATCGAGACCTTCATAGCGGACATGGACGATTACGTGCGCCAGTACGGTGCGAGCGATGTCGGGACAGCCAAGAAGGTGCGTCGCGCCGCGGCTGGCTTTTATGAGCGGGCTGGCCAGTATCGGGAGGCAATGGCTGAGCACCGGCTCGATCAGGTGCTGGGCGCCCATGTGGTTGGGGCCACGGCGAACGGCCGGGCCAGCGCCGCGCTCGGCCGCTATATGGAAGATGTGGCGGCGGTGCTGGCCAAGCAGGGCCACGCCGCGCTGCTGGGTGGCCAGGTCGAATTCCCGGCTCCTCCTGCAATGGCGGGGAAGCCATGAGTACGCCGCTCGCCTGGACGCATCGCGTCTCCGAGATTCCCGAGACAGGCCTGCGGGTTTCGCGGGAAGCCACCGAGGATGAGTGCACGGCCCTGGCCGAGGCCCTGGAGGTGGTTTCGTGCGAGGGAGCCAAGGCGGACTATACCATTCGAGCGATCGGCGCCGGCCGGTACCGCATGGCGGGCGAGGTTTCGGCGAAGCTGACCCAGGCTTGCGTCGTGACCCTGGAGCCGCTCTCGACGAGGCCAAAGGAAGCCTTCGAGGTCGAGTTCTGGCCCTCCGAGGCTGTCCCGCCAGCGCCGTCGACGGAGGTCGAGATTTCTGGCTTGCGCGACATCGAGCCGATCGATCATTCCACCATGGATGCCGGCCGCGTCGTGTTCGAGACGCTTGCGGCCGCGATCGATCCCTACCCGCGCAAAGAGGGCGCGGCGTTTGATTGGCGCGACAAGGATGACGAGGCTTCCGAGCCCGGCTCGACGAGCCCCTTTGCCAAACTGAAGACCTTGAAAGAATAGAGCCAATCGGTCCGCGGGACCCCCTGCAGCGATAGGCGGTTACGGCTAGAATCCAGTTGTTTCGCAAATGCAAAAGAGTATGGTCCGGGCAAGATTTAATGGGGTGGCAGGCGCGCACTGCCTTTGTGGGACAATGGCTGCGAGGCGAGCCGCGACATGTCAGAGCCGCGGACAATAGCGCTTGACGCCATGGGCGGGGACCATGGCCCCAAGGTGGTCGTTGCGGGAGCGGCTTTGTCGCTCGAGCGCCACCCGGAGCTGAACTTTCTTTTTTTCGGCGACGAAGCCCAGATCAAGGCCGAGCTCGCCCACGCGCCGCGGCTGGCTGAGCGCTCGCGCATCGTTCACACCGACACCGTCGTTGCGATGACCGAAAAGCCGAGCCAGGCGCTCCGCCGCGGCAAAGGCACGAGCCTGTGGCTCGCCATCGACGCCGTTCACAAGGGCGAGGCTGCCGTGGCTGTGTCGGGCGGCAACACCGGCGCCTTCATGGCGATGTCGAAACTCATTTTGCGGCCGATGGCGGGGATCGAGCGTCCCGCGATCGCCGCGTTGTGGCCGACTGTTAAAGCCGAGTGCGTCGTCCTCGACGTCGGCGCCAATATCGGGGCGACCGCCCGCCAGCTTGGCGACTTCGCGCTGATGGGCGCCGCCATGGCGCGCGCGCTGTTCCACATCGAACGCCCGACGGTGGCGCTGCTCAATGTCGGCGTCGAAGAGATCAAGGGCGTCGAGGAAGTGCGCCAGGCGCACGCATGGTTAAAGAGCACCGATTTGCCGCTCGACTATCGCGGCTTCATCGAGGGCGACCAGATCGGGCAGGGTGTGGTCGATGTCGTCGTCGTCGAGGGGTTTGCCGGGAATATCGCGCTCAAGACCGCCGAGGGCACCGCGCGCCAGATCAGCGAGTATCTGAGGGCCGCAATGCGCCGGTCGATCGCGTCGCGGCTTGGCGCAGTGCTTGCGGCCGGCGGCTTCCGCGTTCTGAAGGAAAAGATGGATCCTCGCCGCTCCAACGGGGGCACGTTCCTCGGGCTCAACGGCATCGCGGTCAAAAGCCACGGCGGGACCGATGCGCTCGGCTTTGCCAGCGCTGTCGATCTCGCGTACGAGATGGTTCAAAGTGGGCTCATCGGCCGGTTGGCCGACGATCTCACCGCTTTCCACCACAAGCTCGAGGCCGTTGCGACGGCTTAGTTTGCGGTGGAGCTGTTGGGCGGACACGAGTATCCGCAAGGGCGTCCCGCGCCGCTTGAATGAGACTTTAACGACGAAGAAGCAGGTTTGGGTCTGTGGCTGTCATCCGTTCCGTAATACGCGGCGTCGGCGCGCATCTGCCCAAGCGCGTGATGACCAATGCCGACCTCGCAAAGCTCGTCGATACCAGCGACGAATGGATCGTCGAGCGCACCGGCATCCAGACGCGCTACATCGCCGACGAGACGGAGAAAACCTCCGATCTCGGCGCGGCAGCGGCCAAGCAGGCTCTCATCCGCGCCGCCATCGATCCTGTCGACATCGATCTCGTCGTTTGCGCGACCGCCACGCCCGACCGCACGTTCCCCGCAACCGCGGTGACGATCCAGCGGCTCTTGGGCGTTACCAAAGGCGCTGCGTTCGACGTGCAGGCCGTGTGCTCGGGTTTCGTCTATGCGATGACGGTTGCCGACAACTTCCTCAAGACCGGCCAGTTCAAGCGCGCGGTTGTAGTCGGCGCCGAGACGTTCTCGCGCATCCTCGATTGGGAAGACCGCGGCACCTGTGTGCTGTTCGGCGACGGCGCGGGCGCGGTCGTGCTCGAGGCGCAACCCCAGCACGGGACGCGCGACGACAAGGGCATTCTCGCCACGCGCATCCGCTCGGACGGGCGCTTTGAAGATCTGCTCTACGTGGACGGCGGCCCCGGCTCGACCAAGACCGTCGGGCATTTGCGAATGAACGGTCGCGAGGTTTTCCGGCACGCGGTGCAGAAGATTACCGGCGTGATCGAGGAGACGCTGGTCATGACCGGGTTTGCGGCAGACGAGATCGATCTCTTCGTTCCGCACCAGGCCAACAAGCGCATCCTCGACGGCGTCGTTAAGAAGCTCGGCGTCTCGCCCGACCGCATCATGGTCACGCTCGACCGGCACGGGAACACCTCGGCGGCGTCGATCCCGCTCGCGCTCAACCTGGCCTTCGAGCAGCATCGCCTTAAGGAGGGCAGCCTCGTTCTCATGGAGGCAATGGGCGGCGGATTTACCTGGGGCGCGGTGCTCGCGCGCTGGTAGATTGGCAACACTCCGTCGTCACCTCAAAATTCTTTGTGTAATTTCAGGGAGTTGAAAAGGACACATGATTGACAAGTCCTTCCGCCCCCGTTAGCATTATCCAAACGCACAGAAACTGGGAGGCAAGGCCATGGGAGGCAAGGCCACGGCCGGCAAGGCCGCGCAGGGCAAGGCCGGGGCAAGTTCAGGGGGTGGGGCTGGCGGAGGCAAAACCCTTCCGGGCGGAAAAACACTGACACGAGCGGATCTTGCCGAGGCAGTCGTACGCAAGGTCGGGCTACCTCGTAACGAGAGTCAGGACCTGGTCGAATTGGTGCTCGGCGAGATTTCGGCAAGCTTGGCGCGAGGAGATTCGGTGAAGCTCTCCTCGTTCGGCTCGTTCGGCATTCGCCAAAAAGGCGAGCGCATGGGGCGGAACCCGAAGACGGGTGAGGAAGTACCGATTACACCGCGGCGGGTTTTGGTGTTTCGGCCGAGTAACATCATGAAGGAGAGGATCAACCAGGGGCTCGTACGACGCAGGGCGGCGGAGTAGTCGAGCGGCGATTGATCTTTTGTTTGGCGCCCAGAGGCAGCGGGAGGCGCAATGAGTAAGACTGAGGACGCGTTTCGCACCATCAGTGAGGTCGCGGACGAGCTGGGCGTGCCAAAGCATGTCCTGCGATTCTGGGAGAGCCGGTTTCCCCAGATACGGCCGATGAAGCGCGGAGGCGGGCGGCGCTATTATCGTCCCGAGGATCTCGCGCTCCTGCGCGGCATCTGCCAGTTGCTCCACGAGGAGCGCTACACCATCAAAGGGGTGCAGAGGATCTTGCGCGACCAGGGCGTCGAGGCGGTAAAGCGGCTCGGCACCGAAACTCGGGCGGAACCGCGCACCGACGACGTGCCGGCAAAGCGCGGGCGCCGTACCAGGATGCCGGCTCCGGTTCTTGCACACTCGGCCACGGCCGTCGTGACCCCAACCGCCAAGGCGGCAGCCTCGTTGGGCGGCCTGCGCGGCGAGGCGCGCACCAACATGCAGGCGGCCATCGCCGAGCTCGAGGTTTGCCGCAGCATCTTGCTCGGGCGCGCCATCGAGACGAGTGCGCGACGACGCCCGGCCAAGATACGTCGCGCCGCGCGGTCTTGAGCGGAATCATCGGAACTGGCGGCGATCAGCCAGGCAGCGATGCCCCTGCTCGGATCGAGCTGTGGTGCATCGACCTGGCGGCTGCGGGATCGGCGCTCGATGACATCGAGCGCCGCACGCCGCGCTTGGCGGCGAGCGATCGCGACCGGGCGGAAACGTTCTCCGACAGCGGCATCGTCGCGGAGCGCCGGGCAACCTACATCGCGCTGCGCATCCTGATTGAGCGCGCGGGCGGAATTCGTTGGCGCGGCGAACCGCTGCAACGCGGCACGCTTGGCAAACCGCATCTTGCAAACGCACCTGTCGCCTTCTCCTACTCGCACGCACCGGGCATTGCGCTGATCGGCATCACATGCGGCCGCGCGCACTGCGGGCCGATCGGCGTCGACATCGAAAGGGCGCGGGCGGTGCACGTGCGTGTCCCGCGTCGCGACGGCATCGAGATCGCGGGTGCGGCGCTGGCCAAGGGAGCAGCGCTTCCTTCTGACGCGGATGCGCGCTTCTTGCAGGCGTGGGTGCGGCTGGAGGCGCTGGCCAAGCTACGCGGCACGGGAGTTGGGCGGCTGCTGTCGAAGCTCAGACTGATGGGCGGCGAGGCATCGACGCCGACGGAGATCCGAGCCCGTGTGGAGAGTGCGTTGGGCGAGGAACCTGCGGCGGCGGTGCACGATTTGCAAACTGATTTGCATATCGGCGAAGGGCTGTTTGCGGCCGTTGCCGCCCCGTTAACGGCGCGTCTTGCGCAGCCCGAATGGTTTCCCGCGAGCGTTGACGGTATCGAAACCCTGCTTGCGCGCGAAGGCGGCGGCTTAGACGTTGACCGGGCTGGCGGGGCGGGGCAAAAGGGGCACGGCGGAGCGTAGCGCAGCCTGGTTAGCGCACCAGTCTGGGGGACTGGGGGTCGGAGGTTCAAATCCTCTCGCTCCGACCAATTTTCTCATGGCTTAGCAATCGTGATCGTCACACCCAGGTGCCCACTGGTTTCCGGTGGGGTTCCACTTGTGCTGCTGTGGCGTCCGCTGTCGTGGCCGGCTCTTGCCAGTTGAGCGAACAGTACAGAACCCTCTGGGTTCCTCGTCTGCCTTCAGAGCCTAGCGGACGCAGTCGCCGCGATAGCGGCCTTGCACTCGCCGTGTGCGGCTGCAAGCCCGGTTCAACACGCCGGGCTTGCAGGCCGTCTGTTAATGGTGGCGCAAGCTGCGCTTGTTCGCCTTCCTGAAGGTTGGAGCATCGACGGGCTCCGCGCCGCCGTCGTCTTCCTGGTTAGCCGCCTCGATCTTGTCCTTGATCTTGTCCTTCACGCGCTGCTCGAACTCTGCGGCCTTTGCGGCAACCATTGCGATGATCTTCGCCTTGGCCTCTTGGCGCAGGAGGGCTAGCTTCTTCTTAACGGCTTCGCGCACATCAGAAGCTGAATCGGCGGGCTCCTGCATGCCTTCGTCTGCCTCGTTGAGAACCGGCGGCAAGGGATCCTGCGCCGGGTCGACGTTGTTCTCATCGATGACCGGAGGCTGGGTAGTGTCAGCGGTCGTCTGTTCTTCCGATGTAGCGAGCTTGTTCCCGGCGTTGGCTGGGCCCATCCATAGAACGGCGACCATCGCGACGATGCAGCCGTATCCCGCCCGTCCAGCGGCTCGTTTGATGTCGAACATTTTCTATCTCCGTCAGAAGGTGAATTCGCACCTCTGTAATGCGCCCCCGCAGGCAAACTCGCTGTTCCCTGCGGAACTGGACGTGTAATCGCCCGTAGCACTCAAACAGACACCCTTGGCAGCACCCTGGACGTGCCCAGCCGGTCATTGTGGGGAGCAATTCTGGCGGTCCCCATTCGGGCACCGGCGCGGCATCGTGCCGGCGTCGTTGTACTGCGAGCCCAAGGTACTGCGAGCCCAAGGGCGAGAAACCGGCGGCCTGGCGCCGGTTCGCCCATAGCGGCGAATCCCATTAAGGGCTAGACTTCCGGCTTAAACGGCTCATCCCGATGCACATGACCGAAAGGCTAGGGCTCGGACAGCAAATTTTCTTTGTAAGCTGAGAACTTGCGCCCCGCGTAGCGCGTTGGAGAGGCATGCGGCGATTTTTCATAACCTTGCCGGTGGGGGCATTTTGTCTGGCCTGCGTTGCGGCCATGGTCGGCGTTGGCGTGGCCCACGCGCTGAGCGGTCACGCTGCCGGCGGCAAGCCGAGCCGCATCGAGCTGCGGCAGATGGCCATCGCACAGTCGCATCCCGCCGAGCGTCCTTTGCCCGTCAAAGCGCTGACGGCACCCCAGATCCAAGCCAGAGAACTGGCGGCAAACCTGGATGAGGCGGAGCGTCCCGACGCCGGGAACTGGGCGGCCCAGTCCGCACAAGCGATGCTCGTCTCGAGGCGCTCCCTCGCACGCCGGCTCGCAAACCTCGAGTAGCGCCGATCTCGAGCAGCACGGCTCGTTTCGCTTGCCCTATAATTCGCCCGTCAGGAACTGCGCGCGTCCAAGCCCGAATGACCAATCGTCATCCGTGTTCTCGACGATCGAGACCATCACGTCAGAGGGCGCAATGGCGCAACTCCGCTGCAGTTCCTCGGTCAGCAGCCGATAGAAGGCAACCTTGGCTTCGCGCGAGCGCGGGCGGCTGATGACCTGGATCACCACCACCTTGTCGCTGCGCGCGATTCCCAGACCCGTATCCTCGACAATGAGGTTCGACCGCTTGTGCTCGGTGACGATCTGGTAGCGGTCCGCAGCGGGCACCTTGAATGCCGCCAGCATGGCGCGGTGGGCCGCGTCGAGCAGGGCCTTCAATTCGACTTGCGAGCGTCCTTCGATCACATCGAAACGTAGTAGCGGCATGACATGCGTCCTGGAGCTGTTGCACACCGCACCGGCGGCGGCTGCATGCTACCAATAGCGCAGCGCGCCATGTCTGCCTATTTCACGCCCGCGAAGCTGACGACGACGTGCAGAACGGCCTCGTGGTCGTCGAGATTTCGCAAGGTGCGCGGCACCTGGGATGCCTCCACGTACGCCGCGTCGCCTTCGCCGAGCGCGACCGGCGGCTCGGTGCCCACCGTCAGCTCCACGCGCCCCTTCAGGATGACAAAGCTCTCCTTGGCTCCCCCCGGCTGGGCATCGAGCGCTTCGCTGTGGCGCGCAGCCAGCCGTGCCTCGTAGAACTCGACGCGTGGTCCGGCATCGACCGGCAACAAGAGCCGCAACGTGAAGCGCCCGTTGCTGGCGTTGATGACCTTGGATTTGCTTCTTCGCAGCACAGTGGTGCTGCGTGTCGCCGGGACGGCAACGAGCGCCGCAAGCGAGACTTCAAGCGCGTCGGCGACCTTGAGCAGGAGCAGGATGGTCGGGACGCTCTGGCCGTTTTCGATCTGGCCGAGCATCGCCCTGCTGACGCCCGCCAGCTTCGCGAGCTGCTCGAGCGAATAGCCTTGCCGGGTGCGAAGTCTTTTGAGGTTGCCCCCGATGACGACCGGCAACGAGCTGGGAGGATCAGTCGCTTCGGCCCGATCGCCGCCCTTGGCGGCTTCGTTCCTGACTTTCCTTGCCATGTGCACTGCCGGCGGCATCGCCGGCACCCCCGTCGGCACGGCGGCACGCGCCACCATGCGAAGCTCGTGAGGCTAGCGATCGGGGCTGTCGTTCAGAACGAACAAGATGTTCTGAGCTTATGAGCAAAGTCGATAACTGCTTGCGGCCTGCTCAGTGGCGACGGCGGCGGTGAGCTTTCCGGCCTCCGGAATGATGCTCCGGCTCGGCCTTGCTGGGCGGGCCGTACGCGTACACCTCGACGTGCGACTTGGGCACGAGATGGACGACCTTGTAGTTGCCCTTCTTGAGCAGCTCGAGGACGGCCGGAAGCGCCTTCATGCTCTGCTCGTGGACATCGTGCATCAGGATGATGCCGCCGCCGGTCTTCTCCAGTCCCTTCTTGATATTCGCGACAATTCCCTCGGGCGAGTGCGTGCGCCAGTCCGAAGAGTCCACATCGATGCCGAAGACCGCGATGCCGCGGCCGGCGAGGTACTCGCGTACTTCCTTGGGATCGGAGAGATAGGGAAAGCGGAAGAACGGCGCGACCCCGTGACTAAGCGTGCGCTCGAGAATGGATAGGGTGCTTTCGATCTGCCTGTGGGCACGTTCCGGCGACAACGATGCAAGATTGGGATGGGTCCACGTGTGACTACCAATGGTATGACCGGCGGCCTCGACCTCGCGCGAGATGTCGGGATAATCGGCTACCATCTCGCCGACATTGAAAAAGGTCGCCTTCGTGCATTCGGCGGCGAGGTCCGCCAAAATCTGACGCGTGAATTTCGGGTGCGGGCCGTCATCGAACGTCAGGACGACCTCGCCCTTCTCCAGAAGCTTCGTTGGCGGATACTGGTCGCCGAAAATGGCGCCGTTGGCGGGGTCGATGATCGCCGTGCGCGACACGCCGAGCTTGCCCTCGCAGTTTTGCGGATCCGCCAGCGCGGCCGTTGCCGGCAGCACGGCCAGCAGCGCCAAGAGAAGTCGTCGCATCGCAATCCCCCCGAAGCCTTTCGGCCCATCCTAGGCTTATTTGCGCCTTTGCGCTGCGTCTGCAAACGTATGCTCAAGCGACACTTCGGCGCGCAGGTTGTCGATATCGCGCGACACCGAAGCGGCGGCGAGCTTCAGATCGCCCGCGTAATAGGTTACCTCGCAGTCGCGCGCCTTGGGGTCACCCTCGATCGCCGTCCGGTCCCAGCGTTCGGCGTGCCCCACGTAGCGGATCGCGACATCGTAATGCTGGCTCCAGAAGAACGGGACGGCGTCGAAGCGCTCATTGCGCCCGAGGATGTTGCGCGCCGCCGTCTGCCCTTGGCGCTCGGCCACCACCCAATGCTCGACGCGAATGTCTGCGCCGGTGTGCGGGTCGGGCCAGCGCGCGTTGTCGCCGGCCGCGAAGATACCGGGCGCACTCGTCTGCAGGTACGCGTCGACGAGGATGCCGTTGTCGACCCTGATGCCCGCTTGCTCGGCCAACGCAACGTCGGGGCGCACGCCGATGCCCGCGACCACGAGATCGGCGTCGATTCGTGAACCATCCGTGAGCGTAACGCCCTTATTGTCGACGGACGCAGCGCTGGTGCCGAAGTGGAATACGACGCCGTGCTCCTCGTGGACGGCTTTTATCATGTCGCCAAGCTCAGGCCCGAGCACGCGCTCGAGCGGTCGCGATTGCGGTCCGATGACGTGCACCTCAAGACCGCGCTCGCGCAGCGCCGCCGCCGTCTCCAGTCCGATGAAGCTCGCGCCGATGATGGCGACGCGCTTTGCATGCTTGGCTTTCTCGATGAGCGACACGCTATCGTCGAAGGTGCGCAGGTAATGCACGATCGGCAAATCGCCGCCGGAACCATCGAGGCGCACGGGATGTGCTCCGGTCGCGAGCAGAAGGCCGTCGAACGGAACGCGGGCACCGTCGCTGAGAACGACGGCCCGGCCGCCGATATCGATCGACGCAACCCGTGCGTTGAGGCGCACATCGATGCGCTTCTTCTCGTAGAATTCGGCCGGGCGCAGGGGAATCCAATCGGCAGGCGCGGTGCCGGCGAGGAAATCCTTCGAGAGATTTGGCCGGTCGTAGGGCAGGGCATCGTCGGCGCTCAGCATCGTGATGCTGCCGTCGAAGCCCTCACGGCGAAGCATCTCGGCGGCTGCATTGCCCGCCGCGCCTCCGCCGACGATCACGACCGAGCGGACGGCTCCGCCGGCTCCCGCGTGCTTGCGGTCGGGCTTGAATTTCTCGCGCACGACGATCGTCTCGCCGGCGCGCTCGACGCGCCAGCAGTCAATCGCGTTCAAGGCTGGCGCGCGCAAGGCTTCGCCGGTGCGCAAGCTGAAGCACGCGTGGTGCAGCGGGCAGCGGACCGTATCGTCGACAAGGATGCCGTCAGCCAGCGGGCCGCTGTAGTGCGTGCAGACCGCGCCGACGGCAAAGATGTCAGCGCCGCGTCGCGCCAAAAGCACCGCATCCTCGCCGACATGACCGAGCAACATGTCGCGGTCATTGAATTGCGAGAGCGTGACGCCAGCCGTCAGATCCGGGCCGGTAGGCTGGGGAGCGTCGGACATGGGTTTTTATCCTGTGCTGAGTTTTTCTGGGCCGATCACTGTGAGGCCGTTCACTGAGAGCGAAACTCGTGCCGGATCAATCTCCTGCATATTTGCCACGAGTTGGAAGTTGTCTCGGCGGAAATTTGTCACCTGACCGCATGCTGTGCACAGACCTGCTCGGCAACACGTTCCTCACCAAAACAACGGATGCGCCCCTTACATGGCCGGGTTCTGACGCTATATCGAACGCAAGCCAACGATCGGCGGTTCATCCGGAGGAAATGGCATGAGGTTTCTCAGGCGCAAGGAGGTGCTCCTTGCGGCGCTCGCCGTCGGGGTTGGGACAGCGATTGCCGGTTGTTCCTCCAAGCCCGCCAAGCAGGTAGTGCTGCCGGGCGACCGGGCCTACCCCGAAAGCATTTCCGCCGCCGGCGACGGCACGCTCTATGTCAGCAGCATTGCATCGGGAGGCGTTCTACGCATCAAGCCCCGTGCGGATTCCGCCGAGCAGTGGATCGCACCTGGTGCGGACGGCACGCGCTCAACCCTTGGCGTTCTTGTCGATGAGGCCAAAGGCCAGCTGTGGGTCTGCTCCAACGACCTTTCCGGACAGGGCATAGCGGTCCCCGGCTCCGCGCAAGGAAGCAACCTCGTGGCGTTCGACCTCGCGTCCGGCAAGAGCAAGGCGAGCGTGCCGTTCCCCGGTACGGGCAATTTCTGCAATGACGCCGCGGTCGGACCCGACGGCGCCGTGTACGTGACGAACTCGTTGAAACCGCAGATCCTGCGCTTGAAGCCCGGCGCCGCGCAGCTCGACGTCTTTGTGGAAAGCGCTGACTTCGAACAGCCGAAAGATGGCCCCGGGCTCGACGGCATCGCATTCGGCGGCGATGGCAACCTTTACGTCAACAACTTCACCAACGGCAGCTTCTTCCGGATCGACGTCAAAGACGGCGTTGCGGGCAAGGTCACCAAGCTCGCGCCGTCGCGCGCCCTGAAATTTCCCGACGGTTTGCGCCCCACGGGCGGTCAGACGTTTGTCATGGCGGAAGGCGGCGGAACGCTCGATCGGGTTACCGTCAACGGAGATGCGGTTGATATCCATACGGTCTCGGATGGATTTGCTGGACCGACCGGCGTCGCTCTGGTCGGCGACACGCTGTGGGGATCGGAGGGGCAATTGCCGCACCTGTTCGATCCAAAGGCCGGTCCGCCGAACTTGCCGTTCCGTGTCGTCGGCGTACCAGCGGTCAAGTGAGGAGCCAGATATGAAGCGTTTCGGGTTGAAGCTGATCGGCATCGCGGCGGCGGCGAGTGTTGCTTGCGCCGCTGGTTCACAGGCCTTTGCCGCGGAGGCTAAATGCCCCGAGGCCGATACCGGCATCACCTTGCCCAAGGGCTTCTGCGCGAGCGTGTTCGCCGACAAAGTCGGCCACGCGCGCCAGATGGCCGTCGCGCCCGACGGCACGCTCTACGTCAACACGTGGAGCGGCGTGTATTACAACAACGATGCGCCACCCGAAGGCGGCTTTCTCCTCGCGCTGAAGGACACCTCCGGCAGCGGCAAGGCCGATCGGACGACGCGCTTTGGCGAGACTGCGGATCAAGGTGGCCATGGCGGCACCGGCATCGCGCTCTACAAGGACGGGCTCTACGCGGAGATCAACGACCGCATCGTGCGCTACCCGATCGAGAACGGCGTCGTCGCCTCCGACAAGGCGCAGACGATCCTGAGCGGCATGCCGATCACCGGCGACCATCCCATGCATCCTTTCATCATCGACGCGGACGGCAATCTGCTCGTGTCGATGGGGTCGGCCACCAACACGTGCGAGGTGAAAAATCGCATGCCGCATTCGCTCGGTAACGATCCCTGCACCGAGCTCGAGACGCGGGCGGGCGTCTGGCGCTACGACGCCAACAAGACGGGTCAGAAATTCTCGGCGAAGGAGCGCTACGCGTCGGGCATCCGCAACGGAGAAGGCTTCGACTTCGACGCCGACGGGCGCCTCTACGTCACCCAACACGGACGCGATCAGCTGCACGAGAACTGGCCGGAGCTTTATTCCACCGATCAGGGCTTTGAGCTTCCCGCCGAAGAGGTCATGCAGCTCAACAAGGGCGCCTGGTACGGCTGGCCCAAGTGCTATTTCGATGGAAAGCAGGGAAAGCTCGTTCAATCGCCCGAATACGGCGGCGACGGCGGCAAGAAGGTCGGCGATTGCGCCGGCGCGCAAGGTCCGGTCGCCGCGTTCCCCGCGCACTGGGCGCCGAACGATCTCAAGATCTACAAGGGCTCGCAATTTCCCGAGGGCTATCGCGGCGGCGCGTTCATTGCCTTCCACGGTTCGTGGAATCGCGCGCCCGGTCCTCAGGGCGGCTACAACGTCGTGTACCAGCCGCTCGCGGGCGGCAAACCTTCAGGCGACTACATCGTGTTCGCCGACGGTTTTGCCGGCAAGCATAAGGAGCCGGGCCGTGCGGTGCACCGTCCGACCGGTCTCGCGGTCGGCCCCGATGGCGCGCTCTACATCAGCGACGACAAGGCCGGGCGCATCTGGCGCGTGACCTACGTAGGCGATCCCAACGCCAAGGGCATCGAGGCGGCGGCAGCATCGCCTGATGCCAAGGCGTCGGCGGAGGCACTGCCGCCTGAGGGCATACATCCCGATGCGGGCGCGCCGAAGCTAACCCCTCCGCCAGGCGCGACGCAGCAGCAGGTCGATCAGGGCGAGAAGATCTTCAGCGGCGAGGAAGCCGGCGCGACGTGTGCGGGCTGTCATGGTGCCGGCGGCATCGGCACGCCGGTGGGGCCTGATCTCACCTCGGGCAAGTGGCTGTGGGGCGACGGCAGCCTCGCCAGCATCACCAAGACGATCACCGATGGCGTGCCCGAGCCCAAGCAGCACCCAGGCGCCATGCCGCCGATGGGCGGTGTCACGCTGACGCCTGAGCAGATCACGGCCGTCGCAGCCTATGTCTGGGCGCTGGGCCATCCCGCCAAGTAGCGCGGCGCCGGCAGGTCAGGTGGTCGTGGGCGGGGGTGGACTTACAACGCCGGGTGGGGGCGGAAGCTCGGGCGCCGCGCCCGCACTGGAAGCGTTATCGAGGCGCCTGCCGTCGCGCGCCAAGCCCCGGCACAGCACGTAGAACACCGGCGTGAACAGCAGCCCGAACAGCGTCACCCCGAGCATGCCGGAAAACACCGCGGTGCCGAGCGACTGGCGCATCTCGGCGCCGGCGCCGACCGCAAGTGCCAGCGGCAGCACGCCGAGGATGAACGCCAGCGAGGTCATGATGATCGGCCGCAGCCGCGTGCGCGCGGCTGCCACCGCGGCGTCGAACCGCGACATGCCTTGCTCTTCGGCCTGCTTGGCGAATTCGACGATGAGGATCGCGTTCTTGGCCGCGAGACCGACGAGCACCACGAGCCCGATTTCGACCAGGATGTTGCGATCGAGGCCCCTCAAGTTGACGCCGATCATGGCGGCGAGGATGCACATCGGCACGATGAGAATGACGGCGAGCGGCAGGAGCCAGCTTTCATACAGCGCTGCTAGCAGCAGAAAGACGAACACCACCGCCAGCCCGAACGCAGTGACGGCCGTGTTGCCGGCAAGCTTTTCCTGCAGCGCGATTTCCGTCCATTCAAAGCCGAAGCCCGAGGGCAGCTTCTCGGACGCTATCTTCTCGATGGCCGCGAGGCCCTGGCCGGACGAGAACCCGCGCGCGAGCGAAACCTGCACTTCGGCCGCCGGATAGAGATTGTAGCGCGGCACGCGGTACGGACCCGTCGTGTCCTGGAATGTCGCGACGGCGCCGATCGGCACCATGTCGCCGGTGATGTTGCGCGTCTTCAGGTTGGCGACATCGCGCAAGGTGAGGCGATAGGCGTTGTCGGCCTGCGCCGTCACGCGATAGGTGCGGCCGAGGATATTGAAGTCGTTCACGAACGCCGAGCCCATGTAGACCGACAGCGTCTCGAACACGCGCGAGATCGGCACGCCGAGCTGCTCGGCCTTGGTGCGATCGATGTCGGCGTAGATCTGCGGGGTATGGGTGTTGAACAGCGTGAACGCCTGCGTGAAGCCGGGAGTCTGTCCCGCCGTGCCGGCGACCGCCCACGTCGCCTTCTCGAGCTCGGGCAGCCCGCGTCCGGCGCGATCCTGCACATAGCCCTTCAGTCCGCCGCCGGTGCCGATGCCCGGAACGGATGGCGGCTCGAGCACGAAGACGTAGGCCTCGCGCAGTTTGCCCATCTCCTTGCGCAGATCCGCGAGAATTGCGTCCTTGGTCAGACCCGCGTGCTCGCGCTCCTCGAACGACTTCAGGCGCACGAAGATCACGCCGGTGTTGGGCGCATTGGTGAACGTTGCGCCGTCGAAGCCGACGAACGCCACCGCCGCCTCGACGCCCGGGCGCGTCAGCATGATGTCGCCCGCCTTGCGCACGACCTCATCGGTGCGGTTGAGCGTGGAGCCCGGCGGCAGCTGGAAGGCGGCGATGAAATACGTGCGATCGAGCTGCGGGATGAGGCCGGTTGGGGTCGTGGCGAGCCGCCAATAGGTGAGCCCGAGCAGCCCGCCATAGATGATGAGGAAGATCGTGCCGAGCCGCACCGTGCGGGCGGTGGCGGCGCCATAACCTCTCGAAAGGCGGTCAAAGCCCCAGTTGAAGCCGGCAAAGAACCAGCGCAGGGGCGTGCCGAGAACGTAGAGCAGGTCCTTCTTCGGCGGAGCGTGCTCGTCGTGCGGCTTCAAGAGAAGTGCGGCCAATGCCGGCGACAGCGTCAGCGATACGGTGGCCGAGATCGCGGTAGAGGCGGCAATGGTGATCGCGAACTGGCGGTAGAACGACCCCTGCAGCCCGGCGATGAAGGCGGTCGGCAGGAACACGGCGATCAGCACCAGCGAGATGGCGACGAGCGCCGAGCCGACCTCGTCCATGGTCTTGTGCGCCGCTTCGCGCGGCGACATGCCCTGGCGCAAATAGCGCTCGACGTTCTCGACCACGACGATGGCGTCGTCGACGACGATGCCGATGGCGAGCACCAGCCCGAACAGCGAGAGCGTATTGAATGAAATGCCAACCGCGGCCATGACCGCGAAGGTGCCGATCAGCGAAACGGGTATGGCGACGATGGGGATGATCGCCGCGCGCCACGTCTGCAGGAACACAATGACGACGATGACGACGAGCAAGCACGGCTTCAAACAGCGTCTGCACGACGGCGTCGACCGACGACTGGATGAAGTCGGTCGGATTGTAGACGACCGAATACGCGACGCCGGGCGGGAAATCCTTCGCCAGCCGGTCCATCGTGGCGCGGATTTCCTTGGCGGTCGCGAGTGCGTTCGACCCCGGGCGCTGGAAGATGACGAGCGCGGTTGCGATCTTGTTGTTGAGGTAGGCGTTGACCGTGTAGTCCTGCGAGCCGAGCTCGACGCGAGCGATGTCGCGCACGCGAACGACGGACCCGTCCTCGCCGGACTTGACGACGATATCCTCGAACTGCTCGGGCGAGGTGAGGCGGCCCAGCGTCTGCACGGAGAGCTCAAAGGCGCCGGGCGAGTCCGCGGGCGGCTGGTTGATCGAGCCGGCGGCGACCTGCAGGTTGGCGGCCTGCAATGAGGCGACGACCTCGCCCGCGGTAAGCCCGACATTGGCGACCTTGGCCGGGTCCAGCCACACGCGCATGGAATAATCGCGCGCGCCGAAGATGTTGATGTTGCCGACGCCATCGAGGCGTAGCAGCACGTCCTTCACGTACAGCGTCGCGTAGTTGGAAATGTACTGCTGGTCGCGGCTGCCGTCGGGTGAGGTCATGTGCACGACCATCATCAGGTCGGGCGAGGCTTTGCGCACCGAGATGCCGAGGCGGCGCACGTCCTCGGGCAGGCGCGGCTCGGCGACGGAGACGCGGTTCTGCACCAGCACCTGCGCCTGGTCGATGTTGGTGCCGGGCTTGAACACGACGTTGATCGAAAGCCGCCCGTCGCCCGTCGACTGCGAGACGATGTAGAGCATGTCGTCGACGCCGTTGACCTCCTGCTCGATGGGAGTGGCAACGGTTTCGGAAATGACCTGCGCGGATGCGCCGGGATAGTTCGCCGCGATGTTCACCGTTGGCGGGGCGATGTCAGGGTATTCGGCAATCGGCAGCGCGCGCTGCGCGATGGCGCCGATGATGAGGATGATGATCGAGAGGACCGCGGCGAAGATCGGCCGGTCGATGAAGAAGTGAGGCAAACGCATGTGGGCTCTACTGCCTGCCTCAGTTGCTGGCTGCTTTGGCGTCGGACAGCTCGGGCTTCACCTTGACGCCGGGGCGCACGGCCGGATTGGCAATCCCGTCGACGACCACGCGGTCGTCGGCGCTGATGCCCTTCAAGACGATGCGCAATCCCTCGTGCATGCCGCCGAGCGCGACGGGCTTTGGCACGATCTTGTCGTCGGCATCCAGCGCGAACACGATCTTGCGCGCCTGGTCTGAAATCACGGCGCGATCTGGGATGAGGATGGCATCGACGTCGCCGGCGTAGAGCTGGATGCGCCCGAACACGCCCGGCGTGAACAACAGATCCTTGTTGTCGACGAGCGCGCGCCCGCGGATGGTGCCGGTGCGCGGGTCGAGCTGGTTGTCGACGAAATCCATTTTGCCGACGTGCGTCCAGTCGGTCTCGTCGGAGAGGCGGATGCGAACCGGGTTGCTGACATCGCGCGATGAGCGGCGGGCGCCGGAAAGATTTGCACGCGTGTAGCGCAGGTAGTCGCTCTCGGACGCTTCAAACAGAAACTGTATCGGATCGAGCGAGACGATGGTCGCCAGCAAAGAGGTTGTGCCCGAGCCGCCGTTGACGAGGTTGCCCTCGTTGACCTTCTTGTCGGAGATGCGCCCTGCGATCGGGGCGCGAACTTCGGTCCATTCGAGGTTCAGCTCGGCGGCCTTTTGCGCGGCCTGGGCAACTTGAAGCTGCGCCTGGGCAACCGCCAGACTGGCGGCGCGCTGGTCGTAGTCGCGCTCGGAAATGGTGCTGGTGCCAAGCAGGGGCTTGGCGCGCTCAACGTCGGCCGTGGTCAGCTTCACCTGGGCGACGGCGTGCGCGACCTCGGCCTTGGCGCTATCCACCGCAATGACGAACGGGCGCTGATCGATCGTGAACAGCAGATCGTTCTGCTTCACCGTTGCGCCGTCGATGAAGTTCACCTTGTCGATGAACCCGGAGACGCGCGGGCGCACCTCGACGGATTTGACCGCAACAAAACGCCCCGAGTACTCGTCCCAGGTCGTGATGTGCTTGGAGAGGGGATGGGCGACGATGACGGACAGCAGCGGCGGATCGTCGGCCTGTGCCGGCATCGGTGATGCCAACACCAGGGCCAACACGATCAGCGCGCCGGCGAGCAGCCGGGATGGTCGATCAAGTTTCACGGAAGCACTCCCCAATCGGGGGATAGTAGCGGCTTTCGCGGCTTTCGCCAGCCCGCTTAAGCTAAAGGCCGCAGCCCAAATCTACGTTTGTAAATAAATCGGGCGCATCCGGCATGGCAGGCCCCAAACGAACACGGCGCCGACACGAGGTCGGCGCCGCGCGGTTTATCTTGAAGCCCCTGAGGGATCAGGCGGCGACTTTGGCGACCGCCGGCAGCGGTACCGAAGCGATCGTCTTCAGGATCTGCGAGGCTATCTGGTAGGGGTCACCCTGGGAGTTGGGGCGGCGATCCTCGAGATAGCCCTTGTAGCCATTCTTGACGAACGAGTGCGGCACGCGGATCGATGCACCGCGGTCGGCGACGCCGTAGCTGAACGTATTGATCGACGCCGTTTCGTGATGCCCGGTCAGGCGCATGTGGTTGTCGGGGCCGTACACCGCGATGTGGTCCGCGCGTGCGTCCTCGAACGCCTTCATCAGCTTCTCGAAGTAGTCCTTGCCGCCGACGTCGCGGAGGTAGTTGGTCGAGAAGTTCGCGTGCATGCCCGAGCCGTTCCAGTCGGTCGCACCGAGCGGCTTGCAGTGATACTCGATGTCGATGCCGTAAGCCTCGGTCAGCCGCTGCATCAGGTAGCGGGCCATCCACATCTCGTCGGCGGCCTTTCTCGACCCCTTGCCGAAGATCTGGAATTCCCACTGGCCCTTGGCGACTTCGGCGTTGATGCCTTCGTGGTTGATGCCGGCGGCGAGGCAAAGATCGAGATGCTCCTCGACGATCTTGCGCGCGACGTCGCCGACGTTCCTGTAGCCGACGCCGGTGTAGTAGGGACCTTGCGGCGCCGGATAGCCCGAATCCGGGAAGCCGAGCGGGCGGCCGTTCTTGTAGAAGAAGTATTCCTGCTCGAAGCCGAACCAGGCGCCTGAATCATCGAGGATGGTCGCGCGCTTGTTCGAGGCGTGCGGCGTGACGCCGTCCGGCATCATGACTTCGCACATCACGAGCACGCCGTCGGTGCGTGCCGAGTTCGGGATACACGGCGACGGGCTTCAGCACGCAGTCGGAGCTGCGTCCCTCGGCCTGCATGGTCGAGGAGCCGTCAAATCCCCAAAGCGGCAGTTCCTCGAGCGAAGGAAAGGAGCTGTATTCTTTGATTTGCGTTTTACCGCGCAAATTCGGGACTGGCGTGTAACCGTCGAGCCAAATGTACTCGAGCTTGTATTTCGTCATAGGCGCGTCTCTCCTACATTGATGACAATGCGAACTTTGATTCAACAAGGGCTGCGCGGCCGCCGAGCGTGCAAGGCGGCGCCGGTTGATGGTCTCGAAGTCCGTGCGTTTCCGGGCATCGCGCGCGTGCGATGAGGCTCGCCGATGACACGACGCGCACCGCTTCAGTCCCAGTCGATCGGCATCGAACCAATGAGGGGATGAAGACGTTGTGACCGCGAAGTTGTCTGCTGCACGAGCTCGCCATCGACCGGCATGCTAGCCAAATATGCAATTCCCAGCATGCCCATATTGTGTGCAGTTCCTGGCTTCAATTTAGGCAGAAAGAGCACCTCTTTAGGCACGTCGATCGCGCGCAAAAATGCAATAAACACGGCCCCGTTTTTCGAAACGGTCTTTTTCGAACCAGAGGAATGAGAAAGCGAGATGCGCAATGACCAAGCAGCCTCAACCCCCGACAGCTGAGATCTATCAGTTCCCGACGCGGTCGCGTCAGCCTTCCGGCGGCCAGCGCGCTGCCTCACGGGCGGCCCTCCAGCAGACGGCGGCATCGCTGCCGACCGCTCCCTGCAACGGGTCCTGGTATCATGGCGAAGCAATCGAGCAGGCCGAGCAGGCTTGCGATTGGCAACACCAGCAGCACTGAGTTCTAGATGCCTTGTTGCGTTTTCAGTTCTGCGTTTGACTTCGATGATCGCGCGGCGATCGTTTGGGCCGGTTGTGCTCAGCGAGCCCGCGCGCCGCTGGGGGATGTTGCTCCCCGCCTTCCGCGCTGAGCGCGAAACACGTCTCTCACATTCCGGCGCCGAAGATCGACCAGCCCATCCGCTTGGTCAGCATCTCGAGCGCAATCCTGCCCAGATGCGAATTGCCCATGGCATCGAGCCCCGGTGCCCACACGGCAATCGAAGCCTTGCCCGGCGCGATCGCCAGGATGCCGCCGCCGACGCCGCTCTTTCCGGGCAGGCCCACGCGGTAGGCGAACTCGCCCGAGCCGTCGTAGTGGCCGCACATCAGCATGATCGCATTGATGCGCCGCGCGCGCTCGGACTGCACGACGGGCAAGTCCGTTGCCGGATTGCGTCCGAAGTTGGCAAGGAAGCGTCCGGCGATGGCGAGCTGCCGGCACGACATGGCGATGGCGCAGTGGTGGAAATAGACGCCGAGGGTAAAGTCGACCGGATTTTCCAGAACGCCGAACGACTTCATGTAGGCGGCAAGCGCAAGGTTGCGATAACCCGTTTGCCGCTCCGAGGCCGCGACCGTCTCGTCGATGCTGATCGTGGGGTCGTCGGCGAGGAACCGCATGAACCGCAGGATTTCGCCCAAGGCCTCGCGCGGCTGATGGCCCGACAGGATGACGTCGGTGACGGCGATCGCGCCGGCATTTATGAAGGGATTGCGCGGGATGCCGCGCTCGAACTCCAACTGGACGATCGAATTGAACGGGCTGCCCGAGGGCTCGCGCCCGACGCGGCGCCACAGCCTGTCGCCCACCTTGCCGAGGGCCAGCGTCAGGGTGAACACCTTCGATATGCTCTGGATCGAGAACGGCGCCTCGCTGTCGCCGGCCGCCGCGATGTTCCCTTTTGTGTCGGCCACAACGAGGCCGAACGCACCGGGATTGACGCAAGCAAGCTGTGGAATGTAGCTCGCGACCTCGCCCCGGTCGGTTCGGCTGCGCATCTCATCGGCAATCTCGCTTACGGTTGTCGCTAGGTCGGCCACTGGCATCCTCTGGCGGCTTGCAATCGCGACAGAGTGATCTTCTCCGGCGCAAACTTGCAATACCTCGCGCCTTGCGACATGGCGCGCTAACCGTTGGGGGCGGTATCGCTGTATGAGATTGTCGCGGCTCGCACAGTTTTGGTAGCTCTAGCGCGCACTCGCTTAGGAGAACCGGATGCTGACCACCTATCCCGGCGGAAAGACGAGTTCTGGCCCCATCGATCCCAAGACGCTGTGGGTCGACTTGATGGATCCCACGGCGGAGGAGAAGGCGGCCGCGGAGACCATCTGCGGCTTCAAGATCCCTGCGCGAAAAGACCTGAGCGAAATCGAATCCTCGAGCCGCATCTATGAGGAAGACGGCATCCTCTATCTCAGCATGCCGACCATTTCGTCGGGAGCCAACGTCGAGGAGGCGCCCTCACCGGTCGGCTTCGTGCTGTCGAAGGATCACCTGGTCACGATCCGCTACACCCAGTTGCGCTCGTTCGAGGCGGTGGCGGCAAGGTTCTCCCGGTTGGACGCGCCGCGCGCCGCGGTCGATGTTTTCTCGGCGATCGCCGACCAGATGGTCGAGCTGTGCGCGGATAAGCTGGAGGAGATCGGGGCGCAGCTCGATGAGATCTCGCGCACGATCTTTCCCAAGCGCAAGGCCCGCAAGCGGCTCATTCCCCAATCCAACGACGCGTTGCGCGGCATCCTGATCGATGTGGGCAATCTCGGCGAACGCTCCTCGCGCGCCCGCGACATTCTCCTCGGGCTTCAGCGCATCGTGCCCTTCGTCTCGGGCCAGCAACGCCCCTGGGTCTCGCAGCCGACGCACGAGCACCTGCGCACCGTCACCACCGACCTCGTGTCGCTCACCGACTACGAGGGGCACCTCGCCAACAAGGTGCAGTTCCTCCTGGACGCGGTGCTCGGGTTGATCAACACCAAGCAGAACGACATCTTCACGGTGTTGACGGTCGTGTCCGTCGTCGGCATTCCGCCCACGCTGATTGCCAGCATCTACGGAATGAACTTCAAGAACATGCCGGAGTTGAGCTGGGCGTACGGCTATCAGTGGGGGCTCGGGCTCATCATCCTGAGCACGATTTTGCCGATCCTCTGGTTCAAATGGCGCGGCTGGCTCTAGGCCATTTCGCGCAGCGGGGGGCACGTGAGCAAAGAGCAAGAGCAGTCGCGGACGATCCTCTGGCGGATCTACAACAAGTTCAACGACGACCGCCTGCTCGCGATTGCGGGTGGCGTGGTGTTCTACGGTTTGCTCGCGCTCGTTCCCGCGCTGACGACCCTCGTCGCGTTGTACGGTTTCTTCGCCGATCCAGCGAGCGTTGCAAGCCACATGGCGCTGGCGAAGAACGTGATGCCCGAAGCCGCCTACGGCATTGTCGATGACCAGGTGACCCGCGCGGCCAGCATCGGCAAAACGCAACTCGGCCTCGCGTCCCTCGGCGGCCTCGCTCTGGCGCTATGGAGCGCGAATTCCGGCACGAAGGCGATCATGGACGCCTTGAACGTCGTCTACGGCGAGAAGGAGCAGCGCGGGTTCTTTCGCTACAACCTCGTGTCGCTGGCGCTCACCTTGGGCACGATCATGGCCCTCGTGCTGATCATCGCGGCGGTGGTCGCCGTGCCGCTTGTGCTTGCAGCCGTCGGCATCGATTCCCTCAGCGGATTGGCGATTCTGCGCTGGCCGGTGCTGGTGATTCTCGTCGTGGCGGGCCTCGCGGTCTTATATCGTTTTGGCCCGAGCCGCGACGAGCACCCGTGGCGCGCCATGAGCATCGGCATCATCACCGCTGCGATCGCGTGGCTCGCAAGCTCCCTCCTGCTTTCCTGGTACTTGGCGAACGTCGCCAACTACAACGCGATCTACGGCTCGCTCGGGGCCGTCATCGGCCTCATGCTGTGGATGTGGATTTCGACGATCGTCATCCTGCTGGGGGCCGCGCTCGACGCCGAGATCGAGCAAGCCGGCAAGCGCGCGGCGTGATCGCTCAGCCGGCCGGGACGACGTCGACGCCGACGGCCACCGAATGCTCGCTGCCGCCCAGCAGAATGCCGCTGATGGGACTGACGTCGTCGTAGTCGCGCCCATAGGCGATGGTGATGTGCTCATCGCGCGGCATCAGGCCGTTGGTCGGGTCGAAATCGACCCACCCGGTCTCGGGCGCCCACACCGAAATCCACGCATGCGAGGCGTCTGCGCCGGCGAGCTTTGCTGCCCCCGGCGCCGGCTTCGTCAGGATATAGCCGCTGACATAGCGTGCGGGCAGGTGCAGCGCGCGCAGGCACGCGAGCGCCAGGTGCGAAAAATCCTGGCAGACGCCGCGGCGCTGCTCGAGGACTTTCATCACCGGCGTGGAGATGTCCGTCGCCGTCGCGTCGAATTTGAAATCCTCGTAGATGCGCGTGATCAGCTCCCAGGCGCCCTGCAGCGTCGCGCGGCCGGGCAGGAAGGACGCGCGCGCGAATTGGGCGAGCTCGGGCGTGGATCGCGTGTGCTTGGAGGCGCACGTGTATTTCAACACGTCGAGATCGAGGCGCGTCTCGGGCCGGCCCACCATGTCGGCGAGCTTTTCCCAGGCGGTATTGCGTTCAAGATCGATCGGCTCGGGGGCCGTCACCGCAATCGTGCTCTGGGCATGCACGATCAGCTCCTCGTGCTCCTGCTCGATGTCGAACATCACGGCGCGGTTGCCGTAGTAGTCGACGCGCTCGGTTCTGATCGTCGGCGCCGGATCGATGAGAAGGGTGTGCCCCTTTACCGTCTGGCGGGGGACGCTGCGCGGCGACATGTGCACCACGTGCTGCGATTGCACGACCGGCGTCGTGTAGCGGTAGAGCGTCCGGTGGCTGACCTCATAGATCATTGGCGGGGCTCGAGCCGCGTGTGGACGCGATGCGGCTGCTCTTCGATCAGATTGAAATAACGCCGCTCGATGGCGGTCGTGAGTTGCGGCAGGAGCTGTATCTGCTTGCGCATGGCCGCCTGCAGCTCGGAGCGGGAGGAATCCTCGGCGAAGCTCTCGACGTCGCCCAGTTGCACCGCGGTGAGCATCGACAGGATCAGCCGGCGCTCCTCGGTGAGGCCGGCACCCTGGCGCGATTGCGGCAGGGAAGCCAAGTGCTGGGAAATGCTGGCGAGCTGGTAGGCGAGACTGCGCGGATTGCTTTCATCCATCAGCAGCAGGTCGAGCACCAGCGGGAGCATCGGCACGAGGCGATAGCGCGAGCGGTAGGTGATGAAGCTATCGGCCAGCTCCAGCAGCAGAACGAGCCGGTCGGTTTCCTCTTCGCGCTCGAGCGGCTGCCCAAACAGCGACAGGATCGCTTCGCAGAGATTGTAGGCGCGCTCCAGCCGGCGCCCCATGTCCATGAAGGCCCAGCCGTAGTTGCGCGTCATGTTCTCGTGCATCAGCCCGTTGAAGGCGGCGAGCCATCCCAGGCCATCGGAGATGAGGTCGAGCGTGACTTCGGGCGACGCCGACAGGATCGACTTGCGCCAATCTTCGCCGGGGCGGAAATGGCTCAGCACGCGCCAGCCCTCGAACGACAGCCGGTCGCGCGTGAGACTGGACACGCGATAAAGCTTGTCGAGCGTCGCATCGAGCGTGCGTTTGCCGTCGCGCGATGCAATCAGGAGGCGAGCGAGACGCTCCAGCGCCGCCGCGTTCGTTTCGCCGGCGACCGGCACGTCCTCGATCTCGTCGCGCAGCAACAGTGCCTTGAGACACGTGCGTGCCGCGTTCTGGCCGTTGGAGGGTGCGTAGTCCTCCTGCAGCCGCTGCAGCGCGCTGCGCAGCACGCGCAAGATCCAGTCTGACCGCTCGCCGTAGCGGCCGAGCCAGAACAGATCGTCGGCCACGCGGCTTTGGATGACACGCTGCGAGCGTTGCACCCGCGCCGTATCGATGGTGGGCTGCCACAGGCTGCGGTGCGGCGGCATTTCACCGTCCGCGATGACCCAGACGTCGCGCGTGCGCGCATCGGGCGAGCTCAGGGCAACGGCAATGTTGGGCGCGAGCGTCATGGCGATGCCGCCCGGCATGACCGTGAAACCGGTTTCGGTCGCGGCCACGAACAGCCGAAGCGCGAAGGGTTGCGGCACCAGCCCGTCCGGCGTGAACGCGGGCGTGGTGGCAAAGCCGATACGCTCCTCCGCGACGAGCGTATTGCCCTTGAGATCGATCTCCTCGGCAAGCTGATCGCGCTCGGCCTGGGAAAGCGTCGAGCCCACCTTGCCGAACTGCGCGTCCCCCGGGCGGCCGGTGCCCTCCTGCGCGGGGCGGATCACCATGCGGTCGAGGTTGGCCATCACGTACTTGCGGTTGGCGACCGAGCCCAGCCACAGCCGCGGCGTATCGGACAGCAGCAGCTCCTCGCCGAGGAGCTTTTTGCTGAGCGCGGGGAGATAGCCGCCAAGCCCGCGGTTCTGCGCGACGGCCGCGCCAAGCGAATTGCGCACCACGTCAGGCGCCTTGCGGCAGGCCTGCACGAGCCCCGGCGGCCCGTCGTAGGCGTTGGCGTCCAGTTCTAGCGGGTCCGATTGCCGTCCCTCGACGCAGCGCACGATGAGGTCGATGCGCTTCAAGCCCTCGAGCGTTTTCAGGAAGACGCGGTCGCCGGCCGTGCGCAGATCTCCGGCCTCGACGAGCAGATACCCGAGATAGCGCGCGAGATAGGCATGGCTGAAATAGTCGTCGTGGTGCGGGCCCGAGGTGAGCAGCGCGATGCGCGGGTCGCGGCGCTCGGTGAGCGCGATCAGGCTAGCCTGCAGGCGCTGGAAAAACGGCGCCAGCCGCATGGCATTGCATTTCTGGAAGATATCGCCGGCGATGTGCGTGTGAACCACGCGGTTCGCCAGCGCATAGCCGATGCCGGCAGGGGTTTCCGTGTGATTGTCGACGATGCGCCATTTGCCGCCGGCGTCGCGCGCAAGATCGACGGCATAGAACTGCAAATGCCCGCTCGCGGGCTGCATGCCCTGGCAGGCGCTGAGATACGCGCGGTCGGAGAAAATCAGCGTCGGCGGGATCAGGCCTTCGCGCATCAGCTGCTGCTCGCCGTAAACGTCGGCGAGAATGGCGTTGAACAGGCGCGCCCGCTGCAACAGCGCCGCCTCGAGCGGACGCCATTCGGCGCTCGAGAAAATGAGCGGGACGAGATCGACGTCCCATCGTTTTCCGGCTTCCGTCGGATCGGCGAAAATGTCGTGCGCGATGCCCATCTCGCGCACGCGCCGGTTCAACCGTTCGGCGCGATGGGCGCGCTCTTCCGGCGTGAGCTCGCCGAGCGCCGCGACGAACTTGCGCCAGTGCGCGCGCACCGCGCCCGTTTCATCCAAGAGCTCATCGAAGCCGCCAGAACGCAGCCGCGCATAGGGAAGGAGCAGATCTTCCGCCTGCGCTGGGCTGAGCCGCGCTTCGAGGTTCATGATGCCGTGCGCCTCACGTCGCGCATGCTCTAGATCCGTGCAGGATTGCGGCGCTCAAAATAGGCTGAGGCCAGGAAGCGTACCAGCACCAGCAAGCATATGGAAAAACGAATCAATCCCGCTGTGACCATCATGCCCTCTCGGGACGGCTCAGCGTCGCAAATCGAGTGTCAGCGGGTATTCCGGATTGACCTTGGCCGGCTCCGGCGACAGCGCTCCGGCGCTGTGGCCGTTGCGGTCGAAGCGCGCCAGCCGGCGTCCCTGGGCCTCATAGGCGTTGATGGGGACCACCTCGAAATTGCGTCCGCCCGGGTGCGAGGCATGGTAGCGGCAGCCGCCGACCGACCGGCCGCTCCAGGTATCCACGATGTCGAACGTGAGCGGCACGTGCGGATCGATTGTCGGATGGAGGGCGGAAGCGGGCAGCCAGGCGCGGAAACGCACGCCTGCAACCACTTCGCCGGCGGTGCCGGTCGGCGCCAGCGGAATTGTGCGGCCGTTGCAGGTGACGACGTAGCGGTCGCTCATGTCGCCGAAGACGCGAACCTCGAGGCGCTCCAGCGATGCGTCGACATAGCGTGCCGTACCGCCCGCCGTGCCTTCCTCGCCGAGCACATGCCAAGGCTCGAGCGCCTGCCGCAGCTCCAGCTTCAAGCCCGCGGCCTCGATGTCGCCGATCAGCGGGAAGCGGAACTCGTAGTGCGGTCGGAACCACTCGAGTTCCATCGGCAGGCCGGCGCTTTTCAGATCGTCGATGACGTTGGCGAAGTCCGCCCACGCGAAATGCGCAAGCATGAAGCGATCCTGCAGCGCCGTTCCCCAGCGAATGGGCTTGGCGCGATAGGGCTCGTTCCAGAACTTGGCGACGAGGGCGCGCATTAACAGCTGCTGCGCGACGCACATGCGCGGATGCGGCGGCATCTCGAAGGAGCGGAACTCGACGAGGCCCAAGCGCCCGGTCGGGCTGTCGGGCGAGTAGAGCTTGTCGATGCAGATTTCGGCGCGATGGGTGTTGCCGGTGACGTCGGTCAGCAGGTGGCGGAAGAGGCGGTCGACGATCCAGAGGGGCACGCTTGCCTCGGCGGGATCGGGGATCTGCGCCAGTGCGATCTCGAGCTCGTAGAGGGATTCGTGGCGCGCCTCATCGAGACGCGGCGCCTGGCTCGTCGGTCCGATGAACAGCCCCGAGAACAAATACGAGAGCGACGGGTGGTTCTGCCAGTAGGTGACGATGCTCGCGAGAACGTCGGCGCGGCGCAGGAAGGGGCTGTCGACCGGCGTCATGCCGCCCATGACGATGTGATTGCCGCCGCCGGTCCCGACGTGGCGTCCGTCGACGAGGAACTTCTCGGTGCCAAGACGCGCCTCGCGCGCTTCCTCGTAGATGCCCGTCGTTATGGAGACGAGCTCTTTCCAGTTGCGCGCGGGATGGATGTTGACCTCGATCACGCCGGGATCGGGCGTGACCTTGATGACATCGAGGCGCGGGTCGGACGGTGGCGCGTAGCCCTCGACGTGAACCGGGATCTTCGTTTCGCGGGCGGCTTCCTCGACCGCGGCGATGAGCGCGGCAAAATCGAGCGCATCGGCAACCGGCGGCAGGAACACGCACACGTGCCCGTCGCGCGGCTCGACGGCAAGCGCGGTGCGCACCGATCCATACAGCTCGCTCGGGCCGGTTACCGGCGGCGCCGGCGGCGTCTTGAGCGTGACGGAGCGGCGCTGCTCGACGAGACGGGCGCGCTCGGGCAGCGGCGCCGTCTCGGATAGCGGATCGACCGACAAGACGTGCGGATAGTCGACCGCCGGGAGCACGGCAAACGAAGCGATCGGCAGCCGCAGGCCGGCAGGAGAATCGCCCGGAATAAGGAACAGTTTTTCGCGGCGCATGCCCCACCGTTCGGTCACCCAGTGGCGGCCGAGGTCGGCGGAATGCCATACCTGCACGGGCAGGACGTAGCCTGCCGGGCCGTCGAGGCCTTGCTCAAAAATGCGCACGATGCGTGCCCGCTCCGCGGGATCGTCGAGCTTGTTCTCCTCGGGCGTGACGTTGATCGGAAGCTTGCGCTCGATCAGCGCGTAGTAAGCGCCATCCTCGTAGGCCGGCATGGCGCTGTCGGCGGGCAGGCCCAGTTGCCCGCAGAGCGAGCCCATGAAGCGTTCCGCGTCGGAGATGGTGGCCGCATGCGCCTGGTGCTCGCGCGCGATCAGGTCCGGCTCGGTCCACAACGGCTGGCCGTCGCGGCGCCAGTAGATGGCGAAGGCCCAACGCGGCAACGGCTCGCCCGGATACCACTTGCCCTGGCCGTAGTGCAGTAGGCCCCCCGGCGCAAAGCGCCGTTGCAGGCCGCGCACCAGCTCATCGGCATAGCGCCGCTTGGTCGGGCCGACGGCCGCCGTGTTCCACTCGGCGCTCTCCTGGTCGTCGAGCGAGACGAATGTCGGCTCCCCGCCCATGCTCAAGCGGACGTCACCCTTGTCGAGGCGCGCGTCGACCGCATCACCGGCGGCGAGGATCGCCTTCCACTGATCCTCCTCGTAGGGAAGCGTCACGCGCGGCGTCTCGCGCAGACGCTTCACGCTCATGTCGACCGAGAACGACACTTCCGCGCGCTCATGCCCGCCGCTGATCGGCGCAGCGCTTGACGGCTGTGGCGTTGCCGCGAGCGGAATATGCCCTTCGCCGGCGAGCAGGCCAGAGGTCGGATCGAGGCCAATCCAGCCCGCGCCCGGGACGTACACCTCGGCCCAGGCGTGCAAGTCGGTAAAGTCGGTCGATGCGCCTGCCGGCCCGTCGATCGGTTTCACGTCGGGCCGCAGCTGGATCAGGTAGCCCGACACGAAGCGTGCGGCGAAACCGATGTGACGCAGCACCTGCACCAGGAGCCAGCCAGAGTCGCGGCACGAGCCCGAACGCTTGGCGAGCGTCTCCTCGGGCGTCTGGATGCCCGGCTCCATGCGGATGCAGTAGCTGACGGTTTCCTTGACCTTGCTGTTCAGGTCGCAAAGGAAGTCGATGGTCGTGGCGCCGGTGCGCGGAATGCCTGCCAGAAATTCGGCGAGCAATGGACCGGGCGGCTGCGGTTCCAGGTAGGGACGCAGATCGCTCTTGAGATCGCCCTCATAGGCGAACGGCCATTCTTTCGCGCGCTCCTCGAGGAAGAAGTCGAACGGGTTGATCACCGCCATGTCGGCGACGAGGTCGACCGTCACGATGAAGCGGTCGGTTTTCTCCGGGATGACGACGCGGGCGCAGAAGTTCGCGAACGGGTCCTGCTGCCAGTTGATGAAGTGCTGGCCCGGCTCGATCGTCAGCGAATAGCTGAGGATCGGCGTGCGGCAATGGGGTGCCGGACGAAGCCGAATCACCTGGGGTCCCATCCCGATGACGCGGTCGTAGTGGTAGGCGGTGCGATGGGTAAGGGCGGCGTGAAGGGTCATTATGTATGGTTACGCTCGGGGCTCTTGTGCAGCGCGGCAATCGGAGCATAGATCATCTTGCCGCTCGCACGAAGTTTGAGCATTGCCTGCCAACCGGGCTTGATGCCCCAAGTTTGAGCAGGGAAACCGGAAGGCCCGGGCCGCGTTTCCGGCGGCGGGTAGGGACAAGGGTTGGAGTTCGGCTAGCGTGAAACCGTACAAGTGCGGCTCCTGCGGCAATACCGTCTATTTCGAGAACGTCAAGTGCCTGAGCTGTGGCCATCGGCTTGGGTTCAATTCCTCGCGCCTCGAAATGGCGACGCTGAGCACCGACCAGAGCGGTCGTCTGCGCGAATCCAAGCGCGGCTCGGCCACCCTCTATTCTTACTGCGCCAACGCCGCCCACGGCGTCTGCAACTGGCTGGTCCGCGCCGGCACCGGCTCCACGTTCTGCGCCGCCTGCGCATTGAACCGCAAGATCCCCGACCTTTCCGATCCGGCAAACCTGCGCGCCTGGGCCCACTTCGAGCGCGCCAAGAAGCGCCTCGTCTACTCGCTCTTGCGGTTCGGCTTGCCGCTCGAAGGCAACGCGACGCGCGGTCCGCTCGTCTTCGATTTCGTCGCCGACGTGCTGACCGGACATCTCGACGGCGTCATCACGATCGCGGTCGGAGAGGCCGACGCTGTGGAGCGCGAGCGCCAGCGCCAGGCCATGGCCGAACGCTACCGGTCGATGCTCGGCCATTTGCGTCATGAGAGCGGGCACTACTACTGGATGCTGCTGATCGAGGACACGGACAAACTTGCCGATTTTCGCGGCTTGTTCGGCGACGAGCGGGAAGACTACCGCGCCTCGCTCAACCGCCATCATGAGCAGGGTCCGCGCACCGATTGGTCGCAGCATCACGTGTCGGCGTACGCGAGCGCTCACCCGTGGGAAGACTGGGCCGAAACCTGGGCGCACTACATGCACATGGTCGACGCGCTGGATACCGCTTCCTCGCTCAAGATCGAGCCGCGCACCACGAGCCGCTTCGGCGGGACAGCGCTGCGCTCGTTGCGCCCGCCCGATGTCTATCGCGACGTCGCGTTCGAAGCCCTGGTCGAGCGCTGGCTGCCGCTCACGCTGGCGCTCAACGAGATCAACCGCAGCATGGGCCACAACGACTTCTATCCCTTCGTCATCACGCCGGGCGCGGAGACCAAGCTCAGGTTCGTGCACACGGTGATCCGGCAGGCGACGATGGCCCCCGCGATCGGCAAGCGCATGGTTTGAGTTTAGAGCCAGCCCTGTCAGCACCAGCGGCCCGCGGCATCCCGGTCCGCGAACCAGATGATGTCGCCGATCGGCTGCAGGCGTCCCGCCGGAACGCTCTTGTCGCCCGACAGCAGCTTATCCAGCATGTCGCGCTTGCCGGCGCCGGTGACGATGAAGATCACCACGCGGCTGCTGTTGAGCGCGGGGTAGGTGAGGCTGATGCGCGGCTCGGGGCGGCCGTGCGGTACCGGCGCGACCCAGCGAGTCGTACTCCGACAAGATCGGCTCACCCGGAAGCAGTGAAGCCGTATGTCCGTCGCTGCCGATGCCGAGCAGCGTGATGTCCAGCAGCGGCCGGTCGATGCTGAGCGTCTGCGCGCCGTAGAGGTCTTTTAGCGTTTCTTCGTACGCGCGCGCGGCTTCGTCGGGAGTGAAGCCCTTCGTCTTGATGGGATGCACGTTCGCAGTGGGCGCCGGCACGTGCTCCAGGAACGTGCGACGCGCCATGCCGTAGTTGCTGTCCGCGCTCGAGGGCGGCACGAAGCGCTCATCGCCGAACAGCCAATGCACCCGCTCCCACGGCATGCATTGGATGAACTGCTCCTGCGCGAAGCGCTCGTACAGCGGCTTGGGCGTGTCGCCGCCGGCGAGCGCGATGCGCACGGGGCCAGGCTTGCGGCAGGCAAGCTCGCACACGAACTCGGCCGCGCTCTCTGCGATCGCGGAGACATCGTCGAATATCCGCAACGTTCCAACGGCGGGCTTCATGAATGTCGAATCGACCGGCTCACCCATGCGGTGCACTCCTGGACTATCGTCATCTTGTGCGGGACCCGACATAAAAAACCGTTGTGCGAGTAGTTAAATGAGGAAGCGATCCATTGGTTCTGACGATTTTCCGCATTTGGGTTAGCGGCGCATAAAATAATCGCCTCAACCGAAACCCTCATGCTGCAGGGCGCGTTCTACCTCGGGGCCAGGACCGTCCCCGCTCGCAGTTTCGTTCACCATTGCGATTGCCGGTACGGTCACCAGATAGTCAGATAGGGATGCCTACATCTTCGGCGGCGCTGCGGTGCGGCAATAGGGCGTCGCGTTACCGGCAGTGCTCGCGCGTTGCCCCATAGCTAGGAGCGACCGATGCAACTCGGCATGATCGGACTGGGGCGGATGGGCGCCAACATGAGTGTGCGCCTGATGCGCGCCGGGCATGAGCTCTGCGTCTATGATGCGCACTCGGCCGCCGTACAGGATCTCACCGCGCGTGGCGCCAAGGGCGCGACGGATCTTGCCGCGTTCGTGAAATCGCTGACGAAGCCGCGCACGGTTTGGATGATGGTGCCGGCGGGCGTCGTCGATGCGGTGCTCGCCGAGCTTTTGCCGCTGCTGTCGCCCGGCGATATCGTGATCGACGGCGGCAACTCGTTCTACCAGGACGACCTGCGCCGCGCGAAAGAGCTGGCGGAGAAGAAGCTGCACTACCTCGACGTCGGCGTCAGCGGCGGCGTGTGGGGACTGGAGCGCGGCTACTGCATGATGATCGGCGGCGAAGCCGATGTCGTCGCCCGCCTCGATCCGATCTTCAAATCGCTGGCTCCCGGCGTCGATGCCGCCACGCGCACTGGGGGGAGCAACGGCGCGCCGAGCCAGGCCGAGAGCGGGTACCTGCACTGCGGGCCGAGCGGCGCCGGGCACTTCGTAAAGATGGTGCACAACGGCATCGAGTACGGCCTGATGGCCGCCTACGCCGAAGGTTTCAATATTCTGCAGCATGCCAACATCGGGGCCGAGCAGGCAGCGCACGATGCCGAGACGACGCCGCTGCGCAATCCGGAGCACTTCAAGTACGAGATCGACCTTCCCGCGGTCGCCGAGCTGTGGCGCCGCGGCAGCGTTGTGGGCTCGTGGCTGCTTGACCTCACCGCGCTCGCCCTGCGGCAGAACCCTGACCTGTCGAACTTCGACGGCCGCGTGTCGGATTCGGGCGAAGGCCGCTGGACGCTGCAGGCCGCCATCGAGGAAGGCGTCCCGACCCCCGTCATCGCCTCGGCACTCTATGCGCGCTTCTCCTCGCGCGGGAACGCGGAGTTCGCCGACAAGCTTATGTCTGCGATGCGCTACGGTTTCGGCGGTCATCTGGAGAAGAAGTCCACATGATGAATCCAGAGAAGGTCAAAGGCAAATCCGACGCGGTGGTGTTCTTTGGCGCAACCGGCGACCTCGCCTACAAGCAGATCTTTCCCGCGCTGTTCCGCCTCGTGCGCGATGAAGGGTTGCGCGTGCCGATCATCGGCGTCGCCAAGTCGGAGCTGAGCCTCGACCAGTTCAAGACCCGCGCGCGCGAAAGCATCGAGGCGCACGGCGGCAACATCAAATCGGAAGCGTTCCTGCAGTTCCTGAGCCAGCTCAGCTACGTCGACGGCGACTACAACGATCTGCAGGTGTTCAAGTCGCTGCGCAAAAAACTGGGCGCAGCCAAGCGGCCGCTGCATTACCTCGCCATTCCCCCGGTGCTGTTCAGCATGGCGATCGAGCAGCTGGCCAAATCCGGCTGCGCCAAGAACGCCCGCCTTGTCGTCGAGAAGCCGTTCGGCCGCGACCGCCAATCCGCGGTGGCGCTGACGCGCTGCATCGAGGAGTACTTCGCCGAGCCGAACGTGTTCCGCATCGACCACTACCTCGGCAAGGAGCCGGTGCAGAACATCGTCTACACGCGCTTTGCCAACTCGATGTTCGAGCCGCTGTTCAATCGCGACTATGTGCGCTCGATCCAGATCACGATGGCGGAGGATTTCGGCGTCCAGGGACGCGGAAAATTCTACGACGAGACGGGCGCCATCCGCGACGTGATCCAGAGCCACATGCTGCAGGTTCTGGCCACGCTCACGATGGATCCGCCGCCCGGCCAAGAGTACGAGGCGATCCGGGACCGCAAGGCGAGCCTCTTGAAAGCCGTGCGCCCGCTGCAGAAAGACGATGTCGTGCGTGGCCAGTACGAGGGCTACGACAAGGTCGCGGGTGTCGCTCCGGGCTCGACGGTTGAAACGTTCGCGGCGATCCGCTTTGGCATCGAGAACTGGCGCTGGGCGGGCGTGCCGATCTTCATCCGCGCCGGCAAGAAGCTGCCGGTGACGGCCGCCGAGGCCATCGTCGAGTTCAAGCGGCCCCCGCGCGAGACATTCGGCGAGATCGTTTCCGCCGCCTCCGGCCACATGCGCTTCCGCTTGAGCCCGGACGTGAAGATTGCGCTCGGCGCGCGGGTCAAGACACCGGGCGAGCGCATGATCGGCGAGGATGTCGAGCTCGTGCTGACGCGCCAGCCGGCCGTCAACCTGCCTCCGTATCAGCGGCTGCTCGGCGACGCCATGAACGGCAACAGCGAGTTGTTTGCACGCGAGGACATCGTCGATGCCGAATGGCGCATCGTCAACGACGTGCTGGGCAACGTCACCCCCGTTTACAAGTACGCGCCCGGAAGCTGGGGTCCGGCCGAGTCCGCGCGCCTCATCGGCAACGACGGCCCCTGGCTCAATCCGACCGCGACCGGAGAGTCCATCTGATGGGCGCGGCCGGCGACATCGTATTCCTGTTCGATGTGGACGAGACGCTGTTCGATACCGCGCGCATGAAGGACGATCTGGGCCGCGAGATCGAAACGCGGTTCGGCGAAGATGCGCGTCGGCGCTTCTGGGATATCTATGAGCGGCTGCGTGCCGAGAAAGGTTACGCCGACTTCCTTGGCGCGCTCGAGGGTTTCCGCATGGAGCACTTGGGCGATCCGCGTTCGCTCGCCCTGTCCAACTGGCTCATGGACTATCCCTTCGTCGAGCGGCTCTTTCCCGGTGCGCTTGCCGCCGTCGCGCATGCGAGCCGTTGGGGTATGCCGGTGATCCTCACCGACGGCGACGGGGTGTTCCAACCCTATAAGCTCGAGCGATCGGGGATTTGGCATGCCGTCGAAGGCCGGGTGCTTGGGTACATCCACAAGGAGCAGGCGCTGGGCGATGTGCAACGCGCCTATCCGGCGCGGCATTACGTCGTAATCGATGACAAACCGGCCATTCTTGCTGCTATCAAGGAGGCGTGGCGCGGACACGTGACGACGGTTTTCGTGCGGCAGGGCCATTATGCGCGCGATGCCGAGGCCAGCGCCAAGCCGGTGCCGGCTGACATTGCGCTCGGCAGTATCGCCGAGTTCAAGGCTTGTGATTTTTCGGCGCTTGCGCCGGTTGAAGGAGGATGAGCTCGTGAACTCCACGCAAAAGCTTCACGATGCCGGGCAGAGCCTGTGGATCGACGACATCACGCGCGAGAATCTCGATAACGGGCGCCTGCAGACATACATCAACGAGCTGTCGGTCACCGGCCTGACCTCGAACCCGACCATCTTCGAGAAGGCCATCTCCAAGGGCGGCTATTACGACGGCGCGATCCGCAAGCTGGTCGACAAGGGCATGAAGGGCGAAGCGCTGTTCTTTGAACTCGCGCTGGATGACCTATCGCGCGCCGCCGATCTGTTTCTGCCCGTGTACGAGCGCACCGCGAGCGTCGATGGCTGGGTGTCGCTGGAAGTGTCTCCGCTGCTTGCCTACGACACCAAGGCCACGATTGCCGAAGCGAAGCGCCTGCACCAGCGCGCCGGCAAGCCGAACCTGTTCATCAAGATCCCCGGCACCAAGGAAGGCCTGCCCGCGATCGAGGAGGCGACCTTCGCCGGCGTCAGCGTGAATGTGACGCTGCTGTTCTCGACTGCCGATTATCTCGCCGCGGCGGAAGCCCACATGCGCGGGTTGGAGCGGCGCGTTGAAGCCGGGCTCAGCGCCGACGTGCGCTCGGTGGCGTCCGTCTTCATCAGCCGCTGGGATCGCGCGATCGCGGAGAAGGTTCCGGATCGGCTGCGCAACAAGCTCGGCATCGCCATCGGCAAGCAGGCTTACAAGGCGTATCGCGATCTCCTCGTGTCCGACCGCTGGCAGCGGCTCGAAAACTTCGGCGCGCGCGCGCAGCGGCTGTTGTTCGCCAGCACGAGTTCCAAAGACCCCAAGGCGACAGACACGATGTATGTCGCGGCGCTTGCCGCCCCGAACACGATCAACACCATGCCGGACGAAACGCTGCACGCCTTCGCCGACCACGGCGCGGTGAGTGCGATGCTGCCTTCTAATGGCGGCGACTGCGAGAAGCTGCTGCAGGAGTTTCCCGCCGCGGGCGTCGATGTCGACGCGCTGGGGCGCCAGCTGCAGAGCGAAGGCGCCAAGTCGTTCGTTAAGTCCTGGCATGATCTGCTGGCGTCCATCGAGGCCAAGAGCAAGGCGCTGGTGTAAGAGGGAACGATGGGGCTCACTCCGGTGCGCGGCACCGCGGCCTGGCAGGCGCTCGTCGAGCACCAGGCAAAGATCAAGGACGTGCACCTGCGCGAGATGTTCGCCGCCGATCCGGGCCGCGCGGAGCGTTTCACCGTTTCGGGCGCGGGTCTGACGCTCGACTACTCGAAGAACCGCATCGCCGACGAGACCATGCAACTCTTGGCGCATCTCGCCGCCGAACGCGGCGTTGCCGAGCGCCGCGACGCGATGTTTCGCGGCGACAAGATCAACGTGACCGAGAAGCGCGCGGTGCTCCATGTCGCCTTGCGTGCTCCCAAAGGTGCAAGCATCGAGGTCGACGGCCGCAACGTCGTTCCCGACGTGCACGCGGTGCTGGACCGCATGGCTGCCTTCGCCAGCAAGGTTCGCGACGGCTCGTGGACCGGTCACACCGGCAAGCGCATCAAGAATGTGGTCAATCTCGGCATCGGCGGGTCGTACCTCGGCCCGGAGATGGCGTACCTGGCGCTGCGCAACTTCTCCGATCGCGCGCTGACCTTCCGCTTCGTCTCGAACGTCGACGGCGCCGCATTCTGCGAGGCGATGCAGGGCCTCGATGCCGCCGAGACGCTGTTCGTCGTCTCCTCCAAGACCTTCACCACCCAGGAGACGATGGCGAACGCGGCGACCGCGCGCGCCTGGGCGCTCGACCGGCTCGGCAGCGAGGCGGCCATCGCCCGCCACTTCGTTGCGGTCTCGACCAACGCCAAGGCGGTCGAGCCAATTCGGCATCGATCCGCAGAACATGTTTGAGTTCTGGGACTGGGTCGGCGGGCGCTACTCGATGGATTCGGCGATCGGGCTGTCGACCATGCTCGCCATCGGCCCGCAGAACTTCGCCGAAATGCTCTCGGGCTTTCGCGCCATGGACGAGCATTTCCGTTCAGCGCCGCTCGAGCGCAACTTGCCGGTGCTGCTCGGCCTGCTCGCCGTCTGGTACAACAATTTCTTCGGCGCCGAGACGCAAGGCGTCATGCCGTATGCGCAACACCTGGCGCGCTTTCCCGCCTACCTGCAGCAGCTGCAGATGGAGAGCAACGGCAAGAGCGTCGACCTCAACGGCGCGCGCGTCGACTATCAGACCGGGCCCGTCATCTGGGGCGAGCCCGGCACCGACGCGCAGCACTCGTTCTACCAGCTGCTGCACCAGGGCACGAAGCTGATCCCCTGCGACCTCATCGGGTTTCTCGAGCCGCTGAGCCCGCTCGCCGAGCACCACGACCTGCTAATGGCGAACCTGTTCGCGCAAGCCGAAGCGCTTGCGTTCGGCAAGACGGCGGCTGAGCTTGCCAAGGAAAACGCGCCCGCATTCCAGACGCCGTTCCGCGTCATGGAGGGCAACCGCCCGACGAACATGATCCTGGCCGACCGCCTCGATCCCAGGACGCTCGGCGCGCTCGTCGCGCTCTATGAGCACAGCGTGTTCACGCAGGGCGCGATCTGGGGGATCGACAGCTTCGACCAATGGGGCGTCGAGCTCGGCAAGGCGATGGCAAACCGCATCGGCCCCGAGCTTACGGCGTCGGCCGAGCCTCAGCTCGCGCACGACAGCTCGACCAACGCGCTGATCAAGCGCTACCGCGCCCACCGCCGCCGCTGAACATCCAAAAAAGCAAACAGCCACCGGACCGGACCACACGCGGTCCGGTGGCTGGTTCAGGCTCCGCGCTCAAACGCGCGCGTAAGTCCGCCTACGCCTTCGCCATCGCGCCGGCGAGAGCCTCGGAGATCAAGCCGAAGATCGCGCCGCCGATCATCGACAGCGCAATCACGACCGCCGGATTGGCGAGCGACGGCCCCGTCAGAGTATCGGTGCCTGCCTTCAGCAGCACAAAGGCGACAACGGCGGCGTAGCCGTACACGGTGGCGGGAATGGCCGAGAAGATCGGGATCTTGCACCCGAGGATCATGAGGCCGACGCCGACCGCGACGCAGATCGCCGGCCATACGTTGGGCGGCAACGACTCGCCGACCGTGAGCCGGCTGATGGCGAGAAGCGTGAGCACGCCCCAGAGGATGCCCCACAGGTTGGCCAGAATGCTCGAGGTGAATCCCTGCAGCTTGCCGCCGCAGTGATAGAAGCTGGCCCACGCAATGAATGCGGCCCAGATCTGCAGGCCGAGAAGCAACGGGTCAGAAAGATAGAGATACGTCGCAACGCCCCCCAGAAGGCCGATGCTGACCGCAAGTGCGGTGACAAGATCCATCGTTTTAATCTCCCCTATGTGTGCGGCCGGTTTGTTTAAGTTTTGCTCCGGTCCGCGCGCAGGATAATCCGGAACGCCGTTGCAGATTTGCAACTCCCGCGGCTTCTCTGCACAGGGTTTACGCCCTTAGCCTGCCAAAAGGGCAGTCAGGGCACGCACGGAACCGCCCGAATGGCGGGGCTTAAACGGCGCGAAGGGGATGGCGACAATTGTAGCGCGGCCTCTCACGCGACCTTCAGCACGGGCGACTAGACCAGGGACTCCCCAATTCGCGATTCGGCGATCGGAGCCCTCCATGAACCGCACCTCGACCCTCTTTCGCGCTGTGGCGCTCGCCACCGCGACCGCCTTCATCGCCGCGACCCCGGCCGCCGCCTGCACCGGCATCAAGCTCACCAACGCCGACGGCACCATCGTGCACGGGCGCACGGTCGAGTTCGGCATCCCGCTCGAGATCGACATGGTCGTCGTGCCGCGCGGCTACGATTTCGTCGGCCAGACGCCGCTCGGCGACGGCAAGAAGTGGACGTCGAAATACGGCGCGACGGGCGGCATCCTGTTCGGCAACCTCGCCATCATGGACGGCCTGAACGAGAAGGGCCTCGCGGTCGGAACCTTCTTCTTCCCCACCGAAGCCGAGTACACGCCGACCACCGCCGCCAACCAGGCGAGCTCCATGTCGGCCGCCGATTTCGCCAACTGGCTGCTGACGCAATTTGCCAGCGTCGATGAGGTGCGCAAGGCGGTCGAAGGCGGCGAGGCGATCGTCGCGCCGACGCTGCTACCCGGCTGGCCGCCGCAGCCGCAACCCTTCCACTGGATCGTCTACGACAAGAGCGGCAAGTCCCTCGTGATCGAGCCGCTCAAAGGCAAGCTGGTGCTGAACGACAATCCGCTCGGCGTCCTCACCAACTCGCCAAGCTTCGACTGGCACATGACGAACCTGCGCAACTACATCACGCTCTCCCCGCGCGAGGTTGCGCCGGTGACGCTCGACAAGACGACGTTTGCCCCGTTCGGCATGGGCGCCGGCCTGCACGGGCTGCCGGGCGACTTCACCCCGCCCGCACGCTTCGTGCGCGCGACGATCTTCTCGGCCACCGCCGTTCCTGCCGCGACCGCGCCCGAAGGCATCCTGCAGGGCTTCCACATCCTCAACAACTTCGACATTCCGGTCGGCGCCGCGCGCGAGAAGGCGGACGGCAAGACCTATTCCGACATGACGATGTTCACCGCGATGCGCGATCCGCAATCCTTGCGGTTCTACTTCAAGACCTACGACGACCAGACGATCCGCATGGTCGATCTGAAAACGTTCGACCTCGACGCCAAGGAGGTCAAGCGGCTGTCGACCAAGGCCGAGCAGGCGATCGTCGACATGTCGGGCAAGTTCCAGACGCGCAAGACCGCCAACGCGCAATAACGCACGCTCTCTCTAACTCTCTCTCCTCTCCACTCTCTCCTCTATCTCTGGCCGCGATCCTTTAGGGTCGCGGCCATTTTTTTGGGGGGGGCGGTGGCGGGGAGAGCGTGCGGACGATAGCATGCGCGACGCCGCGACGTAGGGGAGGCAGCCACTGGCCGCTGGGCAACCCGCTCAAGTCCCACTTCACCGAGCTCGAACTGCTGGTAGCTTGCGGCGCAATATCTGTCGAAATGTGTGATCACCAGTTCTATGTAGTATTCATTGTTTGACCGATGATACAAGCGGGATCGACGCTCCATTGGGCCTGAGCTCTGGCAGAACCAGAATGCTTGCCAAATTGCCCCGCATTCGGCCTGCTCAGCTCCGTGCGCGTCGCGGCCGGACCGGGGTCTAGAAATGCTTGGGTTCGCATTGGCGCATCCTCGTGCGGCCGCTCTCGCCGGATTTGGTGGATTCAAGGGTATTTGGTCAGATCGGGTGCCTCCGGCCAGATCGCGCCCTCGCGCTCGCCTAATCGCTACGCCGAGCACTCGATCCCAGCTCCTATCGTCGAGGACTCAAGGGAGCTCGGGGCTCACCGACGTACTTCGCAGCACGACGTTGCGCAGCTTCGGCAACGCGCTCATTGCTGCCGGTGGAGCCTATCTCGGCGGCCTCCTGCTACGCCTTATCTAGCTAAGGGAGCCAGGCCACGTCATAGGTCCCGCTCCTTGCGCAATCGACTCGCCTGCAACCCTGGATCGTGTTCGCACGCAGCCTTCGAAATTGTCGGGGTCTGAACCACCTTCGAGTTGATAACTCTCCGTGATAGGCCGGCATACAACGCTCCCGCCTCATCAAGATGTGTTTGCTCAAGAGCTAAAAAGTTCGAGTTCTTTGCACAGTACGCGGCGAGATAGTGAACGTCCGCTTTTTCCAGCCTCTCCCACAAACTCAATGGCTCGCACTTCGAGAGTAAGGGCAAAGCCTCGTCAGCGTCTGTGAGTGACCAGTAAGCATTTCTTGGCCTAACGCCTACAATCACCTCGGCAACAAATCTCTTCATGCGCGCCGTCTGGAAATCACGGGCCCGAATGTCGTCAAGGGTAGTTGCAAGAAGCACAAGTTCTTCATAGGCATCTTTGGCAGGCAAACCGAGTTTTCGCATCTGATGGGCCTCAAGTTCCCGCACGGTGAGGTCCCGTTCATGCCCAGGAATTTTGAGCGCGTGCTTGAAATGTCTCAGAGCTTCTGAAGCGTCGATTTTATTGCCGCGCATAGTCGATGCTGCTATGGCGCCTTTTATACTATACGCACTGAAGAGCTGCTTGTTCAGCGACGCGATCATCGCTTGTGCAGTGCCCTCGCATCTTGATACGCTCGATTGCATTTGAGAGTTGCCAATCCGAACTGGATGCAACGCTCAATGCGAAGGTCGCTTTATCCCAATTGCGCTCGCGCAGCACTGCACGCAAATCGGCGTCGATAAAAAGCGGATCTTTGAAATGCTGCCCGGGCGCGGGCCGCTGAATGATCTCAACGAGCTCTGCGGTGCCCGCCGCAAGCCGCGTGTCGTTCTCACGCAAATATTCGGAAAGGCGCTTGTGCAGTATGTGCTCGCGATAGCGCCACCAGCGCCAAAAGCCGAACGAAACGCCAACTAGACCGACAATCGACTGCCCGTAGTCGCGCACAAATTGCGCGAGCACACCAGCAATGCCAGTAGCGTGGTCACCAAAGCGGCTTATTACCTCGACCAGCCATGGCCCGATCAGGTCATTGTTCGAAACCCAATTTGCCAGCTCGCACAGAGCATCCTGTGACCCGCAATCCATCCCCGTCCCCGAAGTACGCGTACTCACGATCCGAGAAATATGCGCTTGGCCCAAGTCTATGTATAGACGCTCACCGTGCGCCGCGCGCTTCAGTCGCGAGGTGGACGCGACGATGATCACTCAGCATCTGATCCACCCGTCCCCCGCTGGGCACACACCGGGGCCCCCGCGCGATAGTAATCCCCGCCCCTCGCGCATCCCCCATACTCACCTCATCCCTGCCCGACGAAGGGACGCGACAAGCTTGAGCGTCTGACGCGGGGCGGGGAACGGTCCCGGATGAGCCGTCGTTGCGTTCCGTTGCGCGCGCCGGTGCAGGCAGCTTCGCCCTATTCCGGGTCGTGCGACCGAGGCTACGCGTGACGGCAACGAAGCGCGTGGACGCCCTTCCGCAGCGGCCGCTCTCACGTAACTACGAGAACGGCAGCCGCCGGCGGCTCCGGGACGATGGCCTGCCAGAGCAGGTTGGAGCCCAAGCCCGCTGCGGTCGTGTCCGCACCCTCGGCCATGAGAGATCCGTGCGCGGGCGCCCAAGCGGTGCCCTAAAAAGTCGCGACAGGATCGCAGCGCTTGGCGCCCGCGCTCCCTTCATGATCGCAAAACCTCGGGGTCATTCCCGCGAGGACAAAGTCGCGCGTCCGCATCCGCTCTCACCAAGCCGTTTTCAGCGCTTTTTGCGCGCTGGCATTTTTCGGATAGATATCTGCGGCATCGGGTTGAGGGAGAAGTCCGTTTGGCGGCAAGAGGTCTCGCAAGTCTGCTCGCGGTTGTGCTGGGGTCGATCGCCGCGCACGCCGCCTCACATGGCGGCATGCCGCGCGGCTTCGTCTATTTGCGCGACGTGGCGCCCGATATCGCCCAGGACATCCGCTATTTCGGGACGGAGAATTTCGTCGGCCGCACCGTCAAGGGCTACGAGGCGGGCGAATGCGTGCTCACGGCCGAGGCAGCGGCGGCGCTCAAGCGCGCGCACGAGACGCTGCATGCGAAAGGCTTCGGCCTCAAGGTGCTGGACTGCTATCGGCCGGCGCGGGCGGTCGAGGATTTCGTGGAGTGGGCGGACGAGCCCGGCGATCAGCGCACCAAGGCCTACTATTATCCGACGCTCGCCAAGAGCCGCCTCTTTTCGCTCAATTTTATTTCGTCGCGCTCGCGCCATTCGGCAGGCAGCACCGTCGACCTGACCCTCGTTCCGTTTCCCGCTCCGGCGGCGGTGTCGCCAGAGCCGAAGCCCGCCGAGCTGAAACCAGATGGCCCGTGCTTTCAGACGTCGGTCTATCTGCAGGGCCCGCTCGACATGGGCAGCGACTTCGATTGCTTCCATCCCAAGAGCCATTTCCACTCAGACAGCATCTCCGCCGCGGCGCGCGCCAACCGCGATACGCTGCGCTCAGCGATGCGCGAGGAAGGCTTCGCCCCGATGGCGACCGAGTGGTGGCATTTCCAGCTGCGCGATGCGCCCTACGAGGGGCGCCGCTTCGATTTCCCCATCGTGCCGCGACCGGGCAATGGCAAAGAAAGTAAGTAGCGATCAGAGCGAGTTGACGAAGGCGTCGAGCGCGTCGCGCTCTTCCTTCGACAAGGCGGCATACGCGTCGCGCGAGGCCTGCGCCTCCCCGCCGTGCCACAGGATCGCTTCGGTGATGTTGCGCGCGCGCCCGTCGTGCAGGAACAGCGTGTGCCCGCTCACGGTTTCGGTGAGGCCGAGCCCCCACAGCGGCGCGGTGCGCCATTCGCTCCCCGTCGCCATGCCCTCGGGGCGGTGATCGGCGAGGCCCTCACCCATGTCGTGCAGCAGCAGATCGGTATAGGGCCAGATCTTCTGGTTGGAGAGCTGCGGCTGGCCCGCGACCGCGCCGGTCGTGAAGCTCGGCACGTGGCAGCCCTGGCAGCCGGCTGCGTAGAACAGCTCCTTGCCGTGCTTGACCACAGCGTCGCCGGGATTGCGCCGCGGCGGCAGCGCGAGGTTCTGGGCGTAGAACACCACGAGGTCGAAGAGCTTGGGCTGCACCTCGACGTTGCCATCTTTGGGGTTGTTGCCGTTGGGCGCGTTGAGACACATGGGTTCAGCTGCCGTGCAGTCGCCGGAGGGCTTCGGCACCAGCGTATTGGAGAGACCCATGTCGCCGGCAAAGGCCAGCGCCGACTGCTCGGCGATCGAGGGGACGCCGGCTTTCCACCCGAAGCGCCCGAGCTTCAACCGGTTCTCCGCGATCGACCACACCTCGTTGGCATGGCCGGAGATGCCGTCGTGATTCTTGTCGTCGGGATCGGCGTGCGCACGGATCTGCGCTTCGGGGATCGCTTCGAGCAGCCCGAGCCCGATCATCTGCGGGGCAACGCGCGGCGACAGCATCGTCTTGGGATGGAGCGCGCCATACTTGAGGTTGGTGATGGAGTACGTCGGCTTGCGCAGCACCACGCTCGAGCCGTCGCCGAGCGTCACCGGCATCTCGGCGTAATCGACGTGCATGTGGCCCTCGTTGTCGAGGCCCTGGATGGCGAGGTTCTGCAGCTGCGCGCCGTACGTCGGCTCGTCAATGGAGTTGACGCGGTGCTCGGCGATGAGCCGCTTCTGCTCCGCGGTCTCGGGCGGGATCGAGAGGCGCAGGAACATCGATTTGGCTGTGTCGTCGGGGAAGTTCGCTTTGGGGGGGTGGCCGCGGCCGTCTTTGAAGTGGCAGCTCTGGCAGGCGCGCGAATTAAACAGCGGCCCGAGCCCGTCGGCGCTCGTGGTGGAAGCCGGTGCCGACACCCACAGCCGCCGGAAGATGGCGTTGCCGATCTTGAACTTGGCTTCGCCCTCAAAGCCGATGCCGCGCGAGAAGCGCGAGAAGGCATCGCGCGTGTTGGTGCTCTCGCGCGTGGTCGCGGTGCCGCCGGGCGTGTCCTCGCCCTCGGCGTCGGTGGGGACGCCTGGCGGCGCCGACTCTGGAGCCGGGCTGGTCGCCGCGCGTCCGGTGCCGGTCACGAGCCACCCCGCGACCACGATCGCGAGCGCGCCCGGCAGCAGCAGCGCGATCAGCGACGCGGCTGGATTTCTGCTTTTGGTGAAGCGTTCGCGGGGCATGCATTCGACCATAGCCGAGAGCGTAGCGGCTTGCGGCGGATCTGGAGGAGATCGGTTACCACGGCGGCCGAGGCGCTTTATACGCGCTCCGCCGCCGCACCATCCCCCGCAGGCCAGATGCCCCCGATCGCCTCGATCAGGATCGACCGCGCCCTACTTCTCCGACTTGTTGACCTTGTCGGGGTGATCGAGGCTGTCCGACCCTTCGAACTCGATCGCTTTGAGCTCGAGAGCCGCAATGTCGCGCTCGAATTCCTTCGACTGGGCGACCAGGGCTTGGATCGTCGAGTCCACGAGCGCGTTGCCCTCGGCATTCCCCTCGCCGATCATCTGATCGTAGGCCTCGCCGGCTTCGGCGCGCTTCTTGATCGCACCTACGCGCTCCATCGTGTGATCGAGCGCTGCGCGCGTGTGCTCGTCGGCTTCAGGCGACTTGGCGCGCACGAGATCGGACGCGCTTGGACCCTTTATCACCGACCCGTCGGGACGAGTGTAGGATCCCAGATAGACGTTCTGGATGCCCTTGGCGTCGTAGTAGTGCGAATTGTGGGTGTTGTCGGAGAAGCAGTCGTGCTCTTCCTCGGGGTCGTGGATCAGCAGGCCCAGTTTCATGCGCTCACCGGCCATCTCGCCGTAGGAGAGCGAGCCAAGCCCGGTGAACAGGGCGACGAGACCGGCCTTGCCGTCGTCGGCCAGCACCGCCTTGCGGGCGTCGCCTTCGGGTCCCCACTGCTCACTCATGAATGTCAGATCGTCGACGAGAAGATCGGTAGCGGTCTTGAGGTATTCCGCGCGGCGATCGCAATGGCCATTCGAGCAGTTCTTGAGGTCGTAGTCGGTCGCGGGACGGTTGCCGGCGCCAGGCCCGGTGCCGTTCAGATCCTGGCCCCACAGCAGGAATTCGACCGCGTGGTAGCCGGTGGCGACGTTGGATTCGACGCCGCCCGCTTCCTGCAGTTTGGCCAGGAGTTCCTTGTTGATCTTCGAGGTGTCGACCGGCTCGCCGGCGATCTTGAGCGAGGTGTTGGCGATCACGTTGGCGACGTAGAGGTCGTTCGACGGGGACTCTTTGCCGTAGGCGTCCGAGACGTAATCAATGAAGCCCTCATCGAGGGGCCACGAGTTAACCTTGCCCTCCCAGTCGTCGACGATCTTGTTGCCGAAGCGGAAGGCCTCCGTCTGCATGTAGGGCACGCGGGCGTCGACCCACGCCTTGCGCGCGGCCTTCAGGTTTGCGTCGGTCGGCTCCTTGAGGAACGTTTCGACAGCGACCTGCAGCTGCTTGGCGCCGGTGAGCGCGTCGGTATACCCGGCCTGCGCGATGTTGGCGTAGTTGGTGATGACGGCCTTCAAGTCGGGCGCGGTATCGGCAACGGCGATCGTGCTGACGCCCACGGCGGCGGCAAGCGTGACGGCAAAGATTTTAAACATCTGCCCACATCCTCTGTGCTTCGAGCGTATGTCGGTGCGCGGGTGCGAGCCGGCGTTGCGGCACTGCGGACGCGCTCATCTCCATGCGCTGTCCCTGCGCATGTCCGCCGCGATGAAAATGAATTATTACTCACGAAGTCAAGAATAAAGTTGGCGTCTGCACCGCCGCGCGCGGCTTGCGCTGATATGCGCGGTCGACAATGCTGTTTTGAATGCTTCCAAAGACGCGGGTTGCCGAGACTGGCCCGCACTAAATGCTGCGCGTACGATGGCGTAAAAGGACGACGGCCCGTGGGGAGACATGCGCAGCGCGTACCGTTGCTTGCCGCAGCGTTCGGCCTATGGAGTGGCGTGGCTGCCGCTTCGGTGCCGGTACCGTTCCTCGATCAGACCGTTCGCTTGATCGACGGCTATCTCATCCCGCGCTTTACCGAACTCGACAAAGCGACGCGAGCGCTGGCCGACGATCTCGATGCCGGATGCGCCGGAAATAAGGAGCGCCTCGCCGCGGTGCGTGCCGACTTCGACCGCGCGGTGCTGGCGTGGGGCGGCGTCGAGTTCCTGCGATTTGGTCCCATGGCGACCACGGGACGGCCCGAGCGCTTCGACTTCTGGCCCGATCCGCGCGGCTTCACCGACCGCCAGCTGCGTTTGCTCATCGCGCAGCGCGATTCCGCGGCGCTTGATCCCGCAACGCTCGAAAAGAAGAGCGTCGCCGTGCAGGGCCTCACGGTGCTTGAAATCCTTCTGACGGATACTGCGCATCCGCTCGATGCCGCCGATGAGGAGGGCCGGTATCGCTGCAAACTCGCGGTATCGGTTGCGAACAATATTGCCGGCATCGCGCGCGACGTTCTCGACGAGTGGGGCGGTGATGCCGGCTGGCGCGCCAAGATGATGCACGCGGGCGCCGACAGCCCGACCTACCGGTCGCTTGCAGAGCCGCCGGGCGAATTTGCCCGCGCGCTCATCACCGGGCTGCAGCTCGTGCAGGAGCGCGAGATCGCGCCGCTGATTGCCGCTGAGGACAAAGTGGCCAAGCCGGCACGGCTGCCTTTCGCGCGATCTGGCTTGAATGCGCGCTATGTCTCAGCAGGGATTGCATCGCTCAAGGATCTCTATAACGCACTCGATTTAGGCGGCTCCATGCCGAAGGCGAAAGCGTGGATGCCGCAATGGATCACGACCGCCTTTGGACGGCTGACCGCCGATATGCCGGCCGCGCTAAAAGAGGGAAGCCCGGCGAAGGATCCGCAGGAACGGGAGCGTCAGCTGCGGATGCTGCGCTTCCATGTCGAAGGCGTGCGCAAGCTCGTTGGTCGCGAGCTCGCACCGGCCGCGGGGCTGACTTTGGGGTTCAATGAGCTCGATGGTGATTGATCGACGCAATTTCCTGATTGGCGGGGCGCTGCTGGCGTCCTCGGTGTCGCGCTCGTTTGCCGGTGTGCTTTCCGCCGATGCAAACGACGACGTCACCGCCGGCGATCTGATCGCGGCTTGCCGCCGACCCGACGGCAACTACTCGGTCGTGGTCCTCACCGTCGACGGAACGATCATACGCGAGCTGCCGCTGAAGGAACGAGGTCACGACATCGCCTTCGACAAGCCGAGCGGCTGGGCGGTGGTGTTTGCGCGTCGGCCGGGGTCGTTCGGGCTCGCCTTCGATGTCTACAATCGTCGGGCGCCGGTGCTGTTCACCACGCCGGCAAACCGGCACTTCTACGGGCACGGCGTGTTTTCGCGTGACGGGCGCCTGCTGTATGGCACCGAGCACGACAACGCCACGCGCCAGGGGCTGCTTGGCATCTACGACGTTGGCGCCGGTTTCAAACGCATCGGCGAGATGCCGACACACGGCATCGGCCCGCACGAGGTGATCCTGCTCGAGGACGGCAAAACCCTCGCGGTCGCTAACGGCGGCATTGAAACCCACGTCGAGACAGGCCGCAAGAAGCTCAATGTCGACACGATGGTGCCGTCGCTCGCCTTTATCGATGCGGGGTCGGGTGCGCTTCTCGCCAAGCACGAGCACATCGGCGCATTGCACAAGCTTTCGATCCGTCACATCGCGGCGGACGCGAAAGGCACCATATGGTTCGGCGCGCAATGGGAAGGCGAGACGAGTAACTCACCCGAGCTTATCGGCTGCGCCGGCTTGGATAGAGCCCCGCAGCTGATCCAGCCCAATGCGCCGCGCGGCGCCGCGCTCGCGGGCTACATCGGGGCCGTGGCGGTGGATGGCGGTGGGAGAATTCTCGCAGCGTCCGCGCCGCGAGCGGGACGCATCGTCTACGTCGACACGGAGCACGGGACGATCATCGGCGAGACGCAGCTGCAGGACAGCTGCGGCTTAACCGGTATCACCAACTCATCGTTTGCGTCGAGCTCGGGGCTGGGCGTTCTGCAAACGGAGCAGCCCGATCACACGCACCTGACCACGACTACGTTCCCCGGCCGATCTTTCGACAATCATCTTCGGATGATCGTTTAGCGGTACTCGCGCAGCACGCGCGGAAGGATATTCGGGAGGCGCTGGCGCGGCTCGGCCCAGCGTACCTGTGGTTCGATGCCGATCGCGCGCAACCGCCGCTCGGGGATCGCAGCGCGGACGATGGGTTCGGCAACTTTCGCCGCGCTCATCAAGCCCCAGATGATCGCCAGCAGCAGGTAGAAATGCCGCCAATGGTCGGTGTCGACAATGAGGCCCTCGAGCGCGTTGGCGACGAACGCCGAGTAGGCAACGAGGAACAAGGGACGCGTCACGCTGGGCTTTAGGGCGTGGCGCAGGCCGAGAACGAGCGTCAGGCCGACGAGGATCCAATAGATGCCGCCGCCGAGCCAGCCCGCGTCGAGGAGGACGCTCAAGTAGACGTTGTGCGCTTCTTCGGTGTGGTGGCGGGTGGCGAATTCCTGCGCGCCAATGCCGAGCGGGTGCTCCAGGATCAGGCCGATCGCCTTCTGCTGTCCGCCAAACCGCCCCTCCGAGCCTTCATCGTAGCTCATCGTGAGGCTGGAGCGCTCCATGAACATGTTGGAGATGGAATTGGAGGTTGCGACGAGGGCGACAAGCCCACCAGTGAAGATTCCGGCGGCCGCAAGCAGCGCAATGAGCTTCAGCCTGGTGCTGGCGCGGTCGCTGGTCAGCATCGTGAGGTAGCCAAAGAGCGCCAGCGCAACCGCGGTGTTCATCCAGGCGCCGCGTGAGAACGTCAGCAGCAACGCCAGCAAAAGCATCCCCGCGACGGCGAGGGGTGCAAGCATGCGATGCCATGGACGCGTCAGCGCCACGTGCACCATGTAGAGCGTCGGCGCGACTAGGAATGGGCCTAGCACGTTGGGATCCTTGAAGGTGCCGCTCGCGCGATCGAACTTCGTGAAAAGCTCGTAGGTGCCGGGCAAAAGATCGAAATAGCCGATGAGGGCCGCGCCGGCCGCGATGACTGCACCCCAGGTCCAGGCCTTGAAGATGAGTTCGGTGTGGCGCGATGGGCTGTGCGCCACAAACGCGGCGAACACGGCGGACGCAGCGTAAAGATAAACGGTGACGCTGACGTGCGTAAGTGTCTCGGGAAGATCGAGGGAGAGGGTAGCGGCAAACACGGCGGACGCGCCGGCGATGGCCCAAAGTGAAACGTAGCCGAGCAGGGCCGGGTTGAAGGCGACAAGCCCGATCGTTGGCAACAGAACGATGAGGCCGATGGTCAGGGCGTCGACGGGAGCCGGCTCGGAGAAGACGATCCCGCCCGTCACGATCGTGATCGCGACGAGTGCGAGCGCCAGGCGGTGCACGAAGCTTTCGCGTCGCGTTGTGGTGCGCGCGTGCGGGGTTACGAGGGGATATCCGTCGGCGAGGAGGGGGGAAGGACTAGCCATCTGTTTTTTACTCAGTAAGCGTTTTCGGATTTGAGCAGCGCGAACGGCGTCTTGATGAGGATGTAAACGTCGAGCGCCAGCGACCAATTCTCGATGTAGTAGATGTCGTGCTCGACACGCTTCTGGATCTTCTCGGGCGTGTCGGTCTCGCCGCGCCAGCCGTTGATCTGCGCCCAGCCGGTGATGCCGGGCTTGACCTTGTGGCGGCCGAAGTACCCATCGACGACGGCAACGTAGAGCTCTCCGGCGGCCTTGGCTTCGAGCGCGTGCGGGCGCGGGCCGACGAGCGACAGGCCGCCCGTGATCACGTTGAACAGCTGCGGCAGCTCATCGAGGCTGGTCTTGCGGATGAAGCGGCCGATGCGGGTGACGCGCGTGTCGTTCTTGGACACCAGCGTCGCCGCGTTCTTGTCGCAACGATCGGTGTACATGGAGCGGAACTTGAAGATCTCGATCAGCTCGTTGTTGAAGCCGTGGCGCTTCTGGCGGAAGAACACCGGCCCCGGGCTGTCGAGCTTGATCGCGATGGCGACGCCCAGCATGACCGGGGCGAGTAGGATGAGCGCGAGCGTGGCGACGATCTTGTCGAAGGCCCATTTTGCCACGGTGCCCCAGTCGGCGATCGGCTTCTCCAGGAGATCGATCATGGCGACATTGCCGACGCGCGAGTAGGTATCGCGCGTGAAGCGCAGTTGCGAGGAGCCGGCCGGCATCTTCACCTCGGTCGGCAGGATCGACAGCGACCGCATCAGGTGGAGCAGGCGGTTCTCGGCGGTGATGGGCAGCGCGATGATGACGACATCGAGCCGCGTCTTGCGCGCAAAGGCAACGAGCTCGTCGCGTCCGCCGAGGCGTGGATAGCCGGAGACGACGCGGTCAACGCGCTCATCGCCGCGGTCATCGAAGATGCCCATGATGCGCACGTCGCTGTCGACGTCGATCTCGAGCTCGCTGATGAGCTTATCGGTGATGGTGCCGCCGCCATAGATGGCCGCGCGGCGGAACAGGCGGCCCTGGCGCGTCCAGTGGCGGACGATCGAAGTCACGGCGAAGCGCTGAGCGAGCAGGGCTGCCGCGCCGGCCAAATACCAGAGCGCAAACCAGACGCGGGAGAAGTCGTGGCCGACCTTGAAGAAGAAGACACCCGCCAACAGCAGCGCGAAGGCCGCCGTCAAACCGAGCAGCACGCGCGGCATCTGCTTGATGAATGAGGTGAATGAGGGGAGCGAATAGAGATCGAGCAATTCGAATGCGGCGACGGTCGCGACGCAGACCCAGGCGATCGCCAGCAGGAACGACGAGCGGCCGAGGATTACCGGTTCGGCGACGTAGAGAAGCGCGACGGCGAGACCGAGGATGCCAATGATGGCAACGTCGAGGGCGCGCACGATACCGCGGATGACGACGAGCGAGACAAGGCTCGATTTGTCATGAAAGCGGAAGTCGGCGAGCCGGGGGATTTTGCCAAGCGGCAGCGCAGCGATGCCGGGATGCACCGTGTCGTCGACTGAGACTGGTCCGAAGTTAAGCATTCACAGCAACCCGCAACGTGAGTGGTTGGGGTGCTGGTACGCATAGGTCGTGCCATCGGCGTCATGCGCGATGGCCAGGCGCGTTTAGGTTTGCAGGTAAGGTTAGCGAGCGAGTAGCTCGGAGTAGAAATCCAGCACCGCTGCGGTCGTTGTCGCGATGGCGAAGCGGTCGGCGACGGACCGTTTGAGGCGCGCGGCCTTGGTCTTGGCGGCGGCCGGCGCATCGAGAAATCCATGCATGGCACGGGTTAACGCGGCCACGTCGCCCGGCGGAAGCAGAACAGTGTCCGATCCTCGGACAATCTCTGGGATGCCACCGACATCCGTCGCGATCAGCGGCAATTCGGCCGCGGCCGCCTCGAGGACGATGAACGGGAGGCTTTCGGCGCGCGAGGGCACGACGACGCAGCGGGCGCGGGGAAACATCTGGGCCGCGGGCTTCGCACCGGCGAAGGTCACGATATTGTAGGGTTCAAGCAGCCCAAGCTCGTCGGCCAGCTCTTCGTATTCGGCGCGGTCGGGGCCATCTCCAACGATGATGGACCGGACAGGGCGGACGTGCGCTACAGCCGCGAGCGCGCGCAACAACACGTCGACGCCCTTCAGATGGCGCAATTCGCCGACGAACAGGAAATCGGCAAGCGCATTGTCGGATTTGAGCGGCTTGAAGTCCGAAGGTTGCAGCGCGTTGGTGATGACGCGCGTTGGGGCCAGATCGCGCCCGACGCGCTTTTCGTAGACGCGGCGGATGAAGTCACTCTCGAAGACGAGCCCGTCGGTCATGCGGGCGAGGATTTTCTCCACTCCGATGAACAGCATCGCCTGCGGGGAACCCTTGGGAAAATGCAGGCTTCCGCCGTGCGGGGTATAGATGTTTACCACGCGCTTGTCGTTGCCCTTGAGCAACCGGCCGGCGACGCGCGCGTAGGCGCCTCCCTTGGCACCGTGACCGTGCAGAATGTTGGCTTCCTTGGCGCGCGCGAGGTCGCGCACCGCTACGCTGGCGCTAGTATCACCCACTCCCGGCCAGCGGTTCATTGGCAGGCGTGTGATACCGAGGGCGAGCCGCGGCTCGACGTCGGCCAGCCGCTCCTCGGTCAGCGGATTGGCGGTGGTCGAATCGACGACGATGCCCACCTCGTGGCCGCGCTCGCACTGCTCGATGCTGAGATCGATGACGTGTCGGAACAGGCCGCCGACCGGGGCGCGCAGGCAATGCAGGATGCGTAAGCTTTGGGACAAGCTGCCAAGCCTCTCTTACGCGTACGAGTCTCGCTTAAAAGAAGCGCTCGTAGACGTAAACGGTGTCACCGGGCAGCAAGGTGTAATCACCAGGGGCTTCTATTTGGTCAACGAGACCGTTGAATTTGCGGGTGATGCGGTAGCACCGCTGGCTCGCACGTTCGGTAAAGCCGCCAGCGATCGCGACGGCCGTCTCAGGCGTCATTCCCGAGACATAGGGGTACTGGCCGGGCAGTCTGACCTCGCCCAAAATAAAGAACGGGCGGTTCTGGGCGATATCGACGGTGACGTGCGGATCCTTCACGAAGTCGCGCGCGAGGCGACCGGCGATGGCGTAGGAGAGCTCGGTCGTCGTGCGGTCGCGGGCGCGGACATTTCCGATCAACGGCACGGCAATATTGCCGATCTGGTCAACCGTATAAAGGCGGGAAAGGCTCGGCTGTCCGTAGACGAAAACCCGCAATTTATCGCCCGTATTCAGCAGATAGGGCCCCAATCCCGGGGGCGGCTGCGGCGGCATATAGGCCGTAACAATGGGTGCGCCCCACGCGACCGGCGCAGGTGAGACGATTGGCGAACCGGCGGGATAGACCGTCGTGTTGCCCCATCCAGCTTTGGTTACGAGGGAAGCCGGTGCAGCGCCAACCGGAGCATCGTAGATGATGTCGGCGGGCAGTGCGCCGGCGAGGTCGAAATCCGCCTGGCGCGCAACCGCCCACAGCGAGAACGAGAACCGTCGTGAATGATGCGAGCCAGCGCGACATTTTTTGTGCAACCAAACAGCCGAATTGAACGCTCCGATCCAACGCAATTTGGGGTCCAACTGGTTAAGAAATACTGAGCGGCTGTCTTTTCGTCGGACGTTTAATGAAATCGTTACCCGCAAGCGCTCTAAATTGGCGCAACGGTTAGGTCCTTCTTTTGAGCGTATGGTAGTCATGAATACCGCATCCCCCGACGACATCGACGTCTCCGCCATCTGGCGTTCGCTGCGCAGTAGTCTCCCTAAGCTGCTGATAATGAGCGTGGCGCTCGGCATCATCGCCTTCTTTGCGCTCTCAATGTTTCCGCCGCGGTACACCTCCGAGGCGCAGCTCCAAGTCGTATCGCCCGAGCGCGACGCGGCAACGGGCGATGGAAACTCCGAAGTTGCAGCCCGCCTCGATAAGGAAGCCATCAACACGCACGTGCGCGCATTGATGTCGCCTGATCTCGCTCGCGAGATTATCGCCGATGAGGGCCTTGCAAAAAAGCCCGAGTTCAATGGTTCGGAGCATCCCTCCTTGCTGGCGCGCATTCTCGGCGCATTCGACATGGGCTCCGGCAAACAGAGTGCGCAGGACCACGTGCTCGATTCCTATTTCGACCGGCTTGACGTCTATTCGCCCAAGGAAAGCCGATTCATCGGCATCCGCTTTACGTCCGAGGATCCCCAACTCGCGGCCGAAGTCGCAAACCGCATCGCCGAGTACTACCGCACGTCGGTCGCAACGCGCACGGTCGCCGGCACCGATGAGGTGCAGAAAGCCCTCCAGCCCAAGATCGACGAACTGCAGAAGGAAGCCGGCGAAGCCGAAGCCGCTGTGGAGCGCTTTCGAGGCAAGGCAAACATCTTCAAGGGCGGACCTAACGATACCGGTCTCAACCAGCAGCAGCTGGGCGAGCTGACGGCTGAGCTGAGCCGGGCGCAGGCCGCGCTGAACGAGGCCAATGCGCGCGCGCAATCGGTGCGCGAGATGGTGGCCGCCGGAAATGCCGAGACATTGCCCGACGTGCAGAAATCGCCACTGATCCAGAACTTGGTGCAGCAGCGCGTGCGTCTGCAGAGGCAGCTTGCTGAGCTTTCGGCCACACTGCTGCCGGCGCATCCGCGCATGCGCCAGATCCGCGCCGACCTCGACGGGCTCGAGCGTCAGATCAAGAGCGAAGTCGCGAAGGTCGTCGAAGGCGTTGAGAAGAACGCCAAGGTTGCGCAAGGTCGCGAGGAAGCGGCGCAAAAGAGCATCGATGACGTGAAGGAGCGCGTGGTCAACACCGGCGATGATCAAGTCAAGCTGCGCCAACTCGAGGCGACGGCAAAATCGAAACGCGCCGAGCTGGACCGCCTGCAGGCACGCTTTGAGTCCAATCGCGCCCGCGCCGAGAGCCGCGCGATCCCGATCGAAGCGCAGATCATTACGACCGCGCGCCCGGCGAGTGTGCCGAGCTTTCCCAAGCGCCTGCCGTATGCCGCTCTGCTTGCGATTGCCGTGTTCCTGTTCGGCACCGCGATCATCGTAACTCGAGCTCTGTTTTCGGCTGCACGTGCACCGACCGCCGCGCAGAAAGTGGCCTGGACGAAGGCTGCCGTGGCAGCGCATCATCCCGACCCAAAGCAGATCATCGCGGCGCCCCGGACCGATGGCTCGGTTGAAGTCGTCGATTCCGTTGCTGCGCTGGCGCGCCAGTTGCTCGTGCGTCCGCCCGATGTTGGCGGCTTCCGTACGCTGGTGACGGGCGATTCGGACGGCGTCAACGCGGCCGAGGAAGCGATCGAGCTGGCGAAGGCGCTGACGGAAGCCGGCTCCGACGTCATGGTCGTCGATTGGAGTCCCGATGGGCAGGGCGCGGCCGAGCTGGTCGGTCTGCACGCAAAGAGCGGCATCGCCGACCTTCTCGAGGGGCGCTCCAAATTCGAGGATGTCGTGGAACGCGTTCCCGGCAGCGGCGCCCAGATTATCCCCGCAGGGACCGCCGCGAGCGCCGACATGCTCGACGCCGATCAGCTCAACCTCGTGCTGGATGCCCTCGATACCGCCTACGATCACATCATTGTCGTGGGCAAGACCAGTGCCGCGCGCACGCTCTTTGAGGCCATCCAAGGCCGCTTCGATGCGGGCGTCATGGTGGCTGAAGGAAAACGCCGCGCCGCGAAGGTCGCTGATGCTCCCGGATCGTTCCTCGGCTTTGAGGTGACCGACATCGAGCTCTTCCGCATCGAGCGAGTGTTGGCGGACAAGCTCGCCAAGGAGCGGTTGGCGCGCGTTGCCTCGAAGGGTAGCCCAGAGGCGAGGGCTTGAGCCGGCCGGCGTTGGTTGTTTGGGATTTCTTAACCAACGCACGAGCATCGACGCTCGAGGTTTCGTGACGGCCTAAGTCCAGCACGAAACTTGCGATCAGCAATGGGTGAGACGGGGGAAATCCCGTCCGCAGCCCGTTAACGATCGCGGAAGTCCCATTATGAGCCGGAGATCGACGAAGCTCGTGAAAGCGGCGCTTGCCGCCGTGCATTATTCTGGCGCGGCAAGTCTTCTTGCCCCTCTGACGGGGAGCGCCGGTGTCATCTTCATGTTGCACCAAGTGAGGCCCGAGCCCCCGCAGGACTTCGAGCCAAACCGCATTCTGAAGGTGACGCCAGAATTTCTGGATACCGTCATCCGTTCCGTTTTGGAAGCCGGGTTCGACGTGATAGCGCTCGATGCGGTGCGCGAGCGGCTCGAAAATCCGACCGAGCGGCCGTTTGCCTGTTTCACCTTCGACGACGGCTACTGCGACAACCGCGACTTCGCCTATCCCGTCTTCAAGCGCCACAATCTGCCGTTTGCCATTTACGTCGCGAACGATTTTGCCGACGGCACGGGAGACCTGTGGTGGGTCACGCTCGAGGATGTGCTGCGGACGGCCACTAATACCTCGCTCGTCATGAACGGGGAGCACCGTGAGTTCTCGCTCGTTACGGTTGATGAGAAGGATGCGGCCTTTCATGAGATCTACTGGTGGCTGCGGTCGATCCCCGAGGATCGGGCGCGTGCCGCGGTCGCGGAGCTTGCTGGCGCCCACGGAGTCAATACGGCTCGCCATGCCGGCCTGTTCTTGTCCTGGGATGAATTGCGCCAGCTGGCCAAGGATCCGCTCGTGACGATCGGCGCTCATACCATCTCACACAATGCGCTCGCCAAGTTGAGCGGGGAGAAGGCGCGCGAAGAAATGTCCGAGAGCGTTCGCCGCATCGAGACGGAGCTCGGCATGCCTTGCCGGCATTTCAGCTATCCGTACGGCTGCGCAAAGAGTGCCGGCGAGCGCGAGTTCCGCCTTGCCACGGAGCTTGGACTCCACACCGCCGTTACGACCCGCAAGGGTCTGCTGTTTCCCGAGCATGCCGGATCGCTCACCGCGCTGCCGCGGCTCTCGCTCAACGGCGACTTTCAGGACGTGCGCTATGTGCGGACGCTCCTGTCTGGGGTCCCGTTCGCCATGCTTGATACCTTGCAGCGGTTCACAAGCGCCGAAAAGGCGGCCTAGCTCGGCTCCGCGCCGCTTGGGCGCATTGCGTCGCTAGTCGGCGTCCCCTATCACGCGCGCGGTGCAGGCTTAGGTTCTTCAGCGTGGCGATGTCGGAAATTCAGCGCGTCGAAGTGTTGAGGCCGGTCGATGCGGCGGCGGCGCCCGCCGTACAGTTCTGGCTGTTTTTCGTTGCCGCCCTCGTCTTCGCGATGGTCGTTGTCGGCGGGGCGACTCGCTTGACCGAGTCCGGGCTCTCGATCACCGAGTGGAAGCCGCTGCTCGGTGCGATCCCTCCGCTGAGTGAGGCCGACTGGCTCGCCGCCTTCGAGAAGTACAAGGCCATCCCCGAATACTCGATCGTCAATGCGGGGATGTCGCTTGGCGATTTCAAGTTCATCTACTGGTGGGAATGGACGCACCGGCTGCTTGGCCGACTGATCGGCGTCGCCTTCACGCTGCCGTACCTCGGCTTTCTGTTTGCCGGCAAGTTGCGGCGAGGCTTTGCGCTGAAGCTGCTCGGCGTGCTGGCACTGGGCGGACTGCAGGGCGCGATCGGTTGGTACATGGTGAAGTCGGGTCTCGTCGACCGCATCGACGTCAGCCAGTATCGCCTGGCACTGCACCTCCTCACGGCGTTCGCGCTGCTTGCACTCCTGGTCTGGCTCGCGCTTGATGCGGGCGATGGTAGCCAGGGTCACGTCGGTGCCAGCCGCGGCACGCAGCCAACGGCGCTTTGCCGCGCTGCTGCTGGCTCTCGTCTTCGTGCAAGCCGGGCTCGGTGCGCTCGTCGCCGGACTGAAGGCCGGCCACACCTACAACACGTGGCCGCTGATGGACGGACGCCTGGTGCCGGAAGGGTTGGTCTCGCTCGCGCCCTGGTATCTCAACATCTTCGAGAACGTGACGACGGTGCAGTTCGATCACCGCGTGACGGCCTACCTTGTCGCGCTGTTCGCGCTTGCCCATCTGATCGCGCTGATCCGCGCGCACGCCGCCGAGCGCGTCATCGGCTCGGCCGGCCTGCTCGCCGGCGCCGTGCTGGTGCAAATGCTGATCGGCATCGCCACGCTCGTAGCCGGCGTGCCGCTTGAACTTGGCCTCGCGCATCAGGCTGGCGCCGCGCTCGTCGTCGCCGCGGCGACGCTGCATCTCCACGCCGTTACGCGGGCTGCCGCTTTCTAGCGAGCTTACCCTGGCGCGGACCATCAAGTCCGAGCATGAGCTTGATGTTCTGCATGGCTGCGCCGGCGGCGCCCTTGCCGAGATTATCGAGCCGCGCGACCAGCACGGCCTGCTTCCTGTCCGGATCGCCGAGAACGAAGATGTCCATCGTGTCGGAAGCGTGCGCCGGCGCGGGGAGCCGCGAGGTCTTTCCGGCTCCGCGGTGGACGCTGATCAGGCCGCCGCCGGGGTGGCGTTCCTCGAGAGCCTGCTCGATATCGGCCAGCTCGGGCCGGCCCGGCAGCGTATCCAGATGCAGCGGAATGGAGACCAGCATTCCCTGGCGGAAGTTGCCGACCGAAGGCACGAAGATCGGGCGCCGCGTGAGCCCGGAATACGTCTCGATCTCGGGAACATGCTTGTGGTCGAGCGCCAGACCGTAAAGCTCGAACACGGGCGCGGTGCCGGCCACATAGTCCTCGATCATTTTGCGACCGCCGCCCGAGTAGCCGGAGACGGCGTTGATCGTGACGGGGTAATCGCGCGGTAGCAGGCCGGCGTCGACCAGCGGCCGGATCAGCGCGATGGCGCCGGTCGGATAGCAGCCGGGGTTGGCGACGCGGCTCGCGTGCGCAATCTTCTCGGACTGGTAGCTGTCGAGTTCGGCGAAGCCGTACACCCACTCGGGATCGATCCGGTGCGCGGTCGAGGCGTCGAGGATGCGTGGTTTGTCTGCGCCAAGTTTGTCCGCGAGCGCTACGGCCTCGCGTGCGGCATCGTCGGGAAGGCACAGCACGACGAGATCGGCTCCGCGCATTACATTTTGACGTGCGTCGGCATCCTTACGCTTGGCGGGATCGATGCTGACGACGTCGATGTCCGCAAGGGTGGCAAGCCGCTCGCGGATCTCGAGGCCGGTGGTGCCGGCCTCGCCATCGATGAAGATTTTCGGCTTGGCGGAGGATTCCCCCGCCGCCTTGCTGCTGGTGGCGTTCAAGGTCGTAGTCCGTAATTATCGCAAGCCGGCGCTCGATCCGGCTTTGCCAATATATGCGCATTGCGCCGCGGGTGGACTAGCTCAGTCCCAATCGGTGCAGGATCGCATGCCACAGGTCTTGCGAGCATCCGACCTCAAAGGCCTGGCAGCTCACCTCGTGCGAGCCCTGGTAGATCATGGACAGCGCGACCCAGAGGATGATCAGCAACCCGATCCACGTGATCCACGGGTACTTGACCAGCAGTCCGGCGATAAAGTGAGAGGCGACCGCCATCAGCACGATCGCCACGGCGAGCCCGATGACGAGCACGAGGATGTTGCCCTTCGACGCACCGGCGACCGCCAGCACGTTGTCGAGTGACATCGAGACGTCGGCGAGCGTGATGAGGCCGACGGCCGACCAGAAGCCGAGCTCGGTGCCGGATGTGGAGGCGCTGACCTGGCTGTGGATGTTGTCGGTGGTCACCTGGCGATACATCTTCCAGCACACCCAGAGCAGCAGGATACCGCCGGCGAGCGTCAGTCCGAAGATGGCGAGCAGCTGCACGGTAATCGCGGCAAAGAAGATGCGCAGCACAACCGCGGCGGCGATGCCCCAGAAAATCACTCGGGTGCGTATTTCTGGCGAGACGCGGGACGCAGCAAGACCGACGATGATCGCGTTGTCGCCCGCCAGCACGAGGTCGATCATCGTGATGTTCAAAAGCGCCACGAAGTTCTGGCGGTACCACTCGGGGCTTAAGAGGTTGCTCGCCTCGCTCATGAAGCTGCTGAGCATCGAGCCCACGTCTTGCAGTATCCAGTCCATCGCTTGCAGGCCCTTTGAAGCTCGCCGGCAGCAGAGGCAAATCCGCTTGCTGCCGGGTGCGTTACGTCGGGCGGCTGCCGCGAGCCGGCAGGCGCGAAGCCGCTATGTGGCACTGGAGCGGCCGCACGGCAAGCCTCAGCGCGCACGCGCGCTGGGCTGGGCAGAAGATTTCCCGCGGCGCTGTGCTTTATCGCTTGGAGAACTGGAAGCTGCGGCGGGCTTTCATGCGGCCATACTTCTTGCGCTCCACCACGCGCGAGTCGCGGGTGAGGAAGCCGCCCTTCTTGAGCACCGCGCGTAGCTCGGGCTCGAAGTAGGTGAGGGCCTTGGAGATACCGTGGCGGACTGCGCCGGCCTGCCCCGAGAGCCCGCCACCCAAGACCGTCGCCATGATGTCGTACTGGGTGTTGCGGTTGGCGGCGGTGAGCGGCTGCTGCAGCAGCATCTGCAGCACGGGACGGGCGAAGTAGGCCGTATAGTCCTTGCTGTTGACCACGATCATGCCCTTGCCGGGCTTCAGCCACACGCGTGCGATTGCGTTCTTGCGCTTGCCGGTCGCATAGGCGCGACCGAGCTTGTCGAGCTTCTGAACGTACACCGGTGTGCCAGTTGGCGCAGCGGTCTTGAGCTTGTCGAGACCCTCGAGAGATCTGGTTTCCTGGGCCATGATGTCAGATCCTCGCGTTCTTGCGGTTGAGCTTCGCGACGTCGAGCTTTTCGGGGTTCTGGGCAATGTGGGGGTGCTCGGCACCCTTGTAGACTTTCAGATTGCGCATGAGCTTGCGCTGCAAGGGGCCGCGCTTGAGCATGCGCTCGACCGCCTTTTGCAGCACGCGCTCGGGGAACTTGCCCTCCATAATCTGGCGGGGCGTCAGTTCCTTGATGCCACCGGGATAGCCGGTGTGGCGGTAGTAGATCTTGTCGGTGTACTTGTCGCCGGAGAGGACGACCTTCTCGGCGTTGACGACGACGATGTTATCGCCGCAATCGACGTGCGGGGTGTAGATGGCCTTGTGCTTTCCCTTGAGGCGGGTGGCGATCAGCGCCGCAAGACGGCCAACAACGAGACCGTTCGCGTCGATCAGGATCCACTTCTTATCCACCTCGCCGGGCTTGGCGACGAAGGTCGGCATGACATGCGCTCCATGGTGTTCGGGGCGGGTAGTGATGGCGCAGGCGGTCGCTTGAGCGGCGCCGGCCGCGGCGTGTGCGCGCCTTATGATCGAAGCCGCGATCCGCTGTCAACGGCGATCTCGACGCCTCCGAAATATACGCAACCATATCAGTATGTTACGCAATGTGGTATAATAATACCGTACGCATACCGGCGCGCACATCCTTCCGCCTTGCTTTGGCGATGCCCTCGTCGCGCAAAGTCTGCAACCTTGCGGCACTAGAGAACTTCGTGAAGATGGCGCCGAACTTGCGCAACCGCTTCTCGCAGGATGCTCGCAGACGCTCAACAACGATCGGAGATCCCAAGGAATGGGTCACGTGATGCAACGTATGAAGCTGGGAGCGGCGATCGCGCCTGCCCTGATGTTCGCGTGCGTGTTTGCCCCTGCCGGCGCTTTCGCCGAGGACGTGAAGCCTGAGGCGCAGCAGGAAATGCCGAAAGAGGCGCACGAGGAGCCGATCAAGCAGATCAAGCTCACCGAAGAGCAGGTCAAGAATTTCATTTCCGCGCAGCCCGACTTGGGCACGGTTGCGGGCAAGCTGCAGCAGGCCGGCAACGATCCCGATGCGGCCTTGCGCGCCGAGCTCGACGGCATTGCCAAGAAGCACGGCTTTGCGAGCTTCAGCGAGCTCGATGACGTCGCGGCCAACGTTGCCATCGTCATGGCGGGCATCGATGCGCAGAGCGGCGCGTTCACTGATCCGGTCGATGCGCTCAAGAAGGAGCTGGCCGACGTGACCGCGGATGCTTCCATTCCTGAAAAGGACAAGAAACAGCTCGTCCAGGAGCTGACCGATGCCATCAAGACGACGCCGCCGCTCGAGCACAAGGAGAACGTCGACGTCGTCAAGGCGCACCGCAACGAAATCGAAAAGGCGCTGCAGTAGTATTGTCGCCGGGCCGGACCACGCCCGAGAATACGAAGGAGGCTCCCCATGAATGCAGCTGATAACCGTGCCGCGCCGCCGCTCACCGTCGAGCGTCCGCAGCCGGGCGTGGCGGTCCTCACCATGAACCGCCCCGAGACGCGCAACTCCTTGTCGATCGCCGTCATCGACGGCTTGCGTCTGGCCATCACAGATCTTGCGGAAGCACCTGACGTGTTTGCGATCGTGCTCGCGGCGAAGGGTGCGGTGTTCTCGGCCGGCCACGACCTCAAGGAGTTGACCGCGCACCGCAAGGATGCCGATGGCGGCCTGGCGTTCTACGAGCGCGCGATGTCGCGCTGCTCGGACATGATGCAAACGATTGTTGCGTGCCCCAAGCCGGTGATCGCGGCCGTGCAGGGGACGGCAACCGCCGCTGGCTGCCAGCTCGTCGCCACGTGCGATCTCGCGGTTGCTGCCGAGGAGGCGCAGTTCTGCACGCCGGGCGTCAATATCGGGCTCTTCTGCTCGACGCCCATGGTGGCGCTGACGCGCAACGTCTCGCGCAAGCATGCGATGGAGATGCTCCTCCTGGGCGAGATGCTGCCGGCCGCGAAAGCCGCCGAGTACGGGCTCGTCAATCGCGTCGTGCCGCAGGCTGCGCTCATGCAGGAGGCGCTGGCAATCGCGGGCAAGATCGCCGAGAAATCGCCCGCAACCGTCGCGATCGGCAAGGCGACGTTTTACGCGCAGGCCGAGATGCCGCTCAAGGATGCGTACGCGCATGCCACCAAGGTCATGGTCGAGAACATGATGGCGCGCGACGCCGCCGAGGGAATTGGCGCATTTCTCGACAAGCGCAAGCCACAGTGGACGAAGCCATGATGCCGGCCGTGGAGTTCTGACGAGATGGAACCACGGCTGTCGCTCGTCACGCTCGGGGTCGAAAACATCGCACGCGCGAGAGCGTTCTATGAGGCGCTGGGCTTCAAGGCCGGGAGCGCGTCGGAGGAGAACGTCACGTTCCTCGATGCGGGCGGCGTCGTGCTCGCGCTGTTCAGCCGCGCGTCGCTGGCCGAGGACGCAACGGTGCGCGACAGCGTGCCGGGCTTCTCGGGGATTTCGCTCGCCCACAACGCGCGCAGCGAGGCCGAGGTCAATAGCGTCCTGGAGGAAGCGGTCGCTGCCGGCGCCACGTTGATCAAGCCCGCGGGCAAGGTGTTCTGGGGCGGCTACTCGGGGTACTTCGCCGACTTGGACGGCCACTTGTGGGAGGTCGCCTACAACCCATATTTCAAGCTCGGCGCGGACGGACGCGTGGCGCTCGATATGACCCCCAGGACGACTCCGAGATAGCGGCCCGACCTGTCTCCCACCCGCGAGCCCGACTTGAACCACGAAAGCTACAGCGACGATTACATCGCCGGCATCCTCGGCGAAGCGCGCTCGTTTGCGTTCGTCGGCGCCAGCGCCAATACAAGCCGGCCGAGCTACTTTGCGATGAAGTACCTGCTCGGCAAAGGCTACACTGTCATCCCCGTCAATCCCGGGCTCGCAGGCCAGGAGATCCTTGGGCAGAAGGTCTATGCCTCCCTTGCCGACGTGCCGGCGCCGGTTGACGTGGTCGATATCTTCCGCAGCTCGGACGCGGCACTTGGTGCCGCCCGCGAGGCCATCGCTCTGAAGGACAAGCTCGGCCTCAAGGTGCTCTGGCTGCAACTCGGCATCCGCAGCCAGGAGGCAGCCGCCGAGGCGGAAGCGGCAGGACTCGCCGTCGTCATGAACCGCTGTCCCAAGATCGAATATGGGCGCCTTTCGGGCGAAATCGGCTGGGCCGGGGTCAACACCGGCAAAATTTCTAGCCTTCGCCCCAAGCTTGCCGCGCATGGCGTGCAAAGTCATATCCTCGCGGGCAAACGCTGATTTGCCTGCAACACCCGGGATTTAACCGGTGGAGCGAGCCGGATCGGGCAAGACAAGCCGCGAAGGACGATGTTACTCAGGAGACAGTCGGCGACTCCCTTTGCTGCCAGTGTGGGCTTGGCAGTAAGGCTCGAACCGAGGCAAGGAAGGATTTTCCCGTGGACCACACCGTCACCGTCGGCATGGATGTCAGCACGCTGAAGCAGTTGGACGATTTGCGCCGCGCGCATCCCAACGTTCCTTCTCGCGTCGAGATCATCAAGCGCCTCATCTGGGAGGCTCACGCCAAGATCGCAGTGCCGGCCGAGGCCTGCCAGAACTGAGCAGTCAGCTCCACTACTGGCTGGGCGCGAGAGGATGCTCTCGCCGCCACATTGGCGTTGAATATAGCGGGCTTATGCCTGCGGGGGATAAATCCAGAAGCGCGGGACCAAAGCGTCGGGAGCTCTCGGCGTCTAGGACTTCTTCTCCTCGCGCGCCATGACGGCCGCGACGAGCCCCTGGCGCCAATTCGTCTCCGGCAGCTGCGACGCGGCGGCTTCTATCTCACCACGGATGCGGCTGTAATAATCGATGCCTTCGATCAGGGTGTCGAGGTGCAGCGAGGTCATGCGCAGACGATCGGCAAGGATCGCCGCGATGGACCGGTAGAGCCGTCCGGAAAATGTTGGGTCCGACTGCATCAGCTTGTGAATCGCCGCCTCGTCGAGCACGCGCAGCCGCGTCTGGCTGTCGGCGATGACGCGCGCGCTCGTCGGCGCGCCATCGACGTAGGACATCTCGCCGAAGAACTCGCCGGGCTCGAGCACTGCCAATAGCGCCGTCTGCCCGCGATCGAGACGCTCTACGCGCACGCTGCCTTCCTCGATGAAGAAGATCGCCTGCATGCGCACGTTCTGGTCGACGACGACATCGTTGCGGGCGAAGGACTTGACCGGCGCCGCGGCAAGGATGGCGCGTTCCTCGACCGGGTCGAGGAACGGAAAATATCGTGTCGCCTCGGCTGCTGCCATAGTCGCGCGCTCCGCAATTAACGGTGATCTTTTAGAGAGTTGCCGATTTGACCACGACCGGTTCAGTAAGGCAAGATGGGCACACTCGCTTATGGTTTCGCCAAGCCCAACGCGCGCATTTAAAGTGGAGCGGGTGCAACCGCAAGCGCGTTTCACCCCGGGCGTAAAAAGATAGGTATCTCATGACAGCCGAGGACGAAGGCCGCCGCGCGGATCAAACCGTCTGGGTCGATGCGGTGGAACGCACGTCCTCCGGCATCAAGGGGGCGGCGCGATCGCTCGCCCGCTCGCTCGGCGCTTCCGTGCCCGCGCCCGAGGAGTACGCTCCCGCGATCCCGTTTTCCAAGCACGACACCGCGCTGACCTCGCACAAGCATCGCGAGCTTGCCGCGATGTTCGGCCTGCCCAACCCGTTCTACCACGTGCACGAGGGGCGGCTCGGCGCGACGACCAAGAGCAACGGGCGCGAACTCATCAATTTCGCCTCCTACGACTACCTCGGTCTGAACCAGGAGCCCTCCGTCGCCGATGCGACCAAGAAGGCGGTCGAGGAGATGGGCACCTCGGTCTCCGCGAGCCGCCTCGTCGCCGGCGAGCGTGCGCTGCACCAAGAGCTCGAGAAGGCGCTCGCTGATTTCTACGAGTCCGAGGACTGCATCGTCTACGTCTCCGGGCACGCGACCAACGTCTCGACCATCGGCGCGCTGATGAAGGACGACGACCTCATCGTGCACGACAGCCTGATGCACAACTCCGGCATCATGGGCGCGAAACTCTCGCGCGCGACCACGCTACCCTTCAAGCACAACAACCTCGCCGACCTCGAGAAGGTGCTGATCGAGCACCGCAAGAAGCACAAGAACTGCCTCATCGTCACCGAGGGCCTCTACTCCATGGACGGGGACTTCCCCGACCTGCCGCGCCTGATCGAGATCAAGAAGAAGTACGGCTGCTGGCTCATGGTCGACGAAGCCCACTCGCTCGGCGTGCTGGGCGAGACCGGACGCGGGGTCGGCGAGCATTATGGCGTCGACTTCAAAGACGTGGACATCTGGATGGGCACGCTCTCCAAGACGCTCGGCTCCTGCGGCGGCTACATCTGCGGCAGCCACGACCTGGTCGACCTGCTCAAGTACCACTCGCCGGGCTTCGTCTATTCGGTCGGCCTCTCGCCGCCGGGCACCGCTGCCGCGCTCGCCGCGCTCCAGGTGCTCGTCGCCGAGCCGCAGCGCGTCAAGCAGTTGCAGGCGAACGGCAAGCTGTTCCTGGAAGAGGCCAAGAAGGCCGGGCTCGATACCATGACGAGTGCGGGATACTCGGTGGTGCCGGTCCTGATCGGCTGCTCGGTGCGCTCGGTGCGCATGACCGACCGGCTGCTCGCACGCGGGCTCAATGTGCTGCCGATCATCTCGCCGGCGGTGCCGATGAAGGCCGCGCGCCTGCGCTTCTTTATTACGTCGCAAGCACACGCCCGAGCAGATCCGCGAGGCGGTCAAGGTCACGGCGGAAGAGCTCGCCAACGTGAACAAGAAGCAGGGCCTGGTCGAGCGGGCAACGCTCGCGGTGGTGGCGCGGACGGAGTGAGGCGCTGAGCGCGGCGCCTGAGCGGCCTGAGGGCAGCCACGCATTACCGCGCCGGCTTTGCGCCCGAGCCGCTGAACACCGCGGCCGCCGCGCGCCAGCGTTTCTTCGCGAGCCCGCGGTGATGCTCGAGGCACGCCGGCTCGGCGGCGACGCAGCGCTTCCTCCGGCGGCAGGCCTTGAACACGCACACGCGCGGCAGCCCCATGGCGGACGCGAGCAGCCGCTCCATGAGCTCCGTCTCGGCCGCCTCCGCCTGGCGATCTCGCGCCGGCGTCGCGCCCGCGCCCGGCATTGGCGGCGGCGCGTTGGCACGCGATTTCAATGAGTGCGGGCGGGATTTTTGCTTGCCGGGCATGGGTGCATGACGTCCTTGGGGTGGGTCGGGGGGCTTGGTCCGGCGGCTGGCGCGGGGCTGTTTTCCGTCTCGCCGGCCGCACATCGTCCTTGCGGGGCGTGCGCCATCATCCTCGCGGGGTTTCCCCCCGAGGGTTTGCGTAGCGAAGGGAGCGCGGGCGCCGAAGCACTGCGATCCTGTCGCGACGAAAGGGCACCGCTTCGGCGCCCGCGCACGGATCTCTCATGGCCGAGGGTGCGGACACGACCGCAGCGGGCTTGGGCTCCAACCTGCTTTGCAGGCCATCGTCCCGGAGCCGCCGGCGGCTGCCGCTCTCGTAGTTGTGAGAGCGGCCGCTGCGGAAGGGCGTCCATGCGCTTCGTTGCCGTCACGCATAGCCTCGGTCGCACGACCCGGAATAGGGCGAAGCTGCCTGCACCGGCGCGCGCAACGGAACGCAACGACGGCTCATCCGGGACCGTTCCCTGCCCCGCGTCAGACGCTCAAGCTTGTCGCGTCCCTTCGTCGGGCAGGGATGAGGGGAGTATGGGGCAGGCGGAGCGCGCGGGGATAACTAAGTGGCAATCTTGCAATCGAGGCCATGCTTGCTCTTATCTAACAGCGCAAGCAACTCTTGCGCGACTTACCTGACCGGAAGCAAAAGCGACGTTATTATTCCGGTGCCAGCACAGAGAGTGACCAATGGCGGCCATAGATGACGCCTATGAACGGGCAAAAGCACTTGTCGATGATGCTACTCAAAGACTGAATAAGATTATTACAGAGGAAGACGCAAAGGTCCAACTTATCACTCGTTTCCTCACGGAAGTCCTCGGGTCGGAATCACGCCGATATTTCGAGCGAGCGCAAAAATGAAAATGGGTTCTCCGATTACATTGTCAGTCACAGCGAACGGCCAGCATTCATAATAGAAGCGAAACGGCAAGGCGCGATTTCGATCGCGACGAGCGCCAACAACCGCCAGTTGTACAAAATATCGGGGGCAGCGCTAAAGCCTTCAATTCAAGGCATTGAGCAAGCGGCGGCCTATTGCGCGCCAGAAGGTGTTCAACTAGCCGTAGTAACGGACGGAGTCCGCTGGATATTCTTTAAGCCCTTTATTCCGGGAGAGAATTATAAAACTAAGGAGGCAATTGTTTTCCCGTCCCTAAAGGCAGTCTTGGATGGCTTTCCGGAATTCTTCGAATTGGCATCGAAGGAAGGATTTCGATCGGCGCTGTACAAACAGATATTTGACCGAGTGCATCAGAACAGAATATTTCTCGCACAACCTCTGAGTTCCCCGTTTTCAGAATCCGATATCCATCCAGAATCCAAATCGCAAATCGCTTTTGATTTAGACAAGGTGTTCAATACATTTTTCTCGGGACTGACTGGGGACAACGATCCAGATCTACTAATTGAGTGCTTCGTTGAAACCAAGGAAAGCCGCATTGCAGACTTTGCTTTGGAAAAACTGGCGGCGAATGTGCTCGGTAACATCGATCCCGCCCAGCGAAATGTTGACGCCGGGTTGCGAAAGCTGATTTCTGAAACGATTTCCGATCAGGAAGGGGATACTGTCTTTATTGTGGGGCCATCGGGAGCAGGCAAGAGCACATTTCTTGAAAGGTTTTTCAAGAAAACTCTCCCTCGAACTATGCGCGAGCGGTGCGTTGTCATAAACGTAAACGCGCTTGATGCAACTGGGGATTTCCAAGTCGCGTCGGCATGGGTCACCAACGAGGTCATTCGGTGCCTGGAGAAGCAGCTTTTTGATAACGGCCATCCCAAATGGGACGACCTTTTAGGTCTATATCATTTGGACTATATTCGTCGAAGTGAGGGCGCCGAGGCTGAACTTTACAACAACGACAAGACCGCCTTCAAGATTAAATTCGGCGAATATATGGCCGAACAAGTTGAGCAGGATCGCGAAGGGTACTTGAAAAGGCTGTTATCAAACGTCGTTGGAAGCCGAAAGAAACTACCGATATTTGTCATCGATAACACCGATGAATTTCCGATGGAGTTTAAGCAGGCACTCTTCCAGTACTTTCAAGCCTTGAGGAGGCACGTTGTCTATTGTCTGCTGATGTTCCCCGTCACCGATCGATCCGCATGGTCCTTTGCCAGGACGGAGATGTTCAACATCTATTCCTCCCGTTCGTATTTTCTTCCTACGCCTTCCCCACGCGAAGTGTTCAGAAAAAGAGTGGACTATTTGAAGAATAAAATTTCTGTAAAAAAGGCTGGCAAAACGAGCGGAAGTTACGAGCTTGGAAAAGTCTTTAAGGTCAGCATCGAAAATCTTGAAGCGTTTGCCTCTACCGTTGAAGACATTTTTGTGACCAAGATTACGTTTCCAATCGAATTGGAACGCTGGCAAATTATAATATACGGAAGACCCTCTCGCACTTTCGCGCAGGATCATAACATCGGCGGCCCTTGATATAGAAGATCTTCTGAGGGCATATTTTCTCGGCGAAAAAACGCAGCTGCCGCCCAATAAATTTATCCGCGCGCTTTTGCTAGGTGATTTCAATTATTTTAAGAAGAGTGACGGGCATTATGTGTTTCCGATATTTGACATTGATGCGGAGATACGGCAGTCGCCGTTAATCGAATCTCCGTATTTTGACACTTCTCCGCTCAGTGCATGATAGTAGCACCACTGATGAAGGTCGTTATCTGACCGTGGGATCAGTTACGCAGTATTTTGACAGCATGGGTTACACCGAGGCCGCCATTGAAAGAGAGTGTGGCGGCATCGATCGCCAGCGGGCTTGTCGAGCCGTACGATCCATCGGCGGGCAGCCTGGCGCTATCTCAACGCGTTGCAATCCGACACAGTGGACTAACGCATCTTGAGCTGGCGGTGTTCAATGTGACTTTTTTTGAGCAGCTGGCCCTTACTGCATCCATGGCCAACCCGGATTGCAGTTTGGAGATTAGATCTATCTACCTCTCCGGCGACACTTTAGCGCGTAGGCTTCGCAGAGTACGAGAAATATTTGCAGCGTATTTGTTGAGCGAGGATGCAGCGTTTGGAGTTGTTCAAGATGGTTCTCAGTTCAATATCCAGCGGGCATTGAGTGCTGACATCAGGAAATACTCCGATGGAACGTCGGACGCGGCTCTGCTGCAGCGAATTCGGTCCGACAAAGCGCTAGTGAAGAAATCGTGGCAGAAAAGATCAACGCGATCGTGGATTGGTTTGATGCTACGAAAGGATACGGATTTGCTACGCTGGAGGAGCGTAATAAATCGGCATTTTTGCATGCTTCCGTGCTAGAGGGCGTAGGGGACGTCCACGATGGAGATCGACTAATCTGTGATGTAGCGCGAAGCGCCAAGGGTATTGCTATTTCAAGAGTGTATAGCGCTAGAACGGAATCAAAAAATCTGGAAGCGACATACGAGGCAAAAATTATCGTGTCTTCAGTGATCGTGGATACGGGTTTGTGCACGTTCCTGTTTTGGAGCGTGACGCGTTTTTTCACTTCTCGGTAGTTCCGGGTGCTGCGCGAGATTTGCTGGCGGTCGGTAGCATGGTACGGGCCGAGATCAACGCGGACCCGTTGGGTCGGGGCCTGCAGGTCCGCAAGATTGATGCGATCGACGGCAGCCCTATCTCGCACTAGCAGATCGTTCTACGTGTGCATCCACAACCTTGGGCTTGCGCGGGCGGCGAACTGCCAGTAGCCCATCCCCATGAGCGACAAACCGATTCTGCCCGGCCCCGGTTCGATCGGGCCCGGCGTCGAGCCGATCCGGCTGCAAGACGCCCTCGAAGAGCGCTACCTCGCCTACGCGCTGTCCACCATCATGCACCGCGCGCTCCCCGACGTGCGCGACGGCCTCAAGCCCGTGCACCGGCGCATCCTCTACGCCATGCACCAGCTGCGGCTCACGCCCGAGGGCGGCTATCTCAAGTGCGCCAAGATCGTCGGCGACACGATGGGCGACTACCACCCGCACGGCGACCAGGCGATCTACGACGCGCTGGCGCGGCTCGCGCAGGACTTTGCGGTGCGCTATCCGCTCGTCGACGGCCAGGGCAACTTCGGCAACATCGACGGCGATAACCCGGCCGCCGCGCGCTACACGGAAGCGCGCATCACCACCACCACCGCCGACATGCTCGATGGTCTGGAGGAGGAGACGGTCGACTTTCGCCCCAACTACGACGGGCGCAAGCAGGAGCCGGCGGTGCTGCCGGCCGCGTTCCCCAATCTGCTGGCGAACGGCTCGTCCGGCATCGCGGTCGGCATGGCGACCAATATTCCGCCGCACAACGTCGACGAGCTGTGCACCGCGCTGCTGCATCTGATCAAGCACCCCAATGCCACCATCGAGAAGCTGGTCGAGATGATCCCGGGGCCGGATTTCCCGACCGGCGGCGTGCTGGTCGAGCCCAAGGAGCAGATCCTCGAAGCCTACAAGACGGGGCGCGGCGGCTTTCGGCTGCGCGCCAAGTGGAAGAAGGAAGACACCGGGCGCGGGACGTATCAGATCGTCGTCACCGAGATCCCCTATCAGGTGCAGAAGGCGAAGCTGATCGAGCGCATCGCGGAGCTGCTCACCGAGAAGAAATTGTCGCTGCTCGGCGACGTGCGCGATGAATCGGCCGAAGAGATCCGCCTGGTGCTGGAGCCCAAGAGCCGCACGGTTGACGCGATAGTGCTGATGGAGAGCCTGTTCCGCCTGACCGAGCTCGAGCTGCGCTTCGGGCTCAACATGAACGTGCTGTCGGCCGGGCAGATCCCGGGCGTGCTGTCCTTGCGCGATGTCTTGAAGCAGTGGCTGGAGCACCGCGTCGAGGTGCTGGTGCGCCGCTCGCAGTTCCGTTTAAAGAAGATCGAGCATCGCCTCGAAGTGCTCGACGGCTATCTCATCGCGTATCTGAACCTCGATGAGGTGATCCGCATCGTCCGCTACGAGGACGACCCCAAGGCCAAGCTGATCGCCACCTTCAAGCTGACCGAGGTGCAGGCCGACGCGATCCTGAACCTGCGCTTGCGGTCGTTGTCGAAGCTCGAAGAGATCGAGATCAAGGCCGAGCACGACACGCTGTCGAAGGAGCGGCGCCTGTTGAAGCAGCTGCTCAAGTCCGACGAGCTGCAGTGGGAGAAGATCGCCGAGGAAGTGAAGGCGACGCGCGAGCGCTATTCGAATAAGACGCCGCTCGGGCGCCGCCGCACCTCCTTCGCCGATGCGCCGGAAATCGAGGTCGACCTCGACGCCGCCATGATCGAGAAGGAGCCGGTCACCATCGTGCTCTCCGACAAGGGCTGGATCCGCGCGTTGAAGGGGCACGTGGAGGATCTTTCCAAGCTCGAGTTCAAGCAGGGCGACAAATTAAAACGCGCCTTCCCCGCGCAGACGACCGACAAGATTTTGGTGCTCGCGACCAACGGCAAGGTGTTCACGCTGGAAGCGAGCCAGCTGCCGGGCGGGCGCGGGCACGGCGAGCCGGTGCGGCTCATGATCGAGCTGGAAGAGAACCACGACATCGCCGATCTGTTCGCGCACGTGCCGGGCCGCAAGCTGCTGCTCGCCTCCACGGGTGGCTACGGCTTCATCGTGCCGGAGGACGAGTGCATCGCCTCCACCCGCAAGGGCAAGCAGGTGCTGAACGTTGCAGCCGACGACGAGGCGAAGGTGTGTGTGCCGGTCGTGGGCGATTACGTCGCCACGCTGGGCGACAACCGCAAGATGCTCATCTTCCCCGTCGCCGAGGTCAACGAGATGACGCGCGGCAAGGGCGTGATCCTGCAGCGCTTCAAGGAGGGCGCGCTTGCGTCGGCGCGCGTGTTCAAGAAGAGCGAGGGGCTGAGCTGGCTCGATTCAGCCGGGCGCACGTTCACGCTGTCCTGGTCGGAGCTCAAGGATTGGGTCGGTCGTGCGCGCGCAATCGGGCCGCGTCGCGCCCAAAGGCTTCCCGCGCTCCAACTCCTTCGGCCCGTCGTTCTGATAGGCACACGCCGGCGCGGCGATGGCCGCATCTGACCCGGCTTACTTAGCCTTCCAAAGGCGGATCGTTGCGATCGAGGCTTGTGTGTATCCGGGAGGGTCCGTCTCCCCGCCGAATGAGGCCTTGCTCGTCAGCGTATTCGTCGTCAGCAGCCCACCGACATACGGGGCCGGTAGTCCGCTCAGGACGAGCTGACAGCGGACCGGGAAGAGGCCGGCTTCCGGGAAATCGACCTTGACCGCGCGGCACTCGCCGTTGCCGCGAAAGGAGATCGCGCCCAGCTTGATCTCGGCGTAGAAATTCTGCAGCGCCGGTTCGGCTGTCGGGCCAAAGCAGGCGCGCAGCTCGGCGGCGCGCGTGCCCTTGGTCTGAACGACTTTGCCGTCCGCGAGGTTCGTCCCGACGGTCCAGAACGAGAAGAAGCGCTCGGCGTCCTTCGGGAAGGGGTCGAAACCCGGTTTTGGCGGACGAGCACCAATTGGCGACCGGTTCATGCGGCTCTCTGATGCTGCGCAGAATGTAGATGTCCTCGCGCGCGGCTGCGGGTCCGGCCGCCGCGGCAGTTGCCGAACGGCGTCGCGCAGACGCATGAGCAGCGTGACTGCGCCAAGAGCTCGATAGCGGGCGGAGAGCCGCATCACGTGATTTCCTTGCGGGCGACGGCCGGAGTGCCTTGTTTCATGATCCTATCCGAAGTGCATTGAGTTGAAGTCGCTTGGCAGCGGGACGGGGCCGGTCGTCATCGCGGCAGCCATCCGATCGCGTTCGCGTGCAGGCTCTGTATGTAAAGGCGCCCAGCGGTCTCCGTCGCGCCCGTGGTCTGGGGATAGGCGCCGCTGGGGTCCTGCAAGTCCTCCACGACCCGGCCATCCTCGTTCATGGCGAACACGTGCCCATAGGATTTCGGCAGCGGCCACAGAAAGTGCGGCAGCCTCAGTATCACCTTGCGAATGAACGGCTTCGGAGCGATGCCGTCCGCTGCCGGATTGCGCGGCATGGCGAACCCGACCCAGATGCGGCCATCGCGTCCGCGCATCAGGTTGTCGGGATAACCCGGCAGGTTGTCGAGCAGCACCGCGGCCTGCGGCGAGCCGCTGCGCACGTCGAGGTTCTCCGCGCGGCCGTCGATCTTCCAGATGCGGTAGCCTCCCGTCTCGTTGACGAAAAGCGTGTGGCCGTCGGAGGACAACGCGATACCGTTGGCGAATGCCAGGCCGTGCGCCACGATGCGGGTCTTCCCGGTTGCCGGATCGTAGGCGAGGACGCGGCCCGTCGCCGAGTGTTCCATCATGTCGAGCAGGCTCGCCCCCAGCGATCCACCCCATTGCGCCGGAGAAAAGCGCGTGGACGCGTCGGTGAAATAGATTGTTCCGTCCGGGGCGACGATCGACGGCGTCCGCGTAGCGGATCGGGTCATCGGGGGCCGCGTGATCGGTCAGCAACGTCACTCGCCCGTCAGGAGTGACCGCCAGCAAGCCCTTGTAGGCATCGGCGGCGATCAGGCGTCCCTTGGCATCGAAGTCGAAACCGAGGACGCGGCCGCCCGTGTTGGCGAACACCTCCTGCTTCCCGCCGTCGGGGTCCATGCGCAACAGGTTGCCGCTTTCCACCGCAGCGTAGATCTTGCCGTCGGGTCCGCTGGCGATGTGCTCGGGACCTGCCTCGCTCCCGAGCCCGATCATGCGCAGATCCGCGAGCCGCGTATTGGCCGCATGCGCGCCCGTGTAGCCCGGCGGCATCGGCGCCTGCCATGCCACGGGATCAGCAGGAACCGGCCAGAGGAAGAGGTAGGCGGCGGCGCCCGCCAGCGTGAGCACGGCGACACCGGCCGCCTTGAGAAGGATGGATCGCCCCACGCTGCAGTCTCCCCGTTTGGGAAATGATAACGCGCGGCGGGGGATCGTGCCACGATCCAATCAAGTCTGGCCCAGTGCGGTCATCGTGCAGCGGTTCAAAAGCGCCGGACTTGCTTCGGCGCGCGTGTTCAAGAAGAGTGCGGGCCTTGAGTTGCCGCATTCCGCCGCGCAGCGACGCAACTCCTCGACGGTGCAGTAGGAACGCCACCTCATGAAGTACATCGCGCCGATTGCCGTGATCGCCGTCCTGCTTCTTCTCTCCACGGGCGCGATTCCGCAGGCGAGCGTCGGCGGCGCGATGACCCTCGCACTCGCGTTCTTCATCGCCGCACTGGCCGTCGGCATCCATGAGGCATGGTCGAGGAAGCGGGGCGCGCTCGGCTGGGTGGTGAGCATCGCGGCCGCCCTGGTGGGTGCCTTCCTGGGCGCCGGTCTTGGCAGCGTGGTCATTGAAAAGATCGTCATGCATCTCAATCTGGAAGGGTCGCTTATGGCCACGGGAGGTCCCCCGCTTTACATTGCGTCCGCCGGCATGATGCTTTTCACGCTGCTGGGTTCATGGATCGCGCTGTGGATCGTGAACCGGTTGCGATGAGGTGCTTTTTTCGTGAGCGCGAGACTGTTCCATGTGTGGCGGGAGTGAGATAAACCGCCCCATCGGGCCGCACCTCGACAGGAACCGAGTGTCCCCAAGAGCACATTGGAGGCTAAGTCGGATTAGCCAACCCAGAGGCCGCGATTTGACACTTGATGGAGGGAAGCCCGTACTGGCATCAACCACCGGGCATAGCATGGCATGGCAGATCGGCTTTCGATGACGCATTCAAAAACTCGGCGTTTGAGACTTCCCGCGATCGCGACGATTGCGGCCATCGCCGCACTGACGGCACTCCCGGTCGAAGTCGGGGCGAGAGGGGCGGCGCCATCGGAGACCACAGCGCCGCGCGAAGCCGGCGAGCCGATCATGGCGATCGTGTCGATCAAGTCGCAGCAGATCACATTCTATGACGCCGACGGCTGGATCTTTAAGGCGCCGGTGTCGACCGGCGTCAAGGGACGCGAAACGCCGGCCGGCGTCTTCGCCGTTCTCGAGAAGGACCTGGATCACCACTCGAGCCTTTATGACGACGCCTCGATGCCGCACATGCAGCGCCTCACCTGGAACGGCATCGCGTTCCACGGCGGCCCGCTGCCGGGATATGCCGCATCGCACGGCTGCGTGCGCATGCCATACGAGTTTGCCGCGAAGCTGTTCGACAAGACGCGCATCGGCATGCGGGTGATAATTTCGCCGGACGATGCACCTCCCGTCGAGTTTTCGCACGCAGCGCTGCTGGTACCGAACGCGGAGGCTATCGCTGCTGCTCCGGTGCGTGCCGAGACGCTGGCTCGCGAGGCGGCCGATGCCGCCAAAGCGGTCGACGAGACGAAGAAGGCAGCCAAGACTGCCGAGCGCGACGCGGCTTCGGCCAAGGCGGCGCTGCGCAAGGCAGACCGGCAGAAATCTTCTGCCGATGCCGATCTTGTTTCCGCCGAAAAAGCCGTCGCCTCCGCCAAGTCGAACATTGCCAAGGCCGAGGACCAAAGGTCGAAGGCCGCTGCCAAGGCGACGGATGCGGCTGCGAAACTTGACCCTGCCAAGGCCGCGGATGCGGCTACGAAACCCGACCCTGCCAAGGTCGACGGGGATCCGAAGAGCGACGCAGCCAAAGACGCAGCCAAAGCAGCCGCCAAAGCCGAACGCCAGAAATCCTCAGCCGATGAGGATCTCGCGTCCGCCGAAAAGGCCGTCGTCTCGGCAAACACCGCAGCGTCGAAGGCGGAGGAACGCAGGGCCAAGTCCGCGGCCGCCGCTGCCGACGCGGCGACGAAGTTTGACGCGGCCAAGGCCGATGCGAGTGCCAAGAGCGACGCAGCAGCCAAAGCAGCCGACGCCGCCAAAGCTGCCGCGACCAGAAAGGTCGACACAGCAAAAGCGGCGGCCGATGCCAAGCTCGCGCTCGATCCGGTCTCGATCTACATCAGCCGCGCGACGCAGAAGCTCTACGTGCGGCGCAACACGCACAAGGCGTATGCGGACGGCGGCGAGGTGTTCGATGCGACCATCGAGGCTCCGGTCACCATCCGCGATCCCGACAAGCCCATCGGCACGCACATCTTCACGGCGATGGCGCCCGACGGTGCGGGCCTGCGTTGGAGCGCGGTCACGATCGACGGCGGCGACGACGCGAAGGACGCGCTCGACAGGATCACCATTCCGAAGGATGTGCTCGATCGCATCGCGCCGACAGCGCTCCCGCGGTCCTCGATCATCGTCTCGGACGAGCCACTGAGCAAAGAGACCAACCTTCGCACCGAGTTCGTTGCGGTGCTGAGCAACCAGCCACAGGGCGGCTTCATCACGCGCAAGCCGACACCCCCGACCTACTCTCCATGGGGCAATTCCTGGCGAATCCGGCGGCGGCTTCTTCAGCTTCTTTGACCAGCCAGGCCCTGACGAGCGCAATCGCCGGCGCCGTGCACGCAGCAATCGGGGCGGGCCACCCGGACCCTGGCAGTAAGTGACGGCAGGCCGGTCGGTCGCCGCCTCCCCATGGGTTCGACCTTAGCGACTTTAGCCGGTGTTAAGCCCCGGTAAGTCCCGGTCGAACTCGCCGCTCTCACACTTTACCGCCTTGCCGCTGGTCCAGCTCCGCAACCGGAGTTGCGGAGCTGGCCGTAACCTTTGTGCGAGACGAGTGCGGGATCAGTGTTGCACCGGAGGCCCCTGCTGTCCGTCGAGATGCTGAGCGTGCAGGTAGTCGGAGATGAGATCCGCGACCTGCGAGTTGTTGAGATCCGTGAAGGCGAAATGCGTATTTCCACGAATGCCCTTGGCTGTGAGCTCAAGCAGGGTCACGTGGCCGCCCATCGCGTTGATCGCATTCATGAACTCCAGATCGATCGCGTGCATCCGGTACCAGAAGTCCAATCCAAAAGAATTGGCGGGGCCGGCTGGAATGTTGTCGCCAAATTCCAGCAGGATCGGAATTTGCGCCAGCTTCGCGAAGTCGGCCGGAGGAACAGGCGTGCAACTTGTGGTGCCGTAGTTGCCGACCACCGGCGGGAAGGGGTTGTCTGACGGACACGGGACGCCCGTCGATTCAAGGCCAATGATCCCCTTGACGTTGGGGTCCTGCATAGCCGCCTGGTACCCGGACAGTGAGCTGGCCGAGTGCGTGAACAGCACCGTCGGTCCGACCCGCGCCACGATTGCGAGCAGGTCATTCAAGGTGAGGGTGGCGTCGCCCGGGCCCACGCTCTGCACGCCCCAGCGTCTGAATTGATCAAGCGCGTAGGCGCCGGGAGGGAATTTCGACTGCGGATATAAAGTGCAGGTGACCGGGGGTGCGCCTGCTGCGCAGTTGCCAAGCCGGAACTGGATAAAGGAACCTTGATCGCCGGCTGTCGGGTTTATCGTCGTGCCGACGGTCGTGCGGGAGGCTCGGCCCTGTCTGGGCCTGTCTGCGTAATAGACGCTCCAGCCTTTGCGCAGAAAGAGCTCTTCGAATCCCTCGCGCCCATCGGGCGTGGTCTCCCAGCTGTTTCCGACGAACGAGCCCCACATCACAGCGGAATTCGCTCTCGGCGCAGTCGGGATCTGGAACTGAACGTAGGTGTGATCGCCGCTCAGCGTCTGTCCGGCGGCGGCTGGGGCCGCGGGGGGTACGCTCGCGGGGTCGAAGTTTCCGGGCGTCGTGACCACAGTCCCGCCGGCCATGAAGCTTCCTTGGCTCTGGATCACCAGCGATTGACCGGCCAGCGCTGCGGAACCGCAGCCTGCGGCAGCCAACAATCCAGCCGCTAAGGCTATCTTTGCTGAAGGGTTTGGGTGGTCGACGAGCGCGCGCGAAGAGAGCCACAGCTTTGCAAGCTTGGACATGTTTCTTCCCCTACTGTTTCTCGCATGGATGGCGGCGTCGGGCTGACCTGCATCAACCGGAATCATTTTCCTGGGTCTGATCAGGAAGCCGCCTAGTACCGACCCGCAAACGTCACAGGATCGACAGCAACTAGCTATGCAGCGCATGAACCCTTCTGGGTGCCTAGCGCACAGAAGGATCTTACAAATACGCACCCTCTAAGTTTTGTCTTACGGCGCAGAGGCATAGATAGCGGCGGCCGTTTCACTTTACATTTTCGTAAACTCAAATGCGGGGCACGCGGCATCGTTGCGAGGCATTGGAATTTTAATCGGCCGGCGGAATGGGTGCAGCGGCCGTGGAAGACATCGCACCACGACTGATGCGGAGTGACAGCTACTGCAGAAACTCGGCTGCGCCGGGGAGGCCACCACGCTGACGGGTGGCGAAGTCCTGATTGCGGAATACAGGGAGCAGCCGTGAAGCGATGCTGCGCTTGTTCCGTGTCTCCGACAATCGCGCTGCAGTTGTGCTGGGGTGCGCAAGCCGTGGGGACGTGCCTCGATCCCCGCCAAGCCGCTGAGACAGCGGGCGAAAATTGCGTCGGCTTGTCCTCCCCAATCCTGCCGCCAAAGCCTTATACTCAACAATCGAAATTGCGCCGCCAGGCAAGCATGGTGGAGACCTCGTCCATTGCAGCTGAGATCGCCTATTCGCACTATCGCCAGCATTATTAGTGGCATCGGTATCGTTGCCGTATCGGGCTCGCAGCCATCCTTTGCAGCGGAGCAATCCTCCGACGTTCCTGCTTGGCTCAGGGCCCATGTCGGCGACGCCGATGGCCAGATCGCGCCCATCGTTTTGCAGCGGGCGCGCGTGCTCCACCTGCAGAAGGCCAAGCAGGGTGTCGCCAAGAATCCCTGCTACTTCGCCATGGACGCGACGCGCCCGAGCACTCTGGGCAACGGCAAACTGGGGCGGCGCTTCTACGTCATCTGCGAGGGGGACAAGTCGTTTCGCGCGGTGTCGTCGGGATACGGGGGCGGGCGCAATTTGCACGGCATCGCGAATTTCATGAACGGCAAGCGATGCGCGAAGAACTTCTCCAACGCCCAGGATTCCAAGCTGACCACGGGCGGAAGCTATCTGACCGGCGAAACGATCACGTCGTTCAAAGGCTATCATCGCGTCACGGCGGGTAAGGACGAGGCGCTGGTGCGCTCGTTCGTGCAGTTTGACGGCGAGGGCGACGCCGCAAACGCCCGGCCGCGCGAGATCGGCGGTCATCCGGCCATGCTGTTGCGCGGCGTGTGCCTTCGCAAGAAGTCGGACAGCCCCTATGCCGACGAGAAAGGGTACGTCCCCTACGGCTCGCTCGAAAACTACACCGACGGGCGCAGCAACGGCTGCACCAGCTGGTCGCCGGCGGACGCCGGGCAAATCATCCCCATGCTCAAGGACAAGCCGGCGACGCTCTATATCTATCCCGAGAGGGCCGACATCGACGCGGTGGCGCAGGAAGTGAAGGCCGGCCGGGCGCCGGCGCGCGCCGGACTGTATTGGAACGCCACGTGCCTGAGCGACATCCGCTCTCCGAAATTCTGGCCGAAAGAAACGCTGGAGCCGATCCTCGTCAAATACGCGAAAGCTCATCCCTCGCCGCCGCCGGGTCCCACTCCGATGTGCAAGGGCAAGTAGAGTTCTGGTGCACGCCTGTCGGCTGAGGAGTGTGCGTTGAGGCGGGGGCGTCCCAGGCGATTCATGTTTCCTCATCTGCGCACGGTTCTGATTGGCGCTCTGGCGGCGTCTGTCGCAACCTGTTCAGCTGTCGCCGGCGAGACCGCGCAAACGCCGATCGCTGCGCCGTGGTCGCGGATGCCGCCGGCGGGGCTCGCGCCCAGCGACGTGCCGCAACTCGTCGCCATCACCTTCGACGACAATTTCGGCCTGGCGGCTCCCCGCGCTGTGGGTGGCGTCAGTGCAGTCGTCGAATTCTACCGCGGCAAGCATAACCCGCCGCCGCTGCGCAGCGGCGACTACGGCGGTGCGGCGATCACGACGACGTTCTTTAACACCAGCGTCTACATGATCGATCCCGCGCAAAGCGTGATCGGAGGCAATCGCGGCGAGGATCGCGCTGGGCGCAATCTCGCCGCATGGAAGTCCGCCGCTGCCGCCGGCCACGAGATGGCAGATCACACCGTCAATCATTTCAACGGCGGCGGTGTCGGCACGAGCGCGGAGGCGTGCTGCCGTCAGCGCAATTTCTCGGTGGCGCAATGGAGCGCGGAGATTGCCGTCTTGCCGCACGGCGATGACCGATCCGAGTTTCGGCCTTGGCGCCACGCACGTATCAGGATTTCGCGCGCCCTACCTCGGCTTCAACGACGATATGTTCACCAGCTTGGAGCAGCTGGGCTTCGCCTACGATTCGAGCCTACCAAATTGCTTCGCGGAGGACGAGGACGGGACCAATTGCTCCTGGCCCTACCGGCTCGACGCGGGAAGCCCCGACGCTAAGGCGCTGGCGCGCCATCTTGGGCGGATGCATCCGTCCATCAAGTTGCCCGCGATCGAGCCGCACGCGGGCATGTGGGAGCTGCCGGTCACGACGCTCATCGTGCCCCCCGATGCAGACGCGGCAAAATACGTATTCAAAACTGGCCTGCGCGAGCGCATCGCCAAGCGCGCCCCGCTTGTTTACCCGAGCCTCTATGAGGCCTCGACCGGCAAGATCACGGGGCTCGACTATGCGCTGCTCATCGACGCCGGGATCACCGGCGACGAGATGCGCGCGATCCTGAGCTACAACCTCGACCTGCACCTGGCCGGCAACCGCGCCCCGCTCATATTCGTGGCGCATTCCCACCTCTACGCGTTCTCCGGAGCGGACGACAATCCCGACACGCCCTCCGATGCCGATCGCGCGGCGCGCTGGAACGGATTGGCCGCGTTTATCACCTACGCCCTGACGAAACCGGACGTTCGCATCGTCGGGACCGGTGATGTGCTGGCCTGGATGCAAGGCGCTCTTGCAGCCAAGCGATAGACCGCCGCGCAGAGGCCATAAGCGAAAGTGATCACGCGCGCGCCACGGCCGCTCTATGCTCGCAGCGGTACAGAAAAAAGCGCGGCGTCATCGTTGGCGCTGCGGCAGGAGCTAACAGCCCATGCGTCGCAGCACGTCCGTTTACGCAGCGATCTGTCTTTTGCTCCTGGCTGGCGGCGGCCCCGCGGCGCGAGCCGAGGACATGCTGCAATACCTCGACCTCAAGTCGGACGAGTTCACCAAGGCGGACCTGACGCGCGCCGATGTCGAGGCGGCGATCAAGACCGCAGGTCCGAGCGGCGGGGTCGATCTCAGCGGCAAGCGTTTGAACCGCCTCGACCTCTCCGGGCTCGATTTGCACGGGGCGAACCTCGCGACGGCGCGGTTCAATGGCGCCAAGTTGACCGGCGCCAACCTCAAGGGTGCCAAGCTCGATTCCGCATGGGGTCTCGACTTCGGACTTTTCGGGCGCGGATTTGCAAGGCGCGAGCATCGTCTCGGCGCAGCTCATCGGCGCCAAGTTCGACCGCGCGAACCTGACAGGCGCGCGGCTCGCCGGTGACCTCTCGCGTGCAAGCTTCGCGCAGGCGCATCTCGACGCCGTCAATATCGTCAACGGCAAGCCGGCTCCCGACAGCCGCCATCACCGCCTCGTGCTGCGCTCGGCAAAATTCGACGGCGCGAGCCTGAAAGGCGCAGGCCTGCTCGGAGCGATCCTCGAGTTCGCCTCCCTGCGCGATGCCGATCTGAGCGGGGCTGTCTTGGCCGGAAGCGCGCTCGCCGGTGCCGACCTGCGGGGCGCCAATATCGCCGGAGCCGATTTCAACGGGGCCGATCTCGACGGCGCGCACATGGAAACGCTCTCGGGGCGCGAGGCGGCGGTCAATCTCGACAAGGCCCGCCACCTCGAGCAGGCCTACGTGAAGTGAGCGAGGCACGAAAATTCGCGATCGGCTGCGTGCTGCCACAATAATTCGCACAACTCGTGCCCGTGCCTCGACGCTGCCCCGTGACGCTTGCTCGGGACAATCGTCGCGGCTAGGACTTCTGCATGGGACGATCGGGGCGGACGCTGGCGCGCGCGCACACACGTTTGTTGTTGGCTGCCTGCCTGGCGCTGGCGCAGGCGCACGTGGCGTTTGCCGGCGGTGCCGCCGCTCCCGCTGCGCCGGTGCCCCCCCAACAGTGCACCAAGGACGAATTCGAGGATGTCGTCGATGACGCGGCGGCAGCGCTGCGCGACCTCAATTCCAAGAACCGGCCGGGGTTTCAGGAGAAGCTGCGCCAGCTCAAGGAAAAGCGCGGCTGGAGCCACGATCAGTTCCTCAAGGAGGCGGCGCCGTTCGTGCGTGACGACACGATCGCCGTTTTCGACCGCAACTCCGACCAGCTGCTGACCGACATCTCCTCGCAGGGCCAGGAGGGCGCGGAAGCCAAGACGCCCGACTGCGCGCTGCTGCTGGAGCTGCGCTCGCGCATGAAGGTGCTGGTCGATACCCAGTCGGCGAAGTGGGACTACATGGGCAAGAAGCTCGACGCCGCGCTGGCGCATTAGCCGGTTCTGACCCGGCCGCCCGCCTTCAGCATAAGAGAATGTGGAAGCTTGCGTGGATCCCGCTCTACAGCGGGATGACGGATGCGGGTGGGGAAACGAGTGCCTCTTTCAACGTCATCCCGGCGCAGGCCGCAATCCACGCCAGTCGCCGGGAGTGCGACGGTGAAGAGAAGGATCAGTCGCGGCGGAGCCGCGCGGGGTTAGTCGCGGCGGAGCCGCGCGGGGTTAGTCGCCCGGCGGAGCCGCGCGGGCAGCGGTTAGTCGCGGCGGAGCGCGCGGACATTAATCCCGGCGCACCCAGCCGTTGGGGCCTAGCAGCTCCTGCGGGGTGAAGCGCATCTTGTAGCTCATCTTGCGCGATCCGGTGATCCAGTAGCCCAGATACAGGTACGGCAGGCCGAGCTGGCGCGCATAGGCGATGTGCTCGAGGATCATGTAGGTGCCGAGGCTCAGCTCATCGGCGGCGGGATCGTAGAAGCTGTAGACCATCGACACGCCGTCGGAGAGGAGATCGCACAGCGCGGCAGCGACGAGGGGCCAGGACTCCGGATTGGAGTCGAGCGGCCGCTCTGGCTTCACGCGGTATTCGGTGACGAACGTGTTGATGACGCTGTCCTCGACCATCATGGCGTAATCGAGAACCGTCATGTCGGCCATGCCGCCGTCGGCGTGGCGTGCGTCGATGTAGCGGCGGAACAGCGCGAACTGCTCAGACGTCGGCTCGGCGGGGCGGCGCATCGCGACAATGCGCTGGTTGCGCTCGGTGACGCGGCGCATGTTGCGGCCCGATGAGAACTCATCGACGATCACGCGCACCGACACGCAGGCGTGACAGCCCTCGCAGTAGGGCATGTAGGCGATATTCTGGCTACGACGGAAACCGCCGCGCAGCAGATTGTCGATGAGGCTTGATGGCTTCTCGTGCGTCAGGTGCGTGAACAGCTTGCGTTCCTGGCGTCCAGGCAGATATGGGCAAGGCTGTGGAGCGGTGACGTAGAATTCCGGAAAGTGCTTCTGTTGCTCCGTCATCCGGCGGCGTCCCTCACTCGGTAGTCTGGCTGGCGCGTCCCATGGCGATGATATGTGAGGGTCATGGGCACGATCAAGGCGAAGTAGCGCTTGCAAAAAAAGGCTTTTAGCAACCGTTGCATCAGCATGTGTCTTTGCTGCAGCGCCTCATAAGCTACCCAACGCCCTTGGTCGCGGTCTGACCATAAGAGGCGTTCTGCTCCAAAAACCCGATGATACGGCTGGCAACATCTATGCCGGTCGCCCCTTCGATGCCTTCCAGGCCCGGCGAGGAGTTGACCTCCATCACAAGCGGTCCGCGGGCGGAGCGAATGAGATCGACACCGCTAACGTTAAGTCCGACGGCCGCGGCGGCGCGCTGGGCGACCTGGCGCTCCTCGGGCGTGAGCTCGGCCCGGATGGCGCTGGCGCCGCGATGGATGTTGGCGCGGAACTCGCCGGCGCGGCCGATGCGCTTGATCGCGGCGACGACCTCGCCGCCGACGACGAACGCGCGCACGTCGCTGCCGCTCGCCTCGCGGATGTATTCCTGCACCATGATGTTGACGTTGGCGGCGCTGAACGCCTCGATGATCGACTTGGCCGAGCCCTCGGTCTCGGCCAGGATCACGCCCACGCCCTGCGTGCCTTCGAGCAGCTTGATGACGACGGGGACGCCGCCGACCTCCTTGATCACGTCTTCCGCCTTGCGCGGCCCGTGAGCGAAGGCGGTGACGGGCAGGCCGATGCCTTCGCGCGCCAGGATCTGCAAGGCGCGTAGCTTGTCGCGCGAGCGGCCGATGGCGACGCTCTCGTTCAGCGGGTAGACGCCCTGCATCTCGAACTGGCGCAGCACGGCCAGGCCATAGTGGGTGATGGACGCGCCGATGCGCGGGATGACGGCGTCGTAGATCGGCAGCCGGCGGCCGTTGTAGCGAAGCACCGGCTGGTTCGACGTGATGTTCATGTGCACGTGCAGCGTGTTCACGACGTCGATCGTGTGCCCGCGCGCGCGCGCCGCCTCGCACAGACGCACGTGCGAATAGAGACGGGGATTGCGGGCCAGCATGACGAAGCGCATGGCGCAGTCCTTAAGGGCTTCCGGCGGGGCAACGCTGCTCCGGCGAGGCGGACGAAGTCGCTTTGAAGCGTCACGTCGCGCGACGAGAACGAGGAACGTGCGCGCGCCGGTGATTCCGTCCTAATCAATCCTGCTCTAGGGCGACGTCCCTAACCAGGGGTGAAAGCCGCCCAAGGGTGAGCAATTGCGGACAAATAACAGCCTTGCGTCGCCCGTGGGGCGGCGCTGACAGTCATCGTTGCGGCAAATAGCGCGGAAGCGGCGGCCCCGTCAGTGGGCGGGTGCTTGCGCGGCCTGTGCGGGGCTTATTAGGGCGGAGGCGGCCTCCTCGTCGGGATCGATCGACGCGTAGAGCAGCGAAGCCGCTCCGGCGATCGTGACGGACAAAATGAGGAGGGCTAGAAGGGCGCGCCGCAGTGCCCAGCCGAGCGTCGGTGTATTGAGCGGCGCGACGGCATCCCCCTCCACGCGCAACGGCGTCGTGGTCGTCGACATTGCTGTATGCACTTTCTCAGATCTGGAAGTTAGACCGGAATCCCCCTGGGCCGCGCGAACGGCCAACCTCGCTATCCATGAAAGAGGTGCGCGCGCCGGTCAAGGCTGCACATTGCATGCCGGGTATTAGTTTGCTGCGCGTGTTTGGCGCGCCACGGTCACTGATGGCCCTGCAATTACGGGGCTGCGCGCGCCTGGCGCACCATTTCCTCGGTCGCCTGCAGGTCGACCTTGCCCGAGGCCAAAACCGGGATCGCCGGCACGACCAGCACCGACTTCGGCACCCACAAATCCGGCACGCCCTCGCTGCGCGCATGCGCCAGAAGCGCGTCCTTGCTGGCGCCGGGCTTATCCGTCACCAGAATCAGCTGCTCGCCCTTGCGGGGATCGGGCAAGCTAAAAGCCACGTGCTGGGCATCGCTCCACAGGCCGGAGGCCAGATCCTCGACCACGGCGAGGGAGACCATCTCGCCGCCGAGCTTGGCGAAGCGCTTGGCGCGCCCGCAGATTTTCACGTTTCCGTCCTCGACCGTGACGATATCGCCGGTGTCGTGCCAGCCGTCCTTGGGCGGCACGACGATGCCGGGACGGTCGGGGAGCAGGTAGCCCGCCATCACGTTGGGGCCTTTCACCTGCAACCGCTTGCCCTCGGCAAGGCCTGGAACCGCCTCGAGGCGGTATTCGACACCCGGCAGCAGCGGCCCGACCGTGCCGGGCCGGTTTGCGCCGGCGGGGTTGCAGGCCAGCACGGGCGCGCATTCCGTCACGCCGTAGCCTTCCAGCACTTCGGTGCCGTTCGCCGCCCACAGTTCGCGCGTCTGTTCCTTGACGCGCTCGGCACCCGCGACGACGTGCTTCATGCTGGCAAGCTGGCCGGGCTCGGCGGCGCGGATGTAGCCCGCAAGGAAGGTGTCGGTCGCCAGCATGACCGTGGCTTTGACCTTTTCGATCAGCTTGGGGATCTGGCGGTAGTGCAAGGGGCTCGGGTAAAGCACGACCTTCACCCCTGCCATCATCGGTGCCAGCGTCGCCGCGGTCAGGCCGAATGAATGGAAGATGGGGAGCGGGTTCAGCAGGATCTGCTTGGCGCCGAGGATGGCGTGCATGTGATCGAGCATCTGGTAGGTGTTGGCGACCAGATTGGCGTTGGTCAGCACCACGCCCTTGGGGGCCCCCTCGGTGCCCGACGTAAACAGGATCACGGCCGTTTCGTCGGCGCGGTTGGCCCGGCGCGGGCGAAGCAGCGTTGCAAAGAAGCTGCGCACGGCGCCCTTGATCTTGTCGAACGCGCCGATCTTGGCGCGCACGTCCTCCAGCGCGACGATGCGCACGCGTTGGCCCGGCGCCCACTCGACCTCGCCGAGCGCGGCGGCGAGTTCCTCGAGCTTGGCGGCTTCGAGAAAGCGGCGGGACGTGAGCACGGTGCGGATGCACGCGGTCTGCAAGGCGGAGGTGAGCTGCTTCTTGCCGGCTGTGAAGTTCAATAACGCGCCGACGCGGCCGAACGCATTGAGCCCGAACAGCGTGATGACGAGACCGGCCGCGTTGGGCAGCAACAACCCCACCGTTTCGCCGCGCGAGGTATCGCGGGCTATGCGGCCGCCCAGCACGAGGCTCGCCAGCACGAGGCGGCGGTAGGTGAGCGAGGTGCCGTCGGCGTCCTCGAGGATGGTCTTGTTGAAGCCGTGCTCGTGGCCGGCATCCAGAAGCGCTGAGAAGAGCGTGCGCTGCGCTTGGTCGGGACGGAAGGGCTGGGCCATAGCGCGTCGTTGCTGGAGGCAAGTGCCAAAACTTTGGCGACCTTGACCGTTGCGGGGCTAAAGCGCAATCGCGGGCGAAATGCTTTGAGGGGATCAAAACGACGAGCTGAGGTGTTTGTGCACTGCAGCATAAACTGCCGAAATCGTAGGCATGGCAGAGAGGTAGTTGCCGCGGCGGGCGGCCGCAGGCCGCGAACGAGAAATGCAGTAATTCCCAGCAAAAACCAGGGGCGAATCAGTTTTGTACTATCGATATGAAATGAACGCATTTTGAGCAGTCCGTGCCCATCATTACTACTTGCGGGTAACAACGATTCGCCACTACGCTTCAGTGGTCAAAAACAAAAAAACACGGGGATTCACCCAAGGCGGAACTAGCCCTTCTTGAGGGTTATTTCGGCGAACCTTGGAGGTGATCCTATGATCGAAGTTGTCGCTCTGGTCTGCACGGTCTTGGCTCCGCTGCAGTGCAAGAACGTCAAGCTCTCGTTTGCCGCCGAAAGCGTCACGCCCCAGCAGTGCATGATGTACGGGCAGACGGAATTGGCGAAATGGACCATCGAGCATCCCGGTTGGATGATCGCGCACGGCTTCAAGTGCGGTCCGGCTGGACGTTACGCCAACCTCTAGGGCTCAAGCCACGGCGGCTCTTGCGCGCCGCAGACCTCGCGCGTCAGCGGCACCGCTTGCCGCTTGCGCCGCTGGTCGGGCCGAACCCGGGAGTTCCACCGAGGTCGCGCTTGAGTTGCAGAAAGCCGGTTGACTTGGCGCGCGCCATTGTCTCCCTAGGCGGCTTTAACAGCCAGCCGCATCCGGGAGAGATCCATGCCGCAGAACGCGCAATCGCCGGGGTTCGCTACGCTCGCGGTTCATGCCGGCGCCGCCCCCGATCCATCGACCGGCGCCCGCGTCACGCCGATCTACCAGACGACCTCGTTCGTCTTCAATGACGCCGACCATGCCGCCGCCCTGTTTGGGCTCGAAGCCTTCGGCAACATCTACTCCCGCATCACCAACCCGACCGAGGCCGTGCTGGAAGCGCGCATCGCCGCGCTCGAAGGCGGCACCGCCGCGCTCGCCGTCGCGTCGGGCCACGCCGCGCAGTTCCTCGTGTTCCACACGCTGCTTGGAGCCCGGCGATGAGTTCGTCGCCGGGCGGCAGCTCTACGGCGGCTCGATCAACCAGTTCAATCACTCGTTCAAGAAGTTCAACTGGAACGTCGCCTGGGCCGACGCCACCGATCCCGCCTCCATCGAGAAGGCGATCACGCCCAAGACCAAGGCGATCTTTTGTGAATCGATCGCCAACCCGGGCGGCGTGATCATCGACCTGCCGGCGATCGCAGCCATCGCGAAAAAGGCCGGCATCCCCTTCATCGTCGACAACACGCTGGCGACGCCCTACCTGTGCCGGCCCAAGGAGCACGGCGCCGACATCGTCGTGCACTCGCTGACCAAGTTCATCGGCGGGCACGGCAACTCGATCGGCGGCGCCATCGTCGACTGCGGCACCTACGATTGGCTCGGCTCCAAGCACCGCTACAAGACGCTGGTCGAGCCCAACGCCTCCTACGGCGGCATGAAGCTCGCCGAGACGTTCGGCAACTTCGCCTTTGCGATCGCCGCGCGCGTGATGGGTCTGCGCGATCTGGGCCCGGCCATCGCGCCGCTGAACGCGTTCCTGCTGCTGACCGGCGCCGAGACGCTGCCGCTGCGCATGGCGCGCCATTGCGAGAACGCGCTCGCGGTCGCCAACTGGCTGGAGAAGCATCCCAAGGTCGCGTGGGTGAGCTATGCCGGGCTCTCCTCGAGCAAGTACCACGCGCTGCACAAGAAGCTGTGCCCCAAGGGCGCCGGCGCGGTGCTCACCTTCGGTCTCAAGGGCGGCTACGAGGCCGGCGTGAAGCTCGTCTCCTCGCTGAAGCTGTTCTCGCACCTGGCCAACATCGGCGACACGCGCAGCCTCGTCATCCATCCGGCTTCGACCACGCATCGCCAATTGACCGACGAGCAGAAGATTTCAGCCGGCGCCGGGCCCGACGTGGTGCGGCTGTCGGTCGGCATCGAGGACGTGGCCGACATCATCGCCGACTTGGATCAGGGTCTGGCGCAGGTCGCGTAATCGAGCTTCGCCGATAGCACCATCGACGGCAGCTATCGCCCTTGCGCGTTTACTCGTCAAATGCGCGTGAGGTGCTTGCGCCTGCTTCGGCAGCGGCGAATAGTTTGCTGCAAACGATGTGCGCAGCTGCGCGGGACTTGCTGATGATGAATGCAAAAGCGCCGGGGTTTGCGGTGAACATCACCGAGCCGATGATTCGCGGCCTTGTCCAAGCGTTCTACGCCAAGGTACGCGCCGACGCTGTGCTCGGGCCGGTCTTTGACGCGAAGATCGCTGATTGGGATCACCACCTCGCCAAGCTGTCGGACTTCTGGTCGTCGGTCGCGCTCATGAGCGGGCGCTACAAGGGGCGGCCGATGCCGGTGCACGCGGCGATCCCCGAGATTTCGGACGCGCACTTCGTGCGCTGGCTCGGCCTATTTGCGGAAACCGCGACGGAGATTTGCCCGCCCGAGGCCGCTCAATTATTTGTCGATCGCGCCTCGCGCATCGCCGGCTCGCTCAAACTCGGCATCGCGCTCCACCGCCAAAGCGCAGCGGAGCTTGCGCGATCCGCGGAGTGAAGTGATCGCACATGCCGTGTCGATGGAACGCAGAAGGCCTTCGCTCACATCCGCTCGCCCGGCAATCGGCTCGCCTGCTTGATCCAGGCGGTGAGCTGCGCCGCGTCGAGCGCATCGCCCTCGTGGATGTCGAGGTAGCGCATGTCGTCGCTCGTGGACGCGCCGGGCGGAACGGGCCGCAGCGACGCGCCGCGAAAGAACGCCACCTTGATGTAGCGCGCGTAGCAATGAATGCCGAGGAACCAGCCGTTCTCCTCTTCCGGGCCCCGGCCCCGTACAGCGGCGAGTTCCATTTGACCGCCTTGCGCACGCGCGGGCACCGCGCGCGTGATGAGCGCGTCGAGGCGGCGGCCGACGTCGCGTTTCCAGCCGGGCATCGCCGCGATGTAGGCCTGCACCGGCGCGTCGCCGTACCCTTTGCGATCTGCGGGTTGCCGCCGGCGAGCAGCGCCGGCTTTGCGCTTTTGCGCGATTGCGATTTCAGCGCCGGCTTGCGTGACGTTTTACGTGCTGTCTTGCGCGCGGGTGGTTTGCTCATGCCTCGCCGTCCGGCTGCACGATCGACGTTTTGCGCAGCAGGAGGTAGCAGACCGCCGCCGAGGCAAGCGAGGACGCGAGAATCATCGCGGCATAAATCCTGAAGGAAGACGCAGTAGGCCCCGCGAGCGAGCCGGAATGCACGAGCTCGAGCAGCACGAGCGCCGCCGGACCCACCAGAGCCGCCGCGATGCACGCGAGCAACGTCAGCCGCCGCCCGGAATAGACATACAATCCGAGCACCAGCGCGGCGATGAATGCCGGCGCAGCGCCGACCATGTAGGACAACGGCAATGCCAGCAGCACGGCGATCGCGAGGTTCTTGGCGATCTCGACGGGGGGATCGGGGAAGCCGGTCGCGATCTGAGGGACCAGCTGCAGCAGCGCCATGAACACGGCGCCCCCGACCGGCGGCCCGAGCAGGAGCACCACGAGAAACACCTTGAGCGCGCGCACGGCCGGCTTTTGCGTCATGGACGTCATCTTAGCCGTCAGCGAAGCGGAATGTGTGACCTGGCGATGAGCCTCAGTCGTCCTCGTGGCAGCCTTCGGCCGAGTTCCACACCTGGCCCTTGGGGCAGCCCTTGTTGACCGCGTTCTTCTGCTCTTTCGACAGCGGCGTGTTGGCCTTGGGCGCCTGATAACCCGGAACGCACTTGCCGCCTTGCGCGCGGAAGCCCGGTCCGCAGAAGCTCGCGACCGCGCCCTTCTCGATGCACTTGCCGTTGATGCGCACGCGCCCGCTCGCGCAGTTGGTGCGCGTCTCCTTCGTCGTCTCGCGCTTGCGCGTCGGCTCGGGCTCGGTCTCCTGCTTGACCGGCGTCACCTTGCAGGTCTTGTAGAGGTCGGGCCGCTCAGCGCCGGCCGAGCACAGGATGCCGCCCCACTGGTAGCCCTTGCCCTCGCCCTCGTAGGCGATCTTGAACCACGGGTAGCCGTTCTCCATCACCTCGGTGCGCCCCATCAGCGTGACCTGCTGGCCTTCCTCGAGGCTGTCGACCTTGCGGTGATCCTGGCCCGGTCCGTCGCGCACGACGCCACCCCACGAGCCGGCGACGATGGGGAAATCGTCGGTCGGCGGCAGGGCCGCGGTCGCTGGCTGTTGCTCGCCGAGCTTTGCCAGGTAGGCGCGCGCAAGGTCGGCGTGGAAGCCGGTCGGGTAGTTGGAGATGAAGGCGTTCCAGGCCGCTTGCGTGCCGAGCTCCTTGGCGGCCTCGAAGGCGTCTTTCTCGCTCGTCCCGGACGGCTCGGCCAGCGCACGACCCTGATGCAGCCCGGGCACCAGCACGGGCGATAACAGCCCTGCTGCGATAAAGCCCATCCCAACGATGAGCCGGCGCGAATATCGGTTCATGAATATAACTCCCCAACGTATCCCGCTGACACGGTCGCGCGAATGGCCGGGCCGGACAACCAAATTTTCGCTGCGATTGGCGGCGAGCCTCGTGGATTGTAGATTCGCTGGTCGATTGGGGGAGATCGCGGTTGAGACGGACACTTGGAGCCGCGGCGCTGCTCGCGTGCACGGCGGTCGGCGGAGTGACGGCGCATGCGCACGCGGCGTCGATCGACAAGGCCTTGATGCAGCTCGGCCCAGAGGAGCGGGCGCATCAGGCGTGCATCATCCGGGGCCTCGACAAGATCGCCGCGGACAAGACCCTGCCGGGCGCCGACCGCATGAAAACGGGCGTCCTCGGCGATGCCGTCTTTACCGGCGGCACGAAGGTCACCACCAAGGGCGGCGCGGTACGGGCCAAGCACAAATGGTACCGGCTGACCTTCGATTGCACGGTGACCGCCGACCAGATGAAGGCCACCGCCTTCACCTATACGATCGGCCCGGAGATCCCCAAGGAGACCTGGGACGATATCGGGCTCTGGCCCTGAGGAACGGCCCGAAATGCAGCAGGCGCGGGCGACCTAAATTCCGCTGCGATTGATTGCAACTTTGGCGCGATAGAAACGTGGGCCACCTCGGGGGAGGATCGTTCGTTGGGGGAAAAATTCGGAGCCGTGGCGCTCGCCATCTGTCTGGGTGGCTGCCTCGGCGCGGGCGCTCACGCAGCAAGCTCGCTCGATCGCCAGCTCGCCAAGCTCGGCCCGGAGGAGCGCGCGCACCAGGCGTGCGTGATCAAGGGCCTCGACAAGATCCACGCCGACAAGAAATTGCCGGGCGCCGACTTCATCGAGGCCGGCGTGCTCGGCGATGCCGTCATCAAAGGCACCAGCGTGACGGCGAAGGGCGGCGCCATTCGCGCCAAGCACAAATGGTACAAGCTGTCGTTCGATTGCACCGTCACCGCCGACCAGATGAAGGCCACGGCGTTCACCTACAAGATCGGCCCGGAGATCCCCAAGGATCAGTGGGAGAAGATCGGCCTGTGGGAATGAGCGTTGGTCTGCGGACGGTCGATCGCTCGGTGTCCGACATTTTCAATTTTCTCTAGTTGGCCTGGAATTGCGCGGTTGCGTAGTCGCGTGAGCATGCGCAACTCCACTTACGAATTGGCAGGATTTCTCGTGCCGTATGGCGGCCTGTAACGGAGGCCCCAATGGCTGGACAACGAGCCCAATCGCCCGACGCCAAAGCAACTGACCCCAACGCCAAGGGCGCACGACCTGCGCCCGCGTTGCTCGGCGGCTTCGACGAGAATCTGGGCTTTCCGATCGCCGATCCGTACTGGCGGTCCTATTTCTCGACGGAGAACTGCGAGGTCGATGAGGTCGTCGACCTCAACGCCCTGACGGCGCAGCTGTCGGCTCACAACTACGGCTTTTGCTATTTGCCGTCCGCCAACTGTTTCTTCGTGCGCTCTGATCCTTTCTATCGCGGCATTGCAAGCGCGCGCTCGGCGCGGACGGGCGTGCCGCTGCAGAACAGCGTCATGGTCGTCGCCAAGTCGAATCCGGTCACCGATTGGCAGAAGCTGCGCGGGGCGCGATATGGCTACATCAACACGTTCTGCACGACGAGCTTCTTTGCGCCCTCGATCCTGCTCTCGCGCGAGGGGCTGGCGTTCGAAACCTTCTTCGATGCCTTCGCGGTCGCGCCCTGGCAGGGGCAGATCGATGCCGTCGTCGACGGCGCGATCGATGTGACGATGGTCTTTGAGGACGTCTGGCTTGCGCGGGCCGGCAATGCGCAGAAGACGAAAATCATCGCGCGCGTCGATGGGCTTCCCACGCCCGCCTTCATCGCGCGCGCGGACGCTAGCGATGCCTTCACCTCCAACCTGACGCACAAGCTCCTGACCTATGCGGCAAAGCCGATGCCGGGCGCGCTCTATTCCGGCTTCGGCGCCTACCAGGACGCGCACATGCAGCACTTCTTTTCCGAGCTCGAGCGTCTTCCCGGCATGGCCAAGATGGGCGGCGGCGCCCGCGCGTAACGATCAGCTCACCCGCCGCAGGGCAACGGGCGCCACGGGCCGCACCTGATCGCGCGCGAGCGTGATCGCGGCCAGCGCCACGACGAACACCATCGTGAGCAAGCTCGTGATCGCGGCAGTCTCGCGGATGTCGCCCGAACGCCAGGTTATGCCGGTCGCGTCGGTTACGGGCTCGGACCCGCTCACGAAATAGTTGAGGACGAACAGCGCCGCGATGACCGCGTACATGATGATGGCCTGCGTGAAGTAGCTCTTGGGCTGCGGCGCCACTGGCACGGGTCCGCGCGCGCGCAGATAAAGCGCGAAGATCTGCATGAAGACGTAGACGGTCAGGAACCAGCCGAGATAGTTCGACAGCGGTACGCCGAACAACCCGCCGCCCTGCTGCCAGATCCACCACTTGCCGAGCGTCGAGGCGCCGGGATCGAGCGTCAGGTCCCACAGCACCATGATGAACGAGGCGATGAGTGGAGTTGCGGCTGCGTCGAGCAGGGAGGCATTGCGATGCACGTCGCCGACCAGGATCGTCGCCAGCACCCAGGACAGATAGCCGACGCCGAGATACGTCGGCCCGATCATCAGGGGCACGTAGAAGAGCTTGGGCCCGAGCGCGTCGGTGTAAAAATAAGGGCCGAACGGAAAGCCGGTCGCGACGCCCAGGTTCTCGAAGAAATTCGAAACGACGAGGCAGATGACGACGAAGACCGCTATCCCCTGCCAGCCGTAGCGCAGCGAGCCGTGCAGCAGCGCGAAGCCAACGAGGAGAGCCACATAAGCCGCCGTGAGCAGCACGTTGGTCGAGAACACGCCTGCTAGCGAGACGACGACGAACAGCGCCACCATCACCCATAAACTTTTATGTTTCATGGCCGGAGCGTTCCCCAAGGCCGCGCCACGTCGGCGGCTCAGCGGGATCATCGGCTGATTCCGGCGACGGACGCGAGGAGATGAAGCGCGTACGGACAATTCGTGCGCCGCCCAAGGGTTTGGCGGCTTAGTGCTTCGTCTTGACGTAGGAGCCCGGGGCGTCCTCGATGACGCCCAAGTTTTCGCCCGGGTCGCGCGGCACTGTCCAAGTGCCCGAGTGCTCCGCGAGCCACTCTGCCCAGTGCGGCCACCACGAGCCCGGATGCTCGTGTGCCGATTGCGTCCATTGTTCGAGCGTCTTGGCGCGCTTGCCGCCGGTCCAGTACTGGTACTTCACCTTGTCGGGGGGATTGACGACGCCCGCGATGTGCCCGGAGCCCGACAGCACGAACTCGACCGGACCACCGAACATCTGTGCGCCGGCGAACACCGACTTGGCCGGCGCGATGTGGTCTTCCTTGGTGGCAAGCTCGTAGACGGGAATCTTGACCTTCTTCATGTCGAGGCGTGCGCCCGCGATCGTCATGTCGCCCGCCGCCAAGCGGTTCGCGCCGTAGAACTCGCTCAGGTAGAAGTTGTGGTTCGCTGCCGCCATCCGCGTTGAGTCCTGGTTCCAGAACAGCAAATCGAACGGGAACGGCTTCTTGCCCATGAGGTAGTTGTTGACGATGTAGGGCCAGATCAGGTCGCGCGGGCGCAGCATGTTGAACACGTTCGCCATGCGCGAGCCGTCGAGATACCCGCGCTCGGACATCAGGTCGTTCAGCGCCGCGAGTTGCTCGTCGTCGGTGAACAGCAGCAGATCGCCCGCTTGCGTGAAGTCGATCTGGGTTGCAAGGAAGCTGGCAGAGGCGAACGGCGCTTCGCCGCGCGCGGCGAGGAAGGCGAGCGTCGTTGCGAGCAGCGTGCCGCCGACGCAGTAGCCGACGACGTTTATGGTCTCGACGCCGGTCTCGCGTTTCACAGCATCGGCCGCCATCAGGATGCCCTCCTGCATGTAGTCCTCGAAGGACTTGTGCGAGAGGCGCTCGTCGGGGTTGACCCAGGAGATCATGAAGACGGTGAAGCCCTGATCGACGAGATACTTGATCTGGCTCTTCGCCGGGGTCAGGTCGAGGATGTAGTACTTGTTGATCCACGGCGGCACCATCAGCAGCGGGCGCTCGCGCACCTTGTCGGTGGACGGCGCATACTGGATGAGCTGGAACACCTCGTTCTGGTACACGACCTTGCCGGGCGTGGTCGCGAGATTGCGTCCGACCTCGAAGGCCGATGCGTCCGTCTGGCTGATGCGGAGCAGATCGCCCGAGTGGCTCATGTCCTCGGCCAGATGCGTCATGCCCTGCACGAGGTTCTCGGCGTTGGAGGCGAACGTCTCGCGCAGCACCTCCGGATTGGTCATGGGGAAGTTCGAAGGCGACAGCGCGCTCGACACCTGGCGCAGATAGAATTCCGCCTTCTGGCGCGTGCGCTGGTCGAGCCCTTCGGTGTGCGCCAGCATGTCGTCGGCCCAGCGTGAGGTGACGAGATAGGCCTGCTTCCAGAAATCGAAGTAGGGGTTGACCGACCACTCCGGGTCCTTGAAGCGGTTGTCGCCGGGCTCGGGCTCGGCGACCGGCGTCACGTCCTGGCCCAGCATGCGGAAGACGGTGTTGTTCCACAGATCGGCATAGGAGCGCAGCAGCGTGCCTTGCGCCTCAGCCAGCTTGCTGGGGTCGTGCAGCCACATTTGCGCGAGGTCGGACAGCGTGCTGGTTGCTTCCGAGATCTCGGCTGCGGCGGAATAAGGGCCGGACTTGGTATCGGCGCGCTCGATGAACTCGGTCAGCACGCGGCCGCCCTGCTCGAACAGGCGCAGGAGATTCCGGCTCAGTTCCTCGGCGTTTACGACCTTGTAGGCCGGATTTTCGTGATCGGCGTCAGTGTGCGGTTTCTGCATCTATTCTTCTTAATCAATAAAGGCCCCCCTGTGAGGCCCGTGCCCAGCGATTAGCTATATGGTGCCAAGGTTTTGCGACATTGAGGGGCCAGTGTCACCCCCAAGATGTGGAAAAGCGGGGGATGGTGTTGACGCCACACCTGACCGCCGCGAATCGCTTAATTCGGTGTAGAGTGCAAGGGTGTAGACGGCATGCAAGGGATGCACAAAGGGATGGTCGCGGAGACGCGCGCCTCTAGGCCCTTGAGGGCACTCGCACTCGCCGCCGCGCTTTGTCTCGCGGCCGGCGCTGGCGGTTGCTCGTCGATCCAAACGCCGCTGCCCGACTTGAAGCCCCCGGCCTCCACCTCGCTCACGCAGGCCGAAAAGACCAAGGCGATGGATGACCTTGCGCGCAAGCGGGCGACGCACGAGCAGGACGCCGAGCAACAAATCGAAGACGCTCGCTGACACGCCTAAAGCTTGACTGGGCCTTTAGCTTTTAGCTGCGAAGCTCTGGACGGCATCGGCCGGGCAGGCGTACACACCACTATCGAGCCCGCGCCACAACCTCGAGGAGCCCTTGGCACAGGAGTTCCACCGCATAAAGCGTCTGCCGCCCTACGTCTTCGCCGAGGTCAACCGGCTGAAGGCTGCAGCGCGCGCGCGCGGCGCCGACATCATCGACCTCGGCATGGGCAATCCGGACCTGCCGACGCCGCAGCATATCGTCGACAAGCTGGTCGAGACGATCAGCAAGCCGCGCACGCATCGCTACTCGGCGTCGAAGGGCATTCCGGGATTGCGCAAGGCGCAGGCCGCCTATTACGACCGCCGCTTCGGCGTGAAGCTCGATCCCGAGACGCAAGTCGTCGCAACGCTCGGGTCGAAGGAAGGCTTCGCCAACATGGCGCAGGCGATCACGGCGCCCGGCGACGTGATCCTCGTTCCCAACCCGACCTATCCGATCCACGAGTTCGGCTTCCTCTTGTCGGGCGCCGCGATCCGGCATCTGCCGGCTGGAACAGGAGAATCATTCCTCAAGCTGGTCGAACGCGCGTGCGCGCACACGATCCCCAAGCCGCTGGCGCTGGTGCTCTCGTATCCGTCGAACCCGACGGCGATGGTCGCCGACCTCGACTTCTATAAAGACGCGGTCGCGCTGGCGAAGAAGCTCGATCTCATCATCCTGTCCGACATCGCGTACGCCGAGATCTACTTCGACGGCAATCCGCCGCCCTCGATCCTGCAGGTCCCGGGCGCGATGGACGTGGCGGTGGAGTTCACCTCGCTGTCCAAGACCTACAACATGCCGGGCTGGCGCATGGGCTTTGCTGTCGGCAACGAGCGGCTGATCGGCGCGCTGGCGCGCATCAAGTCCTATCTCGACTACGGCGCCTTCACGCCGGTGCAGGTGGCAGCTTCGGCTGCTCTCAACGGGCCGCAAGAGTGCGTCGAGGAGATCCGCCAGACGTATCACCGCCGCCGCGACTGCCTCGTCGATACGTTCGCGCGCGCGGGCTGGGCGATACCCCCGCCGCCGGCCACCATGTTCGCCTGGGCGCCGATACCGGAGCCCTTCAAGGCGCTGGGCTCGGTAGAGTTCTGCAAGCTCCTCATCGAGAAAGCGGAGATCGCGGTTTCGCCCGGGCTCGGCTTTGGCGAGTACGGGGAAGGCCATATCCGCATCGCGCTCGTCGAGAACGAGCACCGCATCCGCCAGGCCGCGCGCAACCTCAAAAAGTTCCTCGCTCAGGCCCAGGAAACGATGCATAACGTGATCCCAATTCCGCAAAAAGCCAGCCGGTAATCATCACGTTGTCATGCAGCAGCAGCCTCTTATTTTGGGCATCGCCGGCCTTGGCACCGTCGGCGCGGGCCTCCTGCACTTGCTCGAGCACCACAAGGATCGTCTCGAGGAGCGGGCGGGGCGGCAGATCCGCATCGCCGGCATCTCCGCGCGCGACAAGCGCAAGTCGCGCAGCGTCAAGACCGAGGGGCTGACTTGGTTCGCCGACCCGGTCGCGCTGGCGAGCGATCCGTCGATCTCGGTGTTCGTTGAATTGATCGGCGGCTCGGACGGCGTGGCGAAAGACGCGGTCGAGGCCGCACTGCGCGCAGGCAAGCACGTCGTCACCGCGAACAAGGCGCTGCTCGCCGAGCACGGCGTCGCGCTGGCAAAGCTCGCGGAAGATCACAACGTCGCGCTCAACTTCGAAGCCGCCGTGGCCGGCGGCATTCCCGTCATCAAGGCGCTGCGGGAGTCGCTCAGCGCCAACGAGGTGCGCCGCATCTATGGGATTCTCAACGGCACCTGCAATTACATCCTGACGACGATGGCAGACGAGCACCGCTCGTTCAAAGAGGTTCTGAAGGAAGCGCAGGCGCGCGGCTACGCCGAGGCCGATCCGACGTTCGACGTCGGCGGCTTCGACACCGCGCATAAGCTTGCGATCCTGACCAGCCTCGCGTTCGGAACCAAGATCGCGTTCAACCAAATTCACGTCGAGGGAATCCAGTCCATCAGCGAGGCCGACATCGAGGCCGCCGAGGACATGGGCTACCGCATCAAGCTGCTGGGTGTCGCCATGCGCGCCGAGGGCGGCATCGAAGCGCGGGTCAATCCCGCGATGGTGCCCAAGGATTCGGCGATCGCGCAGGTCGCGGGTGTGACCAACGCAGTCGCGATCGATGCCGACTACTGCGGCAGCCTGCTGCTGATCGGGCCGGGCGCGGGCGCCAACGCGACCGCCTCGTCGGTCGCCGCCGACATTCTCGACATCGCGCGCGGCAACATCATGCCGCCGTTCGTCACGCAGACCCGCAATTTGAAACCGCACAAGAAGGCCAAGCTCGGCGCGCATCAGGGCGCCTACTACGTGCGCCTTGCGGTCTACGATCGGCCCGGCGCAATGGCGGCGATTGCAAAGCGCATGGGAGACCGCGAGGTCTCGATCGAGAGCATCGTGCAGCGGCGCCCCCGCTCGGCGCTGCCGGGGATCGGCGCACGGCTGAACCCGGGAACGCCGGCGCCTGTTATCATGATCACGCACGAGACGACCGAGGAAGCGATCCGGCAGGCGGTCGATGCGATCGAGCGCGACGGCAAGGTATCCGAGCGTCCGCAGGTCATCCGCATCGAGAAGCTCAATGGGGATGATCGGCGGTGAGTGGGAAGGGATTGGTCATGGCAGAAACGGGCGTGAAGTCGGGCCTTGACCGCATGCTGGTGCTCGAGGTCGCGCGCGTCACCGAAGCCGCAGCGATCGCAGCAGCGCGCCTGCGCGGACGCGGGCAGGAGAAGGCGGCCGACAAAGCCGCGGTCGATGCCATGCGCCGCGAGCTGGCAAATCTTTCGATCCGCGGCACCGTCGTCATCGGCGAAGGCGAGATGGACGAAGCGCCGATGCTGTTCATCGGCGAGAAGGTCGGATCGGGCGAGGGGCCCGAAGTCGACATCGCGGTCGATCCGCTCGAAGGCACCACGATCTGCGCCAAGGCGATGCCCAATGCGCTCGCCGTGCTGGCGATCTCCGAGCGCGGCGGGCTCTTGCATGCCCCGGACATGTACATGAACAAGATCGCGATCGGCCCGGGCTACCCGCCCGGCCTCGTCGATCTCGACGCCTCGATCGCCGACAATCTCACTGCGCTTGCCAGGGCGAAGGGCGTGCCGATCGCCGAGGTGACCGCGTGCATCCTCGATCGGCCGCGCCACGCCGAGCTGATCGCGGCCGTACGCGCTGCTGGCGCCGCCGTGCAACTCATCCCCGACGGCGACATCGCGGGCGTCATCTGGACAACCGACCCGGCGCACACGGGGATCGACATCTACCTGGGCTCGGGCGGAGCGCCCGAAGGCGTGCTCGCGGCTGGCGCTCTGCGCTGCACCGGCGGCCAGATGCAGGGACGCCTGATGCCCACGCTCGGACGAGGAGCGCAAGCGCGCCGAGAAGATGGGCATCTCCGACATCAACCGCAAATTCGTGCTCGAGGACATGGCCTCGGGCGACGTTATCCTCTCCGCGACCGGCGTCACCGACGGATCGCTGCTCGACGGCGTGCATTTCCACGGCGACACGGCCGAGACCGAGACCCTCGTCATGCGCTCACATACGGGAAGCGTGCGGCGCATCAAGACGAAGTTCCGCAACGTCGCCGCGCGCTTCGGCTAAAGCGCTCAATCGATCTTGACCGCCACCGGCGTTGCTCGATGATGGACCTCGCCGCGGTCTCGAGCGTTGCCGCGGATGAGGCACGTCGAAGGGATTGCGCGTGGAAGAGAACCAGGCCGGCGGCTACTCGGTTACCTACAACCGCGACGAAATTCAGTTTCCCGTCTACGTGATGGCTGCCTTGACGCTTGTCCTGCTGGGCGCTGCCTGGATGACGGGGCAGACGCTGTGGCTCATTCTTTGCGCCGGTGCCGCCGGGGTGACCTACTACAACTATCCCTTGCTCGAGACGCGCCGCCCCACGCTCGGTGCCAACCAGTACGGGATCTTCATCCAAGGCTTCGGCTTGATCCGGTGGCGCGCCATCGACCGCATCGACATGATCGAGATCGCCGAGCGCGCCAATACGCTGCACGAGCTGCAGATCGGGCTCAACATGCTGCTGTCGAGCGCGCTCGTCGCCGACTGGCGCGAGCAGCCGTTCTATCGCTCGCTGATGCGGCTGCCGTGGTCGATGGGGCAATCGAACGTGGTGCGCATCAACCTGGAGCCGTTCAGCGAGGCCCCGGGCGAAATTCACCGCACGCTGTTGCGGTTGTGGCGCCACTATCGCAGCTAGCGCGAACCGGCTTAGCGCTGGTATTGGCGCATGCGGCGCAGAATGTCGGCGATGGGGTAATCGACCCACGCGTGCGTGACGAGATTGCGATGCGTCACGTCGGTCGAGCCGGTGGCGCCGGGGAAGATGGTCACGCTCCCCGGCTGCAAGCGCGGCTCGAGCGCGGTGTCATAAGAGACGTAGCGATCGGTGAGGATGTGTTCGAGCTGGGCGTTCTTGGCCTCGGTGGAGCCGAGATACGTGCTGACGAAAAACGCGGAGCGATCCCGCTCGATCCAGGATGCGAACTTGTCGACCTCGCCATAGAGCGCATCGAGGAGCACGACGCCGCGCACGCGGTTCATCAAGCCGCCCTTGGAGGCACTCATTGCCGCGGGGAGATAGCCGCCGCTGTAGGCCACGATAACGATCGGCATGCTGGCGAAGGTACGGTTTGCGCGCGGATCGCCGTGCATGCGGGCGAGCTGCTGGGCGGCTTCGCCGACGAAGCGGCCGAAGGCGCCGGGCTCCCAGAATTTGCCGCAGCTTGAATCGGAGGCATCGGACGCGAACTGCGGCGCGACCAGCACCGCGTTCGCACCCGACGCCGTGATCTGATCGGGCACGCGCTGGCGCTGCAGCACATCGCGGCGCAGCGTTGCGCCATGGCCGTGGAAAAACACGATCATCACCGCCGGCTTCTTGATGTCGAAGCCCTTGGGGATGTGCAGCAGGACGCGGTTGTCGCTGTAAGTCTCGTCTTCCCAGTAGAGCCGGCCGAAAGACGTCTTGTGCCCGCGGCGGCCGTCCTCCTCGACATTCCAGAAGGGCTTGTCGGAGGCGGCGACGGTGCCGTTGTAGGGGAAGGGGGCGGTGTCGAAGGGAACGAGCGCAGTGACATCCTGCTTCAGCGGGCGGCTCTTTGCCTGCACGGGCTTAGGTGCGGGTAGGCGCTTTGGCGGCCGCACGCGCACGGGTGTCGGCACCGCGAGCGGCGGAGGAATGGCCGTGACGGTGCTGGTCCAGGAACTGCTGGACGTCCATGAATTCCGCGCTTGCGCCCAATCGCCGAGCGGCATCAGCACAAACGCAGCGGTCGCCACTACAACGCCGTTACCGATGAATCGCAGAGGATGCATCTCCCCCTCTATTCTCTTCCTTGGCCGACTGTGCTCCAAGGCCCCTAAATATTGGCTCAATTCCAAATGATCTTCCGGTGCTCAACTCCTATAGCCGGCGCGAGGTTGCACGAATCAGGCCACAGTCGGCCAGACCGATGCGATAAGTGCAAATGTTGTCCACACGTTGGCCTTTTTCGCCGGAACAACTGTGTCGCGGGCCGGTGTTTGGCAGGCGCTGTGACTTCACGAGCGATGTAATTCGGCAACGTGTTTGGGCGAAGTCGGGTGTGAGATTGCCCCCCTCCACACCCTCCCCTAGGGTCTCAACCGGGACGAGCGCTACCGCAGGTCTTCTATGGCAATCGCAGGCACGATCGGCGCGCCCTCTTCAGAGGAGCGCCCGGTGGAATTGCGTACGGTGACCACGACCACGGCGGCGGCGTTGGCCATTGCCGACATGATCGGCATCGGGGTCTTCACCAGCCTCGGCTTCCAGGTCATCGACATTCACTCGGCCTTCTCGGTGCTGATGCTGTGGATCGTCGGCGGCATCGCGGCCCTGTGCGGTGCGCTGTCGTACGCGGAGCTCGCTGCGGCGTTGCCGCGCTCGGGCGGGGAATACAACTTTTTATCGCGCATCTACAGCCAGGCGCTTGGCTTCGTCGCCGGCTGGGTGTCGGCGGCCGTCGGCTTCGCGGCACCGGTCGCGCTCGCCGCCATGGCATTCGGCAACTACTTCGCCGGCGTCGTGCCGGGCGCGCCGGTGCTGCTCCTCGGGCTAGCCGCGACCTGGCTCGTCGGGCTCGTGCACCTGAGCGGGGTAAAGCTCGGCAGCGCGTTCCACAACGTCTCGACGGGCCTCAAGCTGTTCCTGATCGCTGTGCTGATCGTCGCGGGGCTCGTCGTCGGCACACCGCAGCCGATCTCGTTTGCGCCATCGAGCATAGACTTGAACTACATGACGGGCGCCCCGTTCGCGGTCGGCCTCGTGTTCGTCATGTACGCCTACTCGGGCTGGAACGCCGCGACCTACATCGCGGGCGAAGTCCAAGATCCGCAGCGCAGCCTGCCGAGAGCGCTCATTTCGGCGACGCTGATCGTCATCCTGCTTTACGTCAGCCTCAACGCCGTCTTCCTGTACACGACGCCGATCGACCAGATGGCGGGCAGGGTGGACGTCGCGCTCGTCGCCGGCCAGCACATCTTCGGCGAGGCCGGCGGTCGCGTCGTCGGCGCGCTGATTTGCTTAGGCCTCATCTCGTCCATCAGCGCCATGACCTGGATTGGCCCGCGCGTCACCATGGTGATGGGCGAGGACATGCCCATGCTGCGCATTTTCGCCTACCGCTCGAGCACCGGCGCCCCCGTCGTCGCGATCCTGTTTCAGATGCTGGTGACGACCGCGCTGCTGCTGACTCGGAGCTTCGAGGCGGTGCTCGAATATATCCAGTTCAGTCTGACGTTCTGCTCGTTCCTGGCCGTGCTCGGCGTGATCGTTCTTCGCGTGCGCCAGCCCGATCTGGAGCGGCCCTACCGCATGTGGGGCTACCCCTTTACGCCCCTCGTTTTCCTCGCTGTGACCGCATTCATGATGTACTACCTGTTGCTTGAGCGGCCGTATGAATCGCTCGCCAGCATCGGCACTATGCTGGCCGGACTCGGGATTTATGCACTCTCCATGGCAGCGGCGCGCAATCGCGCCATAACCGAAAGCTGAGACGATGTTTGACACGCGATCGATCACACGCCGGGCGATCCTAGCAGCCGGCTTCGTGCTCGCGTTGGCTTCCGGCGCTTCGGCCGCCGATACGGCGACCGCAGATGATACGGCGCGCATCCTTGCCGGCATGGCGCCGGCCGCGGGATCGCCGCTCGCCAAGTTCACCAGCGACCGCAGCTGGCAGTCGCACGCCAAGCGCTTCGATTCCGCCTGGTCCGCGCTCGATAAGCGCCAGATCGAGAAGATCAGGGCCTGGTCGACGCAGAACCTGACGCAGCGCAAGCCGGTCGTCTTCTACATGTTCAGCGGTCCCGACTTCTTGTACGCGGACGCATTTCTCCCCGGCGCAGACACCTACGTCTTGAGCGCGCTCGAGCCGGTCGGCGAGATACCCGACTTGAATGGCGTGTCGGCGGCGACGCTGTCGGGCGGTCTCGGCCGCATCGAGGGCTCGCTCAACTCGGTGCTGAGCTACAGCTTCTTCATCACAAAAAAGATGCGTCACGAGCTGAGCGGCGGCCGCTTCAGCGGCACCGTGCCGATCCTTTATGTGTTCCTGGCGCGATCGGGCAAGACCATTCACGAGGCGAGCCTGGTGACGATCGACCCCGACGGCACCATTCATCCCGCGTCGGATAAGGCCGACCGCAACGCGGCGCAGGGCGCCAAGATCGTGTTCTCGACCGGGGCGGACGGCAAGAAGCAGACGCTCTACTACTTCTCGACCGACCTTTCCGAAAGCGGCGTGAAGAGCAGCGGCTTCCTGAAATTCTGTGATGGTCTTGGGCGCGGCGACAGCTTCCTCAAGAGCGCGTCCTATCTGCTGCACTCGGACAACTTCGCGACAGTGCGCAGTTTCATCCTCGATCACAGCGATGCGATCGTGGAGGACGATTCTCGGCATCCCCGTCCGCTACTTCAAGGACGACGAGTGGAAGCTCTATCCCTTCGGAAACTACCTGCAGCCGCTCGGGCTTTTCCCGCACACCTATCAGCAGCAACTGAGCTCGCTCTATCGCAAGGAGCACGCGGGCAGTCTCGACTTCGGCATCGGCTATCGCTGGCGTCCGCGCGAGTCGAACCTGCTCCTCGCCATTCGCGGCAAGCGCACCGCCCAGGGTCAGTAGCGCTCAAAGCCAAGCCGTAAGCTGGGGAGAAGAGATGCCCCAGCCTCGCCAAGCCCGCCCGTAAATGGTCGACTGCGCCGCTTGGAATCGGTGCAGGGTCGGGCCATGGGTGCAGTGCGCAAGCGGAAAGAGGAACGCGCCGAAAGCGCAGCGTTCCTGGGTGTGGAGAATTCGGCTCGCGGGCTCGTCTGGCGCGAGCGGTTGAGCACTGACTTGCAGGCGCGCGCCGCCGCCATCAGCCAGCGCCATGGACTTCCCGAGCTCTTGGGCCGCGTGCTCGCCGCGCGCGGCATTGCCGTCGACGACGTCCCGACCGTACTCAATCCGACGCTCAAAGCCTTGATGCCCGATCCGAGCACGCTGCGCGACATGGACGTTGCCGCTGCGCGTCTCGCCGATGCCATCGAGGCGCGACAGGCCGTGGCGCTGTTTGGCGACTACGATGTCGATGGCGCGGCGTCGTCGGCGCTGCTCGCCCGTTTTCTGCGCGCGCACGGGCTCGATGCCCGCATCTACATTCCCGACCGGATGTTTGAAGGCTACGGCCCCAACACACCCGCGATCGAAGGCCTCATCAAGGACGGCGCCAAGCTCATCGTCACGGTCGACTGCGGCACGACGAGCGTCGAGCCGCTCGCGCGCGCGGCCGAGCTTGCGTGCGACACCATCGTCATCGATCACCATCAGGCCGACGAGCAGCTTCCCATCGCGCACGCGATCGTCAATCCCAACCGCCAGGACGATGTCTCGGGGCTCGGGTCGCTGTGCGCCGCCGGTGTGGCGTTCATGGTGCTGGTCGCGACCAAGCGCGAATTGAAACGGCGCGGCTTCTACAAGCCGGGCGGCATATCCGAGCCCGACCTGATGGCCGAGCTCGACCTCGTCGCGCTCGCGACCGTCGCCGACGTGGTCCCGCTCGTCGGATTGAACCGCGCGTTCGTCTCGCAAGGTCTGCAGGTGATGCGCTGGCGCCGCAACGTCGGGCTCAAGGCGCTGAGCGACGCAGCGGGTCTCGACGAGCCGCCGACGCCCTATCATCTCGGGTTCATTCTGGGTCCGCGCATCAATGCCGGCGGCCGCATCGGCGACGCCGCGCTGGGCTCCCGCCTTCTGGCCGGCGAGGACGAAACCGAAGCCGCGCGCATCGCCGTGCTGCTCGACCGCCTCAACAAGGAGCGGCGCGCGCTCGAAAAGCAGATCCTGGAGGAGGCGCTGGCGCTGGCGGACGCAACGCTCACCGCCGCGCCGGAGACTTCCGTGCTGGTGGTCGGCTCGCCGGCCTGGCACCGCGGCGTCGTCGGGCTCATCGCGAGCCGTCTGTGCGAGCGGTTTCACCGCCCCGCGTGTGTCATCGCGTGGGAGGACGACACCGCGAACGCGCTGGGCACGGGCTCGCTGCGCTCCGTCAGCGGCGCCGACATCGGCGCGGCGGTGCGTGCAGCCACGGCAGCGGGGCATCTCGTCAAGGGCGGCGGCCACGCCATGGCGGCCGGCCTGACGGTTGCCCGCGACAAGCTCGCCATCGTGCAGGAGTTTCTGCACGCCCGGCTGCAGGAGAACGTGACCGAGGCGCGCGCGCGCAGCGGGCTCGAGCTCGACGGCGCGCTGACCGCGGGCGGCGCGAGCGACGAGCTGCTCGATCTCATCAACCGCGTCGGGCCGTATGGGCAGGGCAATCCGGCGCCGCGCTTCGCCTTTCCGGCCACGCACGTGCGCTATGCCAAGATCGTCGGCGACGCGCATGTGCGCTGCGTGCTGGAGGCTCCCGACGGCTCGCGACTTGAGGGGATCGCGTTTCGCGCCGCGCGCGAGCCGCTGGGCGATCTCCTCATGCAAACGGGCGGCCTGCCGATCCACGTGGCGGGAAACCTGAAGCGCTCAACCTGGGGCGGACGGGAAAAAATCGAGCTGATGATCGAGGATGCGGCCGACCCGCGCCGGCAGGGTTGAGGGGGTGGATGCCCTTGCCTTGCGCGCGCCGCCGAAGGCCCCTATAGGGAGGCGCTTCGGTCCCTTCGTCTATCGGTTAGGACGCGAGATTTTCAATCTTGAAAGACGGGTTCAACTTCCGTAGGGACCGCCATTTTTCCTTCGGCGGGTTGATGTCATTGGTTTTTTCGCCAGATATTCCCAAACCCCGATTTGGGTTTGGGAATTTGATCACGCTTTGGTCGGCTACGAGCCGGTCCATCGCAGACCTCGCCAAGCGCTTCTGCTCAGCAGCTCTCGTGTAGCGTGCGACCTCCTCCAGACTCGCATGTCCGGTGATCGCGGCGATTTCGTTCGCCGAGCATCCGGCTTCTGCAAGTCTGCGCGCTGCAGCTTTGCGCAGACCATGGGTAACGCAGCGTGTCGGCAAGGCCGGCCTGGTCGATGCGCTCCGCCATGAAATTGCTGATGCCTTTGTTGCTGAAGGCTTGCCCAAATGCCGTCTGAAGGATTGGGCCTTCGTCTGCCGCTCCAAGTGTGGCAGGATCACGCTGCAGCGCAGGATGTATTGGAATTAACAGTTTGGCCTTCGTCTTTCGCTGTACAACCCAGATGCCGTCGTCGCTGACGTCGGTCCAGGCCATCTTTGCTACGTCGGAGGCGCGCTGACCTGTGAAGAGAAGCAAGCCGTACGCGGTGCGTTCTTTGCTGCCGATGGACCAGCACTGCTCATAAATGTTAATCTCTTCGTCCGTCCAGCTATGGAACTCGCCGGATGCAAACTTCTTGATCCGAACAGTTGGGTCGTCCTTTCGCCAGCCATTGTCGATCGCGAAGTGGATGAGGATTCGAAGCTTCTTGAGCACGTCGTTGGCAGCCGCCGGAGTAGCTACCCGCTTGGCGACGATCTTCTGGACATGCAACCTCGACATCTCGTTCACCTGTCGGTGGCCGATGTTCTCCTGATGGACGAAGCGTTCGATGATGCTGCGGTACTTGACCTGGGATTGCAGAGTTAGTCGCTTGTAATCTGGGCTCGAAAAGTAGTCCTGAACCAGCCTATCGAATGTACCCTCGGGACCGCGGAACCTCTGGGCAGGCTTCAAGGGTGCTTGGCTGAACGCTGCCTGGTAGATAGCCATGAACTCGGGAGAGCCCGGATCACCGCAAAGCGGAGTACGCGCACCCTTGCCGCGCCGGAAATAATAGCGAACCTTGCCGTGACGATCGGCGAACCGCTCAAGGTGTTTGAGTTTGATCGCCGTCACTTGTAATCAGCCCAACTGTCGTTCTGAGCGGCGACAAAGGCGATGTCACCATCGCCATCCTCTCGAGGTAGGGTTTTGAATGCGAGATCCAGCTCTTCAATGTCCCAAATGCGTCGGCCGTCAGCGAGACGCGGCCTCGGCATAGCTCGCCGCGCCACGAGTTTGCGAAAGAAACTAGGCGATAGCGATAGGTAGACTGCTGCCTCGCTCTCATCGAGCCCACGCCTGACGGGCAGTCGTGCGGCCACTATAGACTTTTTTGGCATGCTCTCGCTCGGTCGAGTTTGGTCTGTTGATCACGACACTGGAGTTCTAAATCCGCTTTGCAAACCATTATTTAGCACCGTGTCCTCGCGGAGTAATCCGGCGTCGTTAGGGTAAAACCTGCGTAGGTCACAATGCCGTTATCCATGCAGGTTTACCGCTGCAGGTCTCTCTGGCCACCCAACGCAATAACGCGCGAACGTATTCGCCATTATTTGCCGCATGCATGAATTATGAACTCGCGCCCCAAGTGCGAGCAGTGATCGCGGCATCCAACTGCAGGTCGATTTAGACCTCGCCCGCCGCTCGCGCCTTGCAGCGAAATACTGCATCCGTGCGATGCGGCCGCTGCCTCTCGCTTCGGACGATCGCACCCAATGCCTGGCATGCGAAGCATTTCGTGATGCGTTGCCGGGCGCGTGCAGATTTGCCGTCGGTGTTCGGGCGCCCCAAAGCGCGATGCTGCCGACGGAGGAGTCGTCGGCAGGCCGGTATTGAAGTCGAGGAGATTGGGCGGCCGCCGGTTGCTCTTGGTCGCCGCAGGGTCGTGATAAAAGACAAAGTTGGCTTGATCGGTCATTGGGAAAATCCTTCTTCGCTGCTGCCGGCGCTTCGCCGGTCAGTCCGCGGAATTTGGCAAAGCCGTTGTCGCCAAGATTATTCGCGGGCACCTGGGGAGTCCTGCGTCGTGGTTTGGGAATTGTTTGGGGATTTTGCCGAGAAGCGGTCTGTCCCAAACCGAGGGCTCTTGGGAGAGTGCGGAATTCCGTTTTGGTTTGAAAATGGGCGCTTCATCGGCGGCCAGTACGCGACGGCAGTCGTGGCGATGTTCAGCGTGGCAGCGTGAAACTGCAGGCGCTTGGCCCTGACGCTGCGACGTACCTGAGCGTGACCAGCCAGACCGACTTCAGTGCCGCTGGCTTCGCGACTGTCGACCGTCCTGCAGGCCAGTATCGGTTCACGATCGCACCGCGTCGGCCGTTACGCCTGCATTGCCACGATCATTAGGCCGCCATGCGCACCCCTGGAGAAACCTGCTCTTTCTGCGTTGCTCCGTTTCTGCATCTCTGCCGGCATCCGCGCTCGATCTTCCTAGCCCCGGGCGGTCCTGTGCCGCGCGAAGATCAATCTGGCGTGCGCCAGGCGGTCGAGCTTCTGCTCGTGCGTCACCGTCGATTCCGACGTGATGAAGTCGGACCAGTGCGCCAGGACCCTGCGCTTGCTTTCTTCCCACCAGGGCCCAGCAAACTTTCCGCGCCCGAGGATGGCATCGCAGAGCGGCGCCAGGAATGCCGGTTTCCTTGCACCAGGCGGCGAACGTCGCGCGAAATCCGTGCACGTCGGCGTGATCGCCGAGGCCGAGGTCCCGCAGCACCTTGGTGAAGGTCATGTCCGATAGCGGCTCGTTGCGCGCTGACGGAAACAGCCACGGGCTCGACGCGGTCACCGCGATTGTCTCCGCGCAAATCTCAATGCAACGGGGCAGGAGCGAAATCGCGTGCCGCAGCTTTTGCTTACGCCCCATCTTCATTCGCTCCGCCGGAATCGTCCAAATTGCCGCGTCGAGGTCGAGCTCGGCTTTGCGGGCTTCCCGGATTTCGATCGGCCGCGCCGCAGTGAGAATGAGCATCTCGAAGGCGAGCCTGGTGATCCGCTCACTGCGGCTGTCGCGCAGTCGGAGGACGAAGGCGCCGAGCTCTGAAAGCGGCAGCGCCACGTGCGGTTCTACGATCTTTAACTGTGCGCCGAGGGCGAGCCTGGCATTCCGGCAAGGGTTATGTGCGCGACGATGTCCCTGCTCGATCTCCGCATCAAAAAGCCTCTTCAGCCTCTGCAGGATACGCGATGCCGTCTCCGCCTTGCAGTTCCAGATGGGTTCCAGCGACCGCGACCACGTGCTCGTGCTCGATCTCCGCGATGCCAAGGCCGCCAAGGACAGGCGACACGTAGGTTCCAATCGAGTTCTGCCATTGCGTGACGCTTTTAACGCTCAGTCCAGTCTCCCGCAGGCGGTCGAGAAATTCTCCGAAGGCCTGCTGAAAGGTGCGGCGGCCTGACGGAGCAGCGGTCGAGGAATTCTCGATCTGCGTTTGGAAAGTGGTTTGGCTGCCTTGGTGTCCATCAGCAGTCTCTGTTGTCCACGGAGATGCGACGTCAACGCATGTGGCCAGGTGCGAATTTGGAATTCGGGAAGGAGTGCGTAACTGGCAGAGACTGGGAATTTCCGTATGGGCAGGTTCGCGCTGCCCTTGAACACGCTGGCGAGTTCATATCCTTGATCGCGCATCTCGGATCGGAGATGGCCGACGATCGCCCGCAGTTCACGCCTCCGAGCGACTCCGCCCACGCGGCATCGCGTCTGCGTCGCCCCACTTCTCTCCAGCCATTCGCCGGTATGCACATTGCCTCGATGCGCCTCACGGCACCTTGTAGGAGCGGATAGGAATTATTTTCCTCTACCGGCGTGGATATCGAAATCATGCTCACCGTTCGACCCCTTACTTTTGTAGCTGACCCCTTGCTCCCGAAGCAGGTGTCCGTCGAACCAATCGTTCGAATTCGGTCGACTGGAAAAAAATTCCAAGACCTTCCCGCGACTTAGGTAGGGCCACCGGAGGTAAAGGGGTCACCCATTCCACGATGCATAGAACGCGGGGCACTCGGACGCGCGCACACTGAATTTTGCGAGGGCTACGGCAGGGGCAGCGATGGCGCGGCCGATAACTAGGTCAAAAAGCGTCGCGCCGAGTCGTCCCAACTATCGTCTGGTGCGATTTCAAATTTGGCGGGCTCGCACGTATGACGATCACGCCAGTCACTGGCCAGAGACTGTTTTCGCTTTTCTTCTTCTGCAGAAGTCTCAGCTGCGAAAAGCCGCGCGATGCCTTGGGCAGATAGCCGCCTCTGGTTTATTTTCCGTCCGTAGTGTTCCACCATGTCCATCGCTTGGCCGGTGATCGACATCACTTCCGCAACCGAGCAGCCACACTCCAAAAGTCTCACGACCGCTGATTTTCTGAGACCGTGGAAGACTAGCCGCTCCGTCGCCAAAACTGCCATGGACGGACGCTTCATTTGCCGCCTCATAGCTGTTTTGAAACCGTCGCGCGTCCATGCCTTTCCTTCGCGGCTGACGAGGAGTGTGTCTGCGGTCTTAGGCGCCTTGGCGAGGATGACCTGCAGTTTCGGGTGCAAGGCTACCGTCAGTTCCTTACCGGTCTTCTCTTGCACGACCTTCACGAACCCGTCTTCTACGTCCGTGTGACGCATCGCCAGACAGTCGCCCAGCCTCTGCCCCGTGTAATACCCGACAGCAACCGCCTCCCACAGGCGCGGGCAGGCGAATTCCTTGAAAGTTTCGACAGCCCAATCTGGCCAGGGGTCGTAAGGCTTGCCTCCGCCGAACTTCAAGTCGGGAACACCGAAGCACGGATTGCGCGCAAGATAATTGCGGGGTACGCCGAAACTCAAAACGGCGGATAGGCACCGCACCAGATTGTTTGCCGTCGCCGGCCTGTTCTGGAACTTATCGCGCAGTTCCAACACTCGTTTTGCATCGACGTGCCGGACCCGTCGCTCGCCCCACTCCTCTTCGATGACGCTTAGATGCCGGATCCAACACTCGCGGGTACTTTCCGCCAGGCTTTTCCATTTGGGCGACGCTTTGTAATCCGCAACGAGCGCGCCGAACGTGCCGGGCGGTGCATAGGTCAGTCCACTCAATCCGTCTATGCCTGATGCCTCCCGATACGCCGTCCACCATTCTTCAATCGGTTTTCCGTCTCTGTCATACGGATCACCCTTCAGACTAATGCACACCTTTTGAGCGCCTTGCCGACGGTAGTAGTAATAAGGTCGACCCTTAACGATGTGCTTCGCTACATACGGCGGCAATCCGCTCTTTCGCCGAGGCCCTCTCATCCGCATGACCTGACTCCGAATCTGGCGCCACGATTGCATTTGGGATCCCGATATGGCGCGCGGATTGCCCGCCTAGGTTACTGCAGTGCTGGATCATTCGAGCCTACGTTCACTTCGTCTGGGTCTTGGAGTGCGACCAAAACCTCTCAGCAAAGGCTCGCTCTTCGGCGCCGACGACATCGGTATAGATGGCGGTCGTGCTCAAACGTGCGTGGCCAAGCCATTTTTGAACGAGCGTGACAGGCACGCCCGCTTGAATGGTTCCAACGCCAAATCCATGGCGGAATCCTTTTGGAGATGCCGCGAGTCCGCATATCTGCTGCTGGTGACAAACTTGTTTCACGAGCCGCCACGCTGTTGATCGCGAACAAGTGAAAAGGCGGTCGGCGCAGCGATCCGGATCCGACTGCTTGACGCTGAGCTCGAAGACGCTTTCGAGACCAAGCATGAGATCTCGTGGAAGTGGCACCTCGCGTGAGTGCGGGCGCCGACGCTTGAGCGTCCGCAAAATAACCGTGCTTTCGGCAAGATCGAAGTCGTTGGCTCGGAGTGACAAGACTTCGCTGATCCTGGCACCGCTCCATAACAGGACGCCAAGCAAAGCAGATAGAGGCGGCTTGAGTTTTTGGATTGCTTGAACGAGCAACTCGCGTTCTGCGCGAGTTAGGTACTTCCTCTGGCCTCGACATCTCAGAACCGAACTGCTGATGCTAACTGTCGGTGCCGCGCTGCCGCGTGCAACAGTCTTGCTCAAAGTGTTGCAGCGGGATCTTCGATTAGTTTTAGAGCCTTGGCGGAGGTGAAAATAAATCAAAGCATTTCCGTGTAGATAACTCGGTCGAGATTATTGAGTATTTCGGGAAATGCAACATTATGAGCAATAGTGTTTTATTTGCAGAGATTTAACGCCTGCAATTGACTAGTCGCCAGCAGGATGAAGGCCTGAAGTTCCAGAAGCCGACCTCGTCGGCTTATCTCTCGCCGTGACGGTCGACGTCCGCTTGGTCCCAAAAACGGAAGTCGGTCGCGCTTAGCTTGGCGAAGCTATCGCCGTCGCTCGGCACGTCCGTTGTTCGGAGAGGAACGGTCGAAGTTGCCGATGGCTCGACGCGTGCTCATGACTAAGCAGACAGCGATGCGTACATTCGCACATTCGTTGTGACGCGACCGCAATAGAGATCCAAGCCTTATGACCACGAATTCCAGACGGGGGTAATCGGGGGCAAGCCTAATATCTTTTAACGTCCGGGGTTTGAACTCACACGACTCTCGTGATTCCAGCCGCCGGAAGTTCCGGCGGCCTCGGCGAACTCGGCGCGCGACTGCGCGATGATCTGGAAGGATGAGTAAAGGAACAGCCCCGCCATGATCGCAGCGACGATAAGGTCCGGCCACGCGCTGGCGGTTGCCCAGACGCTGATGGCGGCCAGCATCACGGCGACATTGCCGATGGCGTCGTTACGGGAGCACAGCCAGACAGAGCGCACATTCGCGTCCCCGTCTTTGTAGCGGAGCAGCAGCAGGACGCTTGCGAGATTAGCCGCGAGGGCAAGCAGGCCGACGCTGCCCATGATCTCGGCACGCGGCAAACCGAGGATGAGAAGCTGGTACGCGGTCGACCCGAATACCCATAGCCCCATGGCCGAGAGACTGAGCCCTTTGAACAGAGCCGCGCTCGCGCGTGTGGTCAACGACGCGCCGATGACGGCGAGGCTGATACCGTAGGTGAGCGTGTCGCCGAGAAAATCCAGCGCATCGGCCTGCAGGGCCTGGGAGCCGGAGATCCGCCCCGCGGTAAGCTCGACGACGAACATCACGCCGTTCAGGGCGATGACGGTCCACAGCACCGCCTTGTAGCGCGGATCCATGCCGTCGAAACGCGGATTGCCGGAGCAGCCGCAGGCTTCTTTCTCGCAGGATGGCATAACGGGCAGCTCCCTTGATCTTACCTCCTTGCACGCTACATGCTCTAGTGACTAGAGGATCAAGAGGTTTATTGATGTGAGCGCGCAAACGCCGATTACGATTGGAGAATTAGCGCAGGAGACCGGCGTCAAGGTGCCGACCATCCGCTATTATGAAAGCGTCGATCTCTTGCCGGCTCCCCACCGCACGGGTGCAAACAGGCGCACCTACACAGGCAAAGATGTGAAGCGGCTCGCGTTTATCCGCCACGCTCGCGAACTCGGATTTGAAGTTGATGCCGTTCGCGAACTCCTGGAATTGGCCGACGAGCCGCAGCGTCCGTGCGCGGAGGCGGACGCGATCGCTCAGGCCCACCTCACCGACATTGAAAGCAAGATCGCGCGCCTTCAGCTGCTGCGCTCCGACCTCAAGCGGATGTTGACCGAATGCGGCAAGCGCAGGATACGCGAATGCCGGGTTATTGAACTTCTCGCGTCGCACGATGAATGCACGGGCGAGCACGGCGCCAATCCTTCGGCGACGAAACTTAAAAAATCGCCGAAGAAGCGGTCGTCTTGTTGACAGGTGAGGTCGGCAATCAATGCGTTGCGGGTTCCGCGAATTAAGAGGGCACGTCTTCGAAAAATTTCGCGCAGCGTGGCCTCGCGTTCACGCACCGACGAGTGGGTTGTGCGGTTTCTTCTCGAGGCCGCCATCGCCTCGTCTACATCGGCACCCAGGCAGTGGGCACGCGCAGGGAAAATTTGTAATTGACAATCCATGCGCGGTGCTGCGCTTTAAGCGCGTGACGGTTCTCGCGGCGCGTGCAAATGGGCTGCGGGTGAAAAGGGAACACGGTGAGATACGGCGACGTATTGAAGCCGAGGCTGCTCCCGCAACTGTAAGCGGCAAGTCCTCTCCGCATATGCCACTGGCGCTCCGCGTTGGAACGCCGGGAAGGTTGGAGAGAGACGTCCGAGCCGTGAGCCAGGAGACCTGCCGTCGCAAGTCGCCCATTCGCCGTGCGGGACGCTCGGTGGAACGGATAAGCCCGTAGTGGCGGCTGATGTGTGCAACCGATTGGGAGCTACGTCAGGCATGCCTTGGGTCTCAATAACCCTCTGACAAATCTGTAGTTCGTGACGCGGGCTTAGTCGCCGCCGCAGCTACTGCGGCGCCGGGGCCGTCGCGGCGAACAGCAACATCAGAGTGTGGCGAGTCTTGCGTACTCCCGTCGATCAACCGCGACGGGGTGTCATGTATTGCGTTCAAAAACCATCCAGTTTCTGCGTTGCCGTCTCTGTTGTCTTTTGCCTAATGGATCAGTCCGCCTTAGCTCAGGACGTGACCGAGCTTCCTCCGGTCGTCGTCGAGGGCGCGACTGTCGACAAACCGAAGGTCACCGTGAAGGACACCTCAGGCGGCGACAAGGTGACAGGCCCCTCGGAGAGCGTGCAGCCGGCGACACAGGCCGATACCGTCCCGGATACGCGCCCCGCCACGCAAACGGTCACGGGCGTAGACGCCGATCACATCGGCACAGCGGTCTCTGTTGTCACCGCGGCTGAACTCAAAGCGCAGCAGATCCGCACCGCGGCTGATGCGCTGCGCAGCCTACCAGGCGTCGAGGTGAGTCAGGCCGGCAGCGCTGGCGGCCTTATACAGGTCCGCATCCGCGGCGCCGAAGGCAATCATACGCTCGTCATGATCGACGGCATCGAGGCCTCCAACTCCAGTAGCAACGAGTTTGACTGGTCGAATTTGCTGGCCGATGACATCGACCGGATCGAGGTCATCCGCGGCGGTCAGAGTGGCATCTACGGATCGAAAGCCATCGGCGGCGTGATCAACGTGATCACGAGGAGCGGCAAGGGGCCGATTGCGGCCAGTGCCCGCACTGAGTTCGGCGGCTACGGGACCAAGGATGTCTCGGCGCGGGTCTCGGGAGGCACCGACCGGTTCTGGCTTGCCTTGAGTGCCGGCTATCGCGCGCAGAACGATTTCAACTGGGACATCTGGGGCTCCGAAGATGACCCCTGGCAGCACTCGACGCTGAACGTGCGCGGCGGCGCTACCCTCCTGCCCGGCATGGTTCTCGATTTCTCCTTGCGCAAATCGAACAAGTTCGCGAACACCGATGCCGACACGTTCGGCCCGCGTCCTCAATCGCCCCACAACAGCGCCATCGACGCCGCTAACACCTCAGAAGACGACTTGTTTCTTGGCGGCCTCAATCTCCGCTGGGACAGCTTCGGCGGCGCGTTCACCCAACTAGCCAAGGCCAATCGAAACACCCTGTTCAACTCCAACTTCGCGGAAGGACCGTTCGGCGGGACCGCGACCAACGATTCGATTGCGAATACATTCTCCTATCTCGCCACCTACCGCTTCAGCACCCCGGGTTTTGGGCAGGCTCAGCACAGCGTCAGCGGGTTCATCGAGAAAAAGGACGAGGAGTTCACCCCGGTAGCGTCCTTCACGGATGGCCTCGCACGGCATCGCAGCTACGTCGCCACCGTCGGCGAGTACCGGCTTGGCCTGTTCGATCACCTCTTTCTGGCCGGGTCGGTGCGCCGCGACGACAATGACAACTACGTCGACTTCACGACTTGGCACACAGATGCGTCCCTCAACCTCCACGAGATCGGCGTGCGGCCGCATGCGAGCGCAGGTACCAGCGTCGCGCTTCCCGGCATGTTCGAGCAGTTCGGTACGATCCTCGGGGAATTTGTCGGCAATCCGAACCTCACTCCGGAGCAGTCCTTCGGCTGGGATGCGGGCATCGAAATCACTGTCGTGAAGGACCGGGCAACAATAGATGTCACCTACTTCGAAGCGGACCTCACTGACAAGATCGCAGGGTTCGGAACCACTCTGATCAATTTGCCCGGCGTCAGTCACCGCAGCGGTGTCGAACTCTCAGGCCGCGTTATGGTTTTCGCCGGTTTGTCGCTGGGCGCGACCTACACCTTCCTCAATGCAACCGATCCGGCCGGCGCGGAAGAAGTGCGTCGCCCGAAAAATGCGGGGCGCGGCGATGCGAACTACAGCTTTGACGGCGGGCGGGGGAATTTCAACATTGCCGCCATCTACAACGGCGAGATGAACGACACGGATTTCGCTACCTTCCCGGCGGGTGTCGTGACGATGGGCAGCTACTGGCTGGTCAACGCTGCGGCGTCTTACAAACTGAGTCCGCAGGCAGAGATTTTCGGACGCGTCGAAAACCTGCTGGACGAGCGGTATCAGGAAGTCCTGGGCTACAACACCCTCGGCATCGCGGCCTATGGCGGGATCAGAGTGAGCCTCGAAGATCCATCGACGGCGGCCTGGGCCAGGTACAAATGACAAGCCGCGCGGCGGGAACGTGTCCACTCTCCATTATCGCGCGCCGCATTGCATGAAGTGCAGTTGCGTTGATCTACGGGCCAAAACTTGGAGCGAGCAAAGATGACGGAACAAATAGTGCGGGCAAGAGGCGGTGCGGCGCCGGATAACACGGTCACGGCGGCGGTGTGGATCGGTCTCGTCACGATGGTCAGCGTTCTCGGCAGTCTAGCCTTTGCATGCGCGGCGCCGTTTGCAGCCATCGCTGCAATTGCCGGCCGCCTTTCGCGGTTGAGAGGGACTGGTTTTGGTTGGTGCCGTCTGGCTCAGCAATCAGCTCGTCGGCTTCCTGATCCTTGACTATCCGCGCACCGGCGAAAGTTTTGCATGGGGCGCAGCCATTGGCGCCGGCACTCTCGCCGCATTTCTTGCGGCTCTTCTGGTGGGACGCATGAAAATCCATGATCTCGCGGCAGTTGGGGCCGGGTTCGTTGCCGCGTTTGCTGCGTACGAGGCGATGCTTTACGCCGCGACGTTCGTGCTGCCCTCCTCGGACGCGGCGTTTTCAAGCGACGTGGTGCTGCGCGTGCTGGAGGTGAATGCCGTATCGTTCGGGCTGCTCGTTCTGGCCTTGCATGTAGCGGTCCGCCTGCGCTTAGCTTCCGCACTACGGCGCCCTGCTGAAGGCGTCGCCGGGTGATGCGGTCAGGCGCTGTGATCCGACCGGGAGAAGCTGGGAAGGTCGAGGACGACTTTCACCCCGCCAAGGCCCGATTGATCTAGGCGGATTTCTCCGCCGTAGAGCTGCGCGAGATCCCGCACGATCGGCAGGCCAAGGCCGGAGCCCCCCGACCGGATTTTCCACTGCTCGCCGATGTTGAACACAACATCCCAGGCTTCGGGGGGTAAGCCGCGACCGTCATCCTCGATAATCAGGCGCACGTTGCCCTGCGGCGCCTCCGGCTCTAGACGCAGCAGGACCCGCGTATTGGCGTGCTTGCAGGCGTTGTCGACGAGATTGGCCAGCATTTCATTGAGGTCCTCGGTCTCGCAGGCGACCATCACATCCGGCGGAAGCTCGTTCTCGATCCGCAGGCCACGCTCGACATGGAGGCGCTGCAGGGCGCGCACCACAGCGTCCGCTGTCTCGGTGAGCGACGACGCCGTGCCAGGCTTTCCTCTCGAGGCGGCGCTGCGGGCGCGGGCAATCTGGTAGTCAATCTGAGTTTGCATCCGCCGGCACTGCTCAAGAATAATCGAACCTGATCTATGCTCGCCGCGCTGCGTCAGCTGATCGGCCTCGTCAACGAGGGTCGCCAGCGGCGTCTTCAGGCCGTGGGCAATATTCCCCGCCTGGGCGCGCGCGCGCTGCATCTGCTCGCTTGAGGCGGTAAGGAGCTTGTTCAGTTCGTCGATGAGTGGCTGGACTTCGTAGGGAAACGCACCGTGCAGATTTCCGGCGGCGCCTTTACGCACTTTCGCGAGCGCCGTGCGCAAATGTCCGAAAGGCGCCGTAGCATAAAGCAGCAGCAGGATGGCGGCTGCAATCATGGCGAGCGCAAACAGGGTGAGCGACCAGAGCAGCACGTAATTGAACTTCAGCATCTCCTGGTCGAGGTTGCTTTTATCGGTGCCGACGATGAGGCGAAGCGGCTCCTTATCGGAGTTGAACCAGCGCAACCGTTCCTCGATCAGCAATTTTCCGCTCGGGCCAGCGATGCTGTGTCTGTGCACCTGCGTATCGACGCCTCCATCTACGGGAACGTTGAGCGCAGGCCCTTCCATCGACGCCGATCGGGAGAGGACTTTCCCGCTTTTCTGGATCTCCCAGTAATAGCCTGACAGGTGCGCGAGGTAGCGGGGATCGCTGAGCGGGCGCTGCAGACGGAACTGGCCCTTGCCGTCGATTTCCATCAGCCGCTCCAGCTCGTCGAGATGGACGTGGAGTTCCTCATAGAATTCTTCGACGAGAAAACCCCTGATGACCGCGGACAGCAGTGGACCGGCCACCGCAAGGGCGCCCACAATCCATAAGGCCGTAACGAGGATGAGCCGGGCTTTCAAACTACCGATACGCAAATGCCGACCTCAATCCATGCGATAGCCGAGACCGCGCACGGTGGCGATGATGTCGCGGCCCAGTTTGCGTCTCAAGCGGCTGACGTAGACTTCGATCGTGTTGGATTTGCTGTTTCGTCAAGCTCGTAGAGGTGCTCCGTGAGTTCCTTCTGCGAGATGATGCGGTTCACACGATGCATGAAATAGGTCAGCATGCGGAGCTCGGACGCGGTCAACTCGACCGCGCGTCCATCGACGCTCGCCCGCCCCGCGACGGTGTCGAGGGTGATGTCCTTATGGGCAAGGACCGAGTTAGCTGCCCCCGATTTCCGGCGGATAAGCGCCCTCAGGCGGGCAAGGACCTCCTCGATGTGGAACGGTTTGGTGATGTAGTCATCGGCGCCGGCGTTGAGACCTTCCACCTTTTCCGTCCACGTTCCGCGCGCTGTCAGGATCAGGACCGGCATATCGCGGTTCGTCGCGCGCCAGTTGCGCAGGACCGCCATGCCTTCCATGTACGGCAGACCAAGATCCAGGATGACGGCATCGAACGCATCGTGGGCGCCCATTGCGAGACCGTCTTCGCCGTTCTTTGCGCGGTCCACGACGAAGCCGGACGGCCGGAGGCCTGTGGTCAGGCGCCGCGCGATGTCATCGTCGTCTTCGACAAGCAGAATGCGAATGATGGATCTCCTGTAGGCACTTCTATGCCTAACTGAACCTGAATTCCAGCTGAAAGATGAAAAGCCGTTCCACGGCAGGCCATTAACCCTGTCGTGCCCCGCCATTCAGGTTGGTTTCAGGTCAGCATGCAACAGCCGTAGCTGGTTCGGAGGTTGCGGTTATGACTTTGGGCAAAGTTCTGCCGGCGGCGCTGGCTCCCCTTCTTTGCATATCGGGGGCGGTTGCGGCATTGGTGATGGAAATCGCCGTTTCGCAAGCACAGATCGATCGTCTCGAGATCAAGCTCCAGGAAGTGCGTCCGGCAACGGAGGAAGCGATTGCGCTGCTGCCTGGCACCATCATCCCTCCACTGAACAGCCGGATCGCAGTGGCGGCGCCATTCGCGGGCACCGTTGTGTCGGTCGAGGTGATGCCCGGCGAACGAGTTGAGCCAGGCCGAAAGCTGATGACTATTGCCAGCCGCGAGCTGGTCGAAAACCTATCTCAGTTGCGCCAGGCTGAAGCCAATCTCGGCGCCGCCGCTGCCGTCGCGGACCGCTATCGCACGCTTTCTGACAAAAACATCGCTTCGCCGACGCGTGCAAGAGAGACCGAAGCTCAGCGCGATGGGCTCCGCGCCGTCGTCGATGAGCACAAGCGGCTGGTTTCTCTCGGGGATATCCAGACAAATCCCGACGGCAGCTACACTTTGGTTGCCCAGAAGGCTGGCCGCATCGTCGAGGCAAACGTCGGTCCTGGCGCGAGCATCGAGGCGATGGCACCTGCCGTTGTCTTGGACACTAGCGATGAGCTTTGGGTGGAAGCGCAACTACCGGCCTTCCTGATTGGCAAAGCGCAGCCTGGCGACATCATCCATTTGAGCGACGGCGCAACTGGGCAAAGTGCTCTCCGTGGGTCACACGCTCGATCCCAAGACTCGCTCGGCCAAACTTGTGGGCACCATCCCCGCCTCCGCGGGCCTCGCTTTCGGTCAGATGGTGACACTCAGCATTCACCGAAAAGCTGCGGTCAGCGGCTTCGATGTGCCAGCGAATTCGGTTGTTTGGCTGGCGGGCACGCCGAGCGTATTCGTGCGAACCGAAGGCGGCTTTACCGTGCTGCCCATCACGCTGAAGGGAAAGACGCTGCACGGGGCCACCATCGAGGGTCCTCTCCGCGCGGGGCAGAAGGTCGCCGTCTCAGGACTTGCGCAGCTCGAGAATATGATCGATGCGGAGTAAGTGATGCTGCGCAGAATTGTAGAATTTGCACTGACGCAGCGCGCCTTCGTGCTGCTTTGCTCGGTGCTAATCGCCGGGGCAGGAACCTACGCTTTCCTGCGTATCCCCATCGATGCCTTCCCTGACATATCGTCGGTACAGGTCAAGATCATCATGAAGGCGCCGGGGATGACGCCGGAGGAGGTCGAGACGCGCGTGATTGCGCCGATCGAGTTGGAGCTGCTCGGCATCCCGCGCCAGACGATTCTGCGCTCCACGACCAAGTACGCGATCGCCGACATCACCATCGACTTCGAGGACGGGACCGACATCTATTGGGCGCGCCAGCAGGTAGCGGAACGGCTAGCGGACGTTGTCGGTGAGCTCCCCTCGAGCGTCGCTGGCGGCCTGGCGCCGATCTCCACGCCGCTCTCCGAGGTCTTCATGTTCACTATCGAGGGCGGCAAGCTCTCGCTAGAAGAGCGGCGCAGTCTCCTCGATTGGACCATCCGTCCCGCTCTGAGGACGATACCCGGCGTCGCCGACGTAAATTCGCTTGGCGGAATGGTGCGTACGTTCGAGGTCGTACCCGATAGCGCTGCTCTCGCTAGCGCTGGATTGAGCATCGCAGACATCAAAGCGGCGATCGAAGCGACCAATCGCAATGACGGCGCCGGTCGACTTTCCGACGGAGAGAAGGCGCTCGTCGTGCGCACGGAAGGCGCAATCCGCACTCCCGGAGACCTGGAGCAGATCGTGCTCAGATCAGAGGGCGGCAAAGTCTTGCGCCTCCAAGACGTGGCCGCCGTCGGCGTCGGCAATCTGACGCGCTATGGAGCTGTCACCGAAGGCGGCAACGGCGAGGCGGTGCAGGGCCTCGTCCTGTCGCTGCGCGGCGCCGATGCAAGCGCGATCGTGAAGGCTGTGCGCGAGCGGCTCGAGACCCTTAAGTCCAGTCTGCCCGAAGGTGTGACGCTTAAGACCTTCTACGACCGTTCGGCCCTCATTCAACGAGCCGTCGACACGGTCAAAAAGGCGCTATTGGAGGCCACGATCCTGATCGTCATTCTCCTTGTTGCTTTCCTCGGGAACCTCCGCGCTGCCTTAGTAGTGGCCGTCACACTGCCGATGGCGGCGCTCATCACGTTCCTGATGATGACGCTAGTCGGTATGTCAGCGAACCTGATGAGCCTGGGCGGGCTCGCCATCGCTATCGGCCTCATCGTCGACGCCGCGGTGGTCGTGGTCGAGAACACGGTCGAACGTCTCAACCACCATGCCGGTGATACTCGCATCCCGCTCCTGCATCAGGTCTACCAGGCGGCAGCGGAGGTCGTCATGCCAGTCGCCTCCGGCATCCTGATCATCTGCCTGGTATTCCTGCCTCTTCTGTCGCTGCAGGGGCTGGAAGGCAAACTGTTCGCGCCCGTTGCCCTCACGATCGTTTTTGCGCTCTCTGGCTCCCTGGCGCTGTCCTTGACCTTGATTCCCGCCCTGTCGTCGCTCCTCCTGCGCGGGAGCGCTCGCAAGAGCCCAATGCTGATGCGAGTTCTGGAAGGTGGATATCGCCCACTCTTGCGCTTCTGCCTCGCGCACCCGCTGCCCGTCTACATCTTCGCAGCCGCCGGCGTGACGGCGATGGTGTTTGCCTATCTCGCCATCGGCAAGACGTTCATGCCGACGATGGACGAGGGGTCGGTCATCGTGCAGACGACCAAGCTTCCCTCAATCAACTTGGCAGGAAGCGTCGCAATGGATCTGCGCATACAGAAGACTCTGCTCGAGAAGGTGCCAGAGGTCGAAAACGTCATTGCGCGCGTGGGCTCCGACGAGCTGGGGCTCGATCCCATGAGCCTCAACGATACGGACGCCTTCCTCGTCCTCAAGCCTAAGGACCAATGGCGGGTGCCGGACAAGGAGTGGTTGTTGCAGCAGCTGCGGACGGCGATGGCAGAGCTGCCCGGCGTCGAAGTCGCCTTTACGCAGCCGATTGAAATGCGCACGTCCGAGATGCTCACCGGAGCGCGCGGCGACTTGGCCGTGAAGATATTCGGCCCAGATCTCAAGACACTTGCCGATCTCGCTGGCCGCATACAGACGGCAATCACCAGCGTTAAGGGTGCCTCGGAGGTCTTCACGGCCTCCAACGATACGGTCGACTACCTTCAGATCGACATGGATCGGCTGACCGCGGGCCGCACGGGCCTTTCCGTCACGCGCATCGAAGACGAGCTGCGCGCGTTGCTGGAAGGCGCGCCCGCCGGCATCGTCGCCGAGGCGCAACGGCGGACGAACATCGTGATCCGCGGGCCCGAGAACGCTGCGCGAAACGCCCGAGGTTTTCATGCAGAGCCAGCTGGCAGCCGGCGACGGCGGGCTCATCCGCATCGGCGATGTTGCGCAACTGCGCCGTACCGCGGGCTCCGTAAAGGTCGACCGGGAGAACGCTTCACGCTTTGCCATCGTGCAGGCCTACGTCACCGGCCGCGACCTCGTCGGCTTCGTCGAAGACGCACAAAAGGCGGTTGCGGCGAAGGTGACGCTGCCGGCCGGCTATCGCCTCGTCTGGGGCGGCGAGTTCGAGAACCAGCGGCGCGCCGCCGCACGGCTTGCCGATCGTCGTTCCGATAGCGCTCGGGCTGATCTTCCTCGTGCTGTTTGCGACGCTGCGATCCGTGCGCCAGTCCGTGCTGATCCTCGCCAACATTCCGTTCGCGCTGATCGGCGGCGTCCTCGCGCTCTGGCTGTCCGGCGAATACCTGTCGGTTCCGGCGTCGGTCGGGTTCATCGCGCTGCTCGGCATCGCCGTACTCAACGGTCTCGTCCTCGTCAGCCACTTCAACCAGCTCCTCGCGAGCGGCGCGCCGCTTGCGTCAGGTGGTCTTCGAGGGATCGCTCCGGCGACTGCGTCCCGTCCTGATGACGGCGAGCATTGCCGCCTTCGGCCTCGTGCCGCTGCTGTTTGCCAACGGACCCGGCTCCGAGATCCAGAAGCCGCTCGCCATCGTGGTGATCGGCGGACTCGTCACCTCGACCGATCCTTACGCTCGTTCTGCTGCCGATCCTGTTTCGTCGCTTCGGCGTCGCGACCGGATCACCTCAAGCCGAAATACGGAATCTGTCATGGACCAATCCGCTTGCAAGCTGACGCTTGTCTATCCGCCGGATTCCGAGGACTGCCTTGTGGAGCTGATGCTGGCCGCCGAGCCGCCGCTCACCGGCTTCACGACTTGGAAGGCCGAAGGACACGGTCATGACTTCAACCGGGCGAGTGTTCGCGAGCGCGTGCGCGGCCGCGTAATGCGTGGCGTTCTCGTGCTAATCCTTCCCCGCGCGCGCTTGACATCGCTTCTGGATGACATTCGCACGCAGAGCGGGGATTGAAGGCCTCGCCTATTGGGTCGAGCCAATCGAGGCCTTCGGCCGGCTTGCGCCGGACGATCCGCCGACGGAAAACCCGGCTGGCGCGGCTGAGCCCAGGGATCGACGACATGGCCGGCGATCCACCGTCTTGGCCCTTCTCAGCAGCTGACGAGTGCTGCTCGGTGTGCTGGTGAGCTTCGGCGCAACCAGCGCTAATGCGGGCGAGTGCCCGAGCGCCTGATCCGAACGCAGCATACTGGGCTGCACCGCGGTGCTTGAAGAGCCTTCAGTGAGCGAGCCATGAGGCCGCAGTTGCTTATGTGGCTCGAGCTGATGCTTACGTTGCCCGGCACCGTCTCGATCCGGCAATGAGGGACCTGACGCAGGCGATTGCGGTTGAACCGACGTTGGCACAAGCCTTCGACAAGCGGGCCGATCTTCACCGTATGCGCGGCGAGCTTGCACTCGCTCTTGAAGATGAGGTGCGAGCGATCAACCTAACTCCACGTAGCGCGGAGTACTACTACAATCGCGGAAACATTTATCTGCAGAGCGGCGGATCTTCGTGCGGCCGCCGACGACTATAGTGCCGCCATTCGGATCAAACCCGGCTTCGCGCTGGCCTATACCAACCGCGGCATCGCCCGAGGCCGACTTGGCCACTTCGATCAAGCGATTGCCGATCTGACGGAAGCGATACGCCTCGATCCGCGTGATGCGCGGGGATATTTCAACCGCGGCATCGCATTTGCCGTGCTTGCGCAAATTCGACGTGGCGCTGGCCGACTTCGACAGGGCCATCAGCTAAATCCCAATCCCCGGCGCCTACAGCTATCGTGGAAACGCCTACCGCGAGCTCGGTGATCGGACCGCTGCCATTGTCGGATTTCAAGCGTGCCCTTGAGCTGAACCCCGGCGACGAGCAGAGCGCACGCCTGCTGCGCGCGCTTCAGGAAGAACTGGAGCGGCACGGAGCCAGCGGCCCATGCCGCGGTCCGGAATCTCTTCGTGCCGGACGGCTGGAGGCGCTGACAAAATGCGGCTCGGAAACAAGAAGCAACGGCGCAACGGGGCCAAGATCGGTGCTGGCCTCCATCTGCCTGCGATCGCACCGGAAACCGGCGGTGCCCTGCGCAAGTCGCCGCCTGGCCCTTTACAGCACCACCGTGCATGCCACGAACATCCTGCTCGACAGGGCCCGGGCGGGCGATGCACTTGCGCCGATCCGCGAAATTTCGGAGCGCGTGGGTATTTCGCACGACAATGGAACGAAGCTCGTCGCCGCCCTCGCAAGGACCGGTCTTCTGGCTGTTTTTCGTGGCCAGCGGGGCGGCGTGCGCCTCGGGCGTGCTGCCGCAGACATCACGATCGGCGATGTTGCGCGGGCCGTGGCGGCGACCTCGGTCACCAAGACTTCCAGCCGGCGCCTGCTCTTCTCGTGGGAAGACTTCCCTCAAAGATTCGATCTTTGACGTCGCCGCAGCTGCCTTCACCGGCGTCCTTGACCGGTACACGCTTGGCGACCTGGTGCCCGCCCTCTCAAAACGCGATCAATGATTGATCGCCGCGGAAGGAGCGTCGATTGCAACAGGCTTACTGCTCGCGCAGGTCCTGCGGTGCATTTGCCGGTCAGCATTCAATCGGCGGGCCGACGGGCGCGATGGGCGCTGGTTTTTTTGGCTGGGCGGTCGCGCAAACTGTTGAGAGACGGCGTGTCGGTTAGCGGCGGGTAATTTATCGGCAGCGCCTCGCCTTTGTGACAGCGGATGCGCCGGGGCACGAAGTGGCAATGGAGGTCCTTACGTGCGTCAACCCGCTTAACCACACTGTCAGGAACTCGCCCGAGATGCGCGGCAAGCGCTATGACCGGCCCGGCGACTGCGGGCAGGATTCCTACTCCCGCAAAGCCCAGGGCGATCGGCAAAAACAGGAGGCGACGAATACGCAATTTCTACCGTCCGGATTTCTGGTGACCGTCAATTAACCAATCGCCAGCCCGGCGACGACTTCCGGTTTAGGATTGGTCTCGCTGGGCGAAGGTGACACCGTCTGCTGTCGCATGCTCACCGGCAACCAAGCTGAACGACGGCCCGCGTGGCGCGGCGGATGGCCGAGAGTCTGGCTTCGGTGGGGTCATTGCGGCTGAACTTGCTGATGTGCTCAATGGTCGAGTGCGATGTAGCAGTGATCTGGCT
>CAVSDD010000006.1:0-843033 GCA_963726795.1 uncultured Alphaproteobacteria bacterium | reverse complement strand
CTGCATGTCGTCATAAAGTATGGACCCGGACAACAATTGCTCGGAGGCAGACCGTGCATCGAGGTCGAGGTGCAGACGCTGAGCCGGGCATCCGCTCGCGGGCACGCTGAAAGAGATTTCGAATTTGTCCCAGTCGGGAATGCGCCCAAGCACCATGGGCGTCGTCACCAAGGTGGTATCCGCGTCCAGGCAATCAACTCGCCACACCAGTCCACGTCGGCCAATCAGGTCACCGCGATATTTTCCCGAAAGGAGATAATCCCCTGGGGGAAGCAGCAGCACCTCCGCAACCCCGTTGAACTCGACACGCCCTTGTCCGAACTCGAGAGACAGCGCGTGCTGCCGCCCGCCCTCCAGACTTCGTACCAGATCTACCGTCACTCCCGATTTGGCGTCGGCAACCCAATCGAATGGCATTCCGCTCGGCGTGGACTCGAAACTGCCGTTGTAGAGAAGGCCGGCGCCCAGGAGTTCACCGGGCTGTAGAAATTGCAGCCAGGAGTAGTAGGCGAGATCATAGCGCTTCTTGAAGACCAAGTACTCCGAGAACCTGCGCAACTCGTACGGCGTCGGCGGATACGAGGTCTTGCGAAGCGACAGAAGGAGATCGAGCACGACGCGTGGATCGGAAAGTCGCCTTACAACGGCCTCGAGAAATGCTCCCCGCCACCGCGGATTGAGGGCGAGCAGCTCTTTGAGTTCCGTGTTGGACTTGGCATCCTCTGCGGCGAGCGTCAGCGCCGGCGCGACGAGGGGCAACATTCCGGTCCGCGTTCGCAGGAGCAGATCGGCATGGTGGATGGCAGCTCCGTAGTCTTATCCTGGACATTCTTGCGCATCAGCCAGTAAGCGGCCGTGCTCTCGTCGATCGAGCGGCGCGTCGCCGCTTCCATAAGGCGATTGACTTGGTCCTTCTCCGCAACCTGCCCAAGCAATCTCAGGGCGTGCGCGTTGAGTGGATCCCGGAGGAGCACCGCCGTCGCCCATGCCCTGATTTGCGCAGCGACCATTGGATCAATCGTAATCTTCGATGTTTGGGTAGCGGCTTGGGTAGCGCCGCTGTTCGGCGCATTCGAAGCGTCGAATGCCCTTTGCGCAAAGTTGGCCCAGCCTTGCAACCGTGCGTCCGCCGGCTTTTCCGTTGCGCCCAAGCCACCCGCGCTCGCTTCGGATGACGATTGATTGGCACGGTTGAGTTCAGCAAGCAGCAACTGGTCACTCAACTGTAGCAGCGCGGCGGGTTGGGTCGGCAGCAGCCGGTTGTACTCCTTGACGAATACGGTCACCTGCGGTGATTGCAGATATTTCGCGCCAAGCTTTTTGGCCAGGTCGCGCTCGATGTCTTGCGCCGTCTTACCCGCGGCCTGAATTTCACCGACGAGGGGAAGATTTATGCTGCCGGATTCCGCGACCTGCACCGATTTGGTCAACTCGGGCACCTTGAAGACCGAAATGTCGAGAACGTCCTGCGGACCGACCTTGTAGGCACGGGCGCCCGGCGTCGACATCGATGTGAACTGATCGGCGACCTTCGTGAGATCTGCGCGATCGGCCTGCGTGGCAACCGCCGGCTCAGCGGAAAAGCCCATGCCGGCTTTTGATTCAGTCGGTCGGTCGCGCCGGCGAGCGGATCGCCCGACTGCGCTCGTGAGAGTCGCGCCGCAGCCGCCGAGCAGTCCGACGCACGCCATCGCCAGCAGCGCGACGAGCACCGGTTTACCATCCGTTGCACGGGCGTTCGGACTTACGAAGCAAAGGCCGCCTCGGGCATGGGCAGCTCACTCTGCGGTACATCGTCGATTACCCCCCTGGGGCGCGTATCAACCAATCGCTTTGCCTCTTCGAGGCCAACTCGCTTCGCGGCGTACTCCATTCCGCGTCCCAAATTCGGCGGCCGCCGTGACACGTCATGAGCGTCGCTGGCCAAAATGTGCACGCATCCTTCGCTCAGCATTCGCTCCGCCCAATAGCGGACCTTCGATCCGAATGCGCCCGTCAGCGATCCGGCCGTGATCTGCATCCACACGCCGGCCCGCACGAGGCGCTGCAGGACCGGATAATGCGAATTGATCCACGACAGCCGCTCGGGATGCGTGAGAATTGGGACGTAGCCGGCTAGCGTGAGATCGAAGAAGAATTCCTCGAGTCTGACGGGCGCAACGTGATGCGGGGGCTCCACCAGCACGTAGCGGGTATTTGCCAGCGAAAGAAGATGCCCGCTGCGCAAGCCGTCGACGAAGTTCGGCGTCATGTGATTGTCGGCGCCGGAGACGAGCTTCAGGTCGAGACCGGCGTCATCCAGCGCACTGCTGGAGTGCCGCGATCGCTTCGCAAATTTGCGGTCCGGTATTGTGATAAAGGCCAGGCAGGATGTGGGGCGTGCAGGCAACGATCGAGACGCCATCGGCCAGCTGCGCGCGGGCCATCTGCAATGAGGCGTCTAAATCAGCTGCACCGTCGTCGATACCGGGCAAAATATGGCAATGAAGGTCAATCATTGAACGCTCACATACTCGACGCGCATCGGAGGGTGCGCCGCGCGCATCCCTAGACGACCCTGTAGCCCTTTGTGTGACGGTCCCCCCTGCTGCCAGTGTGTTCAGGAAACAACGTGAACTGGCTCGCCTTCAGGCGGTCCCCTCTGCTAGCACTAACGCCGCCTAGAAGCCCGGTCAAGCCTATGGAAATCGGTAGTTTATTCTCGCGTCGAGACTGCCTTAGAGTTGGGCGTTTTTCGCGCGAGTTCACACTTTCGGCCAAATTGGCGTTGCCGATAAGGCGCGCTGAGGTAAGCCCGTCGGTCAGAGCGCGTTTCCCTGCCCGGCAATGCGCCCACGCACGTTAGAAGGGTGATGCTTGCCGCCGCGCGTTAGACTGCTGTTCTGGATGACGGCTGGCGTCCTCGCCGCCAGTCTGCTTCTAGGGGGCGCGACGCGAGTCGGGCTACCTCTCCGACGCCGCCCTGCAAATCATCGCGATCCCGTTGCTGATGGTTGCGCTATGGCGGTCTCGCGAACTCCTCGCAGCGCGCCAGACCCGGCTGCCGTTTCTGTTCGCCCTTCGCAATCGTGGCCGTACCGCTCCTGCAGCTTGTGCCGCTGCCGCCCAACGTTTGGACCGGCATTGCCGCAGCGAGACCTAACGACGGAAGCCTATTCGCTTGCCGGCGCGTCGCTGCGGCTGGATGCCGTTGAGCGTGTCGCCCGAGGCAACATGGCTGAGCGCGATCTCCATGCTGCCGGCCTTGGCGGTGTTCCTGGGGACACTATCGCTCGACTGGAGCGAACGGCGCCGGCTGACCCTCGTGGCGATTGCATTGGGGGTTCTCGGCGCCTTCGTTGGGCTGACGCAGGTGTCGCAAGGGCCGTTCAGCGCACTGCGGTTTTTCGAGACCGCGCACAAGTCCGAAGCGGTCGGCTTTTTCGTCAACCGCAACCATTTCGCGGCCCTGCTCTATTGCTTGCTGCTGCTCGTGACCGCTTGGCTGATCCACGCGGTGTTTGAGGTGAGCGCAAACCGGTGCGCGCGGCAATCGCTCGACGGCCATCCTGGCGGTTATCGCGGCGCTGGCGTGCCAGGTCGTGCTGCTTGCGGCGATCGCAATGCGCGCGATCGCGGGCCGGTCTAGCGCTCACGATCGGAAGCCTCGCGGGTGCGATTGCGCTTGCCATGTCCGACCGGCGCGTCACGGCAGGAGCTACACCGCTGAAGCTCATAATCGGAACGACGGCCGTTGCTGATGATCCTGGTCGCGCAATTCGCGCTCTACCGCGTGCTCGAACGGTTCACCATCGATCCCTTGGGCGATGAGCGGTTCGTGTTCGCGCGCAACACGATTGACGGCCGCAAAGGCATATTGGCCGTTGGGGTCCGGGATCGGAACGTTCGTGCCTGTCTATGGCGTGTTCGAGAAGCCGCAAACGGTGATGAACACCGAGACCTACGTCAATCACGCGCACAACGATCTCCTCGAGATCTGGCTCGAGACAGGCGTCGTCGGTCTCGTGCATCGCAGCGATATTCTTTTTGGCTGGCGCGAAGGTTCTACGTGCTGTGGTGGAAGCCATGGCCGGCGGCTGGTCAAATCGATCGCTCGCTGGCGCGCGCGGCAAGCATTGCCATCGTTCTCCTGCTCGCGCACTCGCTCGTCGACTATCCCTTGCGCACGACGGCCATGATGACGCTGGCCGCTTTCCTCTGCGCGCTGATGGTGCAGCCGCTGAAGCAGCGCGAGCCGGAGCAAGCCGCGGAGCATGTCGCTCGCGCCAAAGTTGACATCCCAACCTCACCGGCCGACCTGGTGCGACCACGCCGTCCCGAGCGCTGGGGCACGGAGATCGAGTGGCCCGAAAGAATGGGAGAAGTAGCGCAGGAACGAGGCAGAACCTATTTCGCGCTTAGAGCGAAGGCGCACGCCGCCTCGATACCTGCGGCCGCAGCTTGATAATTGTACTCCTCAACCAGCTTGCGTCCGGCAATTGAGCACGCCCGCCAGTGCTCCGTCGTCCTCGAGCAACCGAATCGCAGCGGTACACCAGATTCCGACGTCAAGGGACAACCGCCCCGGTAACGCTATCGATCACCAACTCTCCCGCAACACCAGCCTCCGGCTGAGTAATGACGGGCGTGCCCGACGGCAAGCGCCTCGTTGGCCACGACACCCCAAGGATCATGGCACGTCGTAAAAAGCAGAATACGCGCTTGGCTATAGTACGTTGGGAGCTCGGACTGCTGTGCAAACCCCGCATAGTGATGGTCGACGCCCGCCGCTAACAAATTGGACAAACCTCTTTCGCGCATAGGACCATCGCCGATGAGCAGCGCGCGGCATCGACCGCGGCGTGCGCGGATGGCAGCGCAAACATCGACAAAAAAGTTCGGCTGCTTGCGCTCGTGAAATTGCCCGGAAAAAAGAACATCGTAGGGCCGATCGGCAATGGGGCTGTCCTGATAGAATAGCTCGTTGTTCGCGCAAAGGTGACTGCGAAAGAACCGACGCGGTTCGATACCATAGTGCTCGTACAGTGACCGACTGCCGTTGCTGGCGCCAACGAACGCGTCGCTGCCAGAGTAAACCAGGCGCCGAACCAATCGGTGCAGAGGTCCCGATTGGCTTCCGAGCCTATGGTTCCGTCGGTCATGCAGACGTGGGCCGTTCCGTGCACTTTGGTCCACAGATACGCGTAGAGATGCGTCGGATTGAAACCAGTCGTAATAACGACATTTGGCCGAATGCCACTCAGAGCGGACCAAACGTCAGGGTTGCTGTGAACAAAAGTAATCCCATCCCTCTTCGAGTGAACGCGTTCCTCCAAAAAAACATGGGTGTATTGTAGAGGGGGTAAAGCCCACGCCCTGTTTGCTTCCGTTCGAGAGCAAAAAATTATAGAATAACCCCCTGGTAGAAGCGCATAGATTGGGTCCCGGTAGGGCGTCGGGATATTCGTTATAATCGCGCACCGCACATTCGGTCGTTGTGGCTGAGAACGTTTCATCTACGTCCGTGAATTTGCGGCTTAGATGACGGCTGGGGCTGGCGACCCGCCGATGCGCCAATAAAATGGGATTGGGATCGCCTTACTGCAAGCTCCCTGGACATCGAACCGAGAAGAAGAACCATGACGGCCATGTGGAAAATGTAAATCAACGTTTGTATCGGTGGCGAAGAGAAAGGATTGGTATAAGCCCAGGAACAGTCCAAAACGGCTGCGAGCAAATATTGCCGCCAAACCGCACAAGATGGATATTGCACCAACGCTCCCCCACTCAAGAAGAAGTTTTAGATAGTCGTTGTGAACCAATTCAAGATATTCGACTTGCCCGACACCCATCAACTCTTCGCTCGATCCAGGCCCCGCACCAAATAGCTTTTGCAGGGTGGAAAAGTCTGCGTAATGTTGGAGCGAAGTCGACCATAAATATAGGCGGCCCATCGTGATTGCGTTTAAGGAACCAGTATATCCGAGCGTATTTGCCGAGTACTCCATTATGGCAATGCTGAAGACGCTTGCAGCAAAACCCCAGAAGAAATATTGCAAGCATGATATAGAACCGGCCCCAAAAGGTGTGCAGCGGCCTCCATGAAGAGCTTAAAACGTTAGCTAAGCCGATTAGCGGCGTACCGATCAGAACAAATCGTTTGAACATAAGTACGCTCACAACAAACGTTATGAGCGCGTACGACCAATTGCGTTTGTACAGAAAAAACAGGAACGCCGCGCCTGTAGGAAATGCATAGCTAAATTCGAGGGGTCCTACCGATTGTTCGAAATCGAAAGCAAGGTGTAGCCCATCAGGAGAGAACGCGTTTTCCAGAAACGCAGCAACTAGGAAACTATATACGATGATTAGGACGTTTCGGTCGCTGCAGCTTACTGAGGCTGTAAGAAGCAAAAGCACTTCTATGGCAATCAGAAAGTCTCTGAGGCCAACAAATGTAAGCTGGGATGAGCTGAGGAAGGCCAAGCAAAAAAGTATTAAAAGCACAGTGCTCATTATGAGTTGAGGTCGTGATAGAACGAGCGTTAATCGATTACCGCGAGTTGCACTAAGTGCAATTAAAGGGGAGAGATAGTAGGCGTAGCGGACGCCGGGAACAAAGCCTTGCACGACCGCCACTAAGCAAAGGAATTTTGCGAGAAATGGCCCAGAGCGGCGGTGGGCGACGGGGTGTGTCCTGCTCATTGGGACCGAACCGCTCCGGCTCCGCGAAAATGGACGTATAAGTTTGTCAGTAGCATTGCCTCTGTGAGTGCAATGCCGGAGACCGCCCCCGCGGCCCCAAAGTGTCGGACGAGCGGGTAGCTGGCCAGAACTGCAAAAATGGCGGCGATAGCGTTACCGATGAATATCGGTCGCGTTGCCCTCGGTTGTGATGAAGTAGAACCGGAGGGGTACGACGCCGGCCATTAGGAGGTAGGTCAAGGCATATCCCGCGACCAGATAACCGTACGCGCCGTATTCAACACCAAATAATCCGCCCAGCCAGAGATGTGCCGGTAATGCAAAGAGCAGCCCAACGACTGCTGCAGACAGTGCTCCGTAAACACCAATGCGAGAGAGAAAAGCATTCAACGCTGCACGACCTTGCGTATGATAAATGCGAGATGCGCGCACCGGCACTACGTTTTCGAGTGCCAGGAAGAAGATGTGACTGACGGCAATCAGAGTTTGTGCCGCTTTTAGGCCGCCGACAGCGATCGGTCCGAGCACTGCTCCGGAGACAAGGGTAAACAGATTCCCCGTAAGCCATTGCAGTAGTGTCGAGGCCAGCAGCCATTTCGTGAACCGGACTTGGCGCCTGCTTACTGCGATGGAGTGCTTAGCGCCGAAGCGGAGCGGCGGAAGGTCTTCGATCATGGGAAGAATGGCGATGACAGCAGACGCGGCGATCATGAGCAAGATGCCCGTCACGCCCACGTCGGGATAGCGAAGCAACATGGCAAGGAGTGTGATGAGTTGTGCGGAGTTTCGGACGACGTCAGACAGGAATACAGTTCGAGAGTTGTGCAGAGAGAAATTATAACGCCTCAGGAACTCGTGGATCTGAGTGACGAAAATACATATCGCCCACGCGATGAGTGTCTTCGGTGTTATCCAGTTGAGTGCAAAAGTCTGCTCGAACAGAAAGAAGACAAAGACAAGCACGCTTGATAGTCCGCACAAAAACAACTGCTGAAGGGCCATTGCTGAATAGTAGCGCGGCGCGTCTGCGGCAGCCTGCTTGGGTCCGATTGTCGTCATGGGCGACAAGAGAAGCGCGAACTGAATGCTCTGGACGAACAGCACGCCGAGCCAAAGGAGCGAGAATACGCCAAACTCGGCAATTCCCAAAGTTCGGGCGATGATGACACCCGTCAGAAAATTGCTCCCGCTGACGATCGCTTGGTCGGCGGCGACCCAACTGAGAGCAGCTGGTCCGCGCGCGCGGCGGCCGAATTCGAGAATGCCATCGAGGATCGAAACTTCGCCCGCCACTGTCTAGGGTCCGCCTGTTGCCGCCACCCTGTCGGCGCGCGAGCTGATCTCACGCCGCGTCCCGAGTATGCGGCGCAAAGTATCCACGAGTGCCGATTGGAACAGGGGGAGCGCGTATTTTTCCCGGTATCGGTCGTGAGCAAGGGACCCCAGGCGAAGCCGCTTTTGCGGGTCGCGGAGAAGCGTTTCGAGTGCACGAGCGAGTGCATTTACGTCATCGCTAGGGACGACGAGAGCATTCACACCGTCTTCTAGCATTTCACCGAGGCTTCCCTCGCTGGTTGTCACAATGGCTTTTCGCCGGGCCATGGCTTCGATCACCACGAGAGGCTGACAATCGCGGCGCGTCGGCAATGCGAAGATGTCGGCTTCGGCCCAGAGCGCCGTTAGCTGTGCCTGCTCGTATACTCCGTCGTGCCAAGTGACGTGCGGCAGACCTTGCGCTGCGGCGCCGATCTCGGCGGCGACATCCGCCTCAAACCCCGAACCAGCAAAGACGAGCCGATGCTCCACTCCCTTTTCGATCAACCGACGCGAGGCCGCGAGCAAGTCCAACGGCCCTTTGCTCCGCATGAGGTTCGACAGGAAAAATATAGTTGGCGTGGCGCCATTCAAATTTGCAACTGCCGGTGACGCTTCCGGTTCTGGCACGCCGTTTTCGACGACGTGCAAATGATCCGGCCCAGAAACATCCTTCAGGTCGTCATAGAGCAAGCGCGACAAATGTATGACGTGAGCCGCGTTGAACATGCGCTTCGCAGCGAACCTATAGAACGTGCTGCGCGCACAGTTATCCGCGACGCCTTTGGCATGCATGTGGAGAACGCGCGGCAATCGGCGCCATCGCAGAACCTCGCAGATGATGAAGTCACGCCAGAAGGCAAAGCCATCGACCGCAGGCATGACGTAAGCCAGATCGGCGCGCGCAACGGAGGGCGTGAGCAGCAGCTTGCCGATCAGTGCGAGGGCATCAACGACCTTGCGAACTCCGAATGATCCGATGGTGCGACCGGTGGGGTTCTGGCGGTGCGCGAAGACGGAAAGATCGAAATGCGGAGTGAGAGCTGCAATGGCCCGCTGCGCCATTACCGACGACCCGTGCACAGGCGGCGGCAGCGGACAGACGCAAACCAGCAATGGCCTCGATCTCGTTTGCGCACGCGGGATTGTCACGAGCTCTGCCCGCTTTTCGCGAACTGCTTCACGCAGAGAATCTGCATTGCCGACGTCCCCCGCTCCCAATTGCATCCGTCCTGCCTACGATTTCTTCGTCCTCATGCTCAGTCAAATCCCGAAAATGTGGTGAATGGGCACTGCCGACCGGGGCGCCCGCGAACCGCGATTATCAGGCAATGCGCCTGTCGGTGAGCCTGACGAGGGTCATCAAGATGATCCTGGCATCGAGCAGTAGCGATCTACGCTGGATGTATTCGCGATCGTACTGCGCGCGTTGCATGAGTTGGCCGATGGACATGAGGTCTAAGTCCAAGCCGTGCACTTGTGCCCATCCGGTGATGCCGGGCTTCACACGTTGGCGCGCCGCGTAGTCGCTGATGTCGTCTGCAAGCATTTTGGCATCGGAGGTCGTCTGCCGACGTTGCGGATTTGGCCCGACAATCGACATGCTCCCCTGCAGCACGTTGATGAGCTGGGGAAGCTTTTCGATGCCCGTTTGCCGGATAAAACGGCCGACGCGGGTGATCCCGGAGCCGTCGAGCCCCCGTGGAATTTCAAAGTCTAGCTCGATGTCCGCGCGATACGTAGAACGGAATTTCCAGAGCATGAATGTCTGCCCGTTGAAGGACCAACGCTTCTGTCTCAAAAGTACTGGTCCGCTGCTTTCAAGCTTTATGGCGAGCGCAACACCGACAAGCAGGGGCGATATAAGCGACAATGCCAAAGACGCGACCGAAACATCTTGGAGGCGCTTCGCTAAGTCGTTCCAACGGGCAAACGCGCCAACTTTGCCAGAGGGCTGCGCCTGACCGGCAAGCTGCAGCGACGCGTTAAATAGAAAACGCGTGTTCGTCACGAGATAACGCTTCCATAGCCGGCGCGGTTCGTGCGCCAAGCGGTAGAACCATTCGAGGCCGGATCCCTGCATCCACTGGGGGGCCCGCTTTAACGTGCCGGCGTGGTAGTCGAATGCAGCACCGACACCCACCATTACCGCGTTAATGCGCCCGCGGTGCGCCTCCATCCAGCGCTCTTGCTTGGGGCACCCGAGCCCGACCCAAACGACGCCTGCGCCGGATTGCATTTATTTCGCGAACGACCTCTTCGTCTTCTTGCTCGGTCAAGTTGCGAAAAGGCGGTGAATAGGAGCCGACAATCGACAGGCCAGGAAAGCGCGAATTGATCACCGCCGTCAGCTTCTCCAAAACTTGCGGCTGGCCTCCATACAGGTAGATTTTCTCGCCGCCATGCTGCGCCCGTTCGCAGTATTTCCACATCAAATCGGGACCGTTTATGCGCTGTTGCCCGTCAAATCCGGTCTTGCGCAGCATAAACGCAACCGGCGCACCGTCCGGGGTCGCCATGTCAGCTCTGCGTATTATGGCGGCAAATTCGATTTCATCGTGCGCAGTAACGACGCTATGTGCGGAGCAGATGCAGACGACACGACTTTCGCGCGCTCGGCTCCAACGGGAGATGCGCGCGAGGGCATCATCCCAGGTGATCACATCGATCGGCACCCCAATGACCGAGCCGCGAACACGGGGAATAGTGACCGGGAGATTCATGGCGCCACGGCGCCTCTGATGGCGCGCAGCCCTGAAGCATGGGCATTGCAGACCCGGCATTCGTTCTTGCGATCAATAGGCATTGGGGTCGTTTGCAATTCGTCCGAGCGTCATGACGATGATCCTGGCGTCGAGCAGCATCGACCAGCGCTGGATATATTCGCGATCGAACTGCACGCGCCGCGTCAGCTGGTCGATCGACGTAAGTTCTCCGCGCAACCCATGCACCTGAGCCCATCCAGTGATTCCGGGCTTCACCCGGTGACGCGCGGCATAATTGTCGATGGCATCAGCAAGCATTTTGCCTTCGGTGGTTGTCTGCAGTGCATGCGGCCGGGGGCCCACGACAGACATGCGCCCCTGCAATACGTTGATGAGCTGGGGAAGCTCGTCGATGCTCGTTTGGCGAATAAAACGCCCGACGCGCGTGACGCGGGGATCGTTCTTGCTCGTCTGCAACACGGAGTCCGGATCAGTGTCCTCGCGGTACATCGATCGGAATTTCCAGAGTTCGAATATTCGCCCGTTGAACCCCATACGTTTTTGCCGGAAGAGGATCGAACCTTTGCTTTCGAGCTTGATCGCGATTGCGACGCCGAGCAGCAGTGGCGCGAGCACCAACAGTGCTGCGGTCGCCACCGTGAGGTCTTGCAACCGCTTCAGCCAGTAGTTCCAGCCGTCGATCGGCCGGTCGATAATCTGCAGCGTGACGTGTCCTGCGAACTGTTCCACGCCGATGACACCTGCGTTCATGGCAGGCGCTTCGGGCACGAGGTAGACGTCGGTGGATAGATTGCGCAATTCGCCGAGGGAGATGGCGATCTCGGGTGCGAGCCCCCAGGGTGCCCGAATGTAAAGCTTGTCGATTCCGCGCCGCCTTATCTGATCGGGCAGTGTGGAAAGCTCGTCCAGCGTTTGGAGCTGAATAGGGCTTTCGACGCGAACCTGCCCGTGCGTGCAGGTACTGATGTGGGAAGCTGCGAGTGGCTTGCATCCCAATCCGACCGAGATGGCGCGGTGTACATAGTGCCCATTGTCAAGCGCCCGTTGGGCACCACGCAGGGCGTAAATTCGCAAGGATGGCAGGAGCACAACGCTCGTGCACATCCAGGTGAAGAACCAGAGACGCGAGTAGACGTGAGTCGTCTTCGCAGCCGCGCCAAGTGCCATCATGAAGGCGAAGGTCAGCAGCAGCGCAACGAGAGTTTTCTGAACGGAGTTACGTAGATTCAGGATGCGCCGCGTTCGGTAAAGCTGAACCGCCCGGGCAGAGAACAGGTAGACGACGACAGCGATTGCGCCGACCTCGAGCTGTCCCTGAAACACGGGCGTCACGAACAGATTTGGCAGCAACCAGTGCGCAGGCCACGTCGGCAGCAGACCTAGCGCCGATAAGAGAAAAACATCGGCCGTGACGAAGAAGGCGACCCAGCTCTGCAGCGAAATTTTCTTCGCCGAGGCATTTAAGTCGGCGCCCGTCAGTTCCGGGTGCGCGGTTGCCGCGCACGACACCGCCTTCTGGACACTCGAGGCAACTCCCGGAACATGTACAGTCATGCCAATACTAAGCGAACCCAGAACAAAATCGCCAATTGCGTCACCCTAATGCCACCCGCCGCGGGCGTCGAGGGGCAGGGGCGGATGCGCGTCTCGTGTGACCCTGTCGCAACTTATGGCCGAATTTCAGGCAGATAGGCGGCGGACATTGCGACATGTCGTGCCCTTTTAACGGGCATGTCCCAACTATGTCCGGATATGGACGCCTGCGTTGCCAAGTTATCCCCGCGGATAGGGCCCGCGCCCCTGCACAACCGCGCCTCTCTGACCTATCTTTCAGGTCATGATCGAGAAGCTGCTGGCCGCGGTCTTTTCCCAATGCGTCGACGACGGATCGTTGACGGTGGTGATGGCGGGCGGCAGCGAGCACCGCTTCGGTGACGGCACGGGCGAGGAAGTCCGCGTCCGTTTCGCCGATGCCGGCGCCGAGCTCCTCGTCCCGCTCAACCCGCAGCTCTACGTCGGCGAGCTGTTCATGGACGGCCGCTTCGTCGTTGAGCGCGGCACGATCTACGACTTCCTGGCGATCGTCATGCGCGGCATGGCGGCCAAGCCCAAGTCGCTCCCCGTCCGCGTGCTGGATAAAATCCGGCTGATGAAGCGGCGCTCGATCAGCGACAACAATCCCTGGCGCGCCCGCCGCAACGTCGCCCACCACTACGACCTCGGCAACCGCCTCTATGAGCTCTTCCTCGATCCCGACCTGCAATACAGCTGCGCCTACTTCGAGTATCCCGGCCAAAGCCTGGAGGACGCGCAGCGCGCCAAGAAGCGGCTCATCACGGCGAAGCTTCTGGTCGAGCCCGACAGCCGCGTCCTCGATATCGGGTCAGGCTGGGGCGGACTGGCCCTTTACATGAAGCAGATCGGCGGCGCCGCCGACGTGCTCGGCGTCACGCTTTCCCAGGCCCAGATCGAGGCGGCGCGCACGCGCGCCCACGCGCAAGGTTTGCAGGATGAGGTCCGCTTCGCGCTCGAAGACTACCGCAACGTCAAGGGCGGCTTCGACCGCATCGTGTCCGTCGGCATGTTCGAGCACGTCGGCACGCGCTTCTACGACACGTACTTCCGCAAGTTCCGCGAATTATTGAATCCGAACGGCGTCGCACTCGTGCACACCATCGGCCTGATGGACGGTCCCTGGTATCCCAACCCGTGGATGGACAAGTACATCTTTCCGGGCGGCCAGCTTCCGGCGCTCTCCGAGATCGTGCCGGCGATCGAGCGAGCCGGGCTGATCGTCACCGACGTCGAATGCCTGCGCCTGCATTACGCCGAGACCCTGCGCGCGTGGCGCAAAAATTTCATGGCGCACCGGGCCGAGGCGCTCGCGCTCTACGATGAACGCTTCTGCCGCATGTGGGAATTCTATCTCTCGGCGTGCGAGGCGGCCTTCCGCTTCCAGAACGTCGCGGTGTTCCAGGTCCAGTGCGCCCGCAGGCAGGAGGCGGTGCCGATGACGCGCGACTACATCCGCGAGCGCATGCTCGAATTGAGCGCGCGCGAGTCCCATCAGAGCGCCGGCCGCGAGCAGGCGCGCGATATCCCGCCGTTGCGCAAGCAGCGCCATTGATCCTCGGGTCAGCGGAGCTGGAAAATTTGGTGCTGCGGCTCGCGGAGCCTTGCGTGGATCCCGCTCTTCAGCGGGATGACGGAGCAAATAGCGATCCGACAATTGAAACGTCATCCCGCGCGTCATGGCGGAGCCATGTTCCGCATGGACGGCCGGGATCCACGCAAAGTTCAACGATTGCGACGTGCGATAGGGCGCGAAACACGCGCGGCTTGCGTTACGCGGCGCGGCAGGGACGACCGCACGCGGGCCCTAGCTGAAGCGTGGGTCCTCGGGACAAGCCCGAGGATGACACCTGGGAGAGGATGACACCTGGGGAGCGTAGGCGCGGCATTTCCACTGGAGTGATCGACTGCCCCGGATCGATTGACTATAGTTAACCCCTGGGATGGAGTGGGTAAGGGTCGACGAGACCGCTGAGGGCAACAGGCGCGGTCACAAATGCACGCAAAGCTCGTGCGCAGGATCCTCCGATTTCGTATTGGCGCGCGCCGATTGGGCGCGGCCAGCGCAGGCTGCCATCCGGCCCGCTGGCTGTGGGGGCTCATTCCGATTGCCATGTTGAGTTGGATTGCAGTCCACACGCGAGCAGACCAGATCGAGCGCGACCTTGAGTTGCGGTCGCGCGCGGTGCTCGGGGCTGCAGGCTTCTCATGGGCGTCGGTCGCGTTCTCCGGGCGCGATGGTCTGCTCGTCGGTACGCCGAGCAAGCCAGGCGAGGCGTTGCAAGCGAAGCTGCTCATCGATCGGTTGTGGGGCGTGCGCAGCGTTCAGGAACGCACGGCGCCAATCAAAATTGCGGCAATTCGCAAACCCCGGTCGAGGCCAGCGGCCAAGAAATCGCAAGTCGCGTCACACGAAGCTGCGCCTGCAGCTTCACATGTGGCACCGCATGCGGCCTCACCCGTGACGCCAAGTGCAACACCGCAGGTCGCGCCGCCGATCAAGCCAGCAGACACGCCATCGGCAGCTCCGGCGGAAGAGGCGCATCAAACTGTTCATGTGACGTCGCCGGAAACACCGCCGCCGCACGTGCTGCCGCATGTGCCGTCGATGGACGCGGCGCATGGCCCGATGTCCGGCATGACCCCGACAGAATCTGCGACGACCGTTCCGCCGCCTCCGATCAAAAAATCTGATGTAACTGAAAAACCGCAAGCCGTTGCGCCGAGCGCGCCGCCCAAGACGCCGGAGACCCCAGCGACTGAAACGGCAATGGCGCACCCGAAGCCTCACGCATGACCGGGTCCGAAGCCACGCCGACCGTTCCCCGCTCCCGTCAAAAAATCTGATGTAACCGAAAAACCGGAGGCCGTTGCGCCGAGTGCGCCGCCTAAGACGCCCCCGGCACCATCGACTGAAGCGGCGAATGGAACCCCGAAGCCTCACGCATGGCCGTGTCCGAGGCCACGCCGACCATTCCGCCGCCGCTCGTTGGAAAATCGGATGTGACAGAGAAGTCCGTTGCGGTTGCGCCGAGCGCCTCGCCGCAGACGTCACCTGCGCCGCCGAAGGGAGCGGCTCAAGCCGTGCCGCAAACGTCGCGTTTAGCGGCGACGGAAAGGGCGCGGACCATTCCGCCGCGTCCCATCAGAAAGCCGGACATAACTGAGAAAGCCGTTGCGCCGAGCTCGCATGTCGAACTGGAGCGTAAGCCTGCTGCCGCCGCGCCTGTCACGACCGCGGTCCCTCCCGTCGCCAACACCGCCGCCCTGGCACCCCAAGGCGCCGCGCCAGCAGGTTGCGACACGGCCGTGCACGACATCGCAGCGGCAGGTCCGCTGCAGTTTCACCGGAACGCCGCCGGCCTCGACCGCAGCAAGCGCACCATTCTGGACAAGCTCGCCGGGGTAGCGGCGGCGTGCCCAAAACTGAGGCTGCAGATATCCGGCCACGCGGACGCGCGCGGCAATACCAAGCGCAATCAATCTCTTTCAGAGCGGCGCGCCCGCGTTGTGGTCGGCTATTTGATAACAAAGGGCATTGACGCCGGACGCCTCAAGGCAGTTGGGTACGGCGACACGCGGCCTTTGGCCTCCAACGACGACGCGCAAAATCGCGCGAAGAACCGGCGTATCGAGTTTGAGGTGACGGGCCTTCAGTCCACGGGCTCGAGCGGGGAGTAATAGGGAAATGGATTATCTGGTTGCCAATCTCGGATGGTATACGGCGGGCGCCTTTGGGGTGGGGTTCGTCGTGGCGTGGATCGCGTGCGCCCGGCCAGGACACTGAATAAGGGACACTGAAAATAAGGGACGCTGAAACGGGGCACCGACAACGGGCCCCGGCATCAAGGGCCGGATAACGGTGGGACGGGGTAGTGGGGAGTCAGACGCATGACTGAGCTGCTTTGGCAGACGTTTTTCCTTTTGGCGGTCGCCTTCTTTTTTGGCGCGGTCGTGTCCTGCGGTCTCAAGCGGAGATTCTATTACGGCTTGTCGCGCAAAGCGGCGGAGATCGCTCCCGTCTCGGTGATGCCGGCAACGCCTGACGCATCGCAGCCCAAGATCGAGGTCGCTCCGCGAGCGGTGCCCGAGGGCCAACGCTTCGAGCGCGCCTTGAGCGGCACCGCGAAAGAGCCAGCCGCTGCTCCGGCTCCAATGCCCGCCGCGTCTGCGCCTCAACCCGTGCGCCCGCAGGCGGCAGCACCACAACCGGCACCACAGCCAACACCAATGGCGGCGCCGCAACAGCCCAAGCCCGCACCGCAAGTCGCAGCGCCGGCACCGGTCGCGCCAGCGCTGCAGCCTGCGCCCGCTCCGAAAGCGGCGTCCCCAGTAACGCCGGCACCCGCGACTGCGCCCGCACAGCCCGCGCCGACACCTGCACCGATGAGCGCGTCTGCTGCACCCGCAGTGGCCGCTGCGGCGGTGGCAGCGGCCGCCGCGATCGCGCCGACACCAGAGGCAAAGCCCGGCATTCCCCGCGTTTCGGTGAGCACGGGCTCAGGAGCGCCGGTGAAAGCAGACGAGGGCGGTGGTCGCCCGAGCGACGATCTCACGCGCATTCTCGGCATCGACAATGTCGTGCAGTCAAAGCTCAAGGACCTCGGCATCCGCCGGTTTGAGGATCTCGCAAGTCTCACCGCGAACGACGTCAAGGGGCTGAGCGATACGCTCGGCGTCAAAGATCGCATCGCGGAAGAAAACTGGGTCGGACAGGCGCAGATCCTTGGGCGGGGCGGCGAGACGTACTTCTCCCGCCGCGTCGACCACGGCACTCCCATACCTCCGTCAGCAGAGCCGTCGGCCGCAGCGCCCAAGCCTGCCGCGCCGATGCCGGCCCCCGAGCCGGAAGCAAAGGCGGTCTTTCCGCGCGTGTCGGTCGCCACCGGCTCGGGCGCGCCGGTGAAAGCAGACGAGGGCGGTGGCCACCCGAGCGAGGATCTCACGCGCATTCGCGGCATCGACGCGGTTGTTCAGGCCAAACTCAAGGAGCTTGGCATCCGCCGGTTTGAGGATCTCGCAAGCCTCACCGCAAACGACGTCAAGGGACTGAGCGAAACGCTTGGCGTCAAGGATCGCATCGCGGAAGAAAATTGGGTCGGTCAGGCGCAGATCCTTGGAAGAGGTGACGAGACCTATTTCTCGCGCCGCATGGACCAAGGCACTCCGATCCCGCCGTCCGCGGAGCCGTCGGCTGCGGCGCCGAAGGCTGCGGCGGCGCGCGCCACCCGAGCCCGAAGCGAAGACAGTGTTTCCGCGCGTGTCGGTCGGCACGGGCTCAGGGGCGCCGGTGAAAGCGGAGGAGGGGGGAGCCGGTCCGAGCGACGATCTCACCCGCATCCGCGGCATCGATCCGGTCCTGCAAGGACGGCTGAAAGAGCTTGGCATCCGCCGCTTCGGGGAGCTTGCAAGCCTGAGCGCGAACGACGTCAGGGGATTGGACGACGCGCTGGGCTTCAAGGATCGCGTCGGACCGGAAAACTGGGTTGGGCAGGCGCAGACCTTGGCGCGGGGCGACGAGACGTATTACTCGCGCCGCCTGGACCGCGGCATTCCGGTGCCGCAATCGGTGGAGCCGACCGCCGTTGCTCCGGCGACGGCGCCTGCTGCGGCGCCTGCGCCAAGCGCTCCGCCAGCGCCGCTGCGCCAAGCGCGCCGCAAGCCGCGTCGCAATCAGCGTCGTCTGGCGCGTCCGATGTCGGCTACCTGCGCTCGGTTCGCTCCGAAGCTCTCGTGGGCGAGGACGGGGCGCATTCCGCGATTGGGCAGGGCGATGCCGATGACTTGAAGCGCATCCGCGGCATCGGCGTGCTGATCGAGAAGAAGCTCAACTCGCTCGGCATCCTGAGCTACGAGCAGGTCGCGAACTGGACCGGCGCCGACATCGAGCGCATCAGCAACATTCTCGACTTCAAGGGGCGCATCGAGCGCGAGAACTGGATCGAGCAGGCGCGCATCTTGGCGACCGGCGGCCAGACGGAATTCTCGCGGCGAGGGGAGCGCTGAGCGCTCCCCGGTTGCCGGTCGTGGCGTCGCTCAGCGCGATCCGGTCAGGACAAAATCGGACGCTTTCGATCCGGGTGGCGAGGTCCTGCCGCGCGATCTGTTGCGGGCGTAGTGCCGCTTGCGGTGGGTTACGGACTTCGTTGTCGTCTTGGGCTCGTCGCTGTCGGCGGTGACGGGCGCGCTCGCGGTCGCGTGCGTGCCGCCCTCGTGCGTGCGCTCGTGCGCGTCGGGTGCGAGTGCGACGACGGCGGGCGTGCTCACGGTGTCGAGCGTCGACGGCGGGATCGACGCATAGAACGGGACGAGCGCCGGCTTCTTGGGCTCATCGGAATTGGCGAGCGCCTTGGCGCGCTTGGCTTCGAGATCGGCGGTGATGGCGGGCAGCGGCGTGTAGGTGCCCTTGGGGCGCAGCAGCACGATCTTGTAGCCGCCCTTCTTGAGGTTGGCGAGGATCGTGGGCAGCGCCTTGGCGGTGGAAGCTTTGATGTCGTGGAACAGCACGATGCCGCCCTTGGCCTGGTCGATCTCCTTCATGGTGCGGTCGATGAGCTTCTGCGGGCTGCCGATGTAGCTGTCGTTGGAGACGACGTCGACGGTGAAGGCGGCGATGCCGCGCTCCTGCAGGTAGGCCATGAGCGGGCCTGAATCGCTCAAGCCGGGAAAGCGGAAGAACGGCGCGATCGGCTGGCCGGCGGCGAGCGTTACCGCGGCGAACCCGCGCTCGATCTGGTCCTTGGCGGCTTCAACGCTCATGTGGCGCAGGCTCATGGGATGCGACCAGGTATGCGTGCCGACGACGTGCCCGCGCCCGATCACCTCCTTGACCATGTCGGGGTAGGCCAGCGCCATCTGGCCGACGTTGAAGAACGTCGCCTTGGTGCAGAACTCATCGAGCGCATCCAAGGATGGGCTTGGTATAGTGTCGGCATCGGCCCGTCGTCGAAGGTCAATGCAACTTCCTTGGGCGCCAGGAAACGCGGCTCGCGCTCGAGCTTGGAGAAGTCGCCGAACAGCGGCCCCGTCTTGGTGTCGATCTCGACGATGCGCGAGACGCCGAGCGCGGTCTCGGGGTGGGCGCAGGCTGCCTCCGCCGCGACGGCAGGGCTCGAAAGGGGCGCGCAGATCAGCAGCAGCGCGAGCGCGACGATGGGCCGGGTCACTGGGATTTCCTCGCAGGGTTTTTGTTGGCAAGGACGCACGGCACTGACGCTTAGAACGATACGCTCAGAAAGCACGCGACGCGTTACGGCCACCACTGCATGTACCAGGGCGCATCCGCCCGCTTGGGAACCGCGCTGGTCTTCGTCGGCTTCACCGCGGCGGGCGCCGTCCACGGCAGCACTTCGTTCGCAGCGGTATCCGATTTGCCAGGGTCTTGTTTAGCTGAATCGGATTGCGCCCACACGACCGAGCGCGGCGCCAGCGGCTCCTTGGCCTCGGCCAGACGCCGCGTGCCGATCTCGCCATCGGCCTTCGCATCATACTCGGCCAGCGTCGCGACCGGCGCCTTCGGCACCAGATGCACGACCTTGTAGCCCTTCTCCTTCAGCGCCTCGAGGATGTCGCCGATAGACTGCGCGGTCGAGGGCTGGATGTCGTGGAACAGCAGGATGCCCTTGCGGCGCGTCGCGAGCTGCGCCAGCACGGTCGCCTTCACCGCGCGCCCGTCACGGGTCTTGAAGTCGCGCGAGTCGACGTCGATGCCGAAGCTCGCGACATGGCGGCTCTTGAGATAGTCGAGCGCGTCGGGCGTCGGCCGCAAATAAGGGAAGCGGAAGAACGGCGCAACCGGACCCTGCATGGCGCGCGACACCGCGCTGAAACCCATCTCGATCTCGTCCTTGGCCTTGTCGAGCTCGATGCCCTGCAGCCGCGCGTGCGACCAGGTGTGGGCGCCAACGGTATGGCCGCGGCGCGCAACCTCGCGCACCATCGCCGGATCGGCGGCCGCCATGCGCCCGACCATGAAGAAGGTCGCCTTGGTGCACTGCATGTCGAGCGCCTTCAGGATCACGGGCGTGTTGGCGCGGGATGGTCCGTCGTCGAACGTCAGCACGACCTCGCCTTCGTTGAGAAAATCGTACTCACCAAATGGGGTCTGCCCGAACAGCGGGCCTTTCGCCGTGTCGATCTCGACGATACGCGACAGGCCGAGAACACCGGGGTTCGTGGCGCACGCAGCGACTTTGGGGGACGCGACTTGGGGGGACGCAGACGGCGGAGATGCGGCTGGGGAGGACGCGGAGGGGGGAGATGCATAGCTCGCGCCGGCCCCGAACAGGCTCAGCAACGCACCCCCTACAACCAACGCCGCATACCGACGCACTGGCCGAATTCCCACGAAACTGACCTGCTACGCGACGCGCAACCACCGCCGTGCATTACGCCGCGCCAAATTACTGCCCAATCACCTAACATTTCCTGTAAACGGCCGGTTGTGCAACGATTCAACTGAATCGGCTTCCCGTCCGTCTGTTGCATTCCCGCACCAGAGTATGTTGGTGACGTGGCTGCGCTCGGCGCCAAGCCGGTTGTCCAGAGTTACTGCCGTTCGCTCGAGCTTTCGGCGCTTCGCTCACACGCCGCGTAGGAGCTTGCCAGCCTATGACTGAGCCGAAACAGGATGCAGCAGCGCCCGCAGCGCGGGACCGCGCCGTCGAGCGAGTTCGTGCGCGACGTTTCCGAGGCGGTGCAGGCGCGACGACAAGGCGCGCGTGCACGCGCTGCTCGCCGACGTCGAAGGTCCCGACCTCGCCGACCTGATCGAGCTGCTCGAGCCCGAGGATCGCGTCCGCCTCATTCATGGCGCTGGGCCCCGCGTTCGACTTCGAGGTGTTGACCGAGGTCGACGAGAAGGTGCGCGACCAGATCTCGGAGGCGCTGCCCAACGACGTCCTGGCGCGCGCCGTCGGCGACCTCGACAGCGACGACGCCGCCTACCTGCTCGGAGGCCTCGAGGCGGACGACCAGAAGGAAATCCTCGATCAGCTGCCGCAGGGCGACCGCGCCGCGCTGCAGCGCAACCTCCTCTACCCGGAAGAGACCGCCGGCCGCCTGATGCAGGCCGACTTCGTGACCGTGGCGCCGTTCTGGACGGTCGGCCAGGTCATCGACTTCATGCGCGACACCGAGGACTTGCCCGAGACGTTCTCGGAGATCTTCGTCGTCGATCCGGGCTTCCATCTGCTCGGCAGCCGTCGACATCAGCCGGCTGCTGCGGACCAAGCGCGACGTGCGCGTCGAGAAGATCATGGACCAGGACCGCCACCAGGTCCTGGCGACCGCCGACCAGGAAGCCGTCGCCCGCCAGTTCGAGCGCTACGGGTTGATGGCCGCGCCCGTCGTCGATCGTAACGAGCGCCTCGTCGGCGTCGTCACCGTCGACGACGTCGTGGAGGTGATCGAGCAGGAAGCCGACGAGGACGCCAAGCTGCTCGCCGGCGTCGGCGATGAGCGGCTCAGCGACAGCGTGCGCGAGATCACGCCGCCGCGCTTTTCCTGGCTGTCGGTCAACCTGCTGACGGCGATCCTCGCCTCGGCGGTCATCAGTCTGTTCGACGCCACGATCGAGAGCATGGTGGCGCTCGCCGTGCTGATGCCGATCGTCGCCTCGATGGGCGGCAACGCCGGCACGCAGACCATGACGGTTGCGGTGCGCGCGCTGGCGACCAAGGAGCTGACCTCCGTCAACGTTGCCCGCGTCGTCTTCCGCGAGACCGCCGTCGGACTGATCAACGGCATCGCCTTCGCGGTGATCATGGCGGTGATTGCGGTCGCCTGGTTCGGCACGAGCCGCTTAGGCCTCGTCATCGGAACGGCGATGATCGTCAACATGCTCGCGGCAGCGCTCGCCGGCATCTTCATTCCGCTGGGGCTCAACCGCATGGGCTTCGACCCCGCGGTCGCCTCGACCGTGTTCGTGACGACGGTGACCGACGTCGTCGGCTTCTTCTCGTTCTTGGGATTGGCCTCGATCTGGCTGACGTGAGCGCGCTCGAAATTTGAGCGCCGTTTCGATCGTCAGTTGAAGAAGAACAGCTGCCAACCGTACTTCTTCTGGATGGTTGCCGTCGCCGCCTCTTTATCGGCCGGCTCCCACATCCAGAGAATTCTCCGCACCTTCCATTTATGGATCAAGGCGCGCTTGCTGTAGGTCCAATTGACCTTGCCGGATTGACGCGCATTTTTGTACTGCTCGGCATAGGCGGGGGAGAAGGTACTGTTCGGCTCGGGCGGCCGATTGGCCAAATCCTGCGAAATCCCGCGTGACGCGAAAAACTTTTCAGACTGCTTCGCGTTTGCCATCACGAACTTGAATGCCTGGTCAGGTGTGGCGCTGGTGCCGGGCGGCCCGAAGTCCAACTTGCCTCCGCGCGCAGCAAGCTCTCGATCGAACTGTTCTCTTGCGGTCTTCGAGTTGTAGGGCAGGCCATGCCACATCACGAAGGCGCCGCGGAGAACGATCTTGTCCGTATCCGACAGGAATACGTAGTTCGCGCACGACGAGTAACAGCTGCGCGACACGACCACCAGCCAACGGTAGCGCTCAGCCATCTCGGCGAGCTGGATGGCGGGAAGGACGATGCCGCCGCCGCTGTCGATCACCAGATATTTGATCGCGGCGGGATCTGGAATCGCCGCCAATCTCTCCGAAGAATTGAAATAGAAATTACCCGTGACGCAAAGGACGTCGGTATTCACCACCTTGAATGCAGCGGGTTCCATGGTGCCGCCGCCGGTCGCTTCCGCAGGGTCGGGCTTGACCGAAGAGCAGACCGCCGCCGCCTTGGTCGCCTCCGCGACCCTTGGATCGGGCGCAGGCGGGTTCGCCACCTTTGGATCGGCTGCGAGCCCGTGACCGGCTCCGCTCATGATCAATGCAGCTAAAACCGCGATCCGGGCCGCTTGCTTGCGAAGGTTTGTCATTTGCCCGACCGACTCCGCGCTCGCCGGCGCGCGCGACTAGGGCGGCGTTGCCTAGCGCGCTCTGGGCCGGCAACACGTGGAGCCGCAACGCGATGGACTTCATCGCGGGCTTGCGATTCTCCGCCGGCCCATTGGACGAAGCGTTCCTAAAACGGATCGAAGCTCGCTTGCATCGGCGCGCTAGTCTTCATTTGCGCCAAGCATCGGAGTTACATCGGCAAGCAAAGCCAAGCGCCCAGGCAGGTGTGGGTGGGCCCCGCCGAGCACGCCGTTTGCGACGAGCGACACGTCGTTGTACCTGAGCCGTCGATGCACTTCGTGTGGACGGCGCCTTTGCCCACGCGACCCTTGCCATAGATGACGTTTGCAAGACCGTGCGTCGCAAAGACATAGGCGATATCGTGGGTCACGGCTTCGCCGAGTGCCTCGACCTTGATGCAATCAGCTTGAGCCGTCGCCGAAAGTGCGCAGATCGCCACCGCGGCGGCTAAGCCCAGTTTCAAAGAGCGCATTTGCCCCTCCAAAAGATGATTTATCCCGATCCTGAAACTAGTTGAGCGCGGGACCCGCGACAACAGAATTGGGCTGCGGCACGCTGGATTATCGCGCGAGGAACCCGAAAGCGTGCCGCATTTGCCACCATCCGGCGGTGCGTAGTGCCCGGACTACGGATTTCCATGCCCTTGCTGGAGCCCCTGTGCTGCCGCGCTTGAATGTCGGGCAACGGTGCGCCCTGAAATTGAGTTGAGCGGATGGGCTTCTATTTTGGAAAGCCCGGCCTGCCGCGTTCAGGCGGGCTCGTAGGCCAGATGAACCGTCTCCTCGTCCACCAGCTCGCTCGATACCAGCCGAAGCGGCGGTCGAGCGGCATGGAAAAACGGCTTGCCCTGTCCGAGGACAAATGGACGGAGGTAGAGGTGGTATTCATCGATCAGGCCGAGCTCGGTCATAAGGCCTGCGATCTCCGGGCCGGCGACACTGATCGTCCCTTGCGTGCGAGCTTTGAGCTCGCGGATCTGCGTCTCGATATCGCCGGTGATCAGCGTAGCATTCGGCCCTACGGACGGGAGCGTGCGGGAAACGACCCACTTGGGAAGGTCACGCCAAGCCATCGCAAACTCACGGCGCGGCCCATCCCATTCCGGGTGCTCGTCGTCCCAGTACCGCATGACCTCGTACATGCGCCGGCCATAGACGGTGGCGGCGATGCTGCGCACATGCTCGATCCAGTAGCGGAACAGCTTCGGACTAGGCGGCGGCATTTCCAGATTGCCGGACGGGCCGTCGACATAGCCGTCAAGCGAGATGTTCATGCCGAAAATAAGTTTGCCCATGACCGGTCCTTTTGTGTCGCGCGACTTGGTTTCTTTCCCCTACATGCCTTGAAATATAGACCCGCGCACGGATATCAGGGGCATCAAGCGCGCGTTCGCAGATGAGCATCGCAATGACCATCACCATCACCGCCTTTGAACGCTCGCCCGATGGCGGCAAGGGGCTGGCGCGCGACACGCGCGTGCGCTGGGCGCTGGAGGAAGTGGGCCAGCCTTACGAGGTTCGCCTGGTTTCGTTCCAGGCGATGAAGGAGCCCGCGCACCTGGCGCTCCATCCGTTCGGGCAGATCCCGACCTACGAGGAGGGCGATCTCGCCCTGTTCGAGACGGGGGCGATCGTCCTGCATATCGCGGAGCGCCATGCCGGGCCTGCTGCCGGACGACGCCAATGCACGGGCGCGCGCGATCACGTGGATGTTCGCCGCGCTCAGCACGGTGGAGCCGCCGATCCATCGAGCTCGGCAACGCCAGGCTTCCGGAGCGCGACAAGCCGTGGGCCGCTGAGCGCCTGCCGCTCGTCGCCGATCGCGTCCGCGATCGGCTGAAGCGAGCTTTCCGCTCGCCTGGGCGATGCCGAGTGGCTCGATGGCGCGTTCAGCGCCGGCGACCTGATGATGGTGCACGTGCTGCAGCGCTTGCGACTGTCGGGCATTCTCGACGAATATCCGAACCTGGCCGCCTATGTCGCGCGCGCCGAAGCGCGGCCCGCCTACAAGCGCGCCTTCGCCGCGCAGTTGGCGGTCAACAAGCCGCCCGCCTGACCCTAGTTGTTGAACAGCGACGTCAGCGAGAATGTCGAGGCGACGAGCACAGGCGGGGCCTCGGCGATCTGGGGATAGGGCTCGTCGATGTAGACGTTCACGCCCGTCGCGCGGCCGTCCTTGATCAGCCCGGCGACATAGGCCCAGCCCTTCGGCTCCAGGCCGAGGCAGGCTTCCGACATCTCGCCCTTCAAGCGCACGTGGATCGCGATGTTGCCGCGCGACAGGATCGCGGCCGTCTGCTGCGGCGTGAACTGCTCCTTGTTCCAGAGCTTGCGCAGCCAGATGCCGGCGACGTTGCGCTTCGTCTTCGGTCCCCAGCTGACGCGCTGCTCCTTGTCACCCGAGAAGGAATACTCCCCCGGCGGCAGCGGACCGACTGCTCGCGCCGCAAGACAGGCGGGATCGGGATCGTTGCGGCACACGTCGCGGCCCGAGATCGCCCACGCGATCGTCTTGCCGGTTAGGGCGGGCTCGTCGGAAATCACGAACATGCGCCCGGTCTTGATGGTGTAGCCGAGCTTGAACGGTTTGGCGCTCTCGGGCACCTCGGCCACGACATCCTTGAACGGGTTGCAGATTTCCCCGCCCGTCAGCTTGCGGGCAAAGCCCTTGTGCTTGATCGTCACGAAATCGACGTTGGAGGCGCAGTCCCATTGCGTCAGCGGCTTCTTGTCGGCGAGCGCGATGGCCGGATCGATCTGCTCGACCGGCTCGGGCGCGGATTCGACTGCTGGCTTCTTGACGACGACCGACTTCGACGTCGTCGCCCAGGGAAGATCGTCGGGCTTGAGCGCGGCCGTCTTTCCCTTGCCCGGTTCCTTGGCCGTTTCCTTCCCTGGCTCCTTGCCAGCTTCCTTGCCAGGCTCCTTGCCCGTGCCCTTCTCGGTGCTTTTGATCTTCTTGCACTTGTCGGAGAGCTTGGGCGGATGAATTTGCTTCACGGCCAGCCGGCGCGCGATGGCGCTGCTGGCGCCGGCCTTGGTGTAGGCCTGAATGAGCGCGACCTGCACGTCGACCTGCTCGTCGGACAGCTCGAAGATGCAATCCTCGTAGATCTGATCGCCGACCTGGCTGAAGAAGTGCGCGATGTCGTTGGCGGCGGCCGAGGCGGCGGCGCTGGGCTTTGCCTGTTGGGCCTTTGGCTGCTGCGCTGACGATGCCGAGGCAAGCACACACAGGCCGATCAGCGCCGCGAGCGTTGCCCGGGTGATGCAACCCATATGCATCGATTGAAACACTTGCTGCCTAACCCCGGTTCAAAGCTCGATCCGCCAGATCGCGCCCCCGCGCTGGTCCACCTTGGCATTCACCTCGGCATGTCTACTGCAAGAGTCGGGGCAAGAGAAAGGCTTTGCGTGCTCCCCAATCGCCCGGTTCGGCGGTGCAGCAAAGGGAAAATGCTCAGGCGGGAGCTTAATTTAGGGCCGCATGTCGGCCCGAGATCAGCTTGCGGGGGCGTCGAGGCGCTTGGTCAGGTTCTCAAACTCGCGCCGCAGCTCCTCGTTCTTGAAGATCTGGTCGAAGGTCGGCACCTCGAGCTTCTGGATCGCCTCGAAGGAGGCGGCGCTGTCGCGCATCAGGTTCTTGAGCTGGAAGCTCGCCTCCACCGTCTCATAGGTGTTGTCGGCGATGCGGAGATCGTGGGTGGCGCGGGTGCGTGCCTTGGCGATCTGCTCGCGCTGATCCTGCAGGTAGCGCTTATAGCCGCGCGCGGCGTCGGCGGCGACGGCCTGGGCATCGCGGTTGGCTTGCAGCGCGCGCAACTGATCGGGCCGGTTCTCGCCGCCCAGCAGCTTCTGGGTCTTGGCCTGCGCCGAAGCGATGTCCTTCATGATCGCATCGAGCTTAGGCATGTAATTCGTGTCGATCTTCTCGATCGTGGCGCTCTGCGCCTGCACCAGCATTGCAAACAGCGCCGCGTGCATGGCGAAATACTTGCGCGCCGAGTTCATGTTGTCGCCGGCGGCGGTCAGCAGCTTGCCGAGCTGGGTGTCGATGACCTTTGCCGCATTGAACGTGGCGACGAGGCGCACGAGGTCGCCCGACAGCACACTGTCGAGCAGCAGGTCGATCTGGTCGGGTGCGAGTTCGACGCCCGACTTCGACAGCGCGGCGGCGATCTCCGCCTTGGTCTTGGCGATGTCGTCCTTGTTCTTCTCGATGCGCTTTTCTTGGTCGGCGATGTTGCTCTGCAGGCTGTCGACGGTATCGGTCAGCATGCCGGGAAGCATGCCGTCCTTGGGCGCCGTCACCTGCTTTTCCTTGAGCGTCGAGATGTGGGCCTCGATGTCGCGGATGTTGTTCCGGTAGCCTTCGACCTTCTTCTGCATGTCGACGATGGGCACGTCGGTGACGATGCCGAGCGCGGAATCGAGCACGCCGCGGATGCGCTTCTCGCGGTCTTCGCGCGTCTCGGTCCACAGCGGCGTCAAGATGAACTCGTCGCGACCCGGCAGCTTCTGCGCCTGCGTGCGCTGATCGGCGGCGTCTTCCAGCACCGAGTCGATCGCCTGCATGAGAAGGCGCGCCTGCTCGTAGGCTTCATCGCCTTCGCGCGGATCCTTGGGCGCCGGCGGCTTTGCGCCGGGAGGCAGCGGGGGACCATACGTTGCCGGCGGAGCGTAGGTCGGCGCGCCCGATGCACCAGGAATTGGCGCCGCGGCCACCGGGTTCTCCGCGACGGCAACGCCGGGCTTGGTGCGGTTCGGCGCGCTCTTGGAGATCAGATCGGCGATGCCGTCGCGCTGGGCTGTTTGCGCTGACGCCGGCGCAACGCTTAGCAGTGTTGCCAGCGCTGATGCCGCGGTCGAACGCCAGCGCGCGCGCAACGCCAGAATCCGATACAGCCGCGACCATAGTCAAACCTCCCACTTTCCGGCACGTGGCGCGGAAATTCCGGCTATTCCGTGGTGCCGTCGCGCGTTCTCAACGCCTCATCCGTTGACGTGCGCCGCGGCCGCAGCCACCAGCTCCAAGAGGCGCTTGTCGACCTGGCGGGCGTCCGTCAGCACGATCATGTGGGTGAGCGCGTCCCCCTTGCCAAGGCCGCCGCCGGGCGCGCCCTTCTGGACCACCTCGTCGAAGCCGTGCGCGCCGAGCGCCAGGTGCAAGCCGCAGCTCCTTGGGTCCGATGCCGAGGCGCGCGAACTCGCCGGGATCCGCGATCGCAAGGAAGCTCTCGCGCGGGAGAATGTGCGCGTTGGGGCGCACGCCTCGGATCTGCGCGATGACGTGCTGGGCGAGCGGGCGGTAGGCCTTCGCCTTGGCGAGCAGCGGCTCCAATTCTGACGTCGCCGGCGCTGGCTTGGTGACGGGCGGAGCCGGTGCGCTCGGCGGTGTCTCTGCCGGAACGGGCGTGCTCTCGATCTCGGAAGTCGCAGGTGGAGCAGGAGCTGGTGCGACGGAGGGAACAGTTGGCGCAACGGGTGCGCGCACCGGACGCGAGGACCGCGGCTCGCGGCGCGGCGCTCGTCCCGCGCTATCGGCATAGATCGGCTTGCCTGCATTGTGATGGATGCGCTCGAGCCAGGAGGCTTTCGCAAACATGAACCCCTGCCGGCGCAGCCAGAGGATGATGTCGTTGCGCTCGGTGAGGTTTTGCGCGGCGAGCGCGGCCATCCATCCGGCGAGGTCGCGGCCCGTCAACTCCTTCAGGCCGTCGATGAAGGCGCGCTCCTTCTCGCCGTAGTCGGTGCTCATTGCCCTCTCATGGCCCTTCCCAACGGCCCCCTCAGAACCACCGGCGCGACTTCGCCTTGTAGTCGAGATAGGCGGCACCGAAGCGCCGCTCGAGATGGCGCTCCTCGGGCAGGATCGCAAGCCAGGTGACGAGGAACACGAAGGCGATCGCCGCCACGACGAACCAGGGATTCTTCGTCACCTCGGCGACGCCCAGCAGAATGAGCACGTCCGCGAGGTAGAGCGGATTGCGGAAGCGGCGGTAGGGGCCGCTGGTCACCAGCGTTGTCGCGCCCTGGTCGGGACGCAGCGTGGTGTCATGGGCCTTGAATGCCGCGATCGCCCAGATGAGCAACACGATGCCGGCCGCGCCGAGCCCCAGCCCGATGTAGTGCGCCGGCGCGTCTTCGACGCCGGGCCACGGCAGCGGCAGCACATAGCCGAGCAGCACGGCGAGCCCCACTCCGCCGAACAGCAGCAGCGGCGGCCAGGCAATCGCCGAGGGGCGTTCCGTTGTGTCGCCTTCCAGCAGTGGCATCGATCGAAGACCTCGCTGCGATGAGACCGGCATCTCGATCAGAACGCATCTTACCAGAACGCGGGTGTTTCGCCGCCACGCTCAGGCCCGCTCGCGATCAGTCGCGCTCAGGGCGCTGCAGGCTTTTGCGTCGGCCGTGGCACGTCGGGACCTGAGCTCTGCAGCGCGGCGGCCAGATCGTACGTCTTGCACTTCTTTTCCGCGAGACGGCGATTGTAGGCTTCGAGCATCGCGCGGTCCTTGCGGTATTGCCCGGCGGGATCGATGCCGACGGTCGTGCCGCCCCAGATCGGCGTCGCGATCGCCTGCGCATTGCGCGCGATGGCGGACGTCTGCTTCTTGGGATCGTAGTCGCGGATCTGCAGGATGCGGATCTGCATGATGCCCGTGATCTTCTTGCAGTCGTACTTGAGCTCCTGCTCGGAGAGCTGATAGCCGCCGTCCGCGACCGGCGTCACAGCGGAGGCGCTCGGCCCGATGTTGGGAGGAGGCGTGATCGAAGCCGTCGTCGCCGGCGCAGGCGCCGCTGTCGAAGCGGGGCCGCTCGCGGGATCGGGGGCCACACCGGCATCGGTGATGAGGGACGGGGGAGAATCGTGCGTGGCGGCACAGCCGCATAGGGCGGCCGCCGTCAGGACTGCAGCCAATGCGCCGAGCCGCTTCATCGCTTCACGTCCATCCCCAGAAGTAGGTCTATCGAGACGCCAATCCCGGCGGATTGAAGGCGTTCGCGACCCTGCGCCGCGGCACCCACGATCGTGTCCGGTTGCGCGGCGCGAGCCCGCACTGTTGAATGACGTGCCGCCGCGCCGGGTGAGACCCAGGCACGCGGCGTGACAAGGGGAAGAACATGGTTTCCGCCGGGCGCTTTGGCCTTTGCCTGCTGCTGGGCCTGCCGCTGGCTTTGTCGGCGGTCGTTGGAAGTGCGCGCGCCACGGACGAGCCCCAGGACGAGCCCAAAGCCTTCGACTGCTCGTTTACCAAAGGCAACGCCTGGAGCTATGACGGCGGCACCTTCAAGTCGGAGACCCCGGCGCCGCTCGACTTCAAGATCACCGACATCGATCTCGAGGCGCAGACGGCGCGCCTCGTGACCGGCGACAACACCGGCCCGCTCAAGATCGTGCGCGCGATCAATGCCAATCATTTTCTCGAGGTGGTCAACGAAGGCTTCCTCAACTTGACGACGATCTACGACCAGGACGCTTCCTCGGGCACGCATCCCGCCGTGCACTCGCGTCATTTCGGACTGATGGGCGCGCCCGTATTCGCTCAATACGCCGGGACGTGCACGCCGCGGTAGCGCGCGGGCCAACATCGCTGTGGATCAGCGCCGATTGCGGCTGCCGCCCATCGATGCGAGCGGACATGCTGGGTCGGTATCGGCAACGCAGGGGAGAGAGAGTGTGCCGCTTCACCTCGTCAAGCTGTGCGTCGGGGCCGCCTCCATCGAGGAGCTGGCCGACTGGCAGAAGGGCCGCACCGCCATGCAGAAGAAGGCGGGCGAGCGCGCGCGGCTCTTCCACTCGACCTTCCAGACACCAAAACGCGTGGCCGATCTGGAAGGCGGGTCGCTGTACTGGGTGATCAAGGGCACCATCCAGGTGCGCCAGCGCCTGCTTGGGTTCGATGAGGGCACGAAGGCCGACGGCTCGCGCTGCTGCCTGATCCTGCTCGATGCCGCGCTCATCCCTGTCCGCCCGGTGCCGCGCCGCGCCTTCCAGGGCTGGCGCTACCTGGATGCCAAGGACGCCCCGGCCGATCTGGGTCGTTCGGGCAAGGGGGCTGCCGAACTGCCGGCGAAGATGCGCAAGGAGCTCGCTGAGCTGGGGCTTTTGTAGAGGCAATCTGAGCCGATCGCTTCAAACGAAACGCCGGAATTTTCGCATCTTTAAGCCCGCGCGGGGATGATGCCGCTCTCGATTTTGCGGCCACCCGCGAGGCTAGATCCGATGTCCGACGCGCTCCTCGACTACTCGTCCTGGTCGTTCCAGGTGATCGCCGTTCTGGCGATCCTCTATCTGGTGCTCGGCCTCATCAAGCCCGCCTGGGTCATGGCCAGCAAGCGCAGCACCATCGTCGCCGTCTCGGTCATGGTGCTGCTGCTGGCCTCGACCGCCTTCTACGTCGCGGTCCGCCCCCTCAATTCAGCGCCCGATGGCGCGGGTTCGAGCACCGTTCAGAAGACGACCCCCGCCCCGCAGCCCTGAGCGCAACCTGAGCCCTGCCTGACCCCCTGCTGGCCAGTGCACGAAGGCCACGCAGGGGCTGCGCATTTTGCCGCTCATGGGCTAAGGCGGCGTGCCTTTCGCTGCGATGTCGCTTATACCGGGTCCGGTCGAGCCATAATCGGCAACTGGGAGACGCGACGCCATGGGTGGGATTTTGGGGATCTTGGTCGGGATTGTTCTGATCGTGCTGGGCCTTGGCGGCCTCGGCGTTGCCCTGCATGAGATGATGACCCACGCCTCTCCGCACGACACGCTGGTTTCAATCGGCGGCCTCGGGACGTTCCTCGTCTCCGCCATGCTGATGCTGCTTCTCGCCCGCTAAGCGAGAGAAATCGGCACGGCCACTGTCTAAGCTTTACCGCACGTAGGAAAAGGCCTGGCTCTGCCAGGGCGTCGCGTACATCTGCTGCGCCCAGCGGGGTGCGCGCGCAACGGCCAACGCGTCGGCCTTGGCCGCCGGTGCTTTGGCACGGCGCGCCGGGGTGCGCTGATGCCGGACGCGATGATGCCCCGGCTTGCTCACGCCATGCGCGGCCGGCCGTACCGCGGGCTTCTCAACGCTCTCACTTGCAGGCAACGGGTCCTCGACCGGTGCGGCCGTCACCGGATCGGGCGCCACCGTGGAGAGCTCATCCGGCGTCGGCGCCTCGGCGAGCTTCATCGGCTGCTGGCTTCGCATCGGCCAGCGCCTCGATCTTCGCAGGCAGCGCTTCGCCGAGCGGCTCGTGCGCGGGAGGAATCGCCGAGGTCGGAACGACGTATCGGGCTTGCCCTCATTGCTCTGGGTGTCGGGATCCGCAACCATCGCGGCGAGCACCGAGCCGGGCTCTCGCCGCTTGCGGCGCGTAGCGGAGCTTGTTCTGCGCCGCAGCCACGTCCGCCGGCGCGTCTGGATGTGCGAACGCGCCCATGTACAGGCTCGCTACGACCAGTCCACCGATCAGGACGCCGCCGCGCAGCACCTGACCGCGCCTGGGGAAACGCGCGCGGGGCGGGACCGCGCGAAGCTGCGAACCGGGGCGGCGCAGGACGAGGTAGCCGCCGAGCGAGGAGCTGCTCGAGGCGGGCGTGCGCAGCGAGGCAAAGGACTCCATCACGCCGAGCGGGGGTGGCGCGGCGTTGGTCCCGTGCGTCTGCCAATCAGGATCGGTCTTAAGAGCGGTACGCATTGCTTTGAAACGCAGGCCGTTTTTCCCAACGAGAGTTGACGGTGCCATCGTGTGGTGAATTTTTCACAAACGGCTGCCTCGCCCGGGGGCTCCAGATGGTTAACGAATTGTTTGAAGCCTGCCGGTAGCGTGCGTGCTGTCGGCTTCTCCAGGGCTTTTGCGATGCGGGCGGTTTTCAGCTTCTTCTCGATGCTGGCGCTCGGGCTGATGATTGCAGCGATCATCATGCTCGGCTCGAACGGCGGCGCGAACGCGCCAGCCAAGCTCGGGGCAACGAGCCCCTTGCTCGACTACATGTCGGTCCTGATCGGGCTCGGTGCCGGGGTCGTCATCGCGATGATCGCGTTCGTCCCTTGGTCGGAACTGCCGCGGCGCCTGGCCGTGGCACTGCTCGCCCACTGGCGCCGGCTGCGCCTCATTGGCCTGGGCGCGGTGTTCGCCGCCGTGCTGTTCTACTTCTGAAAGGCGCTAGTTCTGAGCGGACTTGGAAATGCAAAACGGCCCGGGATCGCTCCCGGGCCGCTTGGTCGATTGCGCCAGCGCGTCTCAGACCGAGTAGTACATGTCGTACTCGACCGGGTGCGGCGACGTTTCGTAGCGCATGTTCTCGGCCATCTTCAGCTCGATGTAGGCGTCGATCATGTCGTCGGTCATCACGCCGCCCATCTTGAGGAAGGCACGGTCCTTGTCGAGGCTGTCGAGCGCCTCGCGCAGGGAGCCGCACACGGTCGGGATCTTCTCGAGCTCGGCCGGCGGCAGGTCGTAGAGGTTCTTGTCGATCGCATCGCCCGGGCTCAGCTTGGAATTGATGCCGTCGAGTCCGGCCATCAGCATGGCGGCGAAGCCGAGATAGGGATTGGCCGCCGGATCGGGGAAGCGCACTTCGACGCGCTTCGCCTTGGGGTTGGTCGCGTGCGGGATGCGGCAGGAGGCCGAGCGATTGCGCGCCGAGTAGGCGAGCAGCACGGGAGCCTCGTAGCCGGGCACGAGCCGCTTGTAGGAGTTGGTCGTCGGGTTGGTGAAGGCGTTGAGCGCCTTGGCGTGCTTCAAGATGCCGGCGATGTAGCTGAGGCAGGTATCCGACAGGTCGGCGTACTTGTTGCCGGCGAACACCGGCGTCGAGCCGTTCCAGATCGACTGATGCACGTGCATGCCCGAGCCGTTGTCACCGAACATGGGCTTAGGCATGAAGCATGCGGTCTTGCCATAGGCCTGCGAGACCATGTGCACGACGTACTTGTAGATCTGCATGTGGTCGGCGATCGTCACCATCGGCGCGAACTTGATGCCAAGCTCGTGCTGGGCGGCGGCCACCTCGTGGTGGTGCTTCTCGACCTCGACGCCCATCTCGATCATGACCGAGAGCATCTCGGAGCGAATGTCCTGGCAGCTGTCGATCGGCGGCACGGGGAAGTAGCCGCCCTTGGTGCGCGGGCGGTGGCCGAGGTTGCCCATTTCGTATTCGGTGCCGGTGTTGGTCGGCAGCTCGGCTGAATCGATCTTGAATCCGCAGTTGGTCGGATCGGTGTTGAAGCGGACGTCGTCGAAGATGAAGAATTCGGCTTCCGGGCCGAAGAACGCTGTGTCGCCGATGCCGGTCGACTTCATGTAGGCCTCGGCCTTCTTGGCGATGCCGCGCGGGTCGCGCTCGTAGAACTGACCCGTGGTCGGCTCCAGCACGTCGCAGAAAATCGCGACCGTCGACTGGGCGAAGAAGGGATCGAGATGCGCCGATGTCGGATCGGGCATGAGCAGCATGTCGGAGGACTCGATGCCCTTCCAACCGGCGATCGAGGAGCCGTCGAAGGCATAACCGTCCGTGAAGGTGCCGTCGTCGACGCAGCCCGACTGCGCCGTGACGTGCTGCATCTTGCCTTTGGTGTCGGTGAACCTGAGATCGACGAACTTGACGTCCTTGTCCTTGATCATTTTCAGGACATCGTTGGCGTTCTTCATGAGAACTCCCCTGTTACGTAAGCCGTTGCCCCTCGCAAATAGCCAATAGAGGGCGCTGCACAGACCCGTCCAGATCGCCACGTTAAATGGCGGCCGCGCCCGTCTCTCCGGTGCGGATACGAATGGCATCGTCAATAGCAGAAATGAAGATCTTTCCATCGCCGATGCGACCGGTCTTAGCGGCCTTCTGAATGGCATCGACGGCCTTATCGAGCATTTCGTCGGCAAGCACCACTTCGATCTTCACCTTGGGAAGAAAATCGACGACGTACTCGGCGCCGCGGTAGAGTTCCGTATGACCCTTCTGCCGGCCGAACCCCTTCGCCTCGAGAACGGTGATCCCCTGCAGGCCGATTTCTTGCAGGGCTTCCTTCACCTCGTCGAGTTTGAATGGCTTGATGATGGCCTCGATTTTCTTCATGACCCCCTGGGTCCTCCGCTTTTCTCTTGTTTCTGCAAGGGTAATCGTGTGGCGGGCACAGGGGTAGCACGGCCCATGCCAACTAACGGGTGGAAATAATCGCTCGGAATTCCAGCAAGTTGGTGGCGAACCGGGCGTTTTGGACGGGCGGCACGGCGCCGCGATTGCCCATTTACTATGCTATTTGCCCAATGAACGGGCAATGCCGCGTTTTCAGGCGACTCGGGCAGTTTACTGCCGACAAGCAAGGAAGACGCCGTGGGCGGACTTGAGCTGCTGACCACCGAGGAGATGGCGCGAGCCGACAAGCTCGCCGTCAAATCCGGGGTCGATAGCCTTACCCTGATGGAGAATGCCGGCCGGGCGGTTGCCGCCGAGGCGGCGCGGATGGTCGATCGCGGCGCGCGCGTCCTGGTTCTTTGCGGACCCGGCAACAACGGCGGCGATGGCTTTGTCGCCGCGCGCCATCTGGCAGAAGCCGGTTTCGATACGAGCGTGGCGCTGCTCGGGCCGCGCGACGCGCTCAAGGGCGATGCGGCCGCAATGTCGCGACGCTGGAGCGGACGGGTCGAGCCGCTCGCGTTCGCGACGCTCGATGGCGCAAACCTTGTCGTCGATGCGCTGTTCGGCGCGGGCCTCAGCCGCCCGCTCGATGGACCGGCCGCCGGCATCGTTGACGCGTTGGGCAAGTCGGGTGCGCGCATCCTCTCGATCGATGTCCCGAGCGGGCTCGACGGCGACACGGGCGAGGCGGGCGGGCTCGTCGTCCGCGCGGATCGCACCGTCACCTTCTTCCGGCGCAAGCCCGGTCATCTGCTCATGCCGGGGCGGGCGCTGAGTGGCACCACGATCGTCGCCCAGATCGGCATACCGAAAACGGTGCTGGGTGAAATCCGTCCGCAAACGTGGGCCAATGCGCCGGGTCTGTGGCTCGACCAATTCCCCATCCTGCGCCGTGACGGGCACAAATACGATCGCGGGCATGCGGTGGTCGTGTCGGGACCGCCGATGCGCACGGGAGCGGCGCGCCTGGGTGCACGCGGCGCGCTGCGGATCGGTGCCGGGTTGGTGACGGTCGCGAGCCCGCCGGAGGCGCTCGGCGTAAATGCGGCGCAACTCACCGCGATCATGCTGATGGCCTACGACGGCGAAGCGTCGTTCGCCGACATCCTCGCCGACCGGCGCAAGAACGCGGTGCTGCTCGGCCCGGCGCTGGGCATCGGCGAGGAGACGTGCCGGCTCGTCGACGTCGCGCTCGATTCAGGTGCGGCGGCCGTGCTCGATGCCGATGCGCTCACCTCGTTTGCCGGCGAAGCCTCCATGCTCGCCGGCATGATCGCGGCAACTGAGAACCGCCCGGTGGTGCTGACGCCGCACGAGGGCGAGTTCGAGCGGCTGTTTCCGGCGCTGTCGCACGGCTCCAAGCTCGAGCGCGCGCGCGTTGCCGCGGCGGGCACCGGCGCATTCGTCGTGCTGAAGGGAACCGATACGGTCATCGCCGCTCCCGACGGGCGTGCGGCGATCAACGAGAACGCGCCGCCCTATCTGGCGACCGCGGGTGCGGGCGACGTGCTTGCCGGTTTCATCGCCGGCTTGCTTGCGCAAAAGATGCCGCCGTTCGAGGCCGCGTGCGCGGCGGTCTGGCTGCACGGGGAGACCGCCGGCGCATTCGGGCCGGGGCTCATCGCCGAGGATCTGCCCGAGCACCTGCCGCAGGTGCTGCGGCGCCTCCAGCGTGGCCCCGACGCAACGAGTTAGGCGCCATTATTACGGTCGATTTCGCGGCACAATGGCGCCCGAATATTCTATGCTGGAATCGCCGCGCTGAGGCTTGCGCGGGACGTGCGCACAAAACTCCGAGACGGAACTGCAAGACGGAATGCAGATGGCGAGACGGATTGGCCTGTTCCTGGTGCTCACGGCGCTGACCGCGAGCGGTGCGCATGCGGTTCCCGATGCCGGTTCAGCGTTGAAGCAGCAGGACGCCGCAGCGGCGCTCGTGCGCGGGGACGCGGCCAAGGCCGTCGTCGACTATACCGATGCCCTCAGCGACACCGCGCTCACGAACGATCGCCGCGCCACGATCCTCAACGACCGCGCGGTCGCCTATGCGCGCGTCGGCCAGACCAAGCTGGCGCTCGACGATTTCAACCGCGCCGCGCAGCTCTTTCCCGAGTACGCCGCGATCTACAACAATCGCGGCAGCCTGCTGCTGGCGTTGAGCTACCCGGAAGAGGCGATCAAGGACTTCAACCGCGCGATCGTGCTGGCGCCGGGCTATGCCGCGGCACTCGGCAATCGCGCGGGCGCCTATTCGCAGGTCGGCCACAACGACCAGGCGATCGGGGACTACACGCAGGCGATCAAATTGATGCCGCAGACGGCGGCGCCACTCGCAGGCCGCGGGCGGGTGTATCTTCTGGTCGGCCGTCCGCATGCCGCCATCCGCGACTTCACGCGCGCGGTCAACGTCGACCCGCGCTTTGCCGCCGCCTATCGCAGCCGCGCCGAAGCCAAGCTCGACATCGGGCGCCAGCAGGACGCGGTCGAGGATCTGTCGCGCGCCATCGCGTTCGACGTCAACAACACCGAGCTCTACCTGCTGCGCGGGCAGGCCTACATGGCGATCGCCAACCCAGACGCCGCGATCAAGGATTTCACGCACGTGATCGAGATCGACCCCAAGTCGGCGCGCGGTTACGCGGCGCGCGGGCTGGCGAGCGGTCTGTCGCGATCCTACGATCCGGCGTTCGCGGACCTCAACCGCGCGATCGAACTCGATCCGCGCTCGAGCCTCGCCTTCGCCAACCGCGCCGTCGTCTACAAGCTGAGCGGCCAGCCCGACGTCGGCCAGAAAGATGTCGAGACCGCGCTGAAGCTCGATCCGGACGGTGCGGACCCGCTTTGGGCCAAGGGCGAGATCGAGGAGGCGCAGGGGCGCACGGAGCAGGCGGTTGCCGACTTGAAACGTGCCGTCGCGCTGCGGCCCAGCATGAAGATTGCCGCCGATGCCTTGCAGCGGCTCGGCGCCGACGCGGCCGACGATCAGGATCGCGAGGTTCCCGGCGCCGGCATCGACAAGTGGCGTGTCGTCGAGCGCAACCAGCACTACTTCGCCGTCAGCGACCAGTATCGCCGTTTGCGCGTTCCGCTCGAGATGGCGGGCGAGGGCCAGCCGCGGCTGCTCGAGTGGCAGGTGCGGCCGGCGCCGCTCGCAACCATCGCCACGCTCAAGTTCACCGGCGGCGTGACGGCCGGACCGTCCGGGCCGGAAGAGCTGGAGCAAGTCGCGATCCTCGACCTCGATACCAACACCGTCGTCGCGATCGAGCCGCACCGGCAGGGCAAGAAGACCGCCGAGTGGACTTGGCAGGACGATCGCGTGGTGGTGGCGAGCGTCGATGGGGCGAACGACGAGTTCGTGCTGCGCACCGCGCGGCCACAGGTGGCCCGGCGCGAGAGCTCCGGCGGCGCCTGGTCGCCGTTCGATGACCGCCCGCGCCGGCGCGGCGGCGGCCGGTCGATCTTCCAGCTTCTGTTCGGCAACTAGCCTGCTCGTCGTCGCCGGCGGTTGAGGCGTTGTCAGCGCACCGGCGCGCCGCTGACCAAAATGATCCTGCTCATTAAGATTTTCGCATCCCTCGGGAAGGTAGAGTGCGCCTTTGCGCCCGTGCGAAGTGCCGGGTGGGGTCCAGGGGAGATTTGCGACGATGGGTTTTGTCCGTCTCGCGTATGTCGCGGCCATCGTCGGCCTGTTCGCGTCAACCGGTTTTGCCGAGACAGCCGTGCCGCAGTCGGGCGGCCAACCGAACGCGGTTGCGACCGCAACGCCAGCCGAAGCAACCAAGCCGGAAACGGCCGCGCCGTTGGGCCATCAGGCGTCAGACGCCGAGCTGCCGCCCGCGGCCGAGGACGACTCCGCAGCCGCGGCCGTCGAGCCGCTGCCCCCGCCCGAGCCCACGCTCTTTGCCGACATCGATCTCACCCATCAGGTGATGACCGTTTCCGACACCAGCGGCGAGATCGGGAAATGGAAGATTTCATCCGCGCGCGGCGGCTACACCACGCCGACCGGCACCTACACCCCGAGCTGGTCGACGCGCATGCACTACTCGCGCCAGTACGACTGGGCGCCGATGCCGTATGCGGTGTTCTTCACCAACGGCGTCGCCGTGCACGCCACCAACGCCATCGGCAACCTGGGACAGCCGGCCTCGCATGGGTGCGTGCGCCTGCATCCCAAGAACGCGAAGATCTTCTACAACCTCGTGCAGAAGCACGGTGAGCCGCTGACCAGGATCGTGGTGCACGGCAAGCCGCCGTATTCGGCCGCGGTCGCCGACGGCTCGCGCCGTCGCTATCAGCGTTATCAGCCGTACGGGTTCTTTGCCGCCCAGCCCTACTACGATCAGCGCCGCGTTCGTCGCCAGCGCTACGGCGGCGGCTACAACACCTGGTGATCGCCGAAAGGGAAACCCATTAGAACGGGTTCCAGGTGGCGCGCGGCGTGAAGCGGATATAGCCGAGGTTGGCGCCGATGCGGAAACCCAGCCCCGAGCGGATGGGCGCCATCAGCACGTCGCCGCCCTTCAGGAACGTAATGCCGACGCCGCCGACGAAATAGGCCGAGCCGTCGATGCCGGTGAAGCCGCGCATAAGGCCTTCGGGCGTCGCGAGGTTATAGATCAGGAACATCGTGCGTGAGCCCGCCGCACCGAAGTCGGTGCCGATCGAGGGCCCATGCCAGTAGACCTTCTGCGAGCCGCCATCGCGCAGGTAGAGCATGCCCGAGCCGTAGCGCACGCCGGCGAGGAACGCGCCGCCGCCTTCGGTGCCGAGCACGTATCCGTCCGGCCGCCCCGAGGTCGAGAAGGCGTACTCGATGACGCTGCCCAAGTTGGTCGAGATCGTGCCGAAGAATCCGCGCGTGATCTCGCGGACCTCATCGATGGTGTAGCCCTTCTGCGCGGACTCAGGTGGCGGCGGCGGCATGAAGGCCGTCTGCGGCGGCGGTTCCTGCGGGCGCGTCTGCGTGCTCCACTTGGGCAGCGCTGATTTTGGCTCGGCAGATTTGGGCTCGGGCAACGGGACCTTTGCCTGCGCCGACTTTACCTCGGGAGCTTTCGCCGGCGGCGCCTTCGGCTCGGGTGGAGGCGCGACCTTTGCCTGCGGCGCCGGGCTCTCGGCCAGCGCGGCATCGACCTTGGAGATGACGTAGGCCGATTTCGCCTTCATCACGGCGAGCAGCTCCAGGCTCGCGGCATCGAGCTCGGTGAGCTTTGAGCAGTCGGGCGCCTTGTCTGGAGGCGGCCTGCCGAGCGTGTCGATCTTGACGATCAGCTCCTCGGCGTCGGTGTCGAATTGGTTTGAGCGCGCATCACGCAGATTGCCGAGGCCTTTATCCTCGTACTCGGCATCGCTCCAGCCGCGCCGCTCTTTCAGCTGCTTCAGTTTCTCCTGCAGCGCGGGCAGCGCGGTCTCGTTGAACGCGCGGAGCGATGAGCCCGAGCGGTCGACGGCGGCGGCGAAGTCTTCGGCCGTGCAGGTGGCGGCGACAGCACCCGGCGCCGCGCTTGCGAATAGAAGCGCGGCGAGCAGGCTCAGCCCTGTCAGTCGGCGTGGCGACGCCGGTTCACGCATTTTTACTCGCGCATGGTGGCGGGAGGGGTGCAGGCGCAGCGAGGCCGCCAATTCTCACTGTGCTGGCCTCATTGTGCTGCCTCACTGTGCGCCGGTGACCGTGCGTACGACGCTGTTCATCGGACGCTCCGACAACGATGACGGCATGCCGGAGACTTCCTTGGCGACCATCGCGTCGTACTCGGGCAGCGTCTTCACCGGCGTCTTGGACGTCAGGTGAACGACCTTGTAGCCGCCCTTCTTGAGCTCCTTGAGCAGATTGGGCAAAGCCGTCGCGGTGTGCGGCTGGATGTCGTGCATCAGGATGATGCCTTTGCCACGCTTATCCAGCAGCGTCATGATGTGCTTGACGAGCTTGTCGGGTTGCGGGCCCTTGAAGTCGAAGCTGTCGATGTCGGTCGAGAACACGGCGATGTTGCGGCTGGCCAGATATTTGAGCGTATCTGGGCTGTCGCGCAGGAACGGGAAGCGGAAGAACGGGGCCACGCCGCCGCCGACTGCGCGCTGGGCGACGCTGAACGATTTCTCGATCTCCTCCTTCGCCTTGTCGATCGGCATCTTCGAGAGATCGCCGTGGGTCATCGTGTGCGCGCCGACCGTGTTGCCGGATTTGGCAACGTCACGCAGGATCTCAGGGTACCCGGCGGCGACCTTGCCCACGGAGAAGAACGTCGCATTCGTGCACTCGGCGTTGAGCGCGGCCAGGATCGCCGTGGTGCGGTTGGGCAGCGGGCCGTCGTCGAACGTCAGCACGACCTCCTTGGGATTGAGGAAGTCGTAGAGCTTATAGTGCTGGAAGCCGAAGCCGGGCCCGCCGGTCGTGTCGATCTCGACAACGCGCGACACCCCGAGCGCGTCGGGATTGCCTGAGCATTCCTTTTTCGCCGATGGCGGTGAGACGGGTCCCATCGCTTCTTCTTTAGGCGGTGCCGCCGCTTCCGGCTGCGCCGGCGTAGCCTCCGTCGTCGCAGGAGGGGCGGGCGGGGTTGGTGGCGACGCGATTTCGGGCGCCGGCTGCGTAGCAGGCGCTGGCTCCGGCGTCGTGCCGGCGGCGTTCAGAACTTGCGGGCTGCAGCAGAAAGCTGCGGCGATGAAAATTGTTGCCTTCAATGCGCGCATGATGACCTCCCGGAGGCTCCCTAGGTCAGGCTTGTTGCTCAATTCTTCGACATTGTGCTGAGATTTGGGGTCTGGGCGCAAGGAGAATGGGTCGAAGGGGGCCGATTTTTGACGCCGCAGGCGACGCAGCGGCTGGCGCGAGCATTTGCGCTTCAAGTAATGGGGGCTTTGGCCATTGCCTTGGCGCGAAACCGCGCGCTGTCGACGAGCACGCGTGTGTGGCGCCCGCGGCCGATGAGCTCGCGCTCATCGTGCGCTTCGACGTCGAAGGAGAGCTTGCGCCCGTCGACTTGGCGCAGCGTCGCGCGAGCCTGCACGCTCACGCCGACCGGCGTCGCCGCAATGTGCTCGACCTCGAGGCTTATACCTAAGCTCTCCTGCGCCCTCGGGCAGCATAGCCTCGATGCAATCGACGGCGGCCGCTTCCATGAGCGCAATCATCATCGGCGATGCGAAGACCGGCGCACGGCCGCTACCCACGCGCGCAGCGGTGTGCTCGTCGGTGACGGTGAGCGTCGCCGTTCCGACGAGACCGGGCTCTAATGGCATTGGTGCTGGGCTCTAGGCGGCGGCGCTGTCAGCGAGGCTCTCGAGGGCGTCCATATCCAACAGACGCAGGCCTTTTGCGCACGGCTCGATCAGGCCGCGGGCTTCCAGCTCGGACAAGCGGGTGGCAAGCTGATCGACGCTCATGCCCAGATAGCCGGCGACGACACCGCACGTGAGCGAGTCCGTTATGATGTCGGGCCGGCGGCCTTCGTAGGCGTTGTTGCGCGACAGCGTGACGAACAGCGCGGCGATGCGCTGCAACGGGCTCGGTTTGCCGACGGCGACGAGGGAATCCTTGAGGTAGGCGACCTCGCGCTCGATCGCTGCGGTGAGGCGGCCGCGCATGCGCGGGCTGTCATCCGTTGCCGGATCGAGCGCCGAGCGCGGCAGGCAGCACAGCGATGTCTCCATCGTCGCCTGCGCGTCTGAGATGTGATTGTCGAGATAGCCGAGGCCAACGAGATCGCCGGGGAAGGCGAACTCGAGAACGGTGCGCGAGCCGTCAGGATTGCAGCGGTAAAGGCAGAGCGCGCCGCTATCGACCCGATAGATGTGATCGCGCGCGTCGCCGGCACGAAACAGCACCTCGCCCGGAACAAGCGCCCGCAACTCGCCCTGGAGTGGAATGGGCGGGGGCGTCGTTTGCGCCTTGCCGGGCTGAACGGCGGGGCTGGCGCTCAGGGACTCGACGAGAGTGAGCACGGGACCTACTCGATACTTGAATGCTATCGCCTGAGCATATGTGGCGGCATTGCAACGATCAAGAGGTTTTTTGTGGGCGATACTACTTAGGACTCGACAACGCCTTTGTTTTGGCGAAGCCGCGAGCCTTCGGAACGAAGCGGGGGTATCGGCGTTAACTCTGCGTGCAGGGTACCAACGCAGAGGGATACAGCGCGATGCGCTTCACGCTTCCGATCATTGCAGGCACCGCGGCTATCGCCTGCGTCAGCGCATCTCCCGCCAGCGCCTGCTTCCGTCACACCTTTGAGCCGTGCCAGGCGACGGCCAGCGACTACGTGATTGGGCTCGATAGCAAGACCGGCCGCACGTGGATCAAGAGCGGACCACAGGTCGAGAAAGTAGCCGACAAGGGCGCATCGGCTGGGCCGGCTCCTCGTCTCGCTCAGCTCGCACAGGCAGCTGCCAATGAATTGGCGCCGCCTTCGCCTTGGAAAGCGCGCATCAGCGTCGCGCCCTGAGCATCCCGGAAGATCGGGTCTAAAGCCCTAGCATCCACAGTGGATGCCTTGGCCCTCGTTAATGAGGCAGCTTGCAGGCGTACGACTTGGCCTGGCATTCGTTGCCGAACGTGCCGGCGTGCACGCACTTGATCAGCTTCGCATCGCCCTTAACGGTCCAGCCGCGGTTCTCGGCCAGGTTGATGGCACCCTGCTTGGCCATGAGCTGCGCGACGCTTTCCGTGATTCCGCTGCCGACCGCCACAAACGCGCGGCACTCGGCCGCCTGGGCGAGGGATGGCAGCAGCGCGGCGGCTGCGGCAAGCACGACTAGTCGCACCGACTTGGACATCTCAACCTCCTCAAGGAGAATTCGGGGTTCGAAGGCCGTAAGCTGCCCCGTGAACTGGCGAGGGACAAGCCGACCCGGGCGCGCACTTGTGGATTGGAGAGGGGGTGTGTCCGCCGGGTTGCGGCCCCCTCCCGTGCTTCCTTTGCCCGTGCTGGAGTTGAGGCTAGGCAGCGCCCCCAAGCTGGCTTATTCGTAGCCCATCCTGGAAGTTGGCCATTCGGCAAATGGGGCAGAGCTGTGAGCGACAGTCGCGTGCTGGTGATCGGCGAAGATACCTACCTCAAGGGCGAGGTGCGTAACGGCGGCCGCATCGAGGTGTACGGTTACATCGAGGGCGGCGTCGCAGGCGAGCATCTGGTGGTGAAGCCGGGTGGGCGCTGTTTCGGGACCGTCCAGGTGCAGGACGCCGACGTGCACGGCACGCTGCAGGGCGAGGTGTTCGTCAATCAGCTGATCACGATCCGCTCGAGCGGATCGGTTGCCGGCAACGTTCAGTACGGCCGTCTCGCCATGGAGCTCGGCGCCAACCTGAGCGCGCAGGTGAAGAACGTGCCACCGACCATCTCCGGCGACCTCGACTTGACCGTCGCCAAGGGTCAGTCGGTGCGCATTACGCTGGACGATCTCACCGCGCTCGATCCTGACGACGACGCGAGCCACCTGACCTTCACGGTATCGAAGGCGCGCAACGGCTTCGTTACGATGACGAGCGATCCCGCTCGCCCGGTGCAGACGTTTACGCAGGCCGACCTCGAGAGCGGTACCGTGCTCTTCCGTCACGACGGCACGAGCACGGCGAAGGCAAGCTTCGACGTCGTGGTCGTCGATGGCAGCGGCGGTAGCTCGGGCCCGGCGCAGACGGTGAACGTCGCGGTACGTTAGCGCGCACGCTCAGTCGGCCGTCTTGCCGAAGCGCTGGCGCAGCGCAACCTTGGCTTTATCCAGCGACTGGCGCTCCGCGGCCGAGAGGTTGCGGCCGGCGCGGTTGATGTAGAAATCCAGCATCGACATCGCGGTGCGGAAATGATCGTCGCTCTTGCGCTCGGGATCTTCCGCGGAGCGCTGCAACGCGGCTGCGATTTCGTCGGGATTGCCAGATTTGAAGACGCCCGGCGGCAGGGCGTAGGGGTGATCGTGCTCGGTCACGGTCTTGGACCACTTGGATTCGGATTTGTCCGGCATCGGCGCACCTCGTGTTTGGCGGGCGCGCATGCAAGCAGGGCCTCCGATAACGGCATCTAACCGCAGCTGAAAGCATTTGCTTAAAAATGCGCGCGTTCGAATGCGCCGACACGCGTGCATTTCGAGCCTAATGCGCGCTGCATCCGCAACTCGCGCACAACCACCGGTGCCTAGGGTCGCTCCCGCAATGTCCCTCCAGCTAGCGGAGACGTCAGATGACCCAGACAGCAACCAACAAACTCATGCCCCAGGCAACGACCGGCAAGCCCGCAAAGGCCGGCACCAACGGCGGCGGTGGCAGCAGTGCCGTGAAGCACAGCGCCGTCGTTTCATCCGACAAGCTCGCGCGGATCAAGGTGCGCGGCGCCGACGACACGACGATCAAATGGGATGCCGCGTTCGCGACGTACGGCGGCCACGGCGCCGATCAATCTTCCACCATCGTCTACGAGATTGCGCCGGGCGGACATCTGGGCTGGCACACCGATGCCACCGAGGAGACGCAGTACATCATCTCAGGCGTGGGTGAGCTGCACACCGAGGAGGGCAGCTTCCCCGTCGGTCCCGGCAGCGTCTTCGTGCTGCCGACGAACCTGCGGCACGACCTCGCCAACACCGGCAAGGATCCCTTGCGCGCCGTCGCCTTCTTCGCCGCGGCGATGTTCACGCAGGACTTCGATTGCGTGATGCTGCCGCCGAAGTCGCACATCCTCGGCACGCCGAACCGCGCGAGCTGATCGCCGCTAGGTTTTCTCGAGCCGATCGATGAGCGCCATCGCCGCGCTGGGCGCGCGCACCTTGCCCTCGTGGATGAAGTAGAGGAACACGTCGCGCGGTGGGCCGGCCTTGCTCGGGGCCGGCCCGACCCGTTCCAGATCCGCGGGCTCCTTGCCGGCGGCCCAGCTCAGGGCGCGCTTTGCCCATTGATCAAGGGCCTTGGGCGGATAGCCGTGCTTCAAAGTGTCGACGCCCTTTTGCAGGCGTGCGTAAACGAAATCGCCGGTGACGTCGGCGATCGCGGGATAGGTTTCGTGCTCGGCGAAGACCACCGGTATCGAAAAGCTTTTCACCAGTTTCAGGAACTCAGGCGTGCAGAACGTGGGATGCCGGACCTCGACCGTGTGGCGCAGCCGCTTGCCGTCGAGCGAAGCCGGCAGCAGCTCCAGGAACGCGCCGAAGTCCGCCGCGTCGAATTTCTTCGTCGGCGCGAACTGCCAGAGTATCGGTCCCAGCCGGTCGCCGAGCTCGAGCGGGCCAGACTGCAGGAAGCGCTCGATTGAATCGCCGGCTTCGGCGAGCACGCGGCGATTGACGGCATAGCGCGGGCCTTTGAGCGCGAACACGAACCCGTCCGGCGTCTCGCTCTTCCACTTGGCGAACGTCTTGGGCGTCTGCGTCCGGTAGAATGTGCCGTTGACCTCGATCGAGGTGAGGTGGCGGCTCGCGTAGGAAAGCTCCTGCGCGTGCGGCAGGCCCTTGGGATAGAACTCCCCGCGCCAGGGTTCGAACGTCCAGCCGCCGATGCCGACGCGTACGGTGCCGCTCTTGGTGGCCATCGCGATTGCTTGCTCCTGCTATTTGCGTACCGCCGCTGCCTGCCACTCGGTGCCGTCGATTGCCTCCAGCACCAACCGGTAGGCGCCGCCGGCGGTGACGGTCGCGCCCGCGGGCGGCGGCAGATCGATCGTGGCGCGCGCGCCCGTGTTACCGCCGAAGCCGATCTTCTCTGGTTTGAAGCGCGCTGCCCAGACATAAGGATAGGCGTTGCGGATTGCGCCCTCGGGGAGATGCGCCAGCGTCGCGCCGTCCCAGGCCGCCACGGGCTGGCCCGTTGCATCGATCAGCCGCGCGCCGATCACGTAGGCCGCGCCGGTGTCGGGGCCGGCATCGACGGCCGGCGGAGAAGCGCACGGCCGCGTCCGCGCCGACCGTCACGTTGGTCAATGCGATGTGGTGGCGATGGAAGGTGACGCGCGCATGCAGCGGCGAGACAATCGCGCCGAACAGGATCTGGTAGGTCAGCAGCGTGAACGCGATGGCGCCGACGCTGAGCCACAGTGCGAGTGAGCGCAGCGGCTCGGCAGGCAGCGGCCCGCTGGTCAGCCAGTTGATCCACGGGGTGCGCTGCACCAAGCCGATGCGGGACACAAAGCGCGCATCGATCGACCAGGCGCCGCCGCCGGCAACGATGAGCGCGGTGCTCATGGCGACGCCCGACACCGCCATCGTCCACTCATCGAGGCACGTCGATCCCATCCAGCCGAAGATGATCATAAGCGCCAAGTTGAGGTAGACGCTGACGAAAGCGGAAAGGCGCGTCATGAGGCCGAGCATCAGCCCGATGCCGACTGCGAGCTCCGCGATCGTCCACAGCCACACGGAGGCGAAGATGAGGGCAGGGTGCGCCAGCGTCCATTCGAGCGGCGCCTGCACCCAGAGCGAACCGGGCAATGCGTGCGTGAGCTTGGCGGCGACGAAGCCCGGGCCGTCGAAATCGAGTTTGGTCGCGAGGTCGACGCCGTCGACGGTATGAAAGTCGTAGATCAGCCGCCGGGTCGCGCCGCCCCAGAAAATGAAACCCTGCACGAAGCGCGTGCCGAGCAGCGCCAGCGCGGCGAACTCGATGACGGATGCGGGCTCCAGCCGAGCCGGCGCGAAGCTGTCTGAGCGTGCCATCAACCCGCCTCCTGCGACGAAGATTCGCCGAGGCAGGAGGATGACGGCCGCGGCAGGCTTGCGCAACGCTTGGCCGCGCGCGAGCGTGGGCAGTTGCGAAGGAGGCTTGCAAATGGATGAAAGTAAGACCGAAAACACCGGGCGCTTCGATATCGCGGCGATCGCGGCATCGCTGCCGGCAGCGGCCACGACACTGCTGGTCGACCGCTATCTGACGGATCGCGAGGCCGCGAGCGCGCGCGTTTTTCGCGTCTACAAGCCGACACCGCCGCACTATCACGCCATGTGCGACGAGTACCTCTACGTCTTCTCCGGCCGCGGCACGTTCTGGATGGAGAACGAGAGCAGCAAGGCCGAGTTCGGCCCCGGCGAGCTGCTGTTCTTCCAGCGCGGAGTGATCCACGCGCTGCCGGACATTCTCGAGGAGCCGCTCGTCTTCCTGTCGATCGATACGCCGCGGCGCGATCCCAAGGATGTCATCTTCGTCAATCCGGCGGACGGCACGCCGGAGAGCTTTATCCAGGAGAGCCGCGCGCGTCCTTGAGCGAACGCGCGCGGCGATTTGCTAGCGGGTCGGTACCACGCCCGGTCCCGACAGCGTGCGGTAGGCGTGCGTGACCGCGAGCCAGGTGATCGGAATGGTCACGAGGATGCCGACGAACAGCGCGATTAATCCGAGGATATTGAGCAGCATCAGGGAGACCAGGAGGAGGAACAGCTGCCACTTGTGTCCCTTGGTGATGCGCCAGCTCTCCTTGATCGCGTCCATCGGTCTCGCTGCGCGATCGACGACGAGATAGGTCGTAAAGCTCAAGCCGAGCGAGGCGATGATGCCTGGAATGACGAACAGGATGAAGCCGGCAACGAGGATGAGCGCAACGAGGATCTCGGCACCGAGGAAGCGCCAGAACGGCTCGGGATTCCAGAGGTCGGAGAACTTGACGGTGGCGATGTTGTCATGAGCGCGGAGCGCGAAGGTCGTGGCGCCGAGCGAGGTCAGCACCCCGATCGCCATGCTGCTCAGCGTAGCGATAAAGTCGCCCGCGGTGGGCGGCGGTATCGGCTGCCCCGGTTCGACGGGGGGATGCGACACGAGCAGGTTTGGAACGCTCGGCAACAACATGCACAAAAACAGAGCGCCGATGAGGAGCCATGGGCGCTGCTTGAACGTTTCCCAACCGAATCGAATGCAATCGCCAATCGAAAGAACAGGCATACGTATCCCCTTCCAGGACCCTGTCAGGATCCTTTTTTGTGGTCTTGGGCCAGAGTATCGCGCGATGACTTACGTCGTGTTCGTCACCGCGCCAATTTCGCAACGCGGCAAACGTACAGTAAATGCGAACGAGCGTGGAGCACTTTGCTCCTTCCATTTAAGCCGGCGGTATCCCAATTTGTGGAGAATGCGGCGCAAGCAACCTTGGCCAGCAATTTGTGGAGGCACGACAATGCAGCGTATGGCAGCGGTGGCGTTCGGGATTGGCGTGCTCACGGCGTTGGCGCCGTTGAGCGTGCGTGCCGACAATCTTTGGGAAGTCGAGAACGCGCGCGCGAACGCCCGCGCTGGCGGTCCAACCAATGCGAACGATCGTGAGCTGCTCGGTCGTTGGGGGTGCCTGAGCGGGACCAACAGCGCCTACTGCCGCGAGATCCGCCACGGCGCAACCAGCGGCACCTATCGCGCGGCACGTGCGCGCCGCTAGACGCCGTATCTAATCCCTTCAAGACGTGAGGATCTCATGGCCGACAACGAAACGCTCAACGAGCTCGACCAGCGCATCGCCATTCTGCGCGACAACCTGCGCGAGCTCGTCGAGCAGGCGGCGGGATACTCCGGCGGCGCCAACGAGGAGCTTTACGCGAACCGCATCTCCGACCAGGAGGAACGCCTTGCGGCCCTGCTGAAGGAGCGCGACGCCCTCTCGAAAGCCAAAGGCTAGGCGAGGGAGTTATTCCGCCCCGCTACACTCTTTAGCGATCGCGCGCGGCCTGCTCCAGCTCCGCCAGATCGTCTTTCGTCAGCTTGATGTCGGCTGCAGCCACGTTCTCCTCCAGGTGCTTCACCTGCGAGGTGCCGGGGATCGGCAGCATGACGGGGCTGCGCTGCAGCAACCAAGCAAGCGCGATCTGCCCCGTAGAGGCGCTGTGGCGCGCCGCGACCGCGGCGAGCGCCGACTGCGCCTTCGTGAGGCCGCCGGCGCCAAGGGGAAACCAAGGGATGAAGGCGATCCCGTTCTGCTCGCAATGCGCAAGCACGTCCTCGCTCGCGCGGTCGAAGATATTGTAGCGGTTCTGCACGCTCGCGACCTTGAACACCTTGGACGCGGCCTCGATGTCGGCGACAGAGACCTCGCTCAATCCGGCAAAGCGGATGATCTTGGTGTCGAGCAGCTGCTTGATGGCGCCGAATTGCTCTTTCGCCGGCACTCTCGCGTCGATGCGATGCAACTGCCACAAGTCGATCTGCTCGACGCCGAGGTTCTTGAGGCTCTTCTTGGCTTGGCCGATCAAGTATTCCGGCCGGCCGTTGGGGACCCACGCATCGGGGCCCGGGCGCGTGAGCCCGCCCTTGGTCGCGATCACGAGCCCCTTGTAGGGTGCCAGCGCATCGTGGATCAGGCGCTCGGATACATCGGGGCCGTACGAATCCGCCGTGTCGATGAAGTTGACGCCGAGCTGCGGCAGCCGCTGCAGCGTGTCGATGCACGCGTCGCGGTCGGGCGGCTCGCCCCAGATGCCGCGCCCCGTGATGCGCATGGCGCCGTAGCCGAGACGGTGCACCTCAAGCTCGCCGCCGATCTTGAATGTGCCGGACCGGGCGGCGTCGGGTGCCGATTTGGTGCGCGGGAGAGTTTCGCCTGCCGCCTTGCTGGCCATGGGGGCTCCTTGAATTGGATGTCGGCTGCGCTGCGCTACAACGTGGGGCGCGGACGTTCAGCTCCCAAGTGCGGCGAATTACTCCGGTCAAAAATATCTTGCCGGCGGCGCGACAACATAAAGGCGGCAGCGAAGGTGTCGCCGCCGCCCGGTATTGGATCAGGCCTGCGCGAGCTCAGTCGCAGGGCACCGTGATGATGGCGCCGACCGCAGCGACGAACCGCTTGCACCCGGTCGGTGTGGACGATGCCGCTTCGGGCACAGCCGCGGACTTGCTCTCGGTCGGGACTGCGACTTCGGCGGTGTCGGTGCGCGCCGCTGTCGTGATGCTGGAGTTCTCCGCGTCGGCTGTCTTTGGCGTTGTCTTGTCGGTATCGGTTTTCTCGGCAGCCTTGGTCGCCGGCTTGCTCTCGGCAGGTGTGCTCTTTTCGACGGGCGCCTTCTCGGTGACCGTCTCGTGCTCGGGCGACTTCTTCTTGGCAGTGTGCCGCGGCGCGCGCTCCTCGCGCTCCTCGCGATAGTTCGAGCGGTTGCGCGACGAAGAGCCGGACTCAGAGCCATACGTCGGCGGGGCGTGCTGGCCGCCCTGCTGGAAATTCGGTCCGATGTAGAGCGGGCCGCCATAGCCGCGGCTCTCGTAGCTTAGATCTCCGGCCGACGCGGTAAGGCTCGTCAGCCCGAGGATGAGCCCCATTGCGAGGGCCGATTTGATCCTCAACACGCGCAGTCTCCATGGTTGTTGCCGGACGCGAGCATAGCGCGGAAAGAAAGGCGCGAGAACGGCCAAGCAATGCGTTTTCTCGTTGTCGGTTCCTGTGTCATACGCAATTTCGCGACGAATTTTACGGGTTTGGCTCGGCTGGACCTGCACGCAGCAGGCGGATGCCTTCGAAGATGAGCGCGACGGAGCCTGCAAACAGGAGCCCGGCCAGCGCGAAGCCTTCCAGCCCCTCGGCGTGCCGGAACAGCCCGATCGACTTCACCAGCATGACGGCGCCGATGATCAACTTGGCGACGTGCCATCGCGTCGGCCGCTGCCGCAGCTTGGCGTCGTCGGCATCGATCCATTGATCGAGACGTTCGAGCCTGTTCTTGAGCGAGGTCATCTGCGCATCTCCCAGCTCGCCGCGGTGCGGCCGTTGTCGCTGGTATGACGCTGCACTGGCTTCGCCGCTGTTCCGGCGGGAACACGTCAGAGGCGCACGTGGGCGGCGGTTGAAAGCCGCGCACGCGCACGGCGGACCATTCGAATCGACTCTCAGGAATCGAATCAAGAATCAATTCTCGATTCGCGAATTGCAATTCGCACCGATGCAATTATCGCCGCGCACACGGTTGCGCCTTCAACGTCGCGCGCGATGTGTGGAGCGTTCGCATCAACTCACTGTTTTGTCGTGTGCGCGATGCCGCGCGCATCGACGCGCGTTAACGAATCGTCGTTTGGTCTCCTGCGTGTCGTTTGTTGCTTACGCAATTGGTTTCGGAAATTTGGAGGCATCAGATGACGCGGGGGCTAACGCTCGCATTCTTGGGCTCGATTTTGAGTCTTCTCGCAGTGCCGGCATCGGCGCAGGACTACTACTCCGACTTCGCAGGCCCCTATGTCGGCGCCTCGGTCGGCTTCGGCAGTCACCACAACGACGTGACGAACCAGGCGGGCATCGAGGTCAAAGACACCGATACCGCGGTCGCGTTCGGCGGCTATGCCGGCTACAACTGGCTCTTCAGTTGTTTCCTGCTGGGCCTCGAGACCGACTTCAACTGGCTCAATTCCTCGCCGACCGGATATGACATCGAGATCGGCCCCACAGGGCTGACCGAGACCGCGGCGCTCACCAGCAAGATGGATTGGTTTGGCACCACGCGGGTGCGCGCGGGCTACCTCATCCAGAGCAACTGGCTGCTGTATGCAACCGGCGGTCTCGCCTACGCCAAGATCGACCACAAGCTGAACGACAACTGCGTCGGCTGCGGCAACTCGATCTTCAATCTTGGGCCGTTCTCGCAGTCGAACTCCGACACGAAGACCGGCGGTACGGTCGGTGCCGGCACCGAATATTTCTTCACGCCGCATTGGGGGCTGCGCGCCGAGGCGCTGTTCGTCGATCTCGGCAGCTCGACGCACACCTATGTCATCACCAGCCCAATCGGGACCGGAACCTCGACGTCGAAATTCGAAGACGATTTCTGGGTCGGCCGTATCGGCATCACCTACGCCTTCGGCGGCCCCTGATCATCTGACGTCGGCGCCAGCGCGCCAATCGCGATCGGCATCGAGAGACGAGGGAGCTTCGGCTTCCTCGTCTTTTTCATGCGCGACGATCCTCACGGCGTGACGTGGTTAACATGCCTTGCCGGCGCCGCAATGCCTGAACGGCGCCTCCGCTAACGTCAGCCGCACCGCATTTCCGTGCACCCCCTAGTACCTCTTAAGACGGACTGTCGCAGCAACGTGTCTCGGCGGATCATGTCGCGTCCTCAATGGCCTACGCCGTTGACTGGGGATGGAACGTTAGCGTTGCGACAGGAGAAGAAAATGAAATGGAAGGTTGCCGCGACCGGGCTCTTGCTCACCCTTATGACGATTGATCAGGCTTTCGCCGGCTGGTTTGACATCGTGCCGAAATCCCCCAGCGGAATCGCCCGTGCCCGAGATCGACGGTCCGGCCGGCATCGCCGCGATCGCGCTGCTCGCCAGCGTCGTGGCCATGGCGTTCAGCCGCTCGCGCAGCAAGTAAGCGGCTGTAACCAGCAGCAAGCTTGGAGTTGTTACTCGGCGGCGAGCGTCGCCCCGAGGTTGCCGCTTCGTCTCTCCCTCCGCCGCGCGTGCGCGACCGTGAACTCGGTTGCGTGCGCCGCGACGCGTTCAACACGCAAAAAGAGCCCTGGCGTCAGGTCAGCGCCTGGGCCAGGGCTCTCATGCAGGTCCGGGGGACCTAACTCAGACTAGCGATGGCGGTGGCCGTCGCGATCGTCACGATCCCGGTTCCACGACCAGCGGTTGTCGTGGTCACGGTGCCGGCGATGCCACCACCACCTGCGATTGCCGCGATAGTCGTTGTCGTCCCAGCGATTGTTTTGCTGCCAGCGATCGCCGCGGCGGTGGTCGTTGTAGTCGTCGCGGACGGTCTGCAGGAGCTTGGAGCCGTCAACGGCGTTGACGCCGCCGAGATTGCCCGTCGGCGCAGCCGACGCGGAAGTGGCCATAGCGCCGAGCCCGATTGCCAAGCTCGCGAATAGAAGCTTGTAGTTCATTGTAGTCTCCTCTGCCTCTCATCGGGCTCGTTCGAGCCCGATCGCCGCTTTGCCCAGTGATCGATCTTTGCGGCTTGTCCCCATGAAGCGCTGGTCGCACTGAACCGACGTGGAACGGCTCGTTCACCCACCCTTCATCGGCGCGAGGCCGGAAACGGCGTCTGTCGCGGGCCGGGTGCGGCCGAGCAGCCACGACGCCGCACGGGCGGCAATTGCGAAGATCAAAGCTGCACCCGTCACGATCCGTTGCTAGATAGCGGGCGGGCCTCGCCCGCCCAACCCACCGCGGTCACCCGCCCACACGCAATCAGCACGGAGTTCACACCATGGCCGACGCTCATGACATCGAGGCTAAGCTCGATCGCCTCGCGCACGAAAATGCCGAGCTGAGCGGGCTCGTGCTGGCGACCGGCGTCATCCTCACGCAGCTTTTGCAGGCAATAACCCTGCGTGAGCTCAATCCGCAGGCGTCGGCGACGCGCGTGATCGACAATGCGCGCAAGGCGATCGAAGGCTTCAAGCCCGAGCACGCGAGCCCGCTCGATGCCGACATGAAGGCCCGCGCGCTGCATGGCCTGAAGCAGTACGAGCAGCAGCTGCGCTCTGTGCTGCCGGTGTAAGGCGAGTATCGGCCGATGGCCGGCGATTTGTACCTCGAGGATCTGAGTGTGGGCCAGCGCATGACCAGCGCCAAGGTCCTGGTCACCACGGATGCGATCAAGGAGTTCGCGCGCCAGTTCGATCCGCAGCCGTTTCATCTGGACGAGGCGGCAGCCGCCAAGTCGATGCTGGGCGGGCTTGCCGCCAGCGGATGGCACACGGCGGCGCTGACAATGCGCCTGCTGGTGGGCGGCGGTGCTCCCATAGCCGGCGGCGTCATCGGCGCCGGCGTGGAAATCACATGGCCGCGGCCGACGCGTCCGGGAGACGAGCTGCAGGTCTTCAGTGAGGTTGTGGAGATTACGCCGTCCCGCTCGAAGCCCGATCGCGGCATCGTCGTATTGCGCAGCGAGACACGAAATCAAAAAGGCGAGGTCGTTCAGACTCTAACCTCAAAACTCATCGTTCCGCGCAAGCCAGTCGGTACGGTCTGAACGTGAAAGATGCCCGCCGGCGCATTCCGGCGAGCATCTTTGATCTGTCAAAAACTACTTGGCGGGATTGGACGTCGCGGGCTTCGTCATTTCCGAGCCGGCTTCGCCGGAGCCAGCGCCGCTCGTGTCGGTGTTGTTCAAGTCATCCTGCACTTCAGGAGCTGTGGGGACCTGAGCGGCCGAGCCCGGGTTGCCTGCGCCGGGATCGCTCGGCTTGTCGACGCTCGGTCCGGGGACCTGATTTTTGGATGAGTCGGGCTGCCCGCCAAAGCCGGTTTCGGCGGCGAGAGCAACGTTTGCGCCAAGTGCCAGCGCGGCGGCAGCGGTGATCGCCAAGAATGATGATTTCATTTTTATGAACTCCTTTTCGACGTTCCAGCCACGACAACGCCCGGTCGCAGAACCCGTTCCGCGATATGTGCCGAGATATGTGGAAGCCGCATGCCGCACGCGCGCCGCCAGGCCGCAGCCGCTTGGGCAAATGTGTTTTGCACGTGCGAACTGAGAAGGCCGCGCGCGTGGCTGCTCGAGAGCTACTTCGGCTCGATGAGCCCCGGCAACGCGCTTCCCTGCGGGCCGATCTCGCGCAACGCCATCAGGCAATTCCACTGCTGCGAGACCTTGCACTCGTTGGGGCCGCCAGCATGCGTGCACGTCTTGACCAGCTGCCACGCCTCTAGAACCTTGCCCGCTTGCGCGTCGAATTCGGCCAAGTCGGCGCCCTGGAACTGCGATCGCAACTCAGCGCCCTGCTTGGTGATGCGCAGGCCGTAGCAGACGAGGGCGGCGCCAGCCGCTTCGCCGCCGCGCTGACCGGCGACCGTCGGGGACAGGGCCTTGCCCTGGCCGACAAGCGTCGCGCCGACGCGCGCACTCACGCCGTTTTCCGCCAGCGCCGGATTGGCGATCGTGAGCAACGCCGTGACGATGAATGATGCGATGCGCATGCGTGCCTCCCGCGATTATTTGCGGGCATTGTCGCGAGAGCCGCGCCGATTGGGAAGGCATACGAATGTCGAAGGCGCCAGCGGTGATCTAAAAGCCGAAGGACCGTTGCGCGGCCTCTTGCGGAGCAGCGGACGGTGCTTCGACCCGCACGCCTTCCAAGGCGAGCATGCGCAGCTTGGACGACGATCCGCCCGGCGCGGAAAATCCGCCGAGCTGGCTACCGGCCGCCAGCACGCGGTGACAGGGGATGATGAGCCCCACGGGGTTCCGGGCCATCGCCTGCCCGACCGCACGCGCCGCTTCCGGCCCGGCGCCGATCTCCTTGGCCAGCGCGCCGTACGTCGTCGTGCGGCCCCACCCGACGGTCCGGGCCGCTGCGTAGATGCGCTGGAACACCGCGCTCTCGCCACTGAGGTCCAGCACGACGGTTGAGAAGTCCGTCGGCGTGCCCTCGAAATACCGCTGCACGGCGCCGACCGTCTCGGCCACGCTTGACTTGGGCTGGGCAGGCTCAGCGTCAGGAGCGCGCCTGTGCATGATCCGCCGGGCCATGTCGACGCTCGGCGCCGGCAAGCGCAAGCACGTGATGCCTCCGCCGTTCCAGGCAATGCCGCAGTGACCGCTCGCAGTCTCGAAAATGAAAAACCGCTCCGGAGTCATGGCTGCGCGCTCGATCCGATCAACCCGTCTTGCGAGCCTTCTTGGCCGGCGCGGCGTTGCGCTCTTTCTTCGCGATCTTGGCCGCGCGCGACTCGGCGTTCAGCGCCTTGCGCTGTTTCGCCTGAATTTTCTTGCGTCGCGAGTCCGACATGTTGGGCATGGAAACATCTCCGCTGAAGGTTGGGATCCTGGGGCGTTCTGAAGCATCGATCGCTGCAGAATACAAGTGGGCTTATCGCGGCGCGGCTCTCAGGCGGCTGTGGTGCTACTCAGCAATCCGCACCTCGAACGTGCGCGTGGCCGTCTCGCCTGTCGCGAGCTTGGCGGAAACCGAGAAGCGGTCGACCCCGTCCTGGCCCGCACGCGCCGTATAGTAGATGCCGGTGCCCTTCGCGGTCTGGCCGATGCAGGTGCCCTGGGCCGAATACTGAATCGTCGTCTCCTGGTCCTTCACGAACGAGAGGTCGCCCTTCGTCGGCGCCTGCGTGACAGCGATCTCCGGCGCCGGCACCTGCTCGCAGTGATCGCCAAAGCCCGCAAATACAAAGACGCGCGCTGGCCTTCCCGGCGTCACGGGCGTCTTGCGTACCGCGGCATCGTTGGCAGGGGCTGGCACATCGCCTGGCTGCGGCGCACCTGTGCCTTGCGACTTCAATCCCGAGCAACCAGCCTCGCCGGCGACGGCTAAAGCCAGGACGAGACTCACGGCGACGCGCGAGATTGCATTTGCGTTCGTGACTCGCCGGGGCGTGTTCATGTGTTGGCGTTCTATGCGAGGAGCAGCCTGCGTTCTCGACGAAGCCTTTAGCACGCCGGCGCGGGAATGCGCCGCGTCTTGTTGGGCGCACTTAATCGGGTCATCCGGCGGGAACGCATTCCGCGGCACCACGTTTTTCCTCCACAACACACGGAGGACTACAATGATCAGCCGTTCAATTCTTGCTGCCCTCCTTGCCGCCGGCACTGCTGGTGCTGCGTTGGCGGAGGTGCAGGTGAAAACGCCTGGCGTCGACATCAAGGCGCCGAGTGGTCCCGTCAACCTCAATGTCAACGTTGGCTCCGACAAGCTGCCGACCGACGCATGGATCGGGCGCCCGGTGTATTCCATCGACGACAAGAAAATCGGCGAGGTGTCGGCGATCGTGGGCGACCAGGTGTACGCCGACATCGGTGGCTTTCTTGGCCTCGGCGAGACTTCGCGTTCTGCTGACGCCAGATAAAATCGCGAGCGTGAAATCCGATCGCATCGATTTGAAGCTCACCGAAGCCGAAGCGGATAAGCTTCCCGACGTCGACGCCAGAACCGTGAAGTAATCGCGGCAAAAAGCATTGCGGCATCTGGAGGCCACGGGGCCGTTCGCGCAAGCGGGCGGCCTCATCCTTTTCGTGCACTCAAAAATTGGTGTCGAACTCGAGCGTGCCGTACGTGCCGGCGCCACCCCCAAATCCCGCGCTGCCGTCGCCGCCGACGAACTGGTGTCCGGCGCCGACCGACATCTCGACCGGGACGCCCTTGGTCAGCTCGAAGGTGTACTTGGCATAGCCGCCGATCCGCTGCGCATTGTAGCCGGTGTCGCCGTCAACCTCGGCATCGGGGCCGATGAAGAGTTTTTCGCAGATCCGCGCGCCGACACGCAGCTCGGCGTAGTAGGTCTGGAACGCCGTGGAATATTCTCCAACGAGCCGCACATCGATCGGCTGTTTCTCATCCGCGAAATAATAGTGCCCCTCGACCTTGGCGCCGGTTGCGGTGCCACGCAGCGGATTGGTGGGATCCTGCGGGCTCAGTAACGAGTTCTTGAAAATCGAGACCGACGTAGCCGCCGATCGTCGCGCCGCCGCGCACGATCTGATAGCCGGGCATCACGTCGATCTGCCAGAGTTGGCCGTTGATCGTATCCGCCGCGATGACGGGGCTCGCATATTGGTAGACGGCCAGGCTGCCGTAGGTGCGCAGCAGGAAGCCATCCTTGGCGATGTTGCCGTTGAGCGCGACGATGCCGTCGCTGTACCAGGCGAGCGACTGGGGCGCGGCATCGAAGCCGATGTCGACCTCGTAGGCTTGCGGCTTGTCGCCGGCCGTAGCAGCGCCAGGCCAAAGAACTATGATCAGGCCGGCGGCGAGAAGAGCGTTCCGGGGGATCGCGTTCATGCTGCGCCGCTTCTATGAAGGCTGCGGCCATCACTATCTTGATTCGTCGCGGCCAAACGGTCCGGGAACACCTCTGCAGCCGCGGCGTTAACGGTCGAAAGCTTTCTACGGAAGGAGGACTGCAATGAGCTGGAAACGAACAGTCGCCGCTGCTGCCGTTGCGATCGCATTGGCGCCGGCATTGGCACCCGCCAGCGCACAGGCGCAATCGATCGGTGCCGTCGAGAACGCCCGGGCGAAGGACCGCCAAGGCAACTACCTGAGCCCGCAGGACCGCGAGAACCTGCATCGCTACGGCGGCAACGACGATTACGGGCCGCGCTACGTTTACGAGCCTTACGCGTATGTTGAGCGGTACTCCTACGGCGGCAGTTATGCATTGGGCCCCGCCTACCGCCCGTCCACCAGCTATCGCTACTGAACGCGTGAGAGCGCTTGTCAGCGAGATACCGCAGCTCTACCTGAAGAAAACTGCAGGGAGGGACGCGGCCATGAGCAAGCTTAAGTTTCCCAATGAGAGCCAGGCGTATCGGAAAGCCCGAACCGCCTTGCTGAAGGACGAGCAGGAGCTGATCGCCAAGACCAAGGCGGTCGCCGCAAAGCGGCGCAAGCTCCCGCTCGGCGGCAAGCTGAAAGATGATTACGTCTTCGAACGAGCCAACGAGGGCAGGGTCGGCCAGCGGGTGAAATTCTCCAAGCTGTTCGGCAATCACGACACGCTGCTGCTCTACTCATTCATGTTCGGCCCGCACTGGGACAAGCCGTGCCCGTCGTGCACTTCGCTCATGGATGGGTTCGATCGCACGGCCTATCAGGTGACGCGCAACGCCGCGTTTGCCGCCATCGCCAAGGCGCCGGCCGAGCGCATCGCGGCGTGGGCGAAAGACCGCGGCTGGTCGCAGATCGAGCTTCTGTCCGGGGAGAAGTCGCCGTTCCAGGCCGACTACCGCTGCCAGGGCGAGAGCGACGACATGCAATTGCCGGTCATGCACTGCTTCACCAAACGCGGCGGCGAGATATTCCATTTCTGGGCGACCGAAACGATGTCGAACCATGTCGACACCGTGTGGCCGTACTGGAACCTGATGGACTTCACGCCGGAGGGGCGCCCCGACGTTCAGACCCCGCCGCAGAAATTTCGATCAAAATTCCTCGAGAAGCACTACCTGAGCAAGGACTGAGCCTGCACGGCGCTTGTGTGTAGTATGGGGCGGGCGGCGCGAGCGGGGATTAGATTGCAGTGGGGCGCGCGCGAGCCGCTAAGCGGCGATGCGGTCATCCGCGGGAACGGTCGACGGCGCCAACCGCTGGCAGCTGGACGCCGGTGCGAGATGGCTCCGGGAGATGGCGTCAGTCACGGCCGCCGGCGCGGGCTGGTTCTCGGCGGCGGACGGCAAACGCCAGCGCAGATATTTCATCGAGGCGTAGGCGCCGATCCACGCTCCGAGCGCGGCGAACACCACGTACGCCCAGTTGTTGGTGAAGCTGATGACCGCAAACGCGGAGAGCATGTAGGTCAGCGAGCCCCAATTGGCGGCGGCGAGATCGCGGCGGTGCGCGACGGACGACGTGTACAGCACGCAGACGGCGTCGGTGAGCGCGGTCGCGAGGACGACGCCCAGTGCAATCCACACATCGATGCTGGCCAAGTGCTCCATGCCCAAAAAACTAGCAGGTGAAGCTTAATCCCGGGGGTCGGCGGTCCGAGACATTTTTAGCGTTCGTGTTCGGCTTTCGTTAGCGTTGTTCTAGTGCGGGTGCCTTCGGCGACTTATCGGCACCGGGTTTGACGAGGACGTCGAGGTTGAGCCCGATCAGCCGCCATTTCACATCGCGATAGAGGTCGAAATGCCCGATCGGATCATCCTCGACGGCTTTGCCCAATGTCGCCTGGCGCACGTACCAGCCGTCGGTCTTCCGGATGAGGATGACCTGATGCGAGACGATGGTATCGCGGTCGCGCTGATCCGCATGCACGAGGTTGGCGATCGTGCCTGACGGAATGGTTGCGAGCGCCTGCGGCAGGTCCTTCATCGGCAGCACGGCCAGCGTGGCGCGCTGATCGGCGAACGGCTTGCCGAGAAGCTGCAGCTTGGGAAGCAGCTGCCGCCTCTCGTCTCTGCTGAAATCGCCTTCGATGTCTGGCCAGAGACTTGCGGCGGTACCAGCTCCGCTTCGAGACCGTCTTGTGCACCGTGACGGCGCTTGCGCCCGCGATGTCGGATGTGATGTCGCGCAGATAGCCGGCGCGCACGTTGTTGGGCACCCAGTCGAGCTCGATGAAATGGTTGCGCGTGGCATAGCCGATCTCGCCATCGCGATAGCGGATCTTCTGCAGCGTGCGGGTGGCGGCATCGAGGTCGCTCTCGAGCGCCAGCGCCATGACCGTCTCGACGAACGTGGTGCAGTCGAAGGCATCGAACCGGATCAGCGGATCGCGGTCAAACTCGCCGTCCGGGCCTTCGCCGAGCGCGCCGAGCTTGTAGGGCACGCCGAGGAAGAGCGCGCTGATGGCTTCGATGCGGCCTCGCAGTGACGCGGTCTGCCGATGGATGCGGCGGAGCTCGTCTTGAATATGGGCCTCGCTCGGGGCCTCAAAATGCGCAATCGGGGCAGCGGCGCATCTGCCATGCGGACAAGGCGCGGCCGCAACACCGCTGCACACCAGCAGCGGTGCAGCCGCAAAGGCGATGAAAGCTGTAGCCCGCATTGCGCGCAAACGCCGTTCCCTGGCTGCCGCTTGAATCGAATGAAGCCGTTGTAGCTTAGCACGCGGCTATACGCGCTCGCGGCGCTTGGGCGCCCGAAGGGATGGCAACGAAGGGAGCGCGGGCGCCAAGCGCTGCGATCCTGTCGCGACTTTTAGGGCACCGCTATGGCGCCCGCGCGCAACGTCTCTCATGGCCGAGGGTGCGGACACGACCGCAGCGGGCTTGGGCTCCAACCTGCGTCACGCAGGCCATCGTCCCGGAGCCGCCGGCGGCTGCCGCGTACTGCGCGCAACGGCCGCTGCGGAAGGGCGTCCATGCGCGTCATTGCTGACATCGCATAGCCTCGGTCGCACGACCCGGGATAGGGCAGAGCAGCCTGCGCCGGCGTGCGCAACGGAACGCGACGACGGCTCACCCGGGAGCTGCTCCCTACCCCGCGTCAGACGCTCAAGCTTGTCGCGTCCCTTCGTCGGGCAGGGATTGGGTGAGTATGGGGGTGTTGGGGAGGGCGGGGATAAGATCTCTTGGTTGCCAACGTCGACAGTGGGCCACTAACAGACGTCACACGACTGGGAGACTGCGTCCGGATTTCACTCGAAACCGCCTTGCTGCGCCGGTGCCTCAACTGGGCTCATGCCACCGGTTGCACACTGCGAACTCGCATCGCATGAGGACGTGCCCGTCAGCCGATAACGGAGCCGGTGTTGCGCCCTTCGGACATTCGGATGGGAGGAAAGTGACAGTCTTAGCCGTCTCATATTAGACGAAGGCGCTGATCGCCCTCTATGCACTTCTCATAAGAAACGCTGGGGAAACAGGGAGGACGATTATGCTATCCGACAAAAAAGTCATGGCGTCGAAGTTGAATAGACTCTTGGCGGCAACCGCAGGCGTTGTCGCGCTTACGGTGCTGCCATCTATCTGCGATGCGCAAGAGTTGTCGACCGTCAAGTCTAACGGAGATCTAGTCCTTGGAGGATATGGCAGCTTCTTTATCTCTGGAACCACACATACCCTCGACGCCGCCACTGCACTAGGAGGGCAGAACTTCGGCTTCCCATCTGCCGGCGAGTTGATGATCAACCAAATGTACGTTCAATTCATGTTGCCGAAAGGTAGTCGCTTTCTTCAATCTGGTCCTGGGCAATTTGGTCCTGGTCAATGGCCGCCTAATCAAGATGTGAGGCGCGGAAAACATGCGCCAATCGCTATCGTACACGGCTGCTGCTTGAGCACGAAATCTTGGCAAACTACTCCTGATGGAAGAATGGGATGGGACGAGTACTTTGTACGACAGGGCTTCGACACTTTTATGGTCGATCAGGTCGCTCGCGCCCGGTCGGGCTTCGACGCGTCATCTTATAATAAAGCGAAGTTAGGCACGCTCCCGGCTTCGCAGCTGCCGCCGGCAATCATTGCGACCGACCAGTTCGCGTGGAACGTGTTCCGGTGGGGAACGACGCCTTGCACGGTTTCGCCTTGCGCGACATCTACCGCCGTTAACCCGGGAAACAGGTTCCCCATGAAAAACGTGGGTGTGGGCAACGGTTCGGATTTGCAGTTCTACAACATGGTGATCCCGGACGTGAATTCGACGCTGGGTGCAACGATCAATACGCCGACGCAAATGGCAGAACTTGCAAAAAAACTCGGCGGGGCCGTCTTAATGGGCCATTCGGAATCGAGCCCATTTCCGACCCAGGCGGCTCTGAGCTCAAACTCGGGATGCTTCCCCTGGACAACTGCGTCTGCCTGCAAGGTGAAGGCCATCATCGGCATTGAGCTGGGCTGTCTCGCCAATCTAACTCCCGACCAGATCAATACCCTCAAGCATATCCCCATCTTGGCTGTATATGGGGATTTTGCTGGCGCTCGCGACCCCGTCGCAAGCTGCGCCACCGAGGTGCAGCAGATAACGGCCGCAGGTGGAGACATAAGAGTGGCGTGGCTGCCGAACCTGACGCGCGGTTCCCTTTATAAGGGATCGCCCGGTCCCATCAGAGGGAACGAGCACATGATGATGCTGGACGATAACAATCTGGAAATCGCCCAGATTCTCATCGATTGGCTCACTTCGCGGGGCCTCTAATAAAATCCATTACGTTAGATGAGCCATTGATGGGAGCCTCTTCCCCGGCGGGGTAGGGGCTCCCAGGTTCAAGTCAAACATTGCTCACTCGCGTGCGTGCGTGCGTGCGTCGCGCGGCGTAGGGCGATTCCGAGCAGGGAGGGGATTTTGAAGACTCTCGTAGTCGTTGTGCTCGCAGCGTCCCAGACGAATTTTTTTGAAGCTAAAGTACCGACCTTCGGGTGCACTTCTTTTGCAGCAATTTCGACGTTACGAAGTCTTCGCTCGGATGTAAGGGCCTTCTCGATGGCTTTGATCGAGAAAAAAAGTATTGGCGAGTGCGTTGAGATCACCCCCGGAACGGTACTTGATGGGCAGATTGAAACAACCGATCCCTCCATACTGCGGGTAAACCTGCGAGCCACACCACCCGGGTACGAGGCGCCTTTGGAGGATTTCGCGGCTAAATCTCAGGGAGAAAAAGAATAGGTGCAGCGATGCTCCCTAGCGGCCCTCGCGAAATTGACTCGGCGTCACTCCTATCAGCGCGTGAAACACCTTCGTGAAATGACTATGACCCGAAAAGCCGAGATCCAGCGCGATATAGCTAATTGTCCAATCCGTGTTGGCTAGCAGGGTTTTAGCCCTGAGAACACGTTCTCGCATTACATACCGATGCGGCGAGATGCCGAAAGTTGCCTTGAAGAGGCGCGCGAAATGCGTTGCGCTCACGTCTATCGATGCGGCCAAGTCGCTTACCGACATGTCGGAGTTCAAGTTCCCCCTGATGATATCAACCACAGAACGTTGCTGAGCAGGAGAGAGCTTGGTTGGTTGCCTCAGAGTTCGGCTCGTGTAGTGCGCGGTCACGTAAACGAGGACTGCGAGCGAGAGTGACTCAGCATAAAGCCGGCCAGAGGGACAACCGGCCGTTGCCTCTTGGTGCATTTCAGTCATGAGTCGCGCAATGTGCCTGTCTTCCGAATACAGGAGCCCGACCAGCGAGCTTTCGATTGCCCGCGCTTCAAGCGGAGCATATTCCCGAAATCTGGTCGTATCCAAAGCCATCACAAGCACCTGCCATTCGTCCGACACGACGACATCTTTCGCCTCGTAGCGGGGGTGGCAGAGACATACAGTGCCGGGCACCACCACTTGCTTGCGCGATTTGCCTTTATGGCTCCAGACCACTGAGCCTTGGAGCCGATTGCACAGAAAGATGGAGGGCTTCTCGACCGCGCTTTGGCGTTGGCGCGTACTTGCAGAAAATCCTTCTTCGATCTGAAAACCAGCCCAGCGGACCGACGCGGTAGAAAATATCGGCTGCCTTAAAATTGGCCGGAGTTCCCCCTCTGAAACGGCCATCAGCCGACTATTCACAACCGGCCTCCCCCCAAGTCAACGCGCCCTCCCGTGCACGCTCCGGGCCAGCCGTGAAGACCGTGGTGAGTTGCAAACTTTCAGAGGTAAGGTGAGGGGGCCTGCAAGCGACAACAGTTACCCCAAGGCCAATAAGGCTCTCGCGCATGCCCGATTCCTGACGACGCCACGCTGCGCCAATCGAGGCCGTCATTAATAGCGGCCTTTAGATCCCTAAGGGGCGCCGATCTCGTTTGTCTAATACAAAACCATCATGGCTATCACTTTTCTGATGGGCAGCTCAGTCGAGCCGCTCGCGGTGCCACGACGCGTGCAGGCGCCCGCACGTCATTCAGCAGCCGACCTCGTTTGCGTCCGACGCCACGTCGCCTACGGGTCAGAAGCAGCGGCTACTCCGCGGCCTGGCGCTTCGCGCGTCGAGCTCGTTTCTTGCGCGCCTCCGGCACGACGGCCGCGCCTGCCCAACAGCTCCCGCAGATACTGCCCCGTGTAGCTCTCCTTCACGCGCGCCACATCTTCCGGCGTGCCTTCCGCGATGATCTGGCCGCCGGCGTCGCCGCCCTGCGGGCCCATGTCGATCACCCAGTCGGCGGTCTTGATCACTTCCAGATTGTGCTCGATCACGACCACGGTGTTGCCTGCGTCCGCCAGCTCGTGCAGCACCTCGAGCAGCTTGGCCACGTCGTGGAAGTGCAGCCCCGTCGTCGGCTCGTCGAGGATGTAGAGCGTGCGCCCGGTCGCGCGGCGTGACAGCTCCTTCGACAGCTTGATGCGCTGCGCCTCGCCGCCCGACAGCGTGGTCGCCTGCTGGCCGATGTGGATGTAGCCCAAGCCGACGCGCGCCAGCGTCTCCAGCTTGTCGCGGATCGACGGCACCGCCTGGAAGAAGGTCGCGCCTTCCTCGACCGTCATGTCGAGCACGTCGGCGATCGACTTGTCCTTGAATTTGACTTCCAACGTCTCGCGATTGTAGCGCTTGCCCTTGCAGACATCGCAGGTCACGTACACGTCCGGCAGGAAGTGCATCTCGATCTTGATGACGCCGTCGCCCTGGCACGCCTCGCAGCGCCCGCCCTTGACGTTGAACGAGAAGCGCCCGGGCTGATAGCCGCGCTGCTTGGCCTCGGGCAGACCGGCGAACCACTCGCGGATCGGCGTGAAGGCGCCGGTGTAGGTCGCGGGGTTGGAGCGCGGCGTGCGCCCGATCGGCGACTGGTCGATGTCGATGACCTTGTCGAGGTCTTCAAGCCCGGTGATCTTGTCGTGCGCGCCCGGATGCAGCCGCGCGTTGTTGAGCTTGCGCGCGACGGAGGCATAGAGCGTGTCGATGATCAGCGTCGACTTGCCCGAGCCCGAGACGCCGGTGATGCAGGTGAGGAGCCCGAGCGGGATTTCCGCGGTCACGTCCTTCAGGTTGTTCTCGCGCGCGCCGATGATCTTGAGCGCCTTGCCCTTCTGCGGCGCGCGGCGCTTGACCGGCACCGGGATCTGGCGCGCGCCCGAGAGATACTGGCCGGTGAGGCTGTCCGGGTTCGCCAGGATGTCGTCGGGCGTGCCCTGCGCCACGACCTCGCCGCCGTGGATGCCGGCGCCGGGGCCGATGTCGACCACGTAGTCGGCCTGCATGATCGCGTCCTCGTCGTGCTCGACGACGATCACCGTGTTGCCGATGTCGCGCAGGTGCTTGAGCGTGACGAGCAGGCGCTCGTTGTCGCGCTGATGCAACCCGATCGAGGGCTCGTCCAGCACGTAGAGCACGCCGGTGAGGCCCGAGCCGATCTGCGAGGCGAGGCGGATGCGCTGGCTTTCGCCGCCCGACAGCGTGCCGGAGTTGCGCGACAGAGTGAGATATTCGAGGCCGACGTCGTTCAGGAACTGCAGCCGCTCGCGAATCTCCTTCAAGATGCGCGTCGCGATCTCGTTCTGCTGCTTGGTCAGCGTTTTCGGCAGCTCGGCGAACCAGGCGTTCGCGGCCTTGATCGACATGTCGCCGACCTGGCCGATGTGCAGGCCGGCGATCTTGACGGCGAGCGCCTGCGGCTTCAGGCGATAGCCGCCGCACGTCTCGCACGGATGCGAGGCCTGGTAGCGCTCCAGCTCCTCGCGCACCCAGTCGCTGTCGGTCTCGCGCCAGCGCCGCTCGATGTTGCCGATGACGCCTTCGAACGCTTTCACCGTCTTGTAATTGCGCGTGCCGTCGAAGTAGGTGAACGTCACCTCGTCCTCGCCGGTGCCGTACAGGATCGCGAGCTGCACGGCTTTGGGCAGCTTGTTCCACGGCGTCGACATCGACACCTTGAAGTGCTTGGCGAGGCTTTCGAGCGTCTGCTCGTAGTAGGGCGAGGTGGCGCCGGACTTGGCCCAGGGATAGATCGCGTTGTCCTTGAGCGAGAGCTCGGGCAGCGGCACGACCAGCTCCGGCTCGAACTGCAATTCGGTGCCGAGACCGTCGCAGGTCGGGCAGGCGCCGGCGGGCGCGTTGAACGAGAACAGCCGCGGCTCGATCTCGTCGATGGTGAAGCCCGAAACCGGGCAGGCGAAGCGCGCCGAGAAGATGACGCGCTCGTGCGTCTCGTTCTTGGACTTGTTGGCGCCCTCGCGCTCGGACTTGGGCAGCGGCTTGTCGGCGAACTCGGCGACCGCGACGCCTTCCGACAGCGCCAGCGCCGTCTCGAAGGAATCCGCCAACCTGGTCGCGATGTCGGGACGCACGACCAGACGGTCGACCACCACGTCGATGTCGTGCTTGAACTTCTTGTCGAGCTTGGGCGCGTCGGCGATCTCGTAGAACGTGCCGTTGACCTTGACGCGCTGGAAGCCCTTCTTCTGAAACTCGGCCAGCTCCTTGCGAAACTCGCCCTTGCGCCCGCGCGCGATCGGCGCCAGCAGGTAGAAGCGCGTGCCCTCGGGCAGCCCCAGCACCCGGTCGACCATCTGCGAGACGGTCTGGCTCTCGATCGGCAGGCCGGTCGCGGGCGAGTACGGCACGCCGACCCGGGCGAACAACAGCCGCAGGTAGTCGTAGATCTCGGTGACGGTGCCGACGGTCGAGCGCGGGTTCTTCGAGGTCGTCTTCTGCTCGATGGAGATGGCCGGCGACAGGCCGTCGATGTGGTCGACGTCCGGCTTCTGCATCATCTCGAGGAATTGGCGCGCGTAGGCCGACAGGCTCTCCACGTAGCGGCGCTGGCCCTCGGCATAGATCGTGTCGAAGGCGAGCGAGGACTTGCCCGAGCCGGACAGCCCCGTGAACACGACGAGGGCGTCGCGCGGGATCTCCAGATCGACGTTCTTCAGGTTGTGCTCGCGCGCGCCCCGGACGTGGATGGTGTTGTGGGCTTTGGCCGCGGATACGGCCTTGGAGAGCTCCGCGGCCCCCCGGGGCTTGCTGGTCGGTTTTGGCATAGCGCTTAGGTAGCGAAGCGTGGGCCCCGCTGCAATGGAGCGCGGCTGCGGCTAACAGGATGCGGACTGGTCGCGTCCAAGTATTGCGCAAATTGCTGCGCGGGAATGCTTTTTGGCTTCGGCCGCGCCGCCCAGTGTCGGCCCCAAACCACTCCACTGCAAAAAACCGAGTTCTCCCTCCCTATGGGTAGGGGGAGCGGAATCGGGGGCGGCGGAGACGCGCGCGCCTGGGTCCGCTCGGACAGGTGAGGGGGTTTAGGCTGGAGGAATAATGACCGCACAAATTCCCGAAATACTCATTCTCGATGGAATATCCCATCCGATGGCGTTTTGTCCGAAGCTGCCGCCCGACGCAAGCATGGTCAATTTGGATATCCGGCACGAGCCGTCGGCCGATAAGAAGCGCTGGGTGGCGCGCTGGATCGATGACGAAGGTGTCGAGCACGCGGAGCCGGAGGAACTCCATGATTTTTTCCACGGCGTGTTGGCGGCGCTATCGTGGCACGTGGGAGATCAAGAACGACCGCTTCTACCTCAACCGCCTTGTTGGCCAAGTGCGGCTGGCGAAACCCGGACCGCTGTTCGCCGATTGGTTTACCGGGGTTTTGCGAGTGCCGCTTGGAGAACAGATCCTCTATGTGCACATGGGCTTTGGTTCGGTCTACGAGCAGGAAATGCACGTGATGGTGGAGCACGGCATCGTCAAAGGTCGGCGTGTTTTTGACAATCGCGAACGGGAGCACGATGAGGAGTTCTTGGCCCGCGCAAACTTGCCCGGCTTGGAAAACCGCTTCCCAGGGGATCGGGATTTTAATTGAGCCAATGGGACGGCGGGCTTCGGCTCGCCGTCCGAGTTTGACCCGCTCTGGCCGGCTCAAGCGGCGGCAGCGAAGGCCGGGAAATACTGCTGCATCAGCCGGTCGGAGTAGGCGACGAGGTTGGCGCGCCGCTCGGTGCGCGTGCGGATGCCGGTCTCGAACAATGGGCACAGCGCGTGCGCGATGAACGGGAAGACGGTCGCGTCGACGGCGGAGGGAGCCGCGCCCATGAGATACGGCTTGTCGCCCAACAGGTCCGCGATGGCATCGATGTCGCGGCCGGCGAGCTCCTCCATTTCGGGGATCGTGAGCCGCCCCATGCCGTGGCCCCAGAGATTGCGCTTGAATTGCCGCCGCGCCATGTGCGCGACGAGGGCGCGCAACGGTGCCGGGGCCGCTTCGAAGACCCTGCGCGGTCCCTTCTCGAAATTGGCGTCCACGATCCATCGAGCGTAGAGGCCCGCCCAATAGAGGTTGTTCTCGCACATCTTCTCGACCGCCCACGCGATGCCGCGCTGGGCCGCGGTCAGACCCTTGTCGAAGTCGAAACCGTACTTCTTCTCGATGTGCAGGCGGATGAAGGTTGAGTCGGCGATGATCTCGTCCGCGTCGCTGATGTAGGGAAGCTTGCCCCTGGGCGCCTTGGGGAATCCGCCGGTGTCGATCGCATACGGCAGGTTCGCCATCTTCAGCAGGATCTCCGCCTTCATCACGAAGGGGCTGGCATCCGGCAAACCGAAATACGGACCAAAGGTGTAAAGCGTGATCATGCATTGTCTCCGCGACCGTGCGGAGAGCCTAACCGACGACCCTGAAGATTGCCCTGCTTTGCCGCGCCACCATCAAGACTGAGAACCCGCTAGCTGACCTTGGCAGCATCGCCCCCCGTCGCGGCGAACTCGGCACCCGTCACAAGCGCCGCCGCGTCCGAGGCGAGAAACACGGCGACGGGCGAGATGTCCTCGGGCTGCAGCCAGCCCACGCCCAGTGGCACGGTCGGGGCGCGTGCATCCCACGCTTCCTGCGCGGTCGGATAGGTGGATGTTGGCCGGTTCGATTGCGCGATTGCGGCGCGGTAGCGCTGCTCGTTGTGGGTCAGCGCGGTGCCGACCAGGCCCGGCAGGATGGCGTTGACAGTGATGTTGTGCTCGCCGAGCTCGAGTGCCGCCGATTTCATCAAACCGAGAATGCCCCACTTCGATGCCGAGTAGGCGGCGCCATCCTTCGTGCCCTGGCGTCCCTGCATCGATGCCAGCAGGATGAAACGCCCCTTCTTGCGCGCGACCATCTTCGGGCCGAACGCACGGACGGTGTTGGCGGTGCCGTTGAGATTGTTCTCGATCTGGTCGTGCCAATCGTTGTCGGCCATCTCCATCAGCGGCTTCCAGCCCTGGATCGCGGCATTGGCAACGACGATGTCGATCTTGCCGTACGAAGCTTCGACCTCATCGGCGATCCGTCGCAACGCGCCGATGTCGCGAATATCCGCCTTGATCGCCATGGCGCGGCGGCCGTAGTGGCGGATGGCGGCCACGGTCTCCTCAAGCTCGGCTTGGGTTGCGGGGATCGCATCCGCGGTGGGGCTGACCGGACCGGCGATATCGATCGCGATGACATCGGCGCCGTTCGCCGCGAATTCGACGGCAATGGCGCGGCCGATGCCACGCGCGGCGCCCGTGACGACTGCGACCTTTCCGGTGAGCGACGATCCCCGGCCGGGGACGATCGGACCGGCCGAGCGTTCCATCGACGGCATCGGGTAGGGGCCTGCGACGGGCTCGGCCACGGGGCGCATCAAATCCGGGCTGTCCTCCATTGCGCGAGCCGTGATCGAACCCCTGCGCCGCGACTTGATCTGCTGCTGGTCCTCGTGCGCGCTCGTACCGCCGTCACCGTCCATCGTGGTCCCTCACCGTTTCGGTTCGCACCTGGATTGAATGCCCACGACGTATTCTTCATCCGCGATCTAAAGATCGAGATGCGGATTGCTCGACAATTCGAAGAAATTTGCGCGCGGGTCACGGCAAATGGCGCGTGCATTCACGCGGCAATAAAAAGGGCCGCCGGGACGGGTGCCCTGCGGCCCGCGGACGGAACTCGCCCGCAAGAATGGCTACAAATTGCTCAGTCGACGAGGGTCTCGCCCTTGTCGCCGATGCTTCCGACGGTCACGAGGGAGCGTCCGTCGGTCACGATCTCATCGTTCCCCGCGGCCATCCAAGAGAAGCCCCAGGGCCCGGTCACGCCGCAGCCGTCCTTGCATTCGAAGGACACCGACTTGGTTGCGGGCACCGTCTCCACTTTATCCTTGGCGCCCCAGTCAATGCCGATCGTCACGTCCGCCGTGCTGGTGTTCTTGACGGTTACGGCGGTCGCGGCGCCAGCAATGAGCATGGTGGCCGCGGCTAACGTAAGGGTCTTGAACGATTTCATTTGTTCCTCCTGTGGGTTGAAAGAGGGCCCTCTTGCCGGGGCCTCGTAACAACCACGTATTATTATAACATCACATAAGTGGGAGCAACGCAATGTCCGCTCACGGCGCATCACGTTCGCGCCAAGTTGCCTGCGCTGGGGCGACGATTGCTTAGGACGCGTTCTTGTAAAATTGCGCGTGCTCTCTGGGTCGCGCGCGCATGGCTTCGTTGCTGGAATTCGTTCTGGGAAATTTCACGCTGACGTTCCTCGTGCTGGGGCTCGTCGCGGCGGTGATCGCCTTGGTCATCAAGGGTGACGGCTTCACGCTGCCCAGCGTCGCCGAGGAGCTGCTCGCCTACTTCATCCTGTTCTCGGTCGCGGTCAGCTTTTTCTACAATTTCATCATGCACGTCTTTTTCGGCGAGCTGGCGGCCGGCTTCATCGGTTGGGCCGACAGCCCGTTCCAGGCCGAGGTCGGCTATGCGAGCTTGGGCTTCGCCGCCATCGGCCTGCTGGCGTTCAAAGGCTCGTGCTGCGTGCGTTTCGCAGCCATCCTTGGGCCCGCGATGTTCCAGTGGGGCGCCGCCGTGGGACACATTCATGACATCCTCGCGCATGGGAACTACGCGCCCGGCAATGCCGGCATCATGCTGTATTCCGACATCCTCCTCCCCTTGATCGGCCTCGGCTTTCTGTGGCTCAAGCGGATTGCCGGCACGTCATCCGTTGCGCCCGCGCGATAAACGTCGTTTCATCGCGCCGACTGTGACGGACACAGCGCTTGCGGCGGAGGTGCATTCAAAATGTCGGTATTGAAATGGGTGTTGGCGGCAGTGGGTGTCATCTTCCTGCTGCTCATCGCGCTGATCGTCGGCGGCTACTTCTGGGCGCAGAACATCGAAGCCGTAAAATTGACGAAGGCCGACCTCGACGTGGGCGGCTCTTATTCCGCCGAGGAGCGCCAGACTCTCGTCACCGCGTGCGAGAAGCAGTCCAAAGCCGGGGCCGATGAAAAAGCGTGCTCCTGCCTTGCTGACAAGGCCGCGACCGACATGTCGCGCTTTGAGCGGCTCGCGCTGATCGCCGGCTTCGAGACGAGCCCGAGCAAGTTCGTCGCCCTGATCAAGGGCGCGACCGACAGCGGCATCAGCAAGACCGACATCGATGCCATCGAGGCGAAAGCCAAGGAGCGAATCAAGGGCGCGCTAGAGGCCTGTCACATCTCCGCCCCGGCGCAATGACTCCGGCAAGCGAACCGTCGGCGCGGATGATCGCGACCACGTGCTGCATCGTGGGCGGCGGACCGGCCGGCATGATGCTCGGCTTCCTGCTGGCGCGCGCCGGCATCGACGTCACGGTGCTCGAGAAGCACATCGATTTCCTGCGCGACTTCCGCGGCGACACGATCCACCCCTCGACGCTCGCGGTGATGGAGGAGCTGGGCCTGCTGCAGGAGCTGCTGCAGCGGCCCAACAATCCCGTGCACAAGCTCACGGTTATGATCGGCAATACGCCCATCACGGCCGCAAATTTCTCCTTCCTGCCCAAGGGGCGCGACTTCATCGCGATGATGCCGCAATGGGAGTTCCTCGACTTCCTCGCCGAGCATGCGCGCGCCTTTCCCGGTTTCCACCTGCTCATGCGGGCGAACGTCGTCGATCTCCTGGAAAGCGGCGGGCGGGTACGCGGCGTGCGCGCCGAAACGCCCGACGGGCCGCTCGAGGTGCGTGCCGACCTCGTCGTCGCCTGCGATGGGCGCCACTCCACCGTGCGCGCGCGCGGCGGCTTTGAGGTCGAGGACATCGGCGCGCCGATCGACGTGCTGTGGCTGCGGCTCTCGCGCAAGCCCGACGATCCGGGAACCGGCGGCCGCATCGACACGGGCAGTTTCATTGCGATGCTCGACCGCGGCGACTACTGGCAGCTTGCCTACGTGATCGCCAAGGGCGGCGCGGAGCGCGTGCGCGCGGCCGGGCTGCCGGCCTTCCGCCAGAACTCTGGCCAAGGCGCTGCCCTTCCTTGCCGATCGGGTCGGCGAGCTCAAGTCGTGGGACGAGGTGAAGCTGCTTACCGTGGCGATCGACCGGCTGCGCACCTGGTACAAGCCGGGGCTCCTCTGCATCGGTGATGCGGCGCACGCGATGTCGCCGATCGGCGGCGTCGGCATCAACATCGCCATCCAGGACGCGGTCGCGACGGCGAACCTGCTGTGGAAGCCGCTGAAGCAGGGGACGCTGACCGAGCGCGACCTCGCCCGCGTACAGCACCGGCGCGAGTTCCCCATGAAGGTGACACAGCGGCTGCAGGTCATCGCGCAGAACAATGTCGTGCAGCCGGTCCTCAAGAGCAGCGGACCGCTGAAACCGCCATTCATCCTTCGCCTCGTCGATCGCGTGCCGCGCCTGCAGCACATTCTGGCGCGGCTCGTCGGCGTCGGTGTGCGCCCCGAGCACGTGCATTCGCCGGCCGCCTCGCCGCCGCGTGCCGCCACTTCGGCCTAGCCGCGAGCGGAACGAATTGCTTAGATCGCCGATTGTTGTGGGACACGCAGGTGGTTCGAGACATGGCTGATATGATCGCGGCAAGTCCGGCGCACAGGCCGTTCTACGCCCACCTCTATGTGCAGGTGCTGATCGCGATTCTGCTCGGCTTCCTCGCCGGCTGGCTTTTCCCCGAGATTGCGCAAAGCGCCTGGATGAAGGGGCTGGGCGAGGGGTTCATCAAGCTCATCAAGATGATCATCGCGCCGATCATCTTCTGCACGGTCGTGTCCGGCATCGCGCACATGAACGACGCTCGCAAAGTCGGCCGCGTCGGCCTGAAGGCGCTCGTCTACTTCGAGATCGTATCGACGCTGGCGCTCGCCATCGGCCTCGTCGTCGGCAATCTCGCGCAGCCGGGCGCGGGCTTCGGCGGCACGGGCGATGCAACCGCCGTCGCCGATTACACGGCGCGCGCCTCCCATCAGAGCGTCGTCGAATTCGTCCTGCACATTATTCCCGACAGCTTCGTCGGCGCCTTTGCCGACGGCGACATCCTGCAGGTGCTGCTCATCGCGGTGCTTTTCGGCTTTGCGCTGATGGCGCTCGGCGAGCGCGCGAGCCCGGTGCGCACGCTCATCGACGAGGTCGGGCGCGCGTTCTTCGGCGTGATCGCCGTCATCATGAAGTTCGCGCCGATCGGCGCCTTCGCCGCCATGGCCTACACCATCGGCAAGTACGGCCCCTCCGCCATCGGCAACCTCGCAGGCCTCATCGCCATGTTCTACGCGGCGGCGGCGCTGTTCGTGTTCGGCGTGCTCGGCATCGTCGCCTGGGCGGCCGGCTTCCGCATCTGGCAGTTCGTCGGCTACATCCGCGACGAGATCCTGCTGGTTCTGGCCACCAGCTCCTCGGAAAGCGCGCTGCCGCAGCTCATGGAGAAGCTCGAGCGGCTCGGCTGCTCCAAGCCCGTCGTCGGCCTCGTGGTCCCGACCGGCTACTCGTTCAATCTCGACGGAACGAACATCTATCTCACGCTCGCGACGCTGTTCGTCGCGCAGGCGCTGAACGTCGATCTCTCACTCGGCGAGCAACTCGCCATTCTCGGCATCGCCATGCTCACCTCCAAGGGCGCGACCGGCGTGACCGGGGCCGGCTTCGTCACGCTCGCAGCGACGCTCAGCGCCGTACGGCCCGAGCTGGTGCCCGGCATGGCGATCCTGCTTGGGATCGACAAGTTCATGAGCGAGTGCCGCGCGCTGACCAACTTCATCGGCAACGGCGTTGCGACGATCGTGGTCTCGGCGTGGGAGGGCGAGCTCGACCGCGAGGCGCTCGCGCGCGGCTTGACCCGCCGCGTCGATCCCTCCAACGTCGAGGTCGCGGTCACCACCGGCTAGTGCGGCATAGAATGTCATCCTCGGGCTTGTCCCGAGGACCTACCGTTCAGCGCGACCCGCGCACAGGGTTCAGCACAACGCTTCCACGACGGCGCAAGCGGGAAGCTGGTCCTCGGGACAAGCCCGAGGATGACAAGTATTGGGAGAGCGCCCCACACCGTTGACCGCTCAATCCTCGTGGTTGGTGAGGGCGACGAACTCGTCGTCCTCCTGCGCGCGCCGCTCGAAGCTCAGGAAGTCGTAGTAGCCGCAGCGCCCCTCGCCGGGAAACGATCGGCAAACGGCGGGTCGCGCCTTGTAGACGGTGCAGCGGCGCGCCTTGGTGTCGAAGAAGCGGCAGATGCGCCCGTAGATCTCGTCCTTCTTGCGCCGCATCGCGTACTGGCGGCCGTGGGCGATCTTGGTGAACTTGGTTCGCGCCGTCTTGAAGGGCAGGCCAAAGTGTTTGGCGAGGCGCTCCACGTCGCGCTTGTCCAGCGGGATCAGCGGATAGGAGCAGCAGTAGCCCGGACATTTGGCGCAGTTATATTGGCGCTGACCCACGCTTTGGGTTCTCCGTGATCAATGTTTGCGGCGGGTTTGGCTGCCCGTCTTAAGGCTAGGGGCGAATGTCGCGGGGTTCTGCTTGACTCTTGCAATGGTCCGAGTGGAAAGAGCAAGGGGGTGGGCCCAGGGTAGAGGGTATAGCCGCGGGTATAACGAGTGCCCTCGGGGTCACACTTTCTCCGCTAAGGTTTGCCCCAACTTGCTGAAGAGTGCGTTGCTGGGGGTAGGGAATGGCTGATTTGGCGCGGGGGCCTGCGGAGCCGGATACACCGGTTAATCCGTATAGCCTGCTCGAGGCCGTCAACAGCTCAAGCGACGCGACGCACACGGGCTGGCTGATCTTCCTCGCCATCATGACCTATCTCGTGATCGCCGTCGCCGGCGTGACGCACGAGACGCTTCTGCTCGACACCTCCGTGCAGCTCCCGATACTGCAGGTCAATATCCCGCTCAAGCAGTTCTTCCAGTTCGCGCCGATCGTACTGGTGCTGTTCCATCTTGGCATCGTGGCGCAGCTGGTCCTGCTGGCGCGCGAAACGCTCGAGTTCGATCACGCCATCCGCATGCTGGAGACGAGCGAGCGGCGCAACCATCCGTTGCGCCTCGAGCTGCACAACTTCTTTTTCGTGCAGGCGGTGGCGGGCCCCCACCGCAGCGCCGTGATGAGCATGTTCCTGCACATCATGACCTGGCTGACGATCGTCATCCTGCCCGTGATCCTGCTGCTCTACATGCAGATCTCGTTCCTGCCCTATCACGACGTCACGACCACGTGGATCAACCGGATCGCGGTGACGGTCGACGTCGGCATGCTGCTGCTGATCGGGGTGTTCCTGCTCCGCGTCGAGACCTCGTTCTTCCAGGCATTCTGGCGCTCGACGGTGACGCATCCCGTCACCGCCTTCGTGACTACCGCCGTGCTGGTCGCCGTCGTCTATCTGTCATTCTTCGCCGCGACCGTTCCGGGCGAGCAGCTGGACCGCGTCAGCCGCGACCTGCACGCCTGGACGACGCGAGGCGAGTCCGGCCGCGTGCAACAGAGCGGCTTCGTGCTGCCGTTTCTCTCGCCGCGTGCCGACGGGACATTGTTTGGGGTGTTCCATCGCAACCTCGTCGTGACCAATTCCGATCTCACCACCGGCCGGCGCCACAGCGGCGACAAGACGCTGAATTTGCGCGGGCGCGACATGCGCTACGCCAAGCTCGACCGCGCGGATCTGTCGGGCGCCGATCTCACCGGCGCTGAGCTCGATGGCGCAAGCCTCGTCGGCGCCAACTTGCAGAAGGCCTGGCTCAACTGTGCGGAGCTCGATCTTTTCCTGCTGCGCGACGACCGCGAAGGCGCCCAGTGCTCTTCGGCGCGCGGTGCCGATTTCTCCCGCGCCGATCTGAGCGGTGCGCACATGGCGGGCGTTGATTTGCGCGGTGCCAAGCTCGAGGAAGCGGACCTGGGTGGGGCTGAGCTTGCGAACGCCATTCTGTCGGGTGCCAACTTTTCGAGCGCCCACCTGGAGAAGGCCGACCTGACGGGCGGCGTGCAGGCGCAGGGCACGAACTTCCTCAACGCCTCCATGCAGGGCGCGGACATGACGGGCGCGCAGCTGCAATTTGCCGATCTTTCCAGCGCGGGCCTGCAGGGCGCGGTGCTGAATTTCGCGCTGCTGCAGGCGACCGTGCTGCGCAACGCCGAGCTGCAGGCGGCGAGCCTGGAGCACGTGAAGCTGCAGGGCACCGACATGGGCGGCACCAAGATGACCGGCGCCGATCTGCGGGGCGCGAGCATCTGGATGACATCGCCGCCCGAGTGGGACACGACCGGCCTCGCCGACTTGTCCGAGTTGGGCATCCGCCCGCTCGATGAAAGCGAGCAGGCTGCGCTCAAGGCCGCGATCGACCGGGTACCGGGTGATGTGGCGCGCGCGCGCGCAAAGGAAGCGGCCGTGCCGGTCGCCGCCTCGGCCAAGACCTGGGTCGGCACCCCCGATCAGTTGCGCTGGCAGAGCTGGTCTGGCGCGTCCCCGCCACCGCCGGCTGCCACCTACAAGCCCGACCTCACGGCCTATCTGACGAAGCTCATGTGCGGCGCCCGCTGGAGCGACGGTTCGATCGCCACCGGCGTTGCGCGGCGCGCTGTGTCGGCGCAATTCCGGGGCGACGTGACAGCTGTCTACGATGGACTGCGCACCGAGACCTGCGCCGCCAACCGGACCTTGACGGACAAGCTGATGCGCGAGCTGACGGTTGCTGCCGAGCAGGCGCGCCCGGCGGTGCCGGTGCCCACGCCAGCCTCGACCAGCTCGATGGTGCCGGCGGCTCTGCCATCGACGGCGCCCGCACCCAGCTCCGCCAGCCCCTCGCTCGGCGCTTCGAGCAGTCCTTCGGCGACGCCGCTCTCCCCGGACGATCCATCCGCCTCAGCCGCGACCGCGCCACCGGCTCCCTGATCTGGGGACGCCACCTTGGCAGCTCTTGCCAAATCGCCGACATCGGCCTACCTATAAGAACATAAGTGGAACACGACCGCGCGCGCCGCTGCCGAAATGCGTGGACAACTGTCGCCATTACCGGGCGCACGGCCCAACGCAGACTAGGGTGAGGCGCGGCCCGACGCAGACCCGATGCAGGGTGGGCCGGGCCCGCAGGAATTCAATGCGCCGCCGCTGACACATGTCGCGGCTGGCCGGAATCGAGGAGTGCAAGGCATGGCTGGATCGGTCAACAAGGTGATCCTCATCGGCAATCTGGGCAAGGATCCCGAGATCCGCCGCACCCAGGACGGGCGTCCGATCGCCAATCTGCGCATCGCCACGAGCAAGTCCTGGCGCGACAAGACCACGGGCGAGAAGCGCGAGAAAACCGAGTGGCACTCGGTCGTCATCTTCAACGAGAACTTGTGCAAGATCGCCGAGCAGTACCTGAAGAAGGGCTCGAAGGTGTTCATCGAGGGCGCGCTGCAGACGCGCAAGTGGCAGGGCCAGGATGGCCAGGACCGCTACTCGACCGAGGTCGTGCTGCAGGGCTTCAACGGCAACCTCACCATGCTCGACGGCCGCTCGGGCGGCACGGGAGCCGGTGCCGGCATGCAGGAGAACGGCCAGGCCGACTACGGCGGCGACAGCTTCGGCGAGGCGCCGGCCCCGCGCGGCGGCAAGAGCGCGGCGACGAAGGGCGGCTTCGACAAGCAGCTCGACGACGAGATCCCGTTCTAATCTTCGCGGCGGCCGTTCGCCGGCTGCCTTGGCGCACCGGCCATGACCGTCACGATCTATCACAACCCCGCGTGCGGAACCTCGCGCAATACGCTCGCCATGATCCGGGCGAGCGGCGAGGAGCCGCGCGTCATCGAATATCTCAAGGAGCCGCCGACGCGCGATGAGCTCGTTTCGCTGCTGCAGGCGATGGGCCTGCGCCCGCGCGCGCTGCTGCGCGACAAGGAGGCGCTTTATGGCGATCTTGGGCTGGCGGACGAGACGTGGACCGACGACGTGCTGCTCGACGTCATGGTCGCGCATCCCATCCTGATCAATCGCCCCATTGTCGTGAGCGAGAAGGGCACGCGCCTGTGCCGTCCGTCGGAAGCGGTGTTGGACATCCTGCCACGGCCTGTACGCACCTTCACCAAAGAGGACGGCGAGGTCGTGAAGCGCAAGTAGCCGCCAGCGCGGCGCTCAGCTCTTCGGGCGCTTGGTGCGCGGCTTCTTTGGCTTGTTCGAAGCCGCGGAGTCTGCCTCTGCCGCGGCAACGGCAGCTCCATCACCCTCGCTCGACGCGGCGGCAGAGGCACGGGCCTCCAGCGCGGCGGCGTGATGCCCCGCGCTCGACTGCGTCTCGATGTAGAGCCGTCGCACCTCGGGATATTTCGACTTGATCGAGCGCTCGAGCTGCGAGGTGACGGTCTCGACCCGCTGCGCCGTGATGCCGTCGATTGCATCCACGCTCGCCGCCACCAGGATGTCCTGCGGTCCCAGGTGCATGGTGCGGATCTCGTTGATGGCGATCAGCGGCCCGTCGGCGCCGACCTTGCTGCGCAGGATCGCCTCGATGCCGGCGAGCACGCGCGGGTTTGCGGCCTCGCCGACGATGAGCCCCTTGATCTCGACGCTCATGAACGCCGCCACCGCGCCCAACAGCAATCCGATTGCGATGGAGGCGACCGCGTCGGCGCTCTGCCAGCCGAGAAACTGCACGCACAGCAGCGCGACGAGCGCGATCAGCAGCCCGGTCACGGCCGCGAGGTCTTCGAGCAGCACCGCGAACAGCGCCGCGTCCTTGGAGGCGCGCAGCGCCGCGATCCAGCCACGCGGGCCGATGGTGGGCGCGAACGTGGTGATCGCCTTCCAGGCCGAGACGCCTTCGAGCGCCAGGGCGACGCCGAGGACGGCGTAGTTCACCCAGAAATCCTTGATCGGATGCGGGTTGTGCAGCTTGGAAATGCCTTCGTAGACCGAGACGCCGGCACCCATCGAGAACAGCAGCACCGCGACGACGAAGCTCCAGAAGTAGATCTCCCTCGAATACCCGAACGGGTGCAGCGCGTCGGCGGGACGGCTCGAGCGCTTGAGCCCATACAACAGCAGCGCCTGGTTGGAGGTGTCGACGAGGGAGTGGATCGCCTCCGACAGCATGGCGGACGAGCGCGTCAGTCCTGCCGCCGCGAACTTCGCGATCGCGATGCCGAGATTGGCCGCAAGCGCGACGAGAACCACCGTTTTTGAATCGCCGGAAGACACGTCCTATCCCCGCCTTGCCTGTTGTGCGAGCACTCAAAAAAGGCGCCGCGCGCCCTTAGTTTCGCGGTGCAGTATCACAATTTGGTCGTCGCCAGTGGGCAGATTGATCGAGATACGGCGGCGGAAGTCCGCCGGCATTGGGAGGATTATCGAGATGTCATTGCTATCGATTCTCGCGCAATTGGCGACACCCCTGGCGGCACTGGCGCTCTTTGTGGATACGGCCGCGGCCGATCCCAGGGGCGACCGCGATCGCGGCCCGGGACGGTCGGACCAGCAGGTGGTTGCACCCGACGGCGGCCGCGGCCGCGGCAATGATCGCGGCGACAGCCCGGCGGACTGGCAGCTCCTGGGATCGGCGCGCGTCGGCGGCCTCGGCGTCGACCACGACGTCATCGACGTCGGCCGCAGCAACGGCAAGTTCGAGAAGATCGGCGTGACGGCGCGCGAAGGCTCGCTCTACCTTGTCGATATGGTCGTCGTCTATGCCAACGGCGAGCAGGAGCGCTTCGATCTGCGGCAGCATTTGAAGCAAGGCGAGCGCACGCCTCCGATCGATCTCAAGGGGCGCGACCGCGCCGTCAAGCGCATCGAGGTTTCCGCCAGAGTAGGGCGGGACTCGCGCGGACGCGCGGTGCTCGATGTCTTTGGTCAGGAGGCACGCGAGAATTGGGAGCTGCTCGGCAAGCAGAGTGTCGGCTTTCGCGTCGACCACGACGTCATAAGCGTAGGGCGGCGCGAGGGGCGCTTCGAGAAGATAGCGCTCGAGGTTGATGGCGGAGACGTGGAGATCCGCGACCTCAAGGTGTTCTTCATGCGCGGGCCGCCGCAGGACGTGCGCGTGCGCCAATTCATCCGCAGCGGCCAGCGGACGCCTCCGATCGATCTCGCCGGCGGCGATCGCGGCATCGATCGCATCGAGCTGACCTACCGCTCGGGCGCCCGCGGCCGTGCGAGCGTCGCCGTGTACGGCTTGCAGGGCTCCGATCGTCCGGGCTTCCCCGGCCGCGGCTTTGCCGGCGGTCCCGGGTTCGGCGGTCCTCCTCCCGGCGGTCCTCCGCCGCGTGCGGACTGGGTCGAGCTCGGCTGCGGCAAGACCGGCTTCCTGCCCGATCACGACACGATCCAGGTCGGCCGCCAGGAAGGACGCTTCAGCGCCATCAAGCTCGCCGTGTCGGGCAACAAGGTGAATATCCTCAATCTCAAGGTCGTGTACGAGCGCGGTGCGCCCGACGACATCCAAGTGGGCGCGGAGATCAAGGAAGGCCGCGAGTCCGAGCCGCTCGATCTGCGCGGCGAGCGTCGCGCGATCAAAGAAGTCCAGCTCTATTACATGGCGAAGCTGAGCCTCAAAGGTTCGGCCAAGGTCTGCGTGCTCGGCCGTCAGTGACGGCTTGCTAAAAGGGAAGGGCCGCACCTGTTCGATGCGGCCCTTCTCGATTCTGCGTCTCGGTCTCGGTGTTCGGCTCAGGGCTGCGGCGGCGTGGCCGGCGGAGTCGGCATTGCGTCGGCAGGCGGCGCCGTCGGCGGAGACGCGGCGGAAGGCGGCTCCGCTGGTTTTTGCTCGGCCTTGTCGAGCGCGTTGCGCGCGCCATCGTAGGCGCCTTTCGCCACTTCCTTTGCCTTCTCCAGCGCAGGGCCGGCCTTCTCCTCGGCCTTCTCCAACACGCCCTTGGCAGCCTCGCCCGCCTTCTCGAGCGTGGGCTTCGCTTTCTCGTAGGCGTCCTTTGCAGAGACGCTGCTCTTGTCGGTAAACTCGTGCGCGCGCTCCATGGCGCGGTCGATCAGCGTCTTCGGCGGCTGCTTGCGATGGAACGGCTCGAGTGTGTCGAGCACTTCCTTGGTGGCCTGCGGCAGCGACACGTAAACCTTGCCGTCCTCGTGCTTGACCTGCAGCGCGCTCACGTTCACCGCGATCCGCTTCTCACCGAAGCCGAGAAATCCGCCAGTGCCCATCACCACGCCCACGACTTGGTTGTTGGCGTTGAAGATCAGATCCTCGATATCGCCGATGATCAGGCCGTCGGCGTTGTGAACCTTGGCGAACAGCAGCAGGTCGCGCGCGAGATACTGGTCGTCGCTCTGGGTGGGGACGAACACGTCGGCTGGAATTTGCGCCGGATCGCTCAGCGCCGGCAGCGCCAGCACCACCATCGCGGCGGCCGTGGTCAACACGCCTTTCATCATCGCACTCTCCCTTTGCTTCGGTGCGCCGAGCGCCCCCAACCCGCCGCGGCATTAACCATGCCCGGCGCGCTGGTGCTGTAGCTGCTATGTGTGTTGCGGACAAGACGCCGCGAACGCTGCGCGGATGACCTGCAACTCATGCCAAGTATTTGGCAAATAGAGGGAAATGGCATGTGAATCGGGCATCGAGAAAAGCCCCCCATGCGTTGCCTTGTCCCCTGGATGTGGGGTAAACTCGGCGCAAATTCGCAAGCGAGACGCACGCCCCGCGGCGTGCGTCGCCGTTCGGGCCCAAAATTGCCCCGATCTCCAACCCCGGACCTCGGCATCTCCGCAACACGTCCCCCCAGCACCTGAGGAATAAATCTCATCGTGGCCGACAGCACCGACGACCAGAGACCAGGCGGCAAAGAGCCGAGCGACATTCGCCCGATCTCCATCTCCGAGGAGATGAAGCGCTCCTACCTCGAATACGCGATGAGCGTCATCATCTCGCGTGCGCTGCCCGACGTGCGCGACGGCCTGAAGCCGGTGCATCGGCGCATCCTCTATGCGATCCAACGCTTAGGGCTGGACTGGAACAAGAAGCACATGAAATCGTCCAAGGTCGTGGGCGATACCATGGGCGACTTCCACCCGCACGGTAACCTCGCGATCTACGACGCGCTGGTGCGCATGGCGCAGGAGTTCTCCCTGCGCGTGCCCCTCATCGACGGGCAGGGCAACTTCGGCTCGATCGACGGCGATCCGCCCGCGGCCGAGCGCTACACCGAGGTGCGGCTTTCGAAGATCGCGCAGTACCTGCTCGACGATCTCGACAAGGAAACGGTCGACTTCAAATCGAACTACGATGACCGGCTGCAGGAGCCGGTCGTGCTTGCCGGCCAAATTCCCCAACCTGCTGGTCAACGGCGCGGGTGGCATCGCGGTCGGCATGGCGACAAACATTCCCCCGCACAATCTGGGCGAGGTGATCGATGCGTGCCTCGCTCACTTGGACAATCCCGAGATCACCATCGACGAATTGTGCCAGATCATCCAGGGACCTGACTTCCCAACGGGCGGTCTGATCCTCGGCCGCAGCGGCATTCTATCGGCCTACCATAAGGGGCGGGGCTCGATCCTCATGCGCTCCAAGGTCGACGTGGAGGAAATCCGCAAGGACCGCGAGGCGCTGATCGTCAGCGCGATTCCCTACCAGGTGAACAAGCGCACGCTGATCGAGAAGATCGCCGACAACGTGCGCGAGAAGAAGATCGAGGGCATCGCCGACATCTGGGACGAATCCAACCGCGAAGGCATGCGCATCGTCATCGAATTGAAGCGCGATGCGGTGGCCGACGTGGTGTTGAACCAGCTCTGGCGCTACTCCGATCTGCAGACGAGCTTCGGCGCCAACATGCTGGCGATCAACGGGGGACGCCCCGAAAGCCTCAACCTCAAGGACATGATCGAGGCGTTCACGAACTTCCGCGAGGAGGTCGTAAGCCGCCGCACCAAGCACCTGCTGACGAAGGCGCGCGACCGCGCGCACGTTTTGGTCGGCCTCGCCATCGCCGTCGCCAACATCGACGAGGTGATCAAGCTCATCCGCCACGCACCAAGCCCGGCGGAGGCGCGCGAGCAACTGATGGAGCGCGACTGGCCGGCGCGGGATATCACGCCGCTCGTCGTGCTCATCGCCGACCCGCGCCACAAGGTGTCGGACAAAGGCACCTACAAGCTGTCCGAGGAGCAGGCCAAGGCCATCCTCGAGTTGCGCCTTGCCCGCCTGACCGCGCTCGGCCGCGACGAGATCGGCGATGAGCTCAAGAAGCTCGGCGAGGAGATCAAGGAGTACCTGGCGATCCTCGCCTCGCGCCTGCGCGTCGTCGAGATCGTGCAAAAGGAGCTCAACGACATCAAGGCGGAGTTCGCCACTCCGCGCAAAACCGAGATCGTCGACATCGAGGGCGAGGTCGAGGACGAGGACCTCATCCAGCGCGAGGACTGCGTCGTCACCGTCTCGCTCAAGGGCTACGTCAAGCGCGTGCCGCTCGCCACCTATCGCGCGCAGCGGCGCGGCGGCAAGGGCCGCTCGGGCGTCTCGACGCGCGAGGAAGATGTCGTTACCAAGCTGTTCGTCGCCTCCACGCATACCCCGGTGCTGTTCTTCTCCTCGCGCGGCATGTGCTACCGCATGAAGGTCTGGCGCCTGCCGGCGTCGACCCCGCAAGCGACGGGCAAGGCGCTGGTCAACCTGCTGCCGCTGACCCAGGGCGAGGCGATCACCTCGATCCTGCCGCTGCCCGAGGATCGCGAGACGTGGGGCGCGCTGCAGCTCGCGTTCGCGACGCGCTCGGGCAAGGTCCGGCGCAACGCGCTGTCCGATTTCGAGAACATCAACCGCAACGGCAAGATCGCGATGAAGCTCGACGACGGCGATTCGATCGTCGCCGTTCAGATCTGCACGCCCGGCAACGACGTGCTGCTGACGACCTCGCAGGGCCGCTGCATCCGCTTCCTGCTCGATGAGGAAGTGCGCCTGTTCAAGGGACGCGACTCCGACGGCGTGCGCGGCATCAAGCTCGAGGACGGCGACCAAGTCATCTCCATGACCATCCTCAACCACGTCGAGGCGGACGCGGCGACGCGGATCGCCTACCTCAAGCAGGCGAACATGCTGCGCCGCGCGCAGGGCGAGGAGATCACCGAGGGAGCGCCCGAGCCCGAATCCGACGAGGAAGTCGGCGGCGAAGCCGATCTTTCGCCCGACCGCTACGCCGAGCTCGGCGCCAAGGAGCAGTTCGTGCTGACGGTGTCGGAGCACGGGTTCGGCAAGCGCAGCTCGTCCTACGAGTACCGGACCTCGGGCCGCGGCGGCAAAGGCATCGTTGCCATGGTCGTCAACGACCGCAACGGACCGCTGGTGGCGTCGTTCCCGGTCGCCCAGAGCGATCAGATCATGCTGGTGACCGATGCCGGCCAGCTCATTCGCTGCCCCGTGGGCGACGTGCGGATCGCCGGGCGCAACACGCAGGGCGTGCGCATCTTCAAGACCGACGCCGAGGAGCGCGTCGTCTCCGTCGAGCACATCCCCGACGACGGCACCGAGGGTGGCGAGAACGGCGGGGAGGATACTGGCAACGGCGAAGGAGACGCGGCATCCGGAGCCGAGTGATCTGCGGGTTGCCCCGCGCCTTTTTGTTTACGCCGATGCGATAGGACGGTGGCACCAGGCCCCTAGTTGCCAAGGACCAAAACAGCCATGGCCCGCACCGGCTTTTATTCGGGAACCTTCGATCCCGTCACGCTCGGCCACACCGACGTGATAGCGCGCGCGGCGAGCCTGGTCGACACGCTCGTCATCGGCATCGGCGTGCATCCCGGCAAGACGCCGCTGTTCACGCCCGAGGAGCGCATCGAGATGCTCACGGCCGAGACCAAGGCCATCGCCAAGGCTTCCGGCACCGCCATCGCGGTCGCCACCTTCGACAATCTCGTCGTCGAGGCGGCGCGTACACACAACGCGAGCGTCATCTTCCGCGGCCTGCGCGACGGGACGGACTTCGACTACGAGATGCAGATGGCTGGCATGAACGGCGCGATGGCCCCCTCGATCGAGACGGTGTTTGTCGCAGCTGCACCTTCCGTCCGGCATATCGCCGCCAATCTGGTGCGTCAGATCGCATTGCTGGGCGGGGATGTTTCGCCGTTCGTCTCCAAGGCCGTAGCCGCACGGCTGCAGGCAAAAGCCAAGGCGCGCCGGTAGCTTCGCCCCCCGCAATCTTTGCCGCAACCCGGTGTCATAGACGCAAGTTGCGATACGCATCGCAAGGCGCGATAAAGGGGCGGATCAAAACGCTGCCGGTGCCTGCAGGCGCTCGCGCGACACGTGATGTTAGGGGAAGGACGCACCATGCGACTGCTCACATGCCTCGCTCTGGCGATGTGCCTCGTTGCGGCCTCGGGATGCTCCGACAAGAGCGCCTCGGGCAGCAACGACAATACGCTCGTCATAGAGACGAAGAACGGCAAGGTGCTGGTCAAGCTGCGCCCTGACCTCGCTCCCAAGCACGTGGAGCGCGTCAAGAAGCTGGCGGGCGAGGGCTTCTACGACGGCGTGAAGTTCCACCGCGTCATTCCAGGCTTCATGGCGCAGACGGGTGATCCGACCGGCACGGGCAACGGCGGCTCGAACTATGCGGATCTCCCCGCCGAGTTCTCGCAGGAGCCCTATAAGCGCGGCACCATCGGCGCGGCGCGCACCGCCGATCCCAACAGCGCCAACAGCCAGTTCTTCATCTGCTTCACCGACACCGGCTGCTCGAGCCTCAACGGCCAGTACACGGTGTGGGGTGAGGTCATCGACGGCATGGACAACGTCGACAAGATCGCGCCGGGCGAGCCACCGCCCATTCCCGACGTCATGCAAAAGGTCTATCTGCAGGGCCACGCCAAGTAGGATGCGGGCGCACGCAACCGGGCTCACCCCGTTCGTTCCATCGGGCAAGCACTTCGCTCGCTCGCTCGCATTCTTCGCCGAGCTCGGATTCGATGCGGTCTGGAAACAGGATGGCCTCGCCGGCTTGCGGTATGGCGCCGCCTACTTCCTGCTGCAGGACATCGATGTCCCGATCTGGCAAGAGAACCAGATGCTAACCCTCGAGGTTGACGATCTGGAAGGCTATTGGAGCGAGATCCAGGGCAAGAACCTCGCAGACCGGTATACCGATGTTCGCATACGGCCGCCGACCGATTTTGCCTGGGGCCGCGAAGTTCACATCGTCGATCCCGCCGGCGTCTGCTGGCACGTAAGACAGGCACAGACGAATAACGACAAGAGCGCTTGATCGCCACTCGATCAACAACAAGCCGAACACCCCCAAGGAAAACGGAGAACACGAATGGCCCCCAAACCCGATCCCGAGAACACCCTCATCATCGAAACCACCAAGGGCAACGTGGTGATCCAGCTGAGGCCGGACCTTGCGCCACAGCACGTCGAGCGCATCAAGAAGCTGGTGCGCGAAGGATTCTACGACGGCATTCCGTTCCACCGCGTCATCGAAGGTTTCATGGCGCAGACGGGTTGCCCCAAGGGCACGGGCACCGGCGGGTCAAACTATCCCAACCTCAAAGCCGAGTTCAGCGCCGAACCGCACGTGCGCGGGGTGTGCTCGATGGCGCGCGCGCAGAGCCCCGACAGCGCCAACTCGCAGTTCTTCATCGTGTTCGACGACGCGACCTTCCTCGACAAGAAGTACACGGTGTGGGGCAAGGTGATCGAGGGCATGGACAACGTCGACAAGATCAAGCGCGGCGAGCCGGTGCAGAGCCCCGACAAGATGGTCTCGGTCAAGGTCGCGGCCGACGTGAAGTAAGCCCACGCTGGGAGAGGCGCGTAAGCGATGGATCAGGCAGGTATCATGCAGGCGGCCGCGGCGATTTTCATCTATGCGGGTCTCGCGGGCGCTGCCGGCGTGGGGCTTGGGGCGGCCGGCGCGCATTCGCCGGCGATGTCGGCGCTGACGCCCGCCTCGCAGTTCCTGTTGATGCATGCGGCGGCGGCAGCGGCGCTGGCCGCCGCGGCCACGCGCGCCGCGCATCCCGGCGGCTTTCTGCTTGCCGCCTTCGTTCTGCTGCTCGGCGCCTCGCTCTTCAGCGGCGACATCGCGGCGCGCACGTTCTATGGCAACCGTCTCTTTCCCATGGCCGCCCCGCTCGGCGGCTCGACGATGATCCTCGGCTGGCTGGTGCTGGCCGGAGCTGGCGTCTGGGAGTTGCTCGCTCACCGCGGCTAGCGCAGTGCCGCCATCAATCAACGCCAACCAAAGGTGATAGCGATGGGGCTCGTCTGGTCGCTTCTAGGCATCGTGTCTGGCACGCTCATCGCGATGCAGGCGCCGATCAACGCCGAGCTCGGCCGCGCGCTGGGATTTCGCGTCGCGGCGGCGGCGGCTTCGTTCGTTTCCGGCGCCGTCCTGCTCGTCGCGATCTCGCTTGTCATGTCGCAAGCGCAAGGGATCGCCATCGCCTGGCGCGAACCGCCGCCGTGGTTGCTCGTCACCGGCGGGCTGCTGGGTGCGGCGTACGTCACGAGTGCCATCATCCTGACGCCCAAGCTCGGGACCGCGTCCACGATGGCCTTCATCGTCTCGGGTCAGCTTCTTGCCGGGCTTCTCATCGATCACCTCGGGCTGTTCAACCTCGCCGTGCGCGAGATCACGCTCGGGCGCGCCGCTGGGGCGGTGTTGCTGCTTTCCGGTGCGCTGCTGATCCGCGTCTACTGATGCGCAGACACTGATGCGCACCGATTTGTTCGATTTTGAGCTGCCCGAGGCGCTGATCGCGCTGCGCCCGGCTGCCCCGCGCGATTCAGCGCGGCTGCTCGTCGTACGCGCCGGCGAGCCGCTGCAAGACCGCATCGTTCAGGAGTTGCCCGGGCTGCTGCGCGAAGGCGACGTTCTGGTCCTGAATGACACACGCGTCATCCCTGCGGCATTGGAAGGCGAACGCCGGCGCGGCGATCTCGTCGCGAAAATCGCGGTCACGCTCACCGAGCGCCGCGATGCGAACCGCTGGCTGGCGCTCGCGCGGCCGGCGAAGCGCCTGCAACCCGGCGACCGGCTGCACTTCGGGCATATGGGAAACATGTGTCTTGCCGGGTCGCTCGACGCGACCGTTGCCGGCCGTCCCGTGGACGGCGAGGTCGAACTCGTATTCGATCTTGCTGGGACCGACCTCGATGCAGCGATCGCAGCGGTCGGCGCCATGCCGCTGCCGCCCTACATCGCGGGCCGGCGCGCAGCCGAGGACACCGACCGGCGCGATTATCAGACGGTCTATGCCGCGCACGAGGGCGCCGTGGCCGCGCCCACGGCGGGGCTGCACTTCACGCCTGAGCTGCTGGCGGCGCTCGAAGCCCGTGGCATAGAGCGCCACTTCGTGACGCTGCACGTCGGCGCTGGGACGTTCCTGCCCGTGAAGGCAGAAGAAACCGCAGCGCATCGCATGCACGCCGAGTGGGGCGAGGTTTCGCCCGCGACGGCGGCGGCGTTGGCTGCGGCGCGCAGCGAGGGGCGGCGCATCATCGCCGTGGGGACGACATCGCTGCGGCTGATCGAGACGGCGGCGCAGTCTGGCACGATCGCCGCCTTCCGCGGCCCAACCGACATCTTCATCACGCCCGGCTATCAATTCCGCGCCGTCGACGTCCTGCTGACGAACTTCCACCTGCCGCGCTCGACGCTGTTCATGCTGGTCGCGGCCTTCTCGGGCCTCGATGATATGCGCGCGGCGTATGCGCACGCGATCAACGCGGGCTACCGCTTTTATTCCTACGGCGATGCCTGCCTGCTATTTGGCACCGGCCTCACCGCACGCTAGGAGAGACGAGCTTCACCTCTCCCATAGGGCCCCTATGGGAGAGGTGAAGTTAGCGAGTTTACGGCCCAAGGAACGCATGCAGGAAGCGCTGCCCACGTTCGGATTTCGCCTGCTGGGCGAGGATGGCGCCGCGCGCCTGGGCGAGATCGCGACGCCGCACGGGCGCATCCGCACGCCTGCGTTCATGCCGGTCGGCACGGCCGGGTCCGTCAAGGGCCTCTACCCCGAGCAGGTACGCGACGCCGGCGCCGACATCGTGCTGGCCAACACCTATCACCTGATGCTGCGGCCGGGCGCGGAGCGCATCGCTCGGCTTGGCGGCCTGCATGCGTTCATGCGCTGGGAGGGCCCGATCCTGACGGACTCGGGCGGCTTCCAGGTCATGTCGCTCGGCAAGCTGCGCACCATCAGCGAGGAGGGCGTGCGCTTCCAGTCGCACCTCGACGGCGCGACGCACATGCTCTCGCCCGAACGCGCCATCGAGATCCAGTGCCTGCTCGGCGCCGACATCCAGATGCAGTTGGACGAGTGTTTGGAGCTTCCCGCCGAGCGCAGTGAAGTCATCCGCGCCATGGAATTGTCGTTGCGCTGGGCGGAGCGCTCGCGCGCGGCGTTCGCGAAGATAGCCAAGCCCGGACAGGCGCTGTTTGCGATCGTGCAGGGTGGGACGGACGCGGAGTTGCGCGCGCGCTCGGCGCAAGAGCTGGTCGCCATGGATTTTCCCGGCTACGCGGTCGGCGGCCTGGCGGTGGGCGAGGGGCAGGAGGTCATGCTGGCGACGCTCGACGGCGTCGTGCCGCTGCTGCCCAAGGAAAAGCCGCGCTACCTGATGGGCGTCGGCACGCCGTCCGATCTGATCCGCTCGGTCGCCCGCGGCATCGACATGTTCGACTGCGTGCTCCCCACGCGCAACGGCCGCCACGGTCTCGCCTATACTTGGAGCGGCCCGGTCAATCTCAAGAACGCCTGCCACGCCGAGGACAACGCGCCGCTCGATGCGGAAAGCTCCTGCCCCGCCGCGCGCGACTACTCGCGCGCCTACCTGCATCACCTGATCAAGTCGGGCGAGCTGTTGGGCTCGATGCTGCTCACGTGGTCGAACACGGCGTTCTATCAGCAGCTCATGGGAGCCGTGCGCGCCGCGATCGCGGAGAAGCGCTTTGCCGCCTGGGCGGACGAGACCGAGCGGCGCCTTACAAAGCCGACGCTCGCTTAGAGCGGTTCCACGGCCGCGATCGGCGTCCGCGTCACGCGCTCGCGGTGGATGAGATAAACGCCTGAGCCGATGATCACGACGGACCCAGCCAGCGTCCACACGTCAGGCACGTCGGAAAACACCGCGAACCCGAACGCGACCATGCTCAGCAGCTGGAGATAGAGGAACGGCGCGACCGAGGATGCCGGCGCCAACCGGTAGGCGTGGATGAAGAAATAATGCCCCGTGCCGCCGAGTACGCCGAGGCCCCCCAGCAGCAGCCATTGCAGCGCGCTCGCGGGCCACACCCAGTTCCACAGTGCGAAGGGCGCAAGCCCCACCGCGCCGAGCAGCACCGAGTAGAACAGCATCACGAGCGGGGTGTCGTAGGCCGCGAGGTGGCGCGTCAGCAGCATGAAGATGGCGTAGGCCAGCATCGCGCCGAACGCGAGTGCGAATGCCGGATGCAATCCTGCAACGCCCGGTCGCACCACGATGAGGATGCCGAGGAACCCGACAAAGATCGCGATCCCGCGCCGCCAGCCGACCCATTCGCCGAGCACCGGCCCCGCGAGCGCCGCCACGACGAGGGGCGCCAGGAACACCACCGTCACCGTCTGGTCGAGGCGCAGATACTGCAGCGCCAGGAAGTTGCACGCCGTCGTCGACACCATCAGCAGCGAGCGGAACATCTCGAGCTTGAGCTTGCGCGTGCCAAACAGCGCGCTGACCGGCAGCGCGGTGAGGAACGTCAGCATGATCAGGAATTGCCCGGTGAAGCGCGCCCACACGATCTGCATGGTGGGCAAGCCGGCGCGCGTCTCGAGATACTTGGCCGAGGTGTCGAGACCGGCAAACAGCGTGACCGCGATGCACATGAGCCCGACCGCCTTCAAGCGATCGGCGGCGTGCGCGCTGATGCCGGCGCCGCTCGGCGCGGAGTTTTCTTCGAGCTTTTCGTGGGCGGGCTTATCCATGGCGCGCCGTCATAGCGCACGCGGCCTGCACCGCCTAATCGGTATTTCGCATCACACGTTTGCGGGGAGCGCAACGCAAGCCGCGCTCCCCGCAGGTGGTACGAGAACCTAAGCCGCGTGCCGGTCAGACGCGGCGGGGCTCGGGGTTCATGTGGTACGTGATCATGAGGAGGGCCATCAGGATCGCCGACGTCATGCCGGCGACCGTTCCGAGCCACACGGCAGAGTAGGTGCCGGCATCGTCAATGATCTCCTTGCCGGCAAGACTTCCCGCGATCGAGGCGATGACGGCGAAGACGGCGACAAGCGTCGGCATCCGCGTGTCGTCCGGCCCTGCGCCCGACAGACGATTGAGCAATTTGTATCGTGCGATCACGGCCGCGATGGTTGCGATGAATCCCGACGCCAAGGCGATAGCGACCGGCGACAGCTCGGTCGTTCCCAGCATTCCGCCGACCGCGGCGCCGACGGCGGCACCGACCAGAATCACGACGATGAGGCTGGCGGACGTCACTCCTTGTGGCATGTAGTTCCTCCCAAATATTTTCTGAAGTATTGGACCAGTGAGTGTGCCTTGTCCTAAAGGCGATGCCAAGGGCGCCGGGCCGATTTCAGCAGGGACGGAAGCGGAGACTGAGCCCTGAGTCTTGGGTGCTATTTTTCGCTGTTATCTTTTCGCAGGGCGCTCAGCACCTCCGAGGCGCTCGCCTTGACCGTGCCCGCACCCGCCCCTACAAGCACGGGCACTCGGACGTCCCCGGGGGCCCGTAGCTCAGTGGTAGAGCACTTGACTTTTAATCAAGGTGTCGATGGTTCGATCCCATCCGGGCTCACCAATTTTATCAAGACGTTGGTTCAACTCGGTTCTGATAATCCGGTCTCGAATTCCTGGTGCATCGAGGACCCTTTTTCCACAGAACGACGCATCCTGTCTCGCACTGTCACGCGCGCAGTAGACGCCGCGGTGTGCCATCCGAGTCGCCCAAGCCGCTCGAACGTAAGCGACTTGCTTACTGTAAGCAATTAGCTTACTCTTGTCCATGATCAAGACTTTCCGCAGCAAGCAGCTTGCTCAGCTTTGGGAAGGATCGCATTCCAAGATCGACCAGAAATTTCACAAGCGGATCAGGCAGCGCCTCGACGCACTTGACGCTGCCACGGAGCCTAAGAGCATGCACCTGCCCGGTTTCAATTTCCACGGCTTGCAGGGCAAGCCAAGGCGATACTCAGTGCATGTCAATGGACCTTGGTGCATCACGTTCGAGTTCGAGGACGGCGACGCGTTTGAAGTCGACTTTGAACAATACCACTAGCGTTACAACGAGGAGAGCCCCTATGCCGCATAGCGCCACCCGTGACCCGAAGCGCGCCCCGACGCATCCCGGCGCGCTGCTGAGCGACACGGTGCTGCCTGCGGTGAAGGAGCAGCAGCCGGACCTCACGAAGGTTGCGATCGCCGCGATGCTTGGGATCACGCGCCAGCACCTCAACGACATCTGCAAGGGTAAGAAGCCGGTGACGCCGGCGACGGCCGTGCGCCTCGGCAAGCTGTTCGGCAATGGCCCGGACCTTTGGCTGCGGATGCAGGCCGCCCACGATGCGTGGCTTGCGGCCCGCAAGATCAATCTCGACGAGATACCGACGCTCGAATTCGTCTGAATTCAGCAAGCCCGAAACGCGAAAGTTCGTCCGGATGAAGGCTCGCTGCCGAGCGTCAAATTGCCTAAAGCCTGCATGAGATGGCTGAGCGCCCGCAACTGATGCCGCCGCGCTGCGTTGGCCCATAGACGCGCCCGCCCGATCAGAGGAGCATCATGTTCGATATCACGGCGATAGGCATGCTTGCCGGCACGCTCACCACGGTTGCGTTCGTGCCGCAGGTCGTCAAGACGGTGCGGACCGGCTCGACCCACGACATCTCGCTCGGGATGTTCCTGATTCTCGTTGCAGGTGTCACCGCGTGGCTGATCTACGGCGCGCTGATCGGCGACCTGCCGCTGATCCTCGCCAACGCCGTGACGTTCGTGCTTGCGGGCACGATCCTCGTCTTCAAGCTGAAGAACGGCTGAGGTTACGCCGGCGGCCCGGTCTCGACCGGCACGGTCTTATCCGCGCCCCACTCGGCCCAGCTGCCATCATAGACAGCCGCATTCGTCTGGCCGAGCACGGCGAGAGCGAGCGACAGGATCGACGCGGTAACGCCCGATCCGCACGCGGTGATCACCGGCTGCGAAGGATTGATGCCGGCGCCGGCGAAGATCCTCTGCAGCTCCTCGGCGGGCTTCAACGTGCCATCGTCATTGAGCAGCGTTTGCGAAGGCACGCTGCGCGAGCCCGGCAGATGGCCGCCGCGCAAACCCGGACGCGGCTCGGGATCGGTGCCCGCGAAGCGCCCCGCGGGACGCGCGTCGACGATCTGCGCCGACTTCTTCGCGATCACGGCCTTGATGTCGTCCATGTCGCGCACGAGCGACGCATTCAAGAGCGGCGAGAAATGACGCTCGGTGCGCGGACGCGGCAGGCCGTCCTCGACCGGGTGGCCATCGGCTTTCCACTTCTTGAGGCCACCGTTGAGCACGGCCACGTCCTCGTGTCCCATGGCGCGGAACGTCCACCAGACGCGTGCAGCAGAGAAGAGCCCGATGGTGTCATAGACGACGATGCGCATGCCATCGCCGACGCCCATCTTCTTCATGCGCGAAGCGAACTTGACGGTGGAGGGGAGCATGTGCGGGAGCTTGGAGCGCTCATCCGACAGATCGTCGATGTCGAAGAACAGGGCGCCTGGAATGTGACCGGCGAGGTACTCGGCCTTCGGGTCGCGGTTTGCGGTCGGCAGGTGCCAGCTTCCGTCGAAGACGACAAGGTCGGGGGCATTCAGGTGCTCGGCGAGCCAGTCGGTATCGACGATCCACTTCTTGGCGGTGTTGAGCACGATCCCTCTCCGGTTCCTCGATTTCTGGGCATCCGCGGCATTGGTCGGCGCGCGCGGTTATTTGCTGCCGACATAGGCAAAAGTGGGTCCGCCTGCAAGGCTTTGCCGGTAGCAATTCGCGGCTAGGCGACCGTGGATTGGGCGAACACGGCGGGCAATGGTCGCGGGACTGAGGCAAGCCAGGCCGGTATCGGCAGGGATTTCGACTTGAGAAAGACGGGGTTGAACAACCTCGACTGGTAGCGGGTGCCGGGATCGCAAAGCATCGTTACAATCGTGTGACCGGGCCCGAGGTCGCGGGCGAGGCGGATGGCGCCCGCCACATTGACGCCGCTCGAGGCGCCAAGGCACAGACCCTCCTCGGCGACGAGGCCGAAGACGATGTTCAAAGCTTCGTCGTCGGGAATTTGGTATGCGCGATCGATCGGCGCGCCCTCGAGGTTCTTGGTGATGCGGCCTTGGCCGATGCCTTCGCTGACCGAGGAGCCTTCGGCCTTCAGCGTGCCGGTCGTGTAGTACGAATAAAGTGCGGAGCCCGGCGGGTCGGCGAGTGCGATCGTGATACTGGAGCGCTTGGCCTTGAGCCCGCGCGAGACGCCGCCGAGTGTGCCGCCTGATCCCACCGCAGACACGAACCCGTCGACTTTGCCGTTCGTGTCGGCCCAGATTTCCTCGGCCGTCATGGTCGTATGGATGTCGCGGTTCGCGGTGTTGTCGAACTGGTTGGCCCAAAGCGCACCGGCTGGATCTGTTTCACCGAGCGCTTCGGCGAGGCGGGCTGAATACTTCACGTAGTTGTTGGGGTCGCGGTACGGCACGGCCGGCACCTCGACCAGCTCCGCGCCAAGGAGGCGCAGCGTCTGCTTTTTTTCCTCAGACTGCGTGACGGGGATAACGATGACCGAGCGATAGCCGAGCGCGCTGCCGATCAGCGTCAGCCCGATTCCGGTGTTGCCGGCGGTGCCTTCCACGATCGTGCCGCCGGGTTTGAGCTGTCCCCGCGCGACCGCATCGCGGATGATCCCCAAGGCGGCCCGGTCCTTGACCGACTGACCGGGGTTCATGAACTCGGCCTTTCCGAGGATTTCGCACCCGGTTTCTTCCGAAGCGCGCCTGAGGCGGATCAACGGCGTGCGTCCGACGGCGTCGGCAACACTTAAGCTTGCTGCCACACGTTTCTCCTGACGATTCGGGGGCGATGGAGCTGGAACACTAACTATGTGCCGGGCGCATCGCAAATGAGGGGCGAAGCACGCGGACGCCTAGTAAACGAGCATTTTAAGGGGCGAAATTTGCCGTCGAAACGCACCCGGCAGCTGGCAAATTGCGGTCTGCGGCCCCCCGGCGCGAATGGCGTTGATTTTATCGCCGCCCGCCAGATATATGTTCATCCGACCGTTCCCTTTAGCCAAGCAAGAGGCCAAGCGAAAGCGCGGCTCTGCGGGTGGGCGCAAGCCTACCCTGAGGCTCGGTCGGCGCGCGGGCGTGGTGGAATTGGTAGACACGCCAGATTTAGGTTCTGGTGGCTTCGGCTGTGGGGGTTCAAGTCCCTCCGCCCGCACCAACGAGCCAGGCTAAGCTCCGCTTCTCGTGTCGAGAGCGCTTTCAGGATCAGGTTTGAAGAGACAATGCAGATCACGGAAACCAGCAACGAAGGCCTGAAGCGCACGCTCAAGGTCGTGGTCGGCGCCGATGAGCTCGGACGCCGCTTCACCGAGCGTCTGGGCGCGATGAAGGACCGGGTGCAGCTCAAGGGTTTCCGTAAGGGCAAGGTGCCTGAGCCGCACCTGCGCAAAATGTTCGGCCGCTCGCTGATGGCCGAGGTGCTGCAGGATGCGGTCAAGGAGACGAGCTCGCAGGCCATCGCCGACCGCAAAGAGCGCCCGGCCATGCAGCCCAACGTCAGCCTGCCCGAGGACCAAGCCGAGATCGAGCGCGTGCTCGCCGGCGAGGCCGACCTTGCCTACTCCGATGAGTTTCGAGGTGCTGCCCGAGTTCGAGCTCGCCGACTTCAAGTAGCTGAAGCTCGAGCGCCTCGTCGCCGACGTGGGCGCCGACGCCGTCGACAAGGCGATTGGCGAGCTGGCTTCGCGCAACACGACCTGGACGCCGGAAGACGGCCGCGCGGCGGCGACGGCGATCGCGTCACGGTCGACTTCGCTGGCAAGATCGACGGCGAGGCATTCGAGGGCGGCACGGCAGAGGATGCTCCCGATCGTGCTCGGCCAGGGCGGCTTCATACCGGGCTTCGAGGAAGGCATCACGGGCGCCAAGGCTGGCGAGGAACGCAACGTCAAGGCGACGTTCCCGGCCGACTATCCCGTTGCCGCGCTTGCCGGCAAGGAGGCGGTGTTCGACGTCAAGGTCAAGGAGGTCGCCGCGCCCTCGGCGCCCGCGATCGACGATGAATTCGCGAAGACGTTCGGGGCCGAGGGCCTCGACAAGCTCAAGGAACTCGTGCAGGCGCAGATCGCGCGCGAGTACGAGAGTGCAGCGCGCCTGAAGCTCAAGCGCGAATTGCTGGACGAGCTCGAAAAGGCGCACACCTTCGAGCTGCCGCCGATCGCTCGTCGAGAACGAGTTCGAGGCCATGTGGCGGCAACTCAACGAGAATCTGCGTCAGTCGGGCAAGACCTTGGCGGACGAAGGCAAGTCCGAGGACGAGATGCGCGCCGAGTACCACCGCATTGCCGAGCGCCGAGTACGCCTTGGTCTCGTCGTCGGCGAGATCGGCGAGCGCAACGAGATCAAGATCACGCAGGACGAGATGCGCCGCGCCCTGATCGAGCAGGCCCGCCGCTTCCCCGGCCAGGAGAAGGCGGTTTACGAATATTACGAGAAGACGCCAGGCGCGCTGGCAGAGCTTCGCGCTCCGATTTTCGAGGACAAGGTCGTCGATTTCATTCTGGAGAAGGTCAAGTCCGCCGGCCAAGAAAGTGGCCAAGGAAGAGCTGTTCCAGAAGGCGGATACCGCGACCAGCGCTTAAGTCGCGCCCGGTCGGAATGGATTAGGGGAGGCGGGGGGCTTGCACGGCGCGGTCCCGCCACCCACAAAGAGACACCCCCGCGATTCCTGATGCGGGCACTTCGACCTGATACGACCCCAGAGGAATGGAAGCCATGCGCGATCCAGTCGGGACTTTAACGAACACGTTCTGGCCGATGGTCGTCGAACAGACGAACCGTGGCGAGCGCGGCTATGATCTGCCCTCGCGGCTGCTCAAGGAGCGCATCATTTTCGTGACCGGGCCGATCGAGGACCACATGGCGGCTTCGGTCTGCATGCAGCTCCTGTTCCTCGAGGCGGAGAACCCGAAAAAAGAAATCTCGATGTACATCAATTCGCCGGGCGGCGTCGTGACGGCCGGCTTCGCCATCTACGACACGCTGCAGTTCGTACGCCCGCCCGTTGCGACGCTGTGCGTCGGGCAGGCCGCGTCGATGGGTTCGCTGCTGTTGTGCTCGGGCACAAAGGGCATGCGCTACGCGCTGCCCAACGCGCGCGTCATGGTGCACCAGCCCTCGGGCGGTTTTTCGGGTCAGGCCTCCGACATCGAGCGCCACGCCGAGGACATCATCAAGATGAAGCGCCGCTTGAACGAGATCTACGTCAAGCACACCGGGCAGAGCTACGAGACCATTGAACGGACGCTCGACCGTGACTACTTCATGACCGCCGATCAGGCGCAGGAGTTCGGCATCATCGACAAGGTCCTGACGTCACGCGACGAGGCCGAGTTCGCCAAGATAGACGCAAAGGCTGTAGCCGGTTGAGCCTCGTGTCCGCGGCGTCAGCTATCGAACTTGGGCGAAGGTGCGGCACTCTGCTTCGCCGATGTGCACAGGGCCCGATCCGACAAAGTGGGCATAACTCCTTAATCGGCCACAAAACTGTGGCAATCGGGCCGCTTTGGTGTCGAGCGCGGTACTACTCATTAATCCAATCTTGATCTAGGGAACGCTAGCGTGCTCAGATCACGCTAGTTGGACTTGCGGGCCGCTCGAGCAAAGTTTGCGGCGAGACGGCATGGTATAAGGTCCTGGGGGCAGCCGGACTCCGGTCGCAAGTGCCTTCCAGGCCGGGTGAGACAGCAGGTAAATGGCCCAAGAGAAGAACACCCTCTACTGTTCGTTCTGCGGCAAGAGCCAGCATGAGGTGCGCAAGCTGATTGCCGGTCCGACCGTGTTCATCTGTGATGAATGCGTCGAGCTGTGCATGGACATCATCCGGGAAGAGAACAAGAACACCCTGGTGAAGTCGCGCGACGGCGTGCCCACGCCCCAGGAAATCTGCACCGTCCTCGATTCGTATGTGATCGGGCAGCAGCACGCGAAACGCGTGCTCTCGGTGGCGGTCCACAACCACTACAAGCGGCTCAACCACGCGTCGAAGAACAACGACGTCGAGCTCGCCAAGTCGAACATCCTCCTGGTCGGCCCCACGGGTTGCGGCAAGACGCTGCTCGCCCAGACGCTGGCGCGCATCCTCGATGTGCCCTTCACGATGGCCGATGCCACGACGCTCACCGAAGCGGGCTACGTCGGCGAGGACGTCGAGAACATCATCCTGAAGCTGCTGCAGAACGCCGACTACAACGTCGAGCGGGCACAGCGCGGCATCGTCTACATCGACGAGGTCGACAAGATCTCGCGCAAGTCCGACAACCCCTCGATCACACGCGACGTGTCGGGCGAGGGTGTGCAGCAGGCTCTGCTCAAGATCATGGAAGGCACTGTCGCCTCCGTGCCGCCGCAGGGCGGGCGCAAGCATCCCCAGCAGGAGTTCCTGCAGGTCGACACGACCAACATCCTGTTCATCTGCGGCGGCGCCTTCGCGGGCCTCGAGAAGATCATCTCGCGGCGCGGCAAGGGCACCTCGATCGGCTTCTCGGCCAAGGTGATCGGCGCCGACGAACGGCGCACGGGCGAGGTTCTGCGCGACGTGGAGCCTGAGGATCTGCTGAAGTTCGGGCTCATCCCCGAGTTCATCGGCCGTCTTCCGGTTATCGCGACGCTGGAAGACCTCGACGAGGTTGCGCTCGTGCAGATCCTGACCGAGCCGAAGAACGCGCTGGTGAAGCAGTACCAGCGGCTCTTCGAGATGGAAGACGTGAAGCTGACGATCACCGGCGAAGCGTTGAAGGCCATCTCCAGGAAGGCCATCGAGCGCAAGACCGGCGCGCGCGGGTTGCGCTCCATCATGGAAGCCAATCTGCTGGAGACAATGTTCGAGCTCCCGACGCTCAAGGGCGTCGAGGAGGTCGTGATCGGACCCGAGGTTGTCGAGGGCAGCGCACGCCCGTTGCGCATCTATTCCGATCGCGCCGAGGAAAAAGGCTCGAGCGCGTCTTGATCTTTGGGGCCGCTGCGCCGGGAAAAACGGCCCAATCCTGACCTGCAATGCGCGGCGTCCGGCACGCGGCGCCATATGCTCTTGATCCGGCGGCAGTTAGCCCCATCTCATTTGAAGCCCGTGTTGGCATTTATCTGCGAACGCGGGCTAAATGATGCGGGCGACGCCAAACCACGGCGGGGACCACACGCGGATGGGAAACGACATGGGCGAAGAGAAGCAGATGAAAGAAAAAGCACCCGGCAAGGGCTCCTATCCCGTCCTGCCGCTGCGCGACATCGTGGTGTTTCCCTACATGATCGTGCCGCTGTTCGTCGGCCGCGATAAATCGATCAACGCGCTGGAAGAGGTGATGCGCTCCGACAAGCACATCCTGCTTGCCGCGCAAAAGAACGCTGGCGACGACGATCCCGCGACCGATGCCATCTATCCCGTCGGAACGTTAGCCTCCGTTCTGCAGCTGTTGAAGCTGCCCGACGGCACCGTGAAGGTGCTGGTCGAAGGCACGTCGCGTGCGCGCATCGTGCGCTACACCGAGAACGCCAACTATTTCGAGGCCGATGTCGAGCAGGTGCCCGAGACCGTCGGCACCAAGGAAGAGATCGAGGCGCTGGCCCGCTCCGCGGTGACCCAGTTCGAGAGCTATGTGAAGCTCAACAAGAAGATTTCGCCCGAGGTTTTGGGCAACGTCTCGCAGATCGAGGACTATTCCAAGCTCGCCGACACGATTGCCTCGCACCTCGCCATCAAGATCGCCGACAAGCAGGAGATCCTCGAGACCGCGACGATCTCGGAGCGGCTGGAGCGCGTCTACACGCTGATGGAGAGCGAGATCTCCGTGCTGCAGGTTGAGCGCAAGATCCGTTCGCGCGTGAAGCGGCAGATGGAGAAGACGCAGCGCGAGTACTATCTCAACGAGCAGATGAAGGCGATTCAGAAGGAGCTCGGAGACAGCGACGAGCGCGATGACATCGCCGAGTTCGAGGAGAAGATCGAGAACACCAAGCTCTCGAAGGAAGCCCGCGACAAGGCACTGGCTGAGCTCAAGAAGCTCAAGCAGATGAGCCCGATGTCGGCGGAAGCGACCGTCGTGCGCAACTATCTCGACTGGCTGCTGTCGATCCCGTGGGGGATCAAAGGCAAGGTCAAGAAGGACTTGGACGAGGCGCAGACGATCCTCGACGCCGAGCACTACGGGCTCGACAAGGTCAAGGAGCGCATCGTCGAATATCTCGCGGTGCAGGCGCGCACCAACAAGCTGAAGGGGCCGATCCTGTGCCTCGTCGGGCCTCCCGGCGTCGGCAAGACCTCGCTTGGCAAGTCGATGGCCAATGCCACCGGACGCGAGTTCGTGCGCATGAGCCTTGGCGGCGTGCGTGACGAGGCGGAGATCCGCGGTCACCGCCGCACCTACATCGGCTCGATGCCCGGCAAGGTCATCCAGTCGATGCGCAAGGCGAAGCGGACGAACCCGCTCTTCCTGCTCGACGAGATCGACAAGATGGGTTCCGACTTCCGTGGCGATCCCGCGGCGGCGCTGCTCGAGGTGCTCGATCCCGAGCAGAACAGCACGTTCAACGACCATTACCTCGAGGTCGACTACGACCTTTCGAACGTGATGTTCGTGACGACGGCGAACACGCTCGAACATCCCGCCGGCCCTCATGGACCGCATGGAGATCATCCGTCTCGCCGGCTACACCGAGGACGAGAAGCTCGAGATCGCCAAGCGCCACTTGATCCCCAACCAGCGCCAGGCGCATGGGCTCGAGGCGGGCGAGTGGATGATCGACGATCCTTCGTTGCTGGAGATCATCCGCCGCTACACGCGTGAAGCCGGCGTGCGCTCGCTCGAGCGCGAGATCGCCAAGCTTGCACGCAAGGCGGTGAAGGAGATCCTCACCACCGACCACAAGACCATCGCCGTGACGAACACGAACCTCGAAACCTATCTCGGCGTGACGAAGTACCGGTACGGCGAGGCGGAGCTGGAGGACCAGATCGGCATCGTGACCGGGCTTGCCTGGACCGAGGTCGGCGGCGAGCTGCTGACGATCGAAGGCGTCATGATGCCGGGCAAGGGCAAGATGACGGTCACGGGTAACCTGCGCGATGTCATGAAGGAGTTCGATCCAGGCCGCGAATGCCTACGTGCGCTCGCGTTCGATCGACTTCGGCATCCATCCGTCGCTGTTCGAGAAGAGGGACATCCACGTCCACGTTCCCGAGGGCGCCACGCCCAAGGACGGCCCGTCGGCGGGCGTCGCCATGGTGACGGCGATCATCTCGGTGCTGACCGGCATCGCCGTGCGCAAGGATGTCGCCATGACCGGCGAGATCACCCTGCGGGGCCGCGTGCTGCCCATCGGCGGCTTGAAGGAGAAGCTGCTGGCGGCGCTGCGTGGTGGCATCAAAACCGTTATTATTCCTGAAGATAACGTAAAGGATCTCTCGGAGATTTCCGCTGAGATCAAGAACAAGATGGACATCATTCCCGCCGCGCGCGTCGATGACGTCCTGAAGGCGGCTCTCATCAAAGTGCCCGAACGCATCAAGTGGGATGAGGCAGCCGAGGCGCAGGCGGTCAAGGCGGAGGAAGACAAAACAACTCCGCGTATTACGGCCCACTAACTCGGTGTAAGAGCAACTTGAAAAGGCGCCGCCTCGCACGCGGCGCCTTCGTCATTCCGGGACGAGGCGAGGGGTAAGAATTTGTTCTCTCTCCGTGCGCCCCACCCCCCGCTTTTCCCAGGTTTTTCGGGCAAATTCGCGCCATTTCCCCCTTGACGGGGCCTGTCATTGGGCGCTTCTGTCCAGCATTGTTGCGCCCCGAGCAGCATCCGGGCGGCCCGATTTTGCCGCCCCGGGGTTCCCCCCGATACCCACTCCGAAGCCAGAGGACGGACACGAGATGAGCAAGAAAGATTTGATCGACGCCGTCGCCAAGGACGCCGAGCTCACGAAAGAGAAGGCGAGCGTTGCCGTCGATGCCGCGCTGGAGCACATCCGCAGTGCCTTGAGGAAGGGCGAGGAAGTGCGCATCCCGGATTTTGGCACGTTCAAGGTTGCAAAGCGCAAGGCGCGTGAAGGCCGCAACCCCGCGACCGGCGCGACGATCAATATTCCCGCTTCGCGCGTGCCGAAGTTCAGCCCCTCCAAAGGGCTCAAGGAAATCCTCAACTAGGCCCATCCAACGGCCTTGTTGCTTCCGCCAATGCAGGCGCGTCGCGAAGGGGCGGCGCGCCTTATTGTTTGGCACCGAGACCATCGCAGTTGCGCCGGCGCCTGCGGCCCGCTACATCGCGGGGTCGCCGGTCCGGAGCGTCGCAAGCGCCAAGGATTGGGGCGGTTAGCTCAGTGGTAGAGCGCCTCGTTTACACCGAGGATGTCGGGAGTTCGACCCTCTCACCGCCCACCAGCTTATCTTGAACGAACAAGCGCGATCAGGAGACGGGCCGCCCTTGCGGCCCTGGTTTCATGCGCCATATGTGGGAGACCCCGGCTGAGCCGGTGAGGGAGGGCAATCATGACCATCACAATGTACCAGGCCTCTGTTCCGGTGTTTGAGCGCACGCTCAAGGCGCTCGACGTCATCCTCGACAAGGCGGCCGCCTACGCCACAGAGCGCAAGATCGACCCGACCGTGCTGCTGACGGCGCGGCTGTATCCGGACATGTTCGCGCTGACCCGCCAGGTGCAGATTGCGACCGATCACGCCAAGGGCGCTTCGGCCCGGCTAGCGGGCGTAGCCGTACCGAGCTTCACCGACAACGAGGCGTCATTTCCCGACCTCAAGGCGCGCATTGCCAAGACGCTCGAGTTCGTAGCGACCGTAAAGCCGGCGCAGATCGACGGATCGGAAGCCCGCGATATCACGCTCAAGGCCGGCCCGCGCGAGCTCAATTTCAAGGGGCAGGATTACCTGCTGTTCTTTGCCCTCCCGAACTTCTATTTCCACGTGACGACGGCCTTTGCCATCCTGCGCCACAACGGCGTTCCGGTTGGCAAACTCGACTTCCTCGGAGCCGTTTGAGGACCCCCGCGGTGCCGCTGGCCGCCCCTCCCGATCTTGACTTCGGGGGGGCGTCCACGTAAGTCATCGCCCCGTGGCAGCGCGTCCCTCGGGCGCGCGTTTTCGATTGCGGGAGTAGCTCAGTTGGTTAGAGCGCCGGCCTGTCACGCCGGAGGTCGCGGGTTCAAGTCCCGTCTCTCGCGCCATCATTTCAATCGGTTGCGTTTTTTCTGGTCCGGAGGACGCGTCCCAGCCGCGTTGGCCGGTTGAGGTCGATCAGACTGTCACGCGGTTCTAGCGCGTGAACTCGGCACAGGATGCCTGCGCCTCGAAGCTCAACTTCATCTCCCAGACGCCGTCGTCGAGGAACACGCGGTCGACGCGCAGACCGCCCGACTCAAGCGCAACGGCATCGGGATCTTCAAAGAGCTCGTTGAGGAGCCGTTCCGCGGCGAGCCGCAAAGCAGCGACGGTGGGCGTTTCGTCACCCCATTTCCAGTCGACCGTCTGCATGAATTCTTGGATTTGGGAAAAATCGAAGCTCTGCAAAATATCGCAGATCGCCGCCCACTCGGTCGGTAACGTGGTTCCTTCGGTGCGTGGTTTGTCGCGAAGCTCTAGTCTCGGGTCGAGAACCATAGGTTCCTCCCACGTCTCTTTTTTCGTCTATTCTGACCTGGCGACCTCGTCATCGCGTCAACAATCATTGTGCAGAGTATCAGTAAGACTGAAGAAGTCACCCGCACGACTGAATTAAACTGTTATCGAATTGGACCGAGTACGGGCAGACGTTGGCGCGGGCGCCAGGCGCCTGCAAATTTCCCTCGGCGCGTTATTTGGCGGAACCGCAGACCGCCAGGACTGCTTACGCCGATGCCGCAAATCTCTCGTGTTGAGGGAGTTGAGCAGCGGCATCGATAGAAATCACGCTCATGCCGGGTAGAAGGGGACGCAATGGCCAAGAACACGATCTGCATTTGGTATGACAAGGACGCCGAGGCGGCTGCCCGTTTCTACGCCGCTACCTTTCCCGACAGCACTGTAGGCGCCGTCCACCGCGCCCCGAGTGACTATCCATCCGGGACGGCGGGCGACGTGCTGACGGTCGAATTCACGGTCGCGGGTATTCCCTGTCTCGGACTGAACGGCGGTCCAATGTTCAAGCACACCGAAGCGTTCTCGTTTCAGATCGCTACCGACGATCAAGAGGAGACCGACCGCTACTGGAACGCCATCGTGGGCAACGGCGGTCAGGAGAGCCAGTGCGGCTGGTGCAAGGACAAGTGGGGCATCTCGTGGCAAATCACGCCGCGCGTGCTCACCGAAGCGATGGCCAAGGGTGGGGATGAAGCAAAGCGCGCGTTCAATGCGATGATGGGCATGAAGAAGATCGACGTCGCCGCGATCGAGGCGGCACGCCGCGGCTGACAGTAGTGGCTTAACGCCTTGCGATGACTGGTCTGGAGCCAGGATTCGCGAAGGATGCCGTCAGCTGATGACCCGCACGTCACCCACAGCGATCGACGCATCCGCGTCATCCAATTCGGCCGAGGCCAGTCTCTGGCCGCGGCCGGAAATCTTGGCAGCCGATGCCGAAACCTTCTCGATGGCGTTGCCCGACAAGGCAAAGTGCCGCTTGAGGTCGCCAACGTGATCGACCAGTCGCGCGACGTCGGCCAACAGCATGCCGACTTCGCGCTGAATGACATCGGCGTGGTCGCGCATCCGGGCATCCTTGAGGATGGCCTGCACCGTGTGCACGGCGACCATCAGAATATTGGGCGCCACGATCATGACGCGGGCGCGATGCGCCACCTGAATGAGATCGGGAAATTTCTCGTAGATGTCCGCGCAGACCGATTTCGAAGGGACGAACATCAGGGCGGTATCCTGCGTTTCGCCGGGGATGAGGTATTTGTCCGCGATCGACTCGACGTGATGGCGCACCGCTTCGCGGATGGTCTGATTGGCGGCTCTGGTTTCTTCGGGGGTTCGGGCGACGCGCAACGCTTCGAAACCCTCGAGCGGAAACTTGGAATCGACGACCAGCCCGGCCGCGGAGTTCGGCAACCGAATGACGCAATCCGGGCGCCGGCCGTTCGACAACGTCGGCTGCAATTCGAATGCACCCGCCGGCAGCGCGTCGCCGATGATCGCTTCCATTCGCGCCTGACCGAACGCGCCGCGTGCCTGCTTGTTGGCCAGGACGTCCTGCAGCGATCCGACCTCTTTTGAGAGATCGGAAAGGCTTCGCCTGGCGTCATCAATCAGCGCCAGCCGCTCATTGAGAGTGGAAAGGGTATCGGAGGTTCGCCGCCCGGCCTCGGAGAGATTATCGCCGAGCCGCGCAGCCACCGTGTCGAGCGTCTGCCCGAGGTGCCGCGCCATGCTCTCGATGCGGTCATTGAGGCTCCGCAGCTGCTCGGAGCTCTGCTGCGCCCCGGCCTCCGCCATCGCCGACAGCCGGCCCTTGATCTCGGCAAGCTCGATTTGCGTCGACCGGCCTCGCGCACGCAGCCGAACCAGGGCCAGCAGAAGGATTGCAATCACGCCCGCGCCGGCTGCGAGACCCGGCTGTGCCGCCAGCCAATCGCCCCATGGCCCTAAACTCTCAAGCATGATTGCCCGTCCGAATCAGTCATCGCCGCAGAAACGAGATTCATGTGTGGATAATTCGACGTCCGTGAAACACGGCATGATTTCGGGGATCAGGGAGGCCAGGGTCTGGGTAAAAACGACAATTGGGTCACTTGGTTTTCCAAAATATCCGAGATTGCTCGACAAGCTTACAAGCAGCGGTATGCTCCCGAAAATAGGTGGAACAGTCTGCGTAGGCAGTTTGCAGAATGCGTGACGGGGGGAGTGATCTGGAGCGTTCCTGGCGACCCCAAGCGGGTCAGGCCGTGGAGTATTTTCTCACGGTCGCGGGGCTGATCTGGATTTTTTCAGGCGCACTCGTCATCAGTCTTTCAACCCGCCCCAGTCCAGAGCTTGTCGCCTGCCTGGCATTTTCGTTTGGCGTCATGTTTATCGGCTTGGCGGCGCTGCTGGCGCGCCTGAGGACGTTCAACGCGGCTGCGAACGCAGCGCAAGTCTCGGTTTTCCCTCCAGCCGCATTTGCTCCGCCGGCTCTACCTCCCCCGGTGCCCCTCGACTACGCCATTCCGATTGAAGAGGCGATCGATGGGTTGCGCTCTGCGGCGCGCCCCGCTTGGATCCGATCGCTGGAGGAAATCACCGGTACGGTCATCGTCGACCCCGCGTCCGTTCCCAGTCCGGCGCACGCGGCCCACTTCGCCTATGCGCCTCCCGCGTTTTCGGCGCCCGCCTACGCGGCTCCGCCGTACCCCGCACCCACTTACCCAACTCCCGGGTACCCAGCTCCTGGGTACCCGGCTCCCGGATACCCCGCGCCAGCCTACCCGGCTCCGGCTTACCCGGCCCCTGCGCAATATTTCCGAGCCGAAGCCATCCAGGCTCCAACGGAGTTGGTGGAGATTGGCGGCGAGTACTACGTTGATCCGACCCAGCATTCGCAGGAAGCGACCGCGCTTCGCCGCTTGCAGCAAATCTTCTCGAATTAGCGAGATCGCGCAGCGCGACTAAATCCCGACGGAACCAATTCGCCATCGCAGTGTTTCTCGCCTTGCGGTTCAAGCGGGTCAATCTTCATGCATGAAATCATCTATCTCGTTGGTCTGGTCGTCGTCGTGATGTTCGTATTGAGCGCCCTGGGTCTCCACTGAAGGAATATCACGATGGCCGAAGTCATCTCGCGGCAGGGCACGATTCAGCCCGTCCAAGTTGGAAGCTACGTTGAATGGGGCGCGGTGCTGGCGGGCGCGGTTATCGCGGCCGGCTTCGGCTTCGTGCTGCTCACGTTCGGCGCCGGGATCGGCCTGTCCCTTGTGTCACCCTATCCAGGGCATTCCTACGGACGCGCCGCGCTCTCGATTGCGGCGTTCTGGGCGCTGGTCGTCCCGATCGCATCGTTCCTGATCGGCGGCTACATCACGGGACGCCTGCGCGCTCCCCATGAAGGCGCCGACGAGGCCGAGACCGAATTCCGCGACGGCATTCACGGCGCTCTCGTCTGGGGCATCGGCATTCTCTTTGGTGCTGTCCTCACTTTCTTCGCCGCCGGCGCAACGGCACAGACCGGCGCCACGTTCGCTGCTTCGAGCGACAAGAGCGCGATCTATGTGCCGGCCGTCGACACCCTCTACGCTCCGGTGACGCTTGCCGACGCCTCGGCCGCGCCCGCTCAGCCGCCCACGACACAGGCCACTAGGACGACGGCACCCTCGGGCGCGAACGCGCGCGTTGCAGAAGATCGTGACGGCGCCGAGCGCGTTCTGGCAGCTTCGGTTGCGCAGGGCCGGCTTGGACCGGCCGACAAGAGCTACCTCGCGGCGATCGTCTCGCAGCGTACGGGGCTCGGCACCACGGATGCGGAGAACCGCGTCGAGCTTGCGTTTGAGCAGGCACGTAACGCTGCCGACAAGGCACGCAAAGCCGCTGTGGTCGGAGCTTTGGTCACTGCAACAGCGCTGCTCATCGGCCTCGCGGGTGCGTGGTACGGAGCGCAGCGCGGCGGGCACCATCGCGATAGTAGCATTCCAGCGCGATTTACCTGGAGCTGGCGACCACGGCCCACCAGTCGCCCGTTGGCTACGGACTAGCAACTGCCCAGCTTTGCGCTGATTTTCATTCGGCTCAACCGGAGCACTTGGGAGATTTTCTGTGGCGAGGGAGGCACAGAATCACAGCTCGTCAATCGCTTGACGTGCCCCGCCGTTGACTGGGCGGGTCCCGAGATGGTCGGATCGGGGAAATCAGACAAAGTTGGTATCGCGTCTTGTCCTGGTATCGGAAATCCCATCCCGTCTGGCTGCGTGTGGAGCATCCGCTCCGCGCCGCCACACGCGCGAATTCACGTCGCCGCGGGGCAATGGTCGGGTCGGCCGCTGCGCTCGTGCTGTTGACGAGCGCGGCACCAGGCGTCGCTCAGGGACTCCCGCTACTAACGCTCGACCTCAACCCGCCGTTGGGCGGCAGCTCGGTCTCCCTGTCGACACTCCCACTGCCCAATCTCGTGCCCGGGTTAACGTTGAACCTCGATGTTCCATCGGGCTTTGCAGTGACGTCGGCCTCGTGCACGGGCGCGAGTCTCGTCAGGGCCGGCGCCAACGCGTTCACCGTTACCGCCACGGTTGACGTCCCGAACCTCAGCTGCACGTTCGGCACCGTCAATGCGCTGCTGGGCAGCCTCGAAACCATCGTCCCGCTGCTCGCGCGGCAGAACGATTTCCTGATGTCGCTTGATCTGGGTCTCGACCGCCAGATCGACCTGCTGTCGGACGCCGGTTCTGGAAGCAGCGACAGCTTTGCCAAGCCCTCCGGACTTGGCGGCCCTGGATTCGGGTTCGGCAGCGATGCTCTGGGCGACACGCGCATGCGGCTTGGCGCCGATACCGACAGCGCGCCTTCGAGCTTCTCGTTCGCAACCAGCCTCAATCAGATGCGCCAGGCGCAGGCGAACTATCCGCAGCCTTATGGTCTCGGCGCTGGTAGTCCGCGTCCAGCGGCGCCCGCGTCGAAGTTCGACGTGTGGGCCGAAGGCTATCTTGCCCATTTCGAGGATGACGCTGGCGGATTTGACGCCAACGGCCACACGGGCGTGCTCGTACGTCGGTGCCGATTACCTGCTGACCCGGCAGATCCTGGTCGGCGCGCTCGTGCAATTCGACGACACCGAGGAAGACCTCGATACGTGGGGCCGCCACGCCAAGACGACCGGCTGGATGGCAGGCCCGTACGCGACGGTGCGGCTTCCCTACAACCTCTACTTCCAGGGACGCGCCGCCTGGGGCCAATCGAGCAACGACATCAGCATCGTCCCCGGCACCGAGGATAGCTTCGACGCCAACCGCTGGCTGGTGCGCGGGACGTTGCTCGGCCAGTGGGATAGCGGCCCGTGGCGGCTACAGCCGCGCGCGTCCGTCGGCTACATCGCCGAGGATCAGGACGGCTATACCAATTCATTCATGGCGCAGATCCCGAGCCAGACGGTGTCGCTCGGCCAGGCCAAGGCCGGCCCGCAGGTCTCGTATCGCGAGCGGTTGTCGGACGGCAGCGTGATCGAGCCGAGCCTGCTGGTCGAAGGCATCTGGAACTTCCACCAGGACGCCGGCCAGCTCAGCGTCGACGATCTCGTGACCGCAGATGCGCTGCGAGCGCGCGCCGAGGCCGGTGTCACATTCTATACGCGCGATGGCACGTCCCTTGGGGCCAGCGTCAGCTACGATGGCATCGGCTCCAGCGACTATTCTGCGGTTGGTGGCAGAGCGCGCGTGCGGGTGCCGCTGAACTGAAGCGGTCGCCCTTAAGGTACGAGCGCCGGCATTGGAGCGGCGTTGGCGCCCGATCTGGCGCCTCCCGACGAGCGGCCACCCGGCGATGAGGACGACCGTTTCGGCTCGTCTTTCGGCTCCGGAGAGGACGTGCCGGACGATGCGGTTGGCTCATCCGCCGTTGCCGCCGCGCCGTCCTTGCTCTGCAGCTCGGTCAGCCGTTGCTGCGCGGCCTCGGCGGCGCGCTTGGCCTCGTCCTTGGCGCTGCCTTCCTCGCGCAGCTTCGTCTCGAGCGATGCGACCTTGGCTCGCTCGCGTTGGAGCTGCTGCTTGATGCCCGCGAGCTCTCGCCCTGAGGCTTCCTTGGCCTCGCTCGCGGCGGCAAGCTGCTTTTGCAGGGACGCAGCCTGATCGCGTCCGCGATCGAGATCGGTCTTTGCCTGCTGAAGTTGCCGCGCCGTATCGTCCTTGCTGGCTTTGGCCGCTAGCAGTTGCTTGTTGAGTGCATCGGCCGAACCGCGCTGCTGGCGCAACTCAACCTGGATCTGCTGAGCGCGGCTGTCGGCGGCGCCCTTGGCCGCAACCGCGGCAGACAGGTCCTTCTTGAGGGTTTCGACCGCGCCGCGCTGGCGGTCTAGCTCGGCCTTCACCTGTTGAACGGAACGCTCGCTGGCTGCGCTCGCGCTCTCGGCAGCGGCGAGCTGCTTGCCAAGCGCATCGCGCGCGTCTTGCTGCTTCTGGAGTTCAACCTCGGCAAGCTTGGCCTGGCGGTCGGAAGCATTTTTCGCAAGCTCAGACTGCCGTACGCTTTCCAGCTTCGCCGCCTGCGTCTCGCGCTCGAGGTCGCTCTTGACGAGCTGCGTTTCGCGCTCGGCGGTTTCCTTTGCGGCGCGGTCGCGCTCGCTCGCGAGGCTGGCCTCTTGCACCAAATGCTCGGCGCGTTCGCGCGCGGTGCGTTCCGATTGCAGCTCCGCAACCGAAATGGCCGGACCGCCCACGGTCTTGGCAACGAGCCAGCCGCTGCCGGCGGCCACAACCGCGAGCGCAAGACAGGCCGCGAGCAGCGGCCTGGAAAGATTGAACAAGGGCGAGGCAGCGGGCGCTGTCGCTGCGGGAGAGCGCGGATCATAGGTTCCGAAGGTCCAGATATGGCCTTCCGGATCGCGGCACGAGTAGCCGCGGCCGCCGTGATCGTAGTCGGCCAGATCGAAAACGATGTCGCCGCCCGCAGCTTTCGCGCGGGCGCAGTGCGCGGCCGCATCGTCGACGATGAGGTAGCAGGTCTGCGTTTCGCAACCGCCGATCTCGTCGGGCTGCTTCATGAGGCCGCCGAACTCGGCCCCGCGCACCGGCCCAATCATGATGAGCGAATCTTCAAAGCTCACGACGGCGTAGAGCACCTTGCCATCGGTGCCGCGAACGGTGTGATGCTCCTGGAAGCCGAAGGCTTTGACGAGCCATTCGGTCGCGCGGCCAATGTCGCGGTACTGCATCACGGGTAGCAGCCGCGGACCCGACTTTTGCGCGTTAGTGCTCATTCAACGAGACCTTGAGGCGAGAATTGCTTGCCAAGCCCACGGCCGGGCGCTCGGCGGTGCCGCGCGGAGCCTGGTGGTATCGGGGGCAGACTTGCGCCAAAACAAGGTGAGATTTGGATCGGCGGGTCCGGAAGTAGGCTGCCCATGTGCGCCCGATGTGGTCGGCGTGCAAGCCCGAAGAAATCTCAATTTGGCGCCTGGAACCAACGCTTGCCGGCCACGTTCCCCGGCATGACCCAAACCCTCCAACGACAAATCGTCAGCCGCGCGCGCGCAATTATCGCCGATGAGGTTAATTGGACCTCCAAAGCTCTCGCGCGCGACAGCCGCGGAATGTTGTGCGAGTGGGATGACGCACGCGCGACGAAATTCTGCGCGCTGGGCGCCCTGGTGCGGGCTGCGTCGGAAATGATCCCAGATGACTACGTGGCGCACTCGTTTGCGATGGAGGCGGCACGTCAGATTTTGGACGCCAGCCGGATGAATGGAGCGTGCCTGCCGATGCTGAACGACAGCGAGGGGCACGGCTCGGTTATCGCTATGTTCGATCGCGCGCTCGACACGTCGGAAAATGCGGTGCCGGCCTAGGCCTAGACCGCCGATGTTGACGCTCTGCCCCTAGACCGTCCAGGTGAGCAATGTTTCGGCGGCGAAGCGCCTATTTCGCGATCAGCAGGATCGGCATGCGCACGCTCCGCAACAGAGACGCCGTCCGTGGGCTTAGAAACTTCTTCTCGGCCTGGCGCAGCGACGTTCCGATGACGAGCAGATCGTAGCGGCCAGGCTGTGCAAAACGACCGATCTCAAGCTCCGGCCGGCCATTGACCCGGGTAAGGCCGCGGACGGGCACGCCGTTCCGCTTGCCCAGGCGCCTTGCCTCCGCAAGCACCGAAGTTCCGGGCCGGCTCGTCCGCCGCGTCAGCATATCGGCGTCGCGCGGATCGATGACGTGCAGCGCCGTCAGCGTGCCTTTGCTGGCCGCCGCGAGTGCAACCGCAATCTCGATTGCAAGCCGCCCTTCCGATGTTCCCGCCGCGGGAACGAGGACGTTCAGGGGCTTATCGCCGTCGCCTTGCGCTTTGCGCCCGTTCAGAACGATCGCGACCGGACCGTCGAACGCCTGCAACAGCCGCTGCACGCCGTCCTCGAATTGAGGCGCAGTGGCGGAAAGAGGCCGCTCAATGCCGACAAAGGCCATGCTGTAGGATTTCGCGATCTCCTTCTCGAGCGCATCCTCCGTATCGGCGGATTTGATCTGCAACAATTCGCTTTGCGGTGCCGGCGTCTTTGCGTCGTCCTCTTCCTTGGTCCGGCTGGCCGCGACTTTCTCGATGATCGCGGTAACGCGCTCCTTTGTCTCTGCCGCGTCTTCGGCCGATCTGTCGCGCTGCATGATCGTGGTCAGGAGCTTCTGGCGTCCCGCGAATAACGCTCCGAGCGCCGCCGCGGCGCGGCCGTTGGCGCTGTCATCCACGTAGACCAGCGCTCGCTCCATCTTGGGCAGGAGCTGTTGCTCTTCGGCTTCCTCTTTTTCGAGCCGGCGCTCTTCTTCTTCGCGCATGGGAACGCGCGCCAGCACCCACCGCAGGCTGGGCGGCATCGCCATCGTGGTGATGATCGCCATGGCAACGATCATCGTATAGAGCTGGTTGTTGAGCGCTCCCATCGACAGTCCGATGCTGGCGATGATGACCTCGGTCGCCCCGCGCGCATTGAGGCCGGTCGCCAGCGCAAGTAACTCGCCGCGGTTGAGCCCGCCGATCTTTCCGCCGATGAAAGCGCCGAGGAATTTGCCGAACGTCGCCACTGCGATGACTGCCAGAGTGAGCAGCATCGCCGTCGGCTCCAGCAAGGTGCGCAAATCGACGCCGAGCCCGGCGACAGCGAAGAACACGGGGCTGAAAAAGGCGAAGATGAAACCGCGCAGCTCCGTCTCGATGTGCTCAGTCAGTATCGGAGACTGGCCGACGAGCACGCCGGCCATGAATGCGCCGAGTGCGGTGTGCACTCCGATCAAGTCGGTGATGAGCGCCATGATCAGCATCACCAGCAGGATGGCGGTGACGACGGGCACTTCGATCGTCAGGTTGTCGTTGGACCAGCGGATGACGCGGGCGACGATGCGGCGTCCGAGCGTGAGGCTGATCGCGATGAAGGCAACCACGCCGGCGAGGCTCATGCCGACGTGCCAGAGGTCGACCGCACCTTGCGCCGCTATGCCGGCGATGATCGCAACGATTACCCACGCGAGCGTGTCGTCGAGGATCGCAGTGGCCAAGATCAGCTGGCCCACATCGCGCCGGATGGCGCCGACCTCGATCAAGACGATGGCGACGATCTTGATCGAGGACACGGCGAGTGCCGTTCCGAGGAACAACCCGGTTATGAGGCGCGCGTTTTCGTGCGGAAGCATGCCGGCCGGCAACGCGTAGATAAGCGCCACGCCGCAGGCGAACGGCACGGCGATACCAAGCAGCGAGGTCGATATCACCGCGCGCCGCTTGCGATTGACCAATGCCAGGTTCGTCTCCATTCCCGTCAGGAGCAGCAGCAGGAGGATGCCGATCTGCGATACCGCGTCGATCATGTTCTTGATCGTCGGTGTGCCGGGGAAGATCAGATGCCACAGGTCGGGGAAGAGGGCGCCGAAGACCGAAGGGCCGAGAACGACCCCGGCGAGGAGCTGGCCGAAGATCGCCGGCTGGCCGATCCGGCTCATGACTTCGCCGAGCATGCGCCCGACGAACAGCAGCAGGATCAGCTCGACGGTGAAGATTGCTGCCGAAGGGTCAGCGTGCACTGCGGTTTCGCGGCCTCAATTCGGAGCTTAGCGGCGAACTCAACGCGGAGTAGTGTCGCCGCGTTCCGTTTGTTGCGAAAGCCGCCGCGGTTGCCGACATGCCATATGACATTCCACGATGAGAAGTCGCTGCAATTTGCGACGCACAAACTCTACGCGTGGTGCCGAAGCAGAAACTCCGTAGCAACCATATTCGCCGTCGCGAGTTGGGTTAACAATGGCTCGTCGGGGGCCAACGCAATGGAGGCGCAAGTGATCAAGACGTATCTCGTAGCGGCGGCGTTTGCAGCTGCACTCGCAGCAGCGCCCGCTTCGTTTGCCGCGCAAGGCGGCGGCGCACCCGCCCAAGGTGTCGGCGGTGGAGGCGGCGGCGGTGGCGGCGGCGGCATGGGCGGCGGCCACGGTGGCGCCGGTGGATTTGGCGGCGGCGGCGGTGTTCACGCCTCGCCAGGAGCGCACAGCTCTGGTCCGCGAGGCGGTGGGTCCAAGGTCTACGGATGGAACGGAAACGGTCCGCGTCCGCACGGACACGGACATCATCACCGGCGTGGTGGGGTCGGCATCGTCATCGGCGGCTACCCCTACTACGATGACTACTACGGCGGTGGCGACTGCGAATATCTGCACGAGCGCGCCGTTGAGACCGGCAGCCGCTACTGGTGGCGCCGCTATCGGGAATGCGCGTCCTAAGCCGCAACTCGGGCGGTGCGCACAAGCGTGCTGCTCTCCTAGTCATCGGCATTGAGAGCCCTGCCGGAGCAATCCGGCGGGGCTGTGTCGATATAAGCCAGACCCTGACTTCCTCGCGCCCGTTGCACGCCTGCCCGGGCTGGGTTAACACCATCGTGCTGCGCCGCAACAGCGACGCGCTCGTCGAGGCCGTCATGGACCAGCTGTTTCTCGCCTACCTGCCGATCGCGGTCTTCATTGCGGTTTCGCTTTTTATTGCGGTCGCGCTGACCTCGGCGTCCTTCCTGATCGCCGTGCGCAATCCCGACCCAGAGAAAGTGTCGGCCTACGAGTGCGGCTTCAACGCTTTCGATGACGCGCGCATGAAATTCGACGTGCGCTTCTATCTGGTGGCGATCCTTTTCATCATCTTCGACCTCGAGGTGGCGTTCCTCTTTCCCTGGGCGGTCGCCTTCAAGGGCGTGGGCGTTTTCGGCTTCTGGGCGATGATGATCTTCCTCGGCGTTCTGACGGTCGGCTTCATCTACGAATGGCGCAAGGGGGCTCTGGAATGGGATTGATCACGCGCCCCGAGCCTGAGACCGGCGTCCTCGTGAAGCCCGGCGAGGAAGGCTTTACCCAGATATCCAACAAGCTCGCCGACAAGGGCTTCCTCGTCACGACGACCGACGATCTCATCAACTGGGCGCGCACCGGCTCGCTCATGTGGATGACGTTCGGGCTCGCGTGCTGTGCCGTCGAGATGATGCAGGCCTCGATGCCGCGCTACGACCTGGAGCGGTTTGGTTTTGCACCGCGCGCGTCTCCGCGCCAGTCGGACGTGATGATCGTCGCCGGCACGCTGACCAACAAAATGGCGCCGGCGCTGCGCAAGGTCTACGATCAGATGCCCGAGCCGCGCTACGTGATCTCGATGGGCTCGTGCGCCAACGGCGGCGGCTACTACCACTACTCCTATGCCGTGGTGCGCGGCTGCGATCGCATCGTGCCGGTTGACGTCTATGTGCCGGGATGCCCGCCGACGGCGGAGGCGCTGGTGTATGGCGTGCTGCTGCTGCAACGCAAGATCCGGCGCACCGGCACGATCGAGAGATAGGTACGATCGAGAAATAGACGTCACCAACTCCGCTTTACGGACAAGTGAAAGCTGCACATGGGCGCCAAACTCGCGGACCCGAAACTCGACGAGCTTGGCGACCACGTGGCCGAACACCTCGGCGCTGCCGTTCTCGCGCGCAACATCACGCATGGCGAGCTGACGATAGATGTGGCCCGCGACACGATTGCGCCGGTGCTCGCATTTCTGCGCGATGACGCGCGCTGCCGGTTCGAGGTGTTGATCGACATCTGTGGCGTCGACTGGCCCGCTCGCGAAGAGCGCTTCGACGTCGTCTATCATCTGCTTTCGCCGAGGCTCAATCAGCGCATCCGCGTGAAGCTCAAGACCGACGAGCAAAATCCAGTTGCCAGCGTCATCGAGGTTTTTCCAGCCGCCAACTGGTTCGAGCGCGAAGCCTACGACATGTATGGCATCCTGTTTTCCAACCATCCCGACTTGCGCCGCCTGCTCACCGACTACGGTTTTCAGGGGCATCCCTTGCGCAAGGATTTCCCGCTCACCGGCTATGTCGAGGTGCGCTACGACGACGAGCAGAAGCGCGTCGTCTACGAGCCGGTCGAGCTCACGCAGGAATTCCGGTCCTTCGACTTCGAGTCTCCCTGGGAGGGCACGCAGTACGTGCTCCCGGGCGACGAGAAGGCAGGTTCGGGCAAGGCGTGACGCGATGAAGGACACTCTCAAGCCCGGCGCTTCGGCGACCTTCTCGTATCGCGTCCCCGCGGAGAAGACGGTGCCTCATCTCTATGCCGAGGCGCCCGAGTTCAAAGAAATGCCGGCGGTGTTCGCCACGGGCTTCATGGTGGGCCTGATGGAGTGGACGTGCCTCAAGGTGCTGGAGCCGCACCTGGACAAGGGCGAGGGCAGTCTCGGCATCCATATCGACGTCTCGCACGCCGCCGCGACCGTGCCGGGACAGACGGTGACGGTCGAAGCCGAGTGCACGGGTGTCACCGGCCGGCGCGCCACGTTCCATGTCAAGGCGCACGACGGCGTCGAAGTGATCGGCGAGGGGCGGCATGAGCGCATGATCGTGCCCTGGGCGCGCTTCGTCGCGCGCGTCAACGAGAAGGCCAAGGCGGCTCGCGTGGAGCCCATCGCACTGATGGAAGGGCAACGCTGATGGGCGAGACCGACATCCGCCAGTTCAATATTAATTTTGGCCCGCAGCATCCGGCCGCGCACGGCGTGCTGCGCCTGGTGCTCGAGCTCGACGGCGAGGTCGTGGAGCGCGTTGATCCCCACATCGGCCTGCTTCACCGCGGCACCGAGAAGCTGATCGAGCACAAGACCTACCTGCAGGCGATCGGCTATTTCGACCGGCTCGATTACGTCGCGCCGATGAACCAGGAGCACGCGTTCTGCCTTGCGGCCGAGAAGCTGCTGGAACTGGAGGTGCCAAAGCGCGCGCAGTTGATACGCGTGCTCTTCAGCGAGATCGGCCGGCTGCTTTCGCACCTTTTGAACGTCACCACGCAGGCCATGGACGTCGGCGCGCTTACCCCGCCGCTGTGGGGCTTTGAAGAGCGCGAGAAGCTGATGGTCTTCTACGAGCGCGCCTCGGGCAGCCGCATGCACGCCAAGTATTTCCGCATGGGCGGCGTGCACCAGGATCTGCCGCCGCAACTCATCGACGATATCTTCGCGTTCTGCGAGTACCACCCCAAGGTGCTCGACGACATCGAAAGCCTCTTGACCGGCAACCGCATCTTCAAGCAGCGCAACGTCGACATCGGCGTCGTGGAACTCAAGGATTGCTTCGCGTGGGGCTTCTCGGGCGTCATGGTGCGCGGGTCGGGCGCGGCCTGGGATTTGCGCAAGGCGCAGCCCTACGAGTGCTACTCGGAGCTCGATTTCGATATTCCCATCGGCAAGAACGGCGACTGCTACGACCGCTATCTCGTGCGCATGGAGGAGATGCGCCAGTCGGTGCGCATCATGATGCAGTGCTGCGCCAAATTGCGCTCGGCGGAAGGGGCGGGGCCTGTCGTCGCCGACGATCGCAAGGTCGTGCCGCCAAGGCGCTCTGACATGAAGCGCTCGATGGAGGCGCTGATCCACCACTTCAAGCTCTACACCGAAGGCTTCCACGTTCCCGCGGGCGAGGTTTATGCGGCGGTCGAGGCGCCGAAGGGCGAGTTCGGCGTCTATCTCGTCGCCGACGGCTCCAACAAGCCCTACCGCTGCAAGATCCGCGCGCCGGGCTTCCCGCACCTGCAGGCGATGGACTTCCTGACCAAGAAGCACATGCTCGCCGACGTCTCGGCGATCCTCGGCTCCATTGACATCGTGTTCGGCGAAATCGACCGCTAGGGTCCCTGCCCATGGCCAGCCACCCCGTGGTCGATCATTTGTTTCTGTTGGCGGTGGGTGCGCTGGGATGGGGCCTGTCGCTCGCGACCTACCGCGAGCTTGCCGAACTCACCGGGTGGCCCATGGGCGCGCTGCAGGCGCAGCGGCCCGCGATCCCGATCGCGCTTGGCATGATGTGCCTCTTGGTCGGTATCGCCTTTGCCGTGGCCCGAGGCGCGGCAAGCGGCGGCTTTGTGATTGTCCTTTTCGGACTGGCGCTTGCGCTGTTCTGGAGTGGCTTTCTTCGCGTGGGCGCCCAGAGTGCGCTGCTGCTGGCACCGCTCGCGACGTGCGCCCTGCTGGTTGGCTGGCTCTTCGCCTGAAAGGTCCGGACCGTGCACAATCGCGCTGCTTTGGGGTGTCAAGACCTTGCCTTGCCCCTGAGATGGACGTAGTGGAACGGTGATTGTGCGCTGCGGTAAAATCAGCGAAACTGGGGTGCTGGCGCTGGCCGTTCGCCCTGCTGTTTTCTAGCTTCGCCTCCACGAGGTGCCACTCTTGGCCGTCCGCCGCCTAAATCCCGAGCAGCCGCTGAGCTTTGCCTTCACGCCGGAGAACCTCGCGTGGGCGAAGCGCGAGATGGACAAGTATCCGCCGGGCAAGCAGGCGTCCGCCGTTCTGGCGCTGCTGTGGCGCGCCCAGGAGCAGGAAGGCTGGGTGACAGAGCCTGCTATCCGGTCGATCGCCAACATGCTCGGCATGGCCTACATCCGCGTGCTCGAAATCGCGACGTTTTACACGATGTTCCAGCTTGCCCCGGTGGGGTCGACGGCCCATTTATGGGTATGCGGGACGACGCCCTGCATGCTGCGCGGCTCGGAGGCTTTGATCTCGATCTGCAAGGAGCAGATCGCGGAACACCCCCACGAGCTTTCGCGCGATGGGCGCTTCTCGTGGGAAGAGGTCGAATGCCTCGGCTGCTGCTCGAATGCGCCGGTCGTGCAGATCGGCAAAGACACATACGAAGATCTCGATCCTGAGCTGTTCCAGAAGCTGCTGTACGCGCTGAAGGAAGGCGGACGGCCCAAGCCCGGCTCGCAGACCGGGCGCCAGGCGTCGAGCCCGCAGGGCGGTGCCACGACGCTGCAGAGCGTGGGCAAAAAGGATGCGAGGGTCTGAGGACCGCGAAAGGCCAAAGGCGCATGCTCGAGGACAAGGATCGCATCTTTCTCAACCTCTACGGCACCGGCGACTGGCGCCTTGCCGGGGCGCGCTCGCGCGGCGCGTGGAGCAACACCAAGTCGCTGATCGACAAGGGGCACGACTGGATCATCAACGAGGTGAAATCGTCGGGCCTGCGCGGCCGCGGCGGCGCCGGATTTCCAACGGGCCTCAAGTGGTCGTTTATGCCCAAGAACGACACGCGCCCCTCCTACCTCGTCATCAACGCCGATGAGAGCGAGCCCGGTTCCTGCAAGGACCGCGAGATCATGCGGCACGATCCGCATCTGCTGATCGAAGGGTGCCTGCTCGCCGGCTACGCGATGCGCGCGCATACGACCTACATCTACGTGCGCGGGGAGTTCATTCGTGAGCGCGAGCGCCTGCAGACCGCGGTCGACGAGGCCTATGCTGCCAAGCTGATCGGCAAGGACAATTCCAGCGGCTGGGACTTCGACGTCATCGTTCACCACGGCGCCGGCGCCTACATCTGCGGCGAGGAAACCGCGCTGCTGGAAAGCCTGGAAGGCAAGAAGGGCATGCCTCGCCTTAAGCCGCCGTTTCCGGCCAACGTCGGCCTCTACGGTGCGCCCACGACCGTCAACAACGTCGAGAGCATCGCTGTGGTGCCCGACATCCTGCGCCGGGGCGGGGCATGGTTTGCATCGCTGGGGTTGCCCAACAACACCGGCACCAAGCTGTTCCAGATTTCGGGTCACGTGAACCGTCCCTGCGTGGTCGAGGAGGAGATGGGCATCCCCTTGAAGGAGCTCATCGAGCATCATGCCGGCGGTGTGCGGGGCGGCTGGGACAACCTGCTTGCGATCATTCCGGGCGGCTCCTCGATGCCGCTGCTTCCCGCCGACCAGTGCGAGAACGTCACCATGGATTTCGACGCGCTGGCCAAGCTCAAATCCGGGCTCGGCACCGGCGCGGTGATCGTGATGGACAAGTCGACGGACGTCATCAAGGCGATCGCGCGGATTGCCTATTTCTACAAGCACGAGAGCTGCGGCCAGTGCACGCCCTGCCGCGAGGGAACCGGCTGGATGTGGCGCGTGCTCGAGCGCATGGAGCGCGGCGAGGCCGAGAAGCGCGAGATCGAGCTGCTGCTCAACGTGACGCGGCAGGTCGAAGGACATACCATCTGCGCGCTGGGAGACGCTGCGGCCTGGCCTGTGCAGGGTCTCATTCGCCACTTCCGGCACGTCATCGAGGAGCGCATAGATGCCCGTCAGGCGGCCGTGCGAGAGGCCGCGGAGTAGTTGATGCAAGCCTTGAAAGGGCCCGCCCGTGGATTTCCTCGCGCTGATAATTGCTTCCATGACGACGCCGGCGCTGGTGGGCGCCGCCGCGGTCGGGCTCATCGGCTATTGGCTGCTGGGATGGTTTGGCGCGGTCATCGGCGTGATCGTCGGCTACGGCGGGGGCGTGTGGTTCGCGAACCGCTTTTCGGGAGTGCCGCTGTCGCCGCACATCAAAGGCTGGCTGTCGCTCATTGTTTTCATCGGCGGCCTCACGCTGCTGGCGATCGTAACGCGCTGAGACCGTGATCGAGTGGGTGAGATGGGAAAGCCAATCATCATCGACGGCAAGCTGATCGAGGTGGAGCCCGGCACCACGCTGCTGCAGGCGTGCGAGCAGGCTGGCGCCGAGATACCGCGCTTTTGCTATCACGAGCGCCTGTCGATCGCGGGCAACTGCCGCATGTGCCTCGTTGAGGTCGTCGGCATCGCCAAGCCGACCGCATCGTGCGCGATGGGTGTCACCGACCTGCCGCCCAACAAGGACGGCTCGCCCCGCCAGGTGCGCACCAACAGTCCGCTCGTGAAAGCCGCACGCGAAGGCGTGATGGAATTCCTGCTGATCAATCATCCGCTGGATTGCCCGATCTGCGACCAGGGCGGGGAGTGCGATCTGCAGGATCAGGCGATGGCCTACGGCACGGGCGGCTCGCGCTTCATCGAGAACAAGCGCGCGGTCGAGGAGAAGTACATCGGCCCGCTGATCAAGACCTTCATGAACCGCTGCATCCACTGCACGCGCTGCATCCGCTTCATGACCGAGGTCGCGGGTGTGGAAGAGCTCGGCGCCATCGGGCGCGGCGAGGACATGGAGATCACGACCTACCTCGATCACGGGATCCTGTCTGAGCTGTCGGCCAATGTGAACGATCTGTGCCCGGTGGGCGCGCTCACCCACCGGCCGTGGTCCTACATCGCCCGGCCTTGGGAGCTTGAAAAAACTGAATCGATCGACGTGATGGATGCGCTCGGGTCCGCGATCCGCGTCGATACGCGCGGGCGCGAGGTTATGCGCGTGCTCCCGCGCATCAACGACGACGTGAACGAGGAATGGATTTCCGACAAGACGCGCTTTGCCTGCGACGGCCTGCGCGTGCAGCGTCTCGACCAGCCGTATGTGCGCCGCGATGGCAAGCTGCGTCCGGCAAGCTGGAAGGAGGCGCTGGCGGCCGTCGCGGAGAAGCTCAAGGCGGCCGATCCGGCCCGGATCGGCGCCATTGCCGGCGATCTCGCGGGCGCCGAGGATATGTTCGCGCTGAAGGATCTCATGGATCGCCTCGGCGCCAAGAGCATCGACTGCCGGCAGGATGGCGCCAAGCTCGATCCTGCGCTCGGCCGCGCGAGCTACCTGTTCAACAGCCGGGTCGCCGGCATCGACGAAGCTGACGCGATTTTGCTCATAGGCACCAATCCGCGCATTGAGGCGGCCGTGCTCAGTGGGCGCATCCAAACGCGCTGGCGCCAGGGCGGCCTGAAGGTCGGGCTGATCGGCGAGCAGGTGGCGTTGACCTATCCCTACGAGTACCTGGGCGCGGGTCCGCAAACCCTCACCGACGTCGCTGAGGGCCGGCATTCCTTTGCGGGCGTGCTCAAGGATGCAAAGCGCCCGCTCGTCATCGTGGGCGCCGGCGCAGCTGCGCGTGCCGATGGCGCCGCCGTGCTGGGTCTTGCCGCGCGCATTGCACACACCGCGATGGACGGCAAGGAAGGCGAGTGGAACGCGTTCAATGTTTTGCACACCGCGGCTTCGCGCGTTGCGGGGCTGGATCTCGGTTTCGTGCCCGGCAAGGATGGGCTCAACGCCGCCGAGATTGTCGCTAGCGCGGGCAAAGGTCAGCTTGACGTTCTGTATCTGCTGGGCGCCGACGAGATCGAGGTGCCGGCATCGGCAACGGCCTTCATCGTCTATCAGGGTAGCCATGGCGACCGGGGCGCGCACCGTGCCGACGTGATCTTCCCCGCTGCCGCCTACACAGAGAAAAGCGCGACCTACGTCAACACCGAAGGCCGCGCGCAGATGGCGGAGCGCGCCGTGTTTCCGCCGGGCGAGGCCAAGGAGGACTGGGCGATCATTCGAGCCCTGTCGGCCGAGGTCGGACATACGCTTCCCTATGACACGCTCGCTGCGCTGCGCGCCGCTATGTATACGGTCGCGCCGCAGCTGGCGCGGCTTGATGCGGTTGAAGCGGCCGGGACCGCGGGCGTGGACGCGCTTTTGAGAAAAACGTCTGCGCTCGGCAAAGAGCCGTTCACCGCTGCGGTTTGGGACTTCTATCTGACCAACCCGATTGCACGCGCGTCTGCCGTGATGGCCGAGATGAGCGCGCTGAAGAAGAGCATGGGCGGGTCGCCGCGCCTCAAGGCGGCAGAGTGACCCCATGACGACAAGCACGCCCCAGACTTGGTTGGACTATGGTCTCTGGCTCGCCGCCATGGTCGGCTGGAGCTTGTTCACGCTCGTCGTGCTGCTCGTCATCATCGCGTTCCTGCTCTTGATGGACCGCAAGGTTTGGGCGGCGGTGCAGTTGCGGCGCGGACCCAACGTCGTCGGGCCTTTCGGTCTATTTCAATCGTTCGCCGATCTTTTGAAGTTCGTGTTCAAGGAGCCGATCATCCCGGCCGGGGCAAACAAGGGCGTGTTCCTGCTGGCACCGATCGCGACCGCCACCTTCGCGCTTGCCGCCTGGGCGGTGATCCCGGTCAATCAAAGCACGCTCGGCCGCTGGGTGATCTCCGATCTCAACGTCGGTGTGCTCTATCTTTTGGCGCTGTCCTCGCTCGCCGTCTACGGCATCATCATGGGTGGCTGGGCGTCCAACTCGAAATACCCGTTCATGGGCTCGCTGCGCTCGGCGGCGCAGATGGTCTCCTACGAGGTCTCGATCGGCTTCGTGATCATCACGGTCATTCTGTGCGCGGGATCGCTCAACCTCACTGACATCGTCAATGCGCAGACGACCGGCCTTGGCACCGAGCGCGGGCTGCCCAACTCCGTGCTCGACTGGTACTGGCTGCCGCTGCTGCCGATGTTCGTCATATTTTTTGTCTCGGCGCTGGCCGAGACCAACCGGCCGCCGTTCGACCTGGTCGAGGCGGAATCGGAACTGGTCGCCGGCTTCATGGTTGAATATTCCGCCACGCCGTATCTGCTGTTCATGCTCGGCGAGTACGTGGCGATCGTCACCATGTGCGCGCTGACGACGATCCTGTTTCTGGGCGGTTGGCTGCCGCCGGTCGCGATTGCGCCGCTGACCTGGGTGCCGGGCGTGTTTTGGTTCGCAGCAAAATGCGTGGCTGTCTTCTTCATGTTCGCCATGGTGAAGGCGATCGTGCCGCGCTACCGCTACGACCAGCTCATGCGGCTTGGATGGAAGGTGTTTCTGCCCCTGTCATTGGCGATGGTCGTGATCGTCGCCGGGTGGCTGCAGTATGGGCCCCTCGTGATGCAGCAGGGGCCCCCATGAGCGCTGGCACACCAATGATGGCGGAAGAGGCGCGCACATGAGAGTTGCACGGTCCTTTGGATCCCTCTTCCTTTGGGAGTTCGTCTCGGCCTTTGCGCTCGCCATGCGCTACTTCTTCTCGCGCAAGAAGACGCTGGACTACCCCTACGAACGCGGGCCGCTGTCGCCGCGCTTTCGCGGCGAGCACGCGCTTAGGCGCTATCCCAACGGCGAGGAGCGGTGCATCGCGTGTAAGCTGTGCGAGGCGATCTGCCCCGCGCAGGCCATCACCATCGAGGCCGGTCCGCGGCGCAACGACGGTACGCGCCGCACCACGCGCTACGACATCGACATGGTGAAATGCATTTACTGCGGCTTGTGCCAGGAGGCATGCCCGGTCGATGCGATCGTCGAGGGACCGAACTTCGAGTTCGCGACCGAGACACGCGAGGAGCTCCTCTACAACAAGGAGAAGCTGCTCGATAACGGCGACAGGTGGGAACGGGAAATCGCAAGGAATCTCGCTCTCGACGCCCCCTACCGCTGATTGGGCGCCGGGGCTGCAGCTGAACGCAACTGCGCGCGATGCGGCGGCTCGGCGCTTGGATTGTCGCGGGACATGGGGTACTCAACCTTGCGCCAAAATGCGGACAGGAACGCTCCGGTGCGAAGCGCAAATGAGTGCGCCGGGAGCGAGAGAGAGGGCGCTAGGTTTACGCGATGGCTCTGACGGCGGGGTTCTTCTATCTGTTTGCCATCCTCTCGGTGATCGCGGGGGCCATGGTGATCGTCGCACGCAATCCCGTGCACGCCGTGCTGTATCTGATCCTTGCCTTCTTCAATGCCGCCGGCCTTTTCATTCTGCTCGGTGCGGAGTTCCTGGCGATGATCTTGATCATCGTCTACGTCGGCGCCGTCGCGGTGCTGTTCTTGTTCGTCGTCATGATGCTCGACGTCGATTTCGCGGAGCTCAAAGCCGGCTTCATCAAGAATGCGCCGGTCGGGCTCATCGTCGGCGGCGTGGTGCTGGCGGAGCTCTTCCTGCTGCTGGCCGGACGCGGCTTTGGCCTTGGTGAAAGCGCACAACACGGCGCGCTCGCCGCGCAGGCCGCCGATCATTCCAATACGCTGGCGCTCGGCCTCGTCCTCTACACGCGCTACGCCTATTACTTCGAGGTCGCCGGGCTCATTTTGCTCGTCGCGATGATCGGCGCCATCGTGCTGACGCTGCAACACAAGCCGGGCGTGCGCCGCCAGTCGATCGCCAAGCAAGTCGCGCGTACGCCCAAGACCGGTCTCGCGATCGTCAAGGTCGCGCCCGGTGAAGCGATTTTCCCCGGCGACGGCTCGGGCTAGGGGAGAAGCGCATGAGCATCGGCATCGGGCATTATCTCACGGTCGCGGCGTGTCTGTTCACGCTTGGCATGCTCGGCATCTTCCTCAACCGCAAGAACGTCATCGTCATCCTGATGTCGATCGAGCTGATGCTGCTCGCGGTCAACATCAACTTCGTGGCGTTTTCCTATTTTCGCGGCGACATCGTCGGGCAGATTTTCACGCTGTTCAATCTGACGGTGGCTGCCGCCGAAGCGGCGATCGGTCTTGCGATCGTCGTCGTCTACTTCCGCAACCGCGGCTCGATTGCGGTCGAAGACATCAACATGATGAAGGGCTGAGGGACGACCATGATCTACTCAGCCATCGTGTTTCTCCCCGCGCTCGGCGGCCTGATCGCAGGACTGTTCGGCCGCTATCTCGGCCCGCGCCCGAGCGAGCTTGTCACCACCGCATTGCTGCTCGTGTCCTGCGCCCTGTCATGGGTGGTGTTCTGGCGCGTCGGTTACGGCCATGAAACCGCGCATGTCGCAATCGAGCGCTGGATCACCTCGGGCGAGCTCGATATCGCGTGGGCGTTCCGCATCGACACGCTGACGGCGGTTATGTTCGTCGTGGTGACGACGGTCTCCGCGCTCGTACACGTCTATTCCATCGGCTACATGCACGAGGACCCCTCGCGCCAGCGCTTCTTTGCCTACCTCTCCGGCTTCACCTTCGCGATGCTGATGCTGGTGTCGTCCGACAACCTCGTGCAGATGTTCTTCGGCTGGGAGGGTGTCGGCCTCTTCTCCTACCTGCTGATCGGGTTCTGGTATCAGAAGCCCGAGGCCAACGCGGCCGCGATCAAGGCCTTCGTCGTCAATCGCGTCGGCGATTTCGGATTTGCGCTCGGCATCTTCGGCATCTTTGCCGTGTTCCGCACCGTCAACCTGCAGCAGATATTCGACGCCGCACCGGGCGTTGCCGGGCAGACGTTCCTCTTCCTCGGCTACCAGGTCGACATCCTGACCACGCTCTCCCTGCTGCTGTTCATGGGCGCGATGGGCAAGTCGGCGCAGTTCCTGCTGCACACCTGGCTTCCCGACGCCATGGAAGGCCCGACGCCCGTGTCGGCCCTCATCCATGCCGCCACCATGGTGACCGCCGGCGTCTTCATGGTCGCGCGCATGTCGCCGCTGTTCGTGCTGGCGCCCACGGCACTCGCATTCGTCGCGCTGGTCGGCTCGTTCACGGCGTTCTTCGCGGCCACCATTGGCCTCGTGCAGAACGACATCAAGCGCGTGATCGCCTACTCGACCTGCTCGCAGCTCGGCTACATGTTCGCGGCCTGCGGCGTCAGCGCGTTCTCGATGGGCATCTTCCATCTCTTCACGCACGCCTTCTTCAAGGCGCTGCTGTTCTTGTGCGCGGGCGCGGTGATTCATGGCCTGCACCACGAGCAGGACTTGCGCAAAATGGGCGGCCTGGCGCCGAAGATGCGCATCACCTGGGTCGCGATGATTATCGGCACGCTGGCGCTGACCGGCTTCGGCATTCCCGGCATCGGCGGCTTCTCCGGCTTTTATTCCAAGGACGCGATCATCGAGGCCGCCTATGCCGCTGGCCCGCAGAGCCACTATGTCTTCTGGCTGCTGATCATCGCCGCAGTGCTGACAGCCTTCTACTCCTGGCGGCTCATCCTGCTCGCATTCCACGGCACCCCGCGCATGAGCGAGCACGACTATGAGCACGCGCACGAGAGTCCGCCGATCATGACGGTGCCGCTCATGATCCTCGCGTTTGGCGCGGTTTTTGCGGGCATCCTCGGGCTGAACAGCTTCATCGGCGACGGCGCCAACGCCTTCTGGGGGACAGCCGTTGTGCCGACGCCGCACGGCGAGCTTCACGGCGCCGAGGCTGAGCTTCCCGTTTGGGTCGAATGGTCGGCGTTCGCGGCGATGGCCGTGGGCACGCTGGTTGCATTCCTTTACTACGTGCTCGTCCCCTCGCTGCCGGCACTGACCGCGCGCATCTTCTATCCGCTCTACGTCTTCCTCTTGAACAAGTGGTACTTCGACGAGCTCTACGACCGCATCTTCGTGCGGCCTACCTTCTGGCTCGGCAACGCGCTGTGGAAGCTGGGAGACATCGGCATCATCAACGGGCTGATCGACGGGACGGCAGCCGGCGTCTATCGCATCACCGGCCGCGCCGTGCGGCTGCAGACCGGCTACATCTATCACTACGCCTTCGCGATGCTGGTCGGGCTCGCATTGCTCATGACCTACTTCATATTCCTCGGCGGAGTGCGCTAGATGGACGTCTCATCCGCCCCGCTGCTTTCAATCGTCATGTTCCTGCCGCTCGTCGGCGCCGTGATCATCGGCTGCCTCAACGCCGAGGCCAAGGACAACGCGCGCTGGGTCGCGCTGTGGACCACCACTGTCACGTTCCTCGTGTCGCTGATCGTCTGGTTCAACTTCGACTCATCGACCGCGAGCTTCCAGTTCGTCGAGCAGCGCAGCTGGCTCGATCTGTTCAAGTTCAAGCTGGGAGTCGACGGCATCTCGGTGCTGTTCGTGATCCTGACGACATTCCTGATGCCTCTGTGCGTGCTGTCGAGCTGGGTGGTGATCGAGGATCGCGTCAAGGAATACATGATCGCGTTCCTGGTGCTCGAGACGCTGATGATCGGCGTTTTCTGCGCGCTAGATCTCGTGCTGTTCTACGTCTTCTTCGAGGGCGGCCTCATCCCGATGTTTCTCATCATCGGCATCTGGGGCGGCGCGAACCGCGTCTACGCCACCTTCAAGTTCTTCCTCTACACGCTGCTCGGTTCGGTGCTGATGCTGCTCGCCGTCATGGCGATGTACTGGCACGCGGGCACGACCGATATCCCGACGCTCATGACCGCCAAGTTCCCGGCGGATATGCAGTGGTGGCTCTGGTTTGCCTTTTTCGCCTCCTTCGCGGTGAAGCTGCCGATGTGGCCGGTGCACACGTGGTTGCCGGACGCGCACGTCGAGGCGCCGACCGCAGGTTCCGTCATCCTGGCCGCGATCCTTCTCAAGATGGGCGGCTATGGTTTCCTGCGTTTCTCGGTGCCGATGTTCCCCATAGCGAGCCAGCAGCTCGCGGGGTTCATGTTCTTCCTGTCCGTCGTCGCCATCGTCTACACCTCGCTCGTTGCGCTGGCGCAGACCGACATGAAGAAGCTCATCGCCTACTCCTCGGTGGCGCACATGGGCTTCGTGACGCTCGGCATCTTCACGTTCTCCACCCAGGGCATTGAAGGCGCCGTGTTTCAGATGGTCTCGCACGGGATCATCTCGGCCGGGCTCTTTCTGTGCGTCGGCGTTATTTATGACCGCATGCACACGCGCGAGATCGCGGCCTTCGGCGGCCTCGTCAATCGCATGCCGCTTTACGCCGCGTTCTTCATGGTGTTCACGATGGGCAACGTCGGCCTGCCCGGCACCAGCGGTTTCATCGGCGAGTTCCTGACGCTGCTGGCGGCGTTCAAGGTCAATACGCTCGTCGCCTTCATCGCGACGACGGGCGTGATCCTGTCGGCCTCCTACGCGCTCTATCTCTATCGGCGCGTGATCTTCGGCGAGCTGGTGAAGCCGGCACTGAAATCCATTCAGGATCTGAGCTACCGCGAGATCGGGATCCTGTCGCCGCTCGTGGTGCTGACGATCTTCCTCGGCCTGTATCCCGCGCCTGTTCTCGACGTCACCGCGGTGTCGGTTAAGAAGCTCGTTGCGGCCTACGAGGCCTCCGTACGTCCCGCCCCCAGTCCTGCATCCGCGGCTCCTGCCGCGCACGCGCCCTGAGCCTTGGAGTTTCCGGCCTGATGCAAGCGTTGTCGCCTTACATGCCGGTGCTGCCCGAGTTGGTCGTCGCGCTCGGAGCCATGGCGATTTTGATGTTCGGCGCCTTCAGCCGTCCTTCGCAGGGGCGTGATTTTGCAACCAGCGTGATGGCGGTTCTGGTGATTTTCGCCGCCGCCGCGCTGGTCGCCATCGATCCCTCGCAGCGCGCGTCCCTGTTTGACGGCGCCTTTATCGACGACGGCTTCGCCCGCTTCATGAAGATCCTTGTGCTGGCAGGCGGCGGACTCGTACTCATCATGTCATTCGGCGACCTCGCGCGCGCCAAGCTCTTGAGCTTTGAATACGCGGTGCTGCTGCTCCTCGCGCTCCTCGGCATGATGCTGATGATCTCGGCCGGGGATCTGATCGCGCTGTTCCTCGGCATCGAGCTGCAAAGCCTGGCGCTGTACGTGATCGCCGCCATCAAACGCGACAGCGTTCGCTCCAGCGAAGCAGGCCTCAAGTATTTCGTGCTGGGCTCGCTGTCGTCGGGAATGCTGCTATACGGCTGCTCGCTCATCTACGGTTTTACCGGTGCCATCGACTTCCCCACCATCGCCGCCGCTGCCAAGGGGCTGTCGGCCGCCGAGCGCGCGGGCTTGAGCCTCGGGCTCGTGTTCCTCCTGGTCGGCATCGCGTTCAAGATCGCCGCGGTGCCGTTCCATATGTGGACGCCCGATGTCTACGAGGGCGCGCCGACCCCTGTGACCGCGTTCTTCGCCGCCGCGCCGAAAATTGCCGCCATGGCGCTGTTGATGCGCGTCGTTCTCGCAGCGTTTCCTGGCGTCGGCGGACAGTGGCAGCAGATCCTCGTGTTCTTGAGCATCGCCTCGATGCTGCTTGGCGCCTTCGCCGCCATCGGTCAATCGAACATCAAGCGGCTGATGGCCTACTCCTCGATCGGGCATATCGGTTACGCGCTGATCGGGCTCGCGGCCGATAGCGAGGCGGGCACCCAGGCCGTCATCGTATATCTCGCGATCTACCTGTTCATGACGCTGGGCACCTTCGCGTGCATTCTCGCGATGCGGACCGAGCATGGCCTGGTGGAGGAGATCGATTCTCTTTCGGGGCTCGCCAAGACCAACTTGCCCATGGCCTTCGTGCTGGGCGTGATGATGTTCTCGATGGCCGGAATTCCGCCGCTCGCGGGCTTCCTCGCCAAATTCTACGTGTTCGCGGCTGCCATCAAGTCGGGCTTGTTCGCGCTGGCGGTGATCGGCGTGCTGGCGAGCGTGGTTGCGGCCTATTACTACCTGCGCATCGTCAAGATCATGTTCTTCGACGAACCGCGCGAGGCGTTCCTGCCGGTCGAGCGGGGCCCGGGACTGGTCATGACGCTGTCGGTACTGTTCGTGCTGCTGTTCATCATCGTGCCCACGCCCTTGGTCGACGCGGCGCTTGCGGCCGCGCAATCGATTACGGCCGGACGATGAAACCGCGAGAGCTACCTCCCGGCTACGCGCTTACCCATCTAGCCCAGACCGATTCCACCAATGCCGAAGCGATGCGGATCGCTCTCAAGGGCGAGCGCGGACCCTTGTGGGTGCTGGCTGACCGCCAGACTGCGGGGAAGGGACGTGACGGGCGGGCATGGACGTCGCTCGAGGGAAACCTGCACGCCTCGCTGCTGTTTTCGCCGTCGTGCCCCGTGCAGCACGCGGCCGGCCTCGCACTCGTTGCCGGCGTGGCGGCGGTCGACGCCATTCGCGCCGCTAAGCCCGCCCCGCGGCTGCCCGCGTTGCGCCTCAAGTGGCCAAACGACATCCTGATCGGAGGCGCAAAGATCGGCGGCATCCTGATCGAGAGCTCGAGCCAAGGTGATAAACTCTCGGTCGTGATCGGCGTCGGCATCAATCTGGCTTCCGTTCCCTCCGACCTCGGGCGTCAGGCGACATCGCTTTGTGAGCACGGCATAGATGTTTCACCCGGCGAGGCGCTGCGGCTCCTGGCGGAGGCCCTCGATACATGGCTTAAGGTGTGGGACGAGGGGGTGGGCTTCGAGCGCGTGCGGGCCGCTTGGCTCGATCGTGCAGGCCCGCTCGGAGAGCCGCTGAATGTCCACGGTGCGGCGGGAGAGATCGCGGGAACGTTCGCAGGTCTCGACGCCGATGGTGCGCTGTTGATCGCCGGCAACGACGGACGCCGGCAGCGCATCAGGTTTGGCGACGTCACGCTGGCGGCTCGCGCAGGCGAAGATGAGAGGGACGGCACAGGCCGATGAGCGCAGACAGGCCCCGCCCGAACCGCGGCAATAGCAGGGATGAGCTGGTGTTCCTGGGGCTTGGCGGCCTCGGCGAGATCGGCATGAACGCCTACCTCTACGGCTATGGGCCGGAGGACGAACGCCGCTGGCTCATGGTCGACTGCGGCATCACGTTCCCCGAGGGCGAGTTCGATCCCGGCATCGACGTGATCCTGCCCGATGTGCGCTTTCTCGAGGAAAACCGCGAGAGCCTCGACGGCATCGTGATCACGCACGCGCACGAGGACCATATCGGCGCCGTGATCGAGCTGTGGCCGCGGCTCAGGGCGCCGATCTATGCGACCCCGTTCACCGCCGGCATGCTGCGCTCCAAGCTTGGCGAAAGCAGCCTCGATCTGCCGGTCAACGTCGTCGCGCTCGACTCGCGCTTTTCCGTGGGGCCGTTCGATATCGAGCTTGTGTCGCTCGCCCATTCGGTCCCCGAGATGAGCGCACTCGTCATCCGGACGCCGGTGGCGAAAGTCTTCCACACCGGCGACTGGAAGCTCGACGCCACTCCGATGATCGGCACGCCGCTCGACGAGGGCCGTATGCAGCGTCTCGGCGAAGAGGGCATCGATGTTCTGGTCATCGATTCCACCAACGCCTTCCGCGAAGGCAGCTCGCTGTCGGAACGCGACGTGACGATGTCGCTGACAGATATCATCGCCAAGGCCAGGCACCGTGTCGCCGTGACGACATTCTCGTCGAATGTTGCGCGCGTGAAAGCGGTCGGGGAGGCGGCACGTTCAGCCGGCCGGCAGCTCGTCGTCGCCGGCCGCGCCCTGCACCGCGTCATCCAGGTCGCCATCGAGACCGGCTATTTGCCGGCAAGCTTCAGCGCGCACGACCAGGACCAGTACGGCTATCTCGATCGCAACGAGGTCGTGCTGTTGTGCACCGGGAGCCAGGGCGAGGTGCGCGCCGCGCTGGCCCGCATCGCCGAAAACGAGCACCCTGAGATTTCGTTCAACAAGGGCGATCTCGTCATATTCTCCTCGCGCACCATCCCTGGCAACGAGAAGGCCGTAGGGCGCATCCAGAACAACCTCGCACGGCTCGGCTGCGATGTGCTGACCGACGGCGAAGCGCTGGTGCACGTCTCTGGCCATCCCCGGCGCGATGAGCTCAAGCGCATGTACGGCTGGATCAAGCCGCGCATCGCCGTGCCGATGCACGGGGAGGCACGCCACCTCAAGGCCCAAGCCGAGCTTGCCCGCACGTGCGGTGTGCCGAACGTGCTTATCGTCCATAACGGTGAGATCGTGCGGCTCGCGCCCGAGCCGGGGCTCATCGACGACGCGCCGGTCGGACGTCTGTTCCGTGACGGCCGGCTGCTCGTTTCCGAGGCCGACGGGCCGGTCCGTGCCCGGCGTAAACTTTCTGTCGCAGGCGCCATATTCGTGGCGTTCGCCCTGTCGCGGCGCGGCGAGCTCGTCGGCGAGCCTGCCGTGTCGATGGAAGGGGTGCCAACTGAGACCGCCGACGGATCGTCGATGCTCGACCGCATATATTCGGCCATCGAAGGCACGCTGCGCAGCATCCCGCCGAAGTCGCGCAAGTCGCCTGAAACCATGGCGGAGGCGGTTCGCCGCTCCGTTCGGGCCTCGGTGAACGATGCTTGGGGCAAGAAGCCCATTTGCAAGGTTCTCGTGAACGTGGTCGATACTCGCTGAGACGTTTCGGCCGACAGCAGACACCAGGGATCAAGGATGATCGGACGCTTGAACCATGTTGCCATCGCGGTGAAGGATCTGAGCGCTGCCACCGCCATCTACCGCGACGCGCTAGGCGCCACCGTTACCGAGCCGCTGCCGCAGCCGGAGCACGGCGTGACGGTGGTCTTCATCACGCTGCCCAACACCAAGATCGAGCTGCTGGAGCCGATGGGCGCTACTTCGCCGATCGCCAAGTTCCTCGAAAAGAGCCCCGACGGCGGCATCCATCACGTCTGCTACGAGGTGGACGACATTCTCGCGGCCCGCGACCGGCTGAAGGCGCAAGGCGCGCGCGTGCTGGGCGACGGAACGCCCAAGATCGGCGCGCACGGAAAACCGGTGCTGTTCCTGCATCCCAAGGACTTCTGCGGAACGCTCGTGGAACTCGAGCAGGCATAGGGCTCGAATGGACACGCTGTTCGCCATCGCGCTCTACATTTTCATCTGGTGGATCACGCTCTTCGTCGTGCTTCCCTTCGGCGTCCATACTCAGGACGACGAGGGCATCGTCGTGCCGGGCACGCCCGCGAGTGCGCCGTTCAAGCCGCACATCGTGCGTGCGTTCCTGATCAACACGGTGCTCGCCAGCGTTGTATTCGGGATCGTCTACATCGTGATCGTCTACAAGCTGATCGATCCCGAGAAGCTGCAGTTTTTCTGAGAACGCGGCCCCAAAACGCGAAAGAGCAAGGTCATAAGACCTTGCTCTCGCGTAACGGTTGCGTTGTTTCGTGGAGCGCTGCCGCAAATTTGCGCGACGCGCTCGACACAAGGCACCTGCTATCACCACCGAAGTGGTCCGCGAGCGCCGCTTTCTCCCTAAACTCGGGCTGACCCGCCGCTTCTTTGCGCGGCTTTGACCCACCCTCGTGGCGAGTACCTGTAGCCGACACGCGGCCTTCTGTCACGGGGGTTCAACGGCATCGCCAAAAAAAATTTCATCAGCAAATGCTCGGCAATCGGCACAAATCGACGAACTCCGCCTACGCCCCGAGGGCAGAAAATGGACCCTGGAGAGCGATCGCGCCCGCCTCGCGGATTTCGGATGGGGACGGGGAAGCTGCGGTCGGCCATTCGGGATTGCCACCTGAAGCATTCCGGGCTACCAGCCCAAAAATTGAGCCGGCATCGGATCCGCCGCGGTGGTGACGCGTCCCCCGGCTGCTCCCCGCTTCGCAGATCGGCCCAATGCGCCATTCCCGCCAGCTTCAGCCCACCCTGCGAAACCCGCAAGCATCGGGGTTAACCCGATGAGCAAGCGCGCGCTGACGATCTCGCGAGAGCAGAATTTTCCGGACTGGTACCAGGCCGTGGTGCGCGACGGCCGACATGGCCGAGACCAGCCCGGTGCGCGGCTGCATGGTGATCAAGCCCTGGGGCTATGGCGTGTGGGAGCGGATCCAGCCCGAGCTGGACCGCCGCATCAAGGAGACCGGCCACGAGAACTGCTATTTCCCGCTGTTCATCCCGCTCTCCTTCATCGCCAAGGAAGCCGAGCACGTCGAAGGCTTCGCCAAGGAGATGGCGGTCGTCACCCATCACCGGCTGAAGAACGATCGACGGCAAGCTGGAGCCCGATCCCGACGCCAAGCTGGAAGAGCCGCTGATCGTGCGCCCGACCTCCGAGACCATCATCGGCGATGCGTTCCCGCGCTGGATCAAGAGCTATCGCGACCTGCCGCTGCTGATCAACCAGTGGGCCAATGTCGTGCGCTGGGAGATGCGCACGCGCCTGTTCCTGCGCACCACCGAATTCCTCTGGCAGGAGGGCCACACCGCCCATGCCGACCGCGACGAAGCGCTGGACGAGACCTTGAAGATGCTCGAAGTCTATCGCGGCTTCGCCGAGGACGTGCTGGCCATGCCGGTGATCGCCGGCGAGAAGCCGGAGAATGAGCGCTTCCCCGGCGCCGTCAACACCTATTCCATCGAAGCGATGATGCAGGACGGCAAGGCGCTGCAGGCCGGCACCTCGCATTATCTCGGCACCCATTTCGCCGAAGCCCAGAACATCCGGTTCCAGAACGAGCAGGGCGAGCTGGCCTATTGCCACACCACCAGCTGGGGCGTCTCCACGCGGCTGATCGGCGGCGTGATCATGACCCATGGCGACGACGACGGCCTGCGCCTGCCGCCCGCCGATCGCGCCGCGCCAGATCGTGATCGTGCCGATGCTGCGCGACAAGCCCGAGGACGAGGAGCTGATCGATTACTGTGCCGAGCTCGAGAAGGAGCTGAAGGCAGCCGGGATTCGCGTCCTGGTCGATCTCAAGAAGATCAAGTCGGCGGAGAAGCGCTGGAACTGGGTGCGGCGCGGTGCGCCGGTGATCGTCGAGATCGGCGGGCGCGACGCCGCCGGGGGGCATGTGACCTATATGCGCCGCGATGTGCTGCGCGACGGCGACAAGGTCGTGTCGCACACGCGGCCGCGCGCGGACTTCATCGCCGGCGCGCAGGCGCTTCTGGATGAGATCCAGGCGCGGCTGTTCTCGGAAGCCAAGGCGCGCCTCGACGGGAACATCGTCACCAACATCAAGACATTCGATGAGTTGGCCGAGTATTTCGGGACGGCCGAGGAAGACGAAGGGGGCGCCTTCAAGGGTTGGGCCCTCATCGCCTGGTCGAAACCGGAAGGGGCCGCCCTTGACGCAATTGCAGAACGGCTGAAAGCGCTTAAGCTGACGATCCGCAACGCACCGCTTAACCAAGAAGCTGCAAAGGGATCTTGTCTCTTCACGGGGGCTCCCGCACGGGAGTATGTGCTGATCGGGCGCGCCTACTAGGCTACAGCTACGGGTGGGGCCGTTTTGATGCACAATCTGGCCCGATTGCCGGGGTAGCGCTTGGTCCCGGCGAGGGAGAATCAAGGGGGATGCCGCAATGACCGCCGCCGCCGTGCCGCTCCGGGATGCTGTCTCCGGCCGTGGCACGATGCCCTTCTCCCACTATGAATGGATGCTGGCCACGCGCTACCTGCGCGCGCGCCGCAAGGAAGGCTTCATCTCCGTCATCGCCGGGTTTTCCTTCACCGGCATCATGCTCGGCGTCGCGACGCTCATCATCGTCATGGCGGTGATGAACGGCTTCCGCAACGAGCTGTTCGCAAAGATCCTCGGGCTCAACGGCCACATCATCGTCAACAAGATCGGCGGCTCGTTCGACGACTACGACGAAATCGGCAAGCGCGTGATCCGCGTGCCGGGCATCAAGGCGGCGATGCCGCTGATCGAGGGCCAGGTGATGGTCTCCTCGCCCGTGCAAGCAACGGGTGCGCTCGTGCGCGGCGTGTCGGAAGAGGGTTTGCGCTCCCTGCCGCTCGTTGCCGACAACATCCGCTACGGCACGCTCGACGGATTCGGCGCCGGGTCGGGCATCGCGATCGGGACTAGGCTCGCCAATTCGCTGCGCGTGAACGTCGGCGACACCATCATGCTCGTTTCGGCCCGCGGCGCGCAGACGCCGTTCGGCACCGCGCCGCGCACCAAGCCGTATGTCGTCGCCGCGCTCTTCGAGATGGGAATGGCCGAGTACGACCGCACCATGGTGTTCATGCCGCTCACTGAGGCGCAGCGCTATTTCTCGCGCGGGCCGGAGGTCGATGCGCTGGAGATCGTTGTTGCCGATCCGGGGCGGGTAGACGACTACGTGAAGGAAGTGAAGGCGGCTGCCGGTCCGACGGTCAACGTTTCGGATTGGCGTCAGCGTAACGAGACGTTCTTCACCGTGCTCGAGGTCGAGCGCAACGTGATGTTCGTCATCCTGTCGCTGATCGTGCTCGTCGCCGCCCTCAACATCATTTCCGGCCTCATGATGCTGGTGAAGGACAAGGGCCGCGACGTTGCCATTCTGCGCACCATGGGCGCGACGCGCGGGGCGATGATGCGCGTCTTCCTGATCACGGGTGCTTCGATCGGGATTACGGGCACGCTCGCGGGTCTCGTTCTCGGGATCGTGTTCTGCCTCAACATCGAGTCGATCCGCGAACTCACCGCCTGGCTCACCGATACAACCCTGTTCGACCCGAGCGTCTACTACCTGACGCGGCTTCCAGCCGACATGAACGTGCGTGAGACGGCCTCGATCGTCGGCATGGCGCTGGCGCTTTCGGTGCTGGCAACGCTTTATCCCTCCTGGCGCGCCTCGACGCTCGATCCCGTCGAAGCGCTGCGCTACGAATGAGCGGTCATCCCATGAGCGGTCATCCCATGAATCTCTTGGCCGAGGACCTGGGACCCCTGCAAGAACCCGTGAGGCCTGCCGTCCTTAAGCTGGACCGGCTCGTGCGCACGTTTCGCCAGGGCGAGCGCCGCATCGAGGTGCTGGCCGGTGCCTCAGCCGAGTTGCACCCGGGCGAAGCGGTCGCACTCGTCGGCCCGTCGGGCGCCGGCAAGTCGACGCTGCTGCACATCGCAGGTTTGCTCGAGACGCCGGACGGCGGCCACGTTTACGTCAACGGCCGCGACTGCTCGAACATGAACGATCAGGAGCGTACGCGCGTGCGCCGCGTGGAGATGGGCTTCATCTACCAGTTCCACCAGTTGCTGCCCGAGTTCTCAGCCTTGGAAAACGTCGTGATCCCGCAGCTGATCAACGGCCGCGGACGCAAGCGGGCGGCGCTGCATGCGCGCAACCTGCTGACCACACTCGGGCTCGCCGAGCGCGTCGACCACCGCCCCGCGGAGCTTTCCGGCGGCGAGCAGCAGCGCACCGCAATTGCGCGCGCGCTTGCCAATAGGCCGCGTCTCATTCTTGCGGACGAGCCGACCGGCAACCTCGATCCGCACACCGCGCAGCACGTATTTGAATCGCTGCTCTCGCTCATCCGCGGCACCGGCCTCGCGGCTTTGATCGCCACGCACAATCTCGACCTCGCGCGCCGCATGGACCGCGTCCTGCGCATGGCGGATGGCCAGCTGGTCGAGGTCGCACCCTCGATGGTGCGCTGAAGCCGGTTTCCTCGATTCGGCCTAGCCTCAATCGTCATTGGATCAACCGGGCATCACCCTTGGGGGGGCCGCAGGCGTGGTCTAGATAGGCAGCATGACAGCTCCGATTCGCCCTCCAGCCGCCGACACCTCCACGCTGCCCGCGCAGGCCAGATTCGTGCACCTCAAGGTGCATTCTGCCTATTCCCTGCTCGAAGGCGCGCTGCCGATCTCCAAGCTCGCAAAGCTCGCGGCGGCGTACGGCTATCCGGCACTGGCGTTGACCGACACCAACAATCTGTTCGGCGCGCTGGAGTTCTCCGACAAGATCGCTGCCGCCGGTGTCCAGCCGATCATCGGCGTGTCGATCGATGTCGATTTCGGCGAGCGCCAGCCCGACGCCATCGAGCGCGCGGGCCAGATCGTGCGCCCGGTAACCCACGCTCCAATCGCTCTGCTCGCGATGAGCGAGGCCGGATACGCCAACATGATGAAGATCGTGAGCCGGGCGCATCTCCAGTGCCCGGACACGGAGCGCGCGCACACGACCGCGGCGATGCTGAGCGCAAATGCTGACGGGCTCATCGCGCTCACGGGCGGTCCCGATGGTCCCATCGACCGCGCCCTGCGCGACGGTCAACAGGCGATGGCCGAGGCTCGCCTCCTGGCGCTTAAGGCCGCCTTCGGCGATCGGCTTTACGTCGAGGTCCAGCGCCACGGCCTCGCAACCGAGCATGATGTAGAGCCGCATCTGCTGCAGCTGGCCTACACGCACGCCATCCCGATCGTGGCGACCAACGAGGCCTACTTCGCGACTCCCGACGATTACGAAGCGCACGATGCGCTCCTGTGCATCGCGGAAGGCCGCTATGTGGTGGAGGACAACCGCCGCCGCGTGACGCGTGAGCACGACCTCAAAAGCCCCGAGGCGATGGTCGAGGCGTTCGCCGATCTGCCGGAAGCCCTCGACAACACCATCGAGATCGCGCGCCGCTGCACTTTCCGGCCCAAGGGCCGCAAGCCGATCTTGCCGCGCTTCGTTGCCGGCGATGAAGCCGTCAGCGAGACCGAGCAGTCGCGCCTCGAAGCTGCCGAGCTGCGCCGCCAGGCCGAGCAGGGTCTCAAGGAGCGGCTCACAGCGCACCCGCCGGCTGAGGGCTTCACCGCCGAGGATTACGACAAGCGCCTCGACTACGAGCTCGACGTCATCGCGCGGATGAAATTTCCCGGCTACTTCCTCATCGTTGCCGACTTCATCAAATGGGCGAAGTCGCACGACATCCCCGTCGGCCCCGGCCGTGGATCAGGTGCGGGCTCCGTCGTTGCCTGGTCGCTCACCATCACCGATTTGGATCCGCTGCGGTTCGGGCTGCTGTTTGAGCGCTTCCTCAATCCCGAGCGCGTGTCGATGCCGGACTTCGACATCGATTTCTGCCAGGACCGCCGCGATGAGGTGATCCGCTACGTGCAGGACAAGTACGGCCACGATCGCGTGGCGCAGATCATCACGCACGGCAAGCTGCAGGCACGCGCCGTGTTGCGCGACGTTGGCCGCGTGCTGCAGATGCCCTATGGTCAGGTCGATCGGCTGTGCAAGCTGGTGCCGAACAATCCGGCGAACCCGGTGACGCTGCCTGAGGCCGTTGCGGGCGAGCCTAAGCTGCAGGAAGCGATTGCCGCCGAGCCGCTCGTCGCGCGCCTCGTAGAGATCGCGCAGAAGCTAGAAGGGCTCTACCGCCACGCCTCGACCCACGCCGCCGGCATCGTCATTGCCGACAGGCCGTTGGAAGAGCTGGTGCCGCTCACGCGCGATCCCAAGTCGAACTCGCCCGTCACCCAGTACAACTGGAAGATGGTCGAGGAGGCGGGGCTCGTTAAGTTCGACTTCCTCGGCCTAAAGACGCTCACCGTGCTCAAGAAGGCCGTGGATCTCGTCAAACGCGGACGTGGCATCGCTGTAGATCTGGCTGAGGTGGCGCTCGACGACCGGCGCACCTATGAGCTGCTGGCGAAGGCCGATACGGTCGGTGTGTTCCAGCTTGAAAGCACGGGGATGCGCGAAAGCCTCAAGCGGCTGCGCCCCGACCGCCTGGAAGACATCATCGCCATGGTGGCGCTCTACCGCCCAGGTCCGATGGACAACATCCCGACCTACATCAATCGCAAGCACGGCGAGGAGCCGGTCGACTGCCTCAACGCGCTGCTTGAGCCGATCCTCAAGGAGACCTATGGCGTCATCATCTACCAGGAGCAGGTGATCCAGATCGCGCAGGTCATGGGCGGCTACACCGCCGGCCAGGCCGACATGCTTCGCCGCGCGATGGGCAAGAAGGATAAGGCCGAGATGGCGCGGCACGAGGCGCGCTTCGTAGCGGGCGCGCTGGAGCGCGGCGTCGTGAAGTCGGACGCCAAGTACATCTTCGAGCTGGTCAATAAATTTGCGGGCTACGGCTTCAACAAGAGCCACGCCGCAGCCTACGGGCTCGTGAGCTACCACACGGCCTACATGAAGGCGAACTACCCGGAGGAATTCCTCGCCGCCTCCATGACGCTCGACATGAGCAACACCGACAAGCTCGCGCAGTTCGCAGCCGAGGCGCGCCGCCACGGCATCGAGGTGAAGCCCCCGTGCGTCAATGCTTCAGACGTCGATTTTCTCGCCGAGCCGGCACCTCCAGCAACCGAGCCGTTAACCGACGGTGCAAAGGCCGCGCGCGGCGCCATCCGCTATTCGCTCGCCGCCTTGCGCAACATCGGCGCTTCGGCGGTTTCGACAATCGTTGCGGAGCGCACGGCGAAAGGCCGCTATAAGAGCCTCGATGATTTCGCCACGCGGCTCAACCCCAAGGCGATCAACAAGCGCGCGCTCGAGACGCTCGCCGCCGCTGGCGCGCTCGATGCGCTCGAGAAAAGCCGGGCGCTCGTTCACGGCAACGTCGATCAGCTCTTGAGCGAGGCCGGGCAAATCGCGGACGATCATTCGATCGGGCAGGGCAGCCTGCTCGACCAGATGACGACGTCGCCGGCCGGCGCATCGCGCACCGTCCTCAAGCTGCGCCCGGCGCAGGCGTGGACGCCGATGGAGCGTTTGAGCCACGAGTTCGATGCGGTCGGCTTCTATCTTTCTGGCCATCCGCTCGACGAGTACGATCGCATCCTGCCCAAGCTCGGCGTCAAGAGCTACGCGGAGATCGAGGCGCTGACCGAGCGCGGCGCGGCGGAAGGCCGCCTTGCCGGCGTCGTCATCTCCGCGCGCGAGCGCAAGTCGCAGCGCGGCAACAAGTTCGCCTTCGCGATGTTCTCCGACCCGACCGGACAGTTCGAGGCGGTGATATTCTCCGATACGCTGGCCCAATGCCGCGACCTGCTGGAGCCCGGCACGCCGGTGCTGCTCGCGGTTGCCGCCGAGCGCGACGGCGATACGGTCAAGATGCGGGTGGAGGGCATCGAGGCACTCGACAAGGCGGCGGCCGGCGTCCAGCGCGGATTGAAGCTCGTGCTCGACCGGCGTCTCATTGCGGCGGGCGGGGGCCACGTCGCTGTGCTCAAGTCGCACTTGAAGCAGCCGGGCCAGGGCGAGGTCCGCCTCGTGCTTCCCCTGGATGACCGCGGGCGCGAGATCGAGCTGATCATTCCGGGCCGCTACGATGTCTCGCCGACGCGCGCCGGTATCTTGTCGACCACGCCCGGGGTGGCGGAAGTTTTAGAAATTTGACACCCGCACTGAAAAACAAGCTTTAGGCATTTGACGTAACCTGAGCCTGACCCCTTGAGCGCAGGCAAAGTGATTCAAATGCGACACATCTCACTCCTTGCGGCGTTCGCCGTGGCGTTCGCACTCCCGCAGACGGCATGGGCGGCTGCGGAAGAGGGAGGGCAAAAAGCCAACGAGCCTCAGACCAAAAATCAGTCCGGCACCAAATCGCCGCTCGCCGAGGAGCTGGTGCCGTGGGAAGGCAGCTACTGCCCGCGCCCGCTGCATCGCGCAACGAAGCTCATTATCGTCACCGTCGACAGGTTGAACGACACCAAGGCGGAGCTGCACACGTTCGAGCGCAAGAGCCCGGCGTCGAGCTGGACCAAGAGCAGCGGACCCGAAATCCTGCGTCGTCGGCGCGCGCGGTGTCGGCTGGGGACACCCCTACCTGTCCTTCCGCCGCGGCGAGGAGCCGGTAAAGGAGGAAGGCGATGAGCGCACGCCGGCCGGCATCTACCGCGTCGGCACCATGTTCGGTTTTGCGAAGGACAATCGGCCCAACTACGTGCAGCTGACGCCCGGCCGGCAGTTCTGCGTGGAGGATACCAGCTCGCCCTATTACGGGAAGATCGTTCCTCAAACGCTTGTGGGCGAGAAGACGCTCGGCCAGAAGATGGCCTCGGTCGAGCAGTTCCGCCGCGGCATCTTCATCGACTATCCGGCGCGGCCGGCGTTCAAGGCCGGCTCATGCATCTTCATGCAGGTTTGGAAGGGCGAGGGCGTCGGCAATTCGGCGCATATCGGCCTGCCCGAGGAGCGCATCTTACGCCTGCAGGATTGGGCCGGCGGCAAGTTCGTGGCGATCGCCATCGTGCACAAGGATGCGCTCGCACGCTTCCGGCGCTGCCTTCCGGCCCTTGACGGCTCCCCGAAGGGACCGATCGTCATGCCGGTTCCCGATCCGCGCCGCCGGGTCGGCAACAACTGAGCGCTACTTCAGGCGCACTACTTCAAGCCCGCTATTTCAAGCCCGCTACTTCAAGCCCGCTACTTCAAGAACGTGTCGTAGAGGCTCAGCGCGATCTCGATCCCGATCAGCGCGATGATGTAGAGCTCGAGCCGGTGGCTGGTGCGCGTCGCCATGAGGTCGGTGAGGGTGTCGGCCGTGTCGCGAATGACCTCGAGCTTGCGCGAGATGGCGCGCCCGCGCTGGATGAGATCGTATTCGTCGACGAGACGCGCCCAGAAGCGCTCAAGCTCGGGGTGGTCCCACAACACGTCAGGCTTGTCGTCGAGGTCGGTGCGCTCGGCTAGCCGCTGGCGGATCTGCAACGCCTCGCCAATCTGCTCCAGCATCGCGCCTTGCCCTCGGGACGGCAGATGCCGTTCCTGCAGGTCCTCGGCGACCTGCGTGATGCGATCGAAGGCAACCGCGATGCGCCGCTCGTCGTAAGCCAGCGCCACGCTCATGGCGAGCGCTTCCGCGATCAGCAGCAGGCGATCGTTGTCGGCGGATTTGATCTGCAGGTCGCCGGTCGGAGAGAGCAGCGTTTCCTCGTCCGGGCGCACGATGAGCCGCACGCTCTCCGTCTCGCGGTCGGCAAGCGGTTCGATCACGCGCTCGGCAAGGCCGCGGATGAGCCGCTCCTCGTCGACCGGATTGAGCCCGATAAATACCGCCCCGCCGGAGCGGAACAGCACGGCAATCCCGCCGCCGTCGGTATGAAAGGCCAGCGGCACGCTCGAAAAGGTGTCCTCGCGCTCGAGGCCCTTGGTCTCGATGCGCTCGCCCAGCTGCAGGGCCCTGACCGATAATTCCTTGTTGTTCATGCCACTTTCTGGGGTACGCGGACGAAAGGCTGCGCCGTTCCGGGGCCACCTTGTCATTTCCGGGTGTACACTCTATAAGCCGCCCATCTCACACGCGGACCTCGCGTTTTGGCGGATTAAAAGCCCCGTCGAAACGCTCCGGTGGATCGCTCCCTGCCAAGGGATCGCTCTTCTCTGGGTCCGTGGAGGATTAACCGGAAAAGGACGACCCATGACGCTTCCCGCGTTCAATATGCGTCAGCTTTTGGAAGCTGGCGTGCACTTCGGTCACCAGTCGCATCGCTGGAACCCCAAGATGGCGCCCTTCATCTACGGCGCCCGCAACAACATCCACATCATCGATCTGACCCAGACGACGCCGATGCTGCATCAGGCGCTGGTGAAGATCTCCGACACCGTGGCCAGCGGCGGCCGCGTGCTGTTCGTGGCGACCAAGCGCCAGGCTTCCGATTCCATCGCGGATTCGGCCAAGCGCTCGGCGCAATATTTCATCAATCATCGCTGGCTCGGCGGTACGCTGACCAACTGGAAGACGATCTCCCAGTCGATCCGCCGTTTGCGTCAGCTGGATGACATCCTCGCCGACCCGCAGGGCCGCACCAAGAAAGAGATCCTGACCATCACGCGCGAGCGCGAGAAGCTCAATCAGGCTCTGGGCGGCATCAAGGACATGGGCGGCACGCCCGACCTGCTGTTCGTCATCGACACCAACAAGGAAAGCATCGCGATCAAGGAAGCCAAGAAGCTCGGCATTCCCATCGTCGCGATCGTCGATACCAACTGCGATCCGGACGGCATCGACTTCCCCGTTCCCGGCAACGACGACGCCGGTCGCGCGATCACGCTCTATTGCGACCTCATCGCGCGCGCCGCGCTCGACGGTCTTGAGCGCAGCCAGACGTCGTCTGGCGTGGATGTGGGCGCGTCCGATGCGCCTCCCGCCGCCGATCTCGCTGCTCCCGACAAACCGGGCGTCTTCCGCGGCATTGAAGCCCCGCGCGGCGAAGCCGACGATCTGAAGCGGATCACCACGATCTCGCCCAAGATCGAGCAGCGTCTCAACGACGCCGGCGTCTACCACTTCTGGCAGATCGCCGACCTCGACGCCGACCAGATGGGCGCGCTCGACCGTCAGCTCCGCCTCAAGGGTCAGATCGAGAAGGAAGGCTGGGCGGCACAGGCCAAGAAGCTGGTCGAAGCCACCGCCGCCTGATCCGGATGCGGCGGCTATGCCGCCGCAGTTCCGTCAACCCGTGGGCGCTATTTCATCGCCCGCCAAACAATGAGTTCAAGCCATGACCGTTTCCGCCAGCCAGGTGAAGGAACTGCGCGACAAGACCGGCGCCGGAATGATGGACTGCAAGTCGGCGTTGACCGAGACGAAGGGCGATCTCGAAGCAGCCGTCGACTGGTTGCGCAAGAAGGGGTTGTCGAAAGCCGCCAAGAAGGCCGGCCGCATCGCTGCGGAAGGCCTCGTCGGCATCGACGCGTCGGGCAAGAAGGGCGCCGTCGTCGAGATAAACTCGGAGACGGACTTCGTCGCGCGCAACGACAAGTTCCAGGACATGGTCGTCAAGATCGCCTCGCTCGCCTCCAAGGCGAAGGGTGACGTCGCCAAGCTCCTCGCCATGACCTACCCCGGCTCCAAGATCACCGTGGAACAGCACGTCAACGAGATGATCGCCACCATCGGCGAGAACATGTCGGTACGGCGCACCGCGGAGCTCGAAGTCAAGAACGGCCTTATCGGCACCTACGTGCACACGCAGGTGGCGCCGGGCCTCGGCAAGATCGGCGTGCTGGTGGCGCTCGAGAGCACCGCCAAGAACGCCGATGAGCTTGCAGCGCTTGGGCGCATGATTGCCATGCACGTCGCCGCGGCTAATCCCGTCGCGCTCAATCTGGAGGGTGTGCCCGCTGAGACGCTGGAGCGCGAGAAGGCGATCCTTGCCGACAAGAACAAGGGCAAGCCGCCGCAGGTCATGGAGAAGATCGTGGCGAGTGGCCTCAAGAGCTACGCCAAGGAGGTTTGCCTCCTCGATCAGACCTACATTCACGATCAGGGAAAGAGCGTGACGCAGGCGCTCAAGGATGCCGAAGGCAAACTCGGCGGCCCGGTGACGATCACGGGCTTCGTGCGCTACGCGCTGGGCGAAGGCATCGAGAAGAAAGACGAAGACTTCGCAGCCGAGGTCGCGGCGGCGGCGGGTGGCTAAACGCTGAGCACGCGCGTGCCGCAAGGCGTGCAGGATGAGGCCGGGCTATGCGAATCCCGGCCTGATGCGCTACTTAGGTCCGCCGGCTGGCAAGCGGCATCCGGCACTGCGCTTAAGCGGGCGAGGAGCGGGCGGTCATGACAGCAGGCGCAACGGCGGGCGGGCAGGGCGCAACGGGGGGCTCGCGCAAGAGCTACCGGCGGCTGCTTTTAAAGCTTTCAGGCGAAGCCCTGATCGGTGAGCGCGGCTACGGCATCGACGTGAGCGTCGTCGACCGGCTCGCGCGCGACGTGGCCGAGGCTGTCGCGGGTGGATGCGAGATCGCCGTGGTCGTCGGCGGCGGCAACATCTTCCGCGGGCTTGCTGGCGCCGCCAAAGGCATGGACCGAGCAACGGCCGACTACATGGGCATGCTCGCGACCGTTATGAATGCGCTGGCGCTCCACAATGCGCTCGAGCGCGTGAAGACGCCGGCGCGCGTTCTCTCCGCCATTCCCATGCCGACGGTGTGCGAGAGCTACGTGCGCCCCAAGGCGTTGCATCACCTGGAGCGCGGCCGCGTGGTGATCTTTGCGGCCGGCACCGGCAACCCGTTTTTCACGACCGATACGGCGGCAACGCTGCGCGCGATCGAGATGGACTGCGAGGCGGTGGCCAAGGCAACCCAGGTCGACGGCGTCTACGACAGCGATCCCAAGAAGAACCCCGGCGCCAAGCGGTTCGACAAGCTCAGCTATGCCGAGGTTTTGTCTCGGGATCTCAAGGTGATGGACGGCGCGGCAATCGCCCTTGCTCGCGATAACGGACTTCCGGTAATTGTGTTCTCAATCGAGGAGGCGGGCAACCTGCTCAAGGTTCTGCGCGGAGAGGGCCGGGCAACGATCATCAATTGATCGCCTGCGCGCGCGCCCGCTCGAACCCGGCAAGACGGCGATCAACGCCGCTTTTAGATATATTGCTCTGGCGTGCACGACGCGCCGAAGGAGATGACAATGGCGACCGCTTCCTTTGACATCGTCGATCTCGAGAAGCGTATGCGCGCTTCTCTCGATGCCTTGAAGCGCGAGCTGTCGGGGCTGCGCACCGGACGGGCGAGCTCACATCTCCTCGATCCCGTGCAAGTCAGCGTCTACGGATCAAAGATGCCGCTCAATCAGGTCGGCGACCGTCTCAGTGCCCGAGCCGCGCACCATCTCGGTGCAGGTCTGGGACAAGAACAACGTGCAAGCGGTCGACAAGGCGATCCGGGAAGCAAACCTCGGCTTGAACCCGGTCGTGGACGGGACGCTGCTGCGCTTGCCGATCCCCATGCTCACCGCTGACCGGCGCCTGGAGCTGGCGAAGCTCGCGCACAAGTATGCCGAGCACTCGCGCGTCGCGGTCCGCAACGTGCGCCGCGAAGGCATGGAGCTGCTGAAAAAGCTCGAAAAAGACGCCAAGATGAGCGAGGACGAGCACCATAAAGGCTCAGCCAAGGTGCAGGAGCTGACCGATAAGCTCGTCAGGGAGATCGACGAGACGCTCGCGGCGAAGGAAATCGAGATCCATAAGGTCTAGGTTCTGGAGCTTAGGGTCCTGCATCGCTATCCTGGCAAGTCTGCCGCAATTGATTGAAAGCCGGTTCGCGCGTGACGCAGATCAGCGATAAGGCCGCAGAGGCCTCGGGGGAGCGGGCCAGGCCTCGCCACGTCGCCATCATCATGGACGGCAATGGACGCTGGGCCAGCAAGCGCGGGCTGCCGCGCTCGATCGGTCACCGCAAGGGCGTGGAGGCCGTGCGACGCACGGTTCGTGCCGCCATCGAGCTCGGCATACCGTTCCTCACGCTCTACAGTTTTTCCTCCGAGAACTGGTCGCGCCCGCCCGAGGAAATCGACGACCTGATGGGGCTCATCAAGCGCTTCATCCGCCGCGATCTGGCCGAGCTTCACCAGGCCGGCGTCAGGATCCGCGTCATCGGCGAGCGCGAGAACGTCGATTCCGACGTGATGAACCTGATCGAGGAAGCCTGCGAGCTGACGCGCGAGAACCAGGCGCTGACGCTCGTCATCGCATTCAACTACGGGGCGCGCGCCGAGATCGCCAAGGCGGCCCGTTCGCTTGCGGAGGATGTCGCGGCAGGCAGGATGCGCGCCGATGAGATCACGGTCGAGACACTGAACGGCAAGCTCGACACGGCCGGCATTCCAGATCCCGATCTGCTCGTGCGCACCAGCGGCGAGATGCGGCTGTCGAATTTCCTGCTGTGGCAGAGCGCCTATACCGAGTTCGTATTCATCGACGCCTTCTGGCCCGAATTCGGTCGCGAGCTGCTCGAGGAGGCGATTGCGCGGTTCGGTGTGCGCGAGCGCCGCTTCGGCGGCCGCTCCAAACGCTCGACCGCGTGAGATAAGCCATGCCTGACCACATGGCCGTTACCGAAGCGCCCCCAGGACGCACCGCTGTATTGTCCGCTAATCTTAAACTGCGCATCGTCTCGGGAGCGGCGCTGGCGTTGACCGCGTTCGCGTTCGCCTACGCGGGAACGGCTTCGTTCGCCCTTCTGGTTGCCACGGTGGCGGTGTTCGTCGCGTGGGAATGGGGCCGCATCGTACGCGGGGTCGGCGCCGATCTCGCGTTCTACGTCCATGCCGCTGCCTCGCTGCTCGCGATCAGTCTCGCGGCTGCCGGCTATGCCGCGCTGGGCGTCGCGGTGCTCGTCATCGCCGCCATCATCCTCGTGCCGCTGGTTTTCGGTCGCGGGGCGCGGCTGTCGGCGCTAGGCGTGTTCTATGCGGGGCTGCCGGCCGTGGCGCTCATCTGGCTGCGCTCGAGTGACTCCTACGGTCTTGCGGCGGTGCTTTTCATCTTTGCCGTCGTTTGGTCGTCCGATATCGCCGCGTACGCCGCCGGCCGCTTGATCGGCGGCGCGAAACTTTGGCCCAGCGTATCGCCGAACAAAACATGGGCCGGGTTGATCGGAGCGCTGTGCGCGGGAGCCGTTTCGGGTCTCATCGCCGCGCTCATGCTCACCGACGCTTCCATCGTGCGACTGGTCGTCCTCGGCCTCGTGCTGAGCTTTATCGCGCAGGCCGGCGACCTTGGGGAATCCGCGCTGAAGCGGGTGTTTGGCCGCAAGGACGCGAGCGATCTCATTCCGGGCCACGGCGGGTTCATGGATCGCATGGACAGTATCGTGGCGGTCGCGACAGCCGCAGCCCTGTTCGCTCTTGCCGTTGGTCCGAACGCGCCGGCCCGCGCGCTGCTGTTCGGGCTGTAGATGGTGCGCGCAGCCAAACTCGAGATCGGCGATAGGCACACCGCTCGCAACGGCGCGGGGTCCGCGCCTTCGAGCGGCTCAATCAAACGCGTGACGATCCTGGGCGCCACCGGATCGATCGGCAAGAGCACGCTCGATCTCATCGCCCGCAACCGGGATGCCTTCCAGATCGTCGCGCTCACCGCTCAAGACAGCGTCGGCGATCTCGCGCGAGAGGCCATTCGCGTGAACGCGCGCCTCGCCGTGATCGGCAATGCCGGCCACTACGATGAGCTCAAGCGGCTGCTGTCTGGCACCGGCATCGAGGCCGCGGCTGGATCCGACGCCGTCGTCGCCGCGGCGGCCGAGCCGGCCGATTGCGTCGTGGCAGCGATCGTGGGCGCGGCGGGCATTGCGCCGACGTTTGCCGCCGCCCGCTGTGGGCGGCGCGTCGCTCTCGCCAACAAGGAATGCCTCGTCTCAGCCGGCCAGGTGTTCATGGACGCCATCGAGCTCGCTGGCACCGAACTCGTTCCCGTCGACAGCGAGCACTCGGCTGCGTTCCAGGTGCTTGCTGGCGCGGCGCCCGAGAGCGTCGAGACCATCGTGCTCACCGCCTCGGGAGGGCCTTTCCGGACCTGGGATATCGAGCGCATTTCGCGTGCGACGCCCGAGGAGGCCGTGCGCCATCCGAACTGGTCGATGGGCGCGAAGATCTCCGTCGATTTCCGCCACCATGATGAACAAGGGGCTCGAGCTGATCGAGGCCTATCACCTGTTCCCGGTGGAGGTCTCGCAGCTCGGCGTGATCGTGCATCCCCAATCGATCATTCACTGCCTCGTGGGCTACAGGGATGGCTCGGTCATCGCGCAGCTCTCGTTTCCCGACATGCGCACGCCGATCGCGCTCGCGTTGAGCTGGCCTGCGCGCATGGTGACGCCGACCGAGCGGCTCGATCTTTTGAAACTCGGCACGTTGAGCTTTGAAGCGCCCGACGAAACGCGTTTTCCGGCGCTGCGCGTGGCGCGTGAGGCACTGCGAACGGGCGGCAGTGCGCCGGCGGTGCTGAACGCGGCCAACGAGGTCGCCGTGGAGGCATTTCTCAAACGCCGGATCGGCTTTGCTGAAATCGCAGACATGGTCGGCGAATGCGTCGAAGCCGCGCACGAGCGCGGGTTGACGCGGCCCTCCGCGAGCCTGAGCGATATATTAACCGTGGATGCCGAGGCCCGGGTGCTCGCGCATTCGCTGCTGGGCTCGCGCGCTTCGCAAGTCCCCTCCAACAAGTCTTAAATCTGGACAACGCCCGGCCTCGGGCACAATTGGACGCAATTGACCATTACCGCTAGAAAGCTGTGCAATCGAGCGCCTATCGGGGCCCACACCTGATAGGACGATGGGCAGACGGCAAGCGCGAGAAGGAGTGCAATGAACCTTTCCACCCTGGCCACCTCGACATCGGGGTTCTTCAGCGCCGCGATCGCCTTCATCGTCGTGCTCAGCATCGTCGTGTTCGTGCACGAGTTCGGACATTTCATCGTCGCGCGCTGGTGCGGCGTGAAGGTGCGCACGTTCTCAATCGGATTTGGCCGCGAGATCTGGGGCTTCAACGATTTCAAGGGGACGCGCTGGCGTCTCGCGTGGATCCCGCTCGGCGGCTACGTGAAGTTTCTCGACGACGAGAACGCTGCGAGCCAGGCTTCGCCGGAGGCGCTCGCGCGGATGACTCCGGAAGAGAGAACCGGCGCCTTCCAGACCAAGCCGTTGTGGCAGCGCGCCGCCGTCGTCTCGGCCGGCCCGATCGCGAACTTCATCCTGGCAATCGTGATCTACACCGGCGTCAACATGACGGTAGGCGTGCGCACGATCTCGCCCAAGGTCGGTGAGGTGATGGCCGATATGCCGGCTGCCGCGGCCGGGTTCAAACCGGGCGATACGATCACGAGCGTCGACGGCTGGGCCATCGAGGGCTTCGAGGACGTGCAGCGAATCGTCAGCATCAACGGCGACCGCAAGCTGCGCTTCGGTGTCGATCGCAACGGCGAGAAGCTCTTTCTGGACGTCACGCCGCAGGTGAAGGAGCAAAAGGACGCTTTCGGTGGCGTCTTCCGCCGCGGCCTCATCGGAATCACACCCTCGCGCGCGCCTGAGGCGGTCGAAGTTCGCAAGGTGGGGCCATTTGAAGCGCTGCGTTTGGGAGTGCGCGAAACCTACACCAATGTCACCCAAACGCTGCAGGGGATCGGCGACATCATCATGCGCCGGCAGAGCGCCGACCAGATGGGCGGGCCGATCATGATGGCCGAGGTGAGCGCCAAGGTCGCCGAACTCGGCATCGCGCCGATGCTCCTTTGGATCGCGTTTATTTCCGCAAATATCGGCTTCCTGAACCTGCTGCCGGTGCCCGTTTTAGATGGCGGACACCTGATGTTCTACGCCATCGAGGCCGTGCGCCGGCGGCCGCTCAGTCAACGCATGCAGGAGATCGGATTCCAGATCGGAATTGCGCTCGTTCTGATGCTGATGGTGTATGTCAATCTAAATGATCTTTTACGAGTGTGGCGCCGACTCACTGGTGCGGGATGAATGGCGTTCAGTGACGTAATCTTGCCACTTCCGCACCCCTTTCTGAATTGTTAAGAACGAGACGTCGAGAGGGATCGGCCAACGAAACATCAAAGCCTTACAAGCGCCAAGCGCGCAGCCTAGAGCATGTGTGGTGGGGGATCCGAAGCCGACGGAACCGCTACCGTGGGGGAATTCGGCAATAAACGAGGGCATACCCTAGAATGCCTTTTGTTTCGATCATGACGGCAAGAGCACGCCTGTTCGTATGTCTGGCGCTCGTCTTGCCGGGGGTGGCGTGTTTCGTCCCAAATCTCGGTGTGCAGCCCGCAGCGGCTGCGCAACCGGCTGCGGCTATCCGCAACATCAATGTCGAAGGCAATCGACGCGTCGAGCCTGAGACCGTGCGCTCCTATCTCAAGTTTTCGGTCGGCGACGGATACGATGCCGGCAAGGTGGATGAATTCATCAAGGCGCTGTTCGCGACCGGGCTCTTCTCCGACGTCCGCATCGATCGCGTGGCCGCCGACGTCGTCGTGACGGTCGTCGAAAACCCGGTCATCAACCAGATCGCGTTCGAAGGTAACAGCGAGGTCGATACCGAGACGCTGCGCAACGAGGTCCAGCTGAAGCCGCGCGCCGTGTTCACCCGCGCCCGTGTTCAGTCCGACGTCCAGCGCGTTCTCGACGTCTATCGCCGCCAGGGCCGCTATGCGGCAACCGTCGATCCCAAGATCATCGAGCTCGAGCAGGATCGCGTGAATCTCGTGTTCGAAATCGTCGAGGGCGGCGCCACCAAAGTCAAAGGTGTGCACTTCGTCGGCAACAAATCCTTCTCCGACACGCAGCTGCGCGACGTCGTCAGCACGACCGAGAAGGGCTGGTTCGACTTCCTCAAGGGCACGGCCGTCTACGATCCCGACCGCATGAATCTCGATCGCGAGCTGCTGCGCCAGTACTACCTGAAGAACGGCTATGCCGACGTGCAGGTGACGGCGGCCAACGCCGAGCTGGACCGCGACGGATCGGGCTTCTTCCTCACCTACGCCATCGACGAGGGCGAGAAATACGACTTCGGCGACGTCAAGATCGAGAGCACGGTGGCTGCGATCAAGCCCGAAGGTTATCAGAGCCAGCTTTCGACCAAGTCGGGCGCGACCTACGACGCGTCGCAGATCGACAAGTCGGTCGAGGATCTGACCCTTGCGGTATCGCAAGGCGGCTACGCCTTCGCCCGTGTCCGCCCCAAGGCCGAGCCCGATCCAGTCAACCACAAGATCTCGCTCGACTACGTGATCGAGGAAGGGCCGCGCGTCTACATCGACCGCATCAACGTCAGCGGCAACACGCGCACCAAGGATTACGTCATACGCCGCGAGTTCAAGGTGGCGGAAGGCGACGCCTATAACCCGCTGATGGTCGATCAGGCCAAGAAGCGCCTGAAGAACCTCGGCCTGTTCAAGGATGTCGACGTGAAGCGCCGCCCGGGCGCCACGCCGGACCGCATCATCCTCGACGTCGAGGTGGTGGAGCAGTCGACGGGTGAACTCTCCTTCGGCGCCGGTTACTCGACCTCGGAAGGCGTCATCGGCGACATCAGCCTGACCGAGCGCAACCTGATGGGTAACGGTCAGTTCGTGCGCTTGAGCTTGTCGGGCTCGTTTGAACGTCTGCAGATCGGCTTGAGCTTCACCGAGCCGCGCTTCCTCGACCGCAACATGGCGGCAGGCTTCGATCTCTTCCACAAGGAGATCGACCAGACCGCGCAGTCGGGCTTCGAGAGCCGGCGAACGGGTGGCGGCGTGCGCCTGGGCTTCCCGATTTCCGAGAAGCTTTGGATGCAGACCAACTACACCGTCTCGCGCGACGAGATTTACAACGTCGTTCCGCAGGCCTCGCTTGCCATCAAGGACGCCGCGGGCGTGTCCTTCACGTCGATGGCGGGAACGACCCTCACGTATGATCTGCGCAACGATCCCAAGAATCCCACCAAGGGCGTTTTCTTCCAGGGTGGCGTCGACTTCGCGGGTCTCGGCGGCGACGTGCAGTACGTGAGCTTATCGGCTGAAGCGCGCGGCTACTACCCGATCACCGACAAGATCACCTTCGTCACGCGTGCGGTCGGCGGCAACATCCAAGGTTGGGGCGGGCAGGATGTCCGCCTGATCGACCTCTTCTTCAAAGGCGGTGAGACCGTCCGCGGCTTCGACCGTGCGGGTTACGGTCCGCGCGACTTGAACACCAACGACGCGCTCGGCGGCACGACCTACTGGGCGACGACGGCGGAGGTCCGCTTCCCGCTTCCGTTCGTTCCCGACGATCTCGGCATCTCGGGTGCCGTGTTCGCGGACGCGGGCTCTCTCTACGGCGCGGGCGCCGGAGCGAAGAACGCGCCACAAGGCTGCGGCACGGTGGACGGTGGCTATGACACCGCGACAGGCGCCTACAGCAAGGTCTGCCTCGCCGACGGCTCGGGGATTCGCTCCTCGGTCGGCGCCAGCTTGATGTGGGCCTCTCCCGTGGGCCCGATCCGCATGGACTTTGCCCACGTGCTGAGCGCCGAAACCTACGACGAGAAGCAATTCTTCCGCTTCGGCGCCGCCACAAAGTTCTGACGTGTCCGGCTTCGGATGCTAAGAAGGCGTCCGCACCACGGCCCGGGACGGCCCGCTGGACCGTTGCGGCGGCCGTCCGCGTCCGTATCCAGACGCCAAAACCCGCTTCAGGCGCCAGCCTTGCGCGTGGCCAGACAAAAGGGACGCCGCCCCCGCGGCGGTATTCTTGCATGGAGCATCCCGGGTTCTTCGACCGGGCCGGACCGTTCTCGCTGGCGGAAGTCGCCAAGGCCACGCACTCCCAGATCGCCGCCGACGTTGATCCCGCAACCGCCATCGCGGACGTGCGCACGCTGACCGACGCCTCGGGGAACGACCTTTCGTTTTTTGACAATCGCAAGTACCTCGCGCGCCTCAAGGCGACCCGCGCCAAGGCGTGCCTGGTGTCGCCCGCATTCGCGGTGCAGCTTCCCCCCGCAACCGCCGGCCTGGTGACGACCGAGCCCTACCGCGGCTTCGCCATGGCGCTGCGGCTGTTCTATCCCGACGCCATGCACCCCAAGGCCGCGCGCGCGGGAGCGGGCGATGTCGTCGATCCGACCGCTGAGCTGGAAGAGGGCGTCATCGTGGAGCCCGGCGCGGTCATCGGCGCGCAGGCCCGCATCGGACGCGGCACGCGCATTGCCGCCGGCGCCGTCGTCGGCTACCGGGTGACGATCGGGCGCGACAGCTACATTGGCCCGTTGGCGACGCTCGTCCACGCCCTCGTCGGCGACCGCGTCATCATCCATTCGGGCGTGCGCGTCGGCCAGGACGGGTTCGGCTTCGCGATGAGCCCGCGCGGGCATTTCAAGGTGCCCCAGATCGGGCGCGTGGTGATCCAGGATGACGTGGAGATCGGCGCCAATACGACGATCGACCGCGGGGCCCTTAAGGATACGATCATCGGCGAAGGGTCCAAAATTGATAATCTGGTGCAGATCGGGCACAACGTGATCGTGGGCCGGCACTGCGTGATCGTGGCCCAGAGCGGCATCGCGGGGTCAACCGAGTTGGGGGATTTCGTGGTGATGGGAGGCCAGTCGGGTGCTGTCGGGCATATCAAGGTTGGCACCGGCGCCCAGATCGCCGGCGCCGCGCATCCGACCAAGGATGTCCCTCCGGGCGCCAAAGTCGGCGGCACTCCGGCGCGGCCGTTGAAGCAGTGGGCCAAGGAGCTGGTGATCCTGGCTCGCCTGGCAAAGGGCCCGCCGGACGGCAATGACCGGGATGATGGTTGAGACGCAAGGTCCTGGAAGGATTTAACGGCGATGGTGTTGTTGCGGAGGTTCATGGAACATGAACGACATGGGTGAGCCAAAGGCCAAATCAGCGCTGCAGACTGCGGACATTATCCGCGTCCTGCAGCTTCTCCCGCATCGCTATCCCTTCCTCATGCTCGACCGCATCTACGACATGGATGGCGATTCAAGCTGCATCGGCGTCAAGAACGTCACGATCAACGAGCCGTTCTTCCAGGGCCACTTCCCGCAATATCCGGTGATGCCGGGCGTGCTCATCATCGAGGGGCTTGCGCAGACGGCGGGTGCCTTGTGCGTGAGCAGCCTCGGCGAGAACTACCGCGCCGAGCTCGTCTACTTCATGGCAATCGACCGTGCAAAATTCCGCAAGCCGGTGCTGCCCGGCGATCAGATCCACTATCATGTGCGCAAGATCCGCAACCGCGGCCGCGTCTGGCGTTTCTACGGCGAGGCCAAGGTCAACGGTCACACGGTAGCCGAGGCGGAGGTCAGCGCGATGCTTGCGGACACGGCGGAGGCTCGCGCATTCGCAGGCGGCGCAGGCAGCACGGCAGGCAAGCATGGGTGAGATGCGCGCTCATCCCACCGCCGTCATCGAAGCCGGAGCCAAGCTCGGCCCGGGGGTCAAGATCGGCCCTTACTGCGTCGTCGGCGCCGATGTCGAGCTGGCGGACGACGTGGAGCTCATCAGCCATGTCGTGGTCGCCGGACGCACCAGCATCGGCCCGCGCACCAAGCTGTTTCCCTTCGCCTCCATCGGCCACCAGCCGCAGGACCTGAAATACAAGGGCGAGCCCTCGACGCTCACGATCGGCGCCGACTGCATCATCCGCGAAGGCGTGACCATCAATCCCGGCACCGAAGGCGGGGGTATGGTGACCGTCGTCGGCGACCGCTGCGCATTCCTCGCCAACTCGCACGTGGGCCACGACTGCCGCGTCGGCAACAACGTCGTCTTCTCCAACAACGTCATGCTGGCCGGCCACTGCACGGTCGGCGATTTCGCGATCCTGGGCGGCGGCGCGGCCGTCATTCAATTCGCCCGCGTCGGAGATCACGCATTCCTTGGCGGCATGTCCGGCCTCGAGAACGACCTCATCCCCTATGGCATGGCGCTCGGCAACCGTGCGCATCTGTCGGGGCTCAACATCATCGGCCTGCAGCGCCGCGGCTTCTCGCGCACCGACATCCAGGACCTGCGCCGCGCCTACCGCCAGCTGTTCGCCGCCGAGGGCACGCTGGTTGAGCGCATGGACGACGTGGCCCAGCAGTTCAAGGATCACCCCATCGTGCAGGAGATCCTCGAGTTCATCCGCGCCGGCGGCAAGCGCAGCTTGTGCACGCCGAAAGACGCGGCCGAGGCCTGACGTCTCCATGCCTGACCGGCTCATGCCGAAACAAGCTCCGCGCGTCATCGGGATCATGGCGGGCAGCGGCAGCTTCCCGCGCGAGATCGCCCAGCGGGTGACGGCGCGCGGCGACCGCGTGCACATCGTCGCGATTTCGAGCGAGACCGCCGAGAGCTACGCGCCCTATCCCTCGACCAGGGTTGGCTGGGGACAGATCGGCGGCATGATTTCCGCGCTGAAGGGCGCCGGCTGCACCGAGCTCGTCATCGTCGGCGCCGTGCGCCGGCCGGATCTCTTTGCGCTGCGGCCCGATTTTGGCCTCTTCCGCCAGCTGCCCGCGATCGTGAGCATCATCATGGCGGGCGGCGACGATGGCGTGCTGACGCGCGTCGTGCACTTTTTCGAGAAGCAAGGCTTTCGCGTTTGTGGGCCGGGCGAGGTGGTGCCGGAGCTGCTCGTGGCCGAAGGGCCCGTCGGGCGCGTCGAAGCCCAGCCCGGTGCCGTGAGCGATGCCGCGCTGGGCTTTGACCTGCTGCGCCGGCTCGGTCCCTACGACGTTGGCCAGGCTGTCGTGGTGGCGGGCGGGATGATCGAGGCCGTCGAGGGCAACGAGGGCACCGACAGGATGCTGGCGCGGGTCGCCAAGCGGCGCGCGAGCGACGGCGGGCGCGTGGCCTTTCCCGGCGTGCTCATCAAACGGCCCAAGCCCGGGCAGGAGCTGCGCATCGACATGCCGGCCATCGGGCCCGAGACGGTACGGCGCGCGGTGGAGGCCGGGGTTGCCGGCATTGCGGTCATGGCGGGCAGCACGCTGGTGGCGGAGCGATCCGTCGTCGTGCACGACGCCGACGCCGCCGGTCTCTTCGTGCAGGGCTTCAACGAAGCGCCGAGCGGGCCGAAAAAGCGGCGAACTCCCGCGCCGGAGCGCCCGCTCACGAAGCTCGGCAAGAGCCCGCCCGGTGCGCGCCATCGTGCCGATGCAACCAAAGCGGCCGGGCTGCTCGCAGCGCTTGCGCCGTTGGTCGCCAGCCGCGGCGTCGTCGTCGACCGCGGCCATGTGCTCGCGGTCGAGAGCGGAGAGGGCATCGACGCGCTCATTGCCCGCGCCGGCACGCTGCGCCAATGGGGGACGAAGCGCTTCCGCCGCGGGACAGGACTTGCGATCCTGAGCCATGCCGCCGATGCCATGGCGGCCGTGCGCGCCGGCGCCAATGCGGGCCTTGCCGGCGTGGCAGTCGTGGGCGACCATCTGGTCCAGCCGGATCCGGCGTTGCTTGCGGCGATCGCCGAGGCCGATCGCCTCGGATTGTTCCTGGCGATGGTCCCGCGCGAAGGGGCGTGAAGCGGCATAGAGGGGCAGATGAGCGTGCCGGACAGACGAGCGCGATCCTGGCAGGAGGCAAGCGCCAATCGGCCGACCGGCACCGCTGTCGCGCCGCACGATCTGCGCCTCTTCGTGATTGCGGGTGAGCACTCGGGCGACGCGCTCGGCGCCAAGCTCATGGCGGCGCTGAACCGGCGGTGCAAGGGACGCGTGCACTACCTCGGCGTCGGCGGCGAGAAGATGGAGGAGGAGGGCCTCATCTCGCAATTCCCGCTCTCCGATGTCGCCGTGATGGGCATCCTTTCAATCCTGCGCCGGCTGCCGCGCCTGGTCTCGCGCGTTCATCGCACCGTCGACGCTGTGGTGGCTGCCGAGCCCGACGCCGTCATCATCATCGATGCGCCCGAGTTCACCCACGCGATCGCAAAGCGCATTCGCAAGAAGCGCCCCGCAATTCCGATCATCGATTACGTCTGCCCCAGCGTCTGGGCATGGCGGCCCGGGCGTGCGCGCAAAATGGACCGCTATGTCGATCACGTGCTGGCGTTGCTGCCCTTCGAGCCCGCAGCCTTGCAGCGGCTCGGCGGCCCGTCGTCGACCTATGTCGGTCATCCCCTCGTTGAGCGCCAGGAGTGGCTCGAAACCCTTGACCCCGCTCCGCTGGCCGAGCGCCTCCAGATCGATCCCGGCCGGCTGGTCCTCGTCGTCCTGCCGGGCAGCCGTACCTCCGAGGTCGGGCTTGCTGATGGATCCGTTCGGCAAGGCGATCGAGCAGCTCTACGATCGGCGCATCCGGCCCGAGGTGATCATTCCGGTGGTGCCGCATGTGCGACCGCTGATCGAGCAAAAGCTCGCCGCGTGGAGCGTCAAGCCGCATCTGGTCGAAGGCGAGGAGGACAAATTCCGCGCCTTCAAGCTGGCGCACGCGGCGCTGGCTGCCTCCGGCACGGTGACGTTGGAACTCGCTCTTTCTGGCACGCCTACGGTCGTGGCCTACAAGGCCGACCCGCTGGTTGCGCGACTGCGTTTCCTGGTGAAGGTGCCATCGGTCGTGCTGGCGAACCTCGTGCTCGGCGAAAACGTGTTCCCCGAGTACCTGCAAGAGGAATGCACGCCCGAGCTTTTGTCGGCCGCCGTCGAGCTGCTGCTCAAGAACACGCCCGAGCGGCGCGCCCAGGTGAAGGCGCTCGCCACCATTGCCGATCGCATGCAACCTGTCGGCGGCGCACCAAGCGAAATCGCCGCCGAAACTATCCTGCGCGTGATCGCCCAGGAGCGCTGAAGCTAGCTGCGCTGATCCATCGGTGTGAAGTTGCGCTCGGTCGGGCCGGCGTAGAGCTGACGCGGGCGGCCGATACGCTGCTCGGGATCCTCGATCATTTCCTTCCACTGGGCGATCCAGCCGACGGTGCGCGCGATTGCGAACAGCACCGTAAACATGGACGTGGGGAAGCCGAGCGCGCGCAGCGTGATGCCCGAATAGAAGTCGATGTTGGGATAGAGCTTCTTCTCGATGAAGTACTCGTCCTGCAGCGCAATGCGTTCCAGCTCCATCGCGACCGCGAGCAACGGCTCGTCCTTGACGCCGAGCGCGTCGAGCACCTCGTGGCAGGTCTTCTGCATCACCTTGGCGCGCGGGTCGTAGTTCTTGTAGACGCGATGCCCAAAGCCCATCAGGCGGAAGCCAGAATTCTTGTCCTTGGCCTTGGCGACGAACTCGGGGATGCGGTCGACGGTGCCGATCTCGGTCGAGCATGTTGAGTGCCGCTTCGTTGGCGCCGCCGTGCGCTGGGCCCCACAGGCAGGCGATACCCGCCGCGATACACGCGAACGGATTGGCGCCGGACGAGCCTGCGAGACGCACCGTCGACGTCGAAGCGTTCTGCTCGTGGTCGGCGTGCAGGATGAAGATGCGGTCGAGCGCGCGCGTGAGCACCGGATTGCCGACATACGGCTCGCACGGGATCGCAAAGCACATCTGCAGGAAGTTCGCCGTGAAATCGAGATCGTTGCGCGGATAGATGAACGGCTGGCCGATCGAATACTTGTAGGCCATCGCCGCGATCGTCGGCATCTTGGCGATCATGCGGTGCGAGGCGACCGCGCGCTGCACCGGATCGTTGATGTCGGTTGAGTCGTGATAGAACGCCGACAGTGCGCCGACGACGCCGACCATGACGGCCATCGGATGCGCGTCACGGCGGAAGCCGGTGAAGAAGCGCGCCATCTGCTCGTGCAGCATCGTGTGGCGCGTGATCGTGGCGCGTAACGAGCTCGAACTGCTCCTTCGTCGGCAGCTCGCCGTAGAGCAGCAGGTAGCAGGTTTCGAGGAAGCTCGAGTGCTCGGCCAGCTGATCGATCGGATAGCCGCGATACAGCAGCACGCCGTTGTCGCCGTCGATGTAGGTGATGCGCGAGACGCAGTTGGCGGTCGAGGTGAACCCCGGGTCGTAGGTGAAGCAGCCCGTATCGCGGTAGAGCTTGCCGACATCGACGACGCTCGGCCCCAGCGTGCCGTGGCGCACCGCCATTTTCGTCATGCTTGCCGTCGAGCTGAAGCTCGGCGTCCACGTCGACCCCGGCCTGGACCGGCTTTTCCTGAACGTTCATGGCACGTCTCCCTGTGACACCCAGCGGGGGTCGATGCAGCTCTCCGAGCCTTCCCTTTGCGAGGTACAAGTAGCGTTTCCTAGGAGCGTTTTTTGTTGTGCTGCCCGGCGGTTGGCCCGCCCGGCGCTGCTCGCAACCGTCTTACTTCTACACCATTTTCGCATTGCAACATAGATGGTTGTGATGGGGCTATAGGCAACGCGGACGGTTCCCCTGCGGATCCGTCATTAACCGCCCAGATCAACCGGCCAAGTCAGCCCGCCTGGTCGCGAATGCGTGCCAGCGCTTCCTCGCGCCCGAGCACGCCCATCACGTCGAAGACCGGCGGCGATACCGCCTTGCCCGGTCAGCGCAGCGCGCAACGGCTGGGCAACCTTGCCGAGCTTGGCGCCGGTCGCCTCGGCAAAGCTGCGCACCGCCTCTTCCAGGCTGCGCGGCCTGCCATGCGGCGGTCGCCTCGAGCTTGGGCAGCAGCGTCGGCCAGCATCTGGCGCGCGGCGTCGGCGTCGAGCACGGCTTGCGCCTTCTCGTCGAGCGCGATCGGCCGCTCGACGAAGAGAAAGGCCGCCCCGGTCCAAAGCTCGCGCAGCGTCTTTGCGCGCTCCTTCAGGCCCGGCATGGCGATCAGCATCTTCGCGCGCATATCGGCATCGAGCCGCTTCAGGATGTCGGCGCCATTCTCGAGATAGGGCAGCAGCTCCTCGAGCCGCTTCAGCAGCTCGTCGTCACCGGTGTGGCGGATGTAGTGGCCGTTCAAATCCTCGAGCTTGGCGAAATCGAAGCGCGCCGGCGAGCGGCCGATGCCGTCGAGATCGAACCAGTCGACCATCTGCGAGGTCGACATGATCTCGTCGTCGCCGTGGCTCCAGCCGAGGCGCACCAGATAGTTGCGCAGCGCCGCCGGCAGATAGCCCATCTCCTTGTAGGCCTCGACGCCGAGCGCGCCGTGGCGCTTCGACAGCTTCGCGCCGTCGGGCCCGTGAATGAGCGGGACGTGCGCGAAGATCGGGCACCTCCCAGTCCATGCCCTCGTAGATCTGCATCTGGCGCGCGGCGTTCGTCAGGTGGTCGACGCCGCGGATCACGTGCGTGACGCCCATGTCGTGATCGTCGACGACCACCGCGAGATTATAGGTCGGCGTTCCGTCGCTGCGCAGGATGATGAGATCGTCGAGCTCCTTGTTGGCGAACACGACGCGGCCCTGCACCTTATCGTCGATCACCGTCTCGCCCTCGCGCGGCGCCTTGAGGCGCACCGACCGGTTTCACGCCGGCCGGCGCTTCCTTCGGGTCGCGATCGCGCCAGGGGCTGAGGATCGTCAGCGCGCGCTTCTCCGCCTGCGCCGACTTGCGCATCTCGTCGAGCTCGGCCGGGCGAGAGGTAGCAGTAATACGCGTTGCCGCGCTTCAACAGCTCCTCGGCGACCGCGCGATGGCGCTCTGGCTCGGGCAAACTGCGAGACGTGATCGCCCTGCCAGTCGAGCTCCAGCCACTTGAGGCCTTCGAGGATGGCAGCCAGCGCGCCCTCGTTCATGCGCTCGCGATCGGTGTCCTCGATGCGCAGCAGGAACTTGCCACCGCGCCCCTTGGCGTAGAGCCAGTTGAACAGCGCCGTGCGCGCGCCGCCGATGTGCAAATACCCCGTCGGCGACGGGGCAAATCGCACGACCGGGGCGGGTGCGCTCCGTGTCTTGTCGGTCATTTACGGTTCGATTGCGGTTTGGATGCGGGAAAGAGGCGGCCCGTGTAGCATAGGATGGCGGCAGGGGTAAGGGGCGGGCGCGTTTTGGGTGCGCCCGGTGATGCGTGGGGACGCATGTCTCTTGGCATGCCTGCTGGCGCGGATGCGCCGCGCGACGGATGGCTCGCGGCGCTCGCACGGCGTCTCGAGGCCGAGCAGGAGCGTTGGTTCCTCTGGCTGCCGGTGATGCTGGGGATCGGCATCGGCATCTACTTCTCGCTCGACAGCGAGCCGCATCTGCTTACCGCGCTCAGCGTCGGAGCGGTCGGCATCGCCGCGCGGCTGTTCGCGCCCAAACGCACGCTGGGTCTTCTGCTCGGCAGCGCGCTGATGGCGATCGGCCTTGGATTTGCGCTCGCCAAGGTGCGGGTGGAAACCGTGCGCGCGCCCGTGCTCGTGAAGCAGATGCGCGGCGAGGTGCGCGGGTTCGTCGAGTTGATCGAGCCGCGCTCGCCGCGTGGAGACCGGATCACGCTGCGCGTGATTTCCCTCGGCGCCATGCCGGAGGAGCAGCGCCCCACGCGCGTGCGCATCACCTCGACCACGTCCACGCCGGGTCTTGCGGCGGGCGATGCGGTCGTGGTCAACGCCACGCTGATGCCGCCGGCCGGACCGGCGCTGCCCGGCGAATACGATTTTGGCCGCCAGGCCTGGTTTGAGCAGCTGGGCGCCGTCGGCTACACGCGCTCCGCCATTCACTTTGATCCCGACGTTGGACCGGCGCCGAGCGATCTCGCCTTCTGGAATGCGATCGAGCGCTTCCGCCATTTGGTCAGCGCGCGCGTGCGCGCGGTTCTTCCCGGCGAGAGCGGCGCCATCGCGGATGCGCTGATCACGGGCGAGCGCGGCGGCATCTCGCCGCGCGACGAACACGGCCTTTCGCAACTCGGGGCTGTTCCACATCCTGTCGATCTCGGGCCTGCACATGGCGATCGTGGCGGGCTCGGTGTTCTTCGTCGTGCGGTTGCTACTCGCCGCGGTGCCGTCGCTCGCGCTGCGCTATCCTATAAAGAAGTGGGCGGCCGCCGCCGCCATGCTGGGCGCGCATCGGCTATCTGCTCGTATCGGGATCGGCCTTCGCGACCGTGCGCTCGGCAATCATGATCTCGATCATGTTCATTGCCGTCATGCTGGATCGGCCTGCGCTCGCGCTGCGCAATGTCGGCCTCGCCGCCCTCGCCATCCTCGTCGTGTTCCCCGAAAGCCTGTTCGACGTCGGTTTCCAGATGTCGTTCGCCGCGGTGGTGGCGCTGGTCTCGATCTATGAAGCGCTACGCACCAACCGCGCGTGGTCGCTCGTGCCGGAAATCCCAGGCGCATGGCTCGTGGTGTTTCTCGGCGGCATTGTCACCTCCACGCTGATCGCAAGCGCAGCCGTTGCACCGTTTGCCGCCTATCACTTCCACAACAGCCAGCAGTACGCGGTGCTGGCCAATCTGATCGCCATTCCGATCTGCAACCTTGTGGTCATGCCGGCCGCGCTCGCGGCGCTGGTCGCGATGCCGTTCGGGCTCGAGGCGGTGCCGCTCATCGTCATGGGGTGGGGCATCGACGCGATGCTGTGGACGGCAAGGCGCGTCGCCGAGCTGCCCGGCTCGGTGCTGCGCATCCCCGCGATCCCGACGAGCGCGTTCCTGGCGATGGTCGCGGGCGGTCTGTGGCTGGTGCTGTGGCAGTCGCGCTGGCGGTTCTTTGGCCTCGCCGTCATCGCCGGCGGGATCGGCCTCGCGCCGACGCTCGCGTTTCCCGATCTCCTCATCGGCCGCGACGGCACGCTCGTTGCTGCGCGCGGCGCCGACGGACGTCTCGGCGCGGTCGGTCCGGCACGCGCGTTCGAGCTCGAGCGCTGGCTGGAGCACGACGGCGATCAGCGCTTACCGCAGGAGGCGGCGAAGAGCGCCGGCTTCGTCTGCGACAGCATCGGCTGCGTGACCCGCATCAAGGGAATGACGGTCGCCGTCGCGCGCCATCCGGCCGCCTTCTCCGACGACTGCCGCGGCGCGTCGATCGTGGTCAGTGCGATTGTCAGCCCGCGCGGATGCACGCAACCAAAGGCCGTGGTGGATTTCTTTGCAGTTCGCCACTCGGGCACGCACGCGATCTACATCGGCGAGCACGGGGAGGTGAAAATTGAAACCGTCGCCGGCGCACGCGGCGCGCGGCCCTGGGCGCCGCACTACGTTCCGCGCCCCGCCGCGGCACGTCCTTCGAGCGAGCCGCCGATAGCCGCGCCGCCTGATCAATAGCGGCGCATCAGCCCCACAAGGCGGCCCTGAATATCCACCTGATCGGGGCCGAAGATGCGCGTCTTGAACTCGGGGTTCGCCGCCTCGAGCGCAATTGTCGTTCCCTTCTTCCGCAGCCGCTTGAGCGTCGCCTCCTCCTGGTCGACCAGCGCCACGACGATGTCGCCGTTCTCGGCCGTGTCGCAGCGGCGGATGACAACGATATCGCCGTCGAGAATGCCGGCCTCGATCATCGAATCACCTTTCACCTCGAGCGCGAAGTGCTCGCCGTTGGTCAAAAGGTCAGGCGGGCAGGCGATGTCGTGCGTGTGGCTCTGGATGGCGCTGATCGGCGTGCCGGCCGCAATGCGGCCCATGACGGGCACGGACACCGTGCGGGCGTCGATGACGGTGGATGGCGGCGGGGAAAGCTCGCGGCTGCGGCTGCCTTCGATCACGCTCGGCTGGAAGCCAACCCTGCGCACGGTACGCGGTTCGCCAGAGTTCTCGGGCAGGCGGATCACCTCGATGGCGCGGGCGCGGTGCGGCAGGCGGCGGATGAAGCCGCGCTCCACCAGCGCTGTGATCAGACGATGGATCCCCGATTTCGACTTCAGCTCGAGGGCGTCCTTCATCTCGTCGAAGGACGGTGGCACGCCGGAATCCTGCATGCGCGCGTGGATAAAGAGCAGGAGCTCTTTTTGTTTCTCCGTCAGCATCAGCCCTCCAGCGGAATGGTCCTCGGTCCGGAGCGCACCGGCATCCGGTACAAACCGCGAATGTACCCTAGCCGTTCCCGTAGCGTTCTGCAAGAGGGGCCGTCTTTATGCGGTGGATTGTCAGTCGCGGGGCGTTGCTTTGTCTTGCCGCTTTTTGAGAGCAGCGATTGCCGATGGCGATGTCGAGTAGAGGCGCGTGCGTTCTGGTTTTCCTTGCGTTGGACTGCGCGCTGTCGGGCTGCGCAACGTCCAGTGTCCCGGCGAACTGGACATCACCGACCGTCGCGCCCGCAAAAGTCGCCATCGATGAATACCTCGGCATGAGCTGCCAGGTGTTGCAGACGGAGAAGGCCAAGATCGCCAGCCGGCAGTCCGAGCTTGGCCCGACGCTCATCCCCGTCGTCGACGAGCACAAGCGCGAGCAGGAGCTTTCGCAGTTGAGCGGTCAGCTCAAGGCGGTCGATGAGGCGACAACTAAGAACAACTGCCGCGTCGCCCCCACCTCATCCTCCTCCACCAAGAAGCAAGCTCCGGTTCCGAAGGCCGGGACACTTGATTCCCTCAGGTAAGCGCCGGAGTCAGAATTCGGCGGCGAGAAGCGTAACGCGCGAGCCTCGTAGGGCTGCCGCCGAGTCGGGCGCGCGCACGATCAGCACGTTGGCGCCCGTTAGCGCAGTCAGGCGCGCGCTGTCGAAAGCCGGCAAGGGTGTCACGCGTGCGCTGCCGTCAGCTTCGTTGGTGAGGATTCCCGGCATGTAATGCTGGCGCGGGCCGTTGGCGGGCAGCTCGCCGGCGAGCGCCGCCGTCATCGTCTCCAAGCCGGATCGCGTGCTGCCGAGCAGCTTGTAGAGCAGCGGCACAAGAAAAATGCGCGCGCCGATAAGGCAGGAGAGGGGATTTCCGGGCAGCCCGAGGACGCGCATGGCGCCGAGCCGGCCGAACAGCATGGGCTTGCCCGGACGCATGGCGATCTTCCAGAAGTCGAGTGCCATGCCGCTCGAATTCAAGCGCGGGACGCACCAGGTCGCGGTCGCCGACCGAGGCGCCGCCAATCGTGACGAGCACGTCGGCGCCGGACGCCTCGCTCAGCTTGCGCGAAATGGCATCGCGGTCGTCGGGAGCGATGCCGAGGAGCTGAGCCTGTCCGCCCGCACGCTCGACGAGCGCCGCCAGGCCGTACGGGTTCGACGAGACGATCTGGTCGGGGCCTATTTCGCCGCCGGGTTCTACCAATTCGTCTCCCGTCGCGAGGATCGCAACGCGCGGTTTTCTTCGCACACTCAATGCGGCATGCCCGGCAGCCGCCGCCAGTGTGATCGAGCCGGCATCGAGCCGCGTACCGGCAGCCAGCAGCTTGTCCCCGTCGCGAAAGTCGCCGCCGGCCCGCCGGATATTGGCGCCAGCCTCCGGAGTTTCGCGCACGCGGATGACGTCTCGCTCGCGGTCCACATCCTCCTGGATTACGACCGTGTCGGCGCCGCTTGGCAAAGCCGCACCGGTGAAAATGCGCACAGCCTCGCTGGCTCCGACCGTTCCCGCAAAGCGCCGCCCGGCGTGGGATTCGCCCGTGACTTTCAGCTCGGCTGGCTTTTTGGCAAGGTCGCCAGAGCGCACGGCATAGCCGTCCATGGCGGAGCCATCGAAAGGAGGCTGCGTGCGTTCCGCTATGATGTCTTCGGCGAGGATACGCCCGCGAGCCGCAATGAGCGCGACGCGCTCGGGTGCCGTAGCGGTCGCACCGGCAAGCACGCGCTGAACCGCCTCCTCGACGGGGAGGAGTGTCATGCTCAAGCGCCTTTCGCGGGAGCGGCCCGGTATTCGCCCGATTTGCCGCCGGTCTTCTCGATGAGGCGGATGCCTTCGCAGCGCATGGCACGGTCGACCGATTTCAGCATGTCATAGAGCGTGAGGCAGGCGACCGACACGGCCGTGAGCGCCTCCATCTCCACGCCGGTCTGCCCTTCCGTCTTGACCTCGGCTGTGACGTGGACACCGGGAACTTCTGGGCTCGGTGTCAAATGCACGGCAACCTTGGAGAGGTTCAAGGGATGGCAGAGCGGTATCAGCTCGGAAGTGCGTTTGGCCGCCATGATGCCGGCGATGCGCGCGGTCGCCAGCACGTCGCCCTTGGGCGCTGCGCCCGATTGCAACAGCGCGAGCGTTGCCGGTGCCATCACGACGTAGCCTTCCGCAGTCGCGGTGCGCACCGTCGTCTCCTTGCCGGAGACGTCGACCATGCGGGCCTCGCCCTTCTGGTCGAGGTGGGAGAGCTTGCTCATGACGCCTTCACGGCCGGCTCCGGCGTCAGCAGCGCCTTGGTGGCGGCGGCGACATCGGCCTGGCGCATCAGGCTTTCGCCGACGAGGAAGGTGCTCACGCCTGCGCGCTCGAGCCGGGCAATGTCGGCGGGGGTAAAAATTCCGCTTTCGCCGACGACGATGCGATCCTCGGGCACGCGCGGGGCAAGCCGCTCGGTGGTCGCGAGCGTCGTCTCGAAAGTCTTGAGGTTGCGATTGTTGATGCCGATGAGGCGGCATGGCAGCGCCAAAGCGCGGTCGAGCTCGGCGTCGTCGTGCACCTCGACAATGGCATCCATGCCCCAATCTTTGGCGGCGGAGGCAAGGTCGCGCGCGGTCGCGTCGTCCACCTCGGCGAGAATGATCAGGATGCAATCGGCGCCCCATGCCCTTGCCTCCACAACCTGGTAGGTGTCGAGCATGAAGTCCTTGCGCAGCGCCGGCAGCGAGGTCGCGGTGCGCGCGGCGGTGAGATACTCGGGCGCGCCCTGAAACGACGGCCCGTCGGTGAGCACGGACAGGCAGCAGGCGCCGCCGGCCTCGTAAGCGCGGGCAAGTGCAGGGGGATCGAAGTCGGCGCGGATCAGCCCCTTCGACGGGCTTGCCTTTTTAACTTCCGCGATCAGCGCCGGGCGTCCCGCACGGTGGCGTGCCTCGATCGCGCCCGCGAACGGGCGAACCGGCGGCGCACTGCGGGCAAGCTCGGCAAGCACGTTGAGCGGCAGGTGCGCTTTCGCGTGCCTGATCTCGTCGAGCTTGTAGCGCGTGATTTTTTCGAGGATGTCGGCCATGAACCAAGGATACGCTGGGGCTTCAGCGCTTGCTACCGGCGGCTTTGCCCATGGTCAAGCCACGATGACCAAGCCCGGGCGGCCTAGTGCACGACAGGAGTCGTGCATTTTTAGCCGCGTTGACGCGACGCGGTTTTGGGTAAGGATGCCCCTGGTATAGTGGCGCGGTCGTTATTCGATCGGGAGCCCGACGTGACTGCCAAGGCAAAGATCGAGAAGCGCGCGCCTGTGCGCAAGCGCCAGCCCGTGCGAGCGGCCCCCCGGCTGCGCATCGTCATGGGCGAGGGGTTGATCTTAGGGCCCGGCAAGGTCGACCTGATCGAGGCGATCGAGCGCTCAGGCTCCATCTCGGCTGCCGCCCGCACGATGGGCATGTCGTATCGCCGCGCCTGGCTGCTGGTCGATGCGCTGAACCACATGTTCAACCGGCCGCTCGTCATCGCGGCGTCGGGCGGGTCGCACGGGGGGGGCGCGGAGGTCACCGACTTCGGCCGTGACGTCGCTGCCGCCTACCGGCGCATCGAGGAGCGCACGCGGTCCGCGATCCTGGAGGAGCTGGCGCCGTTGGATCGGGCGCTGCGAAACTAACTTAGCCGGCGTTGGTGACGGCGATCAGCCGGTCCAGCGCCTGCGCCGCCGCACCCGTATCGATCGCGCGCGCGCCGCGTTCCACGCCATCGGCCAGGTTTGCCGCCTTGCCGCCCACGATCAGCGCCGCCGCGGCATTCAGCAAGACGATATCGCGGAACGGCCCCGGGCTGCCCATGAGCACGTCGCGGATGGCGGCCGCATTGGCCGTGGCATCGCCGCCCTTGAGCTGGTCCAGAGTCGCGCGCGGCAGGCCGGCGTCCTCCGGCGTGATGTCGAACACCGCGATGTCGCCGTCCTTTAACTCCGCGACGCGCGACACGCCCGTCGTCGTGAGCTCATCCAGCCCGTCGGTGCCGTGCACCACCCAGGCGTGAACCGACCCGAGTTTTTTCAACACTTCCGCGAGCGGCTCGACCCAGCGGCCATCGAATACGCCCAGCACCTGCCGCGTGACGCCCGCCGGATTGCACAGCGGCCCCAGCAGATTGAACATGGTGCGGATGCCGAGTTCGGCGCGCACGGGAGCCCACGCCTTGAATGCCGGATGGTGCATCGGCGCCCACATGAAGCCGACGCCGGCTTCGGCGATGGCGCGAGTGATCGTCAGCGGCGGCACGTCGAGCTTGACGCCGAGCGCGCCCAGCACGTCGGACGCACCCGACAGCGACGAGACCGAGCGGTTGCCGTGCTTGGCGATCGGCACGCCGGCGCCGGCCGCCACGAACGCGGCGCAGGTCGAGACATTGTACGTGCCGTGCCCGTCGCCACCGGTACCGACGATGTCGACGGCATCGGGCGGGGCCTCGACGCCCAGCATGGTGCGGCGCGCGTAACGGCAGGCGCCGGCGATCTCGTCGATTGTTTCGCCGCGTGCGCGCAGCCCCATCAGGAACGCCGACATCTGCACCGGGCTCGCCGCGCCCGACGCCATCCGTTCCAAAGCGGACTCCATCTCCTCGTCGTCGAGCGGCTCGCCCTGCGCGACTTTCTGGAGGATGCGCTTCAGCTCGTGCGCGGGCATGCGCGAACCTTTAAGCGGCGTCGCGCGCGGTTGGGGCATTGCGCCGCCGCGGGCTCATGCCGGCGAGCGATAAAAAGTTCGCAAGCAGCGCGTGGCCCTGCTCGGAGGCAATGCTTTCGGGATGGAACTGCACCCCGTGCACCGGCTGCGTCTTGTGCTGCAGCCCCATGATGATGCCGTCGTCGGTCTCGGCGGTGACCTCGAGCTCGGCCGGCAGGCTCTTGCGCTCGACGATGAGCGAATGATAGCGCGTCACCTGGAAGCGCTCGGGCAGGCCCTTGAACACGCCGATATCCTTGTGGCGGATGGTCGAGAGCTTGCCGTGCAGCGGCTCGGGCGCGCGGATCACCTTGCCGCCGTACGCCTGCCCGATCGCCTGATGACCGAGGCACACGCCGAGCAGCGGAATCTTGCCGCCGGCCTTGGCAATCAGCTCCAGGCAGATGCCGGCCTCGTTCGGCGTGCAGGGACCGGGCGACATCACGATCGCCTTGGGCTTCTTCTTGATGACGTCGGCCGCCGAGATCTTGTCGTTGCGGATGACGTCGCACGTGGCGCCGAGCTCGCCCAGATAATGCACGAGATTGTAGGTGAAGCTGTCGTAGTTATCGATGAGGATGAGCATCGCTGCCTGCCATTCCGTTCGGCCGGAGCCGTTGCCCAGAGGTGTAGGGAGCGGGGCTTATAGCGTCAAGTAACGTAGCCGAATTGGGAGGCGGCGCCGGCTTCAGGCAAGCCGCTTCGGGGTGAGGAAGTGCTCGAGCCGCGCCGCGCCCGGCGCAATCTTCGCCCAGCTATCGACGTCGAAGGTCATGACCGCCGTTCCCGCGGTGGGGAACTTGGCCGCGAGCCGCGCGCGGTCCTCGGCCGGGCCGCTGCCGACCAGCAGCAGCGCAAGCTCCTCAAAACCCGGGTTGTGCCCCACGAGCATGACGTGGCGGGGCGTATCGCCCGAGACCGAAGTTGCGCCAGCTTGCAGTCGGCGCAACAGCGTTCCGGGCGCCGCCATATAGAGCGCGTCGTCGTAGATGATCTCAGGCACCGGGTTCCCCAACGCCTTCAGGATCAGCGCCAATGTCTCGCGCGCACGCAGCGCGCCGGAGCACACGACGAGGTCGGGGCGGAGCCCTCGTGCGCTGAGCGCCGCACCGATCTCGGGGGCTGCCTTCTCGCCACGCGGCGCCAGCGGCCGGTCGAAGTCGTCGAGCGGCTCCTCCCAGCTCGACTTGGCGTGCCTAAGCAGCGTGAGAGTCAGCATGGCCCGACGATGCCCGCCCCAATGGCCCTGTCAAGCGTCAGTCGAGCTTACGGATTTTTTAGAGGTGGCGGTGCAATCTGAAGGGCGTTGATAGCCACCATCGGCCTGCGGTCGAAAAGGAATTGGTTAGCCGCTTGGCACGCCTGCTGGAGCCTACGGATGTACACAGTGGATCTTGTCGGTTGGACCCCCGATGCGGATGCCGCGTCGCTTGTCACGCTGGTCAGGGATTTCTCCTCCATGTCGCTCGCCGCCGCGACCCGCGAGGTGGATATCCTGATGTCCGGTGGCGCGATCCAACTGGTGTTCGACAAGCTGCACGACGCCCGCGTGTTTGCCTCCCAAGCCGAGGCTCTGGGGGCCGTCGTTTACGAGGGCGCGGCCTGATTTCTGGGCACGCAGCCCCCGTGCGAGCCGCCTGAGCCCGCTATCCACCGCTCAACTGGACATTCCCTAAACGCACTTCTACCCTCATCGCGTGGGGGCTTCAAAAGCCTGGCGTGAGCATGGCCGCGTGGTCGAGTTGTTCGCGTCCGGCCAGGTGTGCCAGTGACGCGTGACGGTGGATCGATGCGGTCGCCTCGAGGTGTCGCTCTCCTTGGAGTTCTGGCTGCGGCCGTGCTCGCGGGCGGCTGCGCGACCGCTGGCCGCCTGCCGGCGGTTCCGCTCTCCCTTGCCGGTAGCGCCGCGCCACTCAACATCCGCGATGCACGCTATGACGCCGACAGGGATACCGAGCGGATGTCGGCGTTGGCGGGCCAGCTCTATTATCGCAGCAAATTCTCGGGTCTCATTCCCAAGGACCCAAGCAAGCCCTACACGCGATCCTACCTGGCGATCTCCGGCGGCGGCGATGACGGCGCGTTCGGCGCAGGCCTGCTCGCCGGCTGGAGCGCGCGCGGAGACCGTCCGCAGTTCGCAATCGTCACCGGAGTCAGCACCGGAGCGTTGTCGGCGCCGTTCGCTTTCCTCGGCCCCGAATACGACGCGCAATTGAAAAGCATCTATACCGAGACGAGCGCCGGCGACATCTTCGTAAAGCGCTCGCTGCTGTCGGCCGTGGCCGACGACGCCTTGGCGGATTCAGCACCATTGCGGGCAAGGATCGCCTCCTTCGTCGACAATCGCATGGTTCAGCGCATCGCCGAGGAGTACGCCAAGGGCCGCCTTCTGCTGATCTTAACGACGAACCTCGACCAGGGCCGCTCGGTCGTCTGGGATATCGGCGCCATCGCCACCAGCAACCAGCCGGGCGCGCGTCAGCTGATCGTCGACGTGCTGCTGGCCTCCGCTGCGATCCCCGGCATCTTCCCGCCGGTGATGATCAACGTCGCCGTCGACGGCAAGCCGTATCAGGAGATGCACGTCGATGGCGGCGCGACGGCCCAGTCATTCCTCTACCCGCCATCCTTCAGCCTCAAGGCAAAGCTGAAGGAGCTCGGCATCACGAACGGCAAGCGGGAAGCCTACATCATCCGCAACGGGCGCCTCTACCGGCCCGAGGAGAATGTCGAGCGCCAGACCTTGAAGATCGCGCAGCAGGCGATCTCGACGACCATCGCATCGAGCGGCGTCAACGACCTCTACCGCATGTACCTGACGACGCAGCGCGACACCGTCGGCTTCAACCTCGCCTACGTCGAGGGCGATTATGCGCTGCCCTACAAGGGTCCGTTCGACAGGGAATACATGAACGCGCTCTATGCGCACGGGTTCGAGGTGGGGAAAGGCGGCAAGGAGTGGCACAAGCTGCCTCCCGGCTACCAGGAATAGCGCCCGCCTAGAACCTGGCGCTGCCCTTCAGCACGAACGCGTGGATCTGCGTCGTCTCGCCCAGCTGTCCGTCGTAGGCGAAGTGCAGCACTGCATCGCCGTTGTTGATGACGTCGATGCCGGCTCCGACGATGCCCATTGCATCGTCCATTTTTGTCTCGATGGTGAACGGCGCGACGCCTGCGGGGGCGGCGAGGAAGTTGGCCGTCAGCGCCAGATCGGAATTGCCGTACAAGGCGACGCCGCCGCGCAGATAAGGACGCAACAGCGTGCCGTTGCCGAGCCAGAATTCGGTGCCGGCCTCAAGGACAGGCATGGCGGAGAGGACGGTCTGGCCCGAGCCCTGGACGACGAGGTCCGCCGCACCGCCGCCGAGCTCGGAGAAGCCGCCGAGATCGAGGCGGGTCGCGGCGGCATCGATCATCGGCTTGAAGTAGAGCTGCGGGGTGCCAAAGACGTAGGCCGCGCGGCCCCCGATCGAGAACAGGTCGAGGTCGGAGTTCGAGCGTGGCGTGGCGGCAAAGCCGCCGAAGGCCATCGGCCGCTGCGTTTCGTACCAGCCGTGTCCGCCGGTCGCGGTTGCCGCAAGCAGCAGCGCGCCGGGATTGTATTTGAGCGCGACGCCGCCCTGGGCGAGCTCGCCATCGGTTGAGGCATTGGTCGCGGTGTCGATGGAGCTCGACTGGTAGCCGGCGGCAAAGCCGAGCCGCCACACGGGATCGAGCGCGACCTGGGCGCCGGCCGCGAACTGCCCGATCGACTGGTTGAAGCCGATCTGCGAGGACGTCGTTCCGGTGTCGAGGAAGACGGCGGACGCGCCGGCCCACAGGCACTGGCCCTCGTGGATGATCGCGGCGGTATCGGCGCCGTTGACCTTGCAGGAGAGCAGGCTGTTGGAGAAGCCGAGGCTGGAAAACAGCGCCGCCATCTGCGCGTCCGAGTAGAGCTCCGGCGTCAGCTCGTTGAGCGCGGCCTTGTAGGCGTCGAGCCCCTCGGTGTTGAGCAGCCCGAGCAGCACCGGGGTCAGGCCGCCGCCGCCGGCATGAAACGCCGCGTCGAGGTTCTGGCTCAGCACCAGCTGGTTGCCGTTGAGCGCGCTCGTCGAAAAATCGACCGCGCTCGAGAGCAAGACCTCGGTCGGTGTAAAGGTGAGAGCTGCGTGCAGCGCGGGGCTCGCCGAAAGGGCCAGGCCGCTGTTGGTGACGCCGCTCAGCGCCTGCAGGATGGTGAACACCTGGGCAGTCGGCGGGGGCAAGGTCAGGATATTTACCGAGACGGTGCCGGCGAGATCGGCGGTGTTGGACACGATGACGAGATCGGACGTGGCGGCGGCCGCGTCGATGTCGATTGCGAGCGTGCCGGTCCCGGTCTGCGCCATGTTGTCGTCGAGGTTGGTGGTGACGATCGCGCCGCTGCCGCCCGGCGAGATCGTGCCCGCGTTGGTCAGCGTGCCGACGTCGGCGGTCGTGCCGGAGTTGAACAGCGCGCCTTGCTGGTTGATGAAGACGCTGGTGCCGCCGGTCGCGGTCAAGATGACGTCGCCGGTGATGGTGCCGAAGTTCTGGACCGTGTTGTTGAAGCCGATGCTGTCGATGGCGAAGTCGGTAGGCCCCGAGACGATCGTCCCGAAGTTCATCAAGGTTGTCGATCCGGTCGAGCGCTCCATGACGCCGGCGCAGCAGGGGCCCCCGACGACGGTGCCGAAGTTGACCACGCGCGCGCTGGTGTAACCCGCCGCGTAGATGCCGGCCGAGCCCGTGCCGGTGGCCGAGACATCGCCGGAATTGACCACGCTTGCGGCGCCGTTCGAACTCACGACGTTGATGCCGTCCGAGGTTGGACCGGCGGTGGCGATGCTCCCGCTCGAGGTGACGGTCACGTCCCCCGCTCCGTAGGCGGTGATGCCGTGGGCGTCGGTGCCGAACGTGCGGATGGTGGCGCTCGTGACCACGTTGGTGCCGGTGTAGCCCGACGCGGCGATGCCGGGCGCGTTGTCGCCGAGCGTGGTGATGCTGCCGGACGCGAGCACGGTGGCGGTCTGGCCGGCGCGGGCGTAGATGCCGATGCCGGTCTGGCCGGCGGTCGCGATGTCGCCGGTGGACGTGATGAGGACCGAGTTCGACTGCGAGAGGGCCAGAATAGCCGCCGAGCTGTCGGTGCCGGCCGTGATGTTGCCGGTCGAAGTGATCTTCACGTCGCCCACGGTCTGCGCGTTGATGCCGATGGAGGCCGTACCCGACACGGCGATGTTGCCCGCCGAGGTGATGTCGACCGGTCCGTAGACAGTGGCGGCATTGATGCCGATCGCGTCGGTGCCGATCGTCGTGATATTGCCGGTCGAGCGGATCGTGATCGCGCCGTCGGTGGTGCCGGGCTGCCCGATCGAACCGACATTGATGCCGGCGGCGAAGGTGCCGGATGTGGCTATGTTGCCCGAGGAGACCACCGTCACGTCGCCGTAGACGCTCCCCGCAGCAATGCCGAAGGCGTTGTTGCCGGAGGTCGTGATGTTGCCCGACGAGTTGATCGACACGAGGTCGTTCTGCCCGCTGCCCTGGATCCCGGTCGCGCTGCCGCCGGACGTCACGACGTCGGCGGTCGAGTTGATCGTGACCGTACCGCCGTTGCTCGAAGCAAAAATGCCGTTGGCGTCCGTCGTGATGATCGCGAACGGCCCCGGATCGACGGTCAGCGCGACCGCATTGTTGCTGTTGAACTCGACGCCGGTGACGGTTGACGCCGGGGTGATGTTGGTGGTCAGATTGTTGACGTTGAGGATGGTGTAGGGACCGCCGCCGTTGTTCAGCTGGATGCCGGCGGACTGGTCGCCGGTGCAGGTGACGGTCGCACCATTGGCCGTGCAGTTGAGCGGCGGAGCCGCGCGCACCGGGCGCACGCCGTAGGCTAGCAACGCCGCGCTCGCCACGCTGGTCGCCAGCGCCGAGCGCCATGCACCAAGGCCGCTGGATTGGCGCACGCGCACGCAATCCGCGCCGATAATCGCACGTGCATCTTGCCGGAATGGTCGATCGCCGTCGCGCTGCGCCACAGTTCGCTTTTGGTCCGCTTTTGGGCCCTACAACGGACGAAGGAGCGCCACCGCACATGCAGCACCTGCCCACAGGGCTGTGGGCGAGGAAGGTCTAACTTCGGTGATTTGCAGATTTCTGGGAAGGGAATCAAACGGATGCCGGGATCGGCGAAACGACCGCCAAAGAACGACCCTGTGGATAAGGGCGCTCCCGCCACAGCAGCGGGTGTTCGCCGCGCAGACGGGGGCCTTTATTGAAGGACGATGGATCACAAAGAGGCTGGCACCACACTGCTGGAGCGGCCTGCCCCTAACGCGGTGGCTCCATCGCCAGCCGCGCAACCCACGCAGGCAGCGGCGGTGACGATCACCTGCAGCCGCGGCCTCGCCGACTGGCTCGTGCGCCACACCGCGAGCCTCGCCTTCACCTCCTACCAGACCGGGCGGCTCTACCTCGTCGGCGTCGACGAGTCCCGGCGCGTCTCATTTCACGAGCGCTATCTGGCGCGCGCCATGGGGCTATGGGCCGACGCGCAGCGGCTCGTGGTTTCGACGCTGTTCCAGGTGTGGCGCTTCGAAAACGTGCTGGGCGCGCCCACAGGCCAAACCCTCAGCCAGGGCCCCGACCGCCACTACATGCCGCGCGTGGCACACACGACCGGCGACCTCGACATCCACGACATCGGCGTGATGGGCGACGGGCGCATCGTCTTCGTCAACTCGCTCTATTCGTGCCTCGCGACTTTGAGCCCCACGCACGCCTTCCGCGTATTCTGGAAGCCGCCATTCATCTCCAAGCTCGCCGCCGAGGACCGCTGCCACCTGAATGGCCTCGCGATGAAGGACGGCGCGCCGGCCTACGTCAGCGCCACGAGCCGCAGCGATGTGGTCGACGGCTGGCGCAACCGCCGCGCCGAGGGCGGCTGCATCATCGACGTTGCGAGCAACGCTCTTCTCACCGAGAAGCTCTCGATGCCCCACTCGCCGCGGTGGCACGACAACCGGCTGTGGGTGCTGAACTCCGGAACCGGACACCTCGGAACCGTCGATCTGCAGACCGGAGCCTTCTCGCCGCTCGTGTTCTGCCCGGGTTTCCTGCGCGGGCTCGCGTTCCACGACGGGCACGCCATCGTCGGCGTCTCGCTGCCGCGCGATGGGTCGTTTGCCGGATTGCAACTCGACGATGAGCTGAAACGGCGCGACGCCGAACCCTGGTGCGGCGTGCAGATCATCAACCTTGCATCCGGCGACATCGTCGAATGGATCAAGCTCGACGGCGGCGTGTCGGAGCTGTTCGACGTGCAGGTGCTGGCGGGCGTGCGCTGGCCGGTCGCAACCGGCTTCTTGAGCGACGACATCAACAAGCAGATTACGTTCGAGGCTTAGGCGTGCTCACTTGGCGCGCGCAGCGAAGCGCACGGCCTCCTCGGCGGCGCGGAACAGCGCCTGGGCTTTGTTAATGCACTCCTGCTGCTCTTTCTCCGGCACGGAATCGTGCACGAGACCGGCGCCGGCCTGCACGTGCATCATCCCGTCCTTTACGAGCGCGGTGCGCAGCACGATGCAGGTGTCCATCTGGCCGCCGGCGGAAAAGTAGCCGACACAACCCGCGTAGGCTCCGCGCTTGGACTTCTCGAGCTCATCGATGATCTCCATCGCGCGGACTTTCGGCGCGCCCGAGACCGTGCCCGCGGGGAAGCCCGCCATCAGCGCATCGACGGCGTCGTGAGCTTTGTCGAGCTTGCCGACGACGTTGGAGACGATGTGCATGACGTGGCTGTAGCGCTCGATGAAGAAGCGCGCGGTCACATCGACCGAGCCGACCGCGGCAACGCGGCCGACATCGTTGCGTCCTAGATCGAGAAGCATCAGGTGCTCGGCGCGCTCCTTGGGGTCGCGCAGGAGGTCTTCGGCGAGCGCCTGGTCCTGGGCGTCGGTCTCTCCGCGCGGAGCGGTGCCGGCGATCGGACGGATCGTCACCTCGCCGTTGCGCACGCGCACGAGGATCTCCGGGCTCGAGCCGACGAGAGCAAAGCCACCGAAGTCGAGGTGAAAGAGGAAAGGCGAGGGGTTGGTGCGCCGCAGGGCACGATAGAGCGCGAACGATGGCAGCTTGAACGGAGCGGAGAACCGCTGCGAGAGCACGACCTGGAAGATGTCGCCGGCGACGATGTATTCCTTGGCGCGCTCCACCATCGATTTGTATTCGGCAGGCTTGGTATTGGAGACGGGCGTCGGCGCCGGCAGGCGGCGGTTTTGCCCGTCGGGCGCATGCGTCAGCGGTTCGTCAAGCGCTGCGACGACACCCTTGAGACGCTTGGCGGCGGCCTTGTAGGCCTTATCCGCCGATTGCTTTTCATCGGGACGCACCGGCGTCACGATGGTGATCTCATCCTTGACCACGTCGAAGATCACCATGACCGTCGGGCGTATCAGGATGCTGTCTGGAATCTCCAGCGCGTCGTCTGGAACATTCGGCAGCCGCTCCATCAGGCGCACGGTGTCGTAGCCCATGTAGCCGAAGATGCCGGCCGACATCGGCGGCAGCTCGGAGGGCAGCGGAAGCTCTGAATCGGCGAGCAAGGCGCGCAGCGAGGTGAGCGTCGGTTTGTCGTCGGGCTTAAACGCGTTGGGCTTGGTGATCGGCGTGCGGTTGATCGAGGCCGTGTCGCCCTCCGCGCGCCAGACGAGATCGGGCAACAGCCCGATGACCGAGTAGCGCCCGCGCGTGGCGCCGCCCTCAACCGATTCCAGCAGGAAGCTCATCGGCCGGCCCGACGCGAGCTTCAGATAGGCGGAGACGGGCGTTTCCAGATCGGCGACGAGCCGCATCCAAACGACCTGCGGCTTACCTGCCGCGTAGCGCTTGGCAAAGTCGGCCGACGGCGGAAACACTTCCGTCGCCTTCGATCCCTGCTTGCGCTCGAGCGTGCTCAAAGCGGCCCCCGGCGGCTACTGCGTTTCACTGCTGGCGCCGCCAATGGCCTTCTGGAAATCGGCCTGGTTGATGTTGGTCCCGAGCTTGTTCTGGAGCGCAATGACGTACTGGCTCAAAAGCTCGTCGATGTACTGCTCAGTGAGGTCCTTGACGAGGCGCGCGCGTTCTTCCTTGCTGGGAGCGGGCGCCGGCGTGATCTCGGTCACCTTGAAGACGACGCGGGATTTGCTATCGGTGGTGGGCGCGGAGGCGGCCTGTCCCTTGGCCAGCGAGAAGGCCTTGGTGATCGCGTCTTTCGACATGCCGTGCGGCTCGGTGTTGCGGTTGAAGGGCGCGCTCGTGCTGAGATTGACGCCGCCGGCCTCGGTCGCGAGCGTCGCCATCGGCGTGCCCGCGTCGGCCTTCTCGACCAGCTTGCCGGCAAGCTCGTTTACGAGGCGCGTGCGCTCGTTGGCGATGGCGACCTTCTTGACGTCGTCCTTGACCTGGTCGAACGGCTTCTGTTTGGCTTCAGTGATGCCGAGGACGTCGACCCAGGAATAGCCGCCGTCACGCAGCTCCACCGCCTCGTTCTCGAGCCCGACCTGGCTGTCGAAACCGGCCTTGACGATCGCCTGCGCGTCGGCGAGCGAGACCGCCGGCTTGCCGTCGGGCGCCTTGTTGGCGGCGTCGGTCGACGGAACTTCCAGGTATTCGAGTTTCAACTGCTCGGCGATCTCTTTCAGAGACTTGCCGGCCGAGCGCGCGTCCTCGATCTCGTCCAGCATCGACTGCAGTTTCCCTGATGCCTTCTGCTTGGCGATCTTGTCCTTCACCTGGTCCTTCACGTCGGCAAGGGTGCGCGTGATGGCGGGCTGGATGTCGCTGACGCGTGCAATCACCGTGGTAAAGCGCCCCTCGATGACGTCGGAGACCTGATCCTTTTTGAGCGCGAAGATGGCATCGGCGATCTTGGGATCGATCAGGCGGTTCTTGTCGATCAGGCCCAGATCGATGTCGGTATCCTTGGCGCCTGTCTGCTTCGCCACCTCGCCAAAGGATTTGCCCGCGGCGAGCTGCGCCTTGGCGGCGTCTGCGGCGGCCTTGTCCTTGAAGGAGATCTGCTGCACGCGGCGGCGCTCGGGCGTGTTGTAGTCGTTCTTGCTCTCGTCGTAGCTGGCGCTGATCTCGGCGTCGGAGACGTCCATCTTGTTCTTGAGCGTGTCGGGCGAGACCACGAGGACGGCCAGCTTGCGCAATTCCGGCGTCACGAAATCGCGTTTATTGGACTCGTAGGTTTCCTTCAGCTTGGCCTCGTCGGGGTCGGGCACGGTGACGGCCTTTTCGGGATCGATCGTGAAGTGCTCGGCGACGCGCTTCTCGTTGCGCCAGCTGTTCAACAGATCGATCGCGCTTTCAGGCACCGCGACGGCATTGACCAGCGCGCTCGTGACCTGCTGGCGCAACTCGTCGCGACGGCGCAGCTGCATGAAGCCGCGCTCGCTGACGCCAAGCGTGCTCAACGCGTTGTCGAAGGCGATGCGCGAGAATTTCCCGTCCGGGCCTTTGAAGGCCGGGTCGTTCTTGACGTCGTCGATGAGCTTTTGCTCCGACAGCGCGAGGTCGAGGTTATCGGCGTGCGATTCAACCGCGGCCCAGGCCATCAGCTGCGAAAGGACTTGGTGGTCGAGACCGGCGGCGCGCGCCTGCTCGGGTGTGATGCGGCGTCCCGACTGGCGCTGGATCAGCTGCAGCTCATTCTGGTAGGCGCGCTGGAAGTCCGGCATCGTGATGTCGTGCGAGCCAACCTTGGCCAGCGAGCCGTGTCCGTAATTGCGGAACACCGGGCCGATCCCCCAGATGGCGAAACTCGCCACCAGGACCCCGAACAGGATCTTGGCGACCGTTCCGGTTGAGCCGCGTCGCAGAGCGTCGAGCATGGAGAGTTCGTTCCGTTCAGTTGGGCGGCGTTGGCAAGCCCGGACCTTATAGTCCGGGGTGGTCCGTAAGCCGCGATAAGCCCGCGAATATCTCTCGCGTGGCGCTGGGTTCGGCATGATATGAAGCCCAGCCGCTCGCGTATTGCAAGGGCGGCGAGGGGGCCCGGCGAGCGTGGCTGCGGCCAAGGTTTATGTCGTTCATGCCCGCGTTAAAGTCCGGGGTAATCCGGGCATGTCGGCGGTTCAACGGTTCATGCCCGCAAGGCTCAAGGTGCAAGGAAAGGCTCCATGAACGAGGCTGCCCCCGCCATCAGGCCGCTCATCGCCGGCAACTGGAAGATGCATGGGCTCGGCGCCCAACTCGCGGAAATACAGGCGATTTCCGCGGGGATTGGCAAATCGCCGGGCCCGGCCGCGGACGTCATGATCTGCCCGCCGGCGACGCTTCTGGCGCAGGCAGCCGCTGCGGCGCGCGGTTCAAAGCTCCTGATAGGGGCCCAGGATTGCCACCCCGACCCCTCCGGCGCCTACACCGGCGACATCGCTGCGGAGATGCTCAAGGACGCGGGAGCGGTGGCGGTGATCGTCGGACATTCGGAGCGTCGCGCGCTGAACGGCGAGCTCGATCGCACCGTGCGGCGCAAGGCCGAAGCTGCACATCGCGCCGGACTGGCAGCGATTGTATGCGTCGGCGAAACGGCCGGCGAGCGCGCGGCCGGTCTCACCTTGCGCGTAGTCGAGCGCCAACTCGCCGCGTCGATGCCGGGTGTATCGAGCAGCTCGAACGCGATCGTCGCCTATGAGCCGGTATGGGCCATCGGCACCGGGTTGACGCCGCGACCCGCTGACGTCGTCGAGGTGCACGCGGCAATCCGTGCCGCGCTGGCCTCGAGATTTTCAGCCGAGGGTCGGGCCATGCGGATTCTTATACGGCGGGTCGGTCAACCCCCAGAATGCGCGCGAGCTGCTATCTCTCAACAACGTAAATGGCGCTCTTGTTGGGGGGGCTAGTCTCAAGGCGCGCGACTTTTTGGGCATTGTGGCCGCGTATCAACACTGACTGGCCTGGCGGTGGGTGGGAATCACCTCAACTGGTGCTAGACTTGCGTGCAATTGTGCGTTTTCAGTCTGCTGGCATTGGGGGATGCTGTTTCCGGTGATGCGCCGCAGGACATGGATGAGGAGCGGTCTCGCGCTGGCCCTTATTGCGGGTGGCGGAGGCGCGGCTTGCGCCGAGAAGCTCGACAAGGAATCTTGCAAGTCCCTGAGCGTCGAGCGTGACTCGCTTGTCGCGGCCGGGGTCAAAGGCGACATGGACCGCGGCCCCGAGTGGGCTAAGACCAATCTCGCTCCTGAGCGCCTCGGCGAAATCAAGCGCATGATAGAGCTTGGGGAGCAGCTTGAGTTCCGCTGCGGCTCGGGCGCCGGGAGCGCGACCAGACTTGCCAAGCGGCCCGACGTCGACGACGAGGCTGGGGGCAAGCAATCTGCGACCCCCAAACATGGCAAGCACGAGCCAGCGGCACCTTCGAAAACTTCAACCGAGACGAAGCCGCAGCAAACTGAGGGCTCGGGCGACTCGGCAGATAAGAAACCGACCACCGTTCCTCGACCTGCGCCACTCGCGCTCCCCGCAGCACCGATGGCGCCGCACTCGAGATCTGCGCTCGGAGGAGCGAAACTGGAGCCGGTCGCGTCCACATCCAAACCGGTAGTAGAGGGGGGAGCGCATAAACTGGCGGAAACGGCTCCGGCACCTGCGGCCACGGTCGCAAACCCGGTGAAGACGATCACGCCCGAAGAGGCAGCCGCGAAACTCGCCCCGCAATCGCACGGCAAACCATCAGCCGAAACGGCCAAACAAGCTTTTCCGGAAGCTCCGCCTAGCCTAGGCAAAGCCACGCTGGAAAAGGAAACCTCCGAGGCTCCCACCTTAGGCAAAGCGCAGCCCGATCCGCACAGCCGTCCCGGCCAGCAGGATGCGGCGTCTGAGGACCTGGGCGCGCCGAGCCTTGGAAGCGCAGCGGCGCCCGAAGGCACGTCAACTATACAAGGTCTGGGTACCGCGGCAGCACCCGCGGCGGCGCTTGGAGCACCAAGCCTTGGTAAGGCAGGTCCGCCGACCACTACCGGGGCCGCAGGCGGCAAGAAGGCTGCCCGACGCAAGACCACCGCCCGCGGATATGTGTCGCCCGAAGACGTCAACGCCGGCTCCCTGTCACGGTATGGCGCGGCGCCCTGAATGGGGTCCGCTTGAGGTGCACTAGCCTGCCCCGTGCAACTGGTATAGAACGCCGCGAAACCCTTCATCCTAGCGACGGTCCCAATGACGACAGCCCTTCTGGTTCTGCATTTGTTGATCGCCACGGCGCTTGTCTGCGTCGTGCTGCTGCAGCGCTCAGAGGGCGGCGCGCTGGGGATGGGCAGCGGTGGCGGTGGCGGCGGGTTCCTGACGGGGCGCGGCACCGCGAATCTGCTGACTCGAACGACCGCCGCTCTCGCCGCGGCGTTCTTCACGACCAGCATTCTGCTGACACTCGTTGCGCAAACGAATATGCCCAAGCGCTCACTGCTCGATTCGGGTGCTCCATCTACGACGGCGCCCGCGCCTGCCGGTGGCGCCCCTGCAGAGCCGGCGCCAGGCGCACCGGCACCGCGTGGCGGCATCCTCGATAAACTCCAACAGCCTGCCGTTCCGCAGTCGCGCTGATCGGTTCTAGGACTGCCGTCGATCTGCTGTGAACCTGTGGCTCGGCGGCACCGCCCCCGGTGTCTACGCCCCGCTATCATCGTTCGATGCGATTTCCAGCGCGCCGGATGACCGACCGATTAGGGTCCAGCATCTGCCAGCACCCAATTGGCCTTTTGGCGAAGCTCTCTGCCGCTGCCGCGCTCAGCGCATGCTCGAGCCTTCCGCACCTGGAAAGCCCGATTGCATCATATGCGGCGTCGAACATGCTCTCGCCGTCGGGCTACAGCCAGACCAAGCTCGACGACACCCATTACCAGGTGAAGGCAACCGGAACGGAAGGCACGCCCACGGCACGGCTGGAAAAGATTGCACGAGCAAGGGCTGCCGAGATCGGAATCGAAGACAAGCTGCAATATTTCAAGGTCACAGGCGTGCAGCCGAGCTTCCTGTGCACGAAGAAACAGGCTGGCTATAAAAGCGAGCCGCTGCCCGCGAGCGGTCACCCTGTCGTGGTGCTGGATGTCACATACGCTCACGAGGCCCTCGACGCCGGCTTTGTCAATTCTGCCGAAACCTTCAAGGCGCTCAGCGGGCAGATCGCCAGCGAAGCCGTAGCGCCCGATGCCAGTGCCGCGGCCATCCAGGCAACGCGCACAGGTTGCGGGCAGGGATGACGGCTCTTGCCTTTTCCCGTGAGAGGTTGTTTACCGCGATCGGGGATGAGGCGATAAAGACGCTTCGAATTGCAACGACCTTCGTGTAAGCCTCAAGGCCCATGCAGCGGTACATCTTCATTACCGGCGGCGTGGTGTCCTCCCTTGGCAAAGGTTTGGCGTCCGCGGCTCTTGGCGCGCTCTTGCAGGCCCGCGGCTATTCAGTCCGGCTGCGCAAGCTCGACCCCTACCTGAACGTCGATCCCGGTACGATGAGCCCCTATCAGCATGGGGAGGTTTTCGTCACGGATGACGGAGCCGAGACTGATCTCGATCTTGGGCACTACGAACGCTTCACGGGTGTGCCCGCGCGCAAGACGGACAACATCACGACCGGGCGGATCTATCAGGACATCCTCGCCAAGGAACGTCGCGGCGCCTATCTCGGCGGCACCGTTCAGGTCATCCCGCACGTAACGGATGCCATCAAGGACTTCGTCGCCAGCGGGAACGAGGACGTCGATTTCGTACTGGTCGAAATCGGCGGCACGGTCGGCGACATCGAGGGATTGCCGTTTTTTGAAGCGATCCGCCAGCTGGGCAACGAGCTCCCGCGCGGATCCTCCATCTTCATCCATCTTACGCTCGTTCCATTCATTCCATCGGCAGGCGAGCTCAAGACCAAGCCAACCCAGCACTCCGTGAAAGAGCTGCGCTCGATCGGCATCCAGCCCAATATCCTTCTCTGCCGTTCCGACCGTGAGGTGCCCGCAACGGAGCGGCGCAAGATCGCGCTTTTCTGCAACGTGCGCGAGGAAGCGGTGATCCAGGCGCTCGATGTGCCGTCGATCTACGAGGTGCCGCTCGCCTATCACCATGAAGGACTGGATGAGCAGGTGCTGAGTGCATTCGCGATCAGCGGCGCTCCCAAGCCTGACCTGTCGCGATGGGAAACGATAACGCGCGCGATCGCCACGCCCGAGGGCGAGGTGACCATTGCTGTCGTGGGCAAGTACACCGGCCTCAAAGACGCCTACAAATCGCTGAACGAGGCGCTCTTCCACGGCGGCATTGCCAACCGGGTGAGGGTCAAGCTTGCGTGGATCGAATTGGAAATCTTCGAGCGCGAGGATCCGGCCCCCTATCTGGAAGGCGTTAACGGCATTCTGGTGCCGGGCGGTTTTGGCGAGCGCGGATCGGAAGGGAAAATCCTCGCTGCGAAGTTCGCGCGCGAGCGCAACGTGCCCTATTTCGGCATCTGCTTCGGCATGCAGATGGCGTGCCTCGAGGCGGCGCGCAATCTTGCCAATCTGCCGCGCGCCAACTCAACCGAGTTCGGTCCCACTCCGGAGCCCGTCATCGGCCTGATGACGGAATGGATGCGCGGCAACGAGCTCGAGCGCCGGCGTCAGGATGGCGACCTCGGGGGCACGATGCGTCTTGGCGCGTATCCGGCGGAGCTCGCCAAAGGAAGTAAAATCGCGGACATTTACGGCACGACGCAAATTTTCGAACGCCATCGCCACCGCTACGAGGTCAACACGGCTTACCGCGAGCGGCTGGAGGCGGCCGGCCTCAGATTCGCGGGACTGTCACCGGACGGGCTGCTGCCGGAGACGATCGAGTATCCCGAACATCCGTGGTTCATCGGCGTTCAGTATCATCCCGAGCTGAAGAGCCGCCCGTTCGAGCCGCATCCGTTGTTTGCTTCGTTTGTTGCCGCTGCGGTGGAGCAGAGCCGTCTCGTGTAGCAGTGGTGCAGCGCAATTTTCGCCGCTGCGGTGCGGTCGCCATCACGTTTGCTCGCCAGTTGCGTGCACGAATTATGTGCATGCGCGCGCTTGAAGGCTTCACACGCACCACGCAAATGAACTTGCGATCTTGCTTTAAGTATTCGCGATCAACGACTTGATCTGACGTTTCAGCTTCTGGCACGGCTTTTGAGTGCGTCTGCGGGTGTTAACCATAGGCCAGCTGCCTGAGAGCAGCGGGCGAGACAAAGGAGATACGCCCATGAAGCTCATCACCGCGATTATCAAACCATTCAAGCTCGACGAAGTGCGCAACGCCCTGACCAAGCTTGGCATCAACGGGATGACCGTCACCGAGGTCAAAGGGTTCGGCCGGCAGAAGGGGCACACCGAAGTCTACCGCGGCGCGGAGTACACGGTGAACCTGCTTCCCAAGGTGAAGATCGAGGTCGCAGTTGCCGACGCTCAGTCTGCCAGCGTGATCAATGCGATCCGTCAGGCCGCGAACACCGGCGCGATTGGCGACGGCAAGATCTTTGTTTCCCCGATTGAGCAGCTGATGCGCATCCGGACCGGTGAATTGGCCGAGGCCGCGCTGTGAGGTTGTCTGCAACCCGTCGCGGTGGCCGGGCGCAAGCCCCGGCTTCCCGACGGGTGTTTTTCTTGGCGCACTGCACCATAAAAAGGAGCACCTGTTTCCGCGTCCTGAGAACCGCGGCGTCCGCCGAATCGGCCGATAATCGGCAGACGAAGGCTGGCTGCGCGTAGTATTCTCCTTCGTGCGACTGCGGCGTAAGTCCGCGGCGTCAACGAGCACAAACAATTCAGGGGAGCAGGCACATGCACATGGATCTTCAAGCACTCATAATCTTGCTTATCATCGGCGCCATTGCCGGATGGCTAGCCGGACAGATCGTCAAAGGCTATGGCTTCGGATTGGTCGGCAACATCGTCGTCGGCGTCATCGGCGCGTTCATCGGGGGCTGGCTCTTCCCGGGTTTCCTGCCATTGGAAGGCATCCTCTCGGCCATCGTTTCCGCAACGCTCGGCGCGATTATTCTGCTTGTGGTAATTGGCCTCGTGCGCCGCGTGGCGTAGCGGCTGTCGCTTTTTAACGCTGTCATGGCCGCGCTCTAAAGGCGCGGCCATTTGCACATCTCCTCGAAGTGCGCATGCTATAAGGCAGCATGAGCAAGCATGACCCCTTGAAGCCAAATTTCACCGTGCGTGTGGGCGCGGTGACGATTTCCAACGACGCGCCGATCGCGGTGTTCGCCGGCCCCTGTCAGATGGAGAGCCGCGCGCACGCCTTGGAGATGGCAGCAGCCCTCAAAGAGATCGCCGCGCGGCTTGGTATAGGGCTGATCTACAAGACATCATTCGACAAGGCCAACCGCACTTCGCTGACCGGCCGGCGTGGCATCGGCCTTGAGGCGGCACTGGCCGTGTTCGCGGAAATCCGCGAGACCTTGCAGCTTCCAATTGTCACTGACGTGCACGAGCCGGGTCAGTGCGCTTTGTTGGCGCCCGTCGTGGATGTTCTGCAGATTCCGGCATTCCTTTGCCGCCAGACAGACCTGCTCGTCGCGGCCGCAAAGACGGACCGCGTGATCAAGGTCAAGAAGGGGCAATTCCTCGCGCCGTGGGACATGAAAAATGTCGTCGCCAAAATCGTCGCTTCGGGAAATCCCAACGTGCTTGCGACCGAGCGCGGATCATCGTTCGGCTACAACACGCTCGTCGTCGATATGCGCGGTCTACCGATCATGGCGGAGCTGGGCTGCCCTGTGATTTTCGATGCAACGCACGCGGTGCAGCAGCCGGGCGGGCAGGGGACGAGTTCAGGCGGCGACCGACGCTATGTGCCGGTGCTGGCGCGCGCGGCAGTCGCGGTCGGCGTCGCGGGACTCTTCATCGAGACCCACGAGGAGCCGGACCGCGCGCCGTCGGACGGGCCGAACATGCTGCCGCTTTCTCAGTTCGAGCCCTTGATGGCGGAGCTGCAGGAGATCGATACGCTCACCAAGCGGCAGGCCCGATCCCGCCGCGTCGTGCAGCCTTAAATGGCTTTGGCTACGTCGGCTTAGTTGTTCTGCAGCCAAGAGGCTGCGATCCAGATCGGCTCGCCATCCCCCTCGCGTCCCTGACCAGGCAAGAGCCGCTCATGCCGCGCAATGCTGACGCATCCCGACGAGCTGCACGTGGGGCCGGAGCTGTAGGTCACTGCGTTGAGTGCCGACACGCTCATGGTGGTGATGAAATAGGCGACGGTGTACAGGCAGGCGAGGACCCCAAACGTACGCGTGACGAGATCGAAAGACATTGCGCAAGCCCCTTTGCTGTGGCCGAGATGGATGCCTTCACGATATTGAAAGACCGATTAACGCCGCGTTAAGGTTACGCAACGCTGAAGCGCGGAGATTCGCTGAGGTGGATTGCGAGTTAGTGAGCGCGTGGAGTTAGGACGCAGAGGTCCGCCGCATAAATTCGTGAGAGGAGATAGTCGAGAATGCCCGGCGTTACGTTGCAGGAGACCGCGGTTCTGCTCGCGGCACTTGCCATTGCGGCGCCGCTGGCACGCTGGCTCGGCATTGGCAGCGCCTTGGGCTATCTCGCCGCCGGTATGCTGCTTGGCCCATCCACGATCGGGTGGGTTTTCTCCGACTACGAAGCCAAGGAGATTCTCGACTTCGCCGAGTTCGGCATCGTGTTGCTCCTGTTCGTCATCGGGCTGGAACTGCGCCCCAAGCGCCTGTGGGCGATGCGCAACGCCGTTTTCGGCCTCGGCAGCGCGCAGGTCGTAATCACGGGGCTTATTCTCGCATTGGCCGCGCTGGCGCTCGGTCTGCCGTGGCAGACGGCGGTGTTCGTCGGATTCGCGTTGGCGCTATCGTCGACGGCATTCGCGTTGCAGGTGATGGAGGAGACGGGCGATCTGAATACGCGCCATGGGCGGCTCGGCTTCGCGGTCCTGCTGTTCCAGGATCTTGCCGCGGTACCTCTCATTGCACTCGCCCCGCTGTTTGCGATAGCCGGGCCCGGTGCGCAGAGCGTCCCGAGCATGGACCTTCTCGCCGGTCTGCGTGGTCTTGCTATCATCGCCGTGGTCGTCGTCGCCGGACACTATCTCCTCGATCACTTCGTGCGGCTTGTTGCACTCGCGCGCGTCAAGGAAGCGATGACGGCAACGGCGCTTTTGACCGTCGTGGGATTCGCGATCCTGATGCAGCAGGCCGGCGTCCCGGCATCGCTCGGCGCATTCATCGCTGGCGCGCTGCTGTCTGAATCGTCCTACCGCCATCAGCTCGAGGCCGACATTCAGCCGTTCGAGGGCCTGCTGCTGGGCCTCTTCTTCACGGCGATCGGGATGACGATCGATCTGCGGCTGTTGCTGCAGGAGCCGGGCCGCATCCTCGCACTCGTTGTCGGGCTCGTCGCCATCAAGGCTGGTGTCCTTTACGTGCTCGGGCGCTGGCAAGGCCTGGACCCTGGTCCAGCACGCCGGCTGGGTCTGGCGCTTGCCCAGGGCGGCGAGTTCGCATTCGTGCTCGCAACGGTCGGCTTTTCGGTTGGCGCGCTCTCGTGGGGGACGACCGAGCTTGTCAGCATCGTCGTCACGTTGTCGATGGCAACGACGCCGCTCTTGCTCAAAGTCGAGCAGCTGCTTTCCCGGCGCGTGAAGAAATCGTCGCCCGCCTACGATACGCCGCCTGACAACGACGGCCACGTCATCATCGCCGGCTTCGGCCGCTTCGGGCAGATCATCGCGCGGACCTTGCGGGCGCGCCACATTCCATTCACCGCGCTCGATATCGACGCCGAGCAGGTAGAGTTCGTGCGCCGCTTCGGCAGCCAGGCTTTCTACGGCGACGCGAGCCGACCTGACATCCTCGACGCGGCTGATGCACACCGCGCCCGCGCGTTCGTACTGGCAATCGACGATGTTGAGGCATCGGTGCGCGCCGCCGAGGTCGTCAAAAGCACGTATCCCAATCTGCCGATCTATGCGCGCGCTCGCAACCGCGCGCACGCCCACCGCCTGCTCGATATCGGCGTCACCTACCTGCAACGTGAAACGCTACTTTCGGCAATTGACGTGACGAAGCAACTTTTGAAGGGGCTGGGTGTTCCTGAGCGTGAGGCTGAGCGTGTCACCAAGACTTTCAGAATCCACGACGAGCGCCGCTTGGTTGAGGATTACCAGCACGCCAGTGATCTCGAAAAGCTGCGCGAGCGCGCACGCAGCGACGTCAAAACGCTTGAGAAGCTGTTCGAGGATGATGCCGCCGAGGAGGCACGCTTGCGGGAATCTGCGCAGGAGAACGCGCGTTGAGGCCAATCATATGCGTCGGGCATGCGGCGCTGGACCACGTTTATCGCATCGAGGAATTTCCGGCCACGCCCACGAAGGTGCGTTCGCTCGAGCACATCGAGAGCGGCGGCGGCATGGCCGCGAATGCAGCGGCCGCGATTGCAAAGCTGGGCGGAACTGTCGAGCTGTGGAGCCGCACCGGAGCGGACGCCGCGGGCGAGCGCATTCGTGCCTTCCTCGCCACTGAAGGCGTCGACGTGAGCCACGTGAAGGTGCACGAGGGCGCGCGCTCCTCCACCTCCGCCGTGATCGTCGATGGCAAGGGGGACCGGTTGATCATCGGCGAGCGCGACCACGCCATGTCGATGGACTCAAGCTGGCTGCCGCTCGATCGGATCGATGGCTCCGCCGGGGTGGTGAGCGATCTGCGATGGGTCGAGGGCACGCGCGATGCTTTCACAGCCGCGCGCGCCAAGGGCGTGCCGACGTTGCTCGATGCCGATTTGGGTGGAGGTGGCGTGCTGCAGGAATTTCTGTGTCTCGCTGATTACGCGATATTCTCCGGGCCGGCGCTTGAGGAGTTCGCGCCCGACGTCGATGACGCGGCGCGCTTGCAGACCGTGCTGCGGCTCGGCGTCACACATGCGGGTGTGACGCGCGGAGCTTGCGGGTATTCTTGGATTGCTGCGAACGGCGATAGCGGCCATCAGCCGGCGTTCGATTGCGAAATCGTCGACACGACAGGAGCGGGCGATGCTTTCCACGGCGCCTTCGCGTGGGCCCTGGCCCAAGGTGGCTCAGCCGTAGACTGCGCCCGCATTGCAGCCGCGGTGTCGGCGTTGAAATGCCGCCGGCTTGGCGCCCGCGCGGGACTGCCAACCATTGACGAGCTTAACGCGTTTCTCTCGCAGCAGTAGCGGCGCGAAATTTGGCCCTGGCAATGGTTGTCCCAGGCGTAGACGCGGGCGGTGGCCCTCGTTAAACCGTGCTAACCCGCAACCGGCGGCCCGGCCGCCCTGACAGGATCGACCTATGACCGAGGTTCGCGAGACAGCGACGATTGCTGAGCCGGTCACGCACGCGGAGATGGCCAATGCCATCCGCGCGCTCGCCATGGATGCCGTGCAGGCGGCAAAGTCGGGCCATCCCGGCATGCCCATGGGCATGGCGGACGTGGCGACGGTATTGTTTCGCGAGGCTCTGCGTTTCGACCCCGCCGATCCGAGGTGGCCAAACCGCGATCGCTTCGTGCTTTCAGCAGGCCACGGCTCGATGCTGCTCTATTCGCTTTTGTACCTGACCGGCTATCCCGGAATGGACATAAGCCAGCTCAAGAATTTTCGGCAGTTGGGCTCCAAGACCGCCGGCCACCCGGAATATTGGCATTCTCCTGGCATCGAAACGACGACTGGCCCACTCGGCCAAGGGATCGCCAATGCGGTGGGGATGGCGATTGCCGAGCGTATGCACAACGCGCGCCTGGGCAGCGACGTCATCGATCACCACACGTTTGCAATCGTTGGCGACGGCGACCTCATGGAGGGGATCAGCCACGAGGCAATCTCACTCGCGGGGCACCTGCGGCTGGGCAAGCTCATTGTACTGTTCGACAACAATTCCATCTCCATCGACGGGTCGACCAGCTTGTCGGTTTCCGACGACCAGGTGATGCGCTTCAAGGCGTCCGGCTGGAACACGATTGCGATCGACGGCCAGGACCCCAAAGCTGTGTCGCGCGCGCTCGCACAAGCGAGCGCCGATCAATCGCGGCCGTGGTTGATTTCCTGCAAGACGATCATCGGTTATGGCGCGCCGACCAAAGCCGGCACTGCCGCCGCGCACGGCGAGGCGCTTGGCGAGCAGGAAATCAAGGGCGCGCGCGAGAAGCTGCATTGGCCATACCCGCCGTTCGAAATCCCTGCGCCCATCCTCGATGCCTGGCGTGCAGTCGGTGCAAAAGGAGCCAAAGAGCGCGCGGCGTGGACAAAGCGAGTCGGCAGCAATGCGGCTGCCGCCACGGCGTTCGAGCGCCCCGCGGGTGCGGACCACATGGGCGCCGTCACAAAGGCCATCGCCGAAGCCAAGAGCGCCTTCGCCGGCGACGAGCAGAAGCGCGCGACCCGCATCTGGTCTCAGATGACGCTGGAACGTCTTGTTCCGGTTTTGCCCGAGCTGATCGGCGGCTCCGCGGATCTCACGCCATCGAACGGAACGCGCACCAAGCTTCACACCGACATCACGCCTGAGAGCTTCGCCGGAAACTACATCCACTACGGCGTCCGCGAGCACGGCATGGCCGCGGAGATGAACGGGCTCGCGCTTAGCGGATTCATTCCGTACGGTGGCACGTTCCTCATTTTCACTGATTACTGCCGGCCGGCGATCCGTTTGTCGGCGCTTATGCGTCAGCGCGTCGTCTATGTGATGACGCATGATTCGATCGGACTGGGCGAGGATGGCCCGACGCATCAGCCGATCGAGCAACTGTCGTCTCTACGTGCGGTGCCGCATTTGCAGGTGCTGCGTCCCGCCGACGGTGTTGAAACCGCCGAGTGCTGGGAGATCGCGCTGAAATCGACCCAGAACCCGTCCATCCTCGCCTTGACGAGGCAGGCGGTGCCGAACCTGCGCACATCTTCCACGTCGGAGAACATGAGCGAGAAGGGGGCTTATGTGCTGATTGACCCCGAAGGCGGACGCGATGTTACGCTGATGGCAAGCGGGTCGGAGGTCGGAATTGCGGCTGAGGCCGCTGCCGCGCTTGACAAGCAGGGCGTCCGCGCTGCGGTCGTATCCATGCCGAGCATGGAGCTTTTTCGTGCGCAGAGCGAAGCGTATCGGAACGAGGTTCTAGGTTCAGCACCGCGCGTCGCGATCGAGGCGGGCGTCGCGCAGAGTTGGTTTGAATGGCTGGGTGGCAACGGACGCTTCGTCGGCCTGTCCGACTTCGGCGCATCAGCCCCGGCGCCGAAGCTGTTTGAGTATTTCGGCCTGACGGCAGACAAAGTCGTCGAAACCGCTCGCACCCTGCTCGCGAAATAGGCGCCCCTTAATGCGTGTTGGAAAGCTCCCCTCGATCGCCGATGTGGACGTTGCCGGCAAGCGCGTGCTCGTGCGCGCAGACCTCAATGTGCCCGTCAAAGATGGGGCGGTAACCGACGCCACGCGCCTGTCCCGCTTGGCGCCCGGGCTTCTTGATCTAACGTCGCGTAAGGGGCGGGTGATCGTGCTGTCGCACTTCGGACGTCCCAAGGGTGTTGATCCCGAACTTTCGCTACAGCCCGTGGCCGCGAAGCTCAGCGAAATATTGGGCCGTCCCGTAAAGTTTGTGCCGGCCAGCGTCGGGTCGGTCGCCGAAGACGCCGCCAACGCGCTCGCGCCCGGCGAGATCGCCGTGTTCGAGAATCTCCGCTTTGATGGCGGCGAGGAGAAAAACGACCGCGCGTTCGCCGAGAAGCTGGCACGCTCTGGCGACATCTTCGTCAACGATGCCTTCTCCGCAGCGCACCGCGCCCACGCATCGACTGAGGGTCTGGCGCACCTGCTGCCGGCCTATGCCGGCCCCTTGATGTTGGAGGAGATCGCGGCGCTGCAGCGTGTGCTCGACGATCCGCAGCGCCCGACCGCGGCTGTGATCGGCGGCGCCAAGGTGTCGACCAAGATCCCGATCCTCAAACATCTTCTTGGCAAGGTCGACAAGCTCATCATTGGCGGCGGGATGGCCAACACATTCCTGCTGTCCCATGGCGTCGATATCGGCAAGTCGCTGGCCGAGCCCGACTTCGCTGAAACGGCGCGCGCGATCATGGCAGAAGCAAAGCACCGTGGCTGCGCGGTTGTTCTGCCGGAGGACGCCGTCATCGCGCGTGATTTCCGGGCGGGCGTCGCTACCGCGACCGTGCCGACGCTGGCGGTGCCGAGCGATGCGCTGATCTTAGATGTCGGCCCGAAATCGATTGCGCATATGACGGCCGTGTTGAAGGAGTGCCGCACACTCCTGTGGAACGGCCCGCTTGGCGCATTCGAGGTACCTCCCTTCGGAGCGGGCACATTCGCGCTGGCGCGGGCCGCGGCCCAGCTGACCAAGGCGGGAGAGTTGGTGACGGTTGCGGGTGGCGGCGATACGGTGGCGGCGTTGAATGCCGCCGGCGTGGCCGACGATTTTACCTACGTCTCCACTGCGGGCGGTGCATTTCTGGAATGGCTCGAAGGCCGCGAGCTGCCGGGCATCGCAGCCCTTGCGCGGGGCTAATCCTCGGCAATTCGACAACGCAAGGCGCAAGAGTAAAGCCGATGTTCGCTGACCTTCAGGTCTACGTTGGCGTGTGGCTTGCCGGACTGGCGAGCTTCCTGAGCCCGTGCGTGCTCCCGTTGGTGCCGCCTTATCTGGGCTACCTCGGCGGCACGACGATCGAGGAATTCACCGCCGAGGGGGGCGTGCCGCGCCACGTCTGGCGGCGCGTGGTTCTTGCCTCGCTGCTGTTCGTTCTCGGCTTCACGACGGTGTTCGTCGCGCTTGGCGCGGGCGCGTCGTACTTCGGTCAGCTCATCCAGAGCTACAAGCGCGAACTCGAGATCGCGGCCGGTCTTGTCATCATCGTGTTCGGGCTGCATTTCCTCGGCGTATTTCGCATCGCGCTGCTTTACCGCGAGGCGCGCTATCACGGGACGCACCGTCACGGCGTCAGCTATCTCGGCGCCTACGTCATCGGGCTCGCGTTTGCGTTCGGTTGGACGCCGTGCATCGGTCCGGTGCTGGCAACCGTTCTGGCTCTTGCCGCGAGCGAAGCGAGCCTTGCCGCGGGCGTGAAACTGCTCTTTGTCTATTCGCTCGGGCTCGGCATTCCCTTCATTCTGGCAGCCGTCGCGGTGCAGCCGTTTCTCGTGTTCATGCAGCGATTTCGCAGACATTTGGGGAAGATGGAGATGGTCATGGGGGCGATCCTGGTGCTGACCGGCCTCATGTTCCTCACGGGCTCGATCAACTGGCTCGGCAGCTGGATGCTCGATACATTTCCGGGCCTTAGCCGTGTCGAGGGATGGGTCACGCCCCACGACCTCGGCACCCGGATTATGCAGCAAGGCCGCTAAGTAAATCAGGGCCTTAGGCCTCGTTCATGAACGTTTGTCGCGAGAACATGTCGAAATGTCCCGGTGCCACGTGCCCGTTGTCCTGACTATTGCCGGGTCTGATCCCTCCGGCGGCGCGGGGATACAGGGCGACCTCAAAACCTTTACGGCACTCGGCGTCTATGGCGCGGCGGTGATAACGGCGCTCACCGCCCAGAGCACCCAGGGCGTGACCGGCGTGCAGGGCGTGCCGACCGATTTCGTCGCCCTGCAGATCGCGACGCTCGCCGACGACATGACAATCGCCGCCGTCAAGACCGGGATGCTGAACGACGCAGCCACCGTCCGCGCGGTCGCCGAGGCGATCACGCGTCACAATCTGCATCCGCTGATCGTCGATCCGGTCATGGTCGCGACCAGCGGGGACGCTCTGCTCGAGGATGACGCGGTCGCGGCGTTACGCGATGAGCTGCTGCCGCTTGCCGATCTGCTGACGCCAAACCTGCCCGAGGCCGCGCGTCTGCTCGGCGTGCCGGTTGCCGCCGACGAGGCGCAAATGACGGCGCAGGCGCAAGCGCTGCTCGATCTCGGCTGCAAGGCCGTTGTGCTCAAAGGCGGCCACGCAAGCGGGCCGGAGGCGGTCGATATTTTCCTGCAGCGGGGCGCGCAGCCGGTTCGCCTGGTACTGCCGCGCGTCGCAACGCCAAACACGCATGGGACCGGCTGCGCCTTCTCGGCCGCGGTCGCCGCCCTGCTGGCCATCGGCGAGCCGCTCAGCACCGCCGTCATCGAGGCGAAACGGTTCGTACACGCGGCGCTCGAGTCCGGCGCCGAGCGGCGGATAGGCAACGGCGCCGGCCCCATCGACCACCTGCACGCAATCCCTCAAGTCGCCTGGCAAAGCCCCAAGTCCCGCCGGCCTTGAAGGCCCATCAGGGACGGTGTGGCAGCGTTGCATCGACCGGGCGCGAAACGGATTTCTGCCCCTTGCAGGTGTAACAACCATCTGCAAGAAATTTGAGCAACGCGGTGCTTCGCATCGCAACGAGCTCCGGGGGGAGCGTCAGGCGCGCGATTAGGGGCGCCGCCTGATTTGGCTGAAGAACCGGTCCGGTACACTCCGGGCCGGTTTCTTTTTGTGGCACTTGTCATAGCCACCAGTCGGCGGCCGTCCGACCTTCACCGTTCTTTCATCCCGCGGCCGCACCACGCACAGCGTACCTCGCGTGCAGCGCCAATAGGCGGAGACGGCAGTGTCCCTTTTCGGCAGACGAGCTCTCGGCGCGCTGCGCTCAGGCGTTCTCTCCGCGGCGCCGCTCGATCCCGCCGCCCTGCATCTCGCCACCCGCATCTCGTTCTTCTTCGCGGCGCTCTTCCTCGCCTACGGCGTCATCGTTCCCTACTTCCCGGTCTGGCTCCATTCCAAGGGCCTCGCGCCTTTCGAAATCGCGACCATCACCGCCGCACCGCTGTTCGTGCGCGTCTTCTTCACGCCGGCACTCGGTCTGCTCGCAGATCGGCTGGGGAACTACCGCAGTGTGATCGTCGCCCTCGCGTGGAGCGGGCTCGCGCTTGTTCTCATTGTCAGCCAGCTATCCGGCTACTGGCCGATCCTCGTCGTCGGCGTTTCGGCGCTGCTGACGATTGGAACCATGCTGCCGCTGATCGAGACGGTTGCGGTCGGTGGGGTAAGAACGGCGGGGCTCGACTACGGGCGCATGCGCCTTTGGGGCTCGATTACGTTCATCCTCGCCAACTTCGCAGGCGGCGTTCTGATCGAGGCACTCGGCGGAGGCTTCGGCATTTGGCTGATTGCCATTGCAGCGGGGCTTACCATCGCGGCCGCGCACGGCATTCCGCCGCCGCCGGTAAAGGCACAGATCGCGCGCAAGAACTCCACGCACTGGCGCCTGTCATTTCCCGTGCGCCTCTTGGGCTCGCGGCCGTTCCTCCTGTTTCTCGTGGCGATGGGCTGTACCCACGGCGCCCACGCGACGTTCTACACGTTCGGCGCTCTGCACTGGCAGGCACAGGGTCTCTCCGCGGTGTGGGTCGGCACGCTGTGGGCGATCGGCGTCGTTGCCGAGGTTGCGCTGTTTGCATTCTCGGCGCCGGTGGTTGCCCGCGTCACGCCGGGTCAGCTCATCACCGCAGGAGCGGCCGCGTCCGTGGTGCGCTGGAGCGTGATGGCGTTCGATCCAACCCTGATCGTGCTCGTGCCGCTGCAACTTCTGCACGCCTTCACCTACGGAGCGGCCCACCTCGGCGCGATCCTGTTCATTGCGCGCGCGGTTCCGCAGAAGGGCCTGGGCAGCGCGCAGGCGTTCTATGCGGTGATGGCGGCTGGGCTGATGCAGGGGATCGTCGGCCTGGCATCGGGCGCGCTCTATACGCGCTACGGCGGCGGCGTCTATGTACTGCCGGCAGCCGTCGCGCTCGTCGGGTTTGCGGCAGGCATGATGCTTTTGAAGACGTGGCAGGGCGAGCTGCTGTGGCCGGACGCGGAGGCCGGACCGGCGCTCATCCCCACAGATTTGGGTCCGCCGGGCTGATCCATCCGTCCTTGATCGATAGACCCGGCGTGCGGTCGCGGGCGAGCAACAGCGGACCGTCGAGGTCGACCCAATCGGCAAAACCTCCAAGCAGCAGCGCAGGAGCCGCGGCGAGCGAAGTGGCAACCATCGACCCGACCATGATCTTGAATCCGGCCGCGCGCGCCGCCTGGGCGAAGCTCAGCGCCTCGGTGAGGCCGCCCGTCTTATCGAGCTTGATGTTCACCGCCTCGTAGCGCCCCTTCAGGCGCTCAAACCCGGCGCTCGTGTGCGCGCTCTCATCGGCGCAGATCGGGACGGGATGCGCGCAATGTGCCAGCGCCTCATCGGCGTCGGCGGCCAGCGGCTGTTCGATCAGCTCGACCTTGGCTCTGGCAGCTGCGGCGAGAAGCGGTTCGAGCATCGCGGGTGTCCAGGCCTCGTTGGCGTCGGCAATGAGCCTCGCGTCGGGACGGGCTGCACGGATGGCGGCAATGCGCTCATGGTCGCCGGCTCCGGCGAGCTTGATCTTGAGCAGCGGCAAATGCGGAACGGCTTTCGCTGCCGCGGCCATCGCGGCCGGATCGCCCACGCTGAGAGTGTAGGCCGTGAGCAGCGGCGCGGGCCCCCGCACCCCCGCAAGCTGCCAAGCGCGTTTGCCGCTGCGCTTGGCTTCGAGATCCCAGAGGGCGCAGTCGAGAGCATTGCGGGCTGCACCGGGCGGCAGGCGATCGGCGAGTGTCGCGCGATCGATTGGGCCATCGATGTCGCGCAAGCTGGCAAGGGCGCCTTCGACCGTCTCTCCGTAGCGGGCATACGGCACGGCTTCCCCGCGTCCCTCGTGCCGGCCGTCGCCGACGCGCGCTACAACCACGTGCGCTTGCGTCTTGGCGCCGCGTGCAATGACAAAGGGGCTCGCGAGGGGCCAGCGCTCCTCGACGGCTTCGATCAGCCGGGCGTGCGATTGCGGCATGGCAACTTAAGGGAGCCGGTGTGGGCGCGTACTAGGCGAGCTGGCCGCACGCGTGTCCAAGGAACAGATAAACGCGGCCGGCGTCGGAGACGAGGTGACCCTGGGTGAGCTGGCCGGTCGCATCGCGCAGGTCGGATTCGGTAACCGCGCGGTCGAAGTCGGCGAGATAGCGGGTGATGGCGCGGGCAAGATCTGGATCGGCGCGGCAGCGCTGGCTGACATCGTCGAAAATTGAGCGGCCTTCATCGGCGTAGATGCTGCGCACCATGACGCTGCGCTGGCCGCCACGCAGCCGCGACCAGATCGCCGTTGCCGTGGCCGGGTCGATCGCACGTGCGATGGCCTCGAGATCGAGATTGAACGCGGAAGCCTGGCGCGGAGCTGTCGGGGGCGGGGCCGCGGTGGCATTGCCCGTGACGGGCTCCTCGTCGCGCGAGGCACGGGCCAGCAGATCGCCGAGGGACCAGCTCTCGCGGCCATCCTTGCCTCGGGGTGCCGCGGGTTGCTGCTGGCGCTGACGATTGCCGAGCTCTTGCGCAATGGTCGAAGACAGCGTCGTCAGTGACCGCGCCATCTCCTGCCCGCCCATGCCGGGCTGCATCCCGCCTTGGCCCATTCCGTTTTGGCCTAGCCCACCCTGGCTCAATCCACCTTGGCCCATTGCACCCTGGCTCAAACTGCCGAGGCCGCCATGTCCCATGGATCCGGGGCCCATGGACCCGGGGTGATTGGAAGGGGGCGCGTGGTTCATCGGCTGACGCTGGGGCGACGATGAAACGTCCCCGATGGAGGGTGGCGAGACATCGCGCTGGATGGCGGCGCGGGAGGTCAGAGTCGACAGCTGATCCAGCGCCTTGATCTGATCCTGCAGCGCCCGCCGCATGCTTTCGGAGCTTTCCTGGGCGGCGATGGGAAGCCGTTCGAGCTGCTCACGCAGGCGCGACTGCTCGGCTGCAATCTCGGCGGAGGCGCGCTTGGCGTGCTGGCGCATCTCCTCCGACGTGCTTGTGAAACGATCCGAGATGGTGCCCAGCTCCGTGGTCATCGTGTTCGATACCGACGACAGGCGGTTGCGCAAATCCTCGATCGTGCGATCGCTTTCGGCCGTGGCAAGCTCGCGGACGCGCTCAAGCTCGCTGCGGGCGCGAACGTCGGCGTCGGAGAGCGAGCCCTCGATCGACGTCGAGTAGCCTTCCACGAAGTTGGCGAATTCATCGGCCTTGCCGGACAGCTGCTCGAGCGTGCGCGACAGATCGGCGTGACGGTTCTGCAGCGTCATGTCGATCTTGTAGTTGGCGGTTTCGAGCGCGTCGGCTGCCTTCAGGATGACCTGACCCTGGTTCTCGAAGCGGCCCGTTACATTCGTGATCTGCCCGAACAGGTTCTCCGAGATGCCCTTCAGGATCTCGGACTGGCCTGCGAGGCCTTCCATCGCCTTGATCGACTGGCGCGTGATGTTCTCGCTGGCGCGGCGCACCGAGTTGATGCCGTGCATCAGCGTGTCGTCGAGGTCGGTCGCCTGGCGTCCGATGGCCCCGCGGAAGTTTAAGGCGTGCTCGTCGAGTGCCGCGGTGAGCGCCTGGGTCTTGTCGACGACGGCGGCGTCGATGGCGGCGGTCGAGCGCATGATTGAATCATCGAACAGGCGCAGGCGCTCGGCGAAGGCCTCATCGAGCGACTTGGTGCGCTCGATCAGCTGCGCATCCAGCGACTGGGCGCGGTTGGCCAGCGCAGCGTCGAGCGCGCGGGCATATTCCTCGAATACGGTCTGCAGGTTTTCTGTGCGCGCGCCAAACGAGGTGTCGAGGCGCTGCATCTGATCTTCGAGCGTGCTTTGCAGCTGCTCGGCGCGGGTGCCGAGCGCCATGGCAAGGCCGGCGGTGTAGGTTTCCAGCATTGACTGCAGCTGATCGGCGCGACCGCCGACGGCCGTCTCCAGGCTGCCGACGCTGGTCGCCAGCGAGGTTTCCAGCATCGTCAGGTTCTCGCCGGCGCCCTCGATCACCTTGGCGAGCTTGATCTGCTGGTTCGACAGGTTGTCGATCAGGGCCGGGATCTCGCCGCCCAGGCGTTGCAAGGTGTTGCTCACGTCGTCGCTGGTGGCGACGAGGGCGTGGCGCTCGCCGGACAGCTCCTGGATGAGGTTGCGGATCTTGCGCTCGTTCTCCTCATAGGAGCGTTCGAGCAGCGTGACCTCGTTGTGCACGAGCGCTTCCAACTCGCCGGCACGGCCGAGCGCGCGCGAGATCGCGTCGTTCATGAACGACACCTGGCGGCGCACCGCCTGCCCCAGCGAGGCGATCGACTGCTCGGCCAAGCGGTCGGGCTCGGCGAGGCGGATCGCGACCTCGGTCATGGTGGAGGAGCGCAGGCGCAGCTCCTCGGCGCGCCAGGCGAGCAGCGCCATCAGCCACAGCACGCCAATGGGCACGATGATGGCGGCAACCGTGAAGAAGGTGGTCGGGCGGGCGAGCAGGTCGATCCAGCCGTTGACGGGCGCGTCCGCGGCCAGCCGCACCATGGCGAAGGAGATGCCGATGGCGGCCCAGATGACGCTCGCGAAGGCGGCGAGCTTGTAGGTGAAGTTCGAGGGCTTTTGCTGCAGCGCAAATATGAGCCCGCCGATGCTCGGGCCGTCGTCGTTGGCGGCAACGCGGTTGCGGGAGGGTCCGGCGGGGCGCCTGCGAGCGGTGCGGCGGCGCGCCCCTGTCGTCGGGTCCTCGATCTCGCCGTTGAGGGCGGGCAGGCGCGGTGGCTGCAGCGTGCCGTTTGCGGAATGCCCGTCGTCACCGGCATCCTCCGTCGTCGGCTCGGAGAGCAAAGACAGGCTCGGCTCGGGCTTTTCAGCCTCGTGCACGCTGAGCTTGCTGTTCTTTTCCTGAGCCATCCACCCCGTCCCAAGGAAGCCGCGCTAGGCAGTTTCCCGCAAGCCCGCATGCGCACGCAACACGAAAGGCAGGCTCAGCAACGTCCACCTCCCACGCGGCCTTGACTGACGCCAAGATCGAAATGCATGCCCGGAAAGTAATTCCACCCGTCCTTCAACGGTTTGGCGGGAATTTGGGGCAAAAGCAAGGTTCGCAGGACCAGGGGCAGGCCCGCCCATGAGTCCGATTCGGACAGGTTAATGCTCAACTTGAGGGACGGCAATTTACGACGACTTATTACCTGTGTGTGAGGGTTCCAACGCACGTCACAGGACTTAATCCGCAGGCCCCCTAAGGGCCGCGATCGGGAGGCGGCGGGACATGGCTGGCGACGCCAATTCCGAAAGTTCTCAACGCCTTGGGTCGCACGGCGGCCACTTCGGCGAAACCCCGCTCGATATTTTCCACCTGCGCCGCTTCACGCTCGGCGACCGGCGGCTGGAACTCGAAATCCTCAACTTGTTCATCGATCAGGCGCCGCTGACGATCGCTGCACTGAAAAACGCGCGCAACGATCACGACTGGCTCAACGCCGCCCATACGCTGAAGGGCTCCGCCCGCGCGGTCGGCGCGTGGCGCCTTGCCAACATCGCCGAGCGCGCCGAGCGGATCGGAACGATCGCCGACGCAAGCGCCTGCGAGAGCATGCTGCGGCAGCTGGAAGCGGCCGAGCAGGAGGCCCGCGACCACATCGTCGCGCTTGGCGATCCAGCCGAGCTTTCCAGCGTCAAAGACATCGTCTGAGCGCCCCGCAACCCTTGAATTTGCTGGCAGCGCCGATTATTGGTGCCCAGGCGAACGGGTCCCCATTTCCGGTGCGTCCTATCGTGGGCGCGCGGCAGGCGCCGATCCTTGAGGGAGGCCGGCGCACGGCATGGTCAAGATCACCTACATTCAACCCGACGACAGCCAACAGGTGGTCGAGGCCGATGCCGGCATGACCGTCATGGAGGCGGCCAAGTACAGCAGCGTGCCGGGCGTCGAGGCCGAATGCGGCGGGGCATGCGCCTGCGCGACGTGCCATGTCTACGTCGACGAGGCATGGCGCGATAAGACGGGCAAGCCTTCGCAGATGGAGGAGGACATGCTCGATTTCGCCTTCGATGTCCGCGAACTCGAGCAGGCTCAGCTGTCAGATCAAGATTACACCCGAGATGGACGGCCTCGTGGTCCGCGTGCCGGCCAAGCAGTTCTAGACGCGCTGCAGGCGAGACCGGAAATCAACGGACAGGACAAGGAAGCAATGAGCGTGGACGCACGGGCAGGCGAGACTCCGGACGGCGTGATCGAGACCGATGCCGTGATCATCGGCGCCGGGCCGGTCGGACTGTTCGCCGTGTTCGAGCTTGGCCTCGTCGACGTGAAGGCGCACGTCATCGACATCCTCGACAAGCCGGGCGGCCAGTGCTCCGAGCTTTATCCCGACAAGCCGATCTACGACATCCCGGGCCTGCCGATGGTGACCGGTCAGGAGATCACCAACCGGCTGATGGAGCAGATCAAGCCGTTCGGCGCGACGTTCCATTTGACCGAGCAGGTGGCAAGCCTGGAGCGTCTGCCCGATCAGAAATTCCGGCTGCACACCGACGGCGGCAAGATCTTCCAATGCAAGGTGGTCGTCATTGCTGCCGGCGGCGGCTCGTTCACGCCCAAGCGTCCGCCGCTGCCGGGCATCGAAACCTATGAAGGAAAGTCGGTTCTGTACGCGGTGCGCCGCATGGAGGAGCTGCGCGGCAAGTCGATCCTCATCGTCGGCGGCGGCGATTCCGCGCTCGACTGGACGCTCAATCTACAGCCGCTGGCCAAGAGCCTCACCCTTCTGCACCGTCGCGACGAGTTCCGCGGCGCGCCCCATTCGGTCGAGAAAATGCGCGCGCTAGTGCACGACGAAAAAATCCGCTTGCTTATTGGCCAGGTCACCGGCCTGCACGGCAACGGCACCGCGCTGGAAGCGGCGACCGTCAAAACGCAAGCGGGCGAGGAGCGCCTTACCGTCGATGCGATGCTGCCGTTCTTCGGATTGACGATGAAGCTCGGGCCGATTGCGGACTGGGGACTGAACCTTGAAGGCAATCTGATCCCAGTCGATACCGCGAAGTTCGAGACGAGCGAGCCCGGCATCTTCGCGATCGGCGACATCAATGTTTATCCGGGCAAGCTCAAGCTCATCCTGTCCGGCTTCCACGAGGCCGCGCTGATGGCGCAGCAGGCCCACAAGTACGTCTATCCGGGCAAGCGGCTGCTGTTCCAGTACACGACGTCGTCGTCGAGCCTGCAGAAGAAGCTGGGCGTCACCTAAGCTGAGTGCCGAAGGCAGGGACCGGGCGATCTCGGTTAACGGCGCGCGGCTTGCGCGGCTCGTGTCTGCTTCGCAACACGTCCGCCTAAACCCCCAACTGCGTCCTCGTCGACGTGGCCGCTCGCGGACGGCGCCGCTAGCCTCATCGCGAGAATTGAAGTTCGGCGTGCAGGGCAAATGCCACAGAGTGAAAACGTGCGCTTCGTCGCCCTCGACTCGTTGCGCGGCTTCGCAGCGATCCTGGTGACGATCTACCACTTCCACGGCGACTGGACGCAAGGGTCCGTCGCCCTATGGCGCGGACATCTCGGCGTCGATTTTTTCTTCGTGCTGAGCGGCTTCGTCATCGCGCACACCTATATTTATAATCGCGAGGGCGTTTCATCTCTCGCCTACATCTGGCGCCGGCTCACGCGTTTATATCCGCTGCACATTTTTTCGCTGCTGACTTTCCTCGGCGCGGCCTGGGTGGCGTGGCATGGGCTCCCGCAATACGACCATGGGCCGCCAGCACTCCTTCTTGAAGAGTTCACGCTGACGGAGAACGTCGGGTTCAACGCCGACCTGATCTACAACTATCCAGACTGGTCTGTGTCGGTCGAGTTTTGGGTGAGCGTTGTTCTGTTCCTGCTGATCGGCCGGAAAACGCCGAGCTACCTGCTCCTGCTCTCCGCGTGTGCCGGATTGCTGGTGATCTATTTCAACTTGCACAGCCTTGACGCGTACGCCGTCGATTTTTACGGCTTCATCAATGGCGGGTTGATCCGCGGCGCAACGTCGTTCCTGCTGGGCGTCTTGACGTATCGCCTTTTTCTGCGCGAGGACTTCAGGAAGATACCGGTCGGCTATCTCGAACCAATTCTGCTCGCAGCGATTGCGGTCATAATCTTTGGTGGCACCGAAGCGAACGGAAATATCGATTTCGCGGCACCTTTCGTTTTCGCAATTACCGTTGCCGTCTTTGCGCGCGAGGAGGGGATCATCTCGAACCTCCTGTCCAAGGTGAGCCACCTCGGCACGATCTCGTACTCGATCTACCTCAATCAGGTGACTGTTCTGATCCTGTTCACCGCTTACATAAGGCAGGTTTTTGGCATTCAGAACGAGGGCCTCGCTCTGGCTTTGTATCTCATGATCCTCGTCGTCTATTCGGACCTGACGTATCGCTACGTCGAAGAGCCGTCGCGAAAATGGGGACGCAGGTTTTTCAAGGGCGGCAACGTGAGCGCCGGCAACGAAAGCCTCGGTACTGCGACCTAGGTCGGTTGCGAAGCAACGCCCTGGCGGAAGAAGCGCCGCGCGATGAAGCGACGTGCCGTCAGCGGCAAGACGCCGAACGCAGCCCTTATCGTGGGGCGCGCCAGCCCAAGATAGAGCCGTGCAAACGCGCGTCCCTTGCGCGAGCGCGGCAGCACCCAGTCGGTGACACCCACAACTCCGTCGGCCCAACGCATCTTGTAATCGTCGGCGGGCGCCAGGAAGTCGAACGTCCGGTAACCTGCGTTGAAGGCCTCGGCGATGGCGTGCTGCAAGAGCAGTGATCCAACGCTCGCTTTTTCATAGTCGAGATCGTGGGTGACCACATGCAGGGCCGCGCGGTCCTTGCAGCCGAGGAAGATATCGACCGCGGCAAGATCGCGGTTCGAGGTCAGCGACACCACGTGCATGTTTGGCACCGCGCCGGCCGTATCGGCTGCATCGGCAAAGAATGCTCCCATGCGTGGATCGGCAACGGCAGGCGAGAGCACCCCATCGGCCGCGAGTTGGGCGCGTTTGAGTGCGATGGCAGCCGCGGCCTGCTCGCGCGCGGGAGGTCCTTCGGCGTGGTGCTCATAGTTTGCCGGGCCGAGCGAGGCCAGACGCCTCTCCGCCGCGCGCTGGCGCTTGCGGTAGCGCGACGAGCGCCGCTGCAGATGCGTTTCGAAAGTGTCGGCGCCGCTCAGATCGATGTAAGGCGCCTCAAGCCGTTGTGTGGCGGTCGCACCGATCTCGCGCATCAGGGGAGCACCAGCCGCGTCATCGCGAACTTTGCGCAACCACACGAGATCCGGCTTGAGCTGGTCGATGATGAAACGCCAGGCCGCGCGAAGCGACGGCGCGGCTTCGATTTCCGGATCGATCAGCACATCGCCGTACTGGCTGAGGGGTGCGCCCATCCATACGAGCTGGTGCAAGCCGAACGAGCGCTCGAGCGCGAGCGGAAAAACCATGACGAGACGCCCGGCGCTGCGCGCGGTGACGATCGCGAGCGAAAGGCCGGTACGGTGGTCAAGATAGTGATCGCACCAGCGCCGGTTCCAATCGAAGGCCTGGAACAATTGGGCGCCGTTGGCGGTGCGCTCGAAGAGGTCGTTCCACTCGGCTTCAAGTGCATCGAAGCCGTGGCGGTCGGTTACGAGAGCAAACGTGAGCGGCGCCGGCGCCTGGCGCGCAGAGGGGTGCGCGTCCTGCGCTGACCAGAAATCCTGGTCAGGGGAGACATCGTCTCGTTCTGGCACGTTTTCACGCGGACGGTGAAGGGCAGCGCCCCGCATTGGAAACTCCGATCGGCCTCTGCGGCGTTCCAGGGTGAACCTGGTTCGCTAAACGCAGCAAGCGGCGTGCCACGGCAGCTTTCAAAGGTTTGCGAATTCAAGCGCGCTGAGCCAGAGCAGCAGCACGATGAGCGCCCACATGAAAGCACGCCCGCGTGCCGAGGGAGGACCGGCCTCCAGCATCAGCATCGCGGCCATCATTGAGAGCGCCGAAAAGTTAATAATCAGAGCGCCGGAAAGGCCAAGGCCGCGCGATCCGGGCACGCTGCCTTCGAGGAAGAACGCGAAGGATATGCCGAGCAGGATCGTACCAAGGAGGCGCGGCCAAAAGCCCGTCGGCGTAGGGGGCAGGCCGAGCAATCGAATGGTGCTGAGGGGCGCAACGACGAGCGCCAGCCCACCAAAGAAATTCAGAAGCGTTTCAAACCAGAGCAGCTGCTGCACGAGCTATACGCGAGTGGCGCAAAGTGCCGTGCTTGAAGCGAGCGCCATCAGATGTTGGAGTTATCTCCGGGGAGGGTGCTCTTCATGCCCTTGCCGTCGTCGCCGCCGCTACCCCAGCCGGAGAACAGGCCTTCCTCGGCCTCGGCCTTGGGCGGCGGGCTCGGCGCGTAGTCGCCCGCGAGATGACGCGCGAGATCGGTCTTGATCGCCGCCGTCTTGGTATCGCTGCAGTATTCTTTCTCGTCGGCGACGGCCTTGGCGACCCCGTTGAACGAGACGTCGTATGTGCGCTCGACGCGCGCCATGTCGGCGGTACCGCTGAGCGCGCGCTCGTAGGCTAGATAGTTGGTCTTGAGCTTGGCCGGATCGAAATTGAACCCGCACTTGACGGCGCGAGCGGAGACGGTGCCGACCTGGAAGGCGCGCGAGGGCGCATCGTTGACGGGAGCGGGTGTCGCCTTGGCCTCGCTGCTGAACAGCGAGCCTGTCGTCAATCCCGACGAAGCGGAGGTCATGGAGCAGCCGGCAAGCGCTGTCGCGGCGAGCGCGAGCGTCAGGTGTGCGGCCTTCATCGCGAGCCCCTTGGTCTTTGCGGTGCACCGCCCGGGTTCGATCCTCGGCGTCACCTAAACCCCCCGCTGCGCGGACATTAGCGCCAATTGTAGTCCCGTCAATTGCGTGCCGGGCAATCGCCCAAAAGCCGTTGGGGATTGCCTTTGAGGCCCCACCGGAAGCCTCGACAACCTATCGCATAAGCTCAGTTATGGCGGCATCAAGGCCTTCCAATGTCAAAGGGTACATGCGGTCGGCCAGGAGGCCACGAATCATGCCGATCGAGGGGGTCCAGGACCAGTGCTCCTCGGGGAGGGGGTTGAGCCAGACGCAGTGCTTATAGGCAGCGGTGACGCGGGTGATCCAAGCCGCGCCGGCCTCCTCGTTCATGTGCTCGACCGCACCGCCCGCGTGCGTGATCTCGTAGGGGCTCATGGACCCGTCGCCGACGAAGATGACCTTGTAGTCGGCCGGATAGGTATTGAGCACGTCCCAGGTGGACATGCCCTCGCTGCGGCGGCGCGCATTGTTGCGCCACACCCGCTCGTAGAGGCAGTTGTGGAAGTAGTAGTACTCGAGGTGCTTGAACTCGGAGCGCGCTGCCGAGAACAGCTCCTCGGCCCCCTTCACGTGCCAGTCCATCGAGCCGCCGACGTCGAAGAACATCAAAACCTTCACCGCGTTGTGGCGCTCAGGGACAAGACGGATGTCGAGATAGCCCTTCTCGGCGGTGCCGCGGATGGTGCCGGCGAGGTCGAGTTCCTCGGCCGATCCCTGGCGGGCAAAGAAGCGCAAGCGCCGCAGCGCCAGCTTGATGTTGCGCGTGTTGATTTCGACGGCGCCGTCGAGGTCCTTGAACTCGCGCTTGTCCCACACCTTGACCGCGCGCTGGTGGCGGCTTTCCTTTTGTCCGATGCGCACGCCGGCCGGGTTGTAACCATAGGCGCCGAACGGCGAGGTCCCTCCCGTGCCGATCCACTTGTTGCCGCCGGAGTGTCGCCCCTTCTGCTCGGCGAGCCGCTGCTTCAGCGTCTCCATGATCTTCTCCCAGCCGCCGAGTTCGGCGATGCGCTGCTTGTCCTCCTCAGACAGGTGCAATTCGGATATCAGCCGCAGCCAGTCCTCGGGGATCTCGGCCTGCATGCCTTCCTCGAGCGCGGCGAGGCCCTTGAAGACATGCCCGAACACGCGGTCGAAGCGGTCGAGGTTGCGCTCGTCCTTGATGAGGCAGGCGCGGGCCAGATAGTAGAAGTCGTCGACGCGGCGGCCGGGAAGGTCGGCGTCGAGCCCTTCCAGCAGCGTCAGATATTCCTTCAGCGTGACGGGCAGTCCCGCGCGCTTGAGCTCATGAAAGAAGGTCGTGAACATTGGCGTTGTCCTGTTCGCCCTCCGCCAACTTAGCAGAGGTGGGAGCAGGAGTGCGCGCGGCGAAAAGCGCCCGGGTGACGTGTCAGTTCTTCTTTGAGGCGCCGGCCGGCGTTATCGAGCCCGTCGTTTCGGGTACGGGCGGCTCACCGCCCTTGCCGATCAGGATGTCGGAATCGTCGATGTACCACTTCTGCGTCTCGACGATCTCGGGCGGCTTGCCGCTCGCCAGCAGCCAGCCGTCGACCGCAAACTTCTGGGTCGTACCCTTCTCGATGAGGATGCCCGCGTAGTGCGTCCACCCCGAGACGCCCTTGCGGTAGTCCTCCTTGACGTAGACGCCGCCGACCGTGTGGTGGCGCAGCAGCCCATGCCTGTCGAGGATCAGCATGTAGCTCGACAGGTTGGTCGCGACGTCGACGCAGTCCATCTGGCTCGGATCGCCGCTGCCGCCAAAATCATCGCCTGGGCGATCGTTGGCGGTGCCGACCTCGGCGTCGACGCGGTGCTCCATCCAGGCGAGTGTGTCGCGTATTGCCGCCCGCTCGTCAGCCGCCGTCTTGGTCTTTGCCGGCGACATCATTGATTGCAGCTTGGCGATGTCGGCGTCGGTGAAGCGAAACGGAGTCTGTGTGCGACAGCCGTAAGCGCTGCACGCGAACACGCGATCGCCTTCCGGCATGCGCGCGCTGTAGCGCTGGTAATGCGCGTCCACCGTGTCGCCGCCGTGATACGCGCAGCCGCTCAACAGCGCGCTGGCGAGACCCGCGGCGGCAATGCGCAGCGTGCCCGCGCGCGATGACGCGATCCAGACCCGACGCCTGAGAGAAATGATCGCCCCCTGCGGCATGCGCCAACCAGAAACTCGTGGCTAGCACGCAGACTGATTCGCACTGCCACCGCAGTTGAGCTGCGCAAACCGGCGCTGTGGAGATTTCGCGAACAACGCGAGGCGTGTCAGCAAAGAAAAAAGCCGCCCTGGAGAACCAGGGCGGCTGCAGTCAAGAGAGAGATAGAAGCTCGGCGATCAGAAGTTGATCAGGCCGCCGAACTTGATGTACTGGAAGCCCTCGTATCCGCCGACAGCGGCAGTGTTGTTTGCCGGAATGTCGTCGCTGTACGAGAGGTGGCGGTAGGACAACCAGAGCGACATCGCTGCCGCGTCGATTTCCTGCACCACACCAAGACCGTAAACCTTCAGCTCAGAGCTGTTGGAGCAGTTGGCCGCTCCACCAGTGCCGCCGGCGCAAGCTGCGTCACCGAAGATCGCACCGTCGTTGTTGGTGAGATACTCACCGTACAGGACCGTGTGACCCAGAGGCGACCAGCGCTCACGCAGACCAGCCTTGAAGTACCAAGTCTCGGTAGCCGGAGCGAAGGAGAAGTTGTCATCCAGCTTGCCGTAGTCGATCAAGCCCCAGAGACCGGTCGGGACGTGCTCAACGTAGGCACCAATCTGGAAGTAGTCAGACATGCCGGGATCGGGATATCTGCCGCTCAGGAAGTTCGAGCCCGAGATGCAACCCACGCCCAAACCGGTGACCACAGCGTTGGCGGGACCAGCAGCAGCCTGCGTGTTGCAGTTGTTGCCATCCGTCCACTGGTTGTAGGCAGCGGCAACCGACAGCTTCACGCCGTTCCATTCGCCAGCGTAGCGAGCTGCAACGTCCCAGAAGTCGTCGTCACCATAGTCAGCCGAAACCGAGAAGCCCTGCCAAGTCGGCGAGTCGTAACGGATTGCGTTACGGGTCAAGCCGTTGCAGTCACCCCAGGCGCCGCCCATGCCACGGCACGAACCAGCTGCACCCCAGATAAGACCGGATCCAGTCCCGTTCTTAAAGAAGACCTGGAAGGCGTTGGTGTCGAAGGCCACCCAGTTTGCCGGAACGAGCGAGCCCGATCCGTCCACGAGGATGGCTGTGTTATCCGACGCTTGCGATTGGCGTCCGATAGACACTTTGCCGAGATGATCGCTCTTCAAGAACCAGAAGGACTGCAGCACCGAGACCGTCGGTCCGACGAGGCTGCCGTTCTGGGTCAAGTTGTCGACCGAAGGACCCTGGGCTCCGAAGCCGAGAGCACCACGGACGCCCTGGTCGATCGTGAGTGAGTTCAAAGTCGATCGCTTCCAAGTGCAGCACGTAGCCGGCGTAGTAACCTGGCGCGATAGTCGCCTGGCCCGTGAACTTGACGTTCGTCGCAAGCGTGGTGCCGAGACCCGTTATGTAAAGGTTCTTCTCGAAACCGTCGTCCCAGTACATAGCTTGCTCACCGACCCAACCAGAGATGGTCAGCGATACTTTGCGATTGCCCTTTCGAGCGGTCGTGGCTTCAAGCTCGGCGATGCGCTCTTCGAGATCTGCGCAGCAGTTCCCCCCGAGGTCGGCCGCGGACGCGCTGCCAGCGGAGAGACCGCCTACCAGCAGGCCCGCCGCCACCAGGGCGCTAAGGCTCAATTTCCTCATCATTAGTCTCCCGTCTTCGTCTCAGCTGGATGGCGGACGCTGATACAAACAGAACGCGAGACCAAAAAACCGCCCTAGCAATGCGCAAGGCGAATCCGCAAGGACCGCTGCGTGCCAAGGCCGACACTGCTGTGATTCGCGTGAGTGCAACAATTAGGCATTGCTCTTTTCGTGGTGACGAATCCACGAGTGTGGCGATGGGGCCACGAAGCGATGCACGGAGAGCGCACGTCGGTGTATGCAAGCCAGTGCAATACGTGGTGCTGAACACCAGCGTCGGTTCGCGAGATAATCGCGCAATAGCAAGACTTTGGACGCTATTTTCGGCGTGCGCCGTACACGTCTAAACCGGACGAGCCGCTCACCCTCAACTGTACCTACGTTGCGAGCGGTGCGCCGACGACAACACGTCGGCCCGCTCTGGGGATAACGTGTGCAACACGAGGGCTTTGACCCAGAAATGCGAGTCGTGCGGCGCGGTGAAGGCAGCGGCGCATGCAACTTGATGCGAGCGGCGAAGGAAAATCGAGGCCTGGAAAGAAGAAAGCCGCCCCGGGTGGGGGCGGCTTTCGCCGTAAGGAGGAGGTCTTGTGGGTCGAACGTATAGAGTAGCGATCAGAACTGGATCATCGCTCCGCCGATCACCATGTCGAAGGCCTCGATGTCGGTAGGCGTGTTGCCCTTCGTGGCGTCGATGAAGCTGCCATCGGCGTGACGGTAGATGACATAGAGGTTCATGGCTGCGGCCTCGACGTTCTGAACGACGCCACCGGACCAGAAGTCGAGATCAGCGCCGAGTGACTTGCCAGGGTTGGCGCCGGGCTCGTCATGACGGTACTGACCGAAGATGGTGGTCTTGCCGAGCGGGTTCCACTTGTGCTCGATGCCGGGCTGGACGTACCAGGCGGTGCTGCTGGCATCCAGGCCAGCCGCCAGACCGTCGTCGATCGTCTGCTCGCCATAGCCGCCGTAGACGTAGATGCCTGTCGGCTTGTGCATGACCGTCGCGCCGGCGCCCCACCAATGACAACGGTAGTCGACGAGTGGCGTGGTGCCCCCGCAGAAGCCGCTCTTTTCATCCGTGCTTTCGCCGTAGCCGACCTTGCCGATGAGTGCGAAGTCACCGACATCACCCTTGTAGGTCAGCGCGGCATCCCAAATGTCGTCCTCACCCCACGCGGCGGCGATCGAGAAGCCCTGGAAGCTCGGGGAGTCATACCGAACCTCGTTGCGGCGGCCGCTTTGCCCAGGCGAAGCGTTGTCGAAGCCGCGCATCATGTCGGACCATCTGACGTTGGCCAGCGTTCCGTCGGCGCGCCTCACGAAGAAGGCACCCTGGAAGCTGCCGTCCGCCTGGTAGTCGGAGACGTTGCGGGTATTGGCGCCGTCGGCATCGTCGATGAGATGATAGGTCGCCATGCCGTTCAAGCCGACCGCCACCTGGCCGTAGGTCTTGCTCTTCAAATACCAGTTGCTCTTACGAATGGTCAGCAAACCATTCGTAGAGGTGGTGGCACCGCCGAGATTGCTCGCAGCCGTGCCGCTCGGAGAGAACTGGTCCCATTTGTTGGAGTTGTTGCCAACGACGCCGATCTCGAGAACGAAGCCGGCGCTCACATCGGCGGTGATCTTGGCGTCGCCGGTGAAGCGGAAGCGCGACTGCTCGAGAGCATTGGTGCCGACGTAGACGTTGCGCTCGGAGCCGTCGTCCCAGGCGAAAACCGCCTCGTTGACCCAGCCCGAAACGGTCAGGCTGACTTTGCGGTTGCCTTTGCGGGCTGTCGTCGCCTCGAGCTCGGCGATGCGCTCCTCGAGGTCCGCGCAGCAGTTTCCGCCAAGATCCGCCGCTGCAGCCGGCATGTTGCCGACCATGATAAATCCACCAGCGAGGATGGTTGCCCACCCCGCCGCACGCACTCCCCCGAACATACGCAACTCCCTACGAAGGACGCCTCAACAAGCCTTCGATCGACGCAACTGCACGCAACAACTACGCGACCTAGCTGCTAAGCCTCCTCCCACCGCATACGCCGCCGGGTTCGAAGCTTAGCTGAGGTATGCATATGCGACCGATCGCGGGCGCGTAAATCCGCAATCGGCATTGTGACAATTCATGACAAAGCGGCTGTGTAGGCCCGCAACATTGTGCCGTGTCGGGTGGCACAGACGGCTACGCGTCGGGCACATCCTTGCCGTCGCATGACGGGTGAGGAAGCGGCGTCGTACTCAGCTGTCGGATAGCGCGAGAACCACGTTGCCCGAGGATACGTATTTTGTTTCGTAGCCGCGGCTTACGAGCTCGGCGATGCAATCGCGCCGCCATTCGCCGGTGTTGTTCTCGATGACGACGAGCCGCGGCCACAGCGTGCGCGGGGCTTGCTCGAAGAAGGGCAGCAGCGCCAAATCCTCGGCGCCCTCGATGTCGGCCTTGAGCGCGTCGAGCCGTTCAAAGCCGTGCTCGCGCAACAGACCGAGCAGGGTTCGCACCGGCAGACGCGCCGTGTGCCGCTCGCGGGGGCCGGTGCGGCCGAGATTGAGCGAGGTGCGCCCGAAGTTATGCAAATCGACCGCGAAATCGGCAAAGCCGTCATGGTCGGCAACGGCGACCGGCTCGACGGTGACATTGAGATCGTTCAAGGCGATGTTGTCGCGCAGGCGTTCGAGCAGCACGGCTTGCGGCTCGATGGCGAGGATGCGGCTCTTGGGTCCGGCAAGCCGGCCGACGAACACGGAAAATGCGCCGACGTTCGCCCCCAGGTCGACGAAATGGAAATCGTCGCGGATGCTCGCGCGCAGGATCGCCAGCTCGTCGGGGTTGAAGAACTGTGGCGTGACCATGAGGCGGCGCTCGCACGCGTTATCGCCGATGTTGAGGCGCATGCGTTGCCCGAGCGCGGTCATGTCGACGGGACGATGGGTCGTGCGGCGAAGCAGCGAGCGCAGCCAGCCCGAGACGCGCAATCCCCACCAGGTCTTGGGCAGGCGCCGGCCGATATTGCGGGCCAGGAGATGCAGGACGTTGGGCGGATAGGTGCCGAACGGAGCGACGGACCGCTGGCGTTCCGGTGAGCTTCTCTCTGTAATCGCGTTCATCCCAAACTCGCCAGATGAGGGAGGCTCGGCGGCCGCTGCCCAGCGCCTCGCACTCAGGCCCTCACGCCCACACCCTCAAGTTTCTTATCCTGAGACTAGGGTACTTCGGCTTAGCTAGCGAGACGGCGCGGCGCTGAAAAGGCGAGCGGCGTTAACAGTTGGCCGAGGTCTGCGCTGACGGCCTTCCACAAGAAGAAAGCCGCCCGTTGCGGGGCGGCTTTCCTGTGTCTTGGTAAGGTCGGGCGCTTAGAAGTTGATGAGCGCGCCGAACTTCACGTACTGGAAGTCGTCGAAGTCGATGGCAGGCGTGCCGTTGTTGCTGAAGTCGAGGTGACGATAGGAGAGCCAGATCGACATGGCAGCCGCGTCGATCTCCTGGACGACGCCGACGCCCCAGAGATTGAACGTCGGACTCGTCGCCGATGCGCCGGATGACGTTGCCACTGTACGAGCGAAGTCGTCCGTCGACTCGTTGTGCTCGTACTCACCGTAGAGAACGGTGTGGCCGAGCGGGTTCCAACGCTCACGAAGACCACCCTTGACGTAGTAGGTCTGGGCTTCGCCAGTGGCGACGTCGACTTCGGTATGGCCGTAGGCGCCGTAGGCGAACACGCCGGTCGCGACGTGCTCGATGTAGGCACCAACCTGGAAGTACTTCTGCGTGTCACCGGCAGTCGCAGCCAGAGCCAAACAGATCCTGCGCGTCGTCCGTGGAGTTCTCGTTGTAGGCAGCAGCAGCAGCGACCTTGAAGCCGCCGTGCTCACCCGCATAACGAGCAGCCACGTCCCACATGTCGTCCTCGCCCCACGATGCCGACACCGAGAAACCGGCGTAGGTCGGGGAGTCGTAACGAACGACGTTCTGCGTGCCGCCGTTGCAGTCGCCGATGACGCCGCCGCCGACGCAGCTTGCCGATGGAGCCCCAGGTGATCCGTCGACAGGCCGCCGGTCGAGGTCGCGGATGAGAAGCGCGTTGTAATCGAACGCCACCCAGTTGGCGGGAACGAGCGAGCCCGAGCCGTCAACGAGGATTGCGGTGTTGTCCGACGCCTGCGACTGCAGACCGACGCTGACCTTGCCGAGGTGGTCGCTCTTCAAGAACCAGAACGACTGGAGGACGGCAACGCCTTCAGCCGAAGCGAGATCGCCGCTGTAGTTCTGCGTCAGAGCCAGCGAGTTGTTGTTGTCTGGCTTCGATGTGCAGCACGTAACCAGCGTACCAGCCTGGCGAGATCGTGGCCTGACCGGTGAACTTGAAGTGGGACGAGAGCGTCGCACCCAGGTCGCCGACGTAGACGTTCTGCTCGTGGCCGTCATCCCACCACATGACCTGCTGGCCAACCCAGCCGGACACCGTCAGCGAGACTTTGCGGTTGCCCTTGCGGGCGGTCGTTGCTTCGAGCTCAGCGATACGCTCTTCGAGATCTGCGCAGCAGTTGCCCCCGAGATCGGCGGCGGATGCGCTGCCGGCCGAAAGCCCGCCAACCAGCAGGCCTGCTGCCACCAGGGCGCCCAAACTATACTTTTTCATTGACCTACTCCCGTCTGCTTACTTTCTAATGGCGACGCCACGCACAAGTGCCGCCTACTCCCTACGAAACCCCATGCACTCTCTGACGCTTGCACCCACACTTCGAACGCATGCACCGCGGTGGTCCCAAGACCGAGTAACCGCTCGGGATCAACAATAAGCAGAGATTGGTTGCACAGGAAACGGGCGAAGAGCCAAACGTTGCGGAATGTCCGGCAACAGTTGCTGCTAAGCCACGGCGCAAATCGCGCTGTAAATCACGGAAATCAAACGGAATATTTTGAGGCGAGACAAAAATCGCGCTTTGAGATTTCCACTGTCACCTGCAACCGGTCACTTGATCTCAACGATTGCGCCCGCGCGGCGAGCAATTCGCGGCCCTCAGCTCGAGCCGGTGACGCCCCGGCGCTTCGTCTGAATGAACTCGCGCGAGATCAGCGCCAGTAGAATGACGAGGAAGGCCATGCTGTGCGTGATCAAAACCGTGGTGGGCCGGTCGGAAAAATTGGCGCCGACGAAGTGCTCGAAGAACGCCGGTTGGAAACGCGACGCCTGACCGTAAAGCGCGCGGTACTGGTCCAGCGTGGCGTCGAGCAGGATGTAGGTGTTGGCCAGCGCCTTGCCGTTGATCCACTCAAACAGCGCGACACCCGCCAACGCAAACGCACGCGCGATGATGTTGAGGCTCTCGACCGCCTCATCATAGATAAAGAGCAGCGCGAAGATCGCGATGTGCACCGTGACGAAGAACTGCCACAGGAAATCGACCTGCGAGCGCAGGGCGAGAATGGCGTCGATGAGCGATGATTCCGCGATCAAGGCGCCCCCCTATGGCGTCCGGCGGGCTGCTGCCGCCTGTTGTCTACAACTCTCTAGCAGAAATTCACCACGCGTATACGACGACGCCGTGGCGCCTGTTCGCCGAGGCAAGAAATACCCGGCGCGAGGACTAGATTTCTTCGGCTCCCGGAGCCCCGCGCCCCTTGCCCGCAGTTCAGGCTTGGATTACATTGCTGCGGTGCAAAAAGGCGCCATCAGAGCGCCACGAGGCCTCTACAAGACGTGACGGAAGCGCGCATGCCGACCAAGCAAACGGCAAGGCCTCAGACGACGCATATCCCGGGAAGGACTGACCAAAGACGGGTTTAAAGGGGCACTTAAAGGGCTCTCAACGGTAGCCAAGCTTCCGTCGAGATTCACCGCAAGTGAACGCCAGGGAACTGTCGCGCGTTAGGGCGCGGGGGACGCGCAGAGGCACGGAAAGCAGAACAATAAGATGTCACTGACAGGGATGGATCGCCGGGCGGTCCTCGTCGGGGGTAGTGCGCTGGCAGCGCTTGCCGCAAACACCCGACTTCTAGGCTCGCAGGCGTTTGCAGGTGCGAATTTCGATACGACCACGAGCTTTCCAGCAGGCTTCGTGCAGCAACTTGCCAAGGATCTGGCGACGCGGCCGTTCGCCAAGCCCGCCAATCCTATGCCGCCGTCGTTCCGGCAGCTCTCCTACGATCAGTTCCGCGACGTCCGTTTCCGCACCGACCAGGCGATCTGGCGCGGCGAGAAGACCGACTTCGAAGTGCAGCTTCTGCCGATGGGATGGCTGTTCGACGCCCCCGTCGAGGTCTGGGTCGTCGATGCCGGCACCGCACGCCGCGTTGTCGCCGACAAGAACCTGTTTGCGTTCGGCCCGCTCGTCGGCGACGTCGATGCGGCTGCGCCCTACGGGCTGTCGGGTTTTCGCATCCACGGGCCGATCAACAAGCCGGACTACTTCGACGAATACCTCGTGTTCCAAGGTGCCAGCTATTTCCGCGGCGTCGGGCGCGGGCAGGTGTATGGGCTCTCCGCGCGCGGGCTGGCGATCGACACCGCGCAGCCGGGCGGCGAAGAGTTTCCGATCTTCCGCTCGTTCTGGCTCGAGACTCCGAAGCCAGGCGCGCGCACGATCGTGGTGCACGGGTTGCTCGACAGCGCGTCCACCTCCGGCGCCTACCGCTTCGAAATCGAGCCGGGCGAGTCGACGATCGTCGACGTCGAGGCGACACTCTATCCGCGCAAGAAGTTGACCAACGTCGGCATTGCGCCGCTGACCAGCATGTTCCTGTTCGGTCCCGGGCTTCCGCCGCTTCGACCGCGACTTCCGTCCGGCCGTGCACGACAGTGACGGTCTGGCGATCTACAACGGCAACGGCGAGTGCGTCTGGCGTCCGCTGACCAACCCTCGCACCTTGCAGACCAGCGCGTTCATGGACCGCAACCCGAAGGGCTTTGGTCTGTGCCAGCGCGGCCGCGTCTTCCACGACTACGAGGACCTCGAGGCGCGCTACGAGAAGCGCCCGACCGTCTGGATCGAGCCGAAGGGCTCTTGGGGCGCCGGCTACATCGAGCTGATCGAGATCCCGACGGACGAGGAGATCCACGACAACATCGTCGCCTATTGGAAGCCGACCGGCGGGGCCGATCAGGGCACGCCGTTCAACGTCGCCTACCGCATGTACTGGACCGACGACATTCCGGTCGCCTGGAGCGGAGCGCGCGCAGTCCAGACGCGGACCGGCAATGCCAAGGCCGAAGGCTCGAAATTTTTCGTTGTCGATTTTGGCGGACCCGCGGTCGCCGGACAGCGCCAGTTGCCCGTGGCCGCCGTGACGGCGAACCCCGGGACCGTCTCCAACGTCATCGTGCACCCCAACCCTGAAATCGACGGTGTGCGCGTCAGTTTCGAGCTTAACCCGGCAGGAACCGACCTGTGCGAACTACGTTTAGCTTTGATGCTCGGTGACCGGCAGATTTCCGAAACCTGGCTTTATCGATGGACACGATCATGAGCGAGCTCCCCGTAAGCGGCGAGCGTATCGGCCGCATCCCGGACCTGAGCAGCCGCGAGCTGCTGCCCGAGGAAGCCACGCTCGAGATGCCGGAGCAGGACTTCTCCACCCGCGCGGTGCGCGAACAGGGGAAGGGGCGTTGCTACTGGGTGCCGCGCAGCGCGTTATTTGGCGGCGCGTTCGTGTTGACGGCCGCCTTCGGCTACGAGCTTTATCGCGTGCTGGGCCTCGATCACCTGACACCGATCCAGTTGCTCTTCCTCGTATTGTCGACAATCGCGTTCGGGTGGATCGCGCTCGGCTCCTTGAGCTCGGCATTCGGGTTCCTGCCACTCGCCATCGGCGAGAAGGCCGACACGATCGAGCTGCCGCAACCCGATGGCGCGCTGAGCGTACGCACCGCTTTGCTGCTGCCGGTGTTTGAGGAAGATCCAGCCAACATCGCCGGCACCGTGCAGGCGATCGCCGATGAGCTGCAGTCGATGGGCCGCACGGCCGCGTTCGACGTGTTCATTCTGTCGGACACGCGCGGCTTGCGCGAAGGCAAGAACGAAGAAGCGGCATTCTTCGCGTTGAAGCGGCGTCTCGCGGGCGTGATGCCGGTCTACTATCGCCGCCGCCGCGACAACCACGCGCGCAAGTCCGGCAACATCAAAGACTGGGTGCGCAGGTTTGGCGGCTCCTATGATCTCTTCATCATCCTCGACGGCGACAGCGTCATGTCCGGGACGACGCTTGTGCGCCTCGCGCTCGCCATGCAGCGCGATTCCCGCGCGGGCCTCATTCAGACGGTGCCGCGCCTCACGGGCGCGGTGACGCTGCTCCAGTACCTGCAGCAGTTCGCAGCCAATGTGTACGGGCCTTCGGTTGCCGCCGGGCTTGCCTTCTGGCACCGCGATCAGGGCAACTACTGGGGCCACAACGCGATCATCCGCACCAAGGCGTTTGCATCCGCCGCAGGTTTGCCGACGTTGCCTGGCCCGGCTCCTTTTGGCGGCGACATCCGTAGCCACGATTTCGTCGAGGCGGTTCTGCTGCAGCGGGCCGGCTGGGGCGTGCACATCGTTCCGGCCGTCGAAGGCTCCTACGAAGGCCAGCCCCCGACGCTGCCCGACGTGATCGTGCGCGACCGGCGCTGGGCGCAGGGCAACCTGCAGCATCTCTCGATCGTGCGCGCGGCCGGTCTTACCACCATGGGCCGCATCCATCTCGTGATGGGAGCGACCTCCTACCTGATCTCGGCGGTGTGGGCCGCCTCGCTTGCGGTCGGCGTCGTGCTGGCGCTGCAGGGGCAGCAGGTGATCCCGAGCTACTTCATCGACAAGAAGACGCTGTTCCCGGTCTGGCCGGTCGTCGACGCCGGAGCCGCCTTGCGCTTGCTCTTTGCCACGATGGTGATCGTGCTGCTGCCGAAGTTTCTCGGCCTCATCCTCGAGATCAAGCGCGTGCAGCGTGCGCGCGAGCCGCTCGGCATTCCGCGCGCCGTCCTCGGCGTCGGCATGGAGACGGTGTTCTCGATCCTCTTGTCGCCGATCCTCATGGTCACGCAGACGGTCGCCGTCTTCGAGGTGCTGTTCGGCCGCGACTCCGGCTGGCGCGCACAGGCACGCGGCGCGGGCGGCATGAGCCTCAAGCAGGCGGCCCAATTCCATTGGCGTCACGTCGTGATCGGCGCGGTGCTCGGGCTCTTGTGCTGGTGGGCCTCGCCGCAGATCATGGCGTGGATGTCGCCGGTGATTGTCGGGCTGCTGCTCGCGGTGCCCTTGAGCTGGTACACGGCGCGTCCGGCCGGCTCAGTCGCTCGCACCCTGTTGTCGACGCCCGACTGCCGCAGCCCGCCCGCGATCATCGAGAGCGCGCAACGCGCCAGTGGCGAGTGGTCGAGGCACGTTGCCGGCATGGCCACCGACAGCGACGGCCTCATCGAGGAGCTGCCGCGCAGCGCCTAAGTGGCCGCCGTTCGTTTCAAGGCTTCCGCCAGCATATCGCGCGCGCGGATCGGCGGCGCCGAGATGAACGGCAGCGGCCGGCAGACCTCAACGGCGGCTGCACCGACACGAGCGGTGAGTGCCCCATTGAACGCACCCTCGCCGAGCCGGCGCGACAGGCGGCGCAGCAAATCCTGTCCCAGGAACTGACCCAAGAGATCATCGGTGAGGGCGACGCCACCGGTCGCCAGGATGTGCCCTACGACCAGGCGGCCAAGCCTGAGAGCGCCTAAGGGCCCCGGGCGTCCGCCATAGAGGCCGGCGAGCGCGCGCAGCATGCGCAAGTTCTCGATCAGCACGTAGAGCATGGCGATCCACGGCATCGGGCTGATGGCGGCCACCATGGCGACGCGCTTCGACGCCGCCAGCACTGTGCGCCGTGCTTCCTGGTCGAGCGGCATCATGAGCTCGCGGTCGGCAAGCGAAAGGAGATCGCGCGGGTTGAGCACCGCTGCCTCGTGCTCCGACAGGCGCGCAAGCGGCCAAGCCATATCGGCGCGTCCCGACAGGATCGATTTGAGATGGCGAACAGCGCGGCGCTCGGCCTCCATGTCGCCGTCGTGCAAGGCCTGCTTGACCTGCGCGCGCAGCTTGCCGAGCCGCGCGAGGCGAAAGAGGCCGAAGATCTCGCGCAGGATCAGCACCACGACGCACAGCGCCGCGAGGCTGACGAGACTGAAGGCAAGCCATCCGACCCAATCCTGCCGCGCCAGCGCGACTTCGACGTAGCGCATGAACCAAAGCGTCGTCGACAGCACGATCAGGCCGAGAACCGTCGACAGCAGCAACGCGCCCCAGCGAATGCCGCGCGACAGATCTGTAGCGGTCGGCCGGATGATCGAGCCTGCGGGTGCAGGCCGCGTCCGGCGCGCGCCTGGCGGCGCGGTCCGGTCGGGCGCGGTGTCGCGCTCTCGATCGCAGCGGCAATCGCCGGATCGTCGAGCGCGAAGGCGCGGGGCTTGCGCGTGTCGGTTGTCATTGCAGCCTGTCCGCCAAGAGGAAGTCGAGAGCGCGGTCGAGACGAATATGGGGTAGCGCGGTCACCTCGCCATCGGGGCCTGGAGGGGGAATGCGGGGCGGCCGGAACCGGATGAAATGGTGTTTGCCGCTCGTCTCCATGCCCTGCTCGAGCGCGATCTTGGGGTTCTCGGGCAGGTCGCCGGGGAATACCGCGGCATCCTCTCGCCCGTTGAACAGCTTACCGCCGATCCGCTGCCCGGGCTCCGGTACACCGACAATGCAGGGAAGCAGTTCGCCGCCGACCTTGGCTTCGGCCTCGCGCGTGGCGCGCAACGCGGCAAGCGCGCCCACGCCCACCTCGGCGCCGGCGGACGAAGCGCGGCCGATTGCCCGCTCGGTGATAAGGCGCAGGATTGCTTCCAGGCGGTCGTGGCTCGAAGCGTGGATGTGATCGGCTTTTGTTGCAGCAAAGAAGAGCTTGTCGATGCGCCGGCCGGTGATCGCCGTGATCCAGCTGCTGGCCCCGGTGCGAAACACGCTCAGGACAGCATCGAGCGCGCGCTGCAGATCGGCGAGCGCGGCACCGCCGTCGTTCAGCGGACCGAGCACGTCCACCAGCACGATCTGGCGGTCGAGCCGGCTGAAATGATCGCGGAAGAACGGCCGCACGACGTGGGACTTATAGCTCTCGAACCGTCGCGCCATCATGGCGGCAAGCGAGCCCCGCGGGATCGAGCGGCCCGCCTGCAAGGGGAGCGGGCAGAAGGTGAGCAGCGGCGAGCCTTCAAGCTCGCCCGGCATCAAAAAGCGCCCAGGTCCCGTCGTATGCAACACGTGGTCGGCCGCGCGCGCGGACTGGAGATAAGTTGCGAACAGGGCAGCGCCTTGGCGGGCCGCCTGCTCGTCCTTGGCTCCGTAAGGATCGAGGCTCTCGACAAAATCGAGCCAAGCTTTCGCGTGCGCATGGCGGGCGCTCTCTCCCGCTTGCGTCAACGCTTCGGCCGACCACTCCTCATAGCTCTGCTGTAGCAGCGGCAAGTCGAGCAGCCATTCGCCGGGGTAATCGACCACATCGAGGTTGAGGCGCGAGGTGCCGAACATGCGCCGCAGCGCGCTGCCCGAGCGGTATTCGATCGTGATGCGCACCTGGCTCAGGCGGCGCGTGCTCGCCGGCCACTGCGGGGGATTGTTTGCCAAAGTTTCTAGATGCCCCTCGTAGTCGAAGCGGGGCACGTCGTCGTCGGGCTGCGGCTCGAGATAGGCGCGCTCGATGCGTCCGTCGGCTTCGGCCGCAAAGAACGGCAGTCGTCCACCCGAGACCAGATTGCGGATCAGCGCCGTGATGAACACGGTCTTTCCCGCGCGCGACAGCCCGGTAACGCCGAGCCGCAACGTCGGGGTGAGCATGTCGGTGAGGGCCAATCCGGCACGATGCAGCACTTGGCCCGCGGTATCGTCCAAATCGGAAAGGGGCAAGGGGACCTCGCAGGGGTCCCTAGCTAGAGCCAAGCGCGCGCGCGGGCAAGGCCGGCGACGAGACTGTCAGCCGTAGAAAACCACGATAATGCCGGCGCCCATCACGGTCATGCCCATGAGGACGATCAAGCCGCTACGAAAGAACTCTGCCACGACACGCTCCTATCGCGTCACAAGATTGGGTGAGATCACCCTAGGCGCGGCGCATTGAACAATCGCTGAAGCCGCCCTTCATCAGGGGTTCATGATTTGCCGAAGGCGACCACAAGCTCAGTTCCCGCGGAGACAGAGAACCAGACCGGCGTAACATTTCCGTCGCTGGCGGTGCCCAGGCGGATTGCTCAATCTAAAGACTGAGCACAACCGGATGTGCGACTGCGTCTGGCTCTGGGCGTCACCGGGATCCCGGCGAGCCCGGGCGGTTCTTGAGGACGATAGCGGCAATGATAAGACCGAACGTCACGGCCCGCGCCGCATAGAACAGCGGCTCCATTTCCTCGGACGGATGGCTCAATGCGAGCGCCACGCGCGTGACCGCATCGACGGCGAATGCCGTGGCAAAAAAGAGAAACAGGCGATCGCGTGTCTGCTGCCAGAACCTCACGAAAAAGAGCGTCGCAATGAACGACGCCATCGCGACGGCTCCCATAAGTACGGGATAGAGCGGGGACTCGATCATTCCGTCCCCCAGATGAGGCCGTAAAGCAGCACCACCATGGAAGCGAGTGCGAGGCTCGTACGCAACACAACAAGATCGACGTCCGGATAGATCAGCTTGTCGGCAATCAGCGCCAGGTTGTTGAGCGTCAGACCGGCAAAGCACAACCCGCTCCAGAGCAGAAGGCGTTGTCCCTCGCGCCGGTAGGCCTGCAGCAGCAGGAAGGCGCAGAGCAGCGCGGTCGCGGCGCATAGCCCGTAAATGACGGATGCCATTGTTCACCGATCCTTTCGCAGGCGAAATGCGTTGGCGAAGGCGCGAATGCCAGACGGCTTGGCATGCACCAGGTTGGTCACGGGGATGAGATGGCGCGAATAAAGATCCGCAAGCCGGTCTATCAACTCGGCTTGCTCGCGCGGCTCGGGTTTGAAGCGATAGCTGCCTCCGCCGTCGCCGATCAGACCCTCGGCGCAAAGCCGGTCGAGAACCTCCTTTGCCGCGGAATCTTCGACATAGAGTTGCTCGGCGGCTTTTGCCGCGGTCCATATGGTCTCGGGCTCGCGGCGCAAGAGCAACAACGCCTCGAGCTCGGCGATCGAGCCGATGCGCTGCAGAATGAATTGGCGCACGTCCTCAGGGATCAGCTCGTCGGGCACAATGGCCCCGCCACGTGCGAATCATGCCGGATTGCTTGAACGGCCACCGTTCCTCCAATTTCTCCGGGCGCGCTTGATTGCTCAAGCGCCCCATGGGCTTCACGCGTGCTATTTGACGCCCCACCATAATCCGATATGGCTGGGCATTCGAGCACTGATCGGCTGCCCAATCGCTCCCATGACGCGACCGTTCATCTGGTTTCACCGCGCGCTTGGCGCAGCGATCGCGATAGGGCTCATGGAACTGCTTGCGTACTGGGCCGGCGAGCCGCTGGCGCGCATCCCCTTCGTGACGTCGATCGTGCTGGTCACGCTGCTGCCGCGAAGCGAGGCGGCGCGTCCGGCGGCCATCATCGGCGGACACCTGCTCTCGGCCCTGGCCGGATTTGTGGCGTTGTGGCTCATTGGCCCCGGCGAGGTGGCGACCGTCGCAGGCGTTGGCTTGGCAACGTTGCTCATGGCGGCAACGCGGCTCGTCCATCCTCCGGGCGGCATCGATGCGTTCCTGATACCGGCCGAAGGCCTGCCCGCGATCTGGATCATAAACCCCGTTCTCATCGGAGCCGTTTTGCTTGCGGTATTTGCGGGCCTTTGGTTCTGGTCTGAGCGCACCCTGCGCCATCGGTTTTGGCCGCGCCCGATCGAGCATGAGCAATGGCCGGGCGAGACGCCCTGAGCCGTGCCGATCCGCCGTCTTGCGGTGTCATGATTGTGTGGTATCCACGAGCATGCGCTATCACAAGGCAGTCGCGATCTCGCGCCCCGAGGCCGATTACATCATTCGCAATTCGAACCACTCGCTGAACGAGTGCGTCGTGGTCGAATGCTTCGAGGCTTGGTATGACGTTCGCCGCTTGACGGAGAACGAGCTGTCGGAGTTCGTCGAGGCCCTGCACCGCGAGCACCTGGCCGACATCGCATCGGGGTCGATCACGCCGCATTAGGCGCGGGCGCGTATCGACAAGCTCTGAGGGACCAAGTTGGAAGAGGCAACCTTCGACCGCGCCGCGATGGAACGGTTATCCAGGGCGCTGGCCTTCATCTGCGGCGCCGACCACCCCACGACGGCCGCCATGAAGGCAGCCGCCGCGAGTGGCTCGGAGCGCGACATCAAAAATGCGCGCGCTTTGTTCTTGAAGCTAAAGCCGGGTGACCGGCGCGCGGCACTGACGATGCTCGCTGACTGAACAAGCTCAGCGCTTGGCAGCTTTGCCGGCGGCTTTCGCCGGTTTTGCAAACGCATTCGTAACCGAGGCCGCGGGTGCCTTGGCCGCTGCCGACTTCTTCGGCTTGCGGACTTCGCGGTTGGAGCGGATTTGACCTTTAGCCACTTGGGCCTCCTGCTGTTCGGCAGATTGATCTGCTGCCGACTTCGGACCTTAGACGCCTTTCACTGCGGCGTCTTGCGCCGGCTCATGAACGCGATCCGTTCAAACAGGTGCACGTCCTGCTCGTTCTTGAGCAGCGCGCCGGCGAGCGGCGGGATCAGCTTGCGCGCATCCGTCTCGCGCAGCGTCTCGGGCGAGATGTCCTCGTTCAAGAGCAGCTTGATCCAGTCCAACAGCTCCGATGTAGAGGGCTTCTTCTTGAGGCCCGCAACGTCGCGGATCTCATAGAAAATCCGCATAGCTTCGGCGACGAGCCGCCCCTTGAGTCCGGGGAAATGCACCTCCACGATCTGGCGCATCGTCTCGGCGTCAGGAAAGCGGATGTAATGGAAGAAGCAGCGGCGCAGGAACGCGTCGGGCAGCTCTTTTTCGTTGTTTGACGTGATGATCACGATCGGGCGGTTCACGGCCTTGATCGTCTCGCCGGTCTCGTAGACGAAGAACTCCATCCGATCGAGCTCCAGCAACAGATCGTTGGGGAACTCGATGTCGGCCTTGTCGATCTCGTCGATCAGCAGCACGGCGCGCTGCCCCATCTCGAAGGCTTCCCACAGCTTGCCGCGCCGGATGTAGTTCTTGATGTCGTGCACGCGCTCATCGCCGAGCTGGCTGTCGCGCAGGCGTGAGACCGCGTCATACTCGTAGAGGCCCTGGTGCGCCTTGGTGGTCGACTTGACGTGCCACTCGATGATGGGAGCCTTGAGGGCATCCGCCACCTCGAGGGCCAGCGCCGTCTTGCCGGTCCCGGGCTCGCCCTTGACCAGCAAAGGGCGCGACAGCGTGATCGCCGCGTTGACGGCCACCTTCAGATCGTCGGTGGCGACGTAGCGGCGGGTACCGTCGAATTTCATGAGGGATGGGGCTCCAGAGCAAGGCAGCAGGGGTTGTCATGAAAGGTTTAGGCGTTGGGCCTAGCACACAGCAAGCCAGCTCAAGGTAGCGGCGTGCGCACGCAAGTTGATCCGTGCGACGGTCGGCAAAAGCCTGCGGGGCAGCGTTTGCCGCCTATTATCGGCCCGCCACGAAAACGCCCCCATCTCGGCGGCGAGAAATGCACAGATTTATCCATGCGCTCCGCGACTTAAGCCTAGTCCGGGAACTCCTTGACAGAAGGCCGCAGTCCCTCCAATAGGAGGCGCGATTTCACCTTGTCGTCGCCGGTCGAGGGAACCGGGCGCTGTTCTAGAGCCTCGTGGAGGCGCATTTGAGCAAGCGACACGTCAAGAACGTAGCCAAATCCAAATCGCCCGTTGCGGGCCGCAAGGCGACTCCGCGCGCGGGCGTGAAGGTCAAGAGCGTGCCGGCGCGCAAGGCGAAGCCGTCGGCGAAAGAGAAAGGTGCGGGAAAAAAAATGGCGGCACGTGCCAAAGCGTCCTCGATCGTCCTGCCTCCCGACTATCGCCCATCGGAGGACGAGCCGTTCATGAACGAGCGCCAGCGGCTCTACTTCCGCCAGAAGCTGCTGGCCTGGAAGGAAGAGATCATCCGCCAGACGCGCGAAACGCTTGCGGGTCTGCACGAGGAATCGATCCAGCACGCCGATCTGGCCGACCGCGCGACGTCGGAGACCGACCGCGCGTTGGAACTGCGGGCACGCGACCGTCAGCGCAAGCTCGTCAACAAGATCGATGCCGCGTTGGCGCGCATCGAGGACGGCAGCTATGGCTATTGCGAGGACACGGGCGAGCCGATCGGCCTGAAGCGGCTCGATGCGCGTCCGATCGCTACGCTTTCCGTCGAAGCGCAGGAGCGCCACGAGCGCCGCGAGCGCGTCTACCGCGAGGATTGATCTCGCTTTTCACCGGGCGTCGTCTCTCAACGGCATCGCGCTTAACGCCTGGCTAACCCTAAGTTCCGCTTTCGGGCAAGGAAGCCTTTACCCGCGAACACAGCAAATACGCTCTCGTTCGCGACTCGTTGAAATACTTAACTTAATTGCTGTTCACACAGTGTCCGCGAAGCGCGCGCCGCTTCATGCGATCTTAACCCTAATCAATCAACTGTTGCTGCGACGCGGCGCTGAGCCAAACGGCTCGCTGCTGCGGAAGGCGCACCTGCCAGACAGGGCGCCGAATTGCCAACCTCGGCGGTCTTCGCGTGTGTTGTGTCTGTAATGCGTAAAAGAGCTAGACCCGCCATGTCGGTGCATCAACCTACCCCCGCCCAGTCATCCCCCCTCCAGAATCAGTTAGCCTCCCTCAGTATGAGTCAACGCCACGCTATCGAGTTGCCGTCGAACCCGTTCGAGACGATTCAAGCCGGGCCCGGCGTCGCGGGAGGACTACTTCCAGCTCTTGCTGCGCTCGCGGCGGGCGCCGCCGTGCTCCTCGCGCTGATCGCGAGCGGCATCGGTCAGCCGCTGCTGGTGCTCGCGGTCGCTGCCTTGGCGACGATCGGGCTCTTCTTCGTTCTGGCCTATGCCTCCGGCTACGTGCGCTTTGGCCAGCGCGTGCCGCTCGCAGATCTCGTCAAGTCGGCGGCCGACGGCCTCGACCAGGGCTTCATGATCGCCAGCCGCAGCGGCGAGGCGCTCTACGCCAACGGTCAGTTCGAAGCGCTCGTGGGACGCTCGGATGCCGATCGCATGGGGGCGCTGCAGGAGCTCTTCACCGGTGAGCCGCAGGCGAGCGCCGCGCTGTTCCGGTTGACGCGCGCAGGCGAGCGCGGCGAGACCCTGATCGAGGAATTCGCTTTGAAGTCCGGCGCGCTGCCGGGCCGCGGTCCGCGCTCGATCCGCGCGTCCGTCTCCCCGTTCCGCGTACCGGGCGAGGGTGGTGAGCGCGCCAGGATGGTTCTTTGGCGGATCGCCGACGTGACCGTGGAGCGCCAGCAGGAAGCCGCGCGCCTTGCCGGCGTCGAGGTGCAACTCGCCCAATTCGATTCAGCGCCGGTCGGCCTTGCCTCTATCGGCCCGGATGGCGCGCTGCTGCACGTCAATGGCACGCTCGCGCGCTGGCTTGGACGCACGCCCAAGGCGATGTCCGACGACCGCCTGACGCTTGCCGAGATCACATCCGGCGACGGCACCACGCTCATTGCCAACCTTCTGGCCCGAGCGGTCGGCGGGGAGGGTGCAAGCCTCGACGCCGAGCTTGTGCGCGAGGACGGCCGCATTGTCCCCGTGCGCCTGCTGGCGCGGCCGGCGCCTAGCGGCAAGGGGCTCACCGTCGCCGTGCTCAATCTCGGCGGCGAAGCCACAGGCGAGTTCGAAGGCGACGCAACGGGCGCGCGTTTTGCCCGCTTCTTCCAGTCGGCTCCGTTCGGAATTGCCATTCTCGGCCCCGACGGGCTCATCGCGAACGCCAACATCGCCTTCTGCAACATGGTGCTCGACGGCGCGAGCGGCGTCGGCGTCACCGCCGTGGATGCCTTGTGCCGCTCTGCCGGCCCCGATGTGCGCATCGCCGTCGACAACGGTCTGAAGCGTGTCTTGTCGGGTCGCGCCGGCTTGGCACCGATCGAGATCACGGTTGGTGCGCGGCGCGACCACGTCACCCGTGTCTACATGGCGCCGTTCGCGGCGGCAGGCGGCGGCAAGGAAGCCGGGATCCTCTACGTGCTCGATGCGACCGAGCAGAAGGCGCTCGAGGCGAAATTCGCCCAGAGCCAGAAGATGGAGGTCGTCGGCAAGCTCGCGGGGGGCATCGCGCACGACTTCAATAACATGCTCACCGCCATCCTCGGGTTCTCCGACATGCTGCTCAGCATGCACCGGCCCAAGGACGTCGCGTACAAAGACATCAAGAACATCCAGACCAGCGCCAACCGCGCCGCAGAATTGGTGCGCAAGCTCCTCGCGCTGGCACGGCAGCAGACGCTGCAGAACGAGGTCGTGCATCTGGGCGACGTGCTGACCGACGAAATCAACATGCTGAGGCGCTACCTCGGCGAGAAGAGCGAGCTGAAGATCTCGTCTGAGCGCGACCTCTGGTACGTGATGACGGACAAGCACGAGTTCATCCAGGCGCTGTTCAACCTCATCACCAACGCCAAGGACGCGATGCCGGATGGCGGCACGCTCAGCATCGCGGCGCGCAACTTCACCGAGCGCGAAAGCCAGAAGCTCGGCCATCGCGAGATCGTTGCCGGCGAATACGTGCTGATCGAGGTCGGCGACACCGGACAAGGCATGTCGGCCGAGATCATGGACAAGGTGTTTGAGCCGTTCTTCACGACCAAGGCGGTCGGCAAGGGCACGGGACTCGGCCTCGCCTCGGTCTACGGCATGGTGAAGCAGTCGGGCGGCTACATCTATCCCGAGAGCGAAGTCGGCAAGGGAACGACGTTCCGCATCTACCTGCCGCGCCACTACGTCGAGAAGGACGACGAGGTCGCGCTGCCGAAGGAAAAGAAGAAGGAGCAGCGCGCTGCCGACCTCACCGGCACGGGCCGCGTGCTTCTGGTCGAGGACGAAGAGGTCGTGCGCAACTTCGCTGCGCGGGCGCTCAAGCGTCAGGGCTACAAGGTGCTCGAGGCCGCGAGCGGCGTGGAAGCGCTCGAGGTGATGGAGAAGAACAAGGGCAAGATCGACATCGTCGTCTCGGACGTCGTCATGCCGGAGATGGACGGCCCGACGCTTCTCAAAGAGCTGCGCAAAACCAACCCCGATTTGAAGATCATCTTCGTCTCGGGCTACCCCAACGACGCCTTCAAAGGCAGCCTTGGCGATGAGGACTTCGCATTCCTGCCCAAGCCTTTCTCGCTCCCCCAGCTCGCGGCCAAGGTGAAAGAAGAGCTGGCCAAGGAATAGGCTAGGGGGCTGTCGAACGTCGTTCGCGCCCGCGCAGCGCCCATACAAGTATGCAAGCGCATACAAGTGTAGTCGATGGCGAGGGTTCTCGCTAAGACGGCGGAAAGTCAGTGTGGTGCATATTATGCCCTCCATCGGTTAGGAGGCGTCGGTGCAACGCTACAGCGAGCGGGCGGCAGCCACGATGGCTGCATGGGATCGAGCTTCGATGCGGTACGGCATTAGAAAGCACGCCATCCTGCACTGCCATGATCGCGTGCAGACTGTTGTCGTGCGCGACATCTCCGGCGGCGGCGTGAAGATCCAGAATGCCTTTGGGCTGGTGCCGGGCGACCCGATCACGCTCGAGTTCCTTACGCGGCGCAAGATCGAGGGCGAGATCGCCTGGTCGGTGCCGCCCTACTGCGGGGTACGATTCAATACCCCCTTGGAAAGCGACGATCCCTTGCTGACGATGACCGCGCCGCGCGTCGTTCGCGCCTAGCAAGCGACCAATTGCCCGGAGCTGAACTTCCCCACCTCTGCCGCGTTTGCTGTGTAACTCGCGTTGGAAGGGTAAATCAGCAATGACCGCGACCAGAACTCTCAAGGCCGCCGGGGCAGGACTGGCGCTCATGGCCTGCGCGCTCGTGCTCACCGCCTGCAAAGATGATGAGCCGGCGTTGCCCGAGCAGGCGGGGACGGGCCCCAATCCAACCTTGCCAGCGCCCTCCCACAAGTCCTTCCCAACGGTCAACACGGCCAAAGCAGTGGGCTGGCCAGACGGCGGTAAGCCCGTAGCGGCGTCCGCGCTCAGCGTCGCGGCTTTCGCCAAAAACCTCGATCATCCCCGCTGGCTCTATGTGCTTCCGAATGGCGACGTGCTCGTCGCCGAAACGAACGGCCCGGAACGCAAAGAGGATACCGGCGGAATCAAAGGCTGGTTCGTCAAGCTCTTCCAGAAGAAGGCGGGCGCGGGCGTGAAGAGCCCCAACCGCATCACCCTGCTGCGCGACACCGACGGCGACGGCATCGCCGAAACGCGCAACGTGTTCCTCGACAACCTCAGCTCGCCGTTCGGCATGGCGCTCGTCGGTGACGATCTCTACGTCGCCGACACCGATGCGCTGCTGCGCTTCCCCTACAGGACAGGCGACACGCAGATCACCGCGGCTCCGGTCAAGGTGACCGATTTGCCGGGCGGACCGATCAATCACCACTGGACCAAGAACGTCATCGCCAGCCCCGACGGCAAGCACCTCTACGTGACGGTCGGCTCCAACTCCAACGTCGGCGAGAACGGCATCGAGGCGGAGAAGGACCGCGCCGCGATCCTCGAAGTCGATCCCGCGACCGGCGAAGTGGCGCGTATTCGCCTCCGGTCTGCGCAATCCCAACGGGATGGCGTGGCAGCCGCAGTCCGGCGCACTGTGGACCGTCGTCAACGAGCGCGACGAGCTCGGCAACGATCTCGTGCCCGACTACATGACCTCCGTGCAGGACGGCGCCTTCTACGGCTGGCCGTACAGCTACTGGGGTGACCACGTGGATACGCGCGTGACGCCGCAGCGGCCGGATCTCGTCGCCAAGGCGATCAAGCCCGACTACGCGCTGCGCTCGCACACGGCGTCACTCGGCCTCGTGTTCAATGAGGGCAAGCTGCTGCCCGAGCACTACGCCAACGGCGCCTTCATCGGCCAGCACGGCTCGTGGAACCGCAAGCCCCGCAGCGGCTACAAGGTGATCTTCGTGCCGTTCACCGACGGCAAACCGTCAGGCCCGCCGGAGGACGTGCTGACCGGCTTCCTCAATGCCAAGGACGAGGCGCAGGGCCGCCCCGTGGGCGTTGTGATCGACAAGGCGGGAGCGCTGCTCGTGGCCGACGACGTCGGCAACGCGGTCTGGCGCGTCACGCCCGGCGCGAAGGCCAACGCGGCGCTGCCGTAATTTCGGTCGAGAGTGCGGACCTAGAAGCGGCCGGTGAGGCCGACGACGGGGCCCTGCTGGAGCACGTCGAACTCGTAGCGCGAGGTGCCGGCGCCCGTCTCGTAGTCGACCGATAAGGCGCGCCAGCCGAGATAGCCGTCGACCGTCAAGCCCGCGTGCTGGCCCAGGTACCAGTCGTAGGTCGCGAGCGCCTGCCAGCTGAACTGGCTGCCCGCGCCGAACCCGCCGATGTCGCCGCGCAACGTGATCTCCTGCCCGGCAGCCGGGTAGTAGCGCAGGCGCGCGCCCACGAACGGATCGATCCATTGCTGCGTGCCAGAGCGCGCGACGGCACTGGTGCCCGAGATGACAAGGCCGTCGATATTGACCGTCCCGGCGAGGTTCACATCGACGTCGAGCTGCTGGTACCAGTAGCGCCCGCCCGCCAGCACCTCGAGTACGCTGTCACCGCTCGGACGCATCACCTCGTACATGCCGCCCAATTCGACGGTCCAGTATTTGTAGTCGGAGCGCTGGGCGAGCCCGAGTGTGCCGCTGACGTGCGGAGAGAAGGTACGCGATCGCACTAGGTCGCTGGAGTTGCCAAGGCTCGCATAGATCGTGTCGTTGAACAGCGTCAGCGGGCCGTTCTTGGCCTGGATGTAGCCCATGTAGGCGAAGTTGAGGCTCTCCAGAACCTGGATCGGGTTCTCTTGAACGTCGAAGCTGCGCCCCTTGATGACAGCGTCGCCCGACACCCAAGGCGTCCACGCGTAAGGCGTCACTTCGTAGACCCAGGGACTGACGGGCGCGGACGCGAGCGCTGGTCGCGGCGCGCCGTCGGCAAGCGCCGTCTGCGTGAAGAGTGCGCACGCGCCCAATGTCAAAGCCATGACGCGCATGACGCCCTCCCTCGCGAGAAACGGGATGTGGGGCGCACGCTGACAGATTTGCTTGGGCTAAGACCCCTTAACGGCATCTATCCAAAGATATAATCGATGATGTAGGTGCGGTCGTCGGGCGCCATTCCCGGCGGCGGGCGCTCGAATCGGGCCTTGCGAATGGCTTCGACGGCCGCTTCGTCGAGCGCGGCGTTTCCGCTCGATTGCAGCATGTGCACGTAGCTGATCTCGCCCTGCTCGTTGAGCTGGAACGACACGAGCACGCGTCCCCAGATCGCAAACGGCCCCGGACGCGTCTTGAGCAGCGCGGCGATCACGCTGCGCGAGTACGGGTTCGATTTGCCGGCAGCGCCGGTCCCGCGCATCTGGATGTCGCCGCCCGAGACCGACGCCTGCTGCTGGCGCTTCTGCGGCTTCTTGGCGAAAGCCTTGTCGATCTTTTCCTTCAGGTCGGCGGCGGCGGCGTCCACGAGACTGTCGATGTCGAGCGTCAACCGGGATCCGTCGGGGTGGTCCTCGGTCGGCTCCTTCGGGGGATCTTTTTCCGGCTCTTGCGTATCGGGCTGCTCGACGGCGGCGGTTTGCGGGGGCTGTGGCGGCTGAGGGGGCATGGGCGTCGGCTGCGGCCCCGGCGCCATCGCGCCGTCATGCGCATGCGGGGTCTTGGCTGCCTTGTCGGGGTCGGCAACGATTTCGACGCTGATCGAGTTGGAGTCCTGGCCCACCCGCTCCTTTTGCATCTGCTCGGGCGACACCAGTGCGGCGATGCCGGAGATAGCCTGCCCGGCGATCAGCGCGATGTAGATCAGCGTTGTCAGAACCGCGCCCATCCACAGCATGCGCTCGTGCTGCTCGGACGTGCGCCGGATGCGCTGCTCGGAATCGAGCACGCCGAAGACCGTCTCCTCCGTGACGGCAGGTTCAACTGGAGGCGCCGCCGCTTTGGCTTTCTCTTCTGCCGTGGGAGCGAGATCCGGCTCCTTGGCAACAGGCGCCTCTTCCTTCGCGGCCGCGGCAGCCGGCGTCGGTGGAATTGGCGGCACGGGCGGAGGAGGGGGCTCGACCGACTTGATCTCGGCCAGCACCGCGGCGGCAATCTTCTCGATCGGCTTTGATTTGGCGACCAGCTTGGCGGGCTTCTTTGCCGCCGCCTTCTCGGAAACGACCGGGCGAGTGATCGTCGCGATCGCGGCCGCAATCACGTCCTTGCCGGCTGTCGCGTCGTCATCGGAGGGTTTAGTGGCGCCAACCTCGGAACCAGACCCCTTCGAGCCGGCATCATGGGCCTCGCCGCCGCTTCCCTTCGCCGGCGGGGCGCTCTTTTGCGCCAGCATGGTCTTCCAGCCGGTGGCACGGGTCGCAAACGGGCCTGAACCAGCGGGTTCGGGCGCGCGCGGATCCACGGCAGCGGCCCCGGCCGGCGCTGCAGCGTCCTTGCTCGTACCCTCGTCGGCCATCGATTTGCGAATTGGCTCCCCGCCAGGGGCGCCAGACTAGCGCCATTGCGCCCGCGCCCTTAACCCCGAAAAGTATGCCATACACATGGGGTCCCCACAGAATTCGCATCGCCGCAGCAGCGGCGCACGCGTCTCTCAAACTCGCCTCGCGTTGACATTGGCCCCGCGAAGCCTGTTGCCTGCGAAAGGCTCGAGCCGATCGCGAGGCGGATATGACCTACCTTCTCCTCAAAGCCGTGATTTCAGGCGTGCTGGTCGCGCTCGCCGCGGAGGCGGCGCGCCGCAGTCCGGGCGTCGGCGGCCTCATTGCTTCCCTGCCGCTGGTATCGATCCTGGCCATGATCTGGCTCTGGCACGACACCGGCGATGCAACCCGTGTTGCTGCGCTGGCGCAATCGACGTTCTGGTACGTGCTGCCGAGCTTGCCGCTGTTTCTCGTACTGCCGGCGCTGTTGCGCAGCGGCTTGGAGTTCTGGCTGAGCCTGCTCCTCGCCTGCGCCATGACGATCGCGCTCTACGCGCTGACGTTCTGGCTGCTGCCCCGGCTTGGCGTGGAGCTGTAGGCCACGCACCTCCAGCGTTCCCCGGCACTGTCTCAGTTTGAAATCTCGCTCAGCCAATGGCGGCGGGGCTCGATTCGGCCTCCCGGCTGATCGGACACGTGCCATGGAGTTCGTCGCTCATGAGTGACATGAAGCTAGCGCCATGGCTAGCCGGCGCGCGCTAAGACTGTACAAGAAGCTGGGACGGAGCCGTACTGGTTCTGGCGGCCTGTGCGTCGGATGTTCAGGGCGTTCACAGCCAGAGTATCGATCTTCGCGCGTCGGGTCCTAGCCTCAGCGCCACATTGCCGTCAGCGGTGACCTGAGATCCGAATTGGTGACCTTGGCCTAATGTCAGCTTGCACTGCGTTGCGGCTTTCCATTGGCTCGAGCAGAACTCGCGGCGCGCCTTATGAGGCAGCTCCTTGCGCGTCGACTGCACGACAGCCGCGCTCGATCAGGGCGATTGCATGCGAGCATCAGGGGGTCGATTGCACCGATCTATCTTTGCCATCAGCGGCGTGCAGCGAGATGCTGAGACCGTATTCGCGCTCTGGTCTCTGCGCGGTCAAATTCAAACTGAGACACTACCGTTGCCCCACAGGAACAAATCGTGTACACATGAGTTGAAATTGAGAACATCGTGCGCAAGCCATAAGGTGAACCGTCATGACGAACCGGCCGGAATTACGCGTGGTGGATGGGGGAGCGATGGACAAGATGAAGGCGCTGGAGCATGCGCTGACGCAGATCGAGAAGCTGCACGGCAAGGGCTCGATCATGCGGCTGGGCGCCAACCAGAACGCCGTAGATATCGAGGCGATCTCGACCGGCTCGCTCGGCCTCGATATCGCGCTGGGCATCGGCGGTTTGCCGCGCGGGCGCATCATCGAGATCTACGGCCCTGAATTGTCCGGCAAGACCACGCTCGCCCTGCAGGTGGTGGCGGAGGCCCAGAAGAAGGGCGGCATCTGCGGCTTCATCGACGCCGAGCACGCGCTCGACACGAGCTATGCGCGCAAGCTCGGCGCCAAGGTCGAGGACCTGCTGATCTCGCAGCCCGACTGCGGCGAGCAGGCGCTGGAAATCGCCGACACGCTTGTCCGCTCCGGCGCAATCGACGTCCTCGTCATCGACTCGGTCGCTGCCTTGACGCCCAAGGCCGAGCTCGAGGGCGAGATGGGCGACATGCAGCCCGGCATGCAGGCACGCCTCATGAGCAAGGCGCTGCGCAAGCTCACCGCCTCGATCGCCAAGTCGCGCACCATGGTGATCTTCATCAACCAGATCCGCATGAAGATCGGCGTCATGTTCGGCAACCCGGAGACGACGACGGGCGGCAACGCGCTGAAGTTCTATGCCTCCGTGCGCCTCGACATCCGCCGCATCGGACAGATCAAGGAGCGCGACGAGGTCGTCGGCAGCCAGACGCGCGTCAAGGTCGTCAAGAACAAGGTCGCGCCTCCGTTCAAGCAGGTCGAGTTCGACATCATGTACGGAGAGGGCATCTCCAAGACCGGCGAGCTCGTCGATCTCGGTGTGAAGGCGAACATCGTCGAGAAATCAGGCGCGTGGTTCTCCTATGAGGGCGAACGCATCGGCCAAGGCCGCGAGAACACCAAGGCGTTCCTGAAAGACAACCCCAAGATCGCCGCCTCGATCGAAAAGGCGGTGCGCGAGAACGCCGGTCTCATCGTCGACAAGCTGCTCGTGGAGCCGGCGGCCGGCGAGGCGGACGATGACGAGGAGCCCGACGAGGACGGTGTTCTGCCCGACGGTGACGCCGGCGCCAAGAAATCCGCCCGCGCCAAGCGCTGACCGGCACACGCACCCGCGACGCGTTGGCACCGGCGCCAGAATTGCGCTGGTGCCTGGACGCGATGCGCTATGATCCCCTCAACATCGGGTCGAGGGGGAGTGCGTCATGGTTCTGGGGATGTCGATTGAAACGCTGACGCGCGTTCATACCCTCATCAGTCTGATCGGCATTGCGGCGGGGCTCGTGGCGCTTGCCGGCATGCTGACCGGCAAGCTGTGCCGGAAATGGACGGGCGTGTTTCTTGCCACCACGCTGCTGACGACGCTGACCGGCTTCCTGTTCCCGATCTCGGGCTTCACGCCGGCTCTGGGCGTTGGCATCCTGTCGACCGTCATTCTCGTGATTGCGCTTGCAGCGCTCTATGTCTTCCACCTCGCCGGCGCCTGGCGGCCCATCTACGTGATCACCGCCGTCCTCGCGCTGTATCTCAACTCGTTCGTCGGCGTGGTGCAGGCCTTCCAGAAGGTTGCGGTGTTGCAGCCGCTGGCGCCGACGCAGTCCGAGCCGCCGTTTCTGATCGCGCAGGGGCTCCTCTTGGGGCTGTTCGTGGTTCTGGGCGCCATCGCAACCGTGCGCTTTCATCCGGCGGCGTCCGCCTGAAGCCTCTTGCCCGGTTGCACAACGGCAATGTTGGCGCCGGCCGGGCTGGCGCTTGACAGGACGCCCCGCGATCCCTGACGGATAGGCGCTGGCGTCCTATATTCCGGCTGTTATTCCGGCAGGGCGCCGCACGAGGCCAAGTCCGCGGGCGCAAAACCGCCCGTCGAGCGAACAATCCGAAAGCGCGAAGATGACGTCGGTCAACGAGATCCGCAGATCGTTTCTTGAGTATTTCAAGAAGGAAGGCCACGAGGTCGTGGCGTCCTCCCCGCTCGTGCCGCGCAACGATCCGACGCTCATGTTCACCAACGCCGGCATGGTGCAGTTCAAGAACGTGTTCACCGGCCAGGAGACGCGCCCCTACAAGACGGCGGCGTCGGCCCAGAAATGCGTGCGCGCCGGCGGCAAGCACAACGACCTCGACAACGTGGGCTATACCGCGCGCCACCACACGTTCTTCGAGATGCTCGGCAACTTCTCCTTCGGCGACTACTTCAAGGAGCGCGCGATCGAGCTCGCTTGGCGGCTCCTGGTCAAGGAATTCGGGATCGACAAGGACCGCCTCACGGTCACCGTCTATCACGACGACGAGGAAGCCTATCGCATCTGGAAAAAGATCACGGGGTTCGGCTCCGACAAGATCATCCGCATCGCGACCAACGACAACTTCTGGCAGATGGGCGACACGGGGCCGTGCGGTCCCTCGACCGAGATCTTTTTCGACCATGGCGAGAAGATCCCCGGCGGGCCGCCCGGATCGCCCAATGCCGACGGCGATCGCTTCGTCGAAATCTGGAACCTCGTGTTCATGCAGTTCGAGCAGCTGGCTCCGGGCAATCGCATCGCGCTGCCCAAGCAGTCGGTCGATACCGGCATGGGGCTTGAGCGCGTCTCGGCGGTGCTCGAAGGCACGCACGACAACTACGAGATCGATCTCTTCAAGGCGCTGATCGCGGCCTCGGTGGCGGCGACCGGTGTGCTGGCGAAGGGCGAGCACAAGGCCTCGCATCGCGTCATTGCCGATCACCTGCGCTCATCGTCGTTCCTGATCGCCGACGGCGTGCTGCCCTCCAACGAGGGCCGCGGCTACGTGCTTCGCCGCATCATGCGCCGCGCCATGCGCCACGCGCACCTGCTCGGCGCGGCAGAACCCCTGATGTATCGCCTCGTTCCGGCGCTGGTGCACGAGATGGGCGACACCTACCACGAGCTGCAGCGTGCCGAGCCGCTCATCACCGAGACGTTGCACCTGGAGGAGGACCGCTTCCGCCGCACGCTCTCCAAGGGGCTCGGGCTGTCTGTCGGACGCGACCGGCAAGCTCAAGAAGGGCGACGTGCTCGCCGGCGATGTCGCCTTCAAGCTCTACGATACGTTCGGCTTCCCGCTCGATCTGACCGAGGACGCGCTGCGCCCGCGCGGCATCTCCGTCGATACCAAGGGTTTCGACGCGGCGATGGACGTGCAGCGCGAGGAAGCGCGCAAGGCGTGGAAGGGATCGGGCGAGGCCGCGACCGAAACGATCTGGTTCCAGCTGAAGGAGACGCTCGGGGCGACCGAGTTTCTCGGCTACGAGGAAGAGATAGCGACGGGTGAGATCACCGCCATCGTCAAAGGCGGCAAGGAGGCCAAGAGCCTCAAGGCCGGCGACGAGGCGGCGATCATCGTCAACCAGACGCCCTTCTACGGCGAGTCCGGCGGCCAGGTCGGCGATACCGGCGTGATCGTCGGCGCAAAAGGCGCGCGCTTCACCGTCACCGACACGCAGAAAAAGGCGGGAGGGCTGTTCATCCACCTGGGCAAGGTCGAGAGCGGAAGCTTCAAGAAGGGCGACACCGTCGATCTGGAAGTGGAGCACGCGAACCGGTCGGCGATCCGCGCCAACCACTCGGCGACACATTTGCTGCATGAGGCGCTGCGCCAGGTGCTGGGCGACCACGTTGCGCAGCGCGGCTCCCTTGTTGCGCCCGATCGCCTGCGATTCGATTTCGTTCACACCAAGCCGATGACGCCGGAAGAGGTCGCGCGCGTCGAGGACATCGCCAACGCGCTCATCCTGCAGAACGCGCCGGTCGAGACGCGGCTGATGGGCATCGAGGACGCCAAGCAATCCGGCGCACGGGCGCTGTTCGGCGAAAAATACGGCGACGAGGTGCGCGTCGTGTCGATGGGCAAGCCGACCGGCAACGGGCTCGGGTGGTCGGTCGAGCTGTGCGGCGGCACGCACGCAAAGAGCACCGGCGACATCGGTCTCGTGAAGGTCATCGGCGAGTCGGCGAGCGCGTCGGGCGTGCGCCGCATCGAGGCGTTCACCGGCAACGTCGCGCGCGCCTACCTTGCGAGCCACGAGGCGAGCCTCAAGGAAATTGCGTCGGCGCTGCACGTGCGGCCCGAGGATGCGGCCGAGCGCGTCAGGGCGCTCATCGAGGAGCGCAAGCAACTTGAGCGCGCGCTGGCCGATGCCAAGAAGCAGATCGCGCTCGGCGGCGGCACGGGCGGCGACGCTGGTGCACAAGGCGGAAGCAGCATCAAGACGGTCGGCAACGTAAAGTTGATCGCGCGCACGGTGCAGGGATTGAACCCCAAGGACCTGCGCGGGTTGATCGACGACGGCAAGAAGCAGGTCGGCTCCGGCATCGTGGCGATTGTCGGCGTGACCGAAGACGGCAAGGCCGGGCTCGCGGTCGGCGTCACCGAGGATCTGACCAAGACCTGGAGCGCTGTGGATCTGGTGCGCGCGGGCGCCGAAGCGCTCGGCGGCAAAGGCGGCGGCGGCCGTCCCGACATGGCACAGGCCGGCGGGCCCGATGGCGCCAAGGCGGACGCCGCGTTGCAGGCGATCGAGGCGCGTCTTGGCGCTGCCGCTTGAAGCCGGCCAAGCGGCGCCGTTTGGGGATCTGAATGACGGATGCGGCCGACTTTCACATTTATCGCGAGGCGTTGATCTTCCTCGCGACCGCGGCGGTGCTCGTCCCCATCGGCCAGCGCTTCAAGCTGAGCCCGATCCTGGGTTTCCTTATCGCCGGCGCGCTGCTTGGACCGCACGGGCTCGGCGCTCTCTCGGGCTACGTGCCGCCGCTGCGGTGGATCACCGTCTCGCAGGAAGAGGGCCTGGAAGCCATCGCCGAGCTGGGCGTGGTGTTCCTTCTGTTCCTGATCGGCCTCGAGCTGTCGTTCAAGCGCCTTCTGACCATGCGCCGTCTGGTGTTCGGGGTCGGCGTGCTGCAGGTGGTAATCAGCGCTCTGTTGATCGGACTGATCGCGTTCGGGTTGGGCACACCTCCGGCGGGCGCCGTCCTCATCGGTCTCAGCCTGGCGCTTTCCTCGACTGCCGTCGTGATCGAGGTGCTGTCGCGGCGCCACCGTCTCAATTCGTCAACGGGACGCACGTCCTTCGCCATCCTGCTGCTGCAGGATCTGGCCGTCGTGCCGCTGTTGTTCCTGGTGACGATCCTGGGGCCCGACAACCATGGTTCGGTGTGGGGCGGACTGCTGCAGGCATTCGCTCAGGCCGTGCTGGTCATCGGCGCGATCACCATCACCGGCTCGCTGGTTCTGCGGCCGCTGTTTCGCCTCTGCGCCTCGGCCAAGAGCACCGAGCTGTTCGTCGCGGCCGCGCTGCTGGTTGCGGTCGGCAGTGGACTTGCGACAGCCGCGGCGGGGCTATCGATGGCGCTCGGCGCCTTCGTTGCCGGCCTGCTGCTGGCCGAGACCGAGTATCACCGCGCCATCGAAGCGACGATCGACCCGTTCAAAGGGCTGCTGCTCGGCGTGTTCTTCTTCTCGGTTGGCATGAGCCTCGACATCGGCGGGCTTCTTACGAACCCGCTGCCCATCATCGGCGGGATCATCGGGCTGATCGTCATAAAGTCGGGCGTGCTGGCCGGATTGCTGCGCCTGTTCCGCGTGCCGTGGCCGGCGACCGCTGAGACGGCGCTGCTGCTCGGGCCGGGCGGGGAGTTCGCGTTCATCGTGATCGGCCTCGCCGTAACCAAGCACATTCTTCCAGCTGACACCGGTGCGCTGGTGCTCGCCATCACGTCGTTTTCGATGGCAACAGTGCCGCTGCTCGACGTGCTCGGACGCCGCATCGCCAAGAAGCTCGTCGCCGCGCAGGTGCCCAATCCGGTGCTGAACATCGCCCCTCCGAGCGAGCAGGTTACCGCGATCGTGATCGGATGCGGGCGCGTCGGCCGGCTCGTGTCGGAGATGCTGACGCTGCACAAGGTCGGCCACATCATCGTCGAAAGCGATCCCAGGGTCGTAACCGAGTGCCGCGACGATGGATGGCCCGTGTATTTCGGCGACGCCAAGACCCCGGCGTTCCTCGGCCGCTGCGGCATTGCGCAGGCCAAGGGCGTCATCATCACGGTGAACAAGCCGGCGGTTGCCGACGCGGTCGTCGGCGCGGTGCGCGAGTTGCGCTCCGACATCGTCATCGTCGCGCGCGCCGGCGATGAGGTGCACGCGCGTCGCCTCTACAAGCTGGGCGTCACCGATGCGGTGCCCGAGACGATCGAGGCGAGCCTGCAGCTGAGCGAGGCGACACTGGTGGGGCTCGGCGTCCCGACTGGCCCGGTCATTGCCTCCATCCACGAGCGGCGCGACGAATTCCGCAAACTGCTGCAAGGGGCGGCGGGGCGCCCGACGCGCGGGCTGCGCGCCAGCGAGCAAAAACGAACCAAGTGAGCGCTCGGGCGTTCTGTCCACGACCTGCACCGATCCCCAACTTCGAAGGCGCTTTCCAGTCGAGTCCGCGTGGTTAATCAGCGGCTCGCAATTGCCATGATTAAACAGCATCTTGTGGCGTCGAGAGAACAACGCTCCGCAAAGGATCAGAACCGATGTCGCGCACACAACGCCTCGCCAATCCCGTTCGCGCCTCACTGGCTGCGCTGGCACTCGGTGCGCTCGCCTCAATAGCGCCTGCGCATGCCGCCGGCGTCAACATCGGCGTGCTCACCTGCAAGGTCTATGGCGGCGCCGGTTTCATATTCGGATCGACGAAGGACATCGACTGCAAGTTCGAGGGCATCAACGGCATCAAGGAAGGCTATCACGGCGCCATCAACAAATACGGGCTCGACATCGGATTTACCGGCAGCTCGTTTATGGTGTGGACCGTGTTTGCGCCGTCGACGAATATTCCGTCGGGCGCGCTCGCCGGCGACTACGGCGGCGTGTCTGCAGAAGCGACCGTCGGGCTTGGCGTCGGCGCCAATGCGCTGCTCGGCGGGTTCAAGCATTCGATCGCGCTGCAGCCTCTCAGCGGCCAGGTGCAGGAAGGGTTGAACATCGCCGTCGCCATCTCGGCGCTGCAGCTGCGTCCCGGCGGCTAGACGCGGCGATCCAAAGGGACGCGAGCGTCTTACGCCACCTTCGTCATCGCCGCCTGCAGGTTCTGGTCGACCTTGTCGAGGAAGCCGGTGGTCGATAGCCACTTCTGCTTGTCGCCGACCAGCAGCGCCAGATCCTTCGTCATGAACCCGCTCTCGACCGTTGCGATGCAAACCTTCTCGAGCGTCGCCGCGAACTGCTGCAGCGGCTCGTTGCTGTCGAGCTTGGCGCGGTGCGCAAGTCCGCGCGTCCAGGCAAAGATCGAGGCAATCGCGTTGGTCGAGGTCTCCTTGCCTTTTTGATGCTCGCGGTAATGGCGGGTGACGGTGCCGTGCGCCGCTTCGGCCTCCACCGTCTTGCCGTCGGGCGTCATCAGCACGCTGGTCATCAGGCCGAGCGAGCCGAAGCCCTGGGCAACGATGTCGGACTGAACGTCGCCGTCGTAGTTCTTGCAGGCCCAGACGTAGCCGCCCGACCATTTGAGCGCGGAGGCGACCATGTCATCGATCAGACGATGCTCGTAGGTGAGCTTGCGCTTGTCGAACTCGGCCTTGAACTCCGCGTCGAACACCTCCTGGAACAGGTCCTTGAAGCGCCCGTCGTAGGCCTTGAGGATCGTATTCTTGGTCGACAGGTAGGCCGGATAGTTGCGGTTGAGCGCGTAGTTGAACGTCGCGCGCGCAAACTCGCGGATGGAATCGTCGAGATTGTACATGGCGAGCGCCACGCCGCTGCCGGGCGACTTGAACACTTCCCGCTCGATCGTCTTGCCGTCCTCGCCCACGAACTTGATGGTTAGCGTCCCCTTGCCGGGAAAGCGGAAATCGGTGGCACGATACTGATCGCCGTAGGCGTGGCGGCCGATCACGATGGGCTGCGTCCAGCCGGGCACCAGGCGCGGCACGTTGCGGCAGATGATGGGCTCGCGGAAAATGACCCCGCCCAGGATGTTGCGGATGGTCCCGTTGGGGCTCTTCCACATCTCCTTTAGGTCAAATTCTTTGACCCGGGCCTCGTCCGGCGTGATCGTTGCGCACTTGACGCCGACGCCGTGCTTCTTGATGGCATTGGCCGCATCGATCGTGACCTGATCGCCGGTCTTGTCGCGGTGCTCGACGGAGAGATCGTAGTATTCGATCGGAACGTCGATATAGGGATGGATCAGTTTGTCTTTGATCAGTTTCCAGATGATGCGGGTCATCTCGTCGCCGTCGAGCTCGACGACGGTTCCGGTCACCTTGATCTTTTGCATGCAGCAGCCTCGGAGGGTGGCGTTCAACCTGGACAATATCTGCGCTGTTGCATTGCAACAAGCGGCCTGAGGCAATGATGCTCGAACCCCAGATCGCGATTTGTGAAGGCAGCGACGGCTGGCGGGTGCCTTGCCTTGCGGGCGGCCGTTTGACCGTCGCCGACGTCGTGTACGCCTGCCACGAGATGACGATCGACGTGGCGCTCGCGCATCTGGCCGAACCGGGCTTGGACCGCGACACGCTCGAGCCGGTGCTCACCTACTGTGCCGAGGAGCGCTGCCGCGCCTCTGCCGCAAGCTGTCCCGGGTGCCGGCATCGCCGCGAGGCCGAGGGAATCGCAACCTTCGACGCCTTCATTGCCCGCCACCGCGAGATCATTGTCGGGGATGGGGCCGTGCGCGTCTCGGGCCCCGGCGATCGCGTCGAAAGCGTCGCCGCGCTCGAGGCGCTGGCGCAGAGCTGGTCGGGAGAGAAGTACTGGTATTGGGCGCGGCGCGTCCTGCGCAAGCTGCGCCACGGGATCCGTCGCGCGCACATCCAAGGCAGCGCCTTTGCCGGTGAAGGCGAGAGCCCAGCAATCCTCCTGATGGAGCCACAACTCGCCGACAACGTCGGCATGGTCGCGCGTGCCATGGCCAACTTCGGGCTCGACGAGTTGCGCCTCATTGCCCCGCGCGACGGCTGGCCGAACGAGAAGGCGCGGATCGCAGCCTCCGGCGCCAACCACATCATCGACGACGCCACGGCGTTTGCCTCGCTTCCCGAGGCGATCGGCGACCTCAACTGGCTCGCGGCGACCACAGCGCGCCAGCGCGATCTGCGCAAACCCGTCATGACGCCCATCGAGGCAGTTGCGGAGATGCGGGCGCGCATCGAGAAAGGTGAGCGCTGCGGGGTCCTGTTTGGCCGCGAGCGCAATGGCTTGGAGACGTCCGAGGTCGCCAACGCGGACGCGCTCATCATGATTCCGGTTAACGCGAGCTTCGCGTCCCTCAACTTGGCGCAGGCGGTGCTGATCCTCGGGTATGACTGGATGCGCGGAAGCGCCCACCAGAGCCTGGGGCGTGTCACAACCTACGAATCCCCGATCGAAGCCGGGCTCAACCTGGGCGCCGACCGGCCGGCGACCAAAGAGGAGCTGCTGGGATTCTTCGATCACCTGGAGGGTGAGCTCGATCGTCTGGGCTACTTCAATCCGCCGCACAAACGCGCCAGTGTGGTGCGCAACATCCGCACTATGCTGTCGCGCATGGGCGCTACGGAGCAGGAGGTGCGCACGCTCCGTGGTATTGTTGCAACGCTTGCAAAGGGCAGGGGACAGGCGCGAAAACCGTCAACATAACTGCCATCATCTGGCCAAGTTTTGGGCTAGCCATGCCGCTCGAAACGGCGGCGTTGCGCATGTGTGTCCGCGCTGGGCTCGTGGATCAAAAGCAACAGTAATAATATAACACGAATTCAAGGAGAGGCGGATCATGAGAAGGGCGGGGATGGGGTTGGCGTGCGCAGCCTTGCTGGCTGTCGGGGTCGTGTCCCCCGCCAGCGCACAGCAAGAGCTGAGCGAGAAGGCCACCCGTGCCTTCATGGAGTACGCCTGGTCGCTGACGCCGGAAGCGTTCACCAAGCCCAATGGCGAGACGATCCAGATCGACAAATCGAAGAAGGCCGAGGTGCTGATCCCGCTCGATGTTGCGCGCGAAGTCATCCGCGCGGGTCGTCTTTCGGCCCATGCTCAGGTTTGCGAGCTGCACAAGGAGCAGGCCGACAACCACAATTCGCTCATGCATCGCGAAATCCAGAGCAAGCGCTGGACGCCGCAGCAAATCGTCTACATCAACCAGCTGCACCTGACCGTCGTTATGATGCTCACCGGGCGTATCAAGCTCGTCGAGAAGGACGGCGACAAGGAAGTGACCATCGAGAACACCCAGAAGGCGCCTGCGCCCAGCTGCTCGCCCGAGCAGAAGGAAAAGGTGAAGGAGCTGATCACGGCGTATGTCGCCTCAGCGCCGCCCACCCCGACCGCCCAGGCCGCGCCGGCCCCTGCCGCGCCTGCCGCTGCGGCCCCGGTGCCAAAGTAAAGATCGCTGTTCCGGCTCGATTAAGACCCGCTGTCTGTTGACGGCGGGTCTTTCCATAGGTAATAGCCGTGCCAACGCGGGCTTGGTGCGGTTATGCGCTTTTGTCCGCGTTTTTCATTGCGCACCCGCGGCGGCGTCCTTTTGTGGCGCAGCCTGTCGGTCCCACGGACCCGATCCAACGATCAGGTTCGCGGCGGACAGAGGAGGGGGCGCTCCAAGCAATGCACAACCATTGGAGTGCCGTTACATGACCAAGCGCATCCGCGCCAAGCACAAGATCGACCGCCGCCTGGGTGAGAACATCTGGGGCCGGCCCAAGAGCCCCGTCAACCGCCGCGAATCGCGCCCCGGCCAGCACGGCGAGCGCCGCGTGCAGAAGCTGTCCGACTACGGCCAGCAGCTCAAGGCCAAGCAGAAGCTCAAGGGCTACTACGCCAATCTCAACGAGCGCCAGTTCCACCGCATCTATGCCGAGGCCGTCCGCCTCAAGGGCTCGACGTCGGAGCATGTGATCGGTCTGCTCGAGCGCCGCCTCGACGCCATCGTCTATCGCGCCAAGTTCGTGCCGACCGTTTTTGCCGCGCGCCAGTTCGTCAGCCACGGGCATGTCACGGTGAACGGCCGGCGCGTGACCGTGCCGAGCTATCGCTGCAAGGTCGGCGACGTGATCGAGGTCAAGGAGAAGGCGCGACAGCTGCCGCTCGTACTCGAAGCGATCAAGAGCCCCGAGCGCGACGTGCCCGACTACATCGATGCCGACCACAACAAGATGGTCGCGAAATTCAACCGTATCCCGGCTTTGTCCGACGTGCCCTATCCGGTGCACATGGAGCCGAACCTGGTGGTCGAGTTCTACTCGCGCTAACCGCCACGCAATCGTTTCGTCGAGCGGCGCCCTTGCGGCGCCGCTTTGCGTTTTGGCGCCTTACGCCGCCAGGATGGCGTAGAGACCGGCAGCGGCCAGCAGAGCCGCGGTCACGGGCGCGAGCTTGGCGCCGAACGGCAGCAGCTTCTCGACGAGCACCAATGCCGTGAGACCGGCGATCCACACGAGGTTCATAATCCCGGCTGCGAAAAGCAACAGCATCAGCACCCAGCAGCAGCCCACGCAGTAAGCGCCGTGCACGAGCCCCATGCGAAAAGCGCCCAGTTGGCCCGGGCGCCGGTGCTGCGCGAGGACGTGGGCCGGCGAGCGGCAGTGATCGAGGCAGGCGCTCTTGATCGGTGAAAGCTGATAGAGCGCCGCTGCCAGGAACAAGCCGCCGGTGAGCCACGCATTGACCGACCACATGGTCATGCCGTCGAGAAGACCGAGCGTCTCGAGCCCAAACTGGATCGCTACCGCGACAATACTGAAACCCAGCCAGCAAACCATGTAGCCCGCGGCGAAGGCTGCGCCTGACCCGAGCGCATGGCCAGATGCCGAATGACCCGCATGCCGCGCCACTCGCGCATGCAGCAAGATCATGGGCGCGGCACTCGGTGTCATCATGGCGATCATCATGATCCACCACATCGCCAGCATCGTCAGCCAATACTCACCGCTCCAAGCCCCGGGCGAGGCCGACACGCGTGGCGGCGGAAACTGCCACGTCGTCATTGCACCCGCGCTCATGCCGGTGCCGGCCCCCAGCAGGAGCGACCACCACGCCAGCGCCGTCAGCAGCGCGACCGCAACGGTGATGACAAGTCGGTCGCGTTTGAGCAGCGTTTCGAGCACGGCCGTTCCTAGCGCACCATGCCGTTTTGGTTCAGATGGATGTGCGCGAATTGCCCGTACGTATCGTCGAGCTCGAACGTCACCGGGCCACCCGTTTTCGACCAGCCGCGGCCGATCTCCGCCACTGCGAATTCAAAACCGTCCGGCTGCTCGATGCGCACGCGGTGCTCTGCGCCCGTCACCGGATTGAGGATCGGTGCGCCGACGGCGTCGATGACGCCGGCGATGACGGCGCGCGCGGTGCGGCCGTCAACGTCCACGTCGAACTCGATATCGGCGCTGATCGGTTCGTGCACCTTGGCGTAGGTCGAGGCGAAGACATTAAAGACGGTGGCGCCGGGCTCGGTGTCCTCGCCTTGCAGGATGCGCAACAGCGCGGCGCGCTGCTCAGGCGTCGCGCGCTTGTCGACGATGTGCACGCCTTCCCCGCCGCCCAGATGAATGGGGCCCGGCCAGCGAAACACTCCTGCTGCGCGCAGCCCATCGAGCCGCGTCGTCCCGTGAAAGCCCTGCTCGATGTCGAACACGGCAAGTCCGTGGCAATGGCCGTGGGTCGGCAGGGCATTGAACTGGCAGGGGCAGCCGTAGGCGCAATTGCAGTTGCCGAACTCGCGGCCTTTGATCTCCCAGGGGGTCATGCGATGGCCTCGCTGAATATGAGTGCGGCGATGTTAGCAGAAATATCGCCGCGATCGGTTCAAGCCGTGCGGTGGCGGCGTCCCGGATTGGTGGGCAGCGTAACAACCTCGCCCGGCGCGCGAGCCGGTACCGTATTGGCCCAGCCGTAAGCCAGCATGGTGATGATGGCGGAGGCCGCGAAGAAATAGACGCCGGGCATCACAACCGCCTCGGTGTAGCCCGAGGAATTCACGTAGAAGATCATCAGCGCCAGCACCATCACATCGGTCATAGAATAGCGCCCCAGCCACTCCATGGTCGAGAAGGAGCGACGGCGGAATTCCGGCGACAGATCCGGCGAGGTGACGAGCGTCAGCAGATAGAAGAGCTTCATGAACGGGAAGAAGACCGAGACCGCGAACACGATCGCGCAGAGGAAGTACTCGTTGCTCTGGTACAGCGCCCAGATGATGGTCGAGATAGAGTGCTCGTTGGTCCAGACGTAGACGGTCGTGAAGCGGATCACCGGCAGGATGATGCCGAGCGCGAAGAACACCGTCGCGATGATGATCAGGAAGCTCAGCAGGAAATTGCGCATTGCCGACAGCGGCTTTGGCGTCTCGACAGGGCCGGCGTGGCCGATGTCGGTCTTGAGCCAGGTATGCGAAAGGATCATCAGGCCGACCGCGCCCGTAAACAGGTACACGGCGGGCAAGCTGGCGGCGTCGTAGATGCCCTGGCTCTTCAGGAAGAAGATCATCAGCGAGAGCACCAGCACGTCGTGCATCGACCATTTGCCGATCCACTCGGCCGCCTTCAGGCGCTTGGAGTGGCGGCGCAGTTCCGCTGCCGGCAGCGTCGAGACGAGCAGCAGGTAGGTCAGCTTCACGATCGGGAAGATGATCGAGAACAGCAGTACGACAAGCCCGAGGAATGTCTGGCCGTCGCGCAGCAGCACGGAGACGGTCGTCATGAGCGAATACTCGCTCGAGAAAAAGTAGAATTTGGTGAGCTTGATGATCGGCAAGCTGATGCCGAGCGCGAGGCACACCGCGGCGCCGATAATGGCCAAACTCAGAAGAAAGCGCCGGCCGCCAAGCCGCATGGTTCGCCCGTCCCAAAGACGCGAAGGTCGACACCACTCAAGGAAAGCGCCGCGGCGAAACTAGGGCCTGGCCTCGGGTTTATCCCGATGACCTACCTCGCGGGCAGTCCACGGTGCCGAAAGTCGCCAAGTGCATCGCCCGTCCTTACTCTTGGAGAACGAAGCACCCTGGGTCCTCGGGACAAGCCCGAGGATGACAAGGGGAGGCGAGCGTGCGCCCGAAATCAGCCGAAGGACGGTACGCCCTTAGGCCAGCGCTTTCGTTTTGTCGTAAGCGACGCCCTTATCATCGAGCAACTGCTGCAGCTCGCCGGCTTCCGCCATCTCGCGAACGATGTCGCAGCCACCCACGAACTCGCCCTTGACGTAGAGCTGGGGGATCGTCGGCCAGTTGGAAAAGGCCTTGATGCCGTCGCGGATGCTCATGTCCTGGAGCACGTTGACGTCATGGTAGGACACGCCGAGCAGCCCGAGGATGTGGGCGACCTGGGAGGAGAACCCGCACTGCGGCATCGCCTTGTTGCCCTTCATGAAGAGCACCACGTCGTTCTGCGCGATCGTCTTGCGGAGCCAGTCCTGGACATCCTGTTGCGGGGTCATGGTGATCCTTTCGCAAGTCTTGGTTTGCTGGCCTTGAATGTGTGTCGTGGCGCCGGGAAGTCAATTGCCAATGTGGGGCGGCAAAAGAGGGCCAACCGGTGGACCCGCTTTGTGCCGGAGTTGCGGCAGGCTATGGCGTAGCGGTGGTCAGGGCCAGCGCGTGCAGGGCCCCGCCCATGCGGCCGCCGAGCGCGTCATAGACCATCTGGTGCTGCTGGACGCGGGTCTTGCCCTTGAAGGCGACCGAGACGACGTGGGCGGCATAGTGGTCGCCATCGCCGGCCAGGTCCCGGATGACGATCTGCGCGTCCGGAAACTTGCTCTTGATGAGCCGCTCGATCTCGCCAGCGTCCATGGCCATGCGTGGTGTCTCCAGCGGTACGAATCCCGCAGCCCAATCATAAGCCAGAATATTAAAGCGTCTCAAAGCCGAGTATGGGGATGAGGGCCAAGAACATCGCAAGAACGTAAACGCTAGCCGGCCATGAACCGCGGCAGCCAGGCTTCGTGTGCGCTGCGCAGCTCCGACAGTGGCAGGGGCGGCTCGCCTTTGAGCGCAACCACCTCGCCGCCCGTGCGCCCGACGATGCGGCTCGGGAGCGCCAGCAGGCGCGCCCGCTCCAGAACCTCCTCCGCCCGCATAGGATCGACGGCCAGCACGTATCGGCCCTGATCCTCGCCAAACCAGACCGCGTGCACGCGGGAGCTTGCCTTCGTAGGCGAACAGCTCGACGCCGACCGATCCCGCGAGCGCCATCTCGGCGATGGCGACGAGCAGCCCGCCGTCGGAAACATCGTGCACGGCCGAGACCTTTGCCTCGCGGATCAGCGCGCGCACGAGCCGCCCGGCCTTGATCTCATCGGCGAGGTCGACCGGCGGGGGCGCCCCCTCGAGCTTGCCGGTGACGGCCTCCTGATACAGCGACTGGCCGAGATGGCCGGCCTCGCGGCCGACGACGATCAGGAGATCGCCTGCCTGCTTCAACCTAAGGTCGGCCATGCGCGAAATGTCAGGGACCAGCCCGACGCCGCCGATGGCCGGGGTGGGGGGAATGCCGACGCCGTTGGTCTCGTTGTAAAGCGAGACGTTGCCGGAGACGACAGGGTAGTCGAGCACGCGGCAGGCTTCCGCCATGCCTTTGATGGCGCCGACGAACTGCCCCATGACCTCGGGCCGCTCGGGGCTTGCGAAGTTGAGGTTGTCGGTAATGGCGAGCGGGTCGGCGCCGACCGCGATCAGGTTGCGCCAGGTTTCGACGACCGCCTGCTTGGTGCCCATCGCGGGATCCGCCGCAACGTAGCGCGGGGTGACGTCGCAGGTGATCGCCAGACCCTTCGTGGTGCCGTGAATGCGCACGACCGCCGCATCGCCGCCGGGGCGCTGGATGGTGTCGCCCATGACCATGTGATCGTACTGCTCCCAGATCCAGCGGCGCGAGGCCAGCGCCGGGCCGCTCATCATGGATTTCAATGTATCGAGGATGGGGTTGGGTGCCGGCACCCACTCGGGCAGGATCAGCTTCGGCGCCGGCGTGGGGTACCACGGGCGCTCGTAAAGAGGAGCGGAGTCGGCGAGCGTCGCGACGGGAATGTCGGCCTCGCGCGCGCCGCGATGCGTGACGATCATCCGGCCGGTATCGGTCGTCTCGCCTATCACCGCGAAATCGAGACCCCACTTGGTGAAGATCGCTTCGGCCTCGGGCTCGGCGCCGGGCTTCAAGACCATGAGCATGCGCTCCTGGCTTTCCGAGAGCATCATCTCGTAGGCCGTCATCCCCGCTTCGCGCTGTGGCACGAGGTCGAGGTTGAGCGTGATGCCGACGCCGCCCTTGTCCGCCATCTCGCAAGACGATGAGGTGAGCCCGGCCGCGCCCATGTCCTGGATCGCGATGATGACGTCCCTCGCCATCAGTTCCAGGCAGGCTTCGATCAGCAGCTTCTCGGTGAACGGATCGCCGACCTGCACCGTGGGGCGCTTCTCGTCGCTCTTCTCGTCGAACTCGGCCGACGCCATGGTCGCGCCATGGATGCCGTCGCGCCCGGTCTTGGAGCCGACGTAGACGACGGGGAGACCGACGCCCTTCGCGGCCGAATAGAAGATCTTGTCGGTGCGGGCGAGCCCTACGCACATCGCGTTGACGAGGATGTTGTTGTTGTAGCCCTTGTCGAAGTTGGTCTCGCCGCCGACGGTGGGCACGCCGACGCAGTTGCCATACCCGCCGATGCCGCCAACGACGCCCGCCACGAGGTGGCGTGTCTTGGGGTGATCGGGCGCGCCAAAGCGCAGCGCATTCAAGTTGGCCACCGGGCGCGCGCCCATGGTGAACACGTCGCGCATGATGCCGCCGACGCCGGTGGCCGCGCCCTGGTAGGGCTCGATGTAGCTCGGGTGGTTATGGCTCTCCATCTTGAAGACGACGCAGTCGCCATCGCCCAAGTCGACGACGCCGGCGTTTTCCCCCGGCCCCTGAATGACCTGCGGACCGGTCGTGGGCAGCGTCTTCAGCCAGACGCGCGAGGACTTATAGGAGCAGTGCTCGCTCCACATGACCGAGAAGATGCCAAGCTCTGTGACGCTTGGCGTGCGCCCCAGGATTTTGAGCAGCCGCTGATATTCTGCCGGGGTGAGCCCGTGCTCGGCCACGATCTCGGGCGTGATCTCGGGCGTGATCTCTGGGCGGATCTCGGAAGTGACATCGTTCATAGTTCACGGAGCCGGTTTGATTGGCGCTGCGCCGCTTATAGCGGCGTTGTGGACGGGAGTCACAGCGGCTGCCGCGACCTAGGCGGAACCTCCAACAGGACGGGTGGTCCACCAGCCGAGCGTTGCTGCCGCGAGAAGAAGCAACGCCGCCAATAGGTAAGGGGCGCCCGGTAGGTGCCAGCTTACATCCGGACCGATGGCGTGCGCGAACGTCTGGGTAAACAGCATCGGGGCGAATAGTCCAGCAAGCGCCATGACGGAGGCGTTGGCGCCCTGCAGCTGCCCCTGCTCGGACCCCGACACGAACCCGCTCATGGTCCCGAGCGCGGCCGGCATGGCCAGTCCCCACAGCGCCAGAACCGGAATGCCGCTCCAGAAGATGATGCTGGTCGGCGCTAAGCCGTAGATCGAGAATCCAGCCGCGCCGCAGACCAAGCCGGCGATCATGGTGCGCCGCGCCCCGATCCAGCGGATCGCCGGCTCGACCAGCCCCGCCTGCACCAACCCGGCCGATAAACCGACAGCCGCCAGCGTCAGCCCCATCGTCTGCGCGCTCCAGCCGTAACGGTAGCTCGTGTAGAGCACGCTCACCGCGGGGAGCACGCCGTGCGCCAGCTGATAGAGAAAGATCACGCCGGCAAGGCCCAGCAGCTCGGGGTGGCTGTTGAGAAGCCTGAGCGAGCCGAGCGGATTGGCATTGCGCCAGCGAAAGGCTTCGCGGCGGTCGAGCGGCAGCGACTCCGGCACGAAGAAATAGCCGAACGCCGCGTTTGCGAGGCAGGCCGCAGCCGCAGCCCAGAACGGCAACCGCGGGTCATAGACGCCGAGCACGCCGCCCAGCGCCGGCCCGATCACAAACCCGACGCCGAACGCCGCGCCCGCAATCCCGAATGCGCCTGCACGGTCCTCGTCCTTGGTGATATCGGCGAGATAGGCAAAGGCGGTCGAGGCACTGGACGAGGTGATGCCCGAGATGACGCGGCCGATGAGCAGCCAGGCGAGGTTCGGCGCCAGCGCCATCAGGATATAGTCGAGGCCCTGTCCGGCCATCGAGATCAGGAGAACGGGACGGCGCCCGTAGCGGTCGGACAATGCGCCGAGGACGGGCGAGCAGGTGAACTGCATGAACGCCCAAACCAATCCGAACCATCCGTAGATTCCGGCGGCGGTCGCGGTGTCGCCGCCGACCATGGTCTCGACGAGACGCGGCAGCACCGGGATGATCAGTCCCAGCGCCACGATATCGATCATCACGACTGTGAAGATGAAACCGACTGCGGCTCGGCGCGGAAGCGGCGTCGTCGGCGAGATTTGCATTCGCGCTGTTTCAGCTCTCGGCCGGGATGCGGGACGTGCGCTTATAGCGGGCACGCGTTGCGTTGTCGCCAAGTCGGTCTGTGCAACTCAAAAAGGCAATCAAACGCCGCTAACTGAGTGCAGTGACCCGCCCAAGTGGGTAGGGAGCGATGCCACGCGCGACAGTTGAGCGCTGTGCTCGCAACATTGCTGCAATGCAACATTCTGTATTTTGCTCGACGAGTTCGGGCGCTTAACTACACGCACCGGGTCGGCGGCGGTTGGATAGTTGGCCGCCGGCCATTCATTGCAACATAAGGAGCTGGAGCATGTCCGCGATCGTGAAAAGCGTTTGCGTTGCCGCCGTGCTTGCCTTGGCCCCCCTCGTAGGGGCAGCGAGCGCCATGTCGGAAGATGTGGCCGCAGACCGGTCGGTCGAATTCAAGCCTCTGCACGGCGTCAGCCTGCACATGGGCACCAAACATGCTGTCGGCTACTTCGTTGCCGACAGCGGCACCTGCCAGCTGACCCTGGTGGTGGGTGACGAGCTTGACGGCGACACGCCCCAAACGCGTGTTCCGGCGCGCTTTCGCACCGTGATCGATGCCGGGACGCACGCGCGTCTCGACACCGGCGAGGGCAAGGAGCTTCAGTTCACCTGCGCTCCCGGCGCTACGGCGATGTCCGTTATGCCGCTGCACCAGGTCGCCTACACGCCCGTACGCTAAACAATTCGGCGCTCGGCGAAGGGCAGGAGGTTCGCCTCCTGCCCTTTTATTTTGCGTGCAGATGAGCTGTGGATTGGATCAGGCGGTCTCGAGCACGCTCAATAGCGCGCTTTCGATGATGCGGCGGCCATCGGCGCCGCCGAGCGCCAGCTCAAACAACCGCTCCGGATGCGGCATCATCCCGAGGATGCGTCCCGTCTTGTCGCTGATCCCGGCGATATTGCGCTGCGCGCCATTCGGATTGGCGGCGTCCGTGACCTCGCCTTGCTCGTCGCAATAGCGCAGCACCACGCGTCCCTCTTCTTCGAGCGCGTCGAGCGTCGCCGCGTCGGCGAAATAGTTGCCTTCTGCGTGCGCGATCGGCAAACGGATGACCTGGTCCTTGCGGTAGCACTTGGTGAAGAAGGTCTGGTCGTTCTCGACCTTGAGCCACACATCGCGGCAAACGAACTTGAGATTGGCGTTGCGCATCAGGACGCCCGGCAGCAGCGCGGCTTCGCAGAGGATCTGGAAGCCGTTACAGATGCCGATCACCGGCGTGCCGCCCTTCGCCTTGGCAATGACGTCGCGCATGATCGGCGAATGCGCCGCCATCGCGCCGCACCGCAGGTAGTCGCCATACGAAAAGCCGCCGGGCAGCACGATGAGATCGCACGCGGGCACGCTCGCCTCGCCGTGCCAGACCATCTTGACCGGAAAGCCCGTGACGCCTTCGAGCGCGACTTTGATGTCACGGTCGCAGTTGGAGCCGGGGAATACGATCACGCAGGCGCGCAGCATCTAATGCCTCTCGTCACTCGTGCGATTTCTCGCGGTGCTCGCTCTCGATCGCCTCGACCATCTTGCGATCGAGCTCGGCGAACTCACCCATGACTTTGTCGAACAGCGCCTTGTCGCCGTACCCGCACGCCGTGCGCTCCGTCATTACCTGGCCGTCCGGCTCCTTCCAGATCACTTTGCGTGTGATCGTGGGATAGGCGTAGTGCTCGGGCTTGGTGAAGACGTAGAGCGCAACCCACCAATCCGTATCGTTGGAACCGGGGGAATTGATCTGCACCATGTCCCAGTCTTCCTTGACGCTCTTTTGCGCGTCGGGACGGGTCGTGACGGCGCGCGTCAGCTGGTCGAATTTGAGCTTGCAGTCGAGCACGGGCGGCTTGTCATCGGACGCGATCGCCGCGGTGGCCATGAGCGCGCCTACGGCACAGCCGAAAAAACCGGCGCTGCGCTGTGGCATCGCACGACTACCTTTCGAGCTCGTAGGCATAGTTCTCGATGACGGTGTTGGCGAGCAGGTCCTTGCACATCCGCTCGAGCTTCTGGCGCGCGGCGGCTTCGTCCTGCTCATCGAGGCGGACCTCGATGTACTTGCCTTGACGCACGTCCTCGATGCCGGCGATGCCGAGCGCAGTCAACGCGTGCTCGATCGCCTTGCCCTGCGGATCCAGGACGCCGTTCTTCAAGGTGATGCGGATGCGAGCTTTCATGATTGCTCCGGGCAGCGGGACTTGGGCAACGCCATGGCAGTGGGCACTAGGCAATTGCCGGCACTATTGCCTCTTGCCCATTGCCAATTGCCTAGTTTGGCTTGCCGTTGGCGCCGGGATTGGATGTGACGAGCACCGGGCCCATGCCCTTGGCCGGGCGGTTGCCGGTGAACACGCCGAGGCGGCGCGCGACTTCCTGGTAAGCCTCGAGCAGGCCGCCCAAGTCACGGCGGAAGCGATCCTTGTCGAGCTTGTCGGAGGTGGCGATGTCCCACAGGCGGCAGCAATCGGGGCTGATCTCGTCGGCGAGCACGATGCGCATCTGCTCGTTGTCCCACAAGCGCCCGAACTCCACCTTGAAGTCGACGAGGCGAATGCCGATGCCGAGGAAGAGACCGACAAGGAAGTCGTTGATGCGCAGCGCGAGCTGCATGATCTCGTCGATTTCCTGCGGCGTCGCCCAGCCGAACGCAGTGATGTGCTCTTCGGAGACCATCGGGTCACCGAGCGCATCGTCCTTGTAATAGAATTCGATGATCGAGCGCGGAAGCTGCATGCCTTCCTCGAGCCCGAGGCGCGTCGACAGCGAGCCGGCGGCGACATTGCGCACGACGACCTCGAGCGGCACGATCTCCACTTCGCGGATCAACTGCTCGCGCATGTTGAGGCGCTTCATGAAGTGCGTCGGCACGCCGATCTCGCCCAAGCGCAGGAAGACGTATTCGGAGATCCTGTTGTTCAGCACGCCCTTGCCTTCGATCAGCGCGTGCTTCTTGGCATTGAACGCAGTCGCATCATCTTTGAAATGCTGCACGAGCGTGCCAGGCTCGGGGCCCTCGTAGAGCACCTTGGCCTTGCCCTCGTAGATGCGGCGACGCTTGTTCATTTGGCCTTTGTCCTTTGCCTTTGCAGTCTCGGTTTTGCGAGAGGAAGTCACGACGTGCAGGCTAATGCCAACTCGTTGAAAACACGATGGGTTCTTGCATGAAGACGCCGTGTAGCGGGGTCGGCTCGCCTCGTCGGACACCCATTCGCGACACTACCCGAACCGGCCCCCGGAAACAATCTTAACGATGGGTTGATCGACCGGTGTCGCTAATGGCCGGGCGGCGCCTCGTTGATCGCGCCCGGCCGGCAGGATATGGCTGGCTGACGACCGCTTTCACGGCTGCGCAGCTGCAACTTAACGGCTCCCGGGCAGGGCCCTGGCCACGTCCCCCGGAGGGAGATCGCAATGACCACCTTCGACGACCGCGAAAAGGCATTTGAGAAGAAATTCGCGCACGATCAAGACCTTAAGTTCCGCGCCGAGGCGCGCCGCAACAAGCTGCTGGGCGAATGGGCAGCTGGGAAGCTGGGAATTCAGCGGTCCCGCGCTGGCCGAGTACGTCAAATCGATCCTCCGCGCCGACCTTCAGGAAAAGGGCGACGAGGACGTTTTCCGCAAGCTTCGCAAGGACTTCGACGAGGGCGGGGTGAAGGTTGCCGACGCGGAGATCCGCGCCATGATGGGCGAATCACTGGCCAAGGCCGTCGTCGAGATCGAGGCTTCAGGCCCCAAGGGCTGAGCCCGCGCGCGGGGCCGCATCGGCTTCCCTCCGGCCGATCGCCCGGGCAATTCGGCGTCGAAGTGCCGCGTGCATCCCCCAAATGACCCTGGGAAAAGCGGTGAAAAGCCGCCGAATGTCGGGGATGACCGGGGCTGCTTTCGTCTCCCACCGCTCAGTTGAGTGTACCACTTGGCGCCTGTGCAGCGTCAGGAGAGGTCGCAGATGTGCGGGGTGGCAGGGGTATGGGTGGCATCGTGTGGGTACGCCAGTTGGCGTTTGGATCTATCGCGGTTGCGGTTTGCCTTCTGACAACAAGCGGAGCGCGTGCCGGCGACTACAACACGGACTGGAACGGAATTTACGGGGGAGCCCAACTCGGCGGGGCGTGGAGCGACGTCCGCTGGCAGTATGCCAACGCGAATTATTTCAACAGCGCCGGCGCGAGCGTTGTCGGCACGCGGTTCGATCAAGCCCCGCAAGGTCTGATCGGCGGCTTCGTTGGCGGCTACAACTTTCAGACCGGCCCTTGGCTGCTGGGAATTGAGGTCGCGGCCTCGGCGGCCGACATGCATCAGGACCGCGCGAGTCCCTTTCTTTCCCGCAACGGATAGCTATTCCACGCAGGTCAATTGGTTGACCTCCATCGCCGGTCGCCTCGGTTACGGCTGGTATCGCTGGATGCTCTACGCCAAGGGCGGCTGGGCCGGCGGCGAGGCCGAAGTTACGCTGCGGGACCGAGGCAACAGCGTATATGCGTCAGAGGATCAGTGGGCTAACGGCTGGACGGTCGGTGCCGGCCTCGATTACCGGCTGTACCGCAACCTCTCGTTCGGCGTCGCCTACGACTATGCCGACCTCGACGTCAGCAACAAGACAATCACCTGCCTCTACTGCGGTAGCGGCCCAGGCTTCGGAACACCGAGCGTCAACGGCGACATCGTAGTCCAGTCCGTCATGGCGCGACTGACGTTCAATCCGTAGGGGTTCGAGGCCAACAATCCCCTTATACGCAGGCCACGACTCAGCTTACTTCTGCCAGGATACGGGGATTGGCGGGGAGCATCATGGTCAGGATTCGCGATTGCGCGCTGCTCCTCGCTGTAGCGAGCATGGGTGCCTTGAGCGTCGAATCTGCGCGCGCAGACGACTGGGCGCCGGTGGGTATTTCTGATCTGCAAGGCGAGGCGGATTGGACCGGCTTCTACATCGGCGGCAAACTGGGCGGTGCGTCGAGCGACATCAATTGGTCGCAGGCCGCCAACGTGTTCAACCCGCTCGGTGTCACGACACCGGTAGATTTCTCCCCGAGCGGATTTGCGGGTGGAATCATCGGCGGCGGAAACCTGCAGTTGGGGCATTGGGTGTTTGGCGCCGAGTTTTCGTACTCCGACTACAATTTGAATGAGACGACCACCAGCCCGTACTTACCCGCGTCCGACACCTTCTCCACTAAGCTGGATTGGATCGGCACGGTCGAGGGGCGCATCGGTTACGCGTTCTACAATTGGCTGATATTTGCCAAGGGCGGCTGGGCCGGTGGCAACGCCACATTGACCGGATCAAGCTCGGTCAATGGCACAGTCTCGGTAGAGCAGTTTTCCGATGGCTGGACCATCGGGGGCGGCCTCGAATTTTTGGCTTGGAACAATGTCGTGCTCGGCGTCGAGTACAATCACCTCGAGATCGACCTCAGCAATTCCGCTTCTGTCCGCTGTGCGCCTCCGGCATCGTGGCCGGTACGCCGCAATCAATTGCCGGCGATGCGACGATCGACTTCGGTGATGGCGCGGGCGAGCTATCTGTTTCCGCCCGAGGACTGAGCGGCTCCTTCTTCATCTTCCTCGACGGCATCCGGATTTGTCGCTGGCGATTTCCATCTCCCACCACGGCAGCAGGATGCTTAGCGCAACTGCGGCCAGGATGATGAGCTGGGCGGAGCGCGGCATTAAGCGCTCGACGACGACCGGCAACGCGAAATTGGCAACCGTCAGCGCTGCCAACGTCGCCCCGATCAAAATTGAGAAATTCAGGCTTGGACCGTCTGCGCCGCCGAGCCGCTGGGAGCGTGCATAGAACAGCGCAACGACGCCAATCAGGATCGCCTGCGCCATCATGGTGCTGGTGGCGTAACCCTGCAATGTTGGGGGCGACGCGCTCGCCATGAGCGGAAGCAACAGGAGCGGCAGCAGCGCTTGCGCGAGCTGAGCGGACCAGAGGCAGGTCGCTGGTGTCGCCGCTGAGCTTTCTGCCCGTACCAGCGTCGTAACTGCCGCAAAGACCACTACAACAAATGCGATGCCGATTACCAGTTCACCGGTGAGAAGGCTGGCATCGGCCTGCCATGCGCCGAATGCCGAAACCTGCCGTGGAAGATCTGCGAGTAATGGTGCTGCAAACAAGAGCCACACGCCGCTCCCGACCCCGCGCAACGTGATCTGATTGGCGAGCCAGATCGAGATGGCGCTGCCGGCGACAAGCGTGCCAACGCAGGCTAGGCGAAACGGTACGCCAGGCTGATCGACCAGCCCCGACACGCCCTCGAGTGCCATCGCAACGCCGGTGGCCTGCGCGGCCGCCACGAGCAGCGCAAGGATGAGCACCATCCAATCGAGCGTAATCCTGTTGGCAGACGTGCTCTGCTCCCAGCGTCGCATCTGCGGCGCCAGCACCTTCGCCAACTCAAACAGAATGAGAGCGCTCGCGAACGGAACGACGCCGAGCGCTAGGATCGAGACGTGCTCGATGCCGTTTGCGTCGATCCGCGCCAAACCTCTCGGCTCCAGGCCCGGCAGCGGAATATGGCTTCCGACGCGATAGGCAAGGAGGGCTGCCGCCGTTATGAGCAACCGGCGCGTGAGCTCGTGGCGTGTGCGTCCATCGACGAGACCCATGATTGCCCTCTCGTGTCAGCGACCCGGGGTGCTGAGACGCGCGCCAAACGGGTCATCGGCGGGATCATTGATCCAGCGGTACTCGGCTTGCTCGGCGGCGCGGAGCGCGGCCTCTGACCCTTCGAGGGTCTCAATCAACGCGAGCGCCATGTCCATCCCGGCCGAAACACCCGCCGAGGTAAAATACTTCCCGTCCACGACCCAGCGAGCCCGCGGCTGCCAGAGCACCTTGGGGCCTTGCTCCATCACCCAGCCGAAGGCCGCTTTGTTGCTGGTCGCTTTGCGACCATCGAGGAGGCCAGTGCGCGCGAGCAGAGCCGAGCCGGTGCAGACGGTTGCAACGAATTTTGCCGTCTGCGCCTTCGCGCCAATCCAGGTAATCAGCGCGACGTTGTCCACCTCTCGACGCGTGCCACGACCTCCGGGAATAAGGAGAACGTCGAAAGTTTTGGCATCAGCGAGGGAGAGCTCGGCGACCGCCTTGGCTCCCTGACGGCTCGCGACCGGCCCTGTCGTCTCGGCAACCATCTCGAGCTGATAGCCCGACGGCAAAGCACCAAGCATCTGCAGCGGACCAAACACGTCGAGCAACTCAAAGCCGGGAAACAACAGCGTGCCGACTGAGGTCACGGGCCCTCACTCCCCGAAAACGCGGGCAAAGATCGTGTCGACGTTTTTGAAATACGTATCGACATCGAACATTGCGTCCAGCTGCTTTGCCGTCAGCTTGCCCGCCACGTCCTTGTCCGCTTTGAGAGCAGCGAGAAAATCGTCTCCCTCGCTCCAGGCATTCATCGCATTGCGCTGCACGATGGCATAAGCCTCCTCGCGAGCGACGCCGGCTTGAGTGAGGGCCAGGAGCACGCGCTGCGAATTGTGCAAGCCGCCGAGCGATTTGAGGTTCTTCCTCATCGCATCGGGATAGACGACGAGCTTGTTGACGATGCCGGCCATGCGACTGAGCGCGAAGTCGAGCGCAATCGTGGCATCGGGCCCGATCACCCGCTCGACGGACGAATGGGAAATGTCGCGCTCGTGCCAGAGTGCGACGTCCTCCATCGCGGGCAGCGCATATCCGCGCACCAGGCGCGCCAGTCCGGTGAGATTTTCACTCAACACCGGATTGCGCTTGTGCGGCATGGCGGACGAGCCCTTCTGGCCCGGCGAGAAGAATTCCTCCGCCTCCCGCACCTCGGTGCGCTGCAAGTGGCGGATCTCGGTTGCCAACCGCTCGACGGATGAGGCGATGACGCCGAGCGTCGCGAAGTACATGGCGTGGCGATCGCGCGCGATCACTTGAGTCGAGATCGGCTCCGGTGTGAGGCCGAGCCTTGTCGCGACATAGGCTTCCACGCGGGGATCGACGCTGGCGAAGGTCCCAACCGCACCCGATAGCGCGCAGGTTGAAATCTCACGTCTGGCCGCGATCATGCGGTCCTTGGCGCGCGCAAACTCGGCGTAAGCGAAAGCGAGCTTCAGGCCAAACGTGGTCGGCTCGGCGTGAATTCCGTGACTGCGCCCAATCGTCGGTGTCAGCTTGTGCTCGAGCGCGCGCTTCTTCAGCGCGGCCAAAAGCGCATCGATGTCGTCGATGATGAGATCGGCCGCTCGCTTCAACTGCACGGAAAAGCAGGTGTCGAGGACGTCCGAGGAGGTGAGGCCCTGGTGCACGAAACGCGCCTCAGGACCGATGTGCTCGGCCAAGTGCGTCAGGAACGCAATGACGTCGTGCTTGGTGACCTGTTCGATTTCCGCGATGCGGTCGACGTCGAACTTCGCCTTGCTGCCTTTGTCCCAGATCGCCTTCGCGGCTTCCTTGGGGATCGTCCCGATCTCGGCCATTCCCGCCGCGGCGTACGCCTCGATCTCGAACCATATGCGAAAGCGCGTTTCAGGAGCCCAGAGCAGGGCCATCTCTGGGCGGCTGTAGCGGGGAATCATTGCGGCCTCGTCGCAGCTAGAGCGGTGGCCTAGCAGAGCGGCATGCGTGCATCAATTCCGGCGCGGCGATTGCATGTGTGCACTTCATGCTTGGGATCCGAGTGCGATGCCGTGGAGTACGCTGTGTCTCCAGGCGCGAAGAAGTGGTTGCGGTGCAACGCACACAGCACGCGCGTGCACCGCAGCAAGCTTTTCTGCAGTGCGGACAAGATTGAGCCACAATGGATTGGTTGTTCGCGCGCCGCACAACGCGGCTCGACTGTGGACAGTTTGTCACGTGCGAGATCAAATCGAACGAGTAGACTTGCAAGCACACGAACGAAACGAAAAGTTACTTAGGATGCTCACCGAGAGTCTTATATGCGTGGTTGTTGACGCCTTCGAACAGACGGGGCGCGACACACGACGTCAGAAGGCAAACAAAGGTTAGGAAGCGAGAGGGCGGACGAGAAGATGCCGAACCAGATGCAAAGTGAAATCGCCCAGCTGAATGGGGAGCTGGAGCAGACAGACGATCCCCGCGAAGCTTATGCCATGGTGCAGGCGAAGGTTCGCCGCTACCGGCAGGCCGGGCAGAAGGTCCCCGACGATCTGGCGCTTATCGAGAAGCGACTGATGCACGAGTGCATGGCCGCATCGCAGGGCCGAGACTGAGACTTAATTTCGCGCGCTGCGCGCGAACTGAACTTGTGCGGCCGTCACGCGAGTGGCGGCCGTTGCATTTTGCAGTTCAGTTGCCTCGGTGCAGTGTGCCGTCTTTCCACCAGACGACTTCGTAGGACGCAATCGCGGCGTCGCCGTTCGCGTCGAATGAGACCATTCCAATGAGGGTATCGAAATTGCCGGACTGCAAGGCAAGAGCGACGGCAGGGGATGCTGTTGAGCGCGCCGAGTCGGCTGCCGCATGCCAAGCTTCGACGGCGCCGTAAGCCATGAGGAAAGCGCCGGTTGGCGTCTCGCCTGGTAAAGTCGCTGCAACCTGGTCGGCCCGCACAATTCGTTCCCCGGCTTCAGAAGGAAGCAGCACGCCGGCCCCGGCAGCCTGGTCTCCGGCTGTCGTGGCGAACTCGTCGGTCGCCAGCGCATCGCTTCCAATGAACGCGGCAGTCAGGCCCGAGGATCGCATCTGGCGCAAAAGCAGACCACCTTCGATGGGGAAGCCCGCGAACAGCACCGCTTCGACGTGAGCCGCGGCGAGCTGAGCAATAACGCCGGTAAAGTCCTTCTGCGCCCCCGATACGCTGGCGGTCACGATCTGAGTTGTTCCGGCGGCCTTTGCCGCAGTGGCTGCCGACTGCGCGATCTGTTCCCCGTAACGGCTCTGATCGCGGACGATCGCAATCGGCTTTCCTGGAAATGTGCGTCCCAGGTATGAACCGGCGCTTGCGCCCTGACGATCATCGCGACCGGATAATCGGAAGATCGTCGGACCTGCGCGCGGATTCGTGAAAGCTGCGTGCCGCGTGGCCGTCGCCATGAAGATGGTGCCGGCCTGCGCGTAGACCTTTGCCGCCGCGATGGCAGCGCTCGCGCAAGGGTGTCCGAGGATGAGTGTGGCCCCACTGGCGATGAGCTTGCGCGCCGCCGCTTCGGCTGAGGAGGGAGCGCAGCCGTCATCGGCCTCTGCAACTTCTATGCGCTCACCCAATACTCCGCCATTGCGGTTGAGGCGGTCGGCTTCTGTTTTCACTGCGCGAGAGATGTCTCGCGTCGTGGCAGCGCCCGGCCCCTCGGCAGGTCCGGCTACTCCGATGACGACGTTGGCGAGCGCTAGCGGCGCCGTCGCCGTGACGGTGAGGAATGTGAGAACGAGGAGGCGCAGCGTTGCCATTGGCGCTTTACACCCGCGCTGCTCTCGAGCTCGATGGCCGTCAGTTCTGTACGTAGGTGATGCGCCCGTCAGGCTGTTTGGTCCACGTATACATCACATAGGCGACTTGCTTGATGTCGCCCTTCGAATCGAACGCGATGTCACCGATCACCGTATTGAAGGTCACGCCCGAGTGCATGTACTGCGCCACCGTCTTGGGATCGAGCGACTTTGAGCCTTCGATCGCCTGCTTGAGTATCTGCACGGCGGCGTAGCTATAGAGCGTATAGGCCTCGGGCTTGTAGCCCTTCGCCAGAAACTCGTCGACGATCGACTTCGCTTCGGGCCGCTTCTGGGGATCGGGGCCGAACGTCATCAGCGTGCCCTCGGCGCCCGGTCCAGCGATCGCCGCAAACTCGTCGCTCGCGATGCCGTCTCCCGACATGAAGACCGCGCCTACGCCTTGGTCGCGCATCTGGCGCAGGATCAGACCCCCTGCCGTATGTACCCCGCCCCAGTAGAATACGTCGGCGCCGGCATTCTTCACCTTCGAGACAAGTGCGGCGAAATCCTTCTCGCCGGCGCTGACACCTTCATACAGCACCTCTTTCACGCCCTGGCCGTTCATGGTCTTGCGCGTCTCGTCGGCGAGACCTTTGCCATATGTGGTTTTGTCGTGGACGATGGCGACCTTCTTGTCCTTCAAGTGCTCGGCAATGTAGCTGCCGGCGACTCCCCCTTGCTGGTCGTCACGTCCGCAGATGCGAAACACATCCCACAGTCCGCGGTCGGTGACCTGGGGGTTGGTCGAGCCAGGCGTGATCATGAGCACGCCGTTCTCGACGTAGACCTCGGACGCCGGCATCGTGACGCCTGAATTGAAATGCCCGACGACGAAGTGCACGCCCTCGCCGACGAAATCGTTCGCCACCGATACGCCCTGGCGGGGATCGGCCGCGTCGTCGCCCGTCACCAGTTCGATCTGCTGGCCCATGATGCCGCCCGCCGCGTTCAAATCCGCGACGGCCTGCTCGACGCCATTCTTCAGCTGTGCACCAAACGCAGCGTCCGATCCCGTCATCGGACCGCCGACGCCGATCTTCAGTTTGGCTGGACCGCTATCGCAGGCTCCAAGGGTCAAGGCGGACAGAGCGGCGAGAGCTGCGAAGATCACTGACTTCATTGGGGTTCCTTGCACGGCGATTGTTCGGCGGCCATGTTCCCCCGAAACGGGGCAAAAGTCATCCGGCGTCGGTTACCTTGCGGCGCCACCAAACGTAGCCAGACCGCTCATAGGCCCATGGATACTGCCCAACCATCTGGCGCGCGCGCGCAAGCTGGAAGCCGGCTGCGGCAAACATGAGCAGCACGCCATAGTCGAGCAGGAATCGTCGCAGCGACAAAAAGGGCTCGTTGAACAACGCGTAGTGGAAAAAACGCACCGCGCACGCCAGCAAGAGGGTCGCGCCAAAAAGTTGCCAGGGGGGTCTCCACGTCAACGCAATCGCCGACCCGCTGGCTCGCGCCGCAGCGCCGCCGAGCGCCACCGTCACGAGCATGTAAACCCAAAATCCCTTGTCGAAACTTTGCACAACCAGTCTCCTAGTGCCGCCCGCCTTCGAGATAGGCGGCACGAACCTCCGGGCTTGCCAGCAACTGCTGACCCGTTCCTGAGAGCTTGATGGCACCGTTGACCATGACGTAGGCGCGATGCGCGAGCTTGAGCGCATGATAGGCGTTCTGCTCGACGAGGAATACGGTGAGCCCCTCGCGCCGGTTGAGATCGGAGATGACGCTGAAGATCTGCTTCACGATGAGCGGGGCAAGACCGAGCGAGGGCTCGTCCAGCAGCAAAAGCTTCGGCCGGCTCATGAGGGCGCGGGCGATGGCAAGCATTTGCTGCTCGCCGCCCGACAGTGTCCCGCCGCGCTGAGCAAGCCGCTCCTTCAGGCGCGGAAAAATTGCCGCGACGTGCTCGAGCTGCTGATCGAAATCGCCGCGGCCGGCAAACTCCGCGCCGAGGCGCAAATTCTCCTCGACCGTCATGCGCGAAAAGATGCGCCGGCCTTCCGGCGACTGCGCAAGGCCCAGCCGGGCGATCTCGTGGGTGGGGAGTGCCGTGATGTCGCGACCTTCGAACAGGACGCGGCCGCTGCGCGCACGCGGATTGCCGAAGATCGTCATCATGAGCGTGCTCTTGCCCGCTCCGTTGGCGCCGATGATCGTCACGATCTCGCCCGCCCCTACGGTGATATCGACTTCGCGCAGGGCCAAGATATTCCCGTAGCAGGCGGTGACGCGCTCCAGAGCGAGAAGGGGAGGGCTCATGCTCCAACCTCCGCTTCGGCCATCACAACCTCGGTGTCCTCGACGCCCAGATATGCCGCGATCACTCTGGGATCATTTCGTACATTATCGGCAGTGCCGTCGGCGATGCGCACACCGTGCTCGAGCACAACCACATGATCGGAAATTTCCATGACGACGCTCATGTCGTGCTCGATCAGCAGGAGGGAGGTGGCGTGGTCATCGCGGATGGCGCGCAACAGCCCATTGAGTGCAGCGCTCTCCTTGGGATTGAGACCGGCGGCCGGCTCATCGAGACAAAGCAGCACCGGCTCAGTGCACATGGCGCGTGCGATCTCGAGACGGCGCTGGTCGCCGTATGGAAGCGCCCCAGCCGCATCATCGGCGCGCTTCGTGAGTGCTAGCCGGTCGAGCCAGTATTTGGCACGTTCAACGGCTTCGTGCTCGGCTGCCTGATAGCTCGCGGCGCCGATCAACCCTAAGAGGGACAATCCGGATGCGTGCATCAGCCTGTTGTGCTGCGCGACCATGAGGTTCTCGAGCACGGTCATCCCGGGAAACAGCCGGATATTCTGGAATGTCCGCGCGACTTTCGCCTTTTGTGCGATCTCGAAGTCAGGCATGCGCTCGAGCAGAAAGAGATCGCCCGTTTTATCTTTGCCGCGAAGATAGCGCCGGCTGGAAGCCGTGAGCCGGGCAACCGCGCCGGCGTCGAGCGGCGCGTAAGGCGCCAGTGCCAGAAGTCCGCTGGTTGGTTTATAAAACCCGGTGACGCAGTTGAAGACGGTGGTCTTGCCGGCGCCGTTTGGACCGATGAGGGCGGTGATGTCGCCGCGGCCGACGGAGAACGACAAGTTGCGCACCGCGACAAGGCCGCCGAAGCGCATGGTGAGCCCCTCGACGACGAGAAGAGGGTCGCTGAGCCAGCGCATCAGCCGTGCCCTTCCTTTACATGCTCGCCAGACACAGCCTTGGCCTCGTTGAGCACGATCGAGGGGTGCCGTGCGGCGACCAGTCCGCGCGGACGCCAGATCATCATCAGCACCATGGCCAGGCCGAAGATGAGCATACGGTACTGGCCGGGATCGAAGCTCTCGCCAAAGATGGATTTGAGCCAGTCGAGCTCGCGCAGCAGCTCAATCCCGCCAATCACTGCCACCGCGGCAACCGCCACGCCAAACAGCGAGCCCATGCCGCCGAGCACCACGATCGCAAGCACGGTCGCGGATTCCATGAACTCAAACGAGCGTGGGGTGACGAAACCCTGGCGCGCCCCGAAAAATGCGCCGGCCAATCCTCCGAAAAGCGCGCCCATGGCAAACGCGGTGAGCTTGGTGTTGACCGTATTGATGCCGAGCGAGCGGCAAGCGATCTCATCCTCGCGCAGCGCCTCCCATGCGCGGCCGACCGGCAGCCGGCGCATGCGCTGCGTTACGACAGCTACGACAAGCGCGAGCCCCAGGATCACGTAATAGAGAAAGATCGAGCGGTGCACCGTGGGGCTGCCCGGCATATGAAAAACGTCGGCGAACGTCGTCTCGGTACCCCGCGTCGTAAACGGGAGACCGAAAAACGTGATGCGCGGGGTCTGGATGCCGATGTTGCCGTTGGTGAGCGCCACCCAGTTTATGAGTACGAGCCTGATCATCTCCCCGAACGCCAGCGTGACGATGGCGAGGTAATCGCCGCGCAGCCTCAGCACGGGAAATCCCAAGATCACGCCCCACAGCGCGGCCAACAGACCCGCGATGGGCAAGCAGATCCAGAACGCCCACGGCCCCAGAATAGGAACCGTCGCCGGGATCACGTAGGTTGCGAGTATCGCGTAGGTGTAGGCGCCAACCGCGTAGAAGGCGACGTAGCCGAGGTCCAACAAGCCGGCGAGACCGACGACGATGTTCAGCCCCCAGGCCAGCATCACGTAGATCAGGATCTGCACGCCGAAATTGTCGACCCACTTGATGGCGCCCGACGGGCCCGCGAGCACCAGAGCCACCACCGGGAACGCGAGCAGCGCGCCGAGGCCGGCACGCTGCAGCCATTTGGGATCGACCGAGAAATCGAGCGGTGGAAACGCCAGCGTCTTGGGACGGCGGGGATGTTTCGTCAGCAGCCAGAGCAGGCGCCCGGCGAACACCACGAGACCCGAGCCCACGAAAAGCATCGGGCGCGCGTAGAGCACAATGCGATTGGAGAAGTCCTGCTCGGTGCCAAAAAGGATGATCGGGAATGCGAGGCCGAGCGTGACAAGCGCCCACATACCTGCGTTTAGCAGCGCCTGCCGCATCGTAACCGCTTCGGGCGGCAGGGCGCCCATGCCGCCAGCGCTCATTTCATACCTTCTCGACGTCTGGCTTGCCGAGGATGCCCGAGGGCATGAAGATCAAGGTGATGGCGAGGATCGAGAAAGCCGCCACGTCCTTGTAGTCGATGGAGAAGTAGGCTGACCACAGCGTCTCGATCAGGCCGATGAGGATTCCGCCCAGTACCGCGCCCGGCAGCGATCCGATGCCGCCGAGGACCGCGGCGGTGAACGCCTTGATGCCTGGAGTAAAGCCGTCGGTGAATGTCACGACGCCGTAGTAGATCATGAACATGAGGCCCGCGACGGCCGCAAGCGCTCCACCGATCACGAAGGTCATCGAGACGGTGTGGTTGACGTCGATTCCGAGAAGGGCAGCCATCTTACGGTCCTGCTCGCAGGCGCGTTGCGCGCGACCGAGGCGCGTCTTCTGCACGAGCAGCCAAAAGGCAACGAGCAGCACGGCCGTCAGAGCGAAGATGAGAATCTGCTTCATCGACAGCGTGACATTGCCCGATCCAATCGGGATCCTGATCACTTCGTTCAGCATCGGCGGGACCGGCTTGTTGCGCGGGCCCTGAACCACCTGCACGAAGTTCGACAGGAATACCGACATGCCGATCGCCGAGATCAGTGGCGCGAGCCGAAACGAGCCCGCGAGCGGCCGGTAGGCAACGCGCTCGATCACCCAACTCCACAGCGCCGTGAGCGCCATGCCCAGCACCATGACCATCAGCAGCGCCAGACCGATGGAGAACACCCCCAAGACCTGTGTCAGGAGCAGAAACAAGATGAGCGCGATGAAGGCCGACACCATGAACACGTCGCCATGCGCGAAGTTCACCATGCCGATGATGCCAAAAACCATCGTGTAGCCGATGGCAATCAAGCCGTAGATCGAGCCGAGCGTCAGGCCGTTGATCAACTGCTGGACGAAATATTCCAACGAAAGTCCCCTCGCTCCCTGCCGCCTGTCCGACCCTAAAGCATCAGATGGGAGCCGTCGCAGAACGGTTCATCATCCGTCGACTTGCAACCGCAAATGTTGAAAGTGCCGGTGTGGTCCACGACGAAGCGCAACGGCTCGAATTCCGTGCCGGTGTGCGATCCATCGCAGAAGGGCTGCTTTTGCGACCGCCCGCAACGGCAGTACAGGTAGGGTTTTCCTTCGGTCAGCTCGACCTGATAGGGCCCTTTCTGGGCGACCACCGCGTCGTCCGCCATGCGCAACTCCGTCTCGCTGGGCGCGGCGCGGCCGCGCTGACGCTCGGATCATGGCTACCGGCTTCGCCGCATCGCGACAAGCCCGCAAAGATTGGCTCCTCCGTCCGATGTCGTGCCCTGCCGGCCACACAAGACTGCAAAGCAGGCAAACCGTAGCTTCATTTGGGGCCGCTTCCTTGCCAATAAACATGACTTCGGCTGTATAGAAACGACGGCGTGTTTTGTTGCGTAAAAGTGAGGCGTGATGAGTTGCGTGTTGCGTGCGAAGGACGACGGTCGTCGTCTGAATACTGGTCATTTGGCGGCGCTGTTGGCCGCGCTCGGCGTGGCCATCGTTGCACAATCCGCGCACGCCGGTGACAAGCCGCCGACAGGAATACCCGACCCCTCGATTGCGACCAGCCTGCCGCCCGATCTCGCCGATCCCGGCGGTGTGCGCGCCGCCTGGGCGGGCCGCGGCGTCACCTTCGCCGTGAACTACATCGGAGAAGTTTTTGGCACCGCCAGCGGCGGGTTCCATCAGGGTACCTATTACGATGGTCGCCTCGAAGTTGCCGTCACGGCCGACATGGAGAAAATGATCGGCTGGAAGGGGCTCACCTTCTTCGCCAACGGCTACCAGATCCACGGCGAAAGCATCACGGGGCACGACCTGGGCGCGCTCATGCCCGTCAGCTACATCGAGGCGACGCCGGCAACGCGACTTTTTGAGATGTGGTTTGAGCAGAAGCTGCTCGATGACAAGCTGTCGATCCGCATCGGCCAAATCGCGGCGGATTCTGAATTCATTCTGTCGGAGGGTGGCGGGCTCTTCATCAACGGAACGTGGGGCTGGCCCTCGATCACCGCCGCAGACCTGCCGCAGGGCGGACCGGCGTATCCGCTGGCGACGCCCGGCGTGCGCGTCGCCTTCTCGCCGACGGACAATCTGACGTTCATGACCGGCGTCTATAATGGCCGCCCGGCCGGGGACTGCCCGGACGACGCTGACCCGCAGCGCTGCAACGATCATGGCCTCGACTTCCCCACGGGCGATCCGCCGCTTTGGATGTTCGAGGGCGCCTACAAGTACGAGCTGGGCAATTTGCCGGGCACCGTGAAGCTCGGAGGCTGGCACCAGGAAGGCGACACCGCTCTGCTGCTCGATGATTCGATCATCAAGAATTCGACTCGCGGTCTTTACGCGATCCTCGATCAGATGATCTACCGCCTGCCGGGAAAGGATCCGAAAGGCGTCTCGTTCTTCGGCCGCGTAATTGGCGCGCCGGAGGATCGCAACTTCGTCGATATGTACTGGGAGGCCGGATTCACGTTCAGCGGCATGGTTCCCGGCCGAGCCGACGACGTCTTCGCCATCGGCTATGCGCATACCGGCATCTCGGATGACCAGAGGGCGTTGGAGAGGAACGACGGCGAGACCGTAATCTCTAACTACGAAGCGCTGCTCGAGCTGAGCTACACCGCGCACATCGTGCCAGGCTTCTCCATCCAGCCCGACTTCCAGTATTTCTGGAACCCGGGTGGACACGCCGAGGATCCCGACGATCCCAACAGGGCTGTCAAGGACGCGGCCGTGATCGGGCTCCGTTCGATCATCAACTACTAGTGCTGACATAAATCACCTGGCGCGACGCGAGGTCCAGTCCGCAGCCTCGCGAATCCGCCTGCCGTTTCAACGCTTCCGGTCAGCGATCCCTATACTGGCGCCAAACGGGCTGTGATTCGCGCTCCGCGGATCGCGGCCTCCTTTTGGAACAATCCTGTATTCGCGTACGTAGCGGGGCGGATTTGCTGGCATGGTGCTCCGGTGGCCCAGCGCGCGGATGCTATTTGCGATGGCTGTTGCCATGGCTTCGGCGAGCGTGGGCAATCAGGCGCACGCCCAGAGCAGCGACGACGATAGCGACCGCATTCCCGGTTTGCCTGAAACCTCGATCGCGACCAGCTTGCCGCGTGCGCTTGCGGATCCGGGCGGCATACGCTCCGCGCTTGGGCGCGATGGCATCACCTTCCACGTCAATTACATCGGTGAGGTATTGGGCAATCCCGTCGGCGGCGTCAGTCAGGGCACGTTCTACGATGGGCGAGTAGAGTTGGCCGTCGAAGCCGATTTGGAAAAGATGATCGGCTGGAAAGGTCTGAGCTTCTTCGTCAACGGCTATCAAATCAACGGCCAGAGCATCACCGCGCAGAACTTGGGTGCGCTGATGCCGGTAAGCTTCATCGAAGCCCTGCCCGATACGCGGTTGTTCGAATTGTGGTTCGAGCAGAAGCTGTTCTCCGACACGTTTTCAATCCGCTTTGGGCAGCTCTCAGCCGATTCCGACTTCATCATCAGCGAAGGAGCGCAAGCGCTGCTCAACGGTACGTGGGGATGGCCGAGCATCGCCGGCGTCAACCTGCCCGATGGCGGACCTTCCTACCCCATGGCCGCTCCGGGCGTGCGCATCATCGTTGACCCCGACCCGCATCTCCGGCTGCTCGGCGGTCTCTATACCGGCGATCCAGCCGATGACTGCCCGGCGGGTCTGCCGCAGAAATGCAATCCGAACGGTCTTGCTTTTCCGTTCAGCGATCCGCTGATGCTCTTGGAAGCCGATTTGAAATACAACCAAGCTCCGGGCGAGCTCGCGGGCACGATCAAGGTCGGCGCGTGGCGCTTGTTCTCGACCTTTGAGCAGCAGAGCATCGGCAACAACGCCCTTCCGATCGCGCTGCCGGCAATACCGGGTGAGGTTTCCGATCAGGACTACGCCGTCTATTTCATTGTCGACCAGATGCTCTATCGCGTGCCCGGCAGCAATGATCACAAAGGCGTCGCGATGTTCGGTCGCTTCATCAGCGCGCCTTCAGCCGGCAACATGATAGAATCCTATTGGGAGACGGGGTTGACCTTCCACGGCCTGTTAACGTCGCGCTCCGACGACTTCTTTGCAGTCGGCTACGCCCATACGGGGGTCTCCAAAGAAATCCAGGATTTCGAGCGCGATAGCGGCGACACCATCATCCCCAACTACGAGGGAGTCGTCGAGGCGAGCTACACCGCCCAGATCGTTCCAGGCTTCTATATCCAGCCCGACTTTCAATACTTCTGGAACACGGGCGGCCACGTGCCCGATCCGGAGGATCCTGCAAAGCCCGTACCGAACGCCGCAGTGTTTGGTCTGCGCACGACCATCAACTATTAAGCTCAGCATGCGCCGGCGGCGCCTAGCCAAGTGCACTGTGCTAGGTCTGCCGCATGCGTAAAGATGGCGCGATCCTCATCTTCGGCCCGACGGCGAGCGGCAAGTCTATCCTAGCTGCACGGATCGCTGAGCACGTCGGCGGGCTCGTGATCAATGCAGATTCGATGCAGGTCTATCGCGAGTTGCGCATCTTGACCGCGCGTCCGTCCGCCGAGGAGGAAGCGCGCGTACCGCACGCGCTTTACGGTTTCGTCCCGGCAACAGAACCATATTCGGCCGGACGCTATGCTGCAGATGCGGCACGAGCACTGGATGATGCGCGCACCAGAGGCCTGCGGCCGATAATCGTCGGCGGCACGGGGCTTTACTTCATGGCTCTCACCCATGGCCTCTCACCCATCCCTCCCATTGATGAAGCGGTGCGCGAGCGTTGGCGCGGCGTGGCTCTGTCTGCCTCGCCCGGGGAGCTGCATGCTGCACTCGCGGAGCGCGATCCCGATATGGCTGAGCGCCTCGCACCCGGTGATACCCAGCGCATCACGCGCGCCCTTGAGGTTCGCGAGGCCACCGGCAAATCGCTGCTCGCCTGGCAGGAGATGCCGCGCGAGCCCGTGCTCGATCCCGAGACGACCACGCGCCTTGTGATCGCTCCGGTGCGCGACGAACTTCACCGGCGGATCGCGGCTCGCTTTTCCACCATGATGGACCTGGGTGCGCTCGACGAAGTCGCGCAATTGGCCGGACTGAAACTGGACCCCGCACTACCAATCATGGGCGCACTTGGTGTCAGGCCGTTGCTGCGCCATGTGCGCGGCGAGGTCACCCGAGACGAGGCCATGGAAGCGGCACGGATCGAAAGCCGGCAGTATGCCAAGCGGCAGCTAACGTGGGCCCGCGGCAATATGATTGCGTGGAAACGGCTTAGCACGCAAGAAACAGAACTATTCTCTGGCGATTTAATCGCTTTTATTGATGCTTAACATTGACCTAGCAATCATGAGCGCCTAGTTTCCGCCCACTCGCCGTTGGTCGCGCCACCCGCGCCCGACGACGGCATTTGGCTTTTGGTGTCGCGGTTTGGAGCTGCGCGATGGCACGTACGATGACAGGCGCCGAGATGGTGATCACGGCGCTGATCGACCAAGGCGTCGAGCACATCTTTGGGTATCCCGGCGGCGCCGTGTTGCCGATCTACGACGAGCTGTTCCAGCAGGATCGCGTCAAGCACATCCTCGTGCGGCAAGAAGGCGGGGCGGTGCACGCCGCGGAAGGCTATGCGCGCTCGACCGGCAAGGTCGGCGTGGTGCTCGTGACGTCGGGTCCCGGGGCAACCAATGCGGTGACGGGTCTCACCGACGCACTCATGGATTCCATTCCCCTCGTCTGCATCAGCGGGCAAGTGCCCACGCACCTGATCGGCAACGACGCTTTCCAGGAATGCGACACGGTTGGCATCACGCGCCCGTGCACCAAGCACAATTGGCTCGTGAAAAACGTCAACGATCTCGCCCGCATCCTGCATGAGGCGTTTTACGTCGCCAAAGCAGGGCGGCCCGGGCCGGTTGTCGTCGACGTGCCAAAGGACATTCAATTCGCGTCCGGTGCCTACGTCGGCCCGTCCAACATCGCGCACAAGACCTACAAGCCCCGCGTCAAACCCGATCAGGTCGCGGTGCGCGAAGCCGTCGACCTGATGGCGCACGCCAAGCGTCCGCTGTTCTACACCGGCGGCGGGGTTATCAACTCCGGCCCCAAAGCAAGCCAGATCCTGCGCGAACTCGTGCGGCTCTCAGGCTTTCCCATCACCTCTACTCTGATGGGGCTCGGCGCCTATCCCGCCTCCGACAAGCAATGGCTTGGCATGCTCGGCATGCATGGAACCTACGAGGCCAACCTCGCGATGCATGATTGCGACGTCATGGTCGCGGTCGGTGCGCGCTTCGATGACCGCATCACCGGGCGCATCGATGCGTTCTCGCCTAACTCGCGCAAGATCCAGATCGATATCGATCCCTCGTCGATCAACAAGAACGTGCGCGTCGATATCCCGATCATCGGCGATGTCGGCTACGCACTGGAAGACATGCTGCGCATCTGGAAGTCGAAGTCGCCGCAGCTCGACAAGGCCGCGCTGAAAGGCTGGTGGAAGCAGATCGAACAGTGGCGCGCCAAGAAGTCTCTTTCCTACAAGAAGTCGCGTGAGACGATCATGCCGCAATACGCGGTCGAGCGGCTCTATGAGCTGACCAAGGATCGCGACGTCTACATCACGACCGAGGTCGGCCAGCACCAGATGTGGGCCGCGCAGTTCTATCGTTTCGAAGAGCCCAACCGCTGGATGACCTCAGGCGGCCTCGGCACGATGGGGTACGGGCTGCCCGCAGCGATCGGCGCGCAGCTCGCGCATCCCAAATCGCTCGTGATCGACATTGCGGGTGACGCGTCGATCCTGATGAACATGCAAGAGGCCTCGACCGCGGTGCAGTTCGATCTGCCGGTCAAGGTGTTCATTCTCAACAACCAGTACATGGGCATGGTGCGCCAGTGGCAGCAGCTGTTGCATGGCAACCGTCTATCGCACAGCTACACCGAGAGCCTCCCCGACTTTGTGAAACTCGCCGAAGCTTATGGCTGGACCGGCATTCGTTGCGAGGATCCCGCCGAGCTGGATGAGGCCATCAAGCGGATGATCGACACCAAAGGCCCCGTGATGTTCGACTGCCGGGTGGCGGCGCTTGCCAACTGCTTCCCGATGATCCCCTCGGGCAAGGCGCACAACGAGATGCTGCTTGGAGAGGATGTCAGCGCTGAAGAGGTCCAGAACGCGATCAGCGAGGAAGGCAAGGTCCTGGTCTGATGACGCAATTCTATAAGAGAAATCTTCGCAGGGTTCTCGCCGCCTGCGCCGTCGCCGGCATTGGCCTCGCCGCGGCATGCCCCGGCGCGTTTGCAGCCGCAGCGGCGCCCGATTGGGATCAGACCGCCAACATCAAGGATGCAGCCACGCGCCTTGCCGAAATGCAGCGTACACAAGGCGCAACACGCGCATTCACGTTCATCGACGCCTGCTACAAGACACACAGTTTGTCGTCGACCTACACCAAAGCGTTTGAGGCGTGCATCGCGCAGGACTACCTCGAGACGCAGGTGCTTGCGCTGATCTACGCGCGTATGCCGGCCGAAAGCCTGAAGAAGATGGGTGCGCCAACACCTGAGCTCCTTGCCTCGTCGATGGGCAAGCGCGTCTCGGAGGCGTTCGCGATCTACAAGGTTTCCAACGCGCAGGTGCAAGCGTTCAAGAAGATCGTCGACGAGCAGGGTTTCCCCGTGTTCTTCGAGGCATTATTTCCCAACACCAAGGCGCCAGCACCCAAAGAGCTGCCGATCCCCGAGCAGAAGTAGCGGTCGATGTTGAAAACCCCTTCAAAGAGCCATTACGTCGGCCCCGGCGCGGAGCAGGAGGTCGTGGCACGCACGCTGTCGGTTCTCGTCGACAACGAACCGGGCGTGCTGGCGCGGGTTATCGGCCTATTCTCGGGGCGCGGCTACAACATCGACTCGCTCACCGTGACCGAGACCGAGCACGAAAAGCACCTCTCCCGCATCACCATTCTGACCCGCGGCACGCCGAGCGTCATCGAGCAGATCAAGCATCAGTTGGAGCGGCTGATCCCGGTTCACCGCGTGCGCGATCTGACGGTTGAAAGCCATTCGCTTGAACGCGAGCTGGCTCTCATCAAGGTCGCCGGCAAGGGCGAGAAGCGCATCGAGGCGCTCCGAATTGCCGAGATCTTTCGCGCCAAGGTGGTCGACACCTCCACCGAACACTTCGTGTTCGAAGTGACCGGAAAGCCCGCCAAGATCGAGGAAATCATCCAGATCATGACCGAGCTCGGGCTCGTCGAGGTTTCACGCACCGGTGTCGCCGCCATCGGACGCGGACCGGCCAGCCTCTAGAGGACATTCGCTCATCCCTGCCGCCGTACACCGGCCGCCCATTTCAACACAAACACCGACACGCCCAACCGCGAGGAAGCTATGCGCGTTTATTACGATCGTGATGCCGACATCAATCTCATCAAGGCCAAAAAAGTGGCCATCGTCGGCTATGGCAGCCAGGGGCACGCGCACGCGCTGAACTTGCGCGACAGCGGCGTCAAGGACGTCGCGGTTGGCCTCCGCAAGGGATCGCCGAGCGCACAGAAGGCTGAAAAGGAAGGCCTCAAGGTTATGGAGGTGGCGGACGTTGCCAAGTGGGCCGACATCATCATGATGCTCACCCCAGACGAGCTGCAGGCCGACATCTACCGGGACCACCTCGCGCCCAACATGAAGCAGGGCGCGGCATTGATGTTCGCACACGGGCTCAACGTGCATTTCAATTTGATCGAGCCACGCGCCGATCTCGACGTCGGCATGGTCGCGCCCAAGGGGCCCGGGCACACGGTGCGCGGCGAATATCAGAAAGGCGGCGGTGTACCGTGCTTGCTCGCCATCCATCAGGACAAAAGCGGAAACGCGCACGAGCTGTTCCTGTCGTATGCGTCCGCCGTCGGTGGCGGACGCTCCGGCATCATCGAGACGACGTTCAAGGAGGAGTGCGAGACCGACCTCTTCGGCGAGCAGGCCGTACTGTGCGGCGGTCTCGTCGAGCTGATCCGGGCGGGCTTCGAGACGCTCGTGGAAGCCGGCTACGCGCCAGAGATGGCCTACTTTGAATGCCTCCACGAGGTGAAGCTGATCGTCGATCTCATCTATGAGGGCGGTATCGCCAACATGAACTACTCGGTGTCGAACACGGCCGAGTTCGGCGAGTACGTCTCGGGTCCGCGCATCATCAACGACCACACCAAGGCGGAGATGCGCAAGATCCTCAAGGACATTCAGTCCGGCGCGTTCACCTCGGAATGGATGCGCGAATGCAAGGCGGGCCAGCCGAAATTCAAGGCCACACGGCGCCTGAACGATGCACATCCCATCGAGGAAGTCGGCCAGCGCCTGCGTGGCATGATGCCGTGGATCAAGGCGAAAGCCCTGGTCGATAAGGCGCGCAACTGAGGCCCTTACCGCAACCGCACTTCCTCGCCGGCAATCTCCTTGGCGCCGAAGCAGCTGCGTAGGACCGGTGGGCTCGTCTGCGAGCTATGCCTTGCGGATTTTATCGCGATCGATCCGAACGGCACCGGAAGACCCGCGCAGCCGCTTTTGGGGAGGTAGCGTGTGGCCACGACAGCGCGGGTCTTACCAGGCGGGCTCCTTCGCGAACCTCTGGGGAGACTTCGCGACGGGCACTCGCAGGAAACGGACGGCAGAGAAGCGGGGATCTCCGCCGTCCGCTCCAGCGGCACCATGGTTCACATGTCGCCGCCGGATTCTGAAAGTGTGACCGCATTGCGTTTGCAGCTCGCGCTGCACTGATGCGGAATCTCCTGGGCAGGTCGGGATTGCGCGGCGCAATCTCGAACTGCAAATCCTCACCTGTCGACACTTGCGTGGACACTGCCCTTTGCTTACCCGTGGGCCGGTCCTGCCAGTCTCCTCACTTCACTCCGCGATCTTGGAATGAGCGTGGTCGCGGCGCGGCGGAAAGATGATTTCAGGTCTCGTTCATGCGCACTGAGAGGTGTGCTCGCGGGCTTCGCAAGAAGGCAGGCGGCGTGTCAACAACGACAATAACCGGCGGTGAAAGCATAAGAATTGCGAGTTGTCGGCTGGGCGTGAGCATTGCGCCATGGGCTTACGCCGAAGAGCATAAGTCCCAGACCGCCGCGCACTGGGGAGAGGCGCAGCGCGCACGTCCAAAGCTGTTCGACGGCACGATCTTTCTCTTGGCCAAGTATGAGCTGCAAGACGAGGCGCTGTCCGGCACTCTTGTTCGGACCGACTTCAAGAGCTTCCTCTACTGGCGCGAGCAGGGCTATCCCGAGTGCGGGTTGCGCGACGCGTTTGGTGCGGCCGTCCTTCGATCGCGCGAAGGGCACGTCCTGCTCGGGCTGCAAAGCGATGGTCATCTCAATTCCGGTCTCGCCTATCCCCCGAGCGGGATGATCGACCTGGACGACGTCCGCGATGGGACGATCGACATCGATGCGAGCATCGTGCGCGAGCTCGAGGAGGAGACGGGCCTGCGGCCAGCCGACTTCGAACGAGTCCCAGGTTATATCCTGACGATGGTGCCGCCGTTCGTCGCGATCGCGGTCGAGTGGCGCAGTGCGCTTCCGGCGGAGACGCTGCGCGACCGCATACTCGCGCACATCGCGCGCGAAGCTGAGCCTGAGCTCGCTGACGTGGTGATCGTGCGAGCCGCCTCCGACATCGGGAGCTTGCCATTGCAGCCTTATGCGGTACCGCTTCTGCAATTCCTCATGCGCGCTTGACCGGGGACGCAAAAACGGCAGAGTGCGCCGTCCCGCGCAAGGAACTCCGCTCGCATGGCGCTCAACTATCACACGCTCGACGTGTTTACTGACCGCCGGTTCGGTGGAAACCCACTCGCAGTGGTGCACGAGGCCGATAGCCTTGATGCAGCGGCCATGCAGACGATCGCACGCGAACTCAACCTTTCGGAGACGGTTTTCCTGCTGAAGCCGGAGAACCCGGCGCACTCCGCCAAGATTTGCATCTTCACGCCGGGCCGCGAGCTTCCCTTCGCTGGCCATCCCACCCTCGGGGCTGCAATTCTGCTCGCCGAGCTGCGCGCGCCTCTTATCAACGGCGAGCGCGAGGCCATCATCGCGTTGGAGCAGGCGATTGGCACCGTGCGTGTGGGCGTGCGGCTCAGGGATGGCCAAGCACCGTTCGCTGAATTCGATGCGCCCAAGCTGCCGCAAAAAGTCGGATCGATCGCGGCGCGCGATCTCATCGCCGACGCGGTCGGCCTGCTGCCGCGCGAAATCGGCTTTGAGAACCACAATGCCTTGCGACTGAATGCCGGGAACACATTCGCTTACGTTCCGGTCGTGAGTCTCGAGGCCATTGCCAAAGCCCGCGTCAACGCCGCGCAATGGGCAGAGGCTTTTCCCGCAAGTGAGGTCGACGGCGTGTACCTCTATACGCGCGAGTGCGTGCACAATGGCTCGTCGTTCCACGCGCGCATGTTTGCCCCGCAGCTTGGCGTGCCGGAAGACCCGGCGACGGGCTCAGCTGCAGTAGGCTTCGCTGCAGTCGTGAACGAGTTCGACCCGCTCCCCGACGGGGCTCACCGGCGCGCGGTCGAGCAGGGCCTGGAAATGGGCCGCCCCTCTGCCATCATGTTGACGCTGGTAGTGGCGGGAGGAAAGCTCGCCTCGGTACGCATCGGCGGCAACGCAGTTCGCGTCTCTGAAGGCCGCATGTCGCTCTAGGCGGTCGTAGGAGCGCCCACGCCTGATATTCTTGCAATGCCGGATTTTGTTGCCCCGATCCGTTGCGGAAGGAGCGACAAATGAATGCCGGAGGCCATGGGCATGAAACGATCACCGCGCGGGCTCACCGCGACGCAGCCGGCCGACGACCACGACCTCGGCTTACCTTACGATCTGGGAACTATGATCGCGCGCCGGAGAGCCTTGGCGCTCCTGGGCGCCGCCGGATTAGCCGGGCTCTTCAGTGCGTGTGGCGATGATGCCGTTTTTGGTCGAGCCGAAGCCGAGGTCATCGGCACCGACGCCAAAGGCAACGCGTGCGTCGCTGACCCGAAAGAGACGGCTGGCCCCTTTCCCGCGGATGGCTCCAACAGCGCGCACGGAACGCTTGCGAATGTGCTGGCCAGCAGCGGCGTTGTCCGCAGCGACATTCGCTCCAGTCTCGATCCGTCCAAACCCGTAGCAGCAGGCACGCCGCTGGACCTGCGCCTTACACTGCTCGATGTCGGGCGCGGGTGCACGCCATTGGCGGGGAATGCTGTTTATCTCTGGCATTGCGACGCCGTCGGCCGCTATTCAATGTACGACGTGCCCGACGCGACCTATCTCCGCGGCGTGGGTCTGACCGATGCCGCCGGCAACGTCTCTTTCAAGACGATCTTCCCGGGCTGCTATCCGGGCCGCTTTCCGCACATGCATTTCGAGGTTTATCCGAACCTCGATAAGGCGACGACCTACGCCAACCGGCTTCTGACCTCACAGCTGGCAATGCCGGAGGCCGTATGCGAGGCGGTGTACAAGGGCGCAGCCGACTACGGGGACAGCCTCGCTCATTTCGCCCGGTCGCCGTTGTCGAGAGACGGTATCTTTGCCGACAACGCGCAGAAGCAGCTCGCTGCCCAGACCCCGACCCTCGCGGCTACCGTTACCGGCGGCTACCACGGCGGCGCAGTCATCGGTATAAAGGCCTGAAACCTCGACTTCGCAAAGGCCTCGCAGCGGGTGGACTAACCCACTTGGCAGCGGCACTAGCCATAATTTGCGAGATGTACTAAGAGCTAGGAATGCGCCCGACAGTTACCATTGAAGGTCCGGATGCCCGCCGCGCGGAGTTTAACCGCAGCGGCGCTTTGGCGTGCGCGTTTCCCGCTCTGATCCTCCTCCTTACGAGCCCCTGAGCTTCGACGGTCTCGGCACTTTCCGGGACGGGCGCTCAGGGGATGAAGTCGAGCGAGCCAAAGGATCAACGCCGCTCTCGCCGAGAGCTGGCCCCGAGCGAAAGACAAGATCATGAGCACTGACCCCAAAGCTTCCCAGTCTTCGAGCAACGCCGCCGTAGCCAATGCCGACTGGGTTCGGATCTTCGACACCACCTTGCGCGACGGCGAGCAATGCCCCGGCGCGACCATGACCTTCGAGGAAAAGCTCGAGGTTGCCGACTGCCTCGACGCAATGGGTGTCGATATCATCGAGGCAGGATTCCCCATCGCCTCAGATGGCGACTTCGAAGCCGTGAGCGCCATTTCGAAGCGCGTCAAGAATGCGACTGTTGCCGGTCTCGCACGCGCGATTGCCGCCGACATCGATCGTGCTGGCGACGCCGTGCGGCACGCGCAGCGAGGGCGCATTCACACGTTCGTCTCGACCTCGCCCATCCACCTCGCGCATCAGATGCGCAAGACACAAGCCGAAGTGCTGGAGATCATCACCGCGACGGTGACGCGCGCTCGCAATCTTGTCGACGACGTCGAGTGGTCGGCAATGGATGCCACCCGCACGCCGATCGACTACCTGGTGCAGTGCGTCGACGCCGCCATCAGGGCCGGCGCCACGACGATCAACCTGCCAGATACCGTTGGCTATGCGACGCCCGCCGAATATGGCGCAATGTTTCGCACCGTGCGTGAGCAGGTCGCGAACTCTGACAAGGCAATCTTCTCGACCCATTGCCACAACGATCTGGGGCTGGCGGTTGCCAACTCGCTCGCCGCACTCGATGCCGGAGCACGCCAGATCGAATGCGCCGTCAACGGCATCGGCGAGCGCGCCGGCAATGCCGCGCTTGAGGAGATCGTGATGGCGATCCGGACGCGCCGCGACGCGCTGCCCTACGACACGCGCATCGATACGACGATGCTGTCGCGCGCCTCGCGTCTCGTTTCCGCAGTGACGAACTTTCCCGTCCAGTACAACAAAGCGATCGTTGGCCGCAACGCGTTCGCGCACGAGAGCGGTATTCATCAGGACGGCATCCTGAAGTATCAGCAGACCTACGAGATCATGACGCCGGAATCCGTCGGCGTCGGCAAGACCTCGCTGGTGATGGGCAAGCACTCCGGCCGCAATGCCTTCCGCGCCAAGCTGAAGGAGCTGGGCTACGAACTGGGCGAGAACGCGTTCGAAGATGCGTTCGTGCGCTTCAAGGGTCTCGCGGACCGCAAGAAACACGTCTACGACGAGGACATCGAGGCGCTGGTGGACGAGGGCATCGCGCACGCTCACGACCGCATGAAGGTCGTATCGCTCACGGTGATCGCGGGCAACATGGGTCCGCAATCGGCAACGCTGACGCTCGACATCGATGGCGTGCAGCAGACCGTACAATCGACCGGCAACGGACCGGTTGATGCAACCTTCAACGCGATCAAGCTGCTGGTCCCGCACGAGGTGAAGCTCGACCTCTACCAGGTGCACGCCGTCACCGAGGGCACTGACGCGCAAGCCGAGGTGTCGGTGCGGCTGGAAGAGGGTGGTCGCATGGTCACCGGACGCGGCGCCGACACCGATACGATGGTTGCCTCAGCGCGCGCCTACGTTTCTGCGCTCAATAAGCTGCTGGTCAAGCGCCAGAAGACGACCCGGGTGCAGCAGCAAGCACTTTGATCAGCGCTCGTCGCGGCGGTGCTGAAGCATGTGGTACCTGGAGCCGCCGCTCATCGACCAAGCCTCACGTTGGCTTATTAAGGCCGTGGCGCTAAACCTGCATCAGCGCCGCGGCAGAGCGTTTTGGCCGAGAGCGCCAGCAGATTGCGGGCAGAAAAGCTCATCATGGCAGGCGCGTTCTCGGACGACATCTCGATTGATCTAGGTACCGCCAACACGCTGGTGCACGTCGCGGGGCGCGGCATCGTCATCGATGAGCCCTCCGTCGTCGCCGTACGCCCTTATCGCGGCGTACGCGAGATCATCGCGGTGGGCCGCAAAGCGAAGGCCTTGATCGGGCGGACGCCGGAGAGCCTCGAGATCGTCCGGCCGCTGCGCGACGGAGTGATCGCCGACTTCGTCGCCACCGAGGAGATGCTGCGCCAGTTCATAAAGCGCACGAAAACGATGTTGGGTTTCCGTCGCCCGCGCATCCTCATTTGCGTGCCTGCCGGCGCCACTCCCGTGGAGCGCCGCGCGGTGTACGACACTGCAATCTCTGTCGGCGCACGCAAGGTCTTCCTCATTGCCGAGCCGGTCGCCGCATCGCTGGGAGCCGGCCTGCCGATCGAGGAGCCGGGCGGCGCCATGGTGCTCGATATCGGCGGCGGCACCTCCGACATTGCCGTACTGTCCGGCGGCATAATCGTGTCGGCGCGCACGCTGCGCTGCGCGGGCAACGCGTTCGACGACGCCATCATCCGCTATGTGCGACGGGAACATCAGTTGCTCGTCGGCGAGCCCAATGCGGAACGCATCAAGATCGAGGCGGGGACAGCCGAAGCCGCCGCCAATGGACGCGCGGCGGAGGTGCACCTGCGCGGGCGCGATCTGCGCAAGGGTACGGCGAAGAGCGTGGTGCTGGCACCCGAGGACTTGGCCGAAGCGTTGCGCGAACCGGTCGAGACGATAGCCGACTTCGTGCAGCGGGCGCTTGAGGAGCTGCCGCCCGACGTCCTGAGCGACATCACGCGGCGCGGCATTCACCTTACCGGCGGCGGCGCCTTGCTCACCAATCTCGACCGCGCGCTATCACGGCGCGTCGGGGTGAAGTTCCACGTCCAGAAAAATCCGATGCATTGCGTCATCAGAGGCTCAGCAGTCGTCCTCGAAGCGCTCGATGAGCACGCGCATTTGCTGATGCGGCCCTGATCCCGCTCAGACGAACTTCAGGCGCGAAAATCGCTTATTGACCGGATCATCGATGCTGGACGGCTCTCCATCGAATCTGATGCCGAGAGACTTTGGCTGTCGCCAGATGGCCGACGCGGGATAGAGCATCCCGCTCGCCTGCTCGTACAGGAAGAAACTGTCGGGCACACCGATCGTGCTGCCAATGATCAGCCGCGCGCCGTCCTTCGACATATCGCGAATGGTACAATCAAGCACGCGCAGGCCGTCTGGGTAGACGATCTTGCCTACCTTGAGAACGCGGCGACGGGAGATTTTTCGCTTGTCGTTCATGTCATGCGAAGCTGCAGGGGCGGGGAAGCCGAGGAATACGCGCGATTCGCGGCTTTTCCTGTGTCTTATCAGGCCAAGCGGCTGAGACCTAACTGAGCCATCGGATACGCTATGGCTCCTGAGCTGGGCGCCAGCTTCCCGCCGTGGAAGGCGGATTGGCGAGCGCCGCGACGGCGGATTCAGAGGCGCGCCGCGAACTGGACAGGCCCCGCGTTGGATGCTAGAGCCTGCGCTAGAGGGCTCGCGCGCGGGCCCTTTTGCCGTCATTGCACTGGGCAGGCGCATGCGCCGCCGGCAGAGCAGGGCGGCATTGTTGGTCGCTTCACGGGACGTTGAGCGGCTGACGGCGGGTGCGTAGCTCAGTTGGTAGAGCAGCTGACTCTTAATCAGCGGGTCGTAGGTTCGAGCCCTACCGCACCCACCACGCCTCCAGTTATTTAACTGATCGACGCGGCGCGAGCCCGTCAGTTTACTTTGTCCCGTAGCCCGCATTCGCATCACGCGCGACATCGCCGAATACCAGATCGAACATCTGATCGAGCTGCCGTTCCCCGCGCGGCGTGAGGTGATTCGTATCGATGTAGAAGGGATCAGAGCCGGCGGCATACACGCAGGTGCTCGAGTCACACAACCATCGATCGGGAAGAACGACGCGCACAGCCGGCTCGCTCGACAACTCTGCAAGCATCGGCAGGACGTGCCGCTGGCGGAACTCGTAGTCAATGCGCGGCTTCGCCGGAGGCAGCGCTCGGCCCCAGGCAATGTAGCGACCGACTGCGCGCCCGACGGGGAAGTCCATTTCGGGAACCGGCCCAACGAGAACGACTTGGCGCACAAGCGGCTTCAAGGTTGCAACCGTGTCGCTCAACAGCTTGCGGAAGATATTGGTGTTGTTGGATTGATCCGGCGAAAGAAGGATCGGTGCGCCGCTCTCCTCGAGCATTCGGTTGCCTTCTGTGTAGAGCGCCCAACGCGCCGAGAGCACGATGCGATCGATGCCGGCGCTCGCGAGCATGGAAAGCATTTGCCTTCCGCGCGCCTCGCATTTATCCGCTTTGCCCTTGCCGTGGAGATGCACGCCGATAAGTGGCGGACAGGCAGCACCACTGACGAGGATTGCGCCGCGCTTGGTTGCCGCGAGATGCCGGGCAATCCCGTCGGCGAGCATGCGGGCATGGCTATCTCCCCAGATAAGCGTGTCGAACCGAGCATCTTTTTCGCCGAGCAGGCAGGTACCGGGGGGCCAGCCCAATTGCGAGGACAGGGGACGGCACGGAATGCTGCGTCCGCTGCGCTCGAAGTCCACCGCCTCCGGCCATCGTGCAGGTAATCCCTCGGTCCGCACGATGAAGAGCGCCACGACCGCCATTACCGCCGACAACGCACCCGCTCCCCAAAAAGCGGCCGGACGACTTTGGGCGAGGCGGAATGGCTGCTCGATGAAGCGCCAGGAAAGGTAGCCGAGGGCAATGCTGGCGGCGATCAAAGCCCATGCCTCCTCGTGCCGTAGGTTCGGCATGAGAGCGAGGCGATATTTGCTGATGACCAGCAGCGGCCAGTGCCACAGGTAGATCGAATATGAAATCAGCCCGATGCCGACCAGGATACGCAGAGACAACATCGTCGACACGGCAGTCTTGCCAGCCTCACTTCCTACGATGACCGCTGCAGCACCAAGGCAGGGTACGAGTGCGAAGTAGCCGGGAAACTCAATCTCGTCCGAGAAAAATCCGTAAGCACCGATGATGAGCGTCAGGCCAACAGCCGCAATAAGCTCTCGGACCCATCGTGGCGACTTGATCGCTGGGCTCGCCAAGGCGCAGATCGCGCCGAGCAGCAGCTCCCACGCCCGCACTGTGGATGAGAAAAAGGCTCGATCCGGCATTCGAACGGTTTCAAACACGCCGTACGCGAGGGACAACACTGCAATGATGGTGAGTGTGGGGAGGACGGCGCTTCGGCGCCAACGATACAGAACAAACAGGAGCAAGGGGAATATGAGGTAATACTGTTCCTCGACAGCGAGCGACCAGGTATGCAAGAGCGGCTTTTCATCGGAGATCCCGTCAAAGTAGCCGTTCGTACGGGCAAAAAAGACGTTGGACAGAAGGCCCACGACCATCAGCAGGCTCTCGCCGTAATTGCGGAAATCGTCAGGGAACAAGAAAACGCCCGCGGCAATGGTCGTCGCAATCAGCATGGCAGCGAAGGCCGGGACAATGCGTCGGATCCGGCGCACGTAGAAATTCGTCAGCGAGAAGCTGCCCGCTTCGATCTCCCGCGAGAGAATGCCCGTGATCAGAAAGCCTGAGATAACGAAGAAGACGTCGACGCCTACATATCCTCCGGGCAGGCCGACACCGCCGACGTGATAGAATAGCACACCTAGAACAGCGACGGCGCGCAGGCCGTCTATGTCGGCACGATAACGCAACGGCACATCAAAGCTTCCCGTCACTTCGAGATGTCACGCAGGCCCTGCAAACACGGCCTCATATGACGCCCCCTGAGCAATGTATCGAGAGTACTATTCTCAAGCCAACTTGCGAGGTGCTTTGTCCGAATTGCTGAACGGACGTGTCAGGAGGGCATCATCTCAACCCGAGTACTGAACCGGCGCTCTCCGTTCGCAAGCGACCTGAGCTGCCCCAGTGCCCATGCGAGGCTCACCGCGTACACTGGAATCAGCGCCAAATTGTAACGCGTCAGGCTGACTGACAATGCACCGTTGGCCAGAGCCAGGGTAAAGCCGAGAACCGCCAGCAGCGCCAGGGGATCGCGCTGATGCGCCGGCATCCGCCACAGCGCGACAACGAGCGCGACCATACCGGCGATGCCGAGATAGCCGCCAACGAAGATTCCTCGCCATGTCAGCAGGGCCGTCACGGCAGCGAATTTAATGGGCTCACCGAGCATGTATGTCTTCATCAGATAGCCGGTGGCGAGACCGGGCGCGGTGAGCGCATGCGCCTGCGGATGCAAAACGTAATAGCCATAATGATAAAATCCGTCCGGGCCGAAGTCGAGCGGGCTCATCATCGCTTTGCCGAACAGGGCTATCGCCGCCTTATCGCCGAAGTCCGGAAGAAAGTAGATCCAGCCGCCGAGCCATTGCATCCAGTCCATGCGATTGTAAGCGAGGCGGTGCGAGAGCGTGCCTTCAAGATAAGCGGGATCCGTCAGCGAGAGGCTGTGGAGTTCTACCTCGTTCCGCGCCATCCACGCGCCCACAACGAGGGACGACGCCAACAGAAGGCAAAGCGCAGCGGAAAGCGACGCCCCGGAAGATCGCCGTCGCCGAGCAGAGTCCCAAATCAATATCGAGGTCGCGGTCGGTATCAGCACAGCTGCCGAGGTCTTTGCGAGGACGACCACTCCGAGTGACAATCCCACCAGCACCCACCACGCCGCTCCCTTGCGCTCAACGACCGCCTTAACCAGCACCGCAGCGAACAGCCCGTACGCAAGCAGATAAAGCGGCTCGCTCATCACGAGATTGGAAAATTTGAAAACCTCGCGGAAGCCCAGCCCGAGCCCCGCCGCCAGCCATGCCAGCGTCTCGTCGGCGAGGATCGAGCGGGCAATGCTCCAGAGACAAGCGAGAAAGATGACTATCTCAAAAAGATGCACGACGCGCAGGGCAGACAGGCGAAGATCGCAACCCGTCTTATCTGCGGCAATGCAGATGAGCTCGCTCTTGGTCACCGGAGCGACCAAGGCAGCAATCGCGATCTCGGCGCCAATCAATGGTCCTGCCGAGGCAAGAGACGGTGCCGGTGCTACATCTGGAACATAGGATGCGCTGCTGAATACGCCGTGGTCGGCGAGGTTCAGGCCCAAGATTGCATAGCGCTGCTGGTCGCCCTCGAGAGCGGCAGGCGGCGCCCTGAAGATGAGCCAAGCTGCGCCGGCTACGATAAGCGCTGCGAGCGTCAGGCGCAGCACCGACGGTTTGTCAAAGGATCGCGCCATTGTGCCCCCGAACAATGCTGTCCAACCACTAGCGCAGTCTAAATCCGGGCATCGAGGTATCACTTTCGTGCATAGAGGGCGCGCTCGATTGCTTGATCGAGCGGTCGAGCCTCAATCCGCTGTGTATAAATAGTCCCGCAAAACCGGACAGGCTCCGCATTGAATTGCCGGTGATCCTGGTACCATAGGTGAATGAGCAGCGCGGAAATTCTCATCATCGGCGCGGGACCGGCGGGCTACGCGTTTGCCCGCGCTCTTGGGACGATGCGCGATGTCACGGTCATTGCAGCAACGCCTGCAGGCCGATCCAGCGGCAAGGATGTCTCCAGGAACGCAAGATCACCCAAGCTGCGTCAACCAGCTGTCGCGGGGAACGTGAGCGCATGGCGCGCTACTGCGCCCTCGAGGATCGCGCAGGATCCGTCGTTTTCCTACATCGGCCTGCATGGGTGGGGTGGCGCTGCGCAGCACTGGGGAGCCTCAGTCGGGATTTTCCAATCCGACGCGATCGCGCGGAACGGGTTTGAGCCGGCGGAATTCGAGGCAGCCTATTCCCAATGCGCCACGTATGTCCCGATCGCAGGAAATGAGGACGACGCACTGCGCTCGCGGTATCGCCCAATCCCCGTCAGCGCCTCGCCTCCGAGGTCGACACGCATCAGTCGCCTGGACGGCCGGCATTGTGGGGGAAGGTTCGTTGTCGGCGCCCCGCGGGTCGCTGTCCATACCAGCGGCGACAGCGCGTGCACCGGCTGCAATCGCTGCCTCTCCGGCTGCCCGCACGGAAGCATCTGGCATCCCAAGCGTCGGGATTTTGAGCGACTTGGTGAGCACGTCACAACGCTCGACGGCCTGGTTGTCGGGCTTAAACCGCACGGCCGCGGTTGCGATGTCGAGCTTAGGTCATCGATGGGATCAGCGACGATCAACGCTCGCACTGTCGTGCTTGCCTGCGGGCCGCTGATGACGTTCCTCCTTCTGGCAAAGTTGTCGGAAAATCCGACCAAAGCTCAACTCTGCCATACACCGAGCTTCGCATTTGCGTTCTGGGCTGAGAGGGAGCCATCGACCGCGAAATTCGGGATGGCGAATGCGACCTTTGAGCTGCAAGACGAAGGCAAGACGACCCTGTTCGGCAATCTCTACGATGGCTCGTCGTTGGTCGGATATCCCGACAAGGTCTTCTCCGACTGGGGCCCGATCGACATGGCTGCCGGGCTGGCAGCACGCCGACTTATTTTGGGTGTCGGCTTTGCGAACTCCGATGGGTCATCGGTGACCGTGCACCGCCGCGGGCAGGATATCTCGTTCAAGGCAAAACCGTCGGGCGAGGCGCAGAGCGAAAAAATCCGCGAGACGCTGAAAGCCTTCGGGCGCGAGCAGGGGTTGCGCCTCCTTACACTGCGGGCCGGAGCTCCGGGCATCGACATCCATTACGGCGGTGGCATCCCGCAGGCCTTCTACGCCCCAGCTCTCGCGCCGAAGGGTGCATTGGCCGGTGGACTAGACAGCGTTCGGGTCGTCGGAGGGGCCAATTTTTGCTACCTACCGCCCCAGAGTCCCACGTTGTCATTTATGGCTGGCGCCACGCTGGCGGGGAGCGCCTTTGCTCACTAAGTCCAACGCACAGCTTTTGAAATTCCTGGCAGTGGGCGCAGCGGTCCTCGCGCTCGAAAATGCGATCGTGTTTCTGCTCACCATCGCAGGGATGCCGTACGCTTTTACGCGCCTAATAGCCACGGCATGCGCGTTGGGGGTCTCATACGTACTCAACTCCGTGTGGACGTTCCCCACGCCGCTCGCCGTGCAGACGTTTGTGCACTATGCAGCTGGTGTCTCGCTCGCCCTTTTGGTGAGCTATGTCTTTTCCCTGCTCGCGTTTTACGTCGTGCTCGAGGGCCAGCATGAACTGCTGGCGACGAACATCGGGGCGGCCATCGCTGCGCTGGTCAACTTCGTCTTTCAAAAGCGCGTGACGTTCTCGGACAAGGCCGGCGCCAGACGCCGGCTGCAGGCCTAATCGCGAATCCCAAGGTCCATGATGCGCAAAGTTCACCCCCGGCAGATGCTCTACGACATAAACCACAGGGGGTTCATCGCCGCATCCTTTGCGAGCCGTCTGAATGACGCGGCAGGCGAAGATTTCGAAAGCGCCTTCGCGGCGTTCACGGGATCACAATCCGTCGTGCCGCTGCCGCGCGGACGCCTTGCGGTCTATTTCGCGGTCAAGCATGCGATCGCACAGACCGGCCGGCGCAGGGTCATCCTCTCTGCTTTCACGATCTTCGATGTCGTGAATATGGTGCGGGCCGCGGGTGGAAGCCCCGTTTTTATCGATACCGAGCGCAGCTCGCCGCACCTCACACCCGATGGCATCGAAGCGGCGATAGACGACGACACAGGGGCGGTTATCGTCACGCACTATCACACCTCAAACCGGCGGATTGCCGAGATCGCCAGTCTCTGTGCGCGTAAGAACGTGATGCTGATCGAGGATTGCGCGATCGCGCTCGGCTCTCGCATCGACGGGCGGCATGTCGGGACATTCGGCGACGTCGGCATGTTCAGCTTCGGCTTGTTTAAGTTCGTGTGCACGTACTTCGGCGGCGCGGCCATTCTACGCTCGCAAAATTTGGCCGATGGGATGCGCCGGGAGATGCAGTCGTGGCCGCGGATGGGATTCAAGGACCTCTGGCCCTACTTCACCAAAGGCGTGAAACTGTCCGCACTCACGACACCCGCGGTCTTTGATCAGGTCACATTTCCCGTTTTCCGATTCGGGGTTCGCCACAACATCGCGGCGATCACAAACCAGGCCAAGAACGATCCCCAGCCGGTGCTGCAAGAGCAGCTCCCGGATGCGTACAAGCGCCGGCCGTCATCGTTCCAGTTACGCGAATGGAGCCGTCAGCTCGGCAGCGTCGAGGAGAACCGAAGGCGGCGGATCGAGAATGCCAGGACCTATCGTTCGGGGTTGAAGAATTTGAACTGGCTTACCCTGCCGCCCGAGCCTGACCCTGCCGCCGACGCGTTTTTGAATTTCCCGGTCCTGGTGGCGGGCGATCGCGATGCGTTGATGCGCGATATCATGGAGCAGGGCTTCGATTGCGCCAAATACTACTACCGCAACTGCGCGGCCATCGCGGCGTTCGACAGTTTTGGGAAGTCGCTGCCGAACCTTCAGGACTATGTCGACCGGTTGATATTCTTCCCCACGCATCCGACGGTGCCACACGATTACATCCAACGCCTTTGCACCTACCTTGTCGGCAGAGGCCCTTAACAGCGGCTGGGGCGGATACTTCGATGCTACGCAAGGCTGCCGGATATCTGGCGTTTCACGCGCCTCCGCCGTTCAACAAGTACCTGCATTGGGCCAGAGGTGTGCGCATGAAGGATGCGCGGACCGTGTGGATCGGCGTCGGCACCTTGATCGACAACGAATTTCCCGAGCGCGTCTCGATCGGAGAGCATGTAACGATCGCCTTCTGCGTGCGCATCTTCACGCACATCGAGCCGCCGCTGCCGATGCAGCAGTACGTGCCGGCACGGCAGCAGAACGTCGTCATCGGCGATAATGTCTTCATCGGAGCCGGTGCCATGATCCTTCCCGGGGTCAGCGTCGGCGACTGGGCTCTCGTCGGTGCCGGCTCGGTGGTCACCAAATCCGTGCCGCAATTCGCAATCGTTGGCGGCAATCCCGCTCACATCATCGGTGATGTCAGGACGTGGCGTGAGCGCGGATCAATGGCCGGCGACGCAAGCTTCGAAGCCTGAGCCGCTGAACTCGCACCTCTTGGTCGCTGACACCCGATAAAGTTCGCTGTGCGCCAAGCGGGTTGCGAAGTTGAAGTAATCTGCGGCTCAAGCTGAGTGGCCGGCGTGCGTTCGGACGACGCGCCTGGAGCGTGCATCCTTCTCGAGGAACTCGAGCGATTCGTCGGGGGAAAGACCGGTTTTCAGCAGCATCGCCAGTTCGCGCGTGACGAGTGAAATCTGGCGCGAGCTTGGTTCGCCTTAACCACGACCCGCCGGCTACTTGGCGGTCTCGGCTCGCACGATGGGTCTCGACAACTTTCAGCGGGAGATGGCCGAGCTTGTGAAGTTCCTCGAGCACCCTTGCACTGCTCGCAACCTCCTTCTCACCACTCAGCTTGCTGCCGCTGCAGCTGATCGCGCTATAGCGCTAACATTCGGGGGCGCGGAACGAGGGGGGTGGCTTCGACGTTTCGATGGCAGTCTGCCTGGGGCAGCCGTGGTTAAGGAGACCTTCCCATGAAAAGCATCTTCCTCTGGCTTCTTGGCGTGCCGATCGTCGTGATCGTGCTGCTCAACGTGACCGGAATGCTTGGCCACTAGTACGGTCCGGCGGGTTTCTTCCTACCAGAGTTAAGGTGTCGGCTAAGCGGTGCGCTTTTACGAGATCGTTCCAATCGTCCTGGCAAACATCACCGCCGATAAACACTTTTGGCATCTCAATCACGGGGCCTGAAGGCTTGCGCGCGCGCTGCCTTCGTGAACCCTTGAGGAGACGTCAAATGAGAACCGCTTTAGCCATCGCATTCTGCATTTCGAGCGTAACGTTTGCGCTTGCCGCCGAAAAAATCGCTATGAACGACACCGATTGCGACGCAGCTTGGAAGCAGGCCGGCGGCAAGAACCTGGCGCCTGACGCGGCCAAGCCATTTGTCAGCGACTTCAAGCAGGTCGACATCGACAAGGACGGCTCGATCGACTATCGCGAGTTCAAGGACGGCTGCAAGGCCGGTTTGGTCAACAAGAAGGCCAGCTACTAAGGCCCACGTTTTACTGCCTTGAGAGGCCGCTCGGCGTTTGTGCCGGCGGCCTCTTCTCATTTCGAACCCTCTGTTCCGCCGGACTTTGTCCGCGAGCACGAATGCCAAGTGCATGGAGGGCAGAATCCGCCGCGCGAAATTCTGTTTCCGACGCGGACGGCGCTTTTGCGCCACCGTTTGTCGTGATAAACTTCGCTCCTCGGAGCAATTCCACGCGCCACGCTCGATGCGGGAGGCCACCATGATCAGAACACACCTCGCCATTGTCACGGCCGCTCTGGCCGCAGCGACAGTTCTCTCCTCAACGGCCCAAGCTTGCATCTCATGCAGCTACACGCCCTCGTATGGAGACAGCAAGTCGAGTGCACCATCAGCGGCGCCGGCCCGCAGAGAGCGCTCCTACTCGCGGACCGAGGAGCGCCGTCGCACACACACCGCCAAGAAGCGCTCCATAGAGCGGGAAGACACCGCCAAAGCCAGCAACACCTCCAAGGAGGTCGAGACGGCGGCCAAGGCGGCCAGCGAGCCAGCCAATCCGCAAGCTTTGATCGAGTTGTCCAGCATTACACCCGCTCCCGGCACACCGGAGCCGGCGACCAAATCGGCAACAGCAACCGTGAGTGCTCCGCTGGCACCGCAAGCCGAGATCGAGAACTCGAGCATCTCGCCGGGCCAAGTCCGACCGCCAGCGAGCCGGGCATCAAAACCGCCGAAGCTATTCCGGCTGAACCCGTCAAGGCACAATCCGAAACCGAGAACTCCAGCATCTCGACAGCTAGCCTGGACGCCAGCAGCAAGCCCACGACCACGGCCGCCAAAGAGACCAAGGCGGACGAGCCTGGGTGCAAGAAGTTCTTCCCGGCGATTGGCATGACGATGTCGGTGCACTGCGACTGAGGTGTCGGCTTCCTCGGATGGCGGATGAACCCCGCGGGCGCTGCGCGTTCCGGGATCCCGCCTTTCACCGTCGCGCCACGTCCTTATGATGACGCAGGCGCCAACGATCGCGTCTCGGATGCGTTGTACTTGGGCGGGATCAAAAAGCCCGCGCCGCTACGATTTTGTTTTGCAAGGCGAGGAGAGCCCGATGGCTGATACCAAGTCCGACACCGACACCGTGACGCGCGACAAGCTTGCCGACCTGCTCAACGAGGACCTGTCGCGCGAGTACCAGGCGATCATCGCCTACGTGGTCTATTCGCAGGTGCTCAAGGGCGCCGAGTACATGAACATCGCCGATCAGCTCGAAATTCACGCTGGCCAGGAATTGAAGCACGCGCTTATCCTTTCGCGGCAGATCGACTACCTGGGCAAGATGCCGACCGTGACCGCCAAGCCGGTGCGCACATCCGAGAAGGCGCGCGATATGCTGCGCTTCGATCTGGACAACGAGAACGAGACGATCCGCAACTATCGCGAGCGCGTCCGCCAGTGCGAGGCGTTGGGCGAGTTCGCCATGGCCGAGCAGATCCGCCAGATCCTGGTCGACGAGCAGGACCACCAGATCGATCTTGCGACTGCGCTCGGCGAAGATGTCCCCGACCTGAGCGCTGGCAAGGGCAAGTCGAAATAGCGAAGGCCCGGCGCGATGTGGCGTATTGCGTGCCCGTTCGCCCTGCTCGGAGTCCTTCTCACAGGCTTCGCAGTCTCGGCTAACGCGGGCGGCGCGAGCCCGTACCTGGGCCAGCGGATGCCCTATGACGCATTCGACGCGATGCCCAAGACCGCGCTCAAGGTCGATGGCGGCGGCGTGCTTGATGTTGCCTTCGCGCCGGGCTCCCTCGCGCTTCCGAAGGAAGCGATATTCGCCTGGCTTCAGAAATCGGCCACCGCCGTCTCAACCTATTTCGGCCGCTTCCCGGTCAAGGAGGCGCGCGTGCTCATTGTGCCGGTGCCAGGAAAGGGCGTGCGCGGCGGCACGACGTTCGGCTATCGCGGGCCTGCAATCCGCCTCGCCGTCGGCTCCGACAGCACGCAGGCGGATCTCGATGCCGATTGGAAGTCCGTCCACGAAATGGTGCACTTGGCACAACCCGACTTCAGTTCGGAGCACACGTGGCTCGCGGAAGGGCTCGCCGTCTACATCGAGCCGATCGCACGGGTACAAGCCGGGCAACTGACCGACGAGAAGATCTGGCACGACATGGTGCGCGACATGTCCCAAGGACTGCCGCGCGCATCCGATGGCGGTCTTGAGGGCACCACCAGCTGGGGACGCACCTACTGGGGCGGCGCGATTTTCTGCCTGCTGGCCGACGTGGAGATGCGCAAGCGTAGCGGCAACTCGCTTGGCCTGCAGGACGCGATGCGCGGCGTAGTCGCCGCCGGCGGCACGCACGACAACAGCTGGCCGATCGAGCGATTTATCGGCGTCGGCGACAAGGCGGTCGGGATGAGCGTGCTCGCGGACCTGTATGCCAAGATGGGCACGCAGGCCTATGCGCCCGATCTTGCAGCCCAGTGGCGCGACCTTGGAGTCATCGACACGCCCGACGGCGCTCACTTCGACGACAGTGCGCCCTTGGCGCCCATCCGCAAGGCGATCACCGCAAAAAAATGACGGCGCTTCTGGTGTGCGGGTCCATGCAGTCAGTCGAGCGTGAGCTCGAACGTGCAAACCATGCCCGCTCGTTTGAAAACCTGCGCCCACTTCTCGATCGTCTTAGCGACTAGATGGCCGGCAAATTCTGCCGGACCTTGCGCAGGCGGTGCTTTCGCGCCTGCCTCGGCCCATTCTATTTTGAGGCGCCGCGCTCCGTTCAGGATAACTCGCCATCCCACATCGAGCCTGCCGTCGTGTACGGAAAGCGCCCCGTATTTGGCTGAGTTCGTAGCCAGCTCGTGAAACAATAACCCGAGGTCGTGCGACTGCTGCGCCGAAAGAAGCACCCTCGCGCCCTCGATCCTGATCTTGTGCGCATTCGAACGTCGATGGACGGCGAGACGGTCTTCGACGAGGTCGCGTAGTTCCATCCCTTGCAGGTGCGCGGTGAGCCGCGCGTCGCGCAGACCGAAGACGTCCCAATGCCCCTTGCGCTTGCGCAGCGCGAAATTATGGCTGTCGATTGCCTCGAAGACTCGATCGGCATCACACTCCGACAAGCAATAGCTGCAGACCGCTGCCAACGGCTCGCTCTGACATGTCGTCGTGAGCTTCCGCTCGTAATCCAGGAATGCGGGCCAGTGTTCGGGCTCGACGTACGAGACGTTTCCTGTGGCGCGCAACCCCGCGTACCCGGCCGAAATTGCATGGTCCTTCTTGCCGAGCAGCCGAAGGAGAAGCGCGTCAAAATCGACGCGCCCGTGATGTGAGTACCACTCGTCGCCACTGAGGATCTCCATTTGGCCCCGCGCGCAACATTGGTCGAAACTGGCCGAGGCAGCGCGCATCTCCGACCGGGCGCGCTCCTTTCCGTAGGGCTCGTTGGTGACCCAGAGACAAGCTTCGTTGCGCTCGAGTCCTTCCTTGAAATACGGCACAAGCAGATCACCCAGATCTTCGACGGTCTCGAAGAACTGGCAGCAGTGATCGCCGAGTTGAAGTTGCCGAGGAAGCCCGGTCACGGCGTGCCCAATTTTGCTCACCCCACCCGATAAACCTTGGGAGCGCTCATCTGTTGCGTGAAGATGGTCGCCGTTAGCAGTACCTGCATTTCAACCATTGGACTAGGCACCATTAGCCGGCCGAGCCACGCATGGAACGCGAAAAAGTTCCTCCGCGTTAAACCGGATGCGGCAAAGGCTGGAGGATCATGCCATGGCAGCACGAGGCACGAAGACAACCGCACGAAAGGCAACGCGCAAATATTCCCGCAGCGCCTCGAAGGACGTGAAGAACGAGATGGATCGCTACAAGCGCGGCACCGCGAAGAGCGGTCCGGGAGGTAAAGGCGGCAAAGTGAAAAGCCGCAAGCAGGCCATTGCAATCGGCCTCTCCAAGGCGCGCAAGAAGGGCAAGAAGGTTCCGCGGAAGGCTTCCTAGAAGAAGTTGGGCTTCCTAGAAGGAGTTGGGTTATGAAAACGCACAAACCGACACGCACGAGACCCGACAAGAGCAAGGCGAGCTGGGTGCCGGGCCAAAAAGGCCAGGGCGGCGAAGGCCAAAGCAAGGGCTACGGCGGCAGCGCGGGCGATGGCACCGGCCCTTCGGGACCCCAAGAAGATGTTGGCCCCGAGGATCGCACGAGCCCATCACTCCCCACACGCAGTCAACTGGAGCGAGTGCTGCGCTAGCAGCTCAACGGCTCCCAAATTAAAGAAGCCCTCGACCATCTCATTGGTGGTCGAGGGCTTCGCCGTCTGGCCGAAGGTCTCCGAAGGTCAGACGCGTCCCATCAATACGAGTATCAGCAAGATGACCACCACCAGGCCGAGGCCGCCCGACGGGCCGTAGCCCCAACGCGCGCTATGTGGCCAGGTGGGCAGCGCGCCGACGAGAAGCAGGATCAATACGATCAGCAGGATGGTGCTCATGGGATTCACTTTCGTAGGGGCCGGAAGACGACATCGATGCGTGCCCCTTCGCCGTATCGATGCATAGTCTCAGCCCGGCGTCATGCGCCGGGCTGAGCGGTTCATTTGGTCAGCGCGTGGGCCATTACGCGGCCGGCTGCCACATCATCGTGGAGCTGTCGTATTTGAATCCCGGTGCTGACTTGAGCGCATCCTTCGTCGTATCGAGAGTGAGATACGGCTTGCCGTCCTTTGACTTCTGCTTCACCGCAGCAAACGGCACCGCCACGTCCTTCTCGCCGATGCCGAGAAAGCCGCCGACGCTCACGATCAGCGCCGAGACGTTGCCATCCTGCGTAACCAGCACGTCCTTGACGTCGCCGATCTTGTTGTCGGAGGGATCGTAGACGTTCTGCTTGTACCAGTTCGTGACCGTCATGCTGTGGCCAGGCACGCTGCTCATCGTTGCTGTGTCGGCCAGGGCAGCGAAGCCAAACGTCGTCGCCAGTACGAAGCTTAAAATCCATTTCATCTTGGTCGTTTCCTTCAGCAGGGGTTACTGGCTGAAAGAACACCGCGAGGTCCGCTTCGTTCCGTGGCGCGAGGCTAGTTTGTGGAATTTGAGGTGCTGCATTCAACGTCGCGCCGCAACAAGAGCGCAAGTGATTCGGCAACAACGCAGACGTCCGAGCCCTGAGGCTCAGCGCTTCTCGAGCAGGAGGCGACCCTTTGCATTGACGCTCTGGCTGATGGCGCCGGCGAGCTTGGCGAGCAGCCAAGGAAGAACCACCTCCAGCCGCACGAAGCGATCCTCGATCTCGATCGTGCCCGATGCTGTCTGGCCAAGCGCGTGCGCGCGAAACGCCATGCGGTTGTCGGTCCAGGTCGGCTGATCGAGTTTCAGGAGCGGCACGCCGGTCATGGCTTTGTCGAGCCCCGCCTTGATCCGGCGGATCGCCTCCTCTTTTCCCAGCGAGTGCGGAATGGAGACGACGAGGGGATCCATGCGTAGTGCCTTTCGCGATCGTTGCCGGCGCTCGAACGAGCATGCGCCCGGCGAGGTTCCTCATCGCATGTGGGGTGCGCAGGCATTTTAGCAAAATATGCGCGACCTGTCGGCCTGGAACGGCGTAATTCAGCGGGACGTTATGAGGCTAACCGCAACACCGAGAGCACCGACATGGCAATACGCGCCTACTGGAAGGGCTACCTCAAGCTGTCTCTCGTGACATGTCCTGTGGTCCTCTATCCAGCCTCCAGCCAGAACGACAAGATCCACTTTCACCAGATCAACCGCAAGACGGGCAATCGCTTGCGTCAGCAGATGGTCGACGAGCGCACCGGCAAGGTGGTCGACAGCGACGACAAGGCGAGGGGCTATGAGCTCACCAAAGGCAAGTACGTCGAGATCGGACCTGATGAGCTCGATGCGGTCGAGGTCGAGGCAACACACACGATTGACATCGAGAAGTTCGTGCCCGCCGCCGAGATCGACCGGCGCTATTACGACAAGCCCTATTACATAGCGCCAAACGGCAAAACCGGCGCAGAGGCGTTCGCCGTCATCCGCGACGCGATGAAGGACGAGGAGCGCGTGGCACTTGCCCGTATCGTCATGGCGAGCCGCGAGCACATCATCGCTTTGGAGCCGTTCGAGAAGGGTCTGTTGGGAACCACGCTGCGCTACGATTACGAGGTGCGCGATGCCAAACCCTACTTAGGGGACATCACGAGCCCGCGTGTCGACAAGGAAATGGTGGAGCTTGCCTCGCATATCCTCGCCGGCAAGGCCGGTCACTTCGACCCTTCGAAGTTCAAGGACGAGTACGAGGTCGCGCTGAAGAAGCTGGTGAAACGCAAAGCAGCGGGCCACACGATCGTGGCGCCTGAGCCTAAGCAAGACCGTAGCAACGTCATCGATCTCATGGATGCGCTACGCCAAAGCATGAAAGGCGGCTCAGCCAAGGCGGGTGCTAAATCCTCCGCAGGGCCGGCGCGGAAAGCTCGCCGGCCCAAGTCAGCTCGCAAGCGCAAAGCGAGCTGACGCATGCTCAATACAGACTTTAATCGCGGTGGTGCCGGCGCGCTGCGCGGTAATAATGATGGGCCCGGTGATGCGGCCGGCAGGCCCAGCTGTTGGTTCCGCTCGTGCAGCCCCAGCGTTCCAGCAATTCCGCGTCACGCTCACTGACGGGGCCGCCGGCACGAGCATTCGCGCGCGCGGCCTCCAGCTCACCGGCTTCGGCCAGGCCACCCGCGGACGCCGACCCGAAAGGAATGATGGCTGCTAACGCAACCACCGCAACGATCATCTTTTTCATTTTTGTCTCCGCTAAACCTTCTCGCCACGTAACCTACGTGGGGCTGTGCTGGGTGCGTTCAAGATCGAATAAATTGCAAATCGGCTGTATCCTCCCGTGGAGGCATGTCCCGCTGATTCCCACGAGGGTAAGCATGATCGGGGAATTTGCGTTGTATCGCGGGGACTTGACTAACACGCGCCGAGTTGGCCGCGCCAAGGAGCACGCCATGATCGCCATTCATCGGTTCGCCAAGCTTGCGGGCAGCGTCGCAATTGCCGCCATGATGTTCCCGGCCTATTCGCTCGCCGAGTTCGTCTGGTGGGGCGGGCGCGGGTGCCGATGGCGGCTCCCCTTCGGCTACAGGCGGAGGCTACGGCGCGGGGAGAACGCTTTCGCCTGGCGCACCCCTGCGACCGTCCTCGCCAGCCGCCGCGCCCGGCGCCTCACCGAGCGAAACGGTGACACCGCAGCGTAACGATTCCGCTCGCACCAACCCGGCCACCGACACCGAGATCCCCGGGACGACGGACTCAAAGGCGGGAAATTCCGCGCGCCGTACGGAACCATCTCCGGAAATCTCGGGCGCGCCGCCTCAGGCCGACACCCAGGCACCAATCGGCACCGCGGGCGGGCGCAAGCGTGTACACGCAGGTGCCGTAACGCCGGAAACGGGCGGCGGCAGCGCGCGCCAAGGCGCGGCCGGATCGAAGATGGAAAACTGCATGGCGGCGTGGGATGAGCAGACGCACATGACGCAGGACAGGTGGCGCGAAACCTGCCAGCGCACGCTGGACGAGCATCTGTAAAAATAGGACCGGCCCCACTTTCGCGGGGCCGGCTCGATAAAATCTAAGGACCGATAAAACTACAGACCGATCCAGACACCGCCGCGCCAATAGCCGCGGCCGTCATGCTCATGCCACTTGTAGTGATCCTTGTGACCCCACTTCCAGCTGTCGGGGTGAACATGGAGGCGGAACTCGGGCTTGTAGTCGACCTTGCCCCGAACGTGCCAGCAATCGCCCTCGTCGTTGCAAACGACTGCGGCCGACGCGCTGGTGGCGGCCAATCCGAGGGCGCCGAAAGCGATCAATGCGACCTTTGGAAGAAATTTCATAGACTTCTCCTGTTGTAACGTACCGAGCGTTTTCCTCGGGCACGACGTAGGTGCGCGGATCGAACGGACCGGTCGCGCTTTGGTTCCTGGGGCTGAATGTCCCGACGGATCGGCGCAGCAGGCCGCGTTCAACCCTGCGCGAGCATCCCGCTTTGGAACGCGGGCGGCAGCCGACGCATTTTCACATTGCATCGCAATACGGTATCGCCTGGCGTATATCAGCTGAGGCTCGTCTCCGCGATTCGAGGCCGGCATGACCAAGGACCAAGTGGAAAGCGCGCAACGCGAGCTTGAGCAGCTGCTTAAGGCGTCGCGCCTCACCGACGAGATCGACGAGCAGCGCCGTCTCGCCAACGAGTATCATCGGCTGTGGCGCAAGATCCGTCCCTTCGTCGAGGGCAAAGAGCCCTATAGCGACGTCCCTCAGACGAAGTAGCCGGCGGCCGCGAGCAGGCCTGCACGCGCCGCATAACGCTTCCTGATCCCACACCGCGCCGGGAACGAACCCGATCGACGGCGAGTTGACGCCGTGGATCAACGTGCGCGCCGAGCACTTTAAAGTTCAGGCAATAGGAGGCAGATATGGCGGCTGTAAGCGAGGACCAGATCCTGATCGAGCCAGAGAACGGCAGGGTCGAGAAGCGAGTGGTGGTACGCCCAGTCAAGGATCGCACAGCACCGTTTGCACTGGCGCTGACGCTGCTGTTCGTCCTGACGTGCGTGTTCGTCTTCTTTGGCGAGCGCATGGGATTGCACACCCCGGGCCCGATGCCCGCGGCCACAACCACCGTGGTGCAATAGCCTAACGGAGACAGCGAATGACTGGGACTTCGACTGCGCTGGTGTTGACGCTTGCGCTCCTCGCATCGACGATTGAAGCGCACGCAGCCGTCACGCAACGTGTGAAAGACGCCTGCCGCGACGAATACTTTGCCTACTGCAGCGCCTACGAGGTCGGAAGCAAGGAGCTCCGCCGCTGCATGGACAAGGCGCAAGACCACTTCTCAGAGCGCTGCCTCAACGAGCTGGCTGCGGCGGGAGAAGCCTCCAAGGAGCAAGTGCGGGCCTACAAAGCACGTCATAAGTAGTGCGCGACGGCCGCAGCAGGATCAGGCTTTGCTCTGCAAACGTTTGCTGAGCAGGATGACCGCATAGGCGCCAACCGAAGAGCAGGCAACGAGCAGCGCCAGCGCTGCGATCCCGTCGTCGAGGCCGATGGCAGCGGCCAGGTAATACGCCCCCGCGCCGCCGATCAGCCCGCCAAGCGTGCCGGCGCTCGCAAGCCTCACACCGCCGTACGTGAGCCCCAGCAGCAGGCCGATTGCAATCGCCGGATAGATCGATGGCCAGAAATGGTCATCCATACTCGTCACCCATCCTGACTGAGCAGGTTTGCGGCTCCAAGCAATGCCGCCAAGGGCCGCATGATCACGTATGTCGGGATTTGAGCGAGATAGGTGTTGAACCGGCCCTTGGCCTCGAAGCGCTCGCGAAACCGCGACTTGGCGAATGCTGAGCCGAGCTTGGGCACGATGCCGCCAGCGAGATAGATACCGCCATGCGCTCCCAGCGTCAGCGCGAGATTTCCCGCAACCGTGCCCAGCATGGCGCAAAACATCTGCGTCGCCTCCCGCGCGCGCGCATCCTCTTCACCAGTGTGAGGATCGCTGATCTGCGCGGCCGTCAGCGGGGCGGCAGCAACGTGCGACAGCTCGCACAGCGTATTGTACAGATTGACGAGCCCCGGGCCCGAAAGCACGCGCTCGGCCGAGACGTGATCGTAGCGCCCGCGCATCAGCGCGAGCACGGCCGCCTCGCGATCGTCGGCGGCGGGCATCGTCACGTGCCCGCCTTCGCCCGGCACGGCGATTGGACCGTTTGGACCCGGCACGAGCGTGCTGACGCCCAGGCCTGTTCCGGGCCCGATGATGCCGATCGGCGCATTCGGAGCCGGCGCGCCGCCACCGACCTGCACGCGCTCATCCTGGGCGAGGTAAGGGACGGCCGCCGCGGTCGCGAGGAAATCGTTGACCACGCGCAAATCGCGCATGCCGAGTTCAGCCTGCAGCCCGGCGATCGAGAACGTCCAAGGGTGATTGGTCATCGCGACCGTATCGCCGGTCGGCGAGGCGGCGATCGCCAGCACGCCGCGCACCGGCCGGGCGCCGTTCGTATCGGCGAGGTAGGCGGCGATCGCCTGCGAGATGCCCGGATAGTCCTCGCACAGGAGCACGCGCGAAAGCACCAGTGCGCCGTCGGGGCCGACAATCGCAAAGCGGGCATTCGTCGCCCCGATGTCGCCCACCAGGGCGGTCTCGACCGCGCTCATCCATCGATCCTTGCGCGGCTGATACGAAACTTAAGCGAGTCCGCGCGCTTCACCGGCCGGGGTGTTTTCCCAGCCGGCGCTCGCGCGGTCAAGCGCAGGCCTCGCTCCGCGGGCGGCAATCGTCCCGCTTAGTTGACGCGCGTGACCTCGACCAGATTGTCGGAGAAGGTAGGCGCGCGGCCGAGCCCCGACCACGCGTCCGACGAGATCGAGTTCACCGAGCCGTCCGACCGGTTGAGCGAGCGCCAGTACCCGAGCGTCGCGACCACGATGCCAGGATTGACGTCGTCGCTGACGCGCGCCACGCCCTCGAAGTCGCCGCGCGCGTTCTGCACGCGCACCGGATCGCCCTCGCGTATGTTTCGCGTGGCGGCGTCGGCGGGCGAGATGATAACGAACTGCTCGCCTTGGCCCCTGATCTTGTGCGGCTCGTTCGCGTAGCACGAGTTGAGGAACCCGTGGCTCTTGGGCGAGATGATGTTGAGCGGATAGACCTTCGCCAGATCCGGGTTGGTCTCCGGCGACTCGCGCACTGGCACGTAGCCGGGCAGCGGGTCGATCGGAGAGCCATCCTGCTCGCCCTCGTACATGGCACGGAACGGCGGAGCGACGAAGTTCTTGGCGTCGTTCAAGAGCAGCTCCACCTTGCCGGACGGCGTTGGGAACTTGCCTTCGGCGTGCGGGGTGCGCGTGTCGACCGCGCCGACATCGATGCGGTAGTAGCCGTGCTCCTTGAAATACTCCATGTCGATGCCGCCCATCTTCGGGTCGGCCCAGTTGATGTAGGCACCGCACAACTCGCTGTCGGTCATTTTGAAGACGGGATCGTCGAAGCCCATCTCCTTGGCGAGCAGGCGCCACATCTCGCTCGTCGGCCTGCATTCGCCCGGAGGCTCGACCGCCTTCTCATTGTACGTGAAGTAGAAGTGCCCCCACGACCACATCATGTCCTCGGCCTCGCCCGCCATGGCGGAGGGGAGGATGATGTCGGCGTACTTCGCCGTGTCGGTGATGAAGTGCTCCGCGACGACCGTGAACAGGTCCTCGCGCTTCAGGCCCTCGACGATCTTGTTGGTCTCGGGCGACTGGCTGACGGGATTGGTGCAGAACACGAACATGCTCTTGATCGGCGGATCGAGCTTCATTTCGCCGTTCAGCGCCTGGCCGAGCCTCAGGTTGTTGACCACGCGCGTGCCGGGCTTGATCCAGTCGGGCCGCGCGGCTTTCACCCAGTCGACGGGGAAGTCCCACAACGGGAGCTGCAACATGCCACCGCCGACGTGGCGCCATGAGCCTGCGACCGCGGGGATGGCGTAGACTGCACGAGCCGCCTGCGCGCCGCCGGCCGAGCGCTCGATCGCGACGCCGATGCGGATCGCGGACGGCTGCGAGGTGGCGAACTCGCGCGCGAACTTGGCGATGTCGGTGGCCTTAACGCCGGTCACCTGCTCGGCATACTCGAGCGTGAATTCGGCGGCGCGCGCTTTCAGCTCCGGCCAGCCGTAGGCGTGCTTGTCGACGTAGTCCTGATCGACGAGGCCCTGCTCGGCCATCGAGTTGATGATTGCGAGAGCGAGCGCCCCGTCGGTGCCGGGCTTGGGACAGATGTGCCAATCGCCGGCCTTCGCTGTGCGCGACTTATAGGAATCGATCACGACGACCTTGGCGCCGCGCTTCTGCGCTTCGAGCACGAACGGCCAGTGGTGCAGGTTGGTCGAGATCGAGTTGCACGCCCAGATCACGATATACTTGCAGTGGACGAAGCTTTCCGGATCGACGCCGCCTGTGGGACCATGCGTCAGCAGCCAGGCGGTCGAGGAGCCCGACGTGCAATAGGTCTTCTCGTTGACGGTGGTGCCCAGCCGATTGAAGAACGGGTCGCCCGAGTTGATGCCCTGCACGAGACCCATGTTGCCGAGATAGCTTTGCGGCATGATTGCCTGCGCGCCGTACGTGGCGATGATCTCGCGCCAGCGCTTGCCGATCTCGGAGATCGCCTCATCCCAGGTGATGCGCTCGAATGTATTGCCGCCGTTGGGCCCCGAGCCCTTGGGGCCGACGCGGCGCAGCGGATACATGAGGCGGTCGGGATTGGCGTGGTGGTCGTGGAAATCCTTCAGCTTCACGCACAGGGTGCCGCGCGTGATGGGGTGGTCCTTGTTGCCCTTGACGTTGACGAGCTTTCCGTCATCGACCTCGTAGACCATGGCGCACGTGTCGGGGCAGTCGTGCGGACACGCGCCAAAAAACGTTCCGCGTTGGACCTGCTCGTTCATGCGTCTTCTCCCCTGATACGACGGCGTCCCTGGCGCAGTTGCGCGGACTGTTGTTTGGTGTGCGCCAGTCTGACCCAGGTCAAACGCCCGTGCAAGCGGCAGAGAGCGCCAGGCCATGTCCAAAGTCCCTCCACACCGGCTGGCGCAGGTCGGCATCGGCATTTTGATTCTGATCGTCGTGCGCTGTCTCGCCGAGGTCTTCCGGCTGCAGTATGTGCACGGAGCGAGCCTGCAGATCGCGGATATCTTGCCCTACGTCGGCTCTGCGCTGGCAACTGCGCTCGTGCTCGCTGCGGCCCTGATTGGCCAAATGTTCGGATACCATCGTGCCGTGATTGGCGGCGTCTCCGCGACCGTACTGGGGCTGTTCATCTACAAGATCGCGTTCATGGGATGAGAGCCTCGCCGCAGCAGTCGGTGTAAGCGTGTTTGCGCCCTTGCGGATCCTCGATCTCGTAGCTGGCGCTGTGTCCCATCAGATATTGCGGTCCGACCGGGACCTTGCCGTGAGCTCCGGGAATATCGAGCACGTACGTCGGCAGCGCCAGGCCCGAGAGCCGCCGACGCAAAGCGCGCATCAACGCCTGCCCCTCGGCAATCGTCGTGCGCAGGTGCGCGGTGCCAGGTGCCAGATCGCCGTGATGAAGATAATAGGGTTTCACCCGCGCCTCGACGAACGCGCGCATCAATGCCTCGAGCGTATCCACGTCATCGTTGACGCCGCGCAGCAGCACGGTCTGGCTCACCATGGCGATGCCGGCGTCGATGAGACGCGCGCAGGCCGAGCGCGCCGCCGCCGTCATCTCGCGCGGGTGGTTGGCGTGCAGCGCCACGTAGACCGTCCGGTTGGACGCGGTGAGCGCGGATACAAGCTCGCCAGTCACGCGCTCCGGCGCCGCGACGGGTACGCGCGTGTGCCAACGCAGGATCTTGACGTGGGGGATTGAGGCAAGTGCCGCCGTCGCCTCTGCAACCCGGCGCGGGGCGAGTATCAGGGGATCGCCGCCGGTGAGGATCACCTCCCAGATCGCCGGCCGCACCGCGATGTAGGAGATCGCTGCAGCCAACTCCGCGTCCGACAGGCCGGCGGCCTTGCCCGGACCAACCGTTTCGCGGCGAAAGCAGAAGCGGCAATAAACCGGGCAGGCGGAGACGAGCTTCAACAGCACGCGATCGGCATAGCGGTGCACGAGGCCCGGCACCGGGCTCTTGATATCGTCGCCGATCGGATCGGCCCGCTCGTCGGGATGATGCTCGAACTCGCGCGGGTCGGGAATGAACTGGCGCGCGATAGGATCGTCCGCATCACTGGCATCGATCAGCTCGGCAATCGCGGGCGTGACAGCGACTGCGTAGCGCGCCTCGACGGCTGCGATCTCAGCGACGCGCTCAGGGGTAATCAACCCCGCGTCCGCGAGATCGCTGGAACTCCGCAACGTTCGCCTGAACGCCGTCATCGATCCTCGGCTCTCCTGTTCCACATTTCACAACCTACTAGCACGGCCTCCGAACGTTAGGCGCTGCCCTGTTGATAGTGGGGACGACGCGGCTTTCAGCGTCGCCGCGGCAACTCCGGGGCTGTAGGGAGGTCTGGTTGCGGTTGTTGCGATGAGGGGAGGCGTCGATGCGTCGTCTGTTGATCGTTCTCATGTTGAGTAGCGTCAGCGTCGGCGTGAGCGCTCCGGCCCGCAGCGATGGCTATGACCGGCCATACGCGCAGCCCTATGCCGCGCCGATCGCGCCGTTCAGCTGGCTCGGTTTCTACGGCGGCCTGCATCTCGGCGGCGCGTGGGCCGACACCACCGCTACCGATACCGGCGGCGTCAATACCATCAGCGACTATTGGACCGCCGCGCCCAGCGGCGTCGTCGCCGGCGCCCAGCTCGGCTACAACTGGCGCACCGGGCCGGTGCTCTACGGGCTTGAAGGCGATTTGGGCTACCTCGGTCTCGGCGGCAACGCGACGACCTCCTACATCCCGCTCGGCTACGACACCTCGACCAACACCGACACCGGCTTCTACCTGACCGCGCGCGGCCGGCTCGGCGTCATCGTCAATTCCTATCTGCTGTATGTCACCGGCGGCTATTTCGGCGCCGACACCGACGTCTCCATCTACGGCGCCTGCAGTGCCTTGCTCGCCTGCGGCACGCCGACGGTGCAGGGATCCTCCTCGTCGTTCCGCAACGGCTGGACGATCGGCGGCGGGCTCGAAGCGGAGATGGGCGGCAATTGGACCGCGAAGATCGAATATCTCTATTACGACCTCGGCAGCACGACGATCACGACAACCGTTGGCGGGCTCGATACGTGGAAGCTCGAGACCGACGGGTCGCTGGTGCGCGCGGGTATCAACTTCCGTTTTGGCGGGCTCTCGTATTGAGATTGAGAACCTGACCGCTCGCAAATTGCGGTCTGCATTTGTGCTTGAGCGCGCGCACTGACGACCGCTTTTTTATGTCAGGAAATACGCCAGCAGCGCCAGGACGACGAGCACGTGGGCTGCGAAGATCGCAGCGTATTTTACGAACGCGCGGTACGTCTCGACGTGCGCAGCAAAGTCGGCGTCGGTGGGCTCGTGATACGCGAAGGCCATCGCTACCTCCAATTTTCTCTTTCCCGCCTCTGCTTTCTTTACGGGGCCTGCCTTACCAATCCGTAGACGGAGCGCCTGCAGCAACGGGGGCGAGGATTTCGTTTACTCCGTCCAAGGAACTCGCGGCGCCGGCAAGGAGTTCACACGGCGGCCGGGAAATTTTGGTCTGGGTGAACTCAGGAGTAGCGACCGTGCTCCAGCTCGTTTTCAGCGTTTGCTCCATCGTCCAGGGCGCGTCCTGCCATGAGCTGGCGCCCATTCCGCTCGAGCAGGGGACGACCATCATGGCCTGTGCGATGGCGTCGCAAATCGAAGGCGCCAAATGGGCAGTCGCCCATCCCAATCATTACATCGCGCGTGCAACCTGCCGTCCGGCCGGGGCCTACGCGAAAATCTGAAGCAGCGTTGCCTAAACGTAATCGGCGACGCCGAAGCGCCGCCGAAATTGTCCGTTCAGCAAACCAACACGAAAGGTCTCAGCGGTAGCCACCGGACGCGGTGATGCGCTCACCCGTGATCCAGCTTGAATCGTTGGAGGCGAGGAACACCGCAACCTTGGCGATGTCGTCGGGTTGGCCGATCCGGCCCAGCGACGTGCGCCGGACGATCTCCTTTTCAAAATCGCTGCCGATCACGCCCGCCGTGTGCGTGCCCTCGGTCTCGACGCCGCCGGGGTTCAACGAGTTGACGCGAATCTTTCGCGGGCCAAGCTCGGTCGCGAGCACTTGCGTAACCGCGTCCAGCGCTGCCTTGGTCGCCGCGTAGACGACGGAACCAGCCGGCGCGTTATAGGCAACGACCGAGCTGACATTGATGATCGAGCCGCCGTCGGGGCCGAAGTATTTCACGGCCTCGCGCGCAGCGAGCGTGGGCCCAAGCACGTTGGTATTGAACTGGCGGTGGAACTCGGCCTCGGTCACGCCCTCGATCGGAAAGAAGTTGAATACGCCCGCGTTGTTGACCAGCACATCGAGCTTGCCGAAGGTCTTCTTCGTCGTCTCGAAAAGTGCCTTGAGGTCGGCTTCCTTAGCGACGTCGGCCTGGACCGCGACGGCTTTTCCCGCCAGCTTTCCGATATCGGCCACGACCCGATCCGCGCCTTCGCGGCTCGAAGCATAGTTGACGACGACGGACGCGCCTTCGGCCGCCAATGCCTTGGCGATGCCGGCGCCGATGCCCTTGGATGCGCCCGTTACGATCGCGACCTTACCCTGTAGCTTGCCCATGATGTTCTCCCATCGATTCGATAATTAGATAATCGTCTAACTTCGATGGTCATCTAAGTGTTGGGCGAGTTGGGTACAAGGGGCACCCCCGCTGCGACAAACTGGTCAGCGAAATGGCGGCGGGCGCTTAAAGGCTGGAAAGACGCGACAAGTAGGCATTCAGCACTTCGCGGTTGAGCGTCATGCTCATGCATTTGCCGTTGCGCGTGACCTCGATGAGGCCCGCAGTCTCCAGCTCCTTCAGGTGATGGGAGAGCGTCGCGGCGCTCACCTCGTGCGAATCGAGCAGCGCCGCGCAAGCGAGGCCACACTTGGCGCCGCCAATCTGCTCCAGCATCTGGTAGCGGCGCGGCTCAGCGAGAGCGCGCGCGATCTGCGCGAACTGCTTCTCGGTCAGCTTGATGTCACGAAGGCGTGCCATGGCAACAAATATGGCCGTTCGCTTTTCAATGTCCAGATGCCGCGTCAATCGCTTCCGGGCGGCGGCGTCCATAATACCTGATCGATGTGAGTTCGCGCCTGCAGCGAGCATGACGAGACGGTCGAACCCCAGAGCGCATCCCGACGCCGGCGGCATCACGGCGAGGGCAGCGAGAAAATCCTCATCCAGCGGATAGCGCTCGCCGTAACGGACTTCCTTGGTGTCCATCTCTGCTTCGAGGCGGCGGCGCTGCTCGCGCGCATCCGTCAGCTCGCCAAACCCGTTGGCGAGCTCCACCCCGCAACAGTAGAGCTCGAAACGCTCGGCCAGGCGCGGATCGCGTGCGAGCGGCGTCGCCAGCGCCGCCTCGCTCGCGGGGTATTCGGTGAGCAACGTCGCGCGGCCGTTCCCCAGCTTCGGCTCGATCAAGGCGGTCAGCACCTTGGCGAAGATGTCGGACCAGGTATCGTCGGCGCGGACCGTTACGCCGGCGCGCTCTGCCTGCACCGCGAAGCGATCGCGGTCGTTCGAGCCGGCGGCCACCGTCGCCAGGAGGTCGATGCCGGCGTAACGGCTGAACGCTTCCGCCACCGTCAAGCGCTCGGGCGGAACGCGCGGGTTGGCGGTCACGCCGCGAAACGACACGAAGCGATTGTCGGCGGTCTCCGCCGCAAGCTTTAAAATCGCCGCGGCGTCCTCCATCACGACTTCGTAGGGTGCCTCGGCCCGGTACCACTCGACGAGCGTGAACTCGGGCGCGTGCAGCGCACCACGCTCGCGATTGCGAAACGACGGCGCGAACGTGAAGATGCGCGTCTCTCCCGCCGCAAGCAGCTTCTTGCAGGCGAACTCGGGCGAGGTGCGCAAGTAGAGCGCTGCGCTGTGGGCGTCTGTCCCAGTCAGCTCGGTCTTGAAGGCGTGCAGGTGAGCCTCGTTGCCGGGCGAAACCTGCAGAGAGCCCGTATCGACCTCAGTGAAACCTTGGCCCTCGAACCACGCCCGGATCGCCGACTTTATGCGCCCGCGCGCTTCCAGGAACGGCCTGCGGTCGGCGTGGCGCGAGCGATCCCACCAGGGCGTGTCATCGGTCATGCCAGCCATCTAGACCATTCCGCCGCCGCCGTGCACTGACCGCTTGTCGCGAGAGTGATCGCGATCCGCCTTGGCCTTCAGCCGCGGACAGGCTATGAGACGCCCGAATCCCCGCTACAGGCAGCCCTGCGACCCGCTTCGGGATCAGGCCCCGGCCGCCGCCGCTATGGAGACTGCAAAGTGCCAAAAGTCATCGCCTCATCGGTGCGCAAGGGCAACGTTCTCGATCTCGACGGCAAGCTCGCCGTCGTCATTCATGCCGAGAACATCCACCCCGGCAAGGGCACGCCCGTGACCCATCTCGAGATGCGGCGCATCGCCGACGGCGTGAAGGTGACCGAGCGTTACCGCACGACCGACCAGGTGGAACGCGCCTACCTCGACGAGAAGGACTACAGCTACCTGTTCGAGGACGACCACGGCTACACCTTCATGCACCCGGAAAACTTCGAGCAGATCACCGTTTCCAAGGACGTGATGGGCGACCAGGCCCAGTGGCTGCAGGAAGGCATGATGTGCTCGGTGTCGCTGCACGAGGCCAACCCGGTCGCGATCGAGCTGCCCGCACGCGTCACCTTGGAGATCGTCGAGGCCGACCCGGTTGTGAAGGGCCAGACGGCGTCGTCGTCCTACAAGCCGGCGAAGCTGTCGAACGGCGCCCGCATCATGGTGCCGCCGCACATCGGCGCCGGCACGCGCGTCGTCATCATGACGGTCGACGGGTCTTACGTGGAGCGCGCCAAGGACTGACCGCCGCTTGGCAATCGGCCGGCCGCGAGAAGCGCAAGCGCGGCTAGCGGCTCAAGACCTCTTCGGGATGCGCCATGTCATACCAGGCGCGCAATCGCAGATCCCTGGTCGCTGTGTGATCGAGCACGCAGCTTGCGCCATCGAGCCGCGACATCGATCCGCCGTCGAAGATGTCATAGGGCACCTTGCAGTCGGCATCGCGCAGCGCGATCCAGGCGCGCTGAGCCTCGCGCACGCTGGCAGCCGCCGTGCCCTCGAGCGAGCCGAGCAGGCGCTGATAGTCCGCGTTGAGCAGGTCGTCCCAGATTTTCGTTTCGGTATCGACGCATTCCGCCATGCTCGAGGTCGAACCCTTGTCCGGCTGCTGCAGGCACGGATCGGAGACGCGGCCAATGCAGTCGCGGCCGCCCCGGTTGGCGTCATGCTCGGTCTTGAGACAGGCCTTGATGGTGCCGGCATCGTCCGCCGCAGCCGGTGCCGCGAGGGCGAGCAGCGTCAAAACCACAGTTGCGAATAGTCCGGTCAAGATGCGCATAGCGACAAGCTAGGTGCGAGCGTTTGAACGGCGGCTTAACGCGCGCTTTCAAATACCGAGCGACTTGCGCACCTGGAAGACTTCCATGATGCGCGCGCCGCGATGCGGCCCGTCTACCACGAAGGTCCAGCGGCCTTCCGTGAAGGTGTCACACATCTTGACGCCCTTCACGAGTATCCAATGCCCTTCCTTGCCCTTGTGCACGGCAAGGATGTAGTGCGCCCAAACGTTGCGCGGCTTCTGCATCCAGGTGAGCAGCGTCGGACGCTCCTTGCGCTCGCGGCTCATGAAGCTTTCGGTGAGAGTCATGTCGTAGCCGAACTGGGCGAGCGCGGCTGCAACCTCGTCGCTGCCCGTCCCCTTCACAACCGTCTTGCGCTGCGTACCCCGCTCAAAGCGGATCAGTTCCTCGATCTTGCTGATCGGGTAACCGGTAATGGCCGACAACACGTACGGCCCACAGAACGCGGTGCGGCCGGTGTCGTTCTGGGCCTCGACGAGGCTGGAGGTGAGGCGAGGGGCGTCGGCTAAGGGCTGCATGAGCCACCTGGGTTTCCGATGGTTAATGCAATGTGAATGGAACGGGTTTACAAAGGGTTAACGCAAATTCGACAGAGGCGTGAGCCGATAAGCGGCACGGCGCGTTACGAATGTTGCGTTTGGATGTTTAGTGAAGCGCATCCGCTGCATCGGAGAGCGTCATGCACGTTGTCGTCGTATTCCTGGAGGCCAAGCGCGGCCGAGAGGACGATATGCGCGCCACCCTGGTCGGCTACTCGCGGACGTGCCTGGAGCGCGAGCCGGGGTGCCAGCGTTATGATGTCTGCCTTGATCCGGTCGAGCCGACGGCCTTCCTTTTGTATCAGATCTATGACGACGAAGCGGCCTACATGGCTCACCGGGAGCTGCCGCACTACGCGGAGTTCCGGCTGCTGGCCGACCCCTGGACGGCGTCGCGCCGCGTCCTCACCTACGAGGGGATTGCGCTCTCGGGCAAAGCCTGACGGTTGCCGCCAGTGCAAGGTTCATCTGCGCGCCGCGCAGTGCTGCCGCAGTGCCTTGCTAGGGTAACGTTGGGCAGGAATCGGACCTAAAGCCGAGATCGAGGAAGGACCAGCTACGTGAACGTCACGTTTTTTCAGCAGTTGCTAAGCTCCGTCGCCGAGCAAGGGCGCGCCTTGCTGCCGCGATCGCTGTTTGGCACCGGCGCCGAGGAGGATATCGAGGAGCTTGCGCGCGCGCTCATTTCCGGGCGCGGCGAAGCCTCTGGCGTTGCGATCGCACGCGAAGTGCTTGACCGCTACGCGCATCTTGGCGCCGAGGGCCAGGAGAAATTCTTCCGCTTTCTTGCAACCGAGCTCCGCCCCGATCCCGAAGAGGTTGCGGCGGCGGCACAAGCCTATCTCGATGAAGCATCCGACACGACAGTCGCCGGACTCGAGGCGGCGCTCGACAGCCCGCGGCTGGAATTCTTCCGCCGGCTCAATCTCGCGCCCGGAGCCACCATCGAGATCGTCGCCATGCGCCGCGACTTGCTGCGCATCGGTCTCGACGATCCCGCACTCGCCGCCGTCGACGCGGACTTGAAGCGCCTGTTCTACACCTGGTTCAACCGCGGCTTCCTCGTGCTGCTGCGCATCGAGTGGCGCACAAGCGCGGCCATCCTGGAAAAGATCATTCGCTATGAGGCCGTGCACAAGATCCAGGGGTGGGACGATCTGCGAAGGCGCCTCGATCCCACGGACCGACGCTGCTTTGCCTTTTTCCATCCTTCGCTGATCGACGAGCCGCTGGTGTTCGTCGAGGTCGCGCTGTTGCGCACGATGCCGGACGCGATCGGCGACGTTCTGGAGGAGCCGCACGGGGAGCCCGCCGGCAAGCCGCCGACGACGGCCGTGTTCTATTCGATCTCCAACTGCCAGGAAGGGCTGAAAGGCATCACCTTCGGCAACTTCCTCATCAAGCAGGTGGTGGAGGAGCTCGCACGCGAGGTGCCGAGCCTCAAGACCTTTGTGACGCTGTCCCCGGTGCCGCGCTTTGCAGCGTGGCTCAAGGGCCTGGCCGCGGCGCGCGACACCGACCAGGGCGCCGCCGATGCGATCGCGGCGTTCACCACTGCGCAGCGGTCCGATCCCCTGCTCGCAGCGGACACCCCGGAAGCGGCCGACGCAAAGGCCAAGATGCTGGCGCTCGCCGCGCACTATTTCCTGGAGGCCAAGGACAACTCCGGCCGCTCGATTGATCCGGTGGCGCGGTTCCATCTCGGCAACGGCGCGCGGCTGGAGCGCCTCAACTGGATGGCGGATATTTCGCCCAAGGGACTGCGCGAAAGCTACGGGCTCATGGTCAACTACGGCTACGATCTCAAGGAGATCGAGCGCAACCATGAGGCCTACGTGAACGAGGGCACGGTCGCTGCCGCGCGCGGCGTCCGGAGCTTGTTGAAAACCCGGGCCAAGCCCAAACAGCAGGTGCCGGAAGCCGCGCAACGCGCGCTGGCCCCGCCCGAGCCGGCCAAGTCCGCACCCTAAGGCCGCGCGAGGGCAAAGCTCAACGGCCACTTGTCACCGCTTGCGCTCCCTGGGCACAATGGCTCCGCGACGCCCAGCTCACGTGCGCTGGAGGCGCCGCCAACAACCCCTGCGGGAGCCGACGCCATGCGTTACGGAGACGACGATCGCGAGAGCCAGAATGTCGAGGACCGGCGCGGTCAAGGTGGACCGTCGTTCCGTTTTCCCGGCAGCGGCGGCGGCCCTGACGGGCGCGTCATCCAGATCCCGCTGACGGGCGGCAGCATCGGCACGATCATCGTGATCGGCCTTGTCCTCTGGGCGGTCGGCATCAATCCGCTCGAGCTGTTGAGCGAGGGTGGCTTCCCAGACGTGCCGCAAATGCCGAACTCGGAGAACGTGCCCGGCCGTCAGGCAAATCGTACGGGATCACCGGACATCCCCGGGCTTCCGGGCGGCGCTGCCGTCAACAACGAGGACGACAAGAAGCGGTTCGTCTCGCAAGTGCTGGCCGACACCGAAGATACCTGGAAGCAGGTCTTCGCCGGGCTCGGCAAGCGCTACACCGAACCCTCGATCGTGCTGTTCGACCAGCCCACGCGCACGGCGTGCGGGACCGGCGTTTCCGCCATGGGGCCGTTCTACTGCCCGCTCGATCGCAAGGTCTACATCGATCTGAGCTTCTACGATCAGCTGAAGAACCGCTTCCATGCGCCCGGCGATTTCGCGCAGGCCTACGTCATCGCGCACGAGGTCGGGCATCACGTGCAGAAGCTTCTGGGCGTCGCCGACAAGGTGCAGGAATTGAAGGAGCACGCCGACGAGAGTGACCAGAACGCGCTGCAGGTGCGCATGGAACTCCAGGCTGACTGCTTTGCCGGTGTCTGGGCGAACCTCAACGACCAGGTGAAGAAGCGGCTGCAGCCGGGCGACGTAGAGGACGGGTTGAACGCGGCGAGCCAGATCGGCGACGATATGATCCAGAAAAGGACGCAGGGCCGCGTCGTGCCCGATGCCTTTACGCACGGAACGTCCGCCCAGCGCGTGAAGTGGTTCCGCGCCGGCCTCGAGAGCGGCAATATCAAGGATTGCGATACGTTCGCTGTCAGCAGCCCCTAGCGCCGGGCGTTGCGTGGAAGGACGTTAGAGCGGGAAGAGGCAAGAAAGCAGCGATCGCAAAGCCGGGAGATGGGCTCCATGAGCAGGCACACGACGATCATCGCCAGCGCAGGTCTGGCCGCTGCGCTCGTGCTCGTGCCGGCGCTTTGCTCCTTTGCAGCAGAGCCAATTTATCCGGCGCAATCGGACGCGGTCCCCGTTGCTCCCGGCACCATGTCGAGCGAAGGCGGCACGCCGCCGCCTGACCTGCGCTTGCGCGCTATCGTGTCTCGCGCCTTGGAAGATTCAATCCTCACGTGGCAGCGGCTCGAGAAGTCCGAAGCGGTCGATATCTCGAGCGTCACGCTGCGCTTCGTCGGCCATCTCCAACCCGACAACTGCTACGGGCTCTATACGGGCGACGGCCCGGCCTACTGCAGCGGCAATCGCACCGTCTTTGTCGGCACGGGTGCTGCTACAAAACTCTTGGCCAAGTTCGGCCCACAGGGCGATGCCGGCATCACCTTTCTCATCGGGCACGAGTTCGGTCACCACATCCAGAACATCCACGGCCGCTTCACGGCGCTCAGTGCCATGCTGACCCACTTTCCCAGACAGCGGATCGACCTGATGCGCCGCTTCGAGCTCGAAGCCGACTGCTATGCCGGGATCTGGATGCACGCGAGCGACGCCTGGACCGGCAGCGCGAACTTCCGCGGTCAGGTGCTGGCCGCGCTCGCGACCATCGGCGACGACACGATGCTGGGTGCGACGATGGCGGAACGTTCCTCGCTCGCATTGCACGGCACGTCAGAGCAGCGCACGCGCTGGTTCCTGACCGGCGCCAACGGCGGCGATGTCGAAGCGTGCAACACGTTCGGAGCCGCCGGCCTGTAGTCGCGTGCCTGCCGTTAGAGCGCACTGCCGCGATAGGCGCTGACCGAGCATGTGAGGCCCTTCTGCTCCATCGTCTGGCACAGGCTCTTGGCCTGCTCAGCCGATGCAACCGGACCCGCCACGAGGCTGTAGACGCGATTGTTGGCCGGGCCTGACACGGTGTAGTGCGGCTTCAGGCCCTTCACCGCGTCACCGTGGCGGTCGTTGAGGATCGTCCAGTTGAGCTTAAGCGCGTCGACGGACGGTCCCGTCGCCAGCACGATGCCGACAGCCCCGGGCTTGGGTGCGGCGGCCGGAGCCTTGGCGACGACAGCTTTTGCGGCAGCGCTCGCCTGCTTGGCGGAGGCGGCGGACTTGGCGGCATGCTCGATGCTCCCGGTCTCGGAGGGAGCAGGCGCCGGCTTGGAGGCGCCGTTGATCATTCGGGCATTCTTCGCCGCGTTCGACAGCGGCGCGACCACGGCTGCAGGCTTAGGCGCCTTGGCGGCGGCCTTGCGCGGGTCTTTCAATGGGGCGGGCGGAGCGGCGGCGGGAACTTGGGCGCTGTCGGTCGTCGCTTCGCCGATGCGCGCAACCTCCGGCCGCTTCGGCGAGGAGGTCTCGAGAGCGCTCACGCGCTCATCGAGCGCCGCGTCATGCGCTGCATTCTCCTTGGCGGCATATTGCAAGTTGGTGACGTCGGCCTTCATTTCGCCGACCGTACGGCGCAACGGATCGAGATCGGCGACCGCACGCGTCACGTCGCGCTTGGTCTGCACGATTTGCTGCGCCAGGTCAGCGGTGTTGCCCGATCGCGCAAAAAATTCAGGCTTCACGCCGAGAAGCGCCAAATATCCCGTTGCGAGCGCGGCAGCGACGACCCAGATCAGCAAATAGGGCGTCAGCATGCGGCGGCGGGTGGGGCCGTAGCTCTGGAGAACCGACATTCTTCAGCTTCCGCGGTTGGGTGTAAGAACGCTGAACGGATGTGGTCTGATTCGCCTACCTGGGACAAACTTGGCACAAACACACGGAAAGAGGCCGAGCCCATAGGCTTGGCGTTGCCGCGTCAGGATGGTGGGTGAGTCGCGCATGGGCGCCAACGCGTCAGATGCGGATTTGCTACAGGAGCTGTGGACGAACATGGCTGGAACCGCCCGAACGTCCAGTATTCGCAGCGCCCAGCGCCTGTTGTGGTCGCTTGGCAACACCGCTTTGCCAGCTCGGTCGGCGTCAAGCTGTTCCCAGTCGCAACCCGGCGGTATGAAAATTGCTCAATCTGTGACCCGCCGCTCCCCTCATTCAATCTCCTAGAGGCACGATGCCCCGCCGGCCTTTGCTCATCGTCGTTCTCGCGGCCGGTCAGGGCACGCGCATGAAGTCAGCGCTCCCAAAGGTGCTGCACAAAATTGCGGGCCGCCCGATGCTGGGCCACGTGCTCGCCGCCGCCGAAGCGGTGCGGCCCGACACAATCTCGGTCGTGATCGGCCCGGGGATGGACGCGGTGCGCACGCAAGCACTTGGGCAGGCAACGTCCGCACGAATCTTCGTGCAAGAGGAGCGCAAGGGCACCGCTGACGCGCTGCTCGCTGCTCGCGAAGCGCTCGAGGCGCATAAGGGCGACGTGCTGGTGCTTTATGCCGATACGCCGCTGCTCACGCCGGAGACACTGACCCGCCTGCTCGAACGGCTCGACGACGCACATCTCGCAGTGCTGGGCTTCAAGGCCGCCGACGCCACAGGGTATGGCCGGCTCATCATCGACAAGGACGACTGGCTCACCGCCATTCGCGAGGAGAACGACGCAACCGACGCCGAGCGCCGCCTCAGGCTGTGCAACTCGGGCGTCATGGCATTCCGCGTCGACGATCTCGTGGCGCTGCTCGACCGCATCGGCGACGCCAACGCCAAGGGCGAGTTCTACCTGACTGACGCCGTCGCGATTGCGCGCGAAGCCGGCGCACGCGCCGCCGTCGTCGTGTGCGAGGAAGACGAGGTGATGGGCGTCAACGCGCGCGACCAGCTCGCCGCCGCCGAAGCCATCTTCCAGCGGCGCATGCGTTCAGCGGCGATGCGCGATGGTGTGACGCTCATTGCACCCGAGACAGTCTGGTTCTCCTACGACACCAAGATAGGCCGCGATGTCGTGATCGAGCCGAATGTGTTCTTCGGAACGGGTGTCACCGTCGATGACGAAGCGGAGATCAAGGCCAACTGCCACTTTGAGCGAACCCACATCAGGCGCGGGGCTCGCATCGGGCCGTTTGCACGTTTTCGCCCCGGTGCCGATATCGGCGAGCGCGCCCACGTCGGCAACTTCGTCGAGGTGAAGAATTCAAAGCTCGGCGAGGGTGCCAAGGCGAACCACCTCTCCTATATTGGCGATGGCGATGTCGGCGCGAAGTCCAACATCGGAGCCGGCACGATCTTCTGCAACTACGATGGCTTCAACAAGCACCGCACCGAGATCGGCGAGGGCGTGTTCGTCGGGTCGAACTCGTCGCTGGTGGCGCCGGTGCGCATCGGGGCCGGCGCCTACATTGGCTCGGGCAGCGTGATCACCAAGAACGTGGCGCCGGATGCCCTGGCGCTGGAGCGTTCTGCCCAAGAGGAGCGTCCCGGCTGGGCTGCTAAGTTCCGCACCATGATGGGGCGGCGCAAGGCAAAGGCTGGCTGATCACCCAAAGATCGGCATTACGCCGGATGAGGGGCTTGCCTCGACCGGGCCCGGCAGCGACAAAAAACCTCTGAAACAGGTTGTGAATTGAGCAACATGTTAATCAAAAGATACCACTATTTCGAACCGCGAATTCGCTAAGGAACAAAGCTCTCATGTGCGGCATCGTCGGCATCATCGGGCAGAAGGCGGTTGCGACCGACATCGTCGACGCGCTGCGCCGCCTCGAGTACCGCGGGTATGATTCAGCGGGTATCGCCACCGTCGAGAACGGCCACCTCGAGCGCCGCCGCGCCGAAGGCAAGCTGCGCAACCTCGAAGGACGGCTGCTGAAAGAGCCGCTCAACGGCCATACCGGCATCGGGCACACGCGCTGGGCGACGCACGGGCGCCCGACCGAGCGTAACGCGCATCCGCACATGAACGGCCAGGTCTCGGTCGTGCACAACGGCATCATCGAGAACTTCCGCGAGCTCAAAGCCGAACTCACCGCCAAGGGCCGCGTGTTCGAGAGCGACACCGACACCGAAGCGATCGTCCACGTCATCGCCGACGAGCTCGACAAGGGCGTCACGCCGCAAGTCGCGGTTCGCAACGCGCTGAAGCGTCTCAAGGGCGCCTTCGCGCTCGCCATCATTTTCGCGGGCCACGATGATCTCATGATCGCCGCGCGCCAGGGCAGCCCGCTTGCGATCGGGCACGGCACCGGCGCGATGTATCTGGGCTCGGACGCCATCGCGCTCGCGCCCTTCACCGACGCCATCACCTACCTCGAGGAGGGCGACTGGGCGGTGCTGCACCAGAGCGGCGTCGAGATCTTCGATCGCAGCGGCAAGCCGGTCGAGCGGCCGCTGATCAAGTCGGTCGCCAGCGCCCTGCTCGTCGACAAGGGCAACCATCGCCACTTCATGGCGAAGGAGATTCACGAGCAGCCGGAAGTCATCAGCCACACGCTATCGAACTACCTCGACATGAGCGCCGGCACGGCGACCATCCCGCAGCTCGGTGTCGATCTCGCCACGCTGCCGCGCATCACCTTGTCGGCGTGTGGCACCGCCTACTACGCGGGGCTCGTCGGCAAATATTGGCTGGAGCGCTACGCGCGTCTCCCCGTCGAGATCGATGTCGCCTCCGAGATGCGCTACCGCGAGCCGCCGCTTCCTCCCGGTGGACTTGCGCTCTTCGTGTCGCAGTCGGGCGAGACCGCCGATACGCTGGCGACGCTGCGCTACGCCAAGGAGCAGGGCCAGCGCGTCGCCTCGATCGTGAATGTGCGGACATCCTCCATCGCGCGCGAGTCCGACGCTGTGCTGCCGACGCTTGCGGGCCCCGAGATCGGCGTCGCCTCGACGAAAGCGTTCACCTGCCAGCTGGCGGCACTCGCCTGCCTTGCGCTTGGCCTTGGCCGCGCACGCGGCGTGCTCGATCCCAAGCAGGAGCGCGCCATGGTGCAGGCGCTCATCGAGGTCCCGCGCCACATCTCGAACATCCTGCGCAACGAGCAGCAGTTCGAGGCGATCGCGAACATGCTCTCGAAGGCGCGCGACGTGCTCTACCTCGGGCGCGGCACGAGCTACCCGATGGCGCTCGAAGGAGCGCTTAAGCTCAAGGAAATTTCCTACCTGCACGCCGAAGGCTATGCGGCGGGCGAGCTCAAGCACGGGCCGATCGCGCTGATCGACGAGAACGTGCCGGTCATCGTGGTGGCGCCGCAGGACGACCTCTTCGAGAAGACCATCTCCAACCTGCAGGAAGTGGCGACTCGTGGCGGCCAGATCATCCTGATCTCGGACGCGGCTCCCGAGAAGGTGGGGTGTAAGGTCGCTGCCCACGTGCAGATGCCGACGGCGACCGACTTCACCAATCCGCTCATTTACGCGGTGCCTGTACAGCTTCTGGCCTACCATACGGCCGTAATCATGGGCACCGACGTCGACCAGCCGCGCAACCTCGCCAAGTCGGTCACGGTCGAGTAGGGGAAAACCGGCCTTAAAGTCGGCCGTGGATTTGCCTCTATGTCGGGCATAACATAACGTTCCCCGCCAATGCTTTGGGTGTCGGCGCGGGGAAAGTGGGTCGATGGGGATGACAGCGCGCACAGAATTGCTGGTCACGATCCTGCTTGCAGGGTTCGTTGGCGTGGCCGTTGCGCCGGCCGCCGCGTTCGACGGTCCGACGCAGACAACGGGCGGCAAGAAGGCGGCTCCCGCAAAGCCGGCCGCCGCTGCCGCAAAGCCCGGTCAGCCCGCAGCGCAGGACGGCGATAGCGCTCCCGACAAGGGCAAGGCAGCCGAGAACGCCGCGCGCATTTTGGAACTCGGCATCAAGGCCTACCAGGGCGGCGACACCAAGAACGCCATCAAAGCGTTCGATAGCGCGCTGCAAAGCGGCGCGCTCAATCATCAGCAGATGGCGCACGCGCTCTATTACCGCGGCCTCACGTACCGCAAGGACGGCAAGCCGGGTCTCGCCATCTCCGACCTCACCGCCGCGATCTGGCTCAAGGACGGGTTGACGACGACCGAGCGGCAGGAGGCGGCACGCCATCGCGTCGCGGCCTACGGCGAAGCCGGCATCGGCGACGTTCCCGATTTCACGCCGCCGACGTCCGAGCCGGCGAGCGCGACCGCATCCGCCGCGCCCGCCCCCGGTGCAACTGGGTCGACCGGAATTCAGACGGCATTAGCGGCACCGGTACCGCCCGCCGCCAGTTCGTCGAGCTCCTCCAGCTCGGGCGGCTTCTTCAGCAGCATCTCGAACTTCTTTACCGGCGGATCGAGCAGCACGCCTGCACCGGCTCCGAAGGCCGATGAGGGCGTAACCACCGCTTCGCTCGGCGAGAACAAGCCCGCGACGCCGCCTGTTGCCACGTCCTGGAGCGAGAGCGTGCAGCCGGCATCCGCGCAGGCGCAACCGGGCGGTCAGGCTTTGCCGTGGGCATCTGGAGCCACCGCGTCTGCATCGCCTGCGCCGACAACCGCGCAGAGCGTCGGAGACCTTACCGTGGGCCTCCAACACGAGCCCGCCGGCAGCGCCGGGCCGGGTCGAGACGGCAGCCGTTGCGCCGCACGCAACCGCGACCAAACACACCGCCGCGCGCGCGCCTTCGGGAAAATATGTCATGCAGGTTGCGTCGGTGCGGTCGCGCGAGGAAGCCGACCTGATGGTCGCGAAGCTGCTTACCGAGCACGGCGGCGAACTCGGCGGCCGCGATCCGCAGGTCACCGAGGCGGTGATCGGCAACATGGGCACCTTCTACCAGGTGCGCGTCGGACCTTACGCCGACGCCAAAGAGCCAAAGTCGCTGTGCGGAACCTTGGGCAACGGCTTTGACTGCCTCGTGGTGACGAACAACTAGGCTGCGAGAGCCTGGTACTTGTGCGCCGGATCGCTTGCAGGCGCATTTGCTGCACCGTGCTGTACAGCCACGACCTCTGCGCACTTCTTCTTGATCGTAAAGCGTGGGACAATCCCGTCCGATCGCCGGTTACGCCGGTGGCCCAGCCGATCGCCGGCGCGCCCGGCGGCAGGCCAGCACGTGGACCACGCCATGACGCCGCCTGATCGCACGGGATCCGAAGCGAGAGGCCCCGAAAACGGGGGATCCGGCAGCAAAGCGGCCGATGCCAAGCGCGACGTGAGGTTTTCAGCGGGTGCGCAGCTGCGCGCCGGCCTGCAGCGGCTCGTGCGCGAGGACACCCCGCCGGCCTGGCACCTGGGCGCGCGCCTGCGCAACTATTTCCTGACCGGCCTCGTCATCGTCGGCCCTGTCACCATCACGCTCTACTTCGCGTGGTGGTTCATCAACGTCACGGACGCCTGGATCAAGCCGTTCGTGCCCAAGGCCTACCTGCCCGACACGTATCTGCCCTTCGCGGTGCCGGGCTTCGGCCTCATCGTCGGCATCGTCGCCCTCACGCTCATCGGCGCGCTGGCTGCAAACCTGCTCGGGCGCACGCTCATCTCGTTTGGCGAGCAGATGGTCGGCGGCATGCCGATCGTGCGCAACGTCTATCGGGCTCTAAAGCAGATCTTTGAATCCGTGATCACGGCAACCGGGCCGGGGCAGGGCATCCAGAAGGTCGGGCTGATCGAGTTTCCCTCCAAGGGGCTTTGGTCGATCGTGTTCGTGACGGGCGAGACCTCGGGCGAGGTGGGCGCGGTGTCGCCCGGCGGGGAGAGCGATCTGCTCAGCGTTTTCATGCCGACCGGCATCGTGCCGCCAACGGGGTTCGTCTGCTTTCTTCCCCGCCGCAACGTCATCTTCCTCGACATGAGCATCGAGGACGCGGCGAAGGTCATCATCTCGGGCGGCATGGTGACGCCGGAAAGCCAGTCGAAGCTGAAGGAGCTCGCTGAGCAGGCGAAGCGCAAGACCGCCCCGCCGAAGGATGTGCCTTCCACGGCCGTGCTTCCCAAAGATAAAACCCCGCGCCCGCCCAAGATTTCGTCGAGCTAAGCCGTCGCACCGCGTCATCGGAGCCGAATGCCATAAGCGTCGCGCCGGCCGCGCGACTTGCGTGGATCCCGCTCTTCAGCGGGATGACGCAGCAGTTGGGCGATCCGACGTATGCAAATTGAAACGTCATCGCGCGTTATGGCGGAGCCATGCTCCGCATGGACGGCCGGGACCCACGCAAACTTCAAGGATCGCGACGTTGCGATAGGGCGCGAGGCAAACGCGGCTCGCGCTACGCGGCCCGGCAGGGACGACCACACCCGGGCCTCGGCTGAAGCGTGGGTCCTCGGGACAAGCCGGAGGATGACACTTGTGGCTAAAGTCGCGCCGCGCAAGCCGGGCACATCAAGCCGCGCGGAAGAGGCGCACGGCCTCGTCGCACTCGAAGATGTAGAGCAGCGTACGCAACGCCTGCGCGCGCGCGCCTTCCAGATTGGGATCGCCGTTGAGCACGAGCCGCGCGTCATCGCTCGCGGCTTCCAGCAGCGCGGCAAATCCCGGAACCTCGGCGACGCGGAAGCCCGGCGTGCCGCTCTGGCGCGCGCCCATGACCTCGCCGCCGCCGCGCAACTCCAGATCCTTTTCCGCGATCAAGAAGCCGTCCTCGGTCTCGCACATCATCTTGAGTCGCGCCTGCGCCGCCTCGCCGAGCGGCGCCTTGTAGAGCAGCATGCAATAGGACTGCCGGTCGCCGCGCCCGACACGCCCGCGCAACTGATGCAGCTGCGCAAGCCCGAAGCGCTCCGCGTGCTCGATCACCATCAGCGTGGCGTTGGGCACATTGACGCCGACCTCGATCACGGTCGTTGCGACGAGAATTTTCAACCGGCCATCGGCGAAAGCCTCCATAGTGGCGTCCTTCGCCGCCGCCGCCATGCCGCCGTGCAACAGCCCCACGGTATCCTTGCCGAACATCTGCGACAGATGCGCGTGGCGCTCCTCTGCGGCTGCGAGATCGGAAATGTCCGAGCTCTCGATCAGCGGGCACACCCAGTAGACCTGCGCGGCCTGGCCCAGCATGCGGCGCACGCCCTCGATCACCTCCTCCAGCCGGTCGAGCGAGGTCGTCTTCGTCACGATCGACTTGCGCCCTGGCGGCTTCTCGGTCAGCCGCGACACGTCGAGATCGCCGTAGTGCGTCATCAGAAGCGTGCGCGGGATCGGCGTCGCGGTCATCACCAGCACGTCGGTGCCGGCGCCGTTGCCCTTCGACTGCAGCGACAAACGCTGATGCACGCCGAAGCGGTGCTGCTCGTCGATCACGGCGAATGCCAGATCCTTGAAGACAACGTCGGCCTGGAACAGCGCGTGCGTACCAATGAGAATGTCGATCTCGCCCGAGGCCAGGCGCTCAATGAGATCGGCACGTGACTTGCCCTTTTCGCGCCCCGTGAGCAGCGCTATGCGTAATCCGGCCTTCTCGGCGAGCGGCGCGATGGTCTCCAGATGCTGGCGCGCGAGCACTTCCGTCGGCGCCATGATGGCGGCCTGCGCACCGGCTTCCACCGCAATCGCCATCGCCAGCAAAGCAACGACCGTCTTGCCCGAGCCGACGTCGCCCTGCAGCAGCCGCAGCATGCGCCGCTTGGCCGCCATGTCGGTCTCGATCTCGCGCACGGCCTGGCGCTGGGACGATGTCAGCTGGAAGGGAAGCGCGTCGGCGAGCGCCGCACGGATGCGCCCGTCACCCTTCACGCTGCGACCCGGTCGCGCCTTGAAGCTCTGGCGCACGAGTGCAAGCGCCAGTTGACCCGCGAGCAGCTCATCGTAGGCCAAGCGTTGCCAGGGATCGCCGCTCGGCGAAACATCGCCGGCATCCGTCGGCCGGTGCAGCCGCGTCAACGCCTCGACGAACCCGGGCCAGCCGCGCTCTTTCAGCCAGGCAGCGTCCTGCCACTCAGGGACGGGCTGCAGCCGCTCCAGCGCCTGCCGCGTCGCCTTGTGCACGACCTTGCCCGACAAGCCCGCGGTCAGGGCATAGACCGGCTCCAGCATCGGCAAATCGTCACGCTGCTCGGGCGCGACGATGTAATCGGGATGCGACATCTGCAGCGTGTCGACGTAGCGCTCGACGCGACCCGAGACGTAGCGCTCCTCGCCGATGGGAAGCTGGCGCTCGATGAATTTCCGCTCGACATGAAAAAAGATGAGATCGAGCCGCCCGGTGTCGTCCTCGGTCACCACCTTGTAGGGCGCGCGCGTATTGGCGCGCGGGGGCGCCTTGTGCTTGAGCACGCGCACCTTCAGCGTCGCGATCGAGCCTGGCACCGCCTCGGCCACCGTCGGCTCCGCGCGCCGGTCGATGACCCCGTTCGGCAGGTGCCACAACAAGTCGAGCACGCGCGGCTCGGTGACGCCGGCCGGTAGCGCCAGCGCTTTTTTCAACAATATGATCATGCGCGGTCCGATGCCCGCGAGCGCGCGCAGGGATGCAAAGAGGGGCGAAAGCTCGATGGGCCGCATGACTATCAGCGTCTCAGAAGGTCGGCTTTACGTGTGCGCGAGGGTGCACCATTCCCGTGCCGGCGCGCGGTGTCGCCAGATCAATCCCGCCTGTTGCGGGCTTGCCGCTCAGCGATCCGAACGAGGCCTTTGCGCAGCGGACCACGAGCGCTATATCACCGCCAAAGGGTGACGGGGGCGCCGACCGGCGTCAAGTCTACCTCCCGCGTTATCCAGAGAGCCGCAGCAAACGATGTCGGACGATCACGAGATACGCCGCCGCCGCGCGGCTTATCGCGCCTGTCATCGGGGCACCAAGGAGATGGATGTCGTGCTTGGCCGCTATGCGCAGGCGCGGCTACCGGACATGACGCCCGACGAGCTGACCGATTTCGAGCGCTTCATTGCGCTGCCCGATCCCGTGCTGACGGAGTGGTTCGAGCGCCGAGGGGAGCCTGAGGAAGAGGCGTTCGCACGGCTCGTTGGCGCGCTGCGCACCTTCCATGGATTGCGGAGAGGGCCGAGCGAATGGCCCGGGGCTTGAAGGTCCGATGGCACCAGGTGTCATGACAGTTTGGAAGTGCAGCGCGACTTGGGAATTCTGGCGTGACGATTGAGAAGATAAAAATTGGCAGCACCGAGCGCGTTATCACCGGCGTGCCCGAGGGGCTCGACGCGCTGGCTCTCGCGCAACTCGTCGCTGAGGCCCACGCCGGCGAGGGGCCAAAGGGAGGCGAGGGGGCGCACGGCCTTCATTTGCACGTGGCGCGCGACGACCGCCGCCTCGATTCGCTCGAGCAGGCTCTGGGCTTCTTTGCGCCAAACGTGCGCATCGTCTCGTTCCCCGCCTGGGATACGGTGCCCTACGACCGCGTCGGTCCCAATTCTGATATCGTGGCACGCCGCATCGCGGCGCTGGCCAAGCTGGCGCTCGCCCCGCGCAAGCACCCGACCATTGTTCTCACCACCGTCAACGCTGTCCTGCAGCGCGTGCCGCCGCGCGCATTCGTGAAGCGCGCCGTCAATCAGATCGCGCCCGGCCAGCGCATCGACATGGCACGGCTGACGCAGAGCCTCTCACTCATGGGCTATTCGCGCTCGGGCACGGTCATGGAAGCCGGCGAGTATGCGGTGCGCGGCGGCATTCTCGATCTCTTCCCGCCGGGCCGCGCCAGCCCCGTGCGCCTCGACTTCTTCGGCGACACGCTCGAAGCCATCAAATCCTTCGAGGTGGACACGCAGCGCACGACCACCCCGGTGCAGAAGCTCGCGATCCTGCCGGTCAACGAAGTTGCCTTCGGCGAGGAGGCCGAGAAGCTGTTTCGCACGCGCTATGTCGAGCTTTTTGGCGGCGCCACCGGCGATGATCCCCTCTACGAGGCCGTGAGCGCGGGACAGCGTTACCCAGGCCAAGAGCACTGGCTGCCGCTGTTCCATGATCACTTGGAGACGCTGTTCGATTATCTGCCTGGCGTATCGGCGAGCTTCGACAATTTCTCCGACGAATCCGTAACGCGGCGGTTCGAGCAGATCACCGAGCACTACGAGGCGCGCCGCGACGCGCTCGAGGAGCAGACGTTCGGCGCGCCGCCCTATAAGCCGGTGCCGCCGGAGCGCATGTTCTTCACCGAGGCGACATGGCAGGCCGCGCTCAGCGACCGCACCGTTTTTCGCCTGACGCCGTTCGAGCACGGCGAGCGCCCGAACGTGCGCTCCTGGCGCGGGCGGGCCGGGCGCTCGTTTGCCGCCGAGCGCCAGCAGGGCGATGTCAACGTTTTCGACGCCGTCGTGCATCACGTCAAAGCGCTGCATGCCGAGCACAGGCGAGTCATCGTCGCCGCCTGGACGCCGGGCGCGCGCGAACGCCTCAGCACTCTGCTGGGCGATCACAACCTGAAAGACTTGACCAAGGTCGAAACCTACGCCGATGCGCTCGCTCTCCCGCCAAACACAACCGCGCTTGCGGTGCTGGGGCTAGAGCAGGGATTCGAGACGCCTGAGCTTGCCGTCATCGGCGAGCAGGACATTTTGGGTGACCGGCTGGTGCGCCCGCGCCGCAAGCAGCGCTCGGCCGTCGATGTGCTCACCGAGGCGACGAGCCTGTCGGTTGGCGATCTGGTCGTGCACGCCGACCACGGCATCGGGCGCTTCTCGGGCCTGCAGACGATCACGGTGCTGGGCGCCCCGCACGATTGCCTCGAGCTTGCCTACGCGGGCGGCGACAAGCTGTTCCTCCCCGTCGAGAACATTGAGCTGTTGTCGCGCTACGGCGCGGATGAAACGAACTCCCAGCTCGACAGGCTCGGCGGCGTCGCCTGGCAGTCGCGCAAGGCGCGCCTGAAAAAGCGCCTGCGCGAGATCGCATCCGAGCTGATCAAGATCGCCGCGCTGCGCCAGCTCAAGGAGGCGCCCGCCATCGCGCCGCCCGAGGGCGCGTACGACGAGTTCATCGCCCGCTTCCCCTACGAGGAGACCGAGGACCAGGGCACCTCCATCGAGGCGGTGGCAGCCGATCTGAATTCCGGCCGCCCGATGGACCGGCTCGTGTGCGGCGACGTCGGCTTCGGCAAGACGGAAGTGGCGTTGCGTGCGGCCTTCATCGCCGCCATCAACGGCTTGCAGGTCGCCGTCGTGGTGCCGACGACGCTGCTCGCGCGCCAGCATTTCAAGACGTTCACCGAGCGCTTCAAGGGATTGCCGGTACGCGTCGCGCAGGCCTCGCGCCTCGTCGGCGCCAAGGAGCTGGCTACGGTCAAGGACGGCCTGAAAAGCGGCGCGATCGATATCGTCGTCGGCACGCACGCGTTGCTGGGCAAGTCGATCACGTTTGCCCGCCTTGGTCTGCTCATCATCGACGAGGAGCAGCACTTCGGCGTCACGCATAAGGAGCGCTTGAAGAAGATGCGCGAGGACGTGCACGTGCTGACGCTGTCGGCGACGCCGATCCCACGCACGTTGCAATTGGCGCTGTCGGGCGTGCGCGAGCTGTCGCTCATCACTACCCCGCCGCTCGACCGGCTCGCGGTGCGCACCTACATCTCGCCGTTTGATCCCATGATCGTGCGCGACGCGCTTCGCCGCGAGCGCTACCGCGGCGGACAAAGCTTCTACGTCGTGCCGCGCATCTCCGACATGGAGGAGGTCGCCGAGTTCCTGCGCGAGGCCGTTCCGGAGCTGACCTTCGCGCGCGCCACCGGCCAGTTGACGCCAGGCGAGCTCGAGGACGTCATGAGCGCCTTCTACGAGGGCAAGTACGACGTGCTGCTCTCGACCGCCATCGTTGAATCGGGCCTCGATCTGCCCAACGCCAATACCCTCATCGTGCACCGCTCCGACATGTTCGGCCTGGCGCAGCTCTACCAGCTGCGCGGTCGCGTCGGCCGCGCGAAGGCGCGCGCGTACGCCTATTTCACCATGCCGATCGGCCAGCGGCTGACCGAAGCCGCCGAGAAGCGCCTGAAAGTCTTGCAGTCGCTCGACACGCTTGGCGCCGGCTTCTCGCTCGCCTCGCACGACCTCGACATCCGCGGCGCCGGCAACCTTTTGGGCGAGGAGCAGTCGGGCCACATCCGCGAAGTGGGCTTCGAGCTCTATCAGTCGATGCTGGAGGAGGCGGTCGCGGCCATGAAGGGCGGCGAAATCGAGGGCGGTGAGGACCAGTGGAGCCCGACCATTTCGCTCGGCACCTCCGTGCTCATCCCGGAGACCTACGTCGCCGATCTGCAACTTAGGCTCGGCCTCTATCGCCGGCTGTCGACGCTCGAGACGCGCGCCGAGATCGACAACTTCGCCGCCGAGCTGGTCGACCGCTTCGGCGAGATGCCCGAAGAGGTCTCGCACCTGCTCGACGTGATGGAGATCAAGGGGCTGTGCCGCCAGGCCGGAGTCGCGCAGGTCGACGCCGGGCCGAAGGGCGCCGTCGTCGCCTTCCACAAGAACACCTTCGCAAATCCCGAAGGGCTGATCGCCTACGTGCAGAAGGCGCGCGGGCACGTGAAGGTGCAGCCCGATCAGAAGATCGTCTTCAAGAGCGAGTGGGATCTGCCGGCCGAGCGCTTGAAGGGCGTGCGCGCCTTCATCACCGAGCTGGTCGCCATCGCGCAGAAGACCAAGAAGGCCGCGTGAGCCTCAGAAAACGGGCTGGTCCACGCGTTCAACCGAGGTCTCGCCTTTGATCGCCCGCGCATAGAAATCGAACAGTGTCTCGGATCCGGCCGAAGGCGTGGCGGCAGCGTCGTAGCGACCCGTGGCCGGGTCCAGCACAAGCATGGACTTGGTCGCGTAGTAGCGCGCGATGCGAGCGAACTCCGCCTTCTCCGCCAAAGAAGGAATGACGCGGCCCAAGGTGCCCAACGTCCATATGATTGTGTCCAATAGAGCCACGGGCACGTGCTTGAACCGCGGCCTGCGCCCGAGCAAGCCGAACAGAACGAGGCCCTGCTGCTTGGGCGTGACGGCTTCGCCCGGACCGCCGATGGGCAGCACGCGGTTGTGGCGCGTTTCATCGTCAAGGCATTCAGCAAGGTACTGGCCCAGATCGTCGTCGCTGATGGGCTTGCAGGCGGTCAGCGTCCCGTCACCGAACACCAGGAAAGGCTTGCCACGCTTCAGCCTGTCGATCTGACCCGACAGCGACTTGAAAAAAGCCGTCGGCCGCACGATCGAATACGTCATCCCAGACTCGATCAGCACCTTTTCAAATGCCAGTTTCGCCTGTTGAAACGCGAGGAGCGGCTTCTGCACGCAGATCGCCGATAACAGCACCATCTGCGAGACGCCGGCTTTCCTCGCGCTGGCGAGCGCGTGAATGTGAGCCTCATGATCGATGGCCCAGGCGTCGCGCGGCGCTCCAGTTCGCGAAGCCAGGCATGACACGAGGATGTCAAAGCGTTCGCCGCGAAAGCCGTCCCGCGCAAGGGAGGTTGGGTCGGTCACATCGCCGAACCGTACGGTGGCGCCTGTGAGCAAGGCGGCGCTTTTGTCCAGGGTCAGTCCGACGCCGGCGCCGGGCCGGACAATACACACAACCTCGCGACCCTGCCGCACGAGCGCACGCACCGTTGCGCGGCCGATCGTGCCGGTGGCGCCAAGGACGAACACGCGCTTTGGCTTAGGATTGATTTGCGGTCACTCGATCTTCAAAGAGCCGCCATTCCAGACCCAGCCGTCCTTGCCCTTGCAATCGCCGCTGATGCCCTTGAGGAAGACCCAGTCCGGCTGATCGGCCTTGGCTTCGACGAACGCGCCTTTGTCGCCGACGTACATCGTGCAGAACTTACGGCTCTTGCCATCATTGTGGTGATAGACGTCCGTGTCCTGCACCGACGATGCTGTCTTTCCCCCGTCCGCGCTGCCGGGAGTTGCGCCGTCGCCGGGCATTGCGTTGTCGCTTGGCGTTTCATCGCCGGGCATTGCGCCGTCGCTGGGCATGCCTTCGCCCGGCACGGCCCCGTCATTTGGCACAAGGCCGTCGCCGGGCGCGCCACCGTCGCCAGGCATGCCATTGTCCATGGGCGCTGCGTCGCTGCCGGCGGGCGCGGGCGTATTGTCCGCCGTTGCTCCAGGAGCGCCGGCTCCGCTGCGCGCATTGTGGCCCGCGCTGGCTCCGTCGCCCAGATGGGTGAACTCGAACCTGAGTTTGCTGCCGCTCAAATCGTCGGCCAGAGCGGATCCGGCAAAGATCGTGAGCGCTGTCACAGTGCCGCCAAGCACCCCTCGAATTCCACGCATCAATATCCCTCACCACGCAAAATCGAAGCGCGCCGCCGATGGCTTCGTGAAAAAAGAACGCGCGATCCAAACACGCAAGAAAATCTCGCGCTCAAGGAGCATCATACGTCGCGGTGGCGGCCTCGCCAGAAAAATCGCGCAGGCCTGCGTGCGGACCGCGCACGAGCTTTGCCGCGTCGCACAACGGGCGCCGGCCCGCGATATCTCAGCTCGTTTGGTATCCCGCGACGCGCAGCGCCTCGAGCAGTGCAGCGAGGTTCCACGTCCAGAACACGACGTATTGGGGCGCCCGCGCGCCGCGGTGCTCGATGCGCAGGCCGCGCGAAACGAAGCCGCGGTGCTCACCGAGCCTCGTGATGGACGATTTCGGAAACGTCATCTTGATGACACCGAGCACCGTCAGCCGCAACTCTTGCGGCTCGACCGTGAGCTTGGCGAGCGGCCACGTCGCGTTGAAAGGCCCGAGCCGTGCGCCGCCGTATTGCGAGAAGCTCATGTAACCTCCACCGCCGGGTGAGAGACCCGGACGATGGTACTACCGATGGAGACGTAGTGCGCTGGACACCGCGCCGCAGTCGAGCGGCGCTAGGCATGCCGACAACCTAGCCGCGCGCCTTGCGCGCGAACATGGCGCGCACGGGCGGCCGGCCGGTTTTGCTCACGGGCTCCGTCGGCTCCATCATCTTGATCGCCTGCCAGAAGATGATCGGGAAGATCACGACGAGGAACAGCCCGATGCCCATGAGGTCGGGCATGTCGGCGCGGAACCCGCGATAGAGTACGAGCACGCCGGAGCCGATCCCGGCTGCGGTCAGGATCGTGATCATGATCGCTTGCAGGTGGTGGGAGAGCACGTACCAAAGCCCGACGATGGCGAACACGGCCGTCAAACCGATCGCGCTCAAGAGCCCCGGATGAAGACCCAGATAGCGAATTGAATCGTCGAGCATGGTTCGCCTCCCGAAGGCCTGGCCGCCAATCGCTTGCCGCGCCGCAAAGCAGACCCGGCGCCTGCGCGGAAATACCACCCAATTCGCCCCGCCGGACAACCCTCGCCGAAGAAAAAAGCGCCGCGTCTCGATGGCAACAGCGTTTCAGCTTGTGGAAAAGCGCCTCGCGAGTTCTGCACGCATGAGCTTGCCGTTGGCGGTGCGGGGCAGCGCATCCACAAACTTGAACGCGCGCGGGCGCTTGTAGGCGGCGAGCCGCTCCGCCGCAAAGCGCTCCATCTGAGCTGAGTCGAGCTTGGCATCGGGCCGCGCCACGATGAACGCGGCAATGATACTCACGTCGGCGCGCACGGCCACCTCTGCGCAGGCGACCTCGGCGATGCCAGGATGGCCCGCGAGCGCCGCCTCCACCTCTTGTGGGGAGACGCGATAGCCCTGTGCCTTCATGATGTCGTTGGCGCGGCCGCGGTGGGTAACGTAGCCGTCCTCGTCCATCGTCGCGACGTCGCCGCCGATGAACCAGTCGCCGCGGTAGACGAGCGCCTCCTCGTCGGGCCGCTGCCAGTAGCCGAGCATCAATCCTGGATCGGAGCGGTGCACCGCGAGCAGACCTTCGGCACCAGGGGCAAGCGGGTCGGTGCCGTCGTCGAGGCCGATGATCGCGATGCGGCGGCCCGGTTGCGGTTTGCCGACGGCGCCCGGCTTGCGCGGAACCTGCGGGCCTGAGGAAACGTAGGTCGAGATCTCGCTCATGCCGAGCGCTTCATAGAGTTGCCGGCCGGTCGCGCCGGTCCAATCGTCAAACAGGTCCGGCGGCGGCGTCTCGCCCGCAACCAGCCCGTGACGCAGCACACCGAAATCGTCGCGCTCGGGCCGCGCATATTTGAGCATCTGCCGGTAGACCCCGGGGACCGCCGCAAACAGCGTCGCGCCGCTGCTGGCGATGAGACGCGGCCAGAGGGCCGGATCGCGCTCGCCGGTATAAATGATCGCGGTCGCGCCATTGGCCCACGGATCGGTGAGACCGGTTCCGAGCGTGAATGTCCAGTTGAAGGCGCCCGCATGCAGCATGCGGTCGTCGCCCGTGATGCCGTACCAGCCCTGATACATCGGCCGGCGACCGAAGGCTGAGCGCTGCGCGTGCAGCACGCCTTTAGGCTTTGCGGTCGTGCCCGATGTGTACATCAGGAAAGCGGGGTCGTCGGCCGCGGTGTCGGCGTAGACGATACGCGGCGCGCGCGAGGCCACGCGCTTGATGAGAAAATCGATCTCGTCGGCCTCGAACACGCGCACGCCCGAGGGGATAGTGTCGATGCCCAGATCGCGGCCCAGCGCCACCGCCTGTGCGCCGGAATCTTCCAGCATGAACTGCGCCTCGGCGCTCGTGAGTTGCGTCGAGGTCGGCAGCGGCACGAAGCCGCCCGCAATCGCGCCAAAAAATAAAAGCGCAAACGCGCTGGTGTTCTCGAGCCGGATCATGATGCGCGCACCGGGCCGCAATCCGGCCTGCGCAAGCCCCGCTGAAACGCGCATCACAGCGGCTTCGAGCTCGGCGTAGGACCAGATCTCCGCCGGGCGCGAGGCTGCCGCGTCAGCGATGACGATCAGCGCGGGCGCGTTGGGGCGCGCCGCCGCCGCGCGGCCAATCGCATAGGCCGCCATGTTGAAGCGCGCCGGGGGCCGTTGCAGCTCGCTCATCACAAACTCGATCGCTGAGACGACAGAACGCCACTTGAGCAGAACGGCGCGTAGAGAGTGGCGTAGGCCCCGACCTGCGTCGGGGTGACGTTGTTATGGTGCGATGGGGCTGCCCAACTGCAAACGTCATCCCGCTGCAGAGCGGGATCCACGCAACTTTCAACGAAGGCTCGGCCAGATCGGCTGCCAAACCAGCGAAGCGGGGACCCGTCATGTAGCGAAGCGCTCATTTCGCGTCCGCCGCCCACCAGCTGTCGATGTTGTAACCAAACAGCGGCGTCACCTCGGGATGCTCGATGCGCGTCCAGTAGGCGAGCCACTGCTTGGGGATATAGAACAGCGGGATCACGTAATCGCCCGACAGCAGCACGCGGTCGAGCGCGCGCACGGCGGAGACGAAGTCGTCTTCGGATTTCGCCGCGAGCAGCGCCTGTATCATCGCATCGGCTGCCGGGTTCTCGACGCCGGCATAATTATAGGTGCCGGGCAGCTTCGCCGCCGCTGCCGACCAGCGGAACAGTTGCTCGTTGCCGGGCGATAGCGAGGAGACCCAGGTGTTCTGGATCATGTCGTAGTCGTAGCTCGTGAGCCGCGACTGATACTGCGCGCTGTCGACGACGCGCACGGAAACCTTGATCCCGAGCCGTTCCACGTCGCGCGCAAAGCTCAGCAGCAAGGCTTCCTGAGTGGTCGACGCCGCCAGTATCTCAAAGGAAAGCTGCGCACCGCTTTCCTTGCTGACGAGCTTATCGCTTTTGATCTCGTACCCGGCTTCGCTCAGCAGCTTGAAGGCCTGCGCCTGGTTCTCGCGATCGCGGCCCGTGCCGCTGGTCGAGGGAAAGCGATAGGTGCCCTCCATAATCGCCGGCCTCACGTACGCGGTGAACGGCGCCAGCAATTGGCGCTCGTGCGCATCGGCGGGACGACCAGCAGACGCCAGAATCGAGCGCTGGAAATAGCTCTCGGTGCGGCTGTAGAGGCCGGCATACAGCGTGCGATTGATCCACTCAAAGTCGAACAGCAGGATCAGCGCCTGGCGCACGCGCGGATCGGCGAACACCTTGCGGCGCGTGTTGAACACCAGCGCCGTCATGCCGGCGGGAACGCCGATGTCGAATGCGTGCTTGACGACACGGCCATCGCTCACGGCAGGAAAGTCGTAGCCGTTGGCCCAGCGGCGGGGATCCTCCTCCGGCCACAAGTCGACCTGCCCGGTCTTGAAGGCCTCGAACTGCACCGAGCCCTCGCGGAAATAATCGAAGCGTATCGTCTCGAAATTGAAGCGCCCGCGATTTACGGGGAGATCCTTGCCCCAATAGTTGGGATCGCGCTGGTAGACGATGGAGCGTCCCGCGTCGACCTTGGCAACGCGATAGGGCCCCGAGCCGACGGACGGCTGCAATGTCGTTGCCTCGAAACGTCGCCGCGTCGATCGCGTGCTTGGGCAACACGGGCATCAGCGCGAGGATCAGCGGCATCTCGCGATCGCCGCTCGCGTCGAAGGTAAACCGCACCGACGTTGCCGACAGCCGCTCCGCCTTGGCCACCTTGGCGAAATACGTGCGGTGATTGGGCCGGCCTTTCTCCTTCAGGATCTCCAAGGAGAACAGCACATCCTCAGGCGTAATCGGCGTCCCGTCGGAGAAGTGCGCCTTGGGATTGAGGTTGAAGGTTATCGACGAACGATCCTCCGGCATCTCCACGCTCTCAGCGATCAGTCCGTAGAGCGAGAACGGCTCATCGAGCGCGCGCGCCATCAGGCTCTCGTAGACGAAGTCGCGGATGCCCGAAACGGGCTCGCCCTTGACGATCAGCGGATTGAGACTGTCGAAGGAGCCAAAGCTCGTCATCGTCAGGCGCCCTCCTTTGGGCGCTGCCGGATTGACGTAGGAGAAGTGATGAAAGCCCGCAGCCAGCGCCGGTGCGCCGTGCATGGCAATGCCGTACAGCGGCTCGGCCGACGCGCAGCGAGCGCTCAGCGCGAGCAGCAACGCGCAACAGACGGTCGATCGCACCGCCGTCGTTTTCCAAAATTTCTCGTTCAGTGGCCAATTCCCGAAATACAGCCGGATTTGCCTCGTCATTATCACATGTTAGCGCAGCGCCGGTTTCGCCAGCGGCAACACCCTGCGTTGCGCCTTTGCCACGTAGGCGCTCGATGATCCCAGCTTTGCGTATCGGCCGATTCTACTCGTCACGGGATTGCCGCAATCCGAGTTTTAGTGCGGCCAACAGGCGCCGACGCGCTAAGACGTGCGATTTTGCGCCACTTGAGGGGCTGAGCTGGCAGGGACCAGCTCTCTAATAAAGAGGTCGAAGTAATCCATGACATACGCAGTTTCGCGGCATCGGCAGACGACCGGTTTGCTGGTGCTCGGTGCCGCCGCGGCTATGACCTTTGTGATGGCGGGCGCTCCCGCGTGGGCAGTGGATGACGGCACGGCTCCCGACGCTGCTCCGCCAGCAGTTGCCGCGCCGGCGGCTAAGGCGCCTGCAGCCAAGAAGGCAGCGCCGGCGAAAGCCGCTCCTGCGGCAGCTGGTGCGCCAGCAGCGGCCGGTGCACCCGCAGCGGCGGCCGGCGATGAGAAGAAGCGTAATCAGTGGGTCAAGCTCTGCGACAAGATCAAGATCTCGCCCAAGAGCGCCGACGGCAAGAAGACCGAGCCGCAGGAGAAGCAACTCTGCTCCACCATGTTCGAGGCGATCGAGAGCAACACCGGCCAGGTGATCGTTTCCGTCGGCTTGCAGCAGATCGAGGGAGCGCCCAGGGAGGTGCTCGCCGTTATGGTGCCGCTCGGCGTGATCATCCCCGGCGGCGTGAAGCTCGCGATGTACTCGGCTGAGCAGTGGGCCAAGGCCGCCAAGAACGAGACGATCGAGCTCAAGGATTTGAAGACCGCCGATCTCAAGTTCGCGCACTGCCTGCCCGTAGGCTGCACCGCGGAGGTTCAGGCAACGCCTGAGATCATCGAGATGCTCAAGGGCAACGCCGGCTTGGCGGTGCTCGCGATCTGGGCCAATGGCAACCAGTTCACCGTGCCTGTCTCGCTCGCCGGATTTGGCGATGCGCTCACCGGCAAGCCGATCGACAACAAGGCCTACCAGGCAAACCGCATGAAGTTGATGGAGCAGATCCGTCAGCGCCAGCAGCAGCTCGCCGAGAAGGCCAAGGCGGATCAGATGAAGAATTTGCCGCCGCTGCCGTCCGACGCACCGACGACCACGGTAGCGCCGCCGGCCAAGAAATAGCGCTGACGACTGCGCAGACTTAGAATCCGCCTGGCAGCATTGCCGGGCGGTTTTTCATTTCGGGGGCGGGACATATGAACCCGCTAGCGAGCCGCATCATCGCGCACTACGAGCGACATGCGACAGCCTGGGATGCCGACCGACAACAAAGCGAGTGGAACGACAAGTTCTGGGTCAATTCCTTCATCGGTGCACTGGCGTCCGGGGCACACGTGCTCGACCTCGGCTGCGGATCGGGTCGCCCCGTCGCACAGCACATGACCGAGCGGGGTCTGAGAGTAACCGGTGTCGACTCGTCCGAGACCATGATCTCGCTTTGTCGCCAACGTCTGCCCGATCAAGAATGGATCGTTGAGGATATGCGAACGCTGTCGCTGGGCCGACGCTTCGACGCCATTCTGGCCTGGGATAGCTTCTTCCACCTCGATCAAGACACTCAACGGCAGATGTTTGCAGTTTTTGCCAAACATGCAGCTCCAGGCGCGGTGCTGATGTTCAATTCGGGGCCCGCGCAAGGAGAAGCGATAGGCAGTTATCGAGGCGACCCGCTGTACCACGCGAGCCTCGCACCGGATGAGTACCGAGAACTCCTCCGACGCTTCGGCTTCCGGCCGGTCGAGCACGTCGCCAACGACGCGCGGGCAGGCGGGCGCACCGCATGGATCTGTAAGGCCCAAGCCGACCCAATTGCTTTCAACGAATGATCGGGTTCGCTAGTGCGCCTGGAGGAACAGCGCGCGGTAGCCGCCGTTCTCGTCCTCGGTGAAGAGCTCCGAGACCTGCGGATGGCGCAGCGGCTGGCCCGTCTCGTCGGGCAGCAGGTTCTGCTCCGAGACGTAGGCGATGTACTCGGTCTCGGCGTTCTCGGCGAGCAGGTGATAGTAGGGCTGATCCTTGTGCGGGCGCACCTCGGCCGGGATAGCGAGCCACCACTCCTCGGAGTTGTCGAACTCGGGGTCGATATCGAAAATGACGCCGCGGAACGGATAAAACCGATGCCGCACGACCTGGCCGACCGCAAACTTGGCCTGTCTCATGCTCCCCATGAGGAGGATCCCGATGACCTGGCGTCCCGTGTGTGCCCGCCGCCAATACGAAGGGAGTGCGCGGCAGCTGTCAATTGCTAGACGCGAACTCGGCTAAAGTCCTGCGGCGTTCTTGCCGCACCTGTAGGACGTTAGAGGGCCTCAAGGACCATCAGAGCCCGTAGCGGGCGGCCCGATCAGGGTCCCTGGCGGCGACCAGCTTGGCGAGATCGACGATCACCTTCGCCTGCTTCCAGGTGGCATCGTCTTGCATCTTGCCGTCGATCATCACCGCGCCGGTGCCGTCCGGCATGGCCTCGAGGATTTTCTTGGCGAAGGCCACCTCGGCCTCGTCGGGAGAGAAGACGCGCTTGGCGATCTCGATCTGGCTCGGATGCAGCGACCAGGCGCCCAGGCAGCCCTGCAGGTACGCGTTGCGGAACTGCGCCTCGCAGGCGGCGCCGTCGGAGAAATCGCCGAACGGGCCGTAGAAGGGCTTGAGGCCATAGGCCAGGCAGGCATCGACCATCTTGCCGACCGTGTAGTGCCACAGGTCCTGCTGGTAAGACGCGCGCGGAGCGGCACCATCTTTGGAGGGGTCGGCCAACACCGCATAGTCGGGATGGCCGCCGCCGACGCGGGTGGTCTTCATTCCGCGCGAAGCCGCAAGGTCGGCGGGGCCCAGGCTCATGCCGTGCATGCGTGGGGATGCGGCCGCGATCGCTTCGACATTGTTGACGCCCTCGGCCGTCTCGAGGATCGCGTGGATGAGGATCGGCTTCTTGACGCGATGCCTGGCCTCGAGCTGCGCCAACAGCTGGTCGAGGTAATAGATGTCCCATGGGCCTTCAACCTTGGGTAGCATGATGACGTCGAGCTTGTCGCCGACAGCGGCGACGATCTCGGTGACGTCGTCGAGCATCCAGGGACTGTTGAGGCAGTTGATGCGCGTCCACAAACCAGTGCCGCCGAAATCCGTCTCGCGCGCCATGGCGATGAAGCCCTTGCGCGCAGATTCCTTCTGATCGGCTGGGATCGCGTCCTCGAGATTGCCGAGGATGACGTCGACCTGACCGGCGATGTCCTTGAGCTTGGCGCGGATCTTCTCGTTGTGGGGCGGCACGAAATGGATCATGCGCTCGAGCCGCACCGGGAGCGCGCGAAACGGCTCGGGCGCGCCGATGGCAAGCGGGGTGTAGAATTTTGCGGGCGTGCGGGTCGCGGCCATCGCGGGTGGAGCTCCCATCTTCCGGCGCGCAAGACGCGCCTGTTGCGGCGCAGCACTCTATGGTGCGCCGGGAGGGAGTCAACGTTGCGCGATCCTGATCGGCCAACGCGGGAGCACGCGAAAGCCCAATATTGCGGCGGAAAGCTTACGCTTCGGCGGCGGCCGGACCCTTGGTCGAGGCGTCGAGCACGCCAACGATCGTGCGCAGGCTGTCGAGGAACGTCGAGGCGTGGGATGCGGGAAGCGCGCCGATGAGCGCCTCGTCGATCCTCCGCACGAGCGGCTCCGTCACCTTCAACGTATCGCGGCCGACCGGCGTCAGCGTGATGGCGTAGGCGCGCGCATCATCGCGGGTGCGCCGGCGCTTGATCAGCCCCTTGCGCAGCAAGGTCTGCACAACCTGCGAGACGGTGGAGCGGTCGATGCCGGTAGCGTCGATGATCTCCTGCTGGCTGAGCCCGTCACGCTGGGAGGCAGCAACCAGCACCACGTATTGGCGCGCGGTGAGATCGATCCCAGTCATTTCGGTCTGGAAGAGATCACCCGCGCATTGCCTCACACGGTGCAACAGATGAAGCGGCGAGTGATCCAAACGAGTTTCGCGTACCATGCTACCCATGTATCCGATTGCTGATTACTCGTTCCAACGGCTGCCGAAGACCTTTGGTTGCAAGCACGGACGTACTGCCGCCGTGCACGGATAATTAAATGCCAACGCGCGTCCACCCGCTTGACTGACGTGGCACTCAGGCTTGATCGAGAGAGCAGTCGGGGATCGAATTCGTCCACTTACGCCCGGAATGCCGGTAAATTAATCACGACGCGGACCAATCCCTGTTCGGGACACGGAGCATCACACAACCCCCGCGCGTGTTTGTCGCAACGGGGAGGCGAGCGGGGCTTCGTTCTTACAGTTCGGTAAGCTCATGGAAATCTCGTTGAAATCCTGCGCGCGAACACGGCAGGGTCGCGGAAAGGCTCACCCATGCGCATCCTGATCGTTGAGGACGATCCCGAGACCGCCGCTTACGTCTCCAACGGGCTCGCGGAGGAAGGGCACAGCGCCGAGACCATCGCCGACGGCCGCGACGGGCTCTCGCACGCGATGGAGGAGGTCTACGATGTGCTCGTCATCGATCGCATGCTGCCGGGCCTCGATGGGCTGTCGCTGGTGCGGGCCCTACGCGCGGTGGGCCACAAGGTGCCGGTGCTGTTCTTGACCTCGCTCGGCGGCGTCGATGACCGGGTCGACGGCCTCAACGTCGGCGGCGACGACTATCTCGCCAAGCCCTTTGCCTTCTCCGAGCTGATGGCCCGCGTCAACGCGCTGGCGCGCCGGCCCCACCTGCGCGACACCGAAACGATCCTGCGCCTGGCCGACCTCGAGATGGATCTGATCGCGCGCAAGGTCACCCGCGGCGGCGACGCCATCTGCCTGCAGCCGCGCGAGTTCCGCCTGCTCGAGATCCTGATGCGCAACAAGGGCCGCGTGCTGACGCGCACCATGCTGCTCGAGCGCGTCTGGGGTTTTCACTTCGAGCCCCGCACCAGCGTCGTCGAAACGCATATCTCGCGCCTGCGCACCAAGATCGACCGCCCCTACGCCCGCGAGCTGATACACACGGTGCGCGGCAGCGGTTACACAATGCATGACCAACAATGACATTCTGAAACGGACGCCGGTCCGGCTCGCGGGGGCTTTCACGCTCCTGTTCATGCTGACGGTGGTGGCGCTCGTCGCCGTCCTCTATCTGACGCTCGAGGCCGAGCTCGCAAGCCACATCAAGAAGCGCGTCGCCGAAACGAGCGACACCCTGATGGCCATCGATGAGGAACATGGCTTCGCAGCGCTGTCCGCCGTCGTCACCGAGGAGGCCAAATCGGTGCGCGACTTCGACAGCATCTTCTTGCTGCGAAACAGCGACGGCAATTACCAGGCCGGCAACGTGCAGAACGTGCGCGTGTTCACAGGCTGGGCCATTCTCGATCGCGCCTGGCTGCCCCTGGTTGCCGACAAGGGCGATCCCAACGATCGCTTCTATTCGGTCTGGAAGCCCGTATCGGAGGGCTACCTGCTCATCGGCGGCAGCGATCGCGAGATCCGCGAGCTGCAGCGCATCCTCTTGCACGCTCTGGGCTGGGGCTTGATCGCGACCGTGCTGTTCGCGCTCGGGTCCGCGGTGTTCCTCGCGTGGCGCACGCAGCAGAAAATCAACGCGTTCGCCACGACGCTTGCCCACGTCGGCCAGGGCGACATCACGCGGCGCGTGCCGCTTTCGGGATCGGGCGACGATCTCGATCACGTCGCTGAGCAGATCAACGCAACGCTCGCCCGCCTGCAGAAGCTCATGGCGAACGTGAACCAGGCCTCATCCGACATCGCCCACGATCTCAAGAAGCCGATCGGCCGCCTCCGCCGCAAGCTCGAAGACGCGCTGCGCTCAGCCGACAGCGTCGAGGACTACCGTGGCCGAGTGGAGCATGCGTTGGTCGAGCTCGATTCCATCGTGGACACGTTCGAGGCGCTGCTGCGCATCACGCAGATAGAGGCCGGCGCCCGCAAATCGCGCTTCCAGGGCATCGATCTCGGGCCGCTCCTCGTCGACGTTGCCGACATCTACGAGCCCGTCGCCGAGGAAGCGGGAGATCTCCTCGAGTGCGCCGTGCCGCCGACAACGCGGGCCCATGTCAACGGCGACCCAGAGCTGCTGCGGCAATTGTTTGCCAATCTGATCGAGAACGCGATCCGACACTCGCCGAAAGGCACGAGCATCGGCGTCAGCCTCGCGGCCCAGGGAGACAGGCATCTGGCAGTCATTTGGGACAGCGGTCCTGGGGTCCCCAGCGCCGAGCGCGAAAACGTGTTCCGCCGCCTCTATCGGCTCGAGCGCGAGCGCACCACGCCGGGCTCCGGTCTCGGTTTGAGCCTCGTTGCGGCCATCGCCGAGCTGCACGGCGCCAGCGTGGCGCTTCAAGACAACAAGCCAGGATTGCGGGTCGAGGTTGCCTTTCCCAAGGCGTGACCTGCAACAAACAAAAAAGGTGCAGTGCCGAGGCACCGCACCAGTTGGGAAGAGGCGGAAGGAAAATTCAAAGATGGCAGCAGACCGCGATGGCCTGCCGCCAAGGGGAGCGCTGTTACTTCTTCACGCACTTGGAGGTGGCGTCATCCCACTTCATGTTGGCCATCTTCGCGCAATCAGCCTTGGTCTTCGGCGCGTCTTTAGCCTGGACGGCCGGGGCGGCGAGGCCAAACATCAGACCAGCGAGAATGGCGGCGCTCAGGATCTTGGACATGTGGAACTCTCCATCTTTTTGTTTGGGTGGTCTCATGATCACCCGGGCGCACCCTGAGCTGCATTCCTTGCCGGGAACTGGCCTGCGGCTTACGGTTTCGTAAGGCGGCGCGAAGCAAAAAAAGCGCTTAGAAACCAGCAACAAATGTGGCACCGCGCGCCCAATGTGCGGCGTGATTTGGACTGCTAAGGGAAAGCGGACATCGCTCACACAACATTGCGCCGCCAGGGCGCCATCAATCGTAGAAGCTACGGCGGTATTCGCCGGGCGCGAGCTGATAGGCGGCTTTGAACCGGCGGACGAAGTGGGACAAATCCGAGAAGCCCCAGGCGTACGCGATCTCGCTAATCGTGCGCTGGCGCTGTGTGGGATCTTCCAGAGCGCGCCGGCAGCGCTCCAGGCGCCGCGAAACGATGAGACGCTCGAGCGACAACCCCTGCTTGGACAGCAGTCCGTTGGCGTAGCGCACGCTCACCCCGGCCGCCAAAGCCACCGCCTCCGGATCAAGCCTGGGGTCGGATAGGCGGCTCTCGACGGCCATGCGCACACGCATGAGAGCAAGAGAGCGCCCCGACGGTGTCGCCGCACCCTTTCGGTCGGTATTGCCGGCAAGCGCAAGCGCGGTCAAATCCAGCAGGTGCTCGGCGAGCTGCAGTTTTGCTCCGGGCTGCAGCGCGACGATGTGCTCGGGCATCATTTGAATGTATGCCGACACCAGGCTGCCGACCCCATCGACGGCGCTGATCGTTCGCGCGGTGAGATTTTCGGTTCCGCCGATTTGCGCGTTCAGGGCATGGTGCGGGATCCTGAGGATCACGTGCTTCCAGCTCTCGGAGTAGCGGCACTCGAAGGGCCGCCGCGTGTCGATCAGCGTGAAATCTCCGCGCGAAAGCACCGCTTCGCGGCCGCCCTGGCTCATGCGCGTGATGCCGTTGACGCCGAGACACAACAAGAAATTGTCGTTGGGATCATCTGCGATGGTGCGCTCGTTGACCTGGGCAAATTTCAAGCCCCGGCTTTCGAGCGTCAGGACCTCCAAGTCGCCCAGCGGCGCATGAAGGATCGTCGCATCGAAATCCGTATCGCGCCGGATTTCGCACTCGTGCTTGACGATTCTCTTGGAAGCCACGTCGTACCAGTAGGCGAGACGGTCGCTTCGATCCAATTCGGCGATGGCGAGTACTTTTTCCATCAGCGGCCGATCTCGCGGCACGCGCGCGCCGGCAACGCTTCGCACTTCATCTTGGTGATGAGACGATGCGCTTGGTGTTGCCCGATTAATCCTCGCCCGACACGTGTCGGAGCTGCAACGCTGAACATGTGCGGACAAGTAACGGTCAAACCCCGCGACAATGGTTTATTCCGTATGCGACATATCTTCACGCCCGGCGGACAAACGTTCATAAACCCCCCGTTTGTCCAGGTTGTCGCAAGCCTGAAACGAGCCTCTAGCTCCAGCGGCGGTTGCTCCACATCCACTGCTCCGGCGCCTCTCTGATCCACGCCTCGAACTGCTCCTGCATGTGGGTCATCGTCCAACGAATATCCTCTGCCTGATTCGATGTTCGCGGCACGCGCAGCTCTTTCAACTCGATCTCGAACCGGCTCTGAGTTCCAATGCGCTTGACCCGCGAGAGCCAGATGCGCGCTCCGGCACGCCGCGCAATCATGGCGCCGATCGCTTGCGTCCTGGCCTCCTTGCCGAAGAACGGCACGGGCATTCCGGTGCGATCGTAGAGGTCGCACACCAAGCCTAGGCGGCCGCCGCGCCGCACGAAATCCATGATGGCGCGGGCCGTCCGCTGGTCATCGCCGTGCTCGCCGACCTTGCCTCGCCCGAACAGGCCATCTGGATAAAGATCCCTGCGCAAGTAGCGGATGTAGCGATCGACATAGGGGTTCGTCACCGAGCGGTAGACAGCCGCCGGCGTTGCGCCCGCCCAGGTGAAGGGAAGGATCGCCAGCTCCCAATTGCCCATGTGCAGGCTGACGCCCACGCCGGCGCCGAGCTTGTCCTTGTAGCGGGAGAAGATGTTCCGGCTCACGATGTCGATACGCTCGGGCTCCTTCATGAAGCGATCGATGCGCATCGTCTCCACCATGACGCGTCCGAGGTTCTCCCAGTGCGCAAGCGCAATTGCTTTGCGCTCCGCCTCGCTCTTCTCTGGAAAAGCGATGGCGAGGTTGTCGAGCGCGCGCTGGTGGCGCTTGGGATTGATGATGGGCGCGAGCTTGCGCCAGGCGTACGCGGAGGCCCGCGTAGCCACGTTCAGGGGCAGGGCACGCACAATTCCCGCGACAAACCGCAATGCGGCGTACTCGATGCGGAACTGCAGATCCCCCAACCACGTAATTTTCTTCGGCATGCCAGCCCCTTGACCGTTCCGCCGGTCAATCGGTCATGCCAACTGCGAGCCGTCTGCGTCAAGCGTCGTCTGGGGCAACTCGCGCATCAGGCGCGGCGCGCTGAACGAAGGCGCAAGCCCCTCGCGGATGGCCAAGCGGCGCAGCGGGCCGACCGCCTTGAAGGCGTGCAATCCGAGCCCGCGCGCGAGCTGCACGGGCAAAAGCGGCGATAATAGGCTTCGGTTGAGCAGATCGACGGCCCACGTCCGCGAGGTGGTGTCGGCCGAGCGCGCCCGCGCGTAGGCGGCGAGCGTGGCGGCTCCGCCGATGTCGTCTCCGTTTACCATCGCATCGGCAATGCAATCGGCGAGGCTCGCCGCGTCGCGCAGGCCGAGGTTGAGCCCTTGCGCGCCGATCGGCGGCAGCACGTGCGCCGCTTCCCCGATGAGCGCCACGCGGTTGCGCGCGGCAACGTCCACGTTGAGGCCGGCGAGTGGAAATACTCCGCGTGGCCCGACCGACTGGATCGCGCCGAGCAGCCCCTGCAGGCGCGCTTCAAGGGTGCGCATGAAGGCCTCATCGTCGAGAGCGGCGAGGCGCGCGGCGATAGCAGGGCGGTCGACCCAGACAAGGCTGGAGGCGCGGCCCGGGGAGGGGACGACGGTGAGGGGGCCGGCGGGGCGGTGGAATTCGGTGGAGACCCCGCCGTGCTCGCGGCTGTGCGCGAAGGTGCAGGTCAGTGCGCTCTGCTCGTACGCCCAGGTCTTGGCCGCAATGCCGGCTGCCATGCGGGAAGGGGAGTTGCGCCCGTCGGCGCCGACGAGGAGCTTCGCAGTGAGGCTTTCCGCACCGTAATGCAGCCGCACCATGTCGGCCTCGATCTCGATGCGATCCACGAGCGCCGGCTCGATCAGGGTTATTGTGGGCGCCTCGGTAAGCGCACGCGCGTGCAACGCCTGGGTGAGGGCGGCGTTCGCCACGTTGTAGCCCAGCGCCTCGAGGCCGACCTCGGCGGCGGAGAATGTGACCTCCGGCGCGCGCAGCAGCCGGCCCATGTCGTCGATGATACGGATGGCGGTGAGCGGCTCGGCGCCGGTCGCGAGCGCGTCCCAGACGCCGAGGTTGCGCAGCAGCTGGATCGATCCGGCAAAGAGCCCGGCGGTGCGGTTGTCGGTCCGCGACGGCGCCGGGCCGATCAGGGCCGTGCGCGCTCCGGTCCGCGCCAGGCAAAGCGCGGCGGCGAGCGCGGTCGGTCCGGCCCCCGCGATGGCGACATCAAATGGGCCGGTGGAAGCGGCGTTAGTCATTTTGGCCCTCGCGCCGCCGTACCGGGTCAACCAAGGCTCCCCCTACCGGCGGCAACCGACGAGGGTAATCGGACGGCAATCAGAAGCAATCCCGGGGCAATTTGAGGTCCGATGATCCAGCCGTCTCACGCGCTTTTCGGTGCGCTACCCCCTATGCTGCCTTGCTCGTGGCCGAACAGCAACATGGCTGGGAAAACACACATCCCGGACAATCGTTTACTCAGGCTTAAGCCTGCCTAAAACATCCTTGTCTTCATAGTGCGAAGACCGCATTTTCGCGCGTGGTAATTGAGCTGTCGCGCCGTGGGGTTGTGACATGAGGAACGGCTTTATCGCAGGACTGGCGTTGGGCATGGCAATCTATGCCGCGTCCTCTGCGTATGCGTTCCAGCAACAGGAAGGTGCGGTGGCCCCCGCTCAACCTGCAGTGCAAGCTCCGGCCGACGCCGCCGCGAACAAGGCTGTCGGGCTGTCGGACGAGACGGCTCCCAAGCCTGAGACTGGCACCGAGATTCGCATTCCCGGTCTCGGAAAGCTTGGCGTGCTGCCCAAAATGGATTTTGGGCTCGAGCTGCTTTATGGGGCGGCCGATCAGAAGCAGCCCGAGGGACCTCCGGAGGGGACGCCCAATCCCGAGGACGATTTGACAATCCGCGGGACAGTGAAGCACCGCTTCTGAGTTCGCTGCTCCTCGCCTCGCAATCGGCGCCTTAGTTTCGAACGCCATGTGCAAGTGAGGACTCCATGAACATCGACACACGGATGATCGTGGTCACCGCCGTAGTCGCGGTGATCGCGGTGGTTGCTTACATGCTCGTAATTCCTACCGGCCCTATTGCGACCGCACCCGCGGCCGCCCCGCCGCCCGCCGCCGCTCAGCCAGCGCCGGCGCCTCCCGTGACGCCTCCGGCCCCATAATCGAGCGCATGGAGCTTTCGTTGGTTCCTCCTCGTGCGGTAGGCTGAGCACGAAGGGGACAAGCGGTCATGCCGCGATATGGTTTTGCGCGGCTGGCTGCCGCAAGCGTTCACCTCTTTACCGCGCTCGGCGCAGTCTGCGGCCTGCTTGCCGCGCTCGCAGCCTTCGACGGCACGTGGGAGCGAATGTTCGCGTGGCTTGGGGTTGCGCTTGTCATAGATGGCATTGACGGCACCTTTGCCCGACTCGTGCACGTCGAAGAGCGGCTGCCGCGCTTCAGCGGTGAGCGCCTCGACCTCGTGGTCGACTACGTCACCTACGTCTTCGTTCCGGCGCTGGCGCTGGTGCGCGCTGGTTACCTCGGCGGCACGATCGGGCTCGCATTTGCAGCCGCGATCCTGTTGTCGTCGCTCTACCACTTCTCCGACCTGGCAAGCAAAGGCGAGGACTACAGCTTCGTAGGCTTTCCAGCGGTCTGGAATCTCGTCGCCCTTTACATCTTCGCGCTCAGCCTGCCTGCGTGGTCGACATTCCTCATCGTCGCTGCGTGCATTGTGCTCACGTTTGTTCCCATGCACTGGGTGCACCCGCTGCGCGTCATGCATCTGCGCCCATTGACGCTGGCCGTTACGCTCGCCTGGGCTGTGGCGGCTATCGCGGCGATCTGGCATGGTTTCCCTGCCGGCCCGTGGACCTGCACCGTGCTGGTGCTCACGGCGGGCTATCTCGTCGGCCTCACCGCGCTGCGGTGGGCCGCAAACAATGTCGGCGACGACGTCTAAGGCTCAGGCAATCTCGACGAGCGAGCTCACTTGCGACGGCAGCGGCGCGCTTGCATCTTCGTTGGGCCATACAGCCTCGGCCGTTCGCAGCGCGCCTTTGCCTGACACGCTGACATCGGCGAAGCCCGCCGCGCGCAACTTGCCCTCGATCATCCCGTTATCCGCGAGCTGTTCCAGCAATCCGAGCTTTATCGAGGCGCGGTAACGCTTCCCTTGCCGAACGGTCACATTGGTCATTCACAGCTCCTTTCGTAGGGCCGCCCGACGGCGGCCACGCAGAATACTCACAGCCCGGTAACGCGGGGGCAAGTCGTGGACGCGTGCAAGGCCCGCGACTAGGGTGGGCGCCGCACAAATCGCTTCTGGATCACAACATGCAGAACTCGACCGCCGTCGTCGTCGGGGCCACCGGGGCCATCGGCCGCGAGCTTACCCCCCTTCTTCTTGCCTCGCCCGACTATGACAAGGTCATCGTGTTGCACCATCGCTCAACTCCGTTTGCTGGCTTGGGGCACATCGAAGAGCACGTGGTCGATTTCGCGGACCTGCGTCAGGTGGACGTCGGCCCGATCGACGCTGTCTTTTGCTGCATTGGCACGACGCAGAAGGCGGCCGGTTCGACCGAGGCTTTCCAGAGGGTCGATCGCGACATCCCCGTGGCCCTGGCGAAGTGGGCTGCCCGTCACAAAGCCCGCGTGTTTACGACCATCAGCTCCATCGGCGCCAATGCGCGCGCGAGCAGCGTCTATCTGCGCACCAAGGGCGAGATGGAGGAGGGGGTGGCGTCCGCGGCTCTGCGTGCGATCTACATCTTAAGACCGTCGCTCCTTAGAGCCGAGCGCAAGGAGGTCCGTCCCGCCGAACAGTTCGGCAACAGGGCGCTGGGGTTTATTGAGCCGGTACTGATCGGGCCGTTGCGCAAGTACCGCGCTGTGCCGACTAAGACAGTCGCGTACGCCATGCTCGCTTGCGCGAAAGCGGCCGAGGCGGGCGTACATATTGTCGAATCCGACGAGCTTTTCGATCTCGGCGCGAAATCCCTTCCTTAACCAACGCTCTCGTTCGTGGTGCAGGCGCGCCTCGCCCAGCAGCCAATCTTTAGAATGGCACGACACAGTGCGCCATTCCCCGGTATCTTGCTGACGTCCCTGCCGCCAATTATCCGCCCCGAGAAGTAGCGTTCGATGAAGATCGTCATTGCCCCGAACTCATTCAAAGAGAACCTGACGTCGCTCGAGGTCGCGAGTGAGATCGAGACGGGCTTGAGACGGGTATGGCCCGACGCCGAGTGCATAAAGGTTCCCATGGCCGACGGCGGCGAGGGGACCGTCCAGTCGCTGGTCGATGCGACCGGCGGCGAAATCATTAAGTGCGAAGTTTCAGGCCCGCTCGGCGAAAAGGTGATGGCCGCTTATGGCCTCCTCGGCGACCGGCGCACGGCCGTGATCGAAATGGCCGAAGCTTCAGGTCTTCCCCTCGTTCCCAAGGATAAGCGCGATCCGCTGCGCGCGACGACTTATGGGACCGGGGAGCTCATCGCTGACGCCATCAAGCGCGGCGTAGAGGAGATCATCCTCGGTATTGGCGGGTCGGCCACGAACGATGCGGGCGCCGGCCTCGCTCAGGCGCTGGGCGTACGGTTTCTCAATTTTGGCGGCGCTCCCATTCGCGATCTCATCGCAGGCGGTGACCTGGACGACGTGCAGGCGGTAGACCTGTCGGCGGTCAATCCTGGCTTGGCGAAAGTGCGCATCAGCGTCGCCTGCGATGTCACCAATCCGCTCTACGGCGAAAAGGGCGCCGCGCGCGTCTATGGTCCGCAAAAAGGCGCCACGCCCGAGATGGTCGAGATCCTCGACCGGAACCTCGCCCACTTCGCGCATGTGATCAAACGGTCGATTGGCGCCGACGTAGCAGACCGCCCAGGCGCGGGAGCCGGCGGCGGGATCGGCGCCGGACTTATGGCTTTCACCAATGCCACCTTGAAGCGCGGGATAGAGCTGGTCGTCGCTACGACACGGCTCGAGGATTACATGCAGGGCGCCGATCTCGCGATCACGGGCGAGGGGCGCGTCGACTCCCAGACCGCATTCGGCAAGACCCCGTCGGGCGTAGCGGTGGCCGCGCGCAAGCACGGCGTACCCGTCGTCGCGATCGGTGGCGGTCTCGCCGACGACGCCGGCACCGTCTTCGCGCACGGCATCGATGGACTTGAGAGCGCGACGCCAAACGCAATGCCGCTCGACATCGCGATCCAGAAATCGCGCCGCTACCTTCAGGACGCCGCCGAGCGCGTGGCACGCCTCATCGTCATCGGCCAGCACATGGCCGCCAAAGGCGGAGGGAAGGTCGAGTAGGCCGCCAAAGCCATGCACCTGTTCAGTGAGTATGCGTTAGTCCCCCATCTGGCCGCTGTTCTCAAGGCCGCTGGATCGACAGTTTTGAAGGCCGGCTTTCCCGAGGTGAAGAAGCTCGGGCCCGACGTTTCCAATTGGGAGAGCGGCGTCACCTATCGCCCCGCCGTGGTGGTAAAGCCCACGTCCATCGAAGAGGTGGTGGCGATCGTCCGCGATAAGGTGAGCCATCCATCGCCCGTCCGCGCGGTCGGCAAGCTGCATTCGCCGGCCCCGTGCTCAGCCGACGACGGCGGCACCATGGTCGACATGACGGCCATGACGCGGATCTTAGAGATCGGGCCGGATTTCGTAACGGCGGAGGCCGGCGCCATCTACGTCGACGTCGCTGAGGCCCTGCTACGTCACGGCCAGCAGTTTCACATCAACACCGAGATCGGAAATGTGACCCTGGGCGCGGTTGCGTGCGCGGCCACCAAGGACAGCTCGCTGATCGGCACCTCCCACTGGGGCCAGGTCAGCTCCTTCGTGACGGGCGTGAAGGTCGTGACCGCGGATGGCAGCGTTCGCACCTATACGCAGGCAAAACACCCGGCTGAACTGCGCCTCCTGCGCTCGAGCTACGGGCTGCTCGGCATCGTGGTCGAGGTGACGCTTGCCACGCAGCCGCTCACGGCAATCGAGGCAGTGCACCGCGTTTACACGGTCGCCAAGCTGCGCACCGCGCTGCCGGAGCTTGTCGCCCAGAACTACGCGGTGATGATGTACTTCTATCCGTTTTCAGGGCGCATTCTGGTTGAGCTTCGGCGCGAGGTGCCGGGCACATGGCCCAAGTCATCCGGCGGCTGGTGGATCCGCAACGCCTTCTGGCGCACCCTGGCCCCGATGTTCACGACCTGGATCGCCAAGATTCCCCACAAGCGTTCAGAACACGTGCTGCGCGGTGCTTTCGATCACCTGATCCGGCGTGGGACTTGCATGGCGGTCAGAGGGAAGCTCACGCATCCAACCAAGCAGATCATCCGCCATCCTGATAAGCCCGGCCGCTACAAATTCGTATTCTCCATGTGGTCGTTTGAGGAGACCCGGTTCTTCGATGTCCTGGAGGAGTATTTCGCGTTCTGCCGCGAGCATGCGAGGCGCACGAATTTCCGCTGCGATCTCCCCGCTGTCGGCTACCGCCTGATGCAGGACAAGAATGCGCATTTGTCCTTCACGCACGACGCGAACGCGATGAGCATCGACCCGGCATCCACCGGCGGCCCTGGGTGGGACGCGTTCCTCAAGGCGTTCAACGAGTTTGCGAGCGCCCGTGGGGGCCATCCGCTACTCAACCAGACAAAGCACCTGACGCCCGTGCAAGTGCGCCGCGCCTACGGGGCGCGTCTTGGCACATTCGAGCGGGCGCGCCGCGCCTGGGACCCGGGCGACCGATTTCTGAGCGGATACTTTGCGAATTTTCTAGGAAGCACGCGCAAGGCTCGAGTCGACGAGCGCAGCTAGCTCTTGAACAGTCGCGCAATCATTCCGCGCACCTGTTCGCCGACGTAGGGCTTATTCAAGCGCGGAACACCGCGCAGATGCTCTGGTAAAATTGATGAATCGGAATATCCGGTCGCAAACGCGAACGGAATGGAGCGCGCCAGCAGACGCTCCGCGATCTGTGCGCTGGTATCGCGCCCCAGGCTTACGTCGATCAAGGCCGCATCGAATTCCTCCTCGACGAGAGTCAGCCCGTGCGCCAACGACAGTGCCGGTCCCACGACGCGGTGCCCGTCGTCCTCGAGCTGTTGCTGCAGCTCCATCGCCACAAGACACTCGTCCTCGACGATGAGCACGCGACGCGCCTCCGCGGGGCGTTCTCCGACGGGATTTGCGATCGGCGCAATGCGTTCCGTACCACTCGGCTGCGGTGCGGCCACTTCGAACGGACCGGTGAGAAAATAGGACAAGCCGCGGTCATGGAATTCCCAGTCCACCACCGCGCCGACGTCCGTGGTGGCAGTCTCGAGGAAATTAAAGCCGAATCCCTTGCGCTGCGGCGGCGAGATCTTGGGACCGCCTTCCTCGCACCAGGCAAAGCGCATGCACCCCGACGGGTCCTTCAACGGACTCCACGAAACTTTCACTTGGCCGCCAGTGGATGAAAGCGCGCCGTACTTCACGGCGTTGGTTGCAAGCTCGTGCAGAACGAGCGCAAGCGGCTGCACGACCTCAGGCTTCACCCAGAGTTCGCTGCCCTCCCATTGAATGTTTTTGCCGCCGGTTGCCCGGAATGGCGTCAGCACCTCGGCGACCAGATCGCCGAAGTTCGTGGCCGCCCAGGTGGCGCGCCGCAAAAGGTTGTGGGCGCGCGACATCGCCTGGATCCGACCATCGAGAGCGGTGACGAATTCGGGCACCGCGGTCGCGTTGCGGCTCGATAGCCGGGCGATCGCGCTGACGTTACTGAGCACATTCTTTACCCGATGGTCGAGCTCCGCCATCAGCAGGCGCTGGCGTTCTTCGGTGTCCTTGCGTTCCGTGATGTCGATGACCGTGCCCATGATTCGACCGCCATCGGCGGCATCATCCGAGGACGACATGCGTTGGCCGCGCGCCAGGCACCAGCGCGTCTCGCCATCGGGCCGTACGATCCTGAACTCGAGCTCGCGGCGCTCCTCGTCGTGGCTGCTGCCGCGCATGTGGTTGCGCACCAGCTCGCGATCGCCGAGGTGGATCGCCTCCATCGCCCTGTCGAGCGTCAACGGCTCATTGTCCTCGATGCCGACAAGGCGGCGCAGTGACGGCGACCAATAGATCGTCCCTGCTCCTGCACTATAATCGTACGTGCCGAACCCCGCCGCGTCGCTGGCGAGGCGCATACGCTCCTCGCTCTCGCTCAGCTGGGCTGCGGAAGCTTCCAGCGCCGCCGTGCGCTCAAGCACGCGCTGCTCAAGATCAGTGTTGAGCGAGTGGAGCTCCCGGCTCTTGCGATAGAGCTCGACGAATATCTTCACTTTTGCGCGCAGGATCTCCGGAATGATGGGTACCGGCACGTAGTCGACGGCGCCGCTTGCATATCCCCGAATGCGATCTTCATCCGATACCTGCACCGCGGAGATAAAAATGATGGCCGTCTTTTCATGACGCGGGTGGTCGCGGAGCATGCGCGCCAGTTCAAACCCGTCCAAGTCGGGCATACAGACATCGGTCAGCACGAGCGCAACCTCGCGCTTCAACAGCACCTGCAGAGCTTCCGACGCCGAATTCGCGCGGATGAGATTCTCATCGAGCTCGCGCAGGATCGTCTCGTAGCTCAGCAGCTTGGCCGGCTGGTCGTCGACCAGAAGGATATCGACGCGATCGGTTTTGTCCGACATGGCCCACTCGTCAGATTTAGCGGTGCAACCACATTCTCAGGGATGCGAGGAGCTGTTCGGTGTTCACCGGCTTCGCGAGATAATCCGACGCGCCGGCGGCAACACACTTCTCCCGATCCCCCTTCATGGCTTTCGCGGTCAGCGCAATGATGGGAAGGCGACGCAAACGCTCATCTTTTCTGATCTCTTCCATGGTCTGGTAGCCGTCCATTTCGGGCATCATGATGTCCATGAGCACGATCGCCACCTCAGGTGTCGATTTCAATATGCTGATCGCCTCATTGCCGGTCGTCGCGGCGACAACGCGCATGCCGCGCCGTTCGAGCACACTGCTCAGCGCAAAGATGTTGCGGGGATCGTCGTCGACCAGCAGCACCGTGCGTTCCAGGAGATCCTCATCCGAGCTGTGCAGGCGCTCGAGCAGGCGCTGCTTCTCCGGCGGCAGGTCGGAGACGAGCCGATGGAGGAACAGCGACGTTTCGTCGAGGAGGCGCTCGGGCGATTCGACATCCTTGACCACGACACTGCGCGCGATCGTGTGCAGCTTTGCGTCTTCCTCCGCGGTCAGCTCGCGCCCTGTGAAGACGACGACGGGAACGTCGGCCATGTCCTCATCCGCCTTCATGCGCTCCAGGATTTCAAACCCGGTCATGTCGGGCAGACGCAGATCCAGCACCACGCAGTCGCTGCCGTCCTTCTTCAAGATCGCGAGCGCTTCCGCTCCGCTTTCGGCAGTGATGATGTCTATGTCGTCGTGCCCCAACAGCTCGGTGATGCTGAGCCGCTCGGCCGCATTGTCCTCGACCACCAGCAGCCGCTTGCGTCGCGGCTCGGTGAACGCCTTGAGGCGCGCCAGCGCAGTCTGCAGGCCCTCCGGTGTCGCCGGCTTGTTGATGAAGGAGAACGCCCCGCGCGTTAACCCGTGCTGGCGGTCCTCCTCCAGCGTGAGGATTTGGACGGGTATGTGACGCGTCGCTTGATTCTGCTTGAGCTGGCTCAACACGGTCCAGCCCAGCATGTCGGGAAGAAACACATCGAGCGACACGGCGGTGGGGTGATAGTCGTTGGCGAGTGCCAGCGCCTCGGCCCCCGTCATGGCGAGGAGAACGTTGAACCCGGTGTCGCGCGCCAGGTCGACCAGCACGCGAGCGTAGTGCGGGTCATCCTCGACGATGAGCAGAACGAGGTCGCCGGGTCCGAGCTTGTCGCGATCGTCGGGGATCTGCTCCGCGGGCCGGTCCGGCACGCGGTAGGAGACGGCAGGCACCGATTTGAAGCCCCTCTGCCCATCACTTGTCAGCGACACCGAGGTTGGACCGACATACCGCAGCGGCAGATACAGAGTGAACGTGCTGCCCTTCGTCGGCGTGGACCGCAGTTGGATTTCGCCGCCAAGCAGGTTTGCAAGCTCGCGGCTGATAGCCAATCCGAGGCCGGTACCCCCGTATTTGCGGGAGGTGCTGGCGTCGGCCTGCTGGAACGCTTCGAAGATGATCTTCTGCTTCTCGGTCGAGATGCCGATGCCGGTATCGCTCACCTCGAACGCCACGACGTTCGGCGCCGCCGACAACATCGGATGCTCGCTGCTCCATCCGCTCGGCGCGGCGTGAACGCGCAACCTGACGCCACCCTGCTCGGTGAATTTGAAGGCATTGGAAAGTAGGTTCTTCAAGACCTGCTGCAGGCGCTTTGAATCGGTGGTGATGCTGCGGTTTACCTGCGGATCGATCTCGACATCGAACGACAGATGGCGGCGCTCGGCCTCGTGGCGGAAGGGCCGGCCAACACTGTCCAGCAGATTGGCAAAATAGATCTCCTCCGCCTCGACCGACACTGTTCCGGATTCAATCTTCGACAGATCGAGAATGTCGCTGATGAGGTTCATGAGGTCGGTGCCGGCGGCGTGAATGGTGCGGGCGAACTCGACCTGCTTTTCGGTAAGGTTGCGATCGGGGTTCTCGGTCAGCTGCTGGCCAAGTATGAGGATCGAATTCAGCGGGGTACGCAACTCGTGCGACATGTTCGCTAAGAATTCCGATTTGTACTTCGAGGTAAGCGAAAGCTCGGTCGCTTTTTCCTCGAGCGCGCGGCGGGCCTGCTCGATCTCCTGGTTCTTCGCTTCAACCTCGACGTTGCGTTCCGCAAGCTGCTGCGCCTTGAGCTCCAGCTGCTCGTTCGTCTGCTGCAGCTCCTGCTGCTGGGTCCGCAATTCGCCGGCGAGCTGCTGCGACTGTTGCAGCAGGCCTTCTGTTCGCATGCTCGCCTCGATCGAGTTGAGCACGATGCCGATGCTGGCGCTCAGCTGATCGAGGAAGGTCAAATGGGCGGGATCGAAGTCGTGCAGAGAGGCCAGCGCGATCACCGCCTTGATCTGGTCCTCAAACGCGATCGGCAGCACCATCAGGCTGCGCGGCGGCGCGTCCAGCAGATCAGAGCCGATGCGCAACCCTTCGCCCAGCTCCTGCACGTGGATGCGCCGCTTCTCGACCGCGCACTGTCCGACAAAGCCTTCGCCCAGCTCCAGCTCGCGCGGGAAGCCATTGCGATGGTCGTCGGCGTACTTTGCGAGAAGCTTGAGGTAGGGGCGATCGTCCTGCTCGGGCAGCATCTGGTAGATGAGGCCCTGCTGCGCGTTGACGAGCGGCACCAGGTCCGACAGCAATTTCGTACCGACCGTCGAAAGATCGCGCTGCCCCTGCAACATGCTGGTCAAGCGCGCGAGGTTCGTCTTGAGCCAGTCCTGCTCGGTGTTGCGCTCCGTGGTGAGACGCAAATTGTCGATCATCGTGTTGATGTAGTCTTTGAGCTCGGCAACCTCGCCACGGGCATCCACCTGCACCGAGCGCGTGAGGTCGCCCTTGGTCACCGCGGTCGCCACCTCAGCGATGGCTCGCACCTGGTTGGTCAGGTTGGCCGCCAGCAGGTTCACGTTTCCGGTCAAGTCCTTCCACGTGCCGGCGGCGCCCGGCACGTTCGCCTGACCGCCAAGGCGGCCTTCGACGCCGACCTCGCGCGCAACCGTCGTCACCTGCTCGGCGAAAATCGCGAGCGTGTCGGTCATGTTGTTGATCGTCTCGGCCAAGGCCGCGACCTCGCCCTTCGACTTCACAGTGAGGTTCTGCTTCAGGTCGCCGTTGGCGACGGCCGTCACGACCTTCACGATGCCGCGCACCTGCTCGGTGAGGTTGGCAGCCATGACGTTCACGGTGTCCGTCAGGTCCTTCCACGTGCCGGCCACGCCCGGCACCTGGGCCTGGCCGCCGAGCTTGCCCTCGGTGCCGACCTCGCGGGCAACGCGCGTCACTTCCGAGGCGAAACCGTTCAGCTGATCGACCATCGTATTGATGGTGTTCTTGAGCTCGAGAATCTCGCCTTTGACGTCCACCGTGATCTTGCGCGAAAGGTCGCCACGGGCGACGGCGGTCGTCACCTCGGCGATGTTGCGCACCTGGGTCGTGAGGTTTGCCGCCAGAAGATTGACGTTGTCGGTGAGGTCCTTCCACGTGCCGGCGACACCCGGCACAACGGCCTGTCCGCCGAGGCGCCCTTCGGTGCCGACCTCGCGCGCGACGCGCGTCACCTCAGCCGCGAACGACCGCAGCTGCTCCACCATCGTGTTCAGCGTTTCTTTGAGCAGAAGGATCTCGCCGCGCACGTCGACCGTGATCTTTTTCGACAGGTCGCCGCCGGCAATGGCGGTCGCCACTTCGGCGATATTGCGAACCTGCGCCGTCAAGTTGCTCGCCATGAAGTTGACGTTGTCGGTCAGATCCTTCCAGGTGCCGGCGACACCGGGCACCTGCGCCTGTCCGCCGAGCTTGCCTTCGGTGCCGACTTCGCGTGCGACGCGCGTCACCTCCGAGGCGAAGGCATTGAGCTGATCGACCATCGTATTGATCGTGTTCTTGAGCTCGAGGATTTCGCCCTTCACGTCGACGGTGATCTTGCGCGAAAGGTCGCCGCGGGCGACGGCGGTAGTAACCTCGGCGATGTTGCGCACCTGGCCAGTCAGGTTGCCGGCCATCGAGTTGACGCTGTCGGTCAGGTCCTTCCACGTCCCCGCGACGCCCGGCACGTTGGCCTGACCGCCGAGCTTGCCTTCGGTGCCGACCTCGCGCGCAACGCGCGTCACCTCACCGGCGAACCGGTTCAGCTGATCGACCATCGTATTCAGCGTTTCCTTGAGCTGCAGAATCTCGCCCCGCACGTCGACGGTGATCTTGCGCGAAAGGTCGCCGCTCGCGATGGCGGTCGCCACCTCGGCGATGTTGCGCACCTGGTCGGTGAGGTTGCCGGCCATCGAGTTGACGCTGTCGGTCAGATCCTTCCATGTGCCGCCGACACCGGGCACCACGGCCTGTCCGCCGAGCTTGCCATCGGTGCCGACCTCGCGCGCAACGCGCGTCGCCTCGGCGGCGAAGGCGTTCAACTGATCGACCATGGTGTTCATGGTCTCTTTCAGCTGCAGAATTTCACCGCTGACATTGACGGTGATCTTCTTCGACAGGTCGCCGCGCGCGACCGCGGTCGCCACATCGGCGATGTTGCGCACCTGACCGGTCAGATTGCTCGCCATCGAGTTGACGCTGTCGGTCAGGTCTTTCCAGGTGCCGGCGACGCCGCGCACCACGGCCTGGCCGCCGAGCTTGCCCTCGGTGCCGACCTCGCGTGCAACGCGCGTCACCTCGCCGGCGAACGCGTTGAGCTGGTCGACCATCGTGTTGATGGTTTCCTTGAGCTCGAGCACCTCGCCGCGCACATCGACGGCGATCTTCTTGGACAAGTCGCCGTTGGCGATCGCGGTCGACACCTCGGCGATGTTGCGCACCTGGGTGGTCAGGTTGCTCGCCATCGAGTTGACGCTATCGGTCAGGTCTTTCCAGGTGCCGGCGATGCCGCGCACGTCCGCCTGGCCGCCGAGCCGGCCTTCGGTGCCGACTTCGCGCGCGACGCGCGTCACCTCGGAGGCAAAGGCGTTGAGCTGATCGACCATCGTGTTGATGGTCTCTTTGAGCTGCAGGATTTCGCCGCTCACGTTCACCGTGATCTTCTTCGACAAGTCGCCGCCGGCGATGGCCGTTGCCACCTCGGCGATGTTGCGAACCTGCGCGGTCAGGTTGCTCGCCATCGAGTTGACGTTGTCAGTTAGGTCCTTCCACGTGCCGGCGACGCCCGGCACCTGCGCCTGGCCGCCGAGCCGGCCTTCGGTACCGACCTCGCGCGCGACGCGCGTCACCTCGGACGCGAAGCCGTTCAGCTGATCGACCATCGTATTGATGGTGTTCTTCAGCTCGAGGATCTCGCCTTTGACGTCCACCGTGATCTTGCGCGAAAGGTCGCCACGGGCGACGGCGGTCGTCACCTCGGCGATGTTGCGCACCTGGGTCGTGAGGTTTGCCGCGAGCAGGTTGACGTTGTCGGTGAGGTCTTTCCATGTGCCGGCAACACCTGGGACAACGGCCTGTCCGCCGAGCCGGCCTTCGGTGCCGACCTCGCGCGCGACGCGCGTCACCTCGGCTGCGAACGATCGCAACTGATCGACCATCGTATTGATGGCTTCCTTGAGCTGCAAAATCTCGCCGCGCACGTCGACGGTGATTTTCTTCGAGAGGTCGCCGCTCGCAACCGCGATCGTCACCTCAGCGATATTTCGCACCTGGGCGGTGAGGTTGCTCGCCATCAGGTTGACGCTTTCCGTCAGATCTTTCCAAACGCCCGTGACCTCGCTCACCTGCGCCTGGCCGCCCAGCTTGCCGTCGGTCCCGACCTCGCGCGCGACGCGCGTCACCTCCGAGGTGAACACCGAGAGCTGCTTGATCATCGTATTGACGATGTTGGCCGAGCGCAGGAATTCACCCGCGAGCGGACGCCCGTCCACGTCGAGCCGCATCGTCACGAGGAGATCGCCCTGGGCGACCGATTCGATCGTGCGCGTGACTTCCGTGGTCGGCCACAACAGGTCGTCGATCAAGTGCGTTGACCGAATTTTCCATGCCTCCCCACGACCCCTGGGCAAGCCCGAGCCGCAGACGCTGCCGCGTCTTGCCTTCCTTACCGACCACCTGACCCAGATAGTCCAGCTGATTGGCGAAGCGCTCGTTCGTAGAGATGATGTCATTGAAAGCGTCGGCGATCTTGCCCATGATTCCGGTCGAACTCGGGGGACATGCGCACCGAGAAATCGCCCATGCGCATCGCGTGCAACGCGCGGACCAGTTCATAAAGCTCCCCGCCCTGGGCACCGTTCGTCGGGTTCTCCGTCACTCGTCCCGGGTCGACGGCCGCATGGGTATCCTCGGTGGCGGGCACGTGGGCCTCTTGGGCGTGCTCGCCCATTTCGCCATCCTGCATCGCGCTTCCCCTCGACTGCTTTTGTGCCTCATGCCGCAGCACGAGGCATCAAAGTGCGTGCAGGCGCACGCACCCTGCAGGGAACGCCGAGAGCGTCCGCCGGTTCCAGCAATTTTGAGAATTTGAAGAAGAAGCGGGGCCAGCCGGTTATGACGCAACCAGGTGCCCGTCAGGTCGAAGCAGGCTCCGTATACCCTCAGATAGGGAAAGCCTCAAGGCGAGCCTGCATCAACCCAACGGCTTGAGCGTACCAACGGCCGAGCCAATCAGCCGCTATCAGGCCGCCCGGCGCGAGCGAACCTGTCGTGCGAGAAGAAGGCTAAGTTATGGAGGGAGACCTACACGCCCGGATGGGGAGTGAGCAAGAAGCATGGACAAGGCGTTATCGCTTTGCGCGCACTTCAAATGAGGGCTTTGTGATGCGTGGTGGCGAGGTCGCACGCATCATCTGACGCCGCCTCGGCCTCAGTAATCTGGACGAGCAACTTGAGCATGGGCTCAGGTAGGCGCTGCCACGTAACCTCGGGCACTTCCTCCCGGATTGTCACGCCAAAGCGCTTGGCCAGCGTTTCTCTCGTCATCGATGCCGTCTCGCAACGTTGTTTGATCCACGTGACCGCAAACGCACAATAACAGTTCGAGATTGCTAGATATTTTCATAATGCGCAGGCAATCGTAGCGCGCAGTTAATCGATTGCTTCAAACCCGTCTTGAATAGGGACCGGGGGGACTTGTGGACGGCCATTTGCGCACTGGCGGATGGGGTGGGATTCGAACCCACGGTACCCTTTCAGGTACTCCGGTTTTCAAGACCGGCGCCTTAAACCACTCGGCCACCCATCCATCACCCTCGCAAGGCCGGCGACCCTAACGGCCAGCCTTCACGCACTCAATAGCTCACGAACGGCTCTAACGCTGCCTCGCGTTTACCGAATCTTAACCATATTCGGCCACCGTCGCGGCGCCTTACAGTCGGTGTTTCGAGTCATGTTCGCATCCGGGGGGCCGGTCCTAGCAACTAGGCGGGAAGGGTAATGCGAATGCGCGGCGCGAGCCTGAGGCTCGCGGCAAAAAATTTTCCTGTTATGGCAGCGCCGGGACAACGTCCGCCCGTGCGCTTTTTTCGCTTTTATCTCGCGTCTCTCCCGGCCATTCCGATCGCGCTCGCCGGCTGCTCGGGTGTTTCGCCAGCGCCCATGGCGCAGCTGAGCGCCGCACCACCGGCCGCCCCGGTTGCCAGCTCCGGACCCAAGGGCGGCGGGATCTACAAGGTGGGCGCGCCCTACCAAGTGGCCGGCCGCTGGTATGTGCCGCGCGCGGTCGATTCGTATGAGGAGACCGGCATGGCCTCCTGGTACGGACCTGCCTTCCATGGCCGGCGCACCGCCAACGGCGAGATCTACGACATGCGCGCGTTGTCGGCCGGACATCCCACCTTGCCGTTGCCGTCGTTGGCATATGTCACCAACCTGTCCAACGGCCGCACGATCCTGGTGCGCATCAACGATCGCGGCCCCTACGTCAAAGACCGCTTGGTCGACCTTTCGCTGCGCGCGGCAACCGAACTCGGCTTCGATGGACATGGAACGGCACGCGTACGCCTGACGTACGCAGGGCCTGCCCCGCTCGACGGCAATGATTCAGCGGAGTTGCGCCATCTGGCCGCCCAGTCTTGGTACAGGCCGAACGTTGCGGACCGCGCAGCGGCAGAGTGGACGACAGGCACAATCGCAAAGCCAGTAGCGGTGACCCAGTCGGTATCGTCGGTATCCGAGCCCGTATCCGAACCATCAAGCCAGTGGTCGGTCGCGAGCTACCGCAGGCAACTGTTGGATGGGGCTGGGAAATCCGATACGGAGCGCACCTCTCTTGGTGGCCCGCAACGCTCACGTCTGGTCATCGGACCGCTCGGCTCGCTCGCGGAAGCCGAGCGCATGCGTCACGAAGTTGAGGACATCGGGCCTGTCACAATTGAAGCGGCCGGCGCCGGCCCCGATGCGTCATACCGCGTGATCGTCGGCCCGATTGGGAATGAAGCGCTGGAAGCAGCCCAGGAAATGGCGGGTTTCACAGGCGCCGCCGCCCGTTGACACCGCGCGCTGGGTGCTTTGATAGTCGCTCGCCAGCTCACACCCTGCAAAGGTGCTCCGCAGCCATGCGCTTCCCCGCCAGATTGCGCTTTCGCCCGGCAATCCTGTTAGCCGCGGCTACCGTTGCGCTGGTCTTGGCTGCGGCGGTTTCCGGTGGCGCCGGCGCGGCCAATACCGCCAACGTTGCAACGACGGCCAAGGCCGCCCTGCTGATGGATGCCGACACCGGCGCCATACTCTTTCAGCACAATGCCGACGAGCTTCTGCCGCCCGCCAGCATTACCAAGCTCATGACGATCGAGCTCGTGTTCCAGGCCATGAAAGCCGGACGCGTGAAGCTCGATGACCAGTTCAACATGAGCGTGCACGCTTGGAAGACGGGAGGTGCCCCATCGCGGACATCCTCGATGTTCGTGCCGGTGAACAATACCGCCACGGTCGAAGAGCTATTGCAGGGTATGATCGTGCAGTCGGCCAACGACGCCGCCATCGCCATTGCCGAAGGCATGGCCGGCAGCGAGGACGCGTTCGCCAAGCGCATGATGATCGAGGCCCGGCGCATCGGCCTGACGAAATCGGTCTTCAAGAATCCGTCGGGCCTCTACGACCCCCAGCATGTGATGACGGCGCGCGAGATTGCCATGCTCGCCCAATTCATCATCAAGGAGTATCCCGAGCAATATAGTCGCTTCGGGCAGAAGGAATTCCAGTACCACAAGTACAAGTTCCGCAACCGCAACCCGCTTCTGTTCGACGACTTCGGCGTCGATGGCATGAAGACCGGCAGCCTCAAGGAGGCCGGCTACAATCTCGTCGCCTCTGCTCAGCAGAACGGCAAGCGCCTGATTGCGGTGGTCATGGGGCTCCCATCCGAGCCGCAGTGTGCTGCGGAAGCCAAACGCCTGCTGCAGTGGGGCTTCAACGGGTTCGCGCCATTCAAGCTGTTCGAAGCGGGCGAGACGGTTGGCAAGGCGCGCGTATGGGGCGGCGACAGCTTTTACGTACCTCTGACCGGCGCCGGCCCGGTGACGGTCGTGCTGCCGCGGGTACCGGCCAATCCGCGCCTCCAGGCGTTCATCACCTACGAGGGGCCGCTGAAGCCGCCGATCAAAAAGGGCGATCAGGTCGCGCGCCTGCGCGTCACCAGCCAGACCAACACCGTAAATGAGGTTCCGCTCTACGCTGCGCAGGATGTGGAGCCGGGCGGCCTCATGCGCCGGGGTCTCGATTCTCTGGCCCACCTTGCTTTGAGCTTGGTAGCGCTCTAGCCGCACTTGGCGTGGCATGTTAGGCCACCAGCGTGCGCCCGCCTGCGCGCGGGACCTTAGAAGTCGACGCTTTTTTCTGGGCTCTTCGATCGTATGGCGGCGGGCAAATTCATAACCTTCGAAGGCGGGGAAGGCTCGGGCAAGTCGACGCAAGCGCGCCGGCTCGCTGACAGATTGCGCGGCGAGGGGTTGTCAGTAACGCTGACCCGCGAGCCTGGCGGCTCGCCGTTCGCCGAAGCGTTACGCGGCCTCCTCCTCGATGCGAACACGCCGCCGCACTCGCCCCTGTCGGAGGCGTTGCTGTTCTACGCCGCGCGCGCCGACCACCTCGACAAGACGATCCGCCCGGCCCTCAGCAGCGGCGCATGGGTGATCTGCGATCGCTTCTCCGATTCCACGCTGGTTTATCAGGGCAGGGCGGGTGGCCTGCCGGACCACATCTTCACCGCGCTGGAAAAGATCGTGGTGGCGCCAACACTGCCCGACCTGACGTTCATTCTCGATCTTCCGGCAGAGCAGGGGCTTGTCGCGCGCGCGCAGCCGGCAAGAGACGGCCAGCGCCCCCGACGCTTACGAGGGACGCGATCTCGGCTATCATCGCGCCCTGCGCGACGGATTTACGGCGCTTGCACGCTCGCAGCCTGAGCGGTGCGTGCTGATCGATGCGTCGCAGGACGAGGCCGCCGTCGCGTCATCGATCTGGCGCTCCGTCGAGGCGCGGCTACTGGCCGAGGCGCGCTGATGGCGCGCGCGCCCGCCTTAGCTGAAGTTGAGGCGCTTCCCGAGGCTGACCGTCTCGACGGGTTTCCGCATCCACGCGAGACGCGCAACCTGTTTGGCCATGAGGACGCCGAGCGCACTCTCGCCGATGGGCTGACAAGCGGCCGCGCACATCACGCCTGGATCCTCGGCGGTCCGCCCGGGATCGGCAAGGCAACGCTCGCCTACCGCTTTGCCCGCGCGGCGCTCGCAAGCCCGGACGAACGCGCAGCGGGCGGCGAGACATTGTCGATCGCGGACAACACCCGCGCCGCCCACCAGGTTCGCGCGCTGTCGCATCCGGGCCTGCTCGTGCTGCGGCGTCCCTATGACGAGAAGGGCAAACGGTTCGCGAGTGCCATTCCGGTCGATGAGGTGCGGCGCCTGCGTTCGTTCCTGCAGCATCGCGCCACCGACGACGGATGGCGCGTCGTCATCGTCGACGATGCCAACGAGCTCAACGTCAATGCCGCCAACGCGCTGCTGAAGTCGCTCGAGGAGCCGCCGCAGCGCACGATCTTTCTGCTTATCGCGCCTGCGCCGGGCAAGCTGCTTCCCACCATCCGCTCGCGCTGCCGCATGCTCCCGCTCAATCCGCTCGCAAGCGAGCCCTTGCGCCGAGCGGCGTCGCAGGCGCTGGAAGCGTCCGCCCAAGCGCTGCCCAAGGACAACGAGTGGCCGGCGCTCGAGCGTATCGCAGAAGGCAGCGTGGGGCGGCTGCTGGGCCTGCTCGGATCAGGCGGAATTGAGTTCAACGAGCGCCTCGCCAGCTTGCTCGCAAGTCTGCCGCGCGTGGATTGGCGGAGTGTGCACGCGCTCTCCGATGAGCTGGCGCCCGTTGCCGCGCAGGCCCGCTTCGAGCTGTTTTTCGACCTGCTCTCGGGCTCTCTTGAACGCCTGATCCGGGCGCAAGCGACCGGCGAGGGGACCCGCGCGGACACCGAGCTTGCGGCCCGCCTCATCGGCGAGGACCGGCTTGCCTCGTTCGCGGCACTGTGGGAAAGAATTGCCCGCGACAAGGCTGAGACGTTGGCTCTCAACCTCGACCGCAAGGCTCTCATACTCGATATCGTCGGCGCCCTTGCAATGGCCGTCGCCCAGGGCAAGCCCGCCTAGCAGAGGCATGTGATGCGCAGAGTGACAGAGGGGAAGCGGCCGTCCGCCCGAATGTGAGGCGAGGAGCCGCGGCTTTGCGCATTCGCAATCTGCCCATTTCCATCTGTCAGCAAGGACCATAAGTCCCATGAGCGGGCGCACGAAATTCTACGTCACAACGGCGATCTCGTACCCCAACGGCGTGCCGCACATCGGTCACGCCTACGAGGCGATCGCGACCGACGCCATTGCGCGCTTCGAGCGGCTCGACGGCAAGGACGTCTACTTCCTTACGGGCACCGACGAGCACGGGCTCAAGATGAAGCAGACTGCGCAAAAGGAAGGCCTGACCCCGCGCGAGCTCGCCGACCGCAACACCAAGCGGTTTCGCGAGATGGCCGGGCTGCTCGGTCTCTCCAACGACGACTTCATCCGCACCACCGAGGAGCGCCACCACAAGGCGAGCCAGGAGATCTGGCGGCGCATGGAGAAGGCGGGCGATATCTTCTTGAAGAACTACGCCGGCTGGTACTCGGTGCGCGATGAAGCGTTCTACAACGAGACCGAGACGGTCGTCGGACCCGACAACGTGCGCCGCGGACCGCAAGGCACGCCGGTCGAATGGACCGAGGAGGAGACCTATTTCTTCAAGCTCTCCGACTACCAGGACAAGCTGCTCGCCCACTACGAGAGCCACCCGGATTTCATCCTGCCGCCCGAGCGCAGGAACGAGGTCGTAAGCTTCGTCAGAGGCGGCCTTGAGGATCTCTCGGTGTCGCGCACGACGCTCGACTGGGGCATCCCGGTGCCTGGGACCGGACGCGATGGTTCGCCCGCGCACGTGATGTACGTGTGGGTCGACGCGCTGACGAACTATATCACCGCTGTCGGCTTCCCCGACGAAGGCAACGAGCTCTGGCGCTTCTGGCCGGCGAACGTGCATGTCATCGGCAAGGATATTCTGCGCTTCCACGCGGTTTATTGGCCGGCGTTCCTGATGTCGGCAGGGCTGCCGCTGCCCGAGCGCGTGTTCAGCCACGGCTTCGTGCTGAACAAGGGAGAGAAGATGTCGAAGTCGATCGGCAACGTCGTCGATCCTTTCTCGTTGGTTCAGGCCTATGGCCTCGATCCCATCCGGTACTTCTTCCTGCGCGAGGTGAACTTCGGCCAGGACGGCAATTACAGCCCGGAAGCGATCGCCAACCGCATCAATGCCGACCTTGGCGAACGATCTGGGCAATCTCGCACAGCGCTCGCTGTCGATGATCGCCAAGAACTGCGAGGGCAAGGTGCCTAACCCCGGTTCGTTCACCGACGCCGACAAGGCAATCCTTGCCGCAGCGGATGGCATGCACGCCAAGGCACGCGAGGCGATGGACCGCCAGGCCATCACCAAATACCTCGACGCGGTGTGGGCGGTTGTCGCCGACGCCAACCGCTATTTCGCGGGCGAGGAGCCGTGGGCCAAGAAGAAAACCGACTTTGCGCGCATGGAGACCATTCTCTATGTAACCGCCGAGGTCGTGCGCCAGGTCGCGATCCTTTCAGCGCCGGTGATGCCGGCGTCGGCGCGGAAGCTGCTGGCGCTCTTGGGCCAAGCCGACGATGCGCAGTCGTTCAAGGCGCTGGGGACGAAGGGGCGGCTCAAGGCCGGCACGCCGCTGCCCGAGCCGGCCGGCGTCTTCCCGCGTTACGTCGATGACGCCGAAGCAACGGCTGCAGGAGAAGCAGCGCCAAAGAAGGGCCCCGCCAAAGACGGAAAGGCCAAGCCGGCGAAGACAAAATCATGAAGCTTGTCGACCATCATTGCCACCTCGATTTCCCCGACCTTGTCGCTGACCGTGCCGGGCTGCTCCAGCGCGCGCGCGCGGCCGGCGTCGGGCCGATCGTGACCATCTCGACCCGGATCAAGCGCCTCCCCGAGCTGCTCGCGATCGTCGAGGCGAACGAGGACGTCTACTGCTCGGTCGGCACGCATCCCCACAACGCGCACGAGGAGCTCGATATTCCCGTCGAGGAAATCGTGCGTCTTTCGTCGCACCCCAAGGTGGTGGCAATCGGCGAGGCGGGCCTCGACTACTATTACAAGCACTCGACCCCCGAGGCCCAAGCCGAAGGCTTCCGCCGCCATATCGCGGCCGCGCGCGAGACCGGTCTGCCGCTCGAGATCCACACGCGCGATGCCGATGAGGATACCCAGCACATCCTCGAGGATGAGCATGCCAAGGGCGCATTCCCCGCGATCCTGCACTGCTACACTGGCGGGCCCGAGCTGGCGCGCCGCGCGCTCGATCTCGGGCTCTATGTGTCGTTCACGGGTGTCGTGACGTTCAAGAAATCGGAGGCGCTGCGCGAAATTGCAAAGTCCGTTCCGCTCGATCGGTTGCTGGTCGAGACCGACGCTCCGTTCCTTGCCCCCGAGCCCTATCGCGGCAAGACGAACGAGCCGGCCTACGTGGTGCACACGGCGACAGCGCTCGCGGCGGTGAAGGGCGTCAGCCTAGATGAGCTCGCGGCGGCGACGACGGCGAATTTCTATCGCCTGTTTGGCAAGGTTCCGCGCCCCGCCGTGCGCAAGGGTGAAGGCACCGCCGCCGCATGAGCCTGCGCGCCACGATCCTCGGCTGCGGCTCCTCGGGCGGCGTACCGCGGCTCGGGCTCGGGCTGGGGCGCGTGCGATCGCAGCAACCCGAAAAACCGCCGCCGCCGCTGCGGGCTGCTGGTTGAGCAGCTCGGCCCGGCGCGACATACAACTGTTCTCGTCGATACGCCGCCCGATCTTCGCGAGCAGTTGCTTGGCGTGCGCGCGGAGGCGCTCGACGGCGTGCTCTACACGCACGACCATGCCGACCACACGCACGGCATCGATGATCTGCGCATGATCGCCTACGCCATGCGCCGCCGCCTCGACGTCTTCGCCGACGCGCCCGACCCGCGCGAGCCTCGAGCAGCGGTTCAGCTATTGCTTCTCGACGCCCGCCGGTTCCAATTACGCTCCGATCCTCAAAGCGCACATCATAAGCCCGCCCGATCCGGTCTCCGTGGACGGGCCGACCGGGACGATCGCGGCAATACCCATCGTGCAAAAGCACGGCAATGTTGAATCGCTGGGATTCCGCTTTGGCGCGTTGGCCTATTCGCCCGATCTGAGCGATGTGCCCGAGGCTTCCGTTGAGTTGCTGCGCGGGCTCGACGTGTGGATCATCGACGCCTTGCGTTTCACGCCGCATCCGAGCCATCTCAGCGTCAAGCAGGCGCTGGAGTGGATCGAGAAAATCAACCCGCGCCGCGCCATCCTCACGCACATGACGACCGACCTCGACTACGAGGCCCTGAAGCGCGAGCTGCCCGATAACGTCGAGCCGGCGTACGACGGCATGGTCATCGAGTTCGATTGAGGCTCAAGCGTCGGTCGTGGTGGTCGGCTCGGCTGCGCGTTCGCGCTTCCATTCGTGGAACTTGACGATGCGCCCGTTGAAGTCGCACTCGGGCGAGACTAGCTCGACGAACAGCGGCGCGACTTCCTCCGGCGTCGTAAGCACGTCCGGGTTCTCGCCGGGAAACGCCTTGGCGCGCATCTGCGTTCGCACCGGTCCCGGCTCCACAAGATTGGCGCGCACGCTGCTTTCGGCGACTTCGTGCGCGTAGGTCTTGATCAGCGCATCGAGGCCGGCCTTCGACACGGCATAAGGGCCCCAGTAGGCGTGCTTGGCGTCGGCCGCGCCGGATGTCGCGAACACGACACGGCCGGCTTCCGCCCGCTTCAGAAGCGGATCGAGCGTACGGATGAGGCGCCAGTTGGCGGATAGGTTGATCGCGATCACCAAGTTCCACGCGTCCTCGGTTACGTGGTGCAACGGCGAGAGCGGCCCCAGAACCCCAGCGGCGCCAACGAGGATGTCGAGCTTGCCCCAGCGCTGGTAGAGCGTGGGACCCAGCTGATCGACACGCTCGCCATTGCGCAGATCGAGTTCCAGCAGGGTTGCTTTGCCGCCCTTGGCGCGAATCTCGTCGTCCAGCTCCTCGAGCCCACCGACGGTGCGAGCGGTCGCGATGACGTGCGCACCCTGCTCGGCCAAGGCCAGCGCTACGGCACGGCCGATGCCCCGTGAAGCCCCCGTTACAAGCGCAAGGCGGTCTTTTAGCGGTTTCTTGTTCTTCATGACCGGTCCCGGGAACGCAACGCCCGCGCGGCGGCGCTCCATGGACAGCTAGCGGCGCCCTGCGGGCGAGGCAAGTTTTAGCGCCGGTCCTGGTTTCCGCCCCGTTGGTGGAGAATACAACCCATCGCGCCCGCGGGGCACAAGCCGCAGCTTGGGCAAAACTGGCCTAAAGGATGAGAAAGGCCGCGGCCGTCGACTAGCCGGCTTCGGCCAGCAGCGAAAGCTGGCGCGGCACGGTCTGCCCATTCTGATCGGCAAGGAGCGTCGGATATTCGCCCGTAAAGCAATGGTCGGTGAACTGCGGGCTGCGCGCGTCGCGCTGGTCAAAGCCGACCGCGCGGTAAATGCCGTCGACTGAAAGGAAGGCAAGGGAGCTCGCGCCTAAGAACTCGCGCATCCCTTCGAGATCCTTGTTCGCCGCCAACAGGTCGACCTTGTCGGGCGTGTCGATGCCGTAATAGTCGGGGTGCGTGATCGGCGGGGAAGCAATGCGCATGTGCACTTCCTTGGCGCCTGCCTCGTACATGAGCTGCACGATCTTCTTGGAGGTGGTGCCGCGCACCACGCTGTCGTCGACGAGGACGATGCGGTTGCCGCGGATCACGCTGGCGTTGGCCGAGTGCTTGAGCTTGACGCCCAGTGCGCGAATGCGCTGCTCGGGCTCGATGAATGTGCGCCCCACGTAGTGGTTGCGAATGATGCCGAGCTCGAAGGGGACGTTGGAAGCTTGGGCAAAGCCAATGGCCGCCGGGACGCCGGAGTCGGGGATCGGCACGATGACATCGGCGGTGGCCGGCGCCTCGCGCGCAAGCTGCACGCCCATCTGCTTGCGGATGTCGTAGACGGTGCGCCCGGCAATTACCGAATTGGGGCGCGCGAAATAGATGTACTCGAAGATGCACGGGCGCGCGGGGCGCATCGGGAACGGGCGATGGCTCTCGATACCGTTTTGGGTGATGACCACCACCTCGCCGTTCTCGACCTCGCGCAGGAACTCGGCGCCGACCATATCGAGTGCGCACGTTTCCGAGGCCAGGACATACGATGTGCCCAGTCTGCCAATGACGAGGGGCCTGATGCCGACGGGATCGCGCGCTCCGATCAGCATGTCGTTGGTCAGGCACACGAGCGCATAAGCGCCTTCGATTTCCCGGAGCGCCTCGACGAAGCGTTCAACGATGCGGCGCTTCTTGGAGCGCGACAGCAGGTGGAGAATAACCTCGGTGTCGGAGGTCGACTGGCAGATAGCGCCCGACGAGATCAGATCGCCACGCAACGTCAAAGCGTTCGTGAGATTGCCGTTGTGGGCGACGGCAAAACCGCCGGTGTCGATATCGGCGAAGAGCGGCTGCACATTGCGCAGTATGGCGTCGCCGCACGTCGAGTAGCGGACGTGGCCGATCGCCAGGTGGCCTTGCAGCCGCTGAATGACACTCGCGCGCGAGAAGTTGTCGCCGACGAGGCCCATGCGGCGCTCGGAATGGAATTGCTGACCGTCGTAGCTGACGATGCCGCACGCCTCCTGGCCGCGGTGCTGCAAAGCATGCAAGCCCAGAGCCGTGATCGCGGCGGCTTCGGGGTGCCCAAAAACACCGAAGACCCCGCATTCCTCGCGGAGTCTATCGTCGTCGTGGCGCGGTTCGCCGGAGTCTCGTGCCGTGTCCTTGGCTTTAAGCCATTGGGTCATGGTCAGCTCCCGCTGGTGCCAGCTGCCGCTAGACGTCTGAACGCTAGGTTAACTCTGCCGGGTACGCGCTCAGCCTACGCGAGCCTGCCGCGTGACAGAAATATGATACTTTCCGCGCACTTCAAGCGCAATTTCGTCGCTGTGACGCCTTTCCAGGCCGCCTTGCGTGCCCGGGGTGCCGGGCGCGGCGGGAGTTTCGTCAGGCGGCGGTTGCTGCTCGCCCGGCGGTGCGGTCAGGGCATGGGGCAAGTGCGATTCCAGCGTGGAATAGAAGGAATTGGCCACCGTCTGGATCGTCGACAGGGATTGAGCGCGCTCCACCCAGATCGGAAGGTCGTTGGGCCGGCACCGCGCGGCCACGTCCATCGTGGCGGAATCCTTGCACAGGAAGAAAACCGCGAACATGAAGGGGATGACGATCAGGATGAAGCCGCGAGCCACACCAAACAGGAAACCCAGCACCCGGTCGATCATGCCGACACGGCTGTCCAGGATGGCATCGGAGACACGCGCGGTGATGAGGTGGACGATAATCAGCACAACGAGAAAGATGCCGGCCCCGAACGCGATCTGCGCGACCGCGACCTGCGTTCCCATCTGCTGCGCCATCTCCTGCGCGAACGGCTTGTAGTTGAGCACGAAGTAGAGGACCGCTCCGGCGGCCACCACCCACGAGATGATCGACAACATCTCACGCGCAAAGCCGCGGTACATCGCCAGCAGGCCGGAGATGAAGCAGACGGCGATCAGCGCGGCGTCGAGATACGTGATCGGTCCAAGCATGGGACGCCCTGGTTGTCAGTCATCGCGCGGGCCGCGCGGCCACATGTCAGTCGCATGACAGGGCCACATCCGCAAGCTCCCTCAAGTGAGCGATTCGCGCGAGCTTCAACTTGACCGAGCCCCTCTCCAGCTCACCCTTGGCCGGCAGTACTGCTTCCAGAAATCCCAACTTCTGCGCCTCTTTAAGTCGCGGCGACATGAGTGGGGTCGGGTTCACTGAGCCCGACAGCGACACCTCGCCGAAGTGGACCCTATGTCGCGGAATGGCAACACCCGACAACGATGAGAGCAGCGCAGCGGCAGCCGCGAGGTCGGCCCCCGGCTCGCTCACTCGGAGCCCGCCCGCGACATTGAGGTACACATCGTGTCCGGAGAACGAAACGCCGGCGCGCGCCTCCAGCACCGCCAGCAGCATCGCGAGGCGATTTGAGTCCCACCCGACCGCAGCACGGCGCGGGGTGCCGAGCGACGAAGGCGCAACGAGCGCCTGGATCTCGACAAGCAAGGGACGGGTCCCTTCAAGGCCGGCAAAGACGGCAGCGCCAGGACTCGCGCCGTCCCGGTCGCCCAAGAACAATTCCGACGGGTTCGACACCTCCCGCAGTCCTTCGGTCGCCATCTCGAAGACGCCGATCTCGTCGGTCGGGCCGAAGCGATTCTTGACGGCGCGCAGGATGCGATAGGTGTGCCCGCGGTCCCCTTCGAAGTAGAGCACCGTATCCACCATATGCTCGATCACCTTGGGTCCGGCGATCTGGCCGTCCTTGGTTACATGGCCGACCAGGAGCAGCGCGCTGCCTGCGCCCTTGGCGTGGCGGATCAACGCCTGGGCTGCCGCGCGGACCTGGCTGACGGTGCCCGGCGCCGCCTCGATCGCTTCTGCCCACAAGGTCTGGATGGAATCGATGACGATAAGATCGGCCGGCTTCCCTGCCTCGAGCGTCGCCAGAATGTTGGCGAGGTTCGTCTCGCACGCGAGTTCAACCGCCGCCTCGCTCAGGCCGAGACGGTCCGCGCGCAGCCTCACCTGCGCCGCAGCTTCCTCGCCGGAAAAATAAAGAGCGCGCCGCCCCGAGCGGGCAAGCGAGGCAGCCAGCTGCAAAAGCAACGTCGATTTGCCGATGCCGGGCTCTCCGCCGATCAGCAGCGCCGAGCCCGGGACGATGCCACCGCCCGTCACGCGATCGAGCTCGGCAATCCCGGTCGAGAAGCGCGGCGCCTCGCGGCTCTGCGCGCGCAAGGCCTCAAGCGGAATGACTCGCCCGCTGCCTCTCCGCGTGACGCCCGACCCCGGCGGGGCGACCGCGTCGGTCTCTTCTATGAGCGTGTTCCATTCCCCGCACGAGGCGCATTTGCCCGCCCAGCGCGGCGACAATGCCCCGCAGTTCTGGCACACGAAGGTCGTCTTGCTGAGTTTCGCCATGCGCGTTTCTTAGGCGCCGTGGTCGAGATAGATGCGATGGAAGCGGGGTCCGAGCCTGGTCAGCACTTCGTAGCCGATGCTGCCGGCTGCCTCGCCGACAAATTCTAACGGCAGCTCGGGAGATACAAGATCGGCCCAGTCGCCGCGCTTGGGCTCAGGACCGCTCACATCCGTTACGTCGACTGTGATCAAGTCCATCGACACCCGACCGACGATGGGAGCCAGCCGGCCACCGATTGCCACGGCACCTCCGGGAGCAGCGTTGCTCGCGCTCGCATGACGGAACACTCCATCGGCATATCCTGCGGCGATCGTGGCGATGCGGCGCGGAGATGCGGCGCGATAGCTCGCGGCGTAGCCAACGCGCGCACCCGCTGCGACCTCCTGCACCTGCAGGATCATCGCACTGACGCGCACGACGGGAGCAACCGGCGCGGTACGTCCGGGCGCCGCCTGGCCGCCATAGAGCGCATAGCCCGGGCGCACGAGATCGAAATGGTAGTCAGGCCCGAGCAAGAGACCATCGGAAGCGGCAAGGCTCGCGCGCGTCGCTGGAAAGCTCGCGTGCAGACGCGTGAAGGTATCGAGCTGCTCGCGGTTCATTGGATGTGCGGGAGTATCAGCGCACGCGAGGTGGCTCATGACGAGCGACACGCCGAGTTTGCGCAGCAGCACCGGGTCGCGCGCGAGAACGCTGGCGTCTGCGGCGCTCATGCCGAGCCGGTTCAATCCCGTATCGATGTGCAACGCCGCAGGTGGTGCGCTTGAACGCTCGCGTGCGAGCGAGGCCCAGGTGCGAACTTCCTCGAGGCTGGTCAGCACGGGAACAGCGCCGAGTCGTGCCAGCTCGCGAGCGGTGTGCGGCAGCAGGCCATCGAGAACGTAAGTAGCGGCGCCGGGCGCGAGCGGGCGCACTTTCGTCGCCTCATCGACGGTGGCAACAAAGAAACTGCGGCAGCCGGCTTCAAACAGGGCAGGCACCACGCGATGCGCACCAACGCCGTAAGCGTTCGCCTTGACGACGGCACCGCACTCGGCTGGAGCCACGTGCTCGGCGAGCGCTTTCCAGTTGGCCCGCAATTGAGCAAGGTCGATGGCGATAAACCCCGTCGCCCCGTCGGGAATCTGGTCACGGCGCGGCGGCGTCAGCGGTGCAGGCGCCAAATCGCGATCGGCGGAAGCGTTGCCGCCCTCGGCGCGGCGAGCGCCTGACTGGGTATCGTGCACGCGACCCCTCCCCATGGACGAGAGCGTCATTTCTAACGCCAAATCGCGGTGCAAACGAGGCGGCTAACTGACGTAGCCGGGCACCTGATAATCGCGCACCAAGTTCGAAAAGCGCGTGAACTGGCCTTCGAATGCCAGGGGCACAGTGGCGGTCGGTCCGTGGCGCTGCTTGCCGATGATCACCTCGGCCTTGCCGCTCACGGCCACCATCTGTGTCTGCCAGTCAAGGAATTCCGCTGTGCCTTCGCGCGGCTTCTGGCGCTCGACGTAATATTCCTCGCGGAAAACGAACATGACCACGTCGGCGTCCTGCTCGATGGAGCCTGATTCACGCAGGTCGGAGAGCTGCGGGCGTTTGTCGTCACGCTGCTCGACCTGACGCGAAAGCTGCGAGAGCGCCACGATCGGAACGTTGAGCTCCTTCGCCAGCGCCTTGAGGCCGGTGGTGATCTCGGAAACCTCCTGCACGCGGCCCTCGCTGGTCCGCTTGTTTCCGGTGAGGAGCTGCAGGTAGTCGACGATCAGCAGATCGAGGCCCTTCTGGCGCTTGAGCTTGCGCGCGCGGGAGGCAAGCTGGGCGATGGAAATGCCGCCGGTCTGGTCGATGTAGAGCGGCATCGCGCTCATCTCGCGGCTCACCTCGACGAGCTTGCGGAACTCCGCCTCGTCGATCATGCCGCGGCGGATCTTCTCGCTGCCGATCTCGGTCTGCTCCGACAGAATACGGGTGGCGAGCTGCTCGGCCGACATTTCCAGTGAGAAGAAGCCAACGATGCCGCCGTTCACGGTCTTGTTGCTCCCGTCCGGCTGCATCTCCGATCTGAAGACCTTGGCGACGTTGTAGGCAATGTTCGTTGCGAGCGCCGTCTTTCCCATCGAGGGGCGGCCGGCGAGAATGAGAAGGTCGGATGGCTGCAAGCCGCCGAGCTTGGCGTCGAGATCGACAAGACCGGTTGAAAGGCCGGAGAGGTGCCCTGACCGCTTGTAGGCCGCGTTCGCCATATCGACCGCGTTGGTGAGCGCGGTGCCGAAGCCCATGAAGCCCTGGCCGTACTTGCGCTGCTCGGCCAGATCGTAAAGCCGCGTCTCGGCTTCCTCGATCTGGTTCTGCGGCGTGTAGTCGACCGGACTGTCGTAGGCGCCGTTGACCATGTCCTCGCCGATGATGATCAGCGCGCGTCTGGTGGCGAGGTCGTAGACGGTGCGGCCGTAGTCTTCCGCATTGATGATGGAGGTCGCGTTGGCGGCGAGCGTGCCCAGATACTGCGGCACGGTGAGGCTCGCCGATATCGGCTCCGCATTCTCGAAGAATGTGCGCAGCGTGATCGGCGTCGCCTGCTTGCCGACGTGGATCAGCTTGCCGGCCGTCTCGTAGATCTGCTGGTGCAGCGGATCGAAGAAGTGGTGCGGCTCCAGGAACGCGGAAACGCGATCCATGCAACTCGTTGTTGACGAGGATCGCGCCGAGCAGCGCCTGCTCAGCTTCCAGATTATGCGGCGCTTGACGGAAGGGGACAGTCTCTTGTGCGGCTGCAACTTTGAGACGGTCTGAGATGAGGGTCGCGCTCTGTGCCATCGGCGGACCGTATCCAATTCCGGCGGTCCGCCGTCGAGCGGTCATTGCGCTTCGTCAAGCTTCATCCCCGCAATGCACATGACGGCGGGAATTAGCTTGGGACTTCTCGAATCGAGTGAGCGCGCGACGCTTAAGTCGTCACTCGCTCTCGGCATTCTTGTCGTCAGCACCCTCGTCGCGATCGCCCGGAGTAGCGCCTTCCTCGAACATTTCAGGATTGAACGTCTCGAGCTCGAGCTTCTCTTCCTTCACCATGGTGACGTCCTCGCCGCGCGACTGGCGCACGGCCTCGTCCTCGGAGCGCGCGACGTTGAGCGTCACCGGCACGATCACCTCGGGATGCAGAGCAATGCTCGCGTCGTGCAGACCGAGCGTTTTGATGGGACGGCCCATCACGACCTGGCGGCGGTCGACGGTGAAGCCGCCCGCGGTCACGACGTCTGAGATGTCACGGCTCGAAACCGACCCGTACAGCTGCCCGGTATCGCCGGCCGAGCGGATCGCGACGAACACTTTGCCCTTGAGCTTCTCGGCAACGGCCTCGGCTTCTTTCTTGAGCTCGAGGTTGTTGGCTTCGAGCTGAGCGCGCTGGGTCTCAAAGCGCGCGCGATTTTCTTCCGTCGCCCGCAACGCCTTCTTCCGCGGCAGGAGATAGTTGCGCGCAAAGCCGTCCTTGACGATGACGACGTCGCCCATCTGGCCGAGCCGGCCGATGCGTTCCAGCAGAATAACTTCCATGGCAGTGCTCCTTGGTTCTCAGGTTTTGGGCGGCCCCTGGAGGGGACCAGCCGGTTTGCGAATGGGCCAGATGGCGTCCGCGAGCCCCAGCAGTGCCAGGGCAAGCGAAGCCAGCGTGTTGACGACGAACAGCAAGAGGTAGAGCCCCCACAGCGCGAAGGGGCGCCAGGCGCTGCCGCGTGTGATGAAGTGCACGACCGCGAGGCCGAGCAGCACGTAGGCGAAGAACAGCGGCCCAGCGAATGCGGCTGCGATCAGCCCGGGCAGTCCCGGCAGGAAGGCCGCGCCTGTCAGCAGCGCCAGCAGCAGCGGCGTGCCGGACGGGTAGGTGGTTGCGGCCAGGTCCGGCCAAGGACGCTGCAGGCGTCCCGAGGACAGTGTAATCCGGCCCGCGAGCCACATGTTGAGCAGCAAGCTCCCCATCGTCGAAATGGCGGACGCTGCAGGCAGCAATGCCAGGGCAACGGCGGCGGCCTCGTCGATGTCGTTTGGCGCCAGCGTCGGCGCGTCGGGCATCTTCGGCAGCTGGCTCGAGACAAACGACTGGAGCATCGTGCGCAAGGTCGTGCGAAGCGCTTCAACGTCGCCGCCAAGCAGAATGAGCGTCAGCGTCGAGAACGCGCCCGCCAGCAGCGCGGCGGCGATGACGAGGCGCCCCGTCGGGTACCACTGCTGGCCGTCCGCGGCCGTGCGATTGAGCGAGGCGAGGTAGACGAGCACAAACACGGGGATCGCCTGGCTTGCGGCAAAAATCGCGGCAGCCGTTGGCCCGCCGGCGGCAAGCACGAGGCCCGTGCCGGCGCAACCCGCGAGCGCCGCCGCCATCGGTCCGATGCCAAGACCCGCAAGGAACAGCGCCAGCGGCGTCAGCAGGAATAGCAGCATGCGCACCAGCAGCGGGCCGGTGGTCGCGGAAGCGAACACGACCGCCGAAACGGCGCCGGCGCCAAGTCCGATGAGCAGGGAATAAAACATCTCAGCAAGCTGTCCCGCGGTTGCGCGGTTAGAGACGGGGTGCCGTCCCAACCCGTGCCCGGCTCACGCCCGGCACTTAATGAACGTCGGGCCGCTTTGGGCCCGACGCCTAGACTTTATCTCAGCACGTAGGGCAGGAGGCCCAGGAAGCGCGACCGCTTGATCGCCTTCGCCAGCTCGCGCTGCTTCTTGGCGGAAACGGCCGTGATGCGGCTCGGCACGATCTTGCCGCGCTCCGACACGTAGCGGCCAAGCAGGCGCACGTCCTTGTAGTCGATCTTCGGCGCATGCTCGCCGGAGAACGGGCACGTCTTGCGGCGGCGATGGAAGGGGCGGCGTGCGCCGCTCGAAACTGAAATCTCGGCCATGGCCTATGCTCCCTCTGAACCAGAACCGGAACCTGACCCGGACGTGTCCTTGGCGGGCTCGCGCGGTGGACGCGGTGGGCGGTCTCCATCGCGCGGCGGACGATCGCCATCACGCGGGGGGCGCGCGCGGAAGGTCGAACCTCCCTCACGGTCGCCACCACCTCGGAACCCACCGCCGCCCTCACGCGGGGGGCCGCGCCGGTCGCCGTCACCGCCGCGGAAGCCACCGCCTCCACGCGGGCCGCCACGGCCGCCGCCGCCAAATCCGCGGTCGCGGTCGCCGCGATCATCGCGATCGCTCTTGCGCATCATTGCAGAAGGCTCAGTCTCGTGCGTTTCCACCTTCAGGGTGAGGAAGCGCAAAACCTCGGGCGACAATCCCATGCGTCGCTCCATCTCGGCGACGGCCGCCGACGGAGCGTCGATGTTCAGCAGCGAGAAGTGCGCCTTGCGGTTCTTCTTGATCTTGTAGGCGAGCGTTTTGACGCCCCAGTATTCGTTCTTGGTGATCTTGCCGCCGCCCTGCTCGATGACGTCGGAGTATTCCTTCACCAGCGCCTCGACCTGGGCGTTGGAGATGTCCTGCCGCGCTAAGAAGACATGCTCATATAGAGGCATGCGATGGCCTTTCCTTCGGTTCATCCGCTGCCCCGGCGCAAAGCCCCTAATGAGCCCGAAAGGCCCAACAGGTCACCCATGAGAGCGAAGACACCGGGAGACGGGCAGATGCCCTACCGCGCGAGCGGTCTCCCATTCAGCCTCCGGCCGGAGCGGGTAAGGCGCGCTTTATAGCCCATATTTCGCGCTGGGCAAGCGCCAACAGCCCCACGGCCCGAAGGTATTGGCCCGGGGGGCGTAGCAACGGGAGCGGGGCGGTCCTGGCCCCGACTACTTGGGGTCGACGCTGGCCGCATCGATCAGGACGTCCTCGACGTGCCACATCGTATGGGCGCCAAACAGCTTGCCCTTGAGCGTGACCCGCTTGCCGACCGGGAGCCCTTTGGCAACCAGATCGCCTGCAATTTGGATATGGTCGACAGGGTGCTCGGTGCCGGTGTTGCCGAAATCCTCATCACCCCCGTTTGCGGACGCATCGACGCACACCGGCTTGTCGAGTGCCACGTAGACATAATCAAAGTCGCCCTGCACGTCGTGGTGGCCGGTGCCCGATTGCAATAAGCCCTCGATCTCGACCGGCTCGTCGTAGCGCAAATGCCGGAACGCCTCACATGCGGCCACGGCGCTACCCGTCCCGGCGGCGAGGAGGCTTGCGGCAGCGAGGACAGCGGCGACAGCGGCGAGGGGGCGCATCGGCGGCTCCTTCAGATTTCACTTTAACTTATCATGGGGGTAGCGCAGGTGCCCACGCCGGACCCGCGTCCTGTGCCCCCAGCGCTTGACACCGGTTAATGTCCGGTGTTCTTGCCTCGAAACTCAAGCAACGGGCCGACCGGTCTTCATGACAATCGCATTCATTTTCCCCGGCCAGGGCAGCCAGGACGTCGGCATGGGGCGCGCGCTCAGCGAGAATTTCCCCGCCGCCCGCGAGGTGTTTGAGGAAGTCGATGCGGCGCTGTCGCAGAACCTTTCCAAGATCATGTGGGAAGGTCCAAAAGAAACGCTCACGCTGACCGAGAACGCGCAGCCGGCGCTGATGGCAGTGTCGATGGCAGTGATGCGCGTGCTGGAGCGTGAGAAGGGTTTCTCGCTCAAGGATAAAGTCAGCTTTGTCGCCGGCCATTCGCTGGGAGAATATTCGGCACTTACCGCAGCGAATGCGCTTTCGCTCGCCGACGCCGCGCGTCTGTTGAAATTGCGCGGGCAGGCCATGCAGGCCGCCGTGCCGGTGGGGCAGGGCGCCATGACGGCGCTGCTCGGAGTTGGCGTCGAGGCGGCACGCGCCGTCGCCGCTGCCGCAGCCCAAGGCGACGTCTGCCAGGTCGCCAACGACAACGAGCCGACGCAGGTCGTGCTCTCGGGCAGCAAGGCCGCCGTCGATCGCGTCGCCGAGATCGGCAAGGCGCACGGCGTTCGCCGCGCTGTCCCCCTGCCGGTGTCGGCACCTTTCCACTGCTCGCTGATGCAACCCGCCGCCGACGCCATGGCCGAGGCACTGGCTAATGTGACGGTCAATGCGCCCGTCGTCCCACTCATCGCCAATGTGCTCGCCACCGCGATCAGCGATCCCCAAGAGATAAAGAAACGCCTGGTCGAGCAGGTCACCGGCACGGTGCGCTGGCGCGAGTGTGTTACGTACATGACAGCCAACGGCGTGACCGATGTCTACGAGATCGGCGCCGGCAAGGTGCTCGCCGGCCTCGCCAAGCGCATCGCACCAACTCTCAACGCCACCAGCATCGGCTCGCCTGCCGACGTCGAAGCTGCGATCGGCCAACTCAACAGCTAGAGGAACGTCATGTTCAACCTTGCGGGCAAGACCGCTCTCGTGACCGGCGCGACCGGCGGCATCGGCGGCGCGATTGCGCGCGCCCTGCACGGGGCCGGCGCCACGGTCGCCATCTCGGCGCGCCAGGCCGACAAGCTCGAGGCGTTCGCCAAGGAGCTCGGCGATCGCGTGCATGTTCTCCCCTGCGATCTCGCCGACCGCGCCGCCGTTGCCCAGCTCATCGACCAGGCGGTCGGCAAGCTGACGTCGGCTCGACATCCTGGTGAACAACGCCGGGCTCACGCGCGACAACCTGTTCATGGTGATGAAGGACGATCAGTGGGACGAGGTGATTGCGGTCAACCTTACCTCGACCTTCATGCTGTGCCGCGCCGCGGCCCGCGCCATGCTGCGCGCACGCCCCAACTTCGGACGCATCATCAATATCGCGTCGATCTCCGGGGTGTTCGGCAATCCGGGGCAGGGCAATTACGCTGCCTCGAAAGCGGGCATGATCGGCATGACGAAATCGCTGGCACGCGAGGTCGCCTCCCGCAGCATCACCGCCAACTGCATCGCGCCTGGATTCATAACCACTCCGATGACGCAGGCGCTCAATGCGAAGCAGACGGAGGAAATCGCCAAGATGATCCCCTCGCAGCGCTTTGGCACCTCCGAGGAGATCGCGGCGGGGGTCATCTATCTGGCCAGCGAGGAGGCCGGCTACATCACCGGCCAGACGCTGCACATCAACGGCGGCATGGCGATGGTGTGAGGCCCATGGTAAACCGAAACCGGGCCGTTGACGGGGGACGGATGGACCCCAGAAAGTGGAGCCTTCCACTCTGTGTGGAGGCCCCCCGCGGGCGCTGGCCAAGGCGAATGAAGTATGTTAACGAGCCCAACAGTTTCCTGGCCCATGGCGCTTATGCAACAGTCTATCTCAACACGCGTATGGCTGCTTCGAGAGGTACAAATCGTGAGGTAGCCGCGCCGTATCCGTGCCCGCCAGTCGCAAGCCCTCGGTAGGGAAGCATCGACCGGACCTTGGGCAAACCAACAAGTGAATAGCGAAAGCCATAAGCAAACGACGCGAGGGAATACGATGAGCGATGTCGCGGAGCGCGTGAAGAAGATCGTTGTGGAGCATTTGGGCGTCGAGGCCGAGAAGGTCACGGAGAACGCCAGCTTCATCGACGACCTGGGCGCCGACAGTTTGGATACGGTCGAGCTCGTGATGGCTTTCGAGGAGGAGTTCGGCTGCGAAATCCCCGACGATGCCGCCGAGCACATTCTGACCGTTGGCGATGCCGTCAAGTTTCTCGAGAAGAACGCCAGCGCCGCCTAACGCCGCCCTTTCTCACCAGGCTCACTTTGCGAAGGATGTAGGCGCTGCGGGGCGAGGTTGCTTGCCTCCAGGAGAATAAGCGCGCCAAACCGCAGCTCCCAAGGATTAGGATGCGCCGCGTCGTAGTTACAGGTCTTGGATTGGTTTCCCCCGTCGGGTGCGGTGTGGAGGCGTCTTGGTCGGCGCTTCTATCGGGCGCAAGTGGCGCGCGCCGTATCGAGGAGTTCGAGGTCTCCGACCTCGCCTGCCAGATCGGCTGTTTCATTCCTCGCGGCGCCAAGGCCGACGGCAAGTTCAATCCCGACGATTGGATGGAGCCTAAGGACCAGCGCAAGGTCGACGACTTCATCGTCTATGCCATGGCGGCTGCCACGCAGGCGATCGAGGATTCCGGCTACAAGGCCGACACCGAAGAGAAGCAGGAGCGCGCCGGCGTTCTCATCGGCTCGGGCATCGGCGGCCTTGCCGGCATCGCTGAGACGGCAATTCTCCTGAAAGAGAAAGGCCCGCGCCGCGTCAGCCCGTTCTTCATTCCCGGCCGGCTGATCAATCTCGCGTCCGGCTACGTCTCGATCAAGCACCAGCTCAAGGGCCCCAATCACGCCGTGGTCACGGCCTGCTCGACGGGCGCACACGCCATCGGCGATGCCGCGCGCCTCGTGGCGCTGGGCGATGCCGACGTGATGGTAGCAGGCGGCACGGAATCGCCGATCTGCCGCATCTCGGTTGCGGGCTTTGCCGCCTGCCGCGCGCTGTCGACCGGCTTCAACGATCGCCCGACGGAAGGCTCGCGCCCCTACGACAAGGATCGCGACGGCTTCGTGATGGGCGAAGGCGCCGGCATCGTGGTGCTCGAAGCGTTGGAGCACGCCAAGCGCGCGGCGCCAGGATCTACGCCGAGGTGATCGGCTACGGCATGTCGGGCGACGCCTATCACATCACGGCACCGGCCGAGAACGGCGATGGCGCCTATCGCTGCATGAGGGCGGCGCTGAAGCGCGCCGAGATCGATGTCAGCGACATCGATTACGTCAACGCGCACGGCACATCGACGCCGATGGGCGACGAGATCGAGCTTGGCGCGGTCGAGCGGCTGTTCGGCAATGCGTCGGGCAAGCTCGCGATGTCGTCGACCAAATCGGCGACCGGGCATCTGCTCGGCGCGGCGGGCGCGGTCGAGGCGATCTTCTCGGTGCTCGCCATTCGCGACAACGTCGCCCCGCCGACCTTGAATTTGAACAATCCCTCGGTCGAAACCGCGATCGATCTCGTTCCCCACACCGCCAAGAAGCGCGAGATCAACACCGTGCTGTCGAACTCGTTCGGCTTTGGCGGCACGAATGCTTCATTGATTTTGCGCCGTTACGCCTGAGGCGCGGCGGCAACTTATTGGTGGCCGCGCGGGGCGCCGGCGCATTTCGTTTCGCGCTTTTGCCACAATTCCCTCTAGGGTCGGTCGGCCGGACATTGCTCACGCCGGGCGAGAGCGGCCTCGCTCGTAACTGAAGCGGATGCACATGAGCAGTAACCGCCCCACGAGGCCCGAGCCTCCCTTCAATCGGGGCAGTATCCGTCCGCGGTCCCCCTCCGAAATGCTCGAGCCTTCGCGCGCGCCGGCTCCGCCCAAGTCCAGGCCCGCGCCCAAGCCGCCCGGGAAGGGCAGCTGGTTCGTGCGCTTCATCAGCGGCCTGTTCACGCTGCTGGTGTTGGTGATGCTGGGTGGCGCGGTCGTAGCGGGGCTGGTTTATCACCAGTATTCGCGCCCCGGGCCGTTGAGCGTCTCGCGCGTCATCACGATCCCGAAGGGCGAGAGCCGCATCGAGATCGCAACGCGTCTCGAGCGCGAAGGCGTGATCTCCAACCGCTGGACGTTCGTTGCCGCCTATCTCGTGCGCAAGGGTCTCGCGGAAAAACAGACCGAGCTGAAACACGGCGACTACGAGATCAGCAAGAACGCCAGCATGGCGAACGTGCTCGACCAGCTGGAGCAAGGGCATGCACTGCTGGAAAAGCTCAGCATCCCCGAGGGGCTGACCAGCTTGCAGATCATCCAGCGCATCAGGGATGAGCCCGACCTTACCGGCGACATTACTGACATCCCACCTGAAGGCTCGCTGCTGCCCGACACGTACAAGTTCTCAAAAGGCATGCAGCGCACGGAGCTCGTCGAGCGCATGCAGTCGGAGATGCAGCGCTTTCTCGCCACGGCGTGGGAGCGGCGCAGCCCTGAGCTGCCGATCAAGACGCCGCAGGATGCGGTGGTGTTTGCCTCGATCGTCGAAAAGGAAACCGGCCGGGCGGATGAGCGCGGACGCGTCGCCTCCGTTTTCGTCAATCGCCTGCGCAAGGGCATGCGGCTGCAGTCGGACCCGACGGTGATCTACGGCATCGTTGGCGGGCAGGGGACGCTCGGGCGGCCGCTGTCACGCGCAGACCTGAGCCAGAAGACGGGCCACAACACCTATCAGATCGAGGGCCTGCCCCCGACGCCTATCTGCAACCCGGGACGCCCGGCGATCGAAGCCTCGCTCAATCCGGCAGCCACCAACGACATCTTCTTCGTCGCCGATGGCACCGGCGGGCATGTGTTCTCCGATACGCTGAAGGAGCACAACGCTGCCGTCGGCAACCTGCGCAAGATCGAGCAGGAGCGCGCCAAAAAGGCCGCCGATACGCCCACCGTGCCCAGTCCGCCGGCGAAGGGTGCCGCGGCAGCTGCCGCCGCGGCGACGCCTGCGATCATCAACGCCCCGGCCGCCGTGCCCGCCGCATCAGGGCCGGCACCAGCGGCGGCGCCCGGGGGCATTCCGCTGCCCACGCGCAAGCCCAAGCAATAATAAACCCTTCGGCCAATTCGCGCTGTGCCTGACGGGCTCTCGAGCCTTGTTGGCTGAAGCGCGCGCCGTTAGATTTGCGCCGCGTTACGCCCCGACCTCCCACACGCATTGGAACGCGCGAATGAGCATCAAGAGCATGACCGGCTTCGCGCGCGCGGAGGGGAGGGCCGGCACCCACGCCTGGCATTGGGAATTGCGCAGCGTCAACGCGCGCGGGCTCGACGTGCGCTCGCGTCTCCCTGCCGGCTCCGAAGCGCTCGAGCCGCAGGTGCGCGATGCCGCCGCCCGCTGCCTTACGCGCGGCAGCGTCACGATCGGACTAAGCACCTCGGGTCGCGAAGGGTCCTTGGAAATCCGCGTCAACGAGGCGGCGCTGATGCAAGTCATGAAGGCGACCGAGCACATCCGCCAGTTGACCGGCGCCGATCCGCCGCGCGCCGATGGGCTCATCGCGATCAAGGGCGTGCTCGAGGTCCTCGAGAAGGAAGAAAGCGCCGAAGAAAAGGCCGCGCGCGCCACGGCGATGCTGGCGAGCCTCGAGGAGGCGCTGCGCGCGCTCGTGCAGTCACGCGCGACCGAGGGTGCGCGTCTCCAGACCGTGCTGACCGACAGCATCAACGAGATCGAGCGGCTCCTTGCGATTGCGGAGACATCTCCCGCACGCACGCCCGCCGCGATCGAAAAGCGGCTCAAGGATCAGCTCGCGCGGCTGCTCGATCCGGCGAACGGCTTTGATGCCGCCCGCCTGCATCAGGAGGCGGTGCTGATGGCGACGCGGGTCGACATCGAGGAGGAGATCAAGCGGCTCAAGGCGCATATCGGCGCGGCACGCGAGCTGCTGCAGGAGGAGGGCGCGGTCGGCCGCAAGCTCGACTTCCTGGCGCAGGAGTTCAACCGCGAAGCCAACACCCTGTGCGCCAAGGCCAACGACGTCGAGATCACGCGCGCCGGGCTCGCCATGAAGACAGTGATCGACCAAATGCGCGAGCAGGTGCAGAACATCGAGTGAGCGGCGCAGCGCGGGCGGGTAGGCGGCGATGACGACAAAAATGCCAAAGATCAAGCGGCGGGGGCTGCTGCTCGTTCTGTCATCGCCCTCGGGCGCCGGCAAGACGACGCTGGCGCGCCGCCTCGTCGAGGTCGACGGATCGATCGCCATGTCCGTCTCGGTGACCACACGCAAGCCGCGCCCGGGCGAGGAGCACCGGCGCGACTACCATTTCATCGACGAGGGCGCGTTTGCAAAAATGCGCGACGGCGGCGAGCTGCTCGAGTGGGCGCGAGTCTTCGACAATTTCTACGGCACGCCGCGCGCGCCGGTGGAGAAAGCGATCGCGGACGGCAACGACATCCTCTTCGACATCGACTGGCAGGGCGCCCAGCAGCTTTCCGAGAAGCTCAAGGGCGACGTGGTCCGCGTCTTTATTCTCCCCCCGTCAGCCGATGCGCTGGCTGACCGCCTGAGCACGCGCGCGCAGGATCCGCCCGACGTCGTGAAGCGCGCATGGCCGCCGCCTCCGCCGAGATCAGCCACTGGCCCGAGTACGACTACGTGATCGTCAACGCGGGTCTCGAAGCTTCGACTGCCGGGCTGCAAGCGATCCTCAACGCCGAACGCTTAAAGCGCGAGCGCCTCGACGGTCTGCACGAGTTCGTGCGCGATATGTTAAAGGCGCTCTGAGCCGATCAACCGGCAGGCTCTGGCACCGGTTGCGCCTTGGGGGCTGTGGGCCGCGCGGGCTCCGTGCGCGGATCGAGCTCGAACACGGCCTGCGTCGTGCGCGGCACCACCACGTAGGGCTCGGCGTGGTCGGGCGGCACCTTCGGGCGCGATTTGAGGCTCACCAGCATGACGACGACGAGCAGCACCTGAGCGATGGCCGTGTGCAGGAAGAGCGCGCGGTTGCCGATCTCGGCCATGAGCAGCGAGGCGAGCAGGGGACCGCACACGGCGCCGACCGAGAAGGTCATTAGCAAGCCGCTCGAGATTGCGACGGCGCGCTTCCTGTGCACCAGGTCGTTGGCTTGGGCGACGCACAGCGCATACGCCGGGAAAGCCATCGCTCCATAAAGCGCGGCAAACACCAGCATCACCGGATAGCCGCGCTCGCCTGCACTGGCGAAGGTGAGCGCCAGCGCTGCGACGGCGGCAAGCGTGGCGATGGCGGCCGACACCGGCCGGCGCCCCACACGATCCGACAGCCGCCCGATCGGCCACTGGCTCACCGCACCCGACAGCACGACGATCGTCATGAAGGCGGCGATCTGCCGATCGGTCAGGCCGATCGACTTTCCGTAGAGCGGCGACAGCGTGAAGAAGACGCTGTTGGCGAGACCGGCCAGCAGCGAGCCCAGCATGGCCGAGGGCGAGACCTTGAACACCCAGAAGAGATGCGGACGCGTGCGCCGCGGCGGCGCCGGGGCCACGGTGCGCGTCAAGGCGATCGGCACGGCAGCGAGCGAATAGAGGATCGCCGTCAGCGAGAACAGCTCAAAGCTCATCGGATTGCCGAGGTTCAAAAGCTGCATGCCGGCGGTGATCACCGTCAGATTGATGGCCGTGTAGGCCGCAAACACGCGCCCGCGCGTCTCCGCGGTGGAGACGGCGCTGAGCCAGCTCTCGATCGCGAGGAACAGCCCGGCAAAGCACACCCCGTTCAAACCGCGTAAGCCCCACCAAACAGGAGGCTGCGCGAATATGGCGTGGCACAGCGGCGTGACGGTCACGATCGCGGTGAGGGCGATGAATGCGCGGATGTGCCCGACGCGGGCGATGATCGCCGGGCACGCGATGCACCCGAGCAGAAGCCCCGCATAGTATGAGGAACCCATGATGCCGATATCGAGCCGGGAAAACTGATCGCCCACGGCGCGGATCGGGAGCAGCACGCCGTTGAGGCCGTTGCCCGTCAGGAGGATCGCGATGCTGAGCAGCAGCGCGGTGACGGGTCGGAGCAATCCAGCCATGTCGCGTAAATCGTCGCGGTTCTTCGCCGCGCTCCCCTCATCTCGCCACCCGCCCCCGGTGGCTTTCTTTCTGGAGGCTTATTAAGTCATTGCCAATGGCGATTTTGCGAAGCGTCGCCGCACCCTTTGACCCGCGCGCGCGGAACGATCATGTTCGCGGGCGCAATTGGGGCGCACATTGAGAACGAGGTGACGTCATGGCCGCAGGCGGCCGCTTTCCCGTCTGGACCGTGGCATTCCCGTTCGTAGGGCTCGCAGTCTATGCCATCGCCGCCTGGCTGGGGACCGGGGTGCCGGAAGATACGCTCGCGTATGTCGGCGCGGCCGTCCTCGTCGCAGTGCTCATGGGCGCCGTATTCGCCGCTGTGCATCATGCCGAGGCCGTCGCCGACGACACGGGCGAGCCCTACGGCACGCTTGTTCTCACGATCGCGGTGACGGTCATCGAGCTGGCGCTGATCGTCTCGGTGATGCTGCGCGGCACGGATGCGCCCGAGCTTGCGCGCGATACGGTCTACGCCGTTGTCATGATCGTGTGCACCGGCCTTGTCGGCGTCTGCATCCTCGTCGGCTGCCTCCGATTCCGCGAGCAGAGCTTCGATGTGACGGGCGCCAGCATCTATCTGGCGGTGCTGATCGTGCTCGCGACCCTGACGCTGATCCTGCCCAACTATGCGCGTGCGCTGCCCGGTCCCGTCTACTCCAAGAGCCAGCTCGTGTTCGCCAGCGCCGCAGCCATCGCGCTCTATGCGGTCTTCGTCTACACCCAGACCATCCGCCACCGCGGCTATTTCCTTCCCGACAGGGACGAGAACGCGAACGAGCCGGTCGCCCCTCAGTCGGGCAGAGGCACGCTGCTGAGCGGCGTGCTGCTCGTTGTCTCAGTGATAGCTGTGGTGTTGCTCGCCAAGAAGTTCGCCGCGATGATCGATCACGCCTTGACCGCCTGGGACGCGCCAAGAGCCACCGCCGGCATCATCATCGCGTTGCTCGTGCTCTTGCCCGAGAGCATGGCGGCGCTCTCGGCCGCGCGGCGCAATGAGCTGCAGAAGAGCCTCAACCTGGCGCTGGGGTCCTCGCTGGCAACGATCGGCCTAACGATTCCGGGCGTCGCGGTGGTCAGCATTCTGCTCGATAAGCCGCTGATCCTCGGGCTCGAGGCCAAGGAGGTTGTGCTGCTGGTGACCACGTTCGCGGCGAGCATCCTGACGTTCTCGACCGGGCGCACCAACATCCTCTACGGCTTCCTGCACCTCGTGATCTTCGGCACGTTCCTGTTCCTGACCGTGGTGCCGTGAACTGCGCGGAAAATTATAGCCGGCCGGCTTTCGAGCGCTCGAACACGAGAGCAAGGCGGGCGAAGTCCTTCACCTTGACGTCCTCGGCGCGCAGGTTCGAGGCGATCCCCGCCGCGTCCAGCAATTCCTCGGGCTGCGGCACGAGCTGCTTGAGGCTGGAGCGCAGCATCTTGCGGCGCTGTCCGAACGCGGCCGCCGTCACCTGCGCCAGAATTCTTGGCTGGCACGCGGGTGCGGGCTCGGGCAGCGGCACCAGCTCGACCACGGCGGAAGCAACCTTGGGCGGGGGCGTGAACGCTTCCTTCGGCAGCGTGAGAACGATACGCGCGCGCGTGCGCCATTGCGTCAGCACCGCCAAGCGACCGTAGGCCTTGGTGCTTGGGGCGGCGACGATGCGCTCCGCGACCTCCTTCTGGAACATTAGAATCATGCGGTCGTACCAGGGGGGCCACGGCTCGGCGTCGAGCCAGCCGACGAGCAGCAGTGTGGCGACACCGTAAGGCAAGTTCGCAGCGATGATCGCCTTGCCCGAACTTGGGCCTAAGAGGTCGCCCCAGCGCGCGTGGAGTGCATCTCCATAGTGAACGTCGAAACGGCCGGGATAATGCGCGGCGATATCGGCAAGCGCGGGGGCGACGCGCGCATCGCGCTCCACAGCGACGACCCGCTTGGCGCCTTCGATCAGAAGCGCGCGCGTGAGCCCGCCGGGGCCGGGCCCCACCTCTACAACCGTGCGCCCCTCGAGCGGTCCAGCGGCGCGTGCGATCCGCCGCGTCAGATTGAAGTCGAGGATGAAAGTTCTGGCCGAGGCTCTTTTTTGCCCTCAGGCCCAGCGCGCTTATGACATCGCGCAGCGGCGGCAATCCGTCGGGGCTCGCGCCCGGCCGGGCCTCCTGTCGCGCTTCGGAATCCGCCTCGGCATGAGGACCGTCCCGCGGTTCTCTGCCGCTCATGTTGCCCGCGCGGAGGAGCGCGCTGCGGCGATCTCTGCGGCGAGCTTCAAGCTCGCGATGAAGCTTTCCGCCGACGCTGAGCCGTGCGCGGCGATATCGAACGCGGTGCCATGATCGGGCGAGGTGCGCACGAACGGCAGCCCGAGCGTAACGTTCACACCCTCATCGAAGGCCAGCGTCTTGAACGGGATCAGCGCCTGGTCGTGGTACATGGCGATCGCGGCGTCGTAGGTGTGCCGCGCCAACTCCGTGAAGAGTGTGTCCGCGGGATGCGGTCCCGTCACCGCGATGCCCTCGACGCGCGCCTGCGCGATCGCCGGCGCGATGATGTCGATCTCCTCGCGCCCCATGTCGCCCTCCTCGCCCGCGTGCGGGTTGAGGCCGGTCACGGCGATGCGCGGGGCGCGCACACCGAAATCGCTGCGCAAGGCATCATGTACGGCGCCGATGGTGTCGAGCACCAGCGCGCGCGTGATCCGCGCCGGCACGGCAGCCAGCGCACAATGCACCGTGAGCGGGACGACGCGCAGCTTGGGCGAGGCAAGCATCATCACCGGCTGGAAGTGGCGGCCCGGGAAGTGCCGCTCGGCAAGCGCACCAAGAAACTCGGTATGGCCCGGATGGGCAAATCCGGCTTCGGCGAGGATGTGCTTGGCAATCGGTGCGGTAACGATCGCCGCGGCTTTTCCGGTCACCACCGCCGCGGTGGCGGCCTCGATCGACGCGATCACCGCCGGCGCATTGGCGGCGTCGGGAAAGCCCGGCCGCGCCGGGACCGCGAGCGGCACGGGTATCACGGGAAGCCCGCCGCTGAATGCCCTGTGCGCCTCGTCTGCCGAGGCGATGATCACTATCGGAACGGAAAGCCCGAGCTTGCGCGCGCGCTGCGCGACGGCTTCAGGATCGCCGAAGAGCACGAAAGGATCGAGCCCGCGGTCGGAGCGTTTGCTCCAGGCCTTGAGTGCAATCTCGAGCCCGATGCCGGCCGGATCGCCCATGGAGACGGCGAGCGGAAGGTTGGCCCTGATCTCGGGTTCTGGCCGCATCACCGCATCTCGATGTGGGCGTCCTGGCGCAAATCCTTCAAATGCTTCTTGGAGAGGATCTCGAACTCCTTCTGACGCAGATCGTTCTCCGCAGTCTCGCGCTTTGCGTCGTCGGCCTTGATGGTCTTGCGCCCGCATACCGCCCACAGCTCGATGCCCGCTTCGCCGATGGTGGGCGGCAGCATCTCGTCGTCGCGGGCGTTCAGCAACAGGCTGCGCGTCGGCTCGGGGATGGTTGTCGGTTTGCGCTCGCCTAGATCGTCGAAGCGTGCGCCCGGCGAGCCGCTCGCGAGCGCCGCCATGGTCGCGCAGCCGTGGAATTCGACGCGCAGGTGCTCGGCATCGCTCAGGCGGCGCGCCACACCCTTCTGGTCGACCGGCGCCGCGAGCAGGATGCGCGAGACGCGCAGGCTGACGTCGTCCTGGCCCTCGATGGTGGCGACGAGCTTGTCGACGTCGCGGGTCGCAACCGTGATCTGATGACCGAACATGCGCCGGATCACGTCGGCCCACGACAGCGACGCCTTGATGCGCTCGCGCATGGCGTTGAAGTCGGCGCCCATCTTGGTGACGTACTCGTTGAATTCCGGCAGCGTCATCTTGTTGCGCTCGGCCATGCCCTTGAGCACGCGGTCGACATCCTCTTTCGAGGCGACCACGTCGACCTTCTTGGCCTCCTGCAGCTTCAGGCGCTCTTCGATCAGCTCGTCGATCGCGTTCTGGCGCGCGACGGGTCGGAAGCCTTTGACCACCTCTTCGCGAATGCTCCCCACGAACTGCGACTGCAGCTGCTTGACGCGCGCCTGCTGCTCGGCCTCCGACTTGGGCGGGTTGGCCTTCAGCTTGGCGATCGCGAAGGCCTTGAACTGGTCGTTGATCTTCGGCGACTTCAAGCGCTCCTGCAGTCGCTTCTGCAACTCGGGCGTCCCCATGAGCGACAGCGTGATGCGCTGCTCGATCTCGTAGCCGGTTATCGGCTCGTCGTTGACGAGCACGACGATCGATTGGGTCGTGCCCGCACTGGGCTTCTCGTCGGTGGGCGATGCCTTCGCCGTTGTCGTGTCGGGCGCCTTGCCGGCCTTGCCCTTCTTTGCCGAGGGCGCTGCACCCTGGACGGTCGGCTTCCAGGTCGACTGCTCGGCGTGCGCACGGGAGGAACCGGCGATCGTCGCACCGCAGGCGAGCGCAAGCGCCGCCGAGAGGACGATCCCGGCGTGCAAAGGCTCAATTATGCGCTGGCGCGCAAGCTTCATGAGGTGCGTTCCGCAAATGGCCACTCGCTACCGGTAGCGAACTTGGGCCGCTCGCTGCAAGCCCACGCTCTCATCGCAGGCTCGAGGCGGTTATCGGCACGAACCGTGGCGCCCCCGTGGCGCTACGCCAATAACAGCGTCGGGCGGGGGCGCGCGGGGAAAGCAACGCACTTAGAGCAAAAGGTTAACTCAGCCGCCGCCCTGTTGGCTCGTCCTGTAGTCGAGCGAGTTGGTGGCGTAGCCGAACTGGCCCAGATGCTTCAGCTCGAAGCGAACCATGAGGGTCTGCCCGTCGATGATATCGGGGTTGTGATAGAGGTTGTCGGTATAGGTCGCGGTGAGCACGAAGCACTCGTCGGCGTAGCGCGCCTGGAACATGTCGGACGCGAGCTGGTCGGCATCGATGTCGTAGCGCAACGCCGCCGCGACGCTCCAGCGATCCGTGATCTTGAGCCCGAGGTTGCCGGTGATGTCCGACTGGGCCGAGTAGATGCCGTTGGTCGGATCGGTGTTGAGGAACGCATAGACGGCCGATGCCGACACCGGTCCGAGCGAGGCTTGGATCCCCGCATCCTCGCGCCGCAGATCGAGCGTGCTCTGGTCGAAGCGGCTCTGCGAGATCAACTGCAGAAAGGAGATGGGCGCCATGTAGGCGCCGAGCACGTAGTCGGAGCGCGACGTCTGCAAGCCGCTGTAGGGCGTGAACACCGGGTTGCCGTCCGGACCAATTCCAGGGTTGGCATAGGCGTTGGTGCCGGCGAGCTGATAGCTCTCGCCCGCGAGCAGGCGCGCATAACCGCCGTAGGAAGCCTGGAAGGTATACTGCAGGCCGACGTTGGCGCGCGTGCCCGTCTCGATCCGGTCGTAGCCGGAGAACTTGTTCCAATCGAACAGGTTTGCGTCGTCGAACACGAGGCTCTTTGAATCTTCGTCGGGCAGCGCGTTCTGGTCGATGCTTGCCTGGCGCGCGATGACCTGACCGATCGGCTCGATGACGTGCGAGCCGATGGAGGTGTTGGCGACCCAGGGATAGGAGACCTGCACGCCCGCCAGCGCCATGCCGCGCGCAAGCGAGGTATCGCCGACGGTGTCGGCGAGCGGTGAATTGGGATCGGTCCCCGACGGATCGACGTAGCCGCTCACCTGGTAGATGTCGCCGCGCAGCTGGGCGAACGGCGTGTAGGTGATGCCGATCTGGTCGGTGAACCGGCGGCGCCAGTTCAGCTCAGTGACGACGCGGTTCAACTGCTCCTGGCCGACGTTGGTGTAGATGGTCGGCTGCTGGTTGTTGGAGAAGGCGAGCGCGTTCGTGTTCCAGGTGAACTCGCCGTTCACCAGCGGGTCGGAGAAGATGTAGTTGTAGTCGAGGATCGGGTAGGCATACGACTTGGAGTTACCCGTCGCGTTGGGTGTGTCGACGAACATCAGCCCGCCGAAGTGATAGAGCTCGGCGCCGAAATAGTTGCGGTCGGAGATGCCCTCGATGAACACCTTGTCGACGCGGTCGGTCATAAGGATGTTGTCGAGCTTGTAGAAGCGGCGGAACGTGTCGTCGGTCTCGAGCGTGAAGTCCCACCCGAACTTCCACCACGACGACAGCGCGAACTGGCCCTTGCTCTCGATGCTGCCGCGCCAGCCGGCGTACTGCTCGGGATCGACGATGGAGGAGGGCAGCTGGCCCGCATCCTGGTCGATGCCGGCGGCCTTGACGTAGTACTGGCCGTTCGCCAGCCGCTGACGCCACTCACCCTGCCACAGGACGCCCTGGCGCGTCGTGTACATGGGGTTGAACAAGAAGTCGTAGCTCGGCGCCAGCGCGAAATAGTACGGAACCGACATTCCGTAGCCCAGCGCATCCGAGCCCGAAAACTCAGGCATCAGGAAGCCGGACTTGCGCTTCACCGAAGGATCGGCGTGCTCGAAGTAGGGCATGTACAGCACCGGCACGCCGAACAGCTCGAACTGCGCGTCCTGATAGGTGATGGTCGCGGCCTGCTGGTCGTGCGTGACCGTGGCGGCGCTCAAGCACCACAAGGGCGGCATGCCGTCCGAGCTTTTGCACGGCGTGAAGCGCCCGTTGGTGAACACGGTGATGTTGCCGCCGCGGCGCTGGGCACGCTCGGCGGCGATACGCGTGTCGTCCTTCGCCACGATGCTGAGCGATTCAACGAAGCCGTCGCGGAAGTCGTCGGTCAGCGTGTAGCGGTCGGCGCGCACGATGTTGCCGTTGGGCTCCTTCAGCACGACGTTGCCGACAGCCGTCAGCGTGTTGGCCGACTGGTCGTAGACGACCTGGTCCGCGGTGAGGATGTAGTTGTTGTAGTAGATCTCGACATTGCCGCGCGCGACGACGCGGTTGCCGCCGTTGTCGTAGATCAGCTCGTCGCCCTGCAGGTAGAGCGGCTGCGACTTGTCGATGTTGTGCGAGGGGCCAACCAGGCTGTTCTTGGGGAACGCGGACGACTTGGCGACCGCCGGGGCGACGATGCTGGGATCCTGGGCGGCGGCGGGCTGCGCGTAAGCGGCCAGTGCTATGAGCGCGAACGCGGCGGCGGAAGCGATGTCGCGCATCACGGCAGGCATGGCCAAACGCGCCCGGCCAGCAGCCTTCCGGCGCCGGCAAGGAACGCGCGACGATCCGCAACACTCTTGCGGTGCCCGCGTTGGACGCATCACTCAGCCATCCTCCTGGTGCAACAGTACCGTAGCCGAGACAACCATAACGAGGACCACGGGGAGCCAGATGGCTGCCCAAGGGGGAGCCAGTCCAGCCACTCCGATCTGCCGGGAGACCTCAGAAAACAGGAAAAAGCCAAAACCCCCCACCAGTCCTGTGACGACCATAGTCTGGATGCCCCCAGCGCGGAATGACCGCAACGACACAGTTGCAGCCAAAAGGACCATCGCCAGACAGAGAATCGGACGCGACAGAAGTGCCTCGTACTGGATACGCAACCTGTCCGTAGAAAGCTTAGCCTTTTCAGCGACTTCGATTAGCGCCGGGAACTCCCAGAACGACACCGTCGAGAGGGTGCCCAACGCATCTGCAACACGTTCGGGAGAAAGGTATGTGGACAAGAGGTACGTATCGAACTTTTCGGGCTCGCGGCCGAGCCGCACCACCCAGGCATCGCGGATCTCCCAGAACCCGTCGCGCAGGTGCGCGCGCGCGCCATCGACACGCTCCACGAAGTGGCCTTGCGGGTCGAACACGAAGGCCGTCACCCCGGTCAGGGTCAAGCCGCGGTTCGACGCCAGCACCGCGCTGATCACGGACTGGCCGTCGGCGCCGTTCTGGCGCAGCCAGGAGGTGCCGGAGGTGGTCCGCAAAAGATTGGATTCCTTGCCGAAAGCATCGGCGAACAGGGATTCGGAGCGCGTTCGTCCAGCGGCGGCCAGCGGGTTGAACACGGTCGCGGTCAGGATGCCGACAAGCGCGGCGACGTAGAGCCCGGGGCGCAGAAACTGCCAGACGGACATGCCGCCGGCGCGCATGACCACGAGCTCGCTGCGGCGCGAAAGCTGCAGGAGGGCTGCGATGGAGCCGACCAGCACCGCAAACGAGATGAGGAACTCGGCATAGGCGGGAAGCCGCAGAACCGCGATCATGATGATGGTCGTGATCGGGACCTCGCCGAGGCTGCCCGACTGGCGCAACAGCTCGACGAAGTCGATGAGGAAGATCAGCACCGCGAGGACGACCTGCGTCACGATGATCGCCAGGAAAAACCGGGAGGCGACGTAGAAGCCGAGGGTACGGGAAGTGGTCATCGGGCTAGCCCCTCGCTCCCCGGACGCTCTTTTGTCCAAAGAGGCTCGAGGGGAGGCTGGTGATCCAGCCGATGGCCTCGTTCACGGGGCCAAAGATCGCCGCGAGGATGCGTGACAGCCTGCCCTTCGCCACCCGGTTGCGCTGCTGCTCGATCACCGTGAGCGCGATCAGGATCGCGAGCACCGGGAATCCATAGAGCACCGGAACGGCGGACGCTTTGAGGATCACGATGTTGTTCAGTGCAAGCCCGCCCAGACGCAGCGAGGCGGCGACGACGAAGGCGGTCGTCACCTGCTTGACCGCGCCCTGCCGCGTGGAGTGCGCCTGGCCAACGGCGGCGAGCGCGATCATCACGAACACGAACGGGTAGATCGGGTTCGAGGAGCGCTCGTGCAGCTCGGCGCGAAACTTTCCGGGCGAGGACCTGTAGCTGGCGCTGGTGGCTTCCGGGTGGACGAGCTCACTCCAGTAGCGCTCGCGCGGCTTTAGATCATCGCCGTCGTCCATCTTCTTCTCGAAGTGGTCGAGGTCGACGGGGTATTGCTCGAACGCAATGATCTGCGCCGGCTCGTCTTTGTCGGTACGGCGCACGATGTGCCCGTTGCTCATAACGAGATAGCTGCTCGCTCCTTTTTGAACGATGACGCCATGCTCAGCGAGGTAGGACTGGCTCAACGATTTTTCGCGTGTGTCGTGCACGATCAGGCCCAGCAGCTCGCCGTTCAGCGCGCGCTCGCGGATGTGGAAGGTGAGGCCCGGATCTGGACTCGAAAACTGGCCGGGTTGAATGACCTGGGTGAGGATGTCAGTGCGCACCTGCACGATGTATTCGCGCAGCTGTCGCATGCTCCACGGCATTGCCAGATGATTGACGAACCCGACGCCGATCGCGACGAGCGTGGCCAGCAACAACAAGGGCCGCGCCACCGTCCACACCGTTCCGCCCGAGGCGGTCAGCACGATCAGCTCGCTGTCGCCGTTCAAGCGGTTGAGCGTGTGGATGGCGGCGATCAGAAGCGAGAACGGCGCGATGATCGCCATCAGGTTCGGCAGCGCCAGCGTCGTCATCTTGAAGAGCATCCAGACGTCCTGCCCCTGCGAGGTCACGACGTTGAGCTGGCGCAGCGCGAGCGCGATCCAGACGACGCTCGACAGCGACAACAAGATCACGAGCAGCGCGACGCCGGCCTGCCGAAAGACGTACCTTTCGAAGATCTTCATCGGATCCGACGTGTCCCCCGAAGCGGCAGAAACCGGCAGGTGCGATGGCGCCCCGCGATCCCCCGCCCGCGCCCAGTCGCTCGAGCCTGCGACTCCGAGCCTGAGCTGCTGCTATCCCACCCTAGCCATTGGCCCTCACGATGGCGAAAGTTCGGCTTTTGCCAGTGACTTGGGAAGCGACCTGGAGAGTGGTTTGGGGATCACCTGTGGACCGGCTGGGGACGATCTCAGGAAGCAACTCTTGAGAGGGGCGGAATGTCGTCCGCCAAGCCGCGCGTACAACTCGTGCGAGGGGCGGGGAACCTTGCCTCTACGCTGGTGATTTGAGCTAAAACGGGTCTTAGATTGCGGGATTATGCGGGGCAAACTGACTTTGGCCGTTCTGGCCTTAACATTCGCGATGATTATTTGGGATTATGCGCCCCCAGAGGGTGATTTCTTTTGGCGCCTGCGGGCGGCCGTACATGGCCTCATGGGTGCCGTGCTCCCGTAGGGACTGCGCCGGCGAGAACGCATAGTGAACCGCATCATCCAGCGATCGTCAGCGATGTGTCGGTCCGCCTAGATCCCTTGCAAGAGCCTCAACCAAGGTGCGCGACACAAAGCGGCGTCGGCTTGCAAGAAGACCCGTGACTGGCTTACCTCGTCGCACAAGCGTCGAATTTTCCCTTCCTGCGTTGGGCATGGTCATCCGCTGCGGCAGCGGGGACTTCGTTCGGATCGGCGTCCGGGCATCTCCTCCACGCAGGTCTGGCACGGCGCGCCCATGAGCCACGAGCCCGAACGCGAACAGCCATACACGCGAACCCTGCTGGAGCCCCCCGATGACGAACCGCCCCGAGATCGTATTCGCCCCCTTGAGCGCCGACCTGGAGCCGACAGCCGTCGTGCTTGTCGGCGAGGACGTGGCGCTGGGGAGCCGCGCGCGCGAGCTCGATCAGCGCGCGAGCGGAGCGATCGTCAAGGGCGCGGAGGCCGCGCAGTACAAGGGCAAGAAGAAAGCAACGCTCGAGCTCCTGGCGCCGGCGCGCATCGGCGCGAACCGGCTGGTTCTGGTCGGCACGGGCAAGGCGGCCGAGCTTGAGGAGAACGACTGGATCAACCTCGGCGGCACCGCTGCCGCTGCGATATCCGTACGCAAGGGCAAGAGTGCCAGCATCATCGCGGAAGCGGCCGGGTCAGGGGGGCTGCGCGCCGACGCAGTCGCGGCGTTGCTGGCCTTCGGCGCCACACTGCGCAACTACGAGTTCAACAAGTATCAGACGAAGAAGAAATCCGACGACGACACCGCCGAGCCCGAGAAGCTGCAGAAGCTCGTGATCCACACGGCCGATCCCGACAAGGCACGCAGCGCGTTCGCACGGCATTCCGCCGTCGCCAACGGGGTGATGCTGGCCCGCGATCTCGTCAACGAGCCGGCCAACATGCTGGGACCGGTCGAGTTCGCGGAGCGCGTGCGCGAGTTGGAAAAGCTCGGCCTCGAGATCGAGATCCTCGATGCCGACGAGCTGACCAATCTGAAAATGGGCGCGCTGCTCGCCATCGCGCAAGGCAGCGTACGCCCGGCGCGTGTCGCGATCATGCAGTGGCACGGGGCGAAATCGAAGCGGGCGAAGCCCTTGGCCTTCATCGGCAAGGGCGTGGTGTTCGACACCGGCGGCATCTCGATCAAGCCGGCCGCCGGCATGGAGGACATGAAGGGCGACATGGGCGGGGCTGCCGCGGTCGTCGGTCTCATGGCGGCGCTCGCCGAGCGCAAGGCCAACGTCAATGCCGTGGGGCTGATCGGGCTCGTCGAGAACATGCCGTCCGGATCCGCGATACGTCCCGGCGACATCGTGTCGGCGCACTCGGGCCAGACCGTGGAGATCCTCAACACCGACGCCGAGGGGCGTCTCGTGCTGGTCGACCTCATCTCCTACACGCAGGAGCGCTTCAAGCCGCGCCTCATCGTCGATCTGGCGACGCTCACCGGCGCCATCATGGTGGCGCTCGGCAAGGAGTACGCCGGCCTCTTCGTCAACGATGAGCGCCTCGCGACCGAGCTGCTCGATGCCGGCACCGCGACAGGGGAGAAGGTCTGGCGGATGCCGCTCGACAAGGCGTACGACAAGATGATGGAGTCCAAGAACGCCGACATCAAGAACATCGGCGGACGGTGGGCCGGTGCATGCACCGCCGCTGCCTTCATCAAGTTCTTCGTCAAGGACACGCCGTGGGCGCACATCGATCTTGCCGGCACGGCGATGGATGCGCCGAAGTCGGACATCAATCCAAGCTGGGGCTCGGGCTGGGGTGTGCGGCTGCTTGACCGGTTCGTATCGGAGAAGCACGAGCGCGCCGAGAAGTAATCAGCCTGCCAATCGGTAATATGCTGTAAACATTCGTCTATAACACGTTATTTTCCATAATACTTATTATGCGAATGATAGGGCCGGGAGCGTGGCTGTCTTAGACGCCGCGCGATGAGCCGAACGCCGCGCGTCGCGTTTGCCAGCGGCGCAATGCGACAACGGTCCAGATGACCTCCACGGCTCCGAATGGCCAGGCGCCCTGCAGGAAACCGTAGACAGCGGCGAGCGCGCAGCAAGCCGCAAAACCCAGCACGTAGTTCGGGCTGCGATCTTCCAACACGTAGCACACGAGCATGGCGGTGAGGGAGAAGAGCCCAAAGAGTGTGAGCGCGTCGAAGCTCATGGCGTGCTTCCCTCCCCTTCCGCCGCATCGGTCACGGCAGCGCCTGCTCGGCGCGGCGCACGACGGCCGCGATCAGCGCCGCATAGAGCGCGCTGACGAACCCCGACAGCACGTTGACGCTGACCACGATCGCTATCAGCCGCGCCACGCTCGTGTCCAAGAGCGCGCTCAGCGCCGTCACGATGAAGTCGTCGAACGCCTGCTTGATCTGGAACAAGAGCTCGCTCACCTGCTCGATCGAAGGATGCGGGGCGAGGTCGAAGATGATCTTCCACCCGATCGACCCGACGCTCGTCGTCGGCAGCACCGCGGTTATGCTGAGCAGCGCGAGCCCGGCCGAGAACATGAGACCCAGCAGCGGCGCTAGCCGGAAATATCCCCAGCGCAGCGGCAGGCCCTCGGCCTTCACGGAGAGAAGCCGCAGCAGGCTTGCGCCCGCGTAGATGCAGACCCCGAACACGATCGCCACCCAGAGCAGCCGGTGCTGATCGGTGCCCGAGAAGGTGAACAGCGCCGCGACGCCCGCGAGCACGCCCTTGAACATCGCCTCGGTGAAGCCGACGAGCCCGGTCAGGATCACGCTGCGCTGTACCAGCCCGCCGAAATAGAACGGCAGCTCGTAGCGCAGGCGCGCGATCTCGAGGCGCAGGCCGAGCACGAAGCTCGCCGCCGCGGTCACGGCCGCAAACAGCATCGGGTGGAAGTAGGCGAAGGCGGCGACGCCGGCGACGGCGGCGAGTTCGCCCGCCATGATGAGGCCGTTGACGAAGATGCGCACGATCGCCATGCCGATTGTTCCGCCCTGCCTCCGCCCGTCTCACGCGAGCGGCGCTCCCGTTGGCGATGGTAGCGCGGGGACGCGCGCGGAAACAATGGTCGGACCTGGGTCCCCTCTCCCGCTCTCGTACGGGGAGAGGGCGAGGGTCAGGGGCAGGCAAGTTACGGAACCGGCCACGGGTCCCGCGGTCGAAGCTCCGCTACGCTGAATCCGGCGCCGCCTAATCCAGCGTAGCGCGCGTTGCAGCTGGCGTGGATCCCGCTCTTCAGCGGGATGACGCCGAGTTTGAGGCTATGGGCGTGGGATTACCGCGATGGAGAGCGGGTCAGCGGAAATATGGCAGTCGGCATGCCCAACTCACCAACGTCATCCCGGCTCATGGCGGAGCCATGCTTCGCATGGAAGGCCGGGACCCACGCAAGTCTCGGCCGGCACGACGATGCGTTGGGGTACGACCACGCGGCTTCTTCCCACGCGGCGACGCTAGTTGAGCGACGACACCGACGCCGGCGCGTGGCAGACGGCGTCCTGCGTGCGCGACATCTGCACCTCGAATGGGAACGAGCGGCGATAGGCGCGGTACTCCCCGCCGGTGTCGCCCGTGATCTGCAGGGTGAGCGGCGTCTCGCCGTCAGCCGCGACCAGCCAGGAGTGCACGACGTAGGGCTCGGTCTTCGGCGCCAGCTCGAGCGTGCCGGTAAACAGCACGTTGTCGCCGTCGGGCGCGCCGGCGTCGATCTTGAGCGCGGTGCCGCCGCAGGCGTTGTTCGCCTCGACCTTCACCCCGCACCAGCCCGCGCCGCACGCGACGATGTCGAGCGTCAGCTTGCCGCCGTCCTTGCTCACGTCATAGCTTTCGCCTTGCCAGCGCCCGGCGATGCTCGCCGCGGTGATGCCGGCCGCCGACGGACGCTGCCGCCGCCAGAACACAAATGACGCTCACCATGATTTTCGTTACGGCCCTGGACATGCGCTGCCTCTCTTAGTCTCAGTCGATGCTCGACGCCCCGATCACTGCAAATCCCACCGGCGAATTTGTGTCGCGGCTGCGTGCCCATGCCCGCCATGCTCCGCATCTTGCCGCTATTTCCTTGATCTTGCTGCTCGCCGTCCCGACCGGCATCGTCGCCGTCGCCGAGGGTGCCGGCGCCATTCCGCTCCCCTTCAATCTGTTTCTCGTCGCCGAACGCCTCCCGGGCATTTTCAAGTTGCACATGCTGGCGTCGGGCGCCTCGATGCTGCTGATCCCGCTGGTGATCGCGCTGCGCCGCCATCGTAACTGGCATCGCCCGCTCGGGCGCATCGCGGCGATCGCGGTCGTGCTCGGCGGGCTCACCGCGCTCCCCGTCGCCGCCGCCAGCCACTCGGTCGCCATGGCGCGCGCCGGCTTCTTCGCCCAAGGGCTCGTGTGGCTTGGCCTCATCGCCGCCGGCGTCTGGGCCATCCGCAACAAGCGCATCGCACTGCATGAGCACCTGATGCTGGCGATGGCCGCCGTCGCCTCGGGCGCCATCTGGGTGCGGCTCGTCACGGCGGTCGCAACCTCGTGCGACCTGCCGTTCAACCCCATCTATGGCTGCGCCGCGTGGGCGGGATGGCTCGTGCCGCTCGGCCTCGTCGCAGCGCTGGGGCCGCGCGCCTTCGTGGCAAAACCCGTCGTGCCCAAATCGTCTCGCGACGCGTCGCGCCTGAACGCAGGCCCGATGTCTTGAGCGCCCCACGCTCTCGCCCGCCCTCGCCCTCGATAGCGTGCTTCCGGAAAAGTCGTCACCGGTTTTCCGACAAGAAGCACGCCAAAGCAAAGACCTGGAGTGTTTCCGCAATTCAACCAGATGCGGAAACGCTCTAGGGTGCCGTGCATGATACCAGCAAAAGACATCTCCCGACTTATCTCGATCATGGCCGCGCTGCGCACGCCCGGCAGCGGCTGCCCGTGGGATCTCGAGCAAACGTTCGCGACGATCGCGCCCTACACGATCGAGGAAGCCTACGAGGTGGCCGACGCCATCGCGCGCTCCAACCTCGACGACCTGAAGGACGAGCTCGGCGATCTCCTGTTTCAGGTTGTCTATCATTCCCGCATGGCCGAGGAGCAGGGCGCGTTCGCATTCGCCGACGTCGTTGACGCGGTCACCGCCAAGATGATCCGCCGCCATCCGCACGTGTTCGGCACGAAAGAGGAGCGCGCCGCCGGCGCCGCGCCGGGCTTCTGGGATCGCGCCAAAGCAGCGGAGAACGCGGCGGGGCGTTCGCCGACCGGCGACGAAGCTCGCAGCGTGCTCGACAATGTGCCGGTGACGCTCCCTGCGCTCACCCGCGCGGTGAAGCTGCAGAACAAGGCGGCCAAGGTCGGTTTCGACTGGCCCTCGCTCACACCCGTCCTTGCCAAAGTGAAGGAGGAGCTGGCCGAGCTCGAGCAGGCGCTGGGCGATGATTACAAAGTGGCTTCGGGCGAGGATCGCAAGGCGATCGAGGAGGAGTTCGGCGACCTCATGTTCGTGCTCGCCAACGTCGCGCGCCACCTGAAGCTCGATCCCGAGGGCGCGCTGCGCGCGGCGAACGGCAAGTTCGTCCGCCGCTTCCATCACATCGAGGCGCGGCTGGCCGAGAGCGGCCGCGAGCCGGCGCAATCGACGCTCGCCGAGATGGACGAGCTGTGGAACGAGGCGAAAACGAAAGGGCTTTAGGCGCCGCCCTTGGTCGGGTCGGCGGCGGAAGGGCGCGGACATCGACAGCACCGTGGCGACAGTGCGTTGCCGTTTTCTGATGCGAGATGCTCGCTGCAGCGAAACTGCGGCAGTCGATATCGGTACGACCACGGCGTCCAGTGCGCGTGGCACGATGCAGAATGGAGCCGCAAGAATTCACTCGCCAGTGTTCAGGTCGCTTTTGACCCTTAGTGGACATCCTGAGTCCAAACTAATCCCCGCCGCCTCCACCACGCCCCATACTCCCCGCATCCCTGCCCGACGAAGGGACGCGACAAGCTTGAGCGTCTGACGCGGGGCGGGGAACGGTCCCGGATGAGCCGTCGTTGCGTTCCGTTGCGCGCGCCGGTGCAGGCAGCTTCGCCCTATTCCGGGTCGTGCGACCGAGGCTACGCGCGATGGCAACAGGACGCGTGGACGCCCTTCCGCAGCGGCCGCCGCTTGCAGTTACGCGGCAGCCGCCGGCGGCTCCGGGACGATGGCCTGCGTAGGCAGGTTGGAGCCCAAGCTCGCTGCGGTCGTGTCCGCACCCTCGGCCATGAGAGATCCGTGCGCGGGCGCTGTAGCGGTGCCCTAAAAAGTCGCGACAGGATCGCAGCGCTTGGCGCCCGCGCTCCCTTCGCTAACGCAAACCCTCGGGGTCACCCCCGCGAGGCGCCAAAGCATGCCCCAATCCATGACAAACTTTTCAAGTGGCCGTGGAAGTGGCGCCGGCACGGCGGAGCTGCGCGTCGAGGCGCTCTTTCTTCTCGGACGCGATGCGGACTTTGATGCGTACCTCGCCCGTCTCGAGCTCATGGCGCTCAAGCACTTGCGCTTCCTCGTAAAGCCAATTGAGCAGCCGCCCCTCGTGCGCGGGCACGATAAGCTCGAGCACGGCGTCCGCGGCCCCAAGCCGCGCATCGATCGCGGCCAGCAGCTCCTCGATCCCCTCCCCGGTCGTGGCGGAGACGAGCACCGGCGCCTGCTCGGCAAATCTCGCGGCGCTCTCGGCTTCCGAGCGCGTCAGCTGGTCGAGCAGGTCGACCTTGTTCCAGACCTCGAGGATGGGAGCAGCAGCGCTCACCGTGTCGACGTCGAGGTCCGTGAGCACGCCTTCGACGTCGTGCGCCTGGGCGTCCGTCTCGGGATGGGAGATGTCGCGCACGTGCAGAATAAGATCGGCTTCGATCACCTCCTCGAGCGTGGCGCGGAAAGCGGCGACCAGCATGGTCGGCAGATCGGAGATGAAGCCGACAGTGTCGGACAGGATGATGCGGCGTCCGCCTTGCAGCCGCACTTCGCGCATTGTCGGATCGAGCGTGGCGAACACCTGCTGCTTGGCCAGCACGTCGGCGCCGGTGACGCGGTTGAACAGCGTCGACTTGCCGGCGTTGGTGTAGCCGACGATGGCGACGAGCGGATAGGGCACGCGCCGGCGCCCCTTGCGGTGCAGCTCGCGCGTGCGCACCACGACATCGAGCTCCTTGCGGATCGCGATGATGCGCTCATCCAGCATGCGCCGGTCGAGCTCGATCTGCGCCTCGCCCGGGCCGCCGAGAAATCCGTGGCCGCCGCGCTGGCGCTCAAGGTGCGTCCACGATCGCACGAGACGGCTCTTCTGGTAGGAAAGATGCGCCAGCTCGACTTGCAGCCGCCCCTCCTTGGTGCGCGCGCGCTCGCCGAAAATTTCCAGGATGAGCCCGGTACGATCGAGCACCTTGGCATTCCAGGCCTGCTCGAGGTTGCGCTGCTGCACCGGCGAGACGGCGTGATCGATGACGACGAGAGAGATTTCCTGATCGGCGATGAGCGCCTTGAGCTCCTCGACCTTGCCGGTGCCGAACAAGGTGCCGGGGCGGGGCTGCGGCACGGGCACGACGAAGCTGTCGATGATCGTCAGGTCGATTGCTTCGGCAAGGCCGCGGGCCTCGGTGAGGCGATCGTTGAGGGAATGAAGCGGACCGGGTCGCGGTGCCTGCTCGGGGCGACCGCCGGAGCGTTTGAGATCGGGGACCAGCACGAGCACGCGCACGCCTCCGGGCGGCCCGCGCTCGTCGTCCCGTTGAAATGTACCGTCGTCTACGCGCTCGTCGATGACCGCCGCCGTTCCGGACTAGGCCTCGGTCGGTTCCGTCTCCATGAGGTGGACGGGCTGGCCGGGCATGATGGTCGAGATCGCATGCTTATATACGAGCTGCGAATGACCGTCCCGGCGCAAAAGCACACAGAAATTGTCGAACCAGCTGACGATCCCCTGCAGCTTCACGCCATTAATGAGGAAGATGGTGAGCGGTGTCTTGTTTTTGCGCACGTGGTTCAGGAACGTGTCCTGAAGGTTCTGGACTCGATCTGCACCCATTTTTTTATCCGCCTGTTCTAGGTCTGCATGGGGGTAACACCGCCGCACGACGGAGCGACGGGCCGCAAGTGTAATAAGATAACATTATGCCGCAGTGCACCCTGAAATGTATACCAATTTATTCTGCTAAAAAAAGCCGTTCACGCGCCTGAAATCGAAGCAAATTGCTGAAATTTCGAGCGCAGCCGGAGTGTTAGCTTACCAGGCCGGCCGTCGCCGATCTGCGCGGCATCAATGCGCACCACCGGCATGACCGTGTTGGTCGCGGAGGTGATGAACGCTTCTTTGGCCCGCAAAGCCTCCTCGAGGCGGAATGGGCGTTCTTCGAGTTGCATCTTCTCCTCCCCCAACACGTCGATCAGCGTCGCGCGCGTGACACCGGCGAGAATATCGGGGGTCGTTTGCCGCGTGATGACAGCCCCCGTGTCGGTCACGATCCACGCATTGCTTGACGCGCCCTCGGTGATAAATCCGTCGCCGTCGATGAGCCACGCCTCGCGTGCCCCCTCGCGCTGGGCCGCGTTCTTGGCAAGGCATGCCGGGAGCAGCATCACCGTCTTGATGTCGCTGCGGCGCCAGCGGATGTCGGGCATGGTCTTGACCGCGATCCCCGTCTCCGCGAGCGCGTCCTGCGCCGTCGTCGAGGTCGAGCGCGCAAGGCACACCACTGTGCGCGGAACATCGGGCGCGGGGTAGGCGAACTCGCGCGGGCCGGCACCGCGGGTAACTTGCAGGTACACGAGGCCATCGCGCACGCGGTTCTTCTTGATCGTCTGGCGCATCACGTTGGCGAGCGCCGCCGCGCTCATGGGCCGCGCGATGTCGAGGGCCTTCAGCGAACGCTCGAGCCGCGCCATGTGCCGAGGCTCATCGACGAGGCGCCCGCCGCGCACCTGGCAGACCTCGTAGACGGCATCGGCGAACTGGAAGCCGCGGTCTTCGGCGTGGATGGCCGCCTGCTCATATGGCGCGTAGCGGCCGTTGACATAGATAAAGCGGGTCACGACGCCCCCGGATGACTGCTAAGGCCGCACGCTTGCGCCATTTACGCCTGGCGCGCCTCGGGGCTGCGATGCTCCGACGATACTCCCAGCGCGCGCAGCTTGCGGTGCAGGGCGGAGCGCTCCATGCCGACGAACTCGGCCGTGCGCGAGATGTTCCCGCCGAAGCGGTTGATCTGCGCCAGCAGATATTCACGCTCGAAGATCTCGCGCGCCTCGCGCAGGGGCAGCGACATCAGATGCTCGGCACCGCCGTTGACCGGGAGCGGCACGTTGGAGCCGATCTCCTCGGGCAGCATCTCGGCCGTGATGACGGTATTTGGGTCCCCGCCGGCGAGGATCATCAGCCGCTCGATGTTGTTGCGCAGCTCGCGCACGTTGCCCGGCCAGTCGTGCGCCTGCAGCACGGCGATTGCGTCCTCGCCGATGCGGCGCGGGGCAAGGCCCGAGGCGCTGCTTAGCTGGCCGACGAAATACTGGATCAGATCCGGGATGTCCTCGCGGCGCTCAGCCAGGCTCGGCACCCGCAGCGGCACCACGTTCAAGCGATGATAGAGATCCTCGCGGAAGCGACCCTCACTGATCTCGCGTTCGAGATCGCGGCTGGTGGAGGAAATGATGCGCACGTCGACCGCGACCTTCTGCGAGCCGCCGAGCCGCAGGAACTTCTGCTCAACGAGGACGCGGAGCACCTTGCCCTGCGTCTCCATCGGCATGTCGGCGACCTCGTCGATATAGAGCGTGCCGCCATGCGCTTCCTCGAGTGCGCCGACCTTGCGCGGGGCACCCGAACGATCTTCGGTGCCGAACATCTCTTCCTCGACGCGGTCGGGCGCCATCGCAGCGGCATTGAGCACGACGAAGGGGGAATCCGCGCGCGATGACTTCATATGGATGACGCGTGCTGCGAGCTCCTTGCCCGCACCCGATGGTCCGCGGATGAGGATGCGGCTGTTAGTCGGGGCGACGCGATCGAGCGCGTTGCGCAGCTGGTTGATGGCGGTGGATTTGCCGACCATATCGGCGGAGAAGCTCGAGCGTTCGCGCAGCTCCTTGACCTCGCGCTTCAACTGAAACAATTCCAACGCGCGCAGCGTGACAAGGATCAGCCGGTCGGCCTTGAACGGCTTCTCAATGTAATCGTAGGCGCCACGCTTGATCGCCGTGACGGCCGTCTCGATGTTGCCGTGGCCGGAGATGATGACGACGGGCAGATCGGGATACGTGCGCTTGATGTAGGAGAGCACTTCAAGCCCATCGAGCCGGCTGCCCTGCAGCCAGATGTCCAGCACAACGAGATGCGGCCGGCGCTCCTCGATCGCGCGCAGCGCCTCGTCGCTGTCACGCGCAAGCCTGGCGCTGTGCCCCTCGTCCTCCAGGATGCCGGCGACGAGATCGCGAATATCGGCCTCGTCGTCGACGATGAGGATGTCTGCTGCCATCGGTAGCTCCTTAGGTCGAATTCGATCAGGCCTGTTGGGCCGGTGCATGGTTTGTGGGGGCGGCATGTTCGGGGCGCACGGGTCCGTGCGCGTATTCGAGCGGCAGCGTTATGCGAATGAGGGCGCCGCGCGTGCGTCCGGGCGCAGGCGGGGCATCTTCGAGCGCTAAGGTGCCGCCGTGCTGCTCGGTGATCTTCTGCACCATGGCAAGACCGAGCCCGGTGCCTTTGTGACCCTTGGTGGTGACGTAGGGCTCGAGCAGCTTGGCACGGTTCTGCTTGGGCAAGCCGATGCCGTTGTCGATCACCTCGATCGTCACGCGATCGCTCTGCGGCGTCACGATCGTCTCGACGCGGCCCTTCCAGCCTTTGGTTTTCCCGTCGGTGGCGCGCGCGGTCTCGACCGCTTCGCTGGCGTTCTTCACGAGATTGGTCACCGCACGCGTGATGAGGCGGCGGTCGAAGTTCATGAGCAGGGGCTTGTCGGGTATCTTCAACTCATACTGAATCTCCGGGTGGGCTTCGCGAAACAGGACGACCGGCTCCTGCACAGCATGGCGCAGATCGTGCCGTCCCATCTCGGGCTTGGGCATGCGCGCGAACTCTGCGAACTCGTCGACCATGGCCTTAAGATCGGCGACTTGTCGCTCGATCGTCGTCGTCAGGCGCTCGAAGGTCTCGCGGTCGCCGGTGATGGTGTGCGCGTATTTCTTGCGCAGGCGCTCGGCGGCCAGCTGGATCGGCGTCAACGGATTCTTGATCTCGTGCGCGATGCGCCTTGCTACGTCCGCCCACGCCGCGGTGCGCTGGGCGGCAACTAGGTCGGTGACGTCGTCGAAGGTCACGACCGAGCCGACATCGCCGCCGGCGCGCTCGCGTGTGACCATGACGGCAAACGTGCGCTCCTCGCCGCCGACATCGAAGGTCACCTCCTCGAGCGAGCGGCCTTTGAGGGTGTGCTCGTCCTCTTTTTCCAGCACGGCAGCGAACATCGGGATCGCCTCGGTGAGCTTCTTGCCGACGAGCTCCTCGTCGGAGAGACCGAGCAGCAGCGCCGCGGCGCGCGAGACGAGCGTGATGCGATCCTGGCTGTCGAGTCCGATGACGCCGGCGGAGACGCCCGACAGCACCGCTTCCATGAAGACGCGCCGTTCCAGCAGCTGCTCGTTCGCCGTCATCAACGCTTCGCGCTGATTTTTCAGTTCGCGCGTCATCGTGTTGAAGGTGCTCGAGAGGCGCCGCAAATCGCCCTCGCCGCGTTTCTCGGGCAGCTCCACCTGCAGATTGCCGGTTGAGACGAGTTGCGCCGCGACGATCAGGCGGCGAATGGGCGCGACGAAGCGCCCGGCAAACCACAAGCCCACCCAGATCGCGGCCAAAATCGCGGTCATCGAGATCATCGTGTACATGAGGCCGTGCGCGAGTTTCAGCCCTCCGCGCGCTTTGCGCAGACGGTTGAACTCATCGACGTTCTGCGCGGTGAGTTGCAGATGCTCGATGACCTTGGGGCTGACGCCGCGCGCGACGTAGAGGTACTTGCCCGGATACTTGTCGAGCTTCGCGACCGCCGCGACGCGGTAGCGATCCGAAGTCGGCATCAGCAACGGCACCTGGCCAGCCTCGGCCTGGGCAATCGCGGCAGCCGAGGGAGCGTTGTAGGGCAGCTTGTTGTCGGCGCTAGCCTCAACGTCGGGATTGCCGTTCTTGTCGATGATGTAGGCGGCGGGCAGATCGCGCAGGCCAGCCTGCACCATGACGATGCGCTGCAGCTTGACGGGATCGCCGGCGGCGGAGCCGGCGGCCGCGTCCAGATCGCGCGCCATATTGACGATATCTGTGCGGATGACCTGGCCGTGCTCGTCGAGATAGGCGGTCGCAACGTCGCGCGAGCTGGAGACGATCGCGCGCGTACGCGTCGAGAACCAGCCGTCGAGCGAGCGCGAGAACGTCACGGTGGCGCCCACCGCGAGCAGGAGCGTCGGCAGCGCGGCGATGATGCTGAACAACAGCACAATGCGAATGTGCAAGCGCGCGCCGGGGATCTTCTCGCGCCACGCACGCGCAAGGCCCGACGTCTGCCACGCGAGCAGACCGATCATCGCGCCGATGAGCACCACGTTGACGAACAGAACGACGAGCACGACCTCGCCGCGCGGCGGGATCGGCGTGAGCCCGGTGAAGAATCAGATAGGTCGCGAAGGCAGAGATCAGCGACAGGACGACGACGCTCAAGCCCACCCAGAACGCGCGGTCGCTCGGGTTGAGCGGAGAAGGCCCATCACCCAAGTCTGGACCTCGTCGCGATGCAACGTGGGGAGCCGGCATCAACACGATCTCTCTGGGGCCTTTTGCGGCCGGGTCTCAAAGGGCAGGCCGAGGCCTGTCAGGGGGAGTCACAAGCGCAGAGCGCTAACGGCTGGTTGTCTGCTCGCAGCAGAGCAACGGACTGTGACATTTTCGCGACGTGTCCGACGGGTAACATGGCACCGCCGGGCAGGCAAGCACCGCGCCCGCTTATCGTTGTATTTCAACGGATCTTTGCGGCTCTCAGGGCTGCGGCGAGCGGAACACGCGGATATCCAGTGCTCGAATGCGCGAGCGCAAGGTATTGCGATTAAGTCCCAAAAGCTCAGCGGCGCGGATCTGGTTGCCGCGCGTCGCGGCGAGCGCCGCCGTGAGCAGCGGCAGCTCAACCTGGCGGATGACCCGCTCGTAAAGACCCGGCGGCGGCAGCTCCTTGCCGAACCCTGCGAAGTAGCCCGAGAGGTAGCGCTCGACCTGCTCGCTCAGGTCCTTGGCGTCGGCGCCCGACAACTCGCCCGGCTTGTCGGGCAGCGCTTCCGCGAGCTCCTGCTCGATGATCTGACTCGTGAGCGTGTCCTGCGGATAGAGCGCAGCGACCCGGCGCACGAAATTTTCGAGCTCGCGAATGTTGCCGGGCCATGGGTGCGACTTCAACCTGTCGATGGCGCCCGTCTCGATCGATTTCTGGCCGAGGCCTTCGCGCGCTGCGATCCGCAAGAAGTGCCGCACGAGATCGCCGATGTCTTCCAACCGCTCGCGCAAGGGCGGGATGCGGATCGGAACAACGTTGAGGCGATAGAAGAGATCCTCGCGGAACAGTCCCTGCTGTATCTGCGATTTCAAATCGCGGTGCGTCGCGGCGATGATGCGCACGTTGGTCTTGATCGGCGTGCGCCCGCCAACAGTCGTGTATTCGCCTTCCTGCAGCACGCGCAAAAGACGCGTCTGCGCGTCGAGCGGCATGTCGCCGATCTCATCGAGGAACAGCGTGCCGCCTTCGGCCTGCTCGAAGCGGCCCTGCGTGCGCATCTGCGCGCCGGTGAAGGCGCCCTTCTCGTGCCCGAACAGCTCGCTCTCGACCAGCTCGCGCGGGATCGCCGCCATGTTGATCGCGACGAACGGCCCCTGCCGCCGGCGCCCGTAGTCGTGCAGCACGCGCGCAACGAGCTCTTTGCCCGTGCCGCTCTCGCCATTGATCATCACAGTGAGATCGGTCTGCGTGAGACGCGCCAAGACGCGATAAATCTCCTGCATTGCAGGTGAGCGCCCGATCAGCGGCAGCTCGTCGCTTTCGATTTCCTGCGCCGGGCGCTGCAGGCGTCGTCCTGGTTGTGTCAGCGCCCGCCCCACGACGGCGACGACCTCGTTCAGGTCGAAAGGCTTGGGCAAATATTCATAAGCCCCCTTCTCCGCCGCCGTCAGCGCGGTCATCAGCGTGTTCTGCGCGCTCATGACGATGATGGGGAGATCGGGACGGATCTTCTTGATGCGCGGAATGAGATCGAAGGCATTCTCGTCGGGCATGACGACATCGGTCAGAACGACATCACCCTCGCCCTGGCTCACCCAGCGCCACAGCGTGGTGGCGTTTCCGGTGGCGCGTGGCGCATACCCCGCGCGCGCGAGCGCCTGGTTCAGCACCGTGCGGATCGCGGTGTCGTCGTCGGCAATGAGGACTGTGCCACGGGCCATGTCTTACCTCGGGCTCGATCGGGCTTTGGGGGCGGAGGACTTTCCGGTGGCTGGGCGATCCTGCATGGGGAGCAGCACGCGAAAGATCGTCCGGTCGGATTCGCTGTCGCATTCGATGATGCCGCCGTGGTCGTTGATGATCTTGGCGACGAGCGCCAAGCCAAGCCCGGTACCGTGCGGCTTCGTCGTGACGAAGGGATCAAAGAGGTGCGGCTTGAGATGATCGGGGATGCCGGGCCCGTTGTCCTCGATCTGGATCATGAGCGGCAGACTGATGCGGCGGTCGGAGCCTTGCACCGAGAGCCGGACGCCCGGACGGAAAGAGGTCTGCATGACGATGCGCCCCTCCTTCTTGTCGTCGCCGATCGATTTCAGCCGCGTTTTTGACGAGGTTCAAGAACGCCTGCACCAGCTTGTCGCGGTTGCCCGGCACGGGCGGTAGCGAGGGATCGTAGTCCTCGATGAAGCGCATGCCGCGCGCGAACCCGCTCTCGCACAGGCGGCGCACGTGCTCGAGCACGTCATGAATGTTGACCGGCTCCTTGGCGAGCGGGCGCTCGTCGCCGAACACTTCCATGCGGTCGATCAGGTTGCGGATACGGTCGGTCTCCGAGCAGATGAGCTGCGTCAACGAGCGGTCGGCATCGGTCGATCCCTGCTCCAGAAGCTGGGCTGCGCCGCGAATGCCCGACAGCGGATTCTTGATTTCGTGCGCGAGCACGGAGGCGAGACCCGACGCCGAGCGCGCCGCGGCGCGATGCGTCATTTGGCGCTCGATCATGAGCGCCATGTTGCGCTGCTGAAGCATGACCACGATTGTGCCGGCCTGGTCGGCGAAGGGACCGGCGTAGACGTCGACCAGCTTGGGGCTTTGGAATTTCGGCGCGGTGATCTCGACGCCGTACTCGTTCACCGTGGCGCCCTGCCGGCGTACCTGCTCCACGAGCGCCAGCAGCGGGCACCCGAACGCAATGACATCATCGAGGCGCACCCGCTTCAAGAGCGCAATGCCGGTCGTGAGAAACGCTTCCGCTGCAGCGTTGGCGTAGATGATCCGGTTGTCGTCGGCCAGCACCAGGATGGGATGCGGCAGCGCCGCCAGCAGCAGATCGTGCTCGACGGGCCGGCGGGCAGGAGTTGGGAGACGCGTTGCGGTCTTGGTCATGCCGCGGCCTCCAGCTCTTGCGCATAAAATGCGGCAAGGCCATCGAGCACGCGCCGGGGATCGTCCTCGGTGCACAAGCGCTGACGCCAAGCCTTCACGATGGCAGCCGCGCGTCCGCTGCTCGCCAGATACCAGCCGACGTGCTTCCTCGCGTTGCGCAAGCCCAAGCTGGCGCCGTAGTGCGACAGCATTTCCTCGATGTGCTCGCGCGCAATCGCGCCCTGCTCGGCGAGGAGCGGGGGGCCGGGATCGCGGCCCGACGCAAGAAACGCTGCGATCCGCGCCGGCAGCCACGGAGCGCCGTAGGCGGCGCGTCCGACCATGACGCCATCGGCGCCCGAGGCCTGCAGCGCGGTTTGCGCCGCGCTCGCTGAATCGATGTCGCCGTTGACGATGAGCGGGATGGTGACGCTCTCTTTCACCTCGCGCACCGCGGCCCAGTCGGCGCTGCCCTTGAAGAACTGGCAGCGCGTGCGGCCATGCACGGTGATGAGCTGCACGCCGGCAGCTTGCGCGCGTCGCGCCAACTCGGCGGCGTTGCGGCTGCGCTGATCCCAGCCGAGCCGCATCTTCAAGGTGACAGGAATTTTCACCGCCTGCACGACGGCCGCGATCAGCGACAGCGCGTGATCGAGGTCGCGCATCAGCGCGCTGCCCGACAGCTTGCCCGTCACCTCGCGCGCCGGGCAGCCCATGTTTATGTCGACGACATCGGCGCCGCGCTCTTGCGCAATGCGCGCGCCTTCCGCCATCCAGTGCACTTCGCGACCGGCGAGTTGTATGACGAAGGGACGTAGCTCGCGGCCTTCAACGCGACGGAGAATATGGGCGCGCTCGCGCACAAGGTCCTCGCTTGCGACCATCTCGGACACGACGAGACCGGCTCCGAGCCGGTGCGCAAGCCGGCGGAACGGAAGGTCGGTCACGCCCGACATGGGGGCCAGCAGGACGCGGTTGGCGAGGACGTGCCGCCCTATGCGGATCTGCTCCCCGGCTGTGGCGCGATGGTCGCTATTGCCTAACAAGTAGGCAGTCTCCGAATGTGCCCTTCATTTGTGCAGACTAGAGGTTAGCGTTTCATTTCGCAAGCGCGAACAAGGCGCAGCCGATTGCCCTACCCAGGCTATGCGGCTAATCAGGCCATGCAGGCCCTTCGGACATAGGCGGCGGTCAGGGTGACAACGGTAGCGGTAATCGTGGCTGCGGGCCGGGGTACGCGGGCCGGCACGGGTTCGGACGTGCCCAAGCAATATGTACCCCTGGCCGGGGACCCGGTGATCGCCCATTCCTTCCGGGTGCTGGCAAACCACCCCCAAATCGACGCCGTCGCGACGGTCATCCATCCCGACGACCGCCAGCGCTACGAGGCGGCTGCGCACCCCTACTTGGCCCGGCTGCGCGACCCTGTGCTGGGCGGGGAAACACGCCAGGAGTCCGTGCTTCACGGCCTTGAGGCCTTCGCCGGAGAGCCTCCCGACCGGGTGCTGATCCACGATGCCGCGCGGCCGCTGCTCACGGCCGATCTCGTCACGCGGCTTCTGTCCGCGCTCGATGCCGCTCCCGGCGCGATTGCCGCCGAGCCCGTCGCGGACACGCTGAAACGCGCAACCGCCGATGGCGCGATTGCCGAAACGGTGGAGCGCACCCACCTGTGGCGCGCGCAAACGCCGCAGGCTTTTCACTACAAGGCGATCCTCTCAGCCCATCGCCACGCCGCCGAAACGAACCAGAGCGGCTTCACCGACGATGCCGCGATCGCGGAATGGGCGGGCATGCCGGTGAAGCTCGTCGCCAGCACCGGCTTTAATCTCAAGCTGACCACCGCACAGGATATAGCGCTGGCGGAGCGATTGCTGGCGCCGGGCGCCGGCCAACTCGAGACGCGCACCGGCAATGGCTTCGACGTGCATGCCTTCACCGTGGGCGATCACGTCTGGCTGTGCGGCGTGCAGATCCCCCACACGCACGCGCTCGAGGGACACTCGGACGCCGACGTCGCCCTGCACGCGCTCACCGATGCGATTCTCGGCGCGATCGGCGAGGGCGACATCGGCGAGCACTTCCCGCCGAGCGAAGCAAAATGGCGCGGGGCGCCGTCGCGGCTGTTCCTCGAAGACGCCGCTGCGCGCGTCAAAGCCAAGGGCGCTCGCATTGTCAACGTCGACGTGACGCTCCTGGCTGAAGCGCCCAAGATCGGCCCGCACCGCACCGCTATGCGCGAGGCTATCGCGGCAATCCTGCACATCGAACCGGGTCGCGTCGGTGTGAAGGCGACAACGACCGAAGGCCTGGGCTTTGTAGGCCGCAAAGAGGGTATTGCCGCGCTAGCCTGCGCGACAATCGTCACGCCAGTTTGATTCGCTCGCATTCCACCCTCGCGAATCGTTGACCCCTGCGACAGAATTGCGGCATCACCAACAAAAGGTGTTGTATGACCACGAGCATGGCGGGGGCCAAAAATGAATCTCATGACACACACGCTGGAGCGGACTCCGGCTGAAACCACGAGTATCGCCGACATCGCCGAGCAGACATCGCAAGCCTGCCTCGCGACACGTGTACGGCAGCTTTCGCGCATCATCACGCGCGTCTACGACGACGCGATGCGTCCGCTGGGCATCACGGCGAGCCAGTACACGCTGCTCGCGCAGCTCGCTGCGCGCGACGCCATCACGGCGGTCGAGATCGGGCACGAGCTCGACATCGAGAAGTCGACGCTTTCGCGCAACCTGAAGCGGCTGCTCGCGCTGGGCCATATCAACATGGACCCGCCCGCGGGACGCCGTGGACGCGGATTGCATCTGACCGGCAAGGGCCAGGCCGTCCTCAAGGATGCCTTCCCGATCTGGCAGGATGCGCAGAAGCGGACGGTCGGCGTGATCGGTGTCGAAAGCCGTTCTACGCTCGACTCTCTGCTGCATCAGGCCGAGAAGCTCGCACCCGTTTGACCGTGCCGCCGCGCCGCGGGAGAGTGCGCGCCAGTGTTGTCTGGTGCGCGCTCGCTAAGTGTTGTGCGCCATGAGCACTGTTTTTCAGGCTGAGCTTGAAGACGGGGCGCGCACGCTGTTGAGTGCGCTCCAGGCGCACAAACTGAAACTCGCCACCGCCGAGAGCTGCACAGGCGGCCTGCTGGCGGGCCTCATCACCGAGATACCCGGATCTTCCGCCACCCTCGAGCGCGGGCTCGTTACCTATTCCAACGCCGCCAAGACCGATCTTCTGGGTGTCGACGCCAAGCTGATTGCGGATGAAGGCGCCGTCAGCGAAGCGGTCGCGCGCGCCATGGCGGACGGAACGCTGGCCAACGCCCCGGCCGATATCGCGGTCGCCGTAACCGGTATCGCGGGGCCTGACGGCGGCACGCCCGAAAAGCCGGTCGGGCTCGTCTACCTGGCGGTTGCCCGCATCGGCCACACCACGATCACGCGCGAATGCCGCTTCGGCGACATCGGCCGCGACGCAATTCGGCTCGCAAGCCTGCGTGAGGCACTTGCGCTCATCCACGCTGCCCTGATTTGATGGCATGATCGTCAGGCGCCGTTTTTGCGGCGGCGCTGCGTACAGGAGCGCTCGGCCTTGCAGAAGGTTTCCTTCACGCTGGCGTTGCTCGTCGCTCTTCTTGCGGGCGTCGACGCCCGCGCCGCGGACGTCACCGTGCGCGAATTGACCGCGCGGCTCTATCACGCCGATGCCGCGCACCCGCTCGACCTGGCGAAAATGAACCTGCGCGACCTCGACTTGAGCGGCCTTGATTTCAAGGCGGCCAATCTGGCGGGCAGCAACCTGTTTGGAGCCGACCTCAGCGGCGCCGACCTGTCGCGCGCCAATTTAACGGGCGCATTGCTCGATCGCATCGTGATCATCGGCGCGCGCTTTGACGGCGCGAACCTGTCAGGCGCGAGCCTGCTGCGGCCTTCGGCCTTCTCCTCCCTCGCGGCAAAGCGCAGCGAGGCCGCAAGCTTCGTCGGCGCCAACCTCACGAACGCGCACATCTTCGGCCGTTTCAACGGCTCAAACTTCAGTGCCGCCAAGTTCGACGGCGCGACGCTCGCTCCCTTCGGGCGCACGGGGTTCATCGAGCACATCTGGCGCACTGAGCTGCTGGGGGCAAACCTGTCGAACGCCTCGCTCACGCACGCCAATCTCACCTACACGATGCTGGCGTTCGCCAATCTGCGCGACGCCGATCTGAGCGGAGCCGTACTGCACAAGGCGGATCTGTCGCGCGCGGATCTCACCGGTGCCAATCTGACCGGCGCTGATCTGTCCGAGGCCGATCTCGACGGCGCCATTCTCACCGGCGCGCGCGGCCTCGAGACTGCGCTGGGAATGGCGAAAGCGCGCAACCTCGACAAGGTCGTGCGCTGAAAAGCAGCCGTCCATGCGAAGCATTGCGCCGCCATGACGCGGGAGTGATGAGTTTCGAGCGCCCCCTTGCGGCTGCCTGTCGTGGGTCCCGGCCTCCGCCGGGATAACGTCGGAGTGGTGGCATGCCTTGCCATCCAACCCCTCGCTTGTTGCTATTGCAAGCGTCATCATCCCACGCTTCCTTCCTACGAGATGCCGATCAGCTTTTCCGTCTGCGTTATGAACTCTCCCTTTCCGTCATCCCGGCGGAGGCCGGGATCCATGCCAGCTTCCGCTTGCGCTTGGGTGAGGCGGCGGGGTCAGGTGTGGGCCGAGGCGGAACCGTAAACGACGCGGGCGCGGGCCTCGAACGCCTCGGTGTACTTCTTCACCGCCCGGTCGAACATCGCACCCATAACGAGCCCAAGCAGCCGCGAGGCAAATGCATAGTCGATGAAGAAGTGAATCTCCGATCCGTTCGCGGTGTCGGTGAACCGCCAGCGGTTGTCGAGATGATGGAACGGGCCGTCGAGATAGGCGACGTGGATTTCCTTCTGCGCCGGCTTCAGCGTGACGCGGCTGGTGAAGGACTCGCGGATCGCGCCGTAGCCGACCGTCATCGTCGCCGTGAGGATGCTGTCGGGGCCCTGCTCGGCGCGCGAGCGCACGGCGAGCGCCTCACACAGGGGCAAGAATTGCGGGTAGCGCTCGACGTCTGCCACCACATCGAACATCTGTTGCGCGCTGAACGGCACCCGCCGCGTCATCTCGAAGGTGGGCACGGAGCGCTCCTAACGCGACTGTGCGGCGCGCGCGCGTCGCAGCCGCTCGAAATCCTCCCCCGCATGGTAGGAGGAGCGCGTGAGCGGGCTCGCCGCAACGAGCGCGAAGCCCTTGGCGACCGCGATCGAACGCAGCGACTCGAATTCCTGCGGCGGCACGAAGCGCTCGACGCGAGCGTGGCGCGGGCTTGGCTGAAGGTATTGGCCGATGGTGAGGAAGTCGACGCCGGCTGAGCGCAGATCGTCCATCACCTGCATCACCTCCGCGCGCGTCTCGCCGAGGCCCACCATCATGCCGGACTTGGTGAAGAGCTGCGCGTCGAACTCCTTTGCCCGCTGTAGCAGCCGCAGTGAGTGGAAATAGCGGGCGCCGGGCCGGATCGACAGATAGAGCCGCGGCACCGTTTCGATGTTGTGATTGAAAACGTCGGGCCGGGCGCCGATGACGATCTCGAGCGCGGCCTCCTTGCGCAAAAAGTCGGGCGTCAGCACCTCGATCGTGGTGGCCGGCGCCGCTGTTCGGATCGCCAAAATCACTTCAGCGAAGTGCGCGGCGCCCCCGTCGGCCAGATCGTCGCGATCGACGGAGGTCACGACGACGTGCTTGAGGCCAAGCTCGCGCACCGCCGCCGCAACTTTGCCGGGCTCCTCGCGATCCAGTGCCCCCGGCAACCCCGTGCGCACATTGCAGAACGCGCACGCGCGCGTGCACGTGGCGCCCATGATCATGAAAGTTGCATGGCCCTTGGCCCAGCATTCGGCCACGTTGGGACAGCCGGCTTCCTCGCACACGGTGTGCAGGCCATGCGCGCGCACGATGCGGGCGGTGGCGGCGTGCGCAGCCGAGCCCGGCGCGCGCACGCGGATCCAGTCAGGCTTGGTCAGAGGTCGTTGCATGCGGGCAGGGTGACGGGGCCGGCTGCGCAAATCAAGTCGTTAGCGCATAACGAGACGCGCCAGAAAGACCAGCAGGAATGCGGCAATGGTCGAGGCGATGATCTGATCGGCCCAGGCCCACTGAGTAAGCACCGGCAGGTCGAAGAAGCCCGCCTGCACAAATGAGCCGCCGATGAAGGCACCGATGATGCCTAAGAAAATATTCCGGATCAGCCCGCCGCGCCCGAACAGCAGCCCCGCGAGTACGCCTCCGACAAGACCGTTCACCGCCATGATGATCCACGGCACATACTGCGAGTAGTCGTCCACGGTCTAAAATCCTTTTATCGTTTTTTGTTGCGACCCCGGCGCTCAAGCCCATAACGCCCAGACTTCACGCAATGAAGCGCGCAAGTATGACCACGATGACGGCACCTGCGGTCGCGGTCACGATCTCCGATACGAGATGGTTCTTGAAGCCAAGATCGATGCCCAGCGCTTCAAACAGGTAACCGCCAACGAAGGCTCCTATGAGCCCAGTCAGGATATAGCGCAAGATGCCCCCTCCTCCGCCGACGAGAACGGAGGCGAGAAAGCCGGCCAAAAGGCCGACCAGGATGAAAACGACAATCGATCGCGTTTCAAGGTTCATGGGGCCTCACAGCAGGTGATCTACGATCGGCGTGCACCGCGCGCGGGAGGGGCAATGTGCAAAGCTCGTCCATAAGCCGCAAGCGCGCTTTCGCCCATCATCTCCGATAGCGTGGGGTGTGGGAAGACGGTGCGCATCAAATCCTCCTCCGTCGCTTCGAGCTGCATCGCAATTGCGAAGCCGCCGATGAGCTCGGTGACCTCGGCTCCGACCATGTGCGCGCCGATGAGCTCGCCCGTATCGGCGTCGAAGATCGTCTTGACGAGGCCTTCGCGCTCGCCCATGGCCAGCGCCTTGCCGTTGGCCCGGAATGGGAAGCGCCCGACACGCAGCTTGCGCCCCTCTGTTTCCGCCTTGGCTTCGGTCAATCCGACCGAGGCGATTTGCGGGCTGGAATAGGTGCAAGCAGGAATGCGGCGCTTATCGAGCGCATGCGCATCGAGGCCGGCGATCGCCTCGACGCAGATGACGCCCTCGTGCTCGGCCTTGTGCGCGAGCATCGGCGGCCCGGCGACGTCTCCGATCGCGTAGATGCCGGGAACGCTCGTGCGGCCGAGGCCGTCGGTCACGATGCGGCCGGCGGCGATCTTCACGCCCGCGTCTTCGAGGCCCAGCCCTTCCGTGTTTCCGACCACGCCGACGGCTGAGATCATGCGCTCGGCCGCGATGCGCTCAGCTGCGGCGCCCTCGCGGCTAATCATTGCCGTCACGCTATCCTTGCCTTTCTCGACGCCGCTCACCTTGGCCGACGTCAGGATGCGGATGCCGGCTTTTTCAAACGCCTTGCGCGCGAGCGCGGCGATCTCGCCATCCTCGGCTGGAAGGATCTCGGGCAACATCTCGACGACGGTCACCTCGACGCCGAGCGCGCGGTAGAACGAGGCGAACTCGATGCCGATAGCGCCGGAGCCGGCGATCAGCAGCGATTTGGGAATCGCGCGCGGCACCATCGCCTCGAAGTAGGTCCAGATCAGCTTGCCGTCGGGCTCGATCCCAGGCAGCACGCGCGGCCGCGCGCCGGTCGCGAGGATGATGTGCTTTGCTAAATAGCGTCCGGCCCCCAGGGCGCCTTTGGGAGCAGCCTGCGCCGCGCCAGCGCGCTTCTGCGCTGTGCTTTCCGTGACGTCGATAGCACCCGCACCCGCGAGCTTGCCCTCGCCCCAGATGACATCGACGTTGTTCTTCTTGAGCAGGAAGCCGACGCCGGTTGAAAGCTCGCCCGCCACTGCGCGCGAGCGCGCAACGACCGCGCCTGGATCGGCTTGAGCGCCCTGCACCTTGATGCCGAAAGCATCCGCCGTCTGCGCCACGTGCAAAACCTCGGCCGAGCGAAGCAGCGCCTTGGTTGGAATGCAGCCCCAGTTGAGACAGATGCCGCCGAGATACGATCGCTCGATGATCGCGGTGCGCATGCCGAGCTGCGCCGCGCGGATCGCCGCGACGTAGCCGCCGGGCCCTGCTCCGACGACGATCAAGTCGTACGCACCGGTCGTCATGAGAGCGCTCTCCGCATGCAAAGGCCCCGGCACTTATGCCGAGGCCCCATCACGAAAGCCGGATCCATGATGACGAGGAACGAACACGAGGACCGGCACGAGGGCCGAACCAGCACGCTCCTCTAAACGTGGCAGCGCGCTCCGAGGTACTGGTTGAGCAGCTTGTTGTAGAGGTCGGCTTGCTGCTTCTGAGCTGCGGAGAGCTTCTTGCCGGAGGTGTCGCGCTCGATGAGCGCCGGCACGCCCTGGCTGTCGAGCTTGTTGAGGTTCGCGCGGATCGACTCACACGTCTCGCCGGCAGCAAGCTCGGTGGGACCTGGATCGCCGTTGGCGTTGTTGTTGCTGTTGGCAGCCGCGCAGCCCGCGCAGGCCAACACCACCAAACCGGCGACCGCTGCCCTGACGGCGCGCGCACTATGGTCCCTCGCCGTTGTCATCGCCTCCGCCTGTCCTCGAAACTGAATTGTTTTCACCATACACAATTGTGGCACGCAACCCCAAAGCTTGCAGCTGCGACCCCAGATGACGTTAGGGCGTCGCAAAAATGCGCTCATGCGCGCCAAGGGCACGCAGGCTCAAGGTTGGTGGAGCTTAGGGCTGCGCTGACGACGGGGCTGCCGCGGTTTCCGCTACGGCACCCGACGAGGCGCTCGAAGACGCGGAAGACGGCGGAACCGTATTCTCGGGCGCCAGCGCTGTCGTCGCAGGAGCAGACTTCGGCGACGGGATCGGCGGCTTGGCCTTTGCCACCTTCACAGCCGGCTTCTCCGGTTTCTCGGGCGGGAGCACGGCAGCGACGGTCGGGGCCGGCGGGTATTCCGAGCACTTCGTCTGGAATTCCGAATTGGCCTTGTTGAGCTCGTCCGCCTTGGCGATATCGGAGCCCTTCAGCTTGTACTTCTTGAGAGCGGCCTTCGACACCTTGTCGGGGATGCCCTCTTTGTTGAGCGCATCGATCTGCGAGGCGAGCGTCAGACACAGCGGATTTGATCTCGCCGATTGCGACGACGAGGGATCCACCGAGGACGTGCTCAAGCCACCGCTGCCGGGGAACATCGTGCCGTCATTGGAGCACGCCGCTGCCACAACGGTCAGAGCAACAATTGCTATGGTGCGTACAGACTGGGCCGTCATGTGGGGAGACTCCAAGCGATTGAGGTCGTCATTAACGCCCACGCTATCCGTCCGCTTCTAGGCGCGCCCTTCGCCAGCGGCAAGCAAAGTGCCCTATTCATATGCTTTTCCAGCTTATTTGGCATGCAATAAACAGGGGAAATAAGGCGGAAGTGGTCCTTCGGCCACAGGTTTTTTAAGGAATACCTAACGAAGCCACAGGCGACTGATTTGGGTTGCGCTGGCATCACACCAGCATGCGCACCGGATCCTCGATGAACCCCTTGAAGGCGGCCAGCAGCTCGGCCCCGGTGGCGCCATCCACGACGCGATGGTCACAGGATAACGTCACATTCATCACCGTGGCGGCTTCCACCGCCTCGCCCGCGATGACCGGCCGGCGCTCCGCCGCGCCCACCGCCAGGATCGTCGCGTGTGGTGGGTTGATCACGGCCTCGAAGCTCGTGATGCCGTACATGCCGAGGTTGGAGATCGAGGTGGTGCCGCCCTGGTACTCGTGCGGGGCTAAGCGCCGTTTGCGCGCCCGCTCAGCCAGATCGCGCATCTCGTTGGAGATCTCCGACAGCGACTTGCTCTCCGCCTGATGCACCACGGGGGTGAACAGCCCGCCCTCGATGGCGACCGCGACGCCGACGTCGGAATACCTGTGGCGCAGCATCCCGCCTTCGGTCCAGGTGGCGTTGGCGGCCGGAACCTGCTGCAGCGCCAGCGCCAGCGCCTTGATGATGAAATCGTTGACCGACAGTCTGTAGGCGCGCGGTCCCTCTGTCGGAGCCTCGGCATTCATGCGCTTGCGCGCGCGCAGCATCTCGTCGATGCGGCAGTCGATCGACAGATAGTAGTGCGGGATCGTCTGCTTGGAGAATACGAGGCGCTCGGCGATCACCCGGCGCATCTTGTCGTGGGGGATGATCTCGTAGGTGCCCTTGTCGTAAAGGGCGATGATCTTCTCATCCGACAGAGCGGAACCGCTGGCCGCTGGTCGCCGCATGGCCGTAACAGCCTGCTCGCGCGTGCCGGCCGGAGATGTCGCAGTTGATAGCCCTTTGCGCGTGGCCAGCGCCGTTTCGATGTCGCGCTTAATGATGCGGCCGTGCGGGCCCGACCCCTCGACCTCGGCCAAGTCGAGATCGGCCATGCGGGCGAGACGGCGTGCCAGCGGCGAAGCGATCTGGCGCATCGCCGTTGCGGTGCCGCTCATAGCCTCGCTGTCGCTCATGCGCCCGCCGCTGCTCGCGCTCTACGTCTAGTGCTTCGTCTGGCCCTTGAGCTTGCCCGCGGCGGTGCCGCCCGCCGGCGTCGCCTCGAAGCTGCCCGTGAACGCCTCACGCAACGCCGCCTGCGCCTCGTCCTCGCGCATATAGCCGTTCAGCGCCGCCGACTTGGCGACGTGATGGCCGATCTCAGCCAGCAAGCGTCCCCACTCGGCGATCTGCTCGCCGAAGGCCTACGCGTTGAGCGAAACCAGCAACGAGCCGTCGCCGATCCAAGCGCGCAGCACCTCGACCGCGGTATCCGCCTCTTCGACCCCGTCGGGGGGATCGAGCTCGACTGGAAGCTCCTCTTCCATTGCTCGTCCTCTTTGCTCCTGCAACGCTACACGTACAGCACCGACTTGACCGCCGCGACCACCTTTTCGACCGAGGGAAGCGCCAGCTTCTCGAGGTTGGCCGCATAGGGCATCGGAACATCGGCACCACTAACTTTAACCGGCGGAGCGTCAAGAAAGTCGAAGGCTTGCATAGCCACTTGTGCGCAAATTTCCGACCCGACCGAGCAAACCGGCCATGCCTCCTCGACCGTCACCAGCCGGTTGGTCTTTTTTACCGAAGCGAGCACAGTTTCAAGGTCGAGCGGGCGGAGCGTGCGCAGGTCGATGACCTCGGCCTCGATGCCCTCCTCGGCGAGCACGTCCGCTGCTTCCAGGGCGTAGACCATGCCGCGCGCGAACGACACGATCGTCGCGTGCGTTCCTGGGCGCGCGATGCGCGCCTTGCCGATCGGCACCAGCCAGTCGTCGCCCTTGGGAACGGGCCCTTGCGTCCCGTAGAGTAGCTCGTTTTCGAGGAAGATGATGGGATTTGGATCGCGGATCGCGGATTTGAGCAGGCCCTTGGCGTCGGCCGGCGTCGATGGCGCGATCACCTTGAAACCCGGCACATGCGCATACCAGGCCGAGTAGCACTGGCTGTGTTGCGCGGCGACGCGGGCAGCCGCGCCATTGGGCCCGCGGAACACGATCGGCACCCGCATGTGTCCGCCCGACATGTAGTGCGTCTTGCCGGCTGAATTTATGATCTGGTCGATCGCCTGCATCGCGAAATTCCAGGTCATGAACTCAACGATCGGTTTCAAGCCGGCGAACGCGGCGCCGACGCCGACGCCGGCAAAGCCCTGCTCGGTGATGGGCGTGTCGATGACGCGCTTGTCACCGAACTCTTCCAGCAGCCCTTGGCTGACCTTGTACGCGCCCTGGTATTGCGCGACCTCCTCGCCCATAAGGAAGACGTCCGCGTCGCGGCGCATCTCCTCGGCCATGGCGTCGCGCAGCGCTTCGCGCATCGACAGCGTGACCATCTCTGTGCCGGGTGCGATCTCGACCTGCCGGTCCTGGGAAGGCTGCGTCGCCTTCTCGCCTTCGCGGGTGATCGCTGAGCCGGACTCCTCTCTAACCCCCCTCCCCGTCATGGCGGAGCCATGCCTTGCATGGACGCCGGGGAGGGGTCGGGGGTGGGGGGCCGGGTCATGGGCTTCGGCTTCTGGTCGTTCACCCCTCCCGGTCGCCTCAACTGCGTTGCGGCGCCCACCCTCCCCATCAAGGGGAGGGTGAACTGCTGAGGAAACTTCCGACCCGCCGCCTTTCGCCGACTTCGTTTGTGAGGTCTCATCCTCGCCGTCGATCAGCGCGATCGGCGTGTTGACCTTCACGTTCTCGGTGCCGGCCGGGACGAGGATCTTTGCAAGCTTGCCCTCGTCTACCGCCTCCACCTCCATGGTGGCCTTGTCGGTCTCGATCTCGGCGATGACGTCGCCCGCCTTGATCTCCTGCCCCTCTTTCACCAGCCACTTGGCGAGCGTGCCCTCCTCCATCGTCGGCGACAGGGCGGGCATCAGGACTTCGATCGGCATTTAAGAGCTCGCTCCGCCTCAGCCGTCGACCAGTACGTCGGTGTAAAGCTCGGCCGCTGCCGGCTCGGGATCGGCGAGCGCGAAATCGGTCGCGCCACTCACCACATCGCGCACCTCGCGGTCGATCGCCTTCAAGGCGTCCTCGTCGACCCCGTCCTGCAAGAGCCGCTGGCGCACCTGCTCGATGGGATCATACGTGTCGCGCACGTGCTGCACCTCCTCGCGCGTGCGGTATTTCGCGGGGTCCGACATCGAGTGGCCGCGGTACCGGTAGGTGAGCATTTCCAGGATCATCGGCCCATTGCCCGCGCGCGCATGCGCGATCGCGCGGCGGCCGGCGTCGCGCACCGCCCGCACGTCCATGCCCTCGACGCGCTCGCCGGGGATCGCAAACGAGAGGCCGCGCTGGGAGAGATCGGTCGTCGAGGACGAGCGCTCGATCGAGGTGCCCATCGCATACTGGTTGTTCTCGATGATGAACACGATGGGCAACTTCCACAGCCCCGCCATGTTGAAGGCCTCGTACACTTGGCCCTGGTTGGCGGCGCCATCTCCGAAGTAGCAAAGGCAAACGTCGTCGCCGTCGCGATACTTGGCGGCGAACGCCAGTCCCGTTCCCAGCGGCGTGCACGCGCCCACGATGCCGTGGCCGCCGTAGAAATGCTTCTCGGGCGAGAACATGTGCATCGAGCCGCCCTTCCCCTTCGAGCAGCCTCCGCGCCGGCCCGTGAGCTCGGCCATGATCGCCTTGGGATCCATGCCGACGGCCAGCGCGTGTCCATGGTCACGATAGGCGGTGATGACGGCATCGCCCGGCTTGGATGCCATCTGCACGCCGACGACGACGGCTTCCTGGCCAATGTAGAGGTGGCAGAAACCACCGATGCGCCCCATGCCGTACAGCTGGCCTGCCTTCTCCTCGAAGCGGCGGATCAGCAGCATGGCGCGGTAGGCACTGAGTTCTTCGTCGCGCGTGAACGGGGGGACCGCCGCGGCACTGCGCTTCTCGGCGGAGGCGCTCTTCGTTTTTGGCGGCGAGCCGCTCGACTTGCTGCGGGGTGCCTTCGCTGGAGCCATGGCCACTCCCTCAAGCGTCCGGTCATTAAGCGTGCGGCCGTGCGCGAGCGCTCGACGCCGATGCGTGCTTTGAGTCGGAATCCTACAAGAGGCGCGCCGGCATGACCAGAACCGGCCAAGAACGGGCGCAACCCTGCTTCGCGCGGCCGCTAGGGGCGCGGGACGACGACATCGTCGGGACGCACAAAGCCCAGGACTTCGCGCGCAATCTCCTCGACGATGTCGGGATCTGGCTGTTTGGGGGTGAGCAGGGCGACGTCGCGCTCGAGATTGGCGCGCACAGCCTCAAGGCTTTTGATCTCGAACTCCAACAAGGCTGACCTTTCGGTCAGCCGAGATCGCGCCTCGAGGCCGTGCCTGCCATTCACTGCATGATGGGCGAAGTAAGCCGTCAAACCCAGACAGAGAAGCAACACCGTAATCTGTCGTGGCTTCAAACGCCGCTCATGTTTTGGCTGACGCAGCACTGGGGGTACGCTGCACAAAAGCTGTTGACCCCCCCGTTATGCCACGAAGCTTCTTAATCCCAGGTAAAGCGCTGTCCCATTTCTCAGGCCATGTTACGCGCCGGCCCGGCCTACGCGGATAGGCAGGAAAAGGCTCGATTTTTTCAGCGCCGCGCCAAGCCTCAGGCTGCGCGGACAACGGTTTTGCCGGCATAGCGCGCGCTGTCGCCCAGATCCTGCTCGATGCGGATGAGTTGGTTGTACTTCGCGAGCCTGTCCGAGCGGCACAGCGAACCGGTCTTGATCTGCCCGGCGTTGGTCGCGACCGCGAGGTCGGCGATCGTTGCATCCTCGGTCTCGCCCGAGCGGTGCGAGATGACGGCGGTATAGCCGGCACTCTGCGCCATGCCGACGGCGTCGAGCGTCTCGGTCAGCGATCCGATCTGGTTCACCTTGACCAGGATTGAGTTGGCGATGCCCTTGGAGATGCCTTCCTGCAGGCGCTGGGTATTGGTGACGAAGAGGTCGTCGCCGACAAGCTGGCAGCGCGCGCCGATAGCAGTGGTCAGCATCTTCCAGCCGTCCCAGTCGTCCTCCGCCATGCCGTCCTCGATGGAGACGATGGGGAAGCGCTTAACGAGATCCTCGAGGTATTTAACCATGGCCGCGGCATCGAGCGACTTGCCCTCGCCGGCCAGCTCATACTTGCCGCCCTTGTAGTATTCGGTCGAGGCGCAATCGAGTGCGAGCAGAACATCTGAGCCGGGCTTGTAGCCCGCCGTCTCTATCGCCTTGGTGATGAAGCCCAGCGCAGCGTCGGCCGATTTCAGGTTCGGCGCAAAGCCGCCCTCGTCGCCCACGCTCGTAGAGTGGCCCGCGTCCTGCAACGCCTTCTTCAAGGTGTGGAAGATTTCGGCGCCCATGCGCACCGCGTCCGCGCACGTTTGCGCCGCCACCGGCATGATCATGAATTCCTGGATGTCGATCGGGTTGTCGGCGTGCGCGCCGCCGTTGACGATGTTCATCATCGGAACCGGCAGCACGTGCGCGGCGGCGCCGCCGACGTAGCGGTAGAGCGGCAGGCCGCTCGCGATTGCCGCCGCCTTGGCGCAGGCGAGCGACACGCCTAAAATTGCATTGGCGCCGAGCCGGCTCTTGTTTGGCGTGCCGTCGAGCTTGATCAGCGCCGCATCGAGCGAGCGCTGGTCCTCTGCGTCCATGCCGGCGAGCGCATCGAAGATTTCGCCGTTGACCGCATCGACCGCCTTGAGCACGCCCTTGCCGAGATAGCGCTTCTTGTCGCCGTCGCGCAGCTCCATCGCCTCGTGCGCACCCGTGGAGGCGCCGGACGGCACGCCCGCCCGGCCCATGGAGCCGTCCTCCAGCACCACATCGACCTCGACCGTCGGGTTGCCGCGGCTGTCCAGGATCTCGCGGCCGATGATGTCGACGATGGCGGTCATGTTCATTACCTTGTGGATTGCGCATAAGACGCGCTGCGTGGAAGGGTCCGGCGCCTTTTAGCCGCTCTTGGCAACAGCGCAAAGTGCTGAAATCCCGGGCCAGCCCGGGGGTGGAACGAAACCCGGAAGGAGCGCTCAATGGCCGGACCGGCAAACTACGAAGGGGGCTGCCACTGCGGCCTCGTGCGCTACGAGGCCAAGGCGGACCTCGGCCGCGTCATGGCATGCAACTGCTCCATCTGTCGGAAACGCGGCAGTCTGATCGTTCCGGCGGCAAGCTTCCGACTGACGTCGAGCGAGGACGCCCTCGTGGACTATCAGTTCAACAAAAAGGTGATCCACCACCTGTTCTGCAAATCCTGCGGTATCTCCTCGTTCTCGCGCGGCACGGGCTCCGGCGGGGTGGAGATGGTCGCCATAAATGTCCGCTGCCTTGACGGCGTCGACCTGGAAAGCCTCAACATCGTCAAGTTCGACGGGGCGAGCCTATGAGCAGACGGCCGCAGGCGGGCGTCGATAGTCCCACATTGTCATCCTCGGGCTTGTCCCGAGGACCCAGCTCTCGGCTTGCACCGCCGCGGAACCGTTGTGCTCGACCCAACCCGCACGTTGCGTTGATGGGTAGGTCCTCGGGACGAGCCCGAGGATGACACCCTGGAGGTTCTCGGCATGACGCAGACGGCGGCATTGGTGCTTTTCTCCGGCGGGCAGGATTCGACCGTCTGTCTCGCGTGGGCGCTGGAGCGCTACGAGCGCGTCGAGACCGTCGGGTTCGCCTACGGCCAGCGCCATGCGGCTGAGCTTGGTCAGCGCGGGATCATCCGCGAGGGACTTGCCCGCATCAACGCCCGCTGGGGAGAGCATCTCGGTCCCGACCATATGCTGGAGCTGCCCGAGCTTGGCCGCTTGAGCGACACCGCGTTGACGCGCGACGCGGAGATCGTGCTGAGCGAGGCCGGCCTGCCGTCGACCTTCGTGCCGGGCCGCAACCTGCTCTTCTTTACCTATGCGGCAGCGCTCGCCTACCGCCGCGCGATAGCGGTGCTGGTCGGGGGCATGTGCGAGACGGATTATTCGGGCTACCCCGACTGCCGCAATGAGACGATCGCGGCGCTGGGCAAGGCGATCTCACTCGGCATGGACAAGCGTTTCGATTTGCAGACGCCGCTCATGTGGATCGACAAGGCTCAAACCTGGGCGCTCGCGCAGGAACTCGGCGGCACGCCCCTCGTCGAGCTGATCGTGGAAGACACGCACACCTGCTATCTCGGCATCCGCTCGCGGCGGCACGCCTGGGGCTACGGGTGCAACCATTGTCCGGCGTGCGATCTGCGCGCCAAAGGATGGCAGCAATGGCAGGCACAGAAGATCTGATCCGCGCCGTCGATCTGGCCCTTGCCGGGGACTGGCAGGGCGCGCACGAAATTGCGCAGAGCCACGAAGGCGACGTTGCCGCCGATTGGCTGCACGCGGTGCTGCACAAGCTCGAGGGCGACCAGAGCAACGCGCGCCACTGGTACCGCCGCACGACGCACGCCATCGGCGATTTCTCCGATCCCCAGGCCGAGCTCAAAGCGCTACGCGCGCACATTTCCCGTTAGCCGATCGCGTGCGTGCCGATTGCCGCGACTTGCGGCCCTGCTAGGGTCATGCCAGCCGCCCCTGGAGCAAGCTCATGCTGCGCCCTTCCCTGATCCTGCTTTTTGCCCTCGCCGCGACGGGCTCCGCACTCGCCGAGGATGCGCGCAAGCCGCTGCCCGCCACCGTCACGATCGGCTATGAGGGCGAGGGCAAGATCGAAGCCGATCCCGAGAAGTGCCTGGCCGACGCCCGCGAGATCGTCGAATGGTCGGAGGACGAAACCAAGAAGGCCGGCCGGCTGATGTGTGCGGCGCGCAAGCGCCACGCGGATGCCTATGCCGCGATGCAGGCGAGCTACCGCGCACTCGTAAAGCACGTGGAGCCGGACCACCGCTTGAATCCTCCCGAGGCGTTCGTGAATTTCGCCGCGATGGTCAAGGCGTGCATCGACCACAAGACGAACATCAACACCGGGGGCCACAACATCTACATCGACATCATTACAAACGACGTGGCCGCGGACTGCCTGCGGATCGGCAAGAATCTGCTCGACCAGGAGACCGCGTGGTTCGGCAAGGGCGGATGGAGCGAGGAGCATCCGGCGCCTTGAGAAGGCCTGCGGCGAGCCTCCCAGTTTCCCGAACGTTCTGGGCGCAAGCTGCGACAGATCGGCTAAAATGCGTATTAGCCCCCTCGCAACCTTCGCCGTGCCATCGCATATCGCCGGTGAGGCAAGCTTTCAGGAGATTTCGACATGGGTGATACGGGCAAAGTGGCGGAGCGCCGCAAGGCACCTCTCGCGACACCTTCCGATCTTGGCAGCAATGCGGTGCGCGATGTAACGGCGGCGCTGAACGCGCTGCTGGCCGACACGTTCGCGCTCTACCTCAAGACCAAGAATTTCCACTGGCACGTCAGCGGGCCGCATTTTCGCGACTACCATCTGATGTTCGACGAGCAGGGCGACCAGCTGTTCGCCATGACCGACGAGATCGCCGAGCGCGTGCGCAAGATCGGCGGCACGACCATCCGCTCCATCGGCAACATCGCCCGCCTGCAGCGCGTCGACGACAATGACGCCGAGTTCGTCACGCCCGACGACATGCTGGCCGAGCTGCGCGACAACACGAAAGACTTCATCGCGCGCATGCGCGAGACTCACGAGTTGACGGACGAGGCTCGCGACGTGGCAACGACAAGCCTGCTGGAAAACTGGATCGACCAGTCCGAGCGGCGTTTGTGGTTCCTGTTCGAGGCGAGCCGGCGCCAGATCGGCGCCTAGTCGCCAGCAAATAGGATTGCACGACACCCAAGACGGCGCGCCCGATGATGGCGCGCCCTCGCCTTGCGCTTATCGCGCATGCACAGGAGCATCACATGGCGACGACTCAGCACAGCAAAACGGCTCTCCCCAAGCGCAAGCTCGGCCGCACCGACATGACCATCACGCCGGTCGGGTTCGGCGCCTGGGCCATCGGCGGGCCCGACTGGGCGGTCGGCTGGGGCGCGCAGGATGATCAGAAGTCCGTCGCCGCGATCCGCCACGCGGTCGAGCGCGGCATCAACTGGGTCGATACCGCGGCGATTTACGGCCTCGGGCATTCCGAAGAAATTGTCGGCGCGGCACTGAAGCAGATACCTACGAGTAGCCGGCCGCTCGTGTTCACCAAGTGCGGGCTAATCTGGGACGAGAACGACCGCAAGGCGATGCCGAAGAATGTAGGCGCGCCGGCGAGCATCCGCCGCGAATGCGAAGCGTCACTCCGCAGGCTCGGCGTCGAGCGCATCGATCTCTACCAGATGCACTGGCCCGCACGCGACGGCACGGCGATCGAGGACTATTGGGGCGCGCTTGTCGAGCTCAAGAAGCAGGGCAAGGTGCGCGCAATCGGGCTGTCGAACCACAACGTCGCGCAGCTCGAGGCGGCCGAGCGTGTCGGTCACGTCGATACGCTGCAGCCACCGTTCTCGGCGATCCGGCGCGAGTTCGCCGCAAACGAGCTGCCGTGGTGCCGCGAGCACGAGACCGGTGTCATCGTCTACAGCCCGATGCAGGCCGGGCTATTGACCGGCGCCTTCACGCTCGCGCGCGCCAAGATGCTGCCGAAAGACGACTGGCGCTCGCGCGACCAGGAGTTCACCGGCGATAAACTCGAGCGCAACCTCGAGCTTGCGGCAACGATGCACGCGGTCGCCGAGCGGCATGGAACGACGGCGGCGGCCGTCGCGGTCGCCTGGACGCTGGCGTGGCCTGGCGTTACCGGCGCCATCGTCGGCGCGCGCGCGCCCGAGCAGATCGACGGCTGGATCGATGCGGCGGCACTGACCCTCACCGCGGCCGACCTCACGGAGATCGCGGCGACGATCAAGGAGACAGGCGCGGGCTCCGGCCCCGCGCTCCCGCCCGACGTCCGCTAGCTGTGCTATTTCGGCCTGCGTCAACCCAGAGAGTGGCGCTCGCTTGAAGAGAACGCGGCGAGCCCTTAGGGATGCCGCATGTACGCGGTCAAAGAGATTTTCTACACGCTGCAGGGCGAAGGCGCGAACGCGGGCCGCGCCGCCGTGTTCTGCCGCTTCGCCGGCTGCAATCTGTGGTCGGGCCGCGAACAGGATCGCGCGACCGCCGACTGCCAATTCTGCGACACGGATTTCGTCGGCACCGACGGCGAGGGTGGCGGACGCTTCGCAACGGCCGATGAGCTCGCAGCGGCGTGCCTCGCAGCGACGGGCGAAGCGAAGCCCGACCTCGTCGTCCTCACGGGCGGGGAGCCGATGCTTCAGGTCGACGCCGAGCTGATCGAGGCGCTGCACCAGCGCGGTTTCAGCATCGCCATCGAAACCAACGGAACGCTCGATGTGCCGCGCGAGATCGACTGGATCTGCGTCAGCCCCAAGGCCGCGACGGAACTAAAGCAGCGCTCGGGCGATGAGCTGAAGGTCGTCTACCCGCAAGCCGAGCTCGACTTGGCGGCGCTCGCTAACCTCAATTTCGCCCACCGCTTCCTGCAGCCCATGGATGGCCCGCAAGTCGAGGCCAACACCGTGAACGCCGTCGCGTATTGCAAGGCGAACCCGGTCTGGCGCCTATCGCTGCAGACCCATAAGCTGCTCGGGATCCCCTGACCGGCCCGTGAACCTAACGCTGGCCCCTTGAAAAGACCGGCAGAAATCCCCTAAAGACCCCCATGCGCATCTATAAAGAGTTCCAGTTCGAATCCGCCCACTACCTGCCCGGCGCCGCGCCCGGCACGCCGAACGCGCGCGTGCACGGCCATTCGTTCCGCGCGCGCGTGTCGATCGAGGGCGTGCCCGATCCGCAGACGGGCATCGTGTTCCACTTCGATGAGTTGGCCGAGGCGATGAGCGACGCGCGCGATACGCTCGATCACCGGCTGCTGAACGAGGTCGAGGGGCTCGAGGCGCCGACGCTCGAGCGCATCGCCATGTGGCTGTGGAACCGGCTGCAGAACCGCGTGCCCGGTCTCGCCGAGATCGAGGTCGCGCGCGACAGCTGCCGCGAGGGCTGCGTCTACTCGGGTCCCGCACCATTGCGTCACGCGGCGGAGTAGTCGATGGGCGGTAAGAAGACAGGCAAGAGCGCGGCAAGCGGAAGCAATAATGTGTCAAGTGGAAGCAATACGCGGGCAAGCGAAAAGCCGCTGTCGCTCTTGGGGCACCTCGCAAGGATTCCCGCGTCCCCGGCCGAAGCGGTGTTGGAGCGCGTGCCCAACCCGCATCCCGACACGCACTACGCCGCGCGCTTCACCGCGCCCGAGTTCACCTGCCTCTGCCCCGTCACCGGCCAGCCCGATTTCGCGCACCTCGTGATCGACTACGTGCCGGCCGACTGGCTGGTCGAATCCAAATCGCTGAAGCTGTACCTCGCCGCCTTCCGCAACCACGGCGCGTTCCACGAGGAAAGCACGGTGATGATCGGCAAGCAGCTGGTCGAGCTATTGGCGCCGCACTACCTGCGCATCGGCGGCTACTGGTATCCCGCGCGGGGGCATGCCGATCGACGTGTTCTGGCAGACGGGCACGCTGCCCGACGGCGTGTGGCTGCCCGATCAGGGCGTCGCCCCCTACCGCGGGCGCGGCTGACGCGTCGGCGGCCGCACTCCTGCCGCCCTGCTGATGCTTGATGTCGCCTCGCGCGCCACGCATACGTCGCGGACTGGCGACTTAGCCACGGCTCAGGTAGCGTGCGCGCGTTGAGGGAGAAGATGATTCGGTTTCGCAGCCTCACCTTGAGCATATGCGCATGCGCGGCCTTTGCCGGGCTCGCGCACGCAACCGCGCTCGGTGGGCCTGAGCCGGAAGCGACGGTGCCCGAACCCGCGACAATCGCGGAGCCGGCGTCGGCTGCCCCAGTTGCACCGGCCGCCAACACGCCTGGCGCAACACCAGCGCCGCCGCCAGCGGCCCAGGCGCTTCCGCCCGCAACTCCGACCGCGACCGCTCTGCTCGCCAAGACTCAACGCGCTCCCGACCGAGGGCAACGCGCAAGAGCTGAAAGAGCGTGCGGTGCTCGCCGAGTTCTATGCCGCGCGCGCCGACGCTCCCATCTGGGTGAGCGAGAAAGGATTGAACGACAAGGCCAGCGCGCTCATCGCCGAGATCATGAAGGCTGGCGACTGGGAACTCGACGCCAAGGACTTCGAGCTACCCCACGTTCCCAACGGCGCGATCGCGAACCTGAGCCCGGCCGAGGTTGCGGACGACGACGTCGCGATCTCGCTTGCTATTCTGAAGTATGCCCGCTTCGCGCGTGGCGGTCGCATCATCGACCCGACGATTTTGTTGACGAGCGAATTCGACCGCAAGCCGCAGCTGATCGATCCGGAACGCATCATCACCGAGATCGCCGCCGCCGATGCGCCCGACGCCTACCTGCGCGGTATCCACCCCAAGCAGCCGCAGTTCGAGAAGCTGCGCCAGGCCTACCTCGCGGCCAAGAACAAGCCGCTCGCCGACAAGCTGCGCGCCAACATGGAAGAGTGGCGCTGGATGCCCGACGATCTGGGCGAGTTGCACATCCTGGCGAACATTCCCGAGTACATGGTCTACCTCTACAAGAACGACAAGCCGATCCATACCGAGCGCATCGTCGTCGGCGAGCTCGGCAAGCAGACGACGATCTTCTCGCGCAACCTGAAGACGATCGTCTTCAAGCCGCTCTGGCGTGTGCCGGAATCGATCAAGGTGCGCGAGCTGCAACCGAACCTGCGGCGCGGCGGCAGCCTGTTCCGCCAGTGGGATCTCGAGCTGCAGACCAAGGACGGCAAGCCGCTCGACTATCATTCCTTCGACTGGAACAAGACCGACATCCGCGAGTACGAGGTGGTGCAGCCGCCGGGCCGCAAGAACGTCATGGGCGTCGTGAAATTCACGTTCCCCTCCCAGCACACGATCTTCATGCACGACACCGTCGACAAGTGGATGTTCGCCCAGAGCCAGCGCACGCTCAGCCACGGCTGCATGCGCCTGCGCAATCCCATGAAGATGGCGGAGCTGGTGCTCGCCGAGGACAAAGGCTGGGACGCGGCCAAGACCGAAGAGACGATGCAGTCCTCGCGCGATAACATCATCGCCATCGACAAGAAGATCCCCGTGCACCTCGTCTACTTCACGGCGTGGGTGGACGAGGCGGGCAAGCTCAAGACCTTCAACGACATCTACGGGCACGAGAAGCGCATCAAGCTGGCGCTTGCCGGCAAGTGGGACGAGATCGACGTCGGCAAGAACCATCTGGCGCCGGTCGAGCCGGTGACGGGATCGGTCGCTTCGTCAGGCCCGAGCCCACGTTACGCGCGCAAGCGCCAGCAGCCCTCGATCGTCGACATGGTCGGCGATGCGCTCGGCGGCAGCTTCTGAATTTCCGGACTGAGATTGATGCGTCGCGCTGATCGCTTTGAGTTGTATCGCGCTGGTTGCGCTCAGCGCGCGGCGCCTTCGCGGAGACGAGCAGCGTGCGCGTTGGCGCCGCCACGATCCGTTTCGACGCGGCGCGCTTCAAGGCCACATCCGCCTCACAAGATTCAGCCTGGTTCGTGGCGGCGGAAGACAGCGGCGCCATCGAGGTCACGGCATCTGCCGGCGCTGAAAGCTGCGCCGATCTCGCGCGCCGCGCTTTTGCTGCCGGTCCTTACGACATCCGCGAAATGGAAACGTCCGCGATCGACATCGGCGGCGGCGCCGGGACGCGCTTCGCAGCCCACACCCGCTGCCGCAACGCAACTCCGCGCGGCGAGGTTGTGTGCGTCAAGGCGGCGGGGCGCACCTATTTGCTGACCGCGCTGCGGCCAGGATGCCGCGGCAATCCGTTTCCGCGCTCAGACGCGCTCGGCGAGATCGCCGCCGGCGTCACATTAGAGCCGCCGCGTTAGGCCGCCGGCGGCACGCGCGCGGCGCGATAGCTCGCAATCCGCGGACCCAGCACGTTGAGGCACAGCCCGGTCATCACGAGCGCCGCCGCCGCAAGTTTCCAACCCTGCAACGGCTCGCTGAGCCACAGCGCGGAGGCGCCCATGCCGAACACCGGCACCAGCAGCGACAACGGCGCGATGGTCGCCGCCGGATAGCGCGACAGCAGCGCGCCCCACGTCGCGTAGCCAAACAGCGTGTTGGCGAAGCCCTGGAACGCAACGACGCTCCACGTGGCGAGATCTGCCTGCGCAAGGCCCTCGCGCATCGCCGGCCAGCCTTCGAACAGGAACGAGAGCGCGTACAGCGGCGGCAGCGAGAAGAGGCTCGCCCACACCACGTATGCCAGCATGTTCACGGTGGGGGTGGAGCGCACGACGATGTTGCCGCCCGCCCAACACAACGCCGCAAGCAGAACGAGCGTGAGCCCGAGAGGCGTCGTCGAAGCATCGGTGTGTACCAGGATCACGCCGATGCCCGACATCGCAAGCAGCAACGCCCCGATCTGGATCGGCTTCACGCGCTCGCCCGAGATGACGGCCGCGAACCCGATCGTGAAGAACGCCTGCAGCTGCACGACGAGCGAGGCGAGCCCCGGCGTGATGTCGCTGCGCATGGCGAGGAACAGCAGCCCGAACTGACCGGCGCCGATCAGCACGCCGTAGGCTGCGAGCTTGATCCACGGCACCGGCGGACGCTTCAGGAAAAACACAGCCGGCAACACCGCCACGGTGAAGCGCAGCGCGGCAAAGAACAGCGGCGGCAGGTGATTGAGGCCCAAGCGGATGACGACGAAGTTCGTGCCCCACACCGCCATCACGGCGAGCGCGAGCAGAGCATCGCGCAGGGTGAGCGGTTGGGCGGGCATCACGGCGCCTTTGCTTGAATGGGTGGCCGGCGCCGAGCGCAAATCCGGCGACGCGCGAGACGTCCGCTTGGCGTCTCAGCCAAGGGATCGACGGGCCTGCATATCTCAACAGATGTATCGGCGGGAACATCGCGGTTGTCGCACGCCGCTTAGCCTCCGTGATGCCACACGCAGTCGCAGCAGCATTTCGCTGCAGCGCTATCCGCATTAGGGGGTCACAATGTCTCGGTCTCGCCTGCTGCCAATGCTCGCGCTCGCCCTTTTATCCGGCGGCTGCAACATTCAATTTTCGCAATCGGACGCCTACTCTTGCAACGATTGCGAGCAAATCGCCGGCTCAGGCGTGCTCAAAGTCGAGGAGCGTGCCGTTCCGGCGTTCACGGCAATCGAACAGGACAATACCGGCCAGATCTTCATCACCCAGGGAGACACCGAAAAGCTCACGATCGAGAGCGACGACAACGTGCTGCCCGTGCTGGTGAGCGAGGTGCACAACGGCGTGCTGCGCCTCTCGGTCGAGACAGGCAAAGCTTATTCGGGCGTCAAAAAGCTCGTCTACCGGATCACGGTGAGAAGGCTTGATCGGATCGATCTCAGGGGAACGGCCTCGGCCAATATCAAAAGCGTCAAGGGGCAAAGGCTTGCCGTCTTCCTCTCCGGCACCGGAGGGCTGACGGCCACCGGCAAGGTCACCGAGCTTCGTCTCAGTGTTTCGGGCACGTCGAGCGTCGACGCGCATGGGCTCTTCGTCGAACGTGCCAACGTGAGCCTCACCGGCACCGGATCGGCGCGGCTGGCCGTGAACAAGGAGATCGACGCGAAGCTCTCGGGCACCGGCAGCCTCAGCTACAGCGGCAGGGCCCATATTAATTCAGCCATCACCGGCACCGGCGCGATAGCGAAGATTTGAAAGTCCGATAACGGCCGCGCAGCGTTCAACCTCTGCGCGGTCGCCCTCACAGGAAGCGGTGCGCCTGCGTGGCATCCGGCTTGAAGCAGGCGTCGCGCGTGCCAAACCAGCGGAAGCGGTTGCGCTGCACGTAGTCGTAGATCTTGTCGCCGAGAAAATCCGGCACGATGCGGCCAAGTTGGCCGAGCCAGGACCAGGGTGCCGGCATCGTGCGCGCGGCGGCGAGCAGGCCCGCCCAGCGCACGTAGGGTTTGCCGTTTGCAAGCACCATGAAGGTGTCGAAGGCATCGGCGTCGAGGCCGTAGTGACGGTAGAGCGCGCGCGGGATCGGCGACTGGATCGCGGCGAAGCGCGTCTTTCCATGCGGGTCGTGCGTCATCTCCCAGCGCACGCCGTCAGAGCACAGCACGCAGTGGCCGTCGAAGATCAGCAGGGGCACGCTGTCGTCGAACTTCGGCACGTTCGGGTCGGCGCGGTAGCTGTAGGCGCTGGCTATGAGCATTTGCCGAACCGGCCTAGCGTATTGGGGCACTTGCTTAGGGCACTTGCTAGTTCGTGCCGCCCGCCATCGCCGCGTCGCCCTTGCGCTGCCGGCTGATCATCTCGGGCGTGACATCGGTCGCAAAGCACAGCGGCTTGTTGCGCGCGCCGCGCGAATACGCGCTGCGATCTCCGCATCTGCCAGATTTATCTTCGTCGTACGGGCACGCGCAGGAGCCCGCGAAAGCCATGCGCGAGGTGGAAATGAGCTGGCGAACGATGGCCTTGTCCGGGTCCGCGGGCGCGAGCGCCGATTGCTTGACCGGCTGCGTCGCCGGCAGCGCCTGGGTGGTGGCCGGAGCCCACTGCGAAGGCGGAAGCGACGCTGTTTGCTGATAGGAGGGCGGCGCGGCGGCCTGGGCCGGACCGGAACCGGCATAGGCCGGCGTCGCGTCGGCAGGAGGCACGGCAAAGGTCTGGGCCTGCTGTGACGCACACCCGCACAGGCCGACCACCAACAACCCAATGGCGACGCAACGCAACATGATTATCCCCCGGCTAGGACCTTACCTCCGGGAACGAGTTGTAGCAACGGCGGTCGGCAGGTCTGCCACACCCCGCAGGCAACTTGCGAAACCTCAGCATTGTCACCCGACTGGCTTCCGGCGATAACTGCATGTCGTCGTAGTGGGCCACCGGAAGCGTGGGAAAGCCGGAAGCTGGGTATGCCAAGCGTAAGCGTTTCAAAGCTCGTACTCGCGGCGTTGGCCGCAGTGCTCCTCCTCGGGGCTGTGCCGCGAGCCGAGGCCCGAGAATGCCGGTGGTCGGGCACGACGCCCTTGTGCGAGCCAACTTGCCCCAAGGGCTGGAAATATATGGCGCAACGGCCCGGCGGCTGCGCGACGGGTTTCCAGATGTTGTGTTGCGAGCCTTTAGGCAGCACAAGCCAAGGCACCTCGGTCGCGCCCTGCCACTCGCAGTGCGCTTCGCTGCTCGGATCGGTGAAGCCCAAGGCCGAGGGGCAGCGGGTCTATCGCAATTGCCGTGCGCTGTGCGACCGCAAGGGAACCGTCACCTGCCCCGACGGCAGTACGCGGTCCTGGAAAACGCCCAAGTGCTGATCGCTGAGCCGGCACGTAATAGTCAGGCACCGCGCCGCAGCGCAGATGCCTGACACTTTCGCAGCGCTTCTTCAGTCGCCGAGGTACGCTGCACAGCTGCTGTCGTTCGCCGACGCCACAGCCGTGCAGACTTCACGCTTGACCTCGGTACTGCGACGCACGTCCGCGCCCGATACCGCGATGCCGCGCTTGCGCGCCGCTGCGGACAAGCTCTCGTCCTGACAGAATGGCGTGGAGACGGCCATGCCATTCACGATCTGGAACTGGCCCTCACACATGATCGCCGCGTTCGCGTGTGAACCGACACACAACAGGCCCGCACAAGCGGTGCTGCAAACTTTGAGACAACGAGACATAGCGCTCTCCTTTTGGGGTGGCTTGGACGATGGAGAGCAAAACTCGTCGGAGCGCGGGTTTATTCCCGCCGCTCGGCTGGGCTCGCAGGCGCGCGAAAGCCATTGCCGAAATTTTTCTCGATGACATGGAATAAAGCGCGCGCCGCGCCAATCTTCTTGACCGAGCCGAGATTTCTCAGCGCGCAAGTTCAGCGAAGTCGTAGCGCGTTCACTCGAACGGCTTTGATCGCGACCTCGTGCCCGGGCTAGGGCGCTGCCGCCTTGGGCAGCCCGGCGTCGAGCAGACCATATATTTTTTTCGCCGCGCCATCGCTGTCGGGCACGCCGGAAATGACCAGTGTGATCAGATCGCTGCCCCTGCGGATGAGGATCATCGGACCTACCGACGTGGCTTGGTCTCCCAGGCCCGCAAGTTTGCCCATCACCTGTCCGAGCTCCGGTTCCATGGCTCCGGCACCCTTCATGCCGGCGACGCCGTCACCCCAGTTGAGCTGCACCTCGGCGTAGGCTCCGCCGAGTTCGTCGCCTGCAGCCGAATACGTGCATTTGGTCTGCCCGCCCCGGTCATCGGCCACCGCGGCTACGGTGGCACCGAGAACGGTGCTCATGTCGGCGGCGGAGATAAGTGCACACGCCGTCGGTGCGGCAGACGCGCTGCTGCTCAGGAGGCCGGCAAGGATCAAGACAATGGAGCCAATACGCATGAAGGAAACCTCGTTGATGAGTTTTTGACCTGACGGTCTGGCCGTTTTGCTTGCCAGCCTTCGTGCGCAACCGGTGTCCGTTGTCGATTTCGACCAGCCGATCCGGCCTGCATTCTTTATGGACTGCAAGCCGCCGAGAGCCAACAAGAGCTTGCTCGCCCAAGCCGACCAACACCGTAATATCTCCGGCATTGTCAGTATGCGCTACATGAGGGCCGCAGCGGGTTGAATACCGAAAAGCACTTCGCGTTTTTCATCTCCGGTTCACTTCCGCCCTGGCTTATACTCCAGACGCGCCATAAGGCTTAACCGCAACCTGATCGAGAACGACATGCGCTCCGCTTTCCGACTGACGACTATGTGCCTGGCGCTGATCTCGATCGCGGCCTCCGCCCGGGCGGAGGAGCCCTTCGACGTTTACGGCGGAAAGGGCACTTCTTCGCGGGCGCTGTGTTCGACCGGCGACTTTCTGGTCGGGATGGTTGGCCGGACCGGCGGCTGGATCGACCAGATCCAGGGCATCTGCGGAAAGATCAAGCCGGATGGCACGTACACGGTCACCAATACGCTGAAGCCGCGTGGCGGCGACGGGGGCGCTCCGCAGCCCGCCGTCTATTGCGACAAAGACAAGGTCGTGTACTCCGCCACCGTCAATCTCACGGTCAACCTGCAAGTTCAGCAGTTCGAGCTGATGTGCCGCTCGGTAAAGAACCCCTCGAAAATCCAGCGGCCGCCTATCGTGCTTCTCCCTGTGGGCAGCTCGACCTATCGGTCGACGCGTACCTTCACCTGCGGCGACGGACAGGCCGCCAAGGGTTTGAATGTGATCTACGGACAATACGTCAACGCGCTCGGCATTACCTGCCGCGGCGTCGGCGTCCCGATCGATGTCGGCAACGGCACCGGCGGCATGGGAAACCCGCCGGTCAAATGCACCAAGCCCGGGCAAATTGAGCGCGCGGGCAAGTGCCAGTGCCCGGACAACCAATTCCTCTACCAGGGCAAGTGCCAGGTTCCGCCGGTGCTGCCCGGCACCGATACCGGCGACGGCGGCGGCTTCATCCAGATGTTCCCGACGTGCGCCGAAGGCAAAGAACTCGAACTCGACTAAAAAGAAGTGCGTCGACAAAGCCTCCGCTGCCCAGACGTGCACCGTGAAGAAAACTGGCGACGTTCACGACGCGCCGGAGGGGAACAAGACCGGCGAGTTGAGGGCGAACACCGCGGGTGTGGTGCTGATCAAGAAGAAGGGCGCAAACTGGTTCGACGTCAAATGGCCGGCGGGCGAAGGCTGGGTGTACAGCGGACCTGGATACCCGGACGCCATCAGTTGCCCGTAGTCGCGATGCGCGGCTCGTGCTTGCTCGAGCGCGCCCGTCCGACTCGCGTATTGCCACAACCATGCGATCCGGAGGAACGCGTCGGCGGTACCGGTCGCCGGGCAGATCGCGCCTATCCGTCCCAAGCTTAACCATTGGCCCATGCTGGTGGGATCGCGGGATCGATCGTTAAATCGGCCTATGGCGGCCATCCCGCTCAAACATTTGCCACGGTTGTCTCGCAAGCCGGATACTGATTTGGGGGAATCGGTTATCGCGACATGCAACGAATGAAGGCTACTCTGCCTGCTGCCGTTTCGCGGCGGCCAGCCACGGCGGCTGTGGCCGTCGCCATCGCGGCAGTCATCGTCGGCGCCATCGCCGTGCCGACGGCGAATGCCAAGTCTCCCGGCACCCGCTACTGCTTCAACGGCTATTGTCACCGCGTCGGCACCCTGTCGCAGACCGATTCCCTTGTCGGCTGGCGCGGCTACGTGCTCGCTTCCTACTACGACAGCTGCGATCGCGACCCGTTGAACCCCTGCGGGCTGACAAGCTCGGGCGCCGTCTTCCGCGCCGACCTTCCTGACAACGCCGCAAGCCCGCTGCTGCCGGACGGCACCGTCATCCTCGCCTACAATCCTAAAACCGGCGATGCCTCCATCATGCGGATCACCAACGCCGGACCCTATAGCGGAAAGCGCAACCTCGACGTATCGCGCGCCGCTGCAGAGAAGCTCGGCTTCCGCAAGCAAGGAACGGCCGCGCTTGTGATCTGCGTCCTGCGCTCCCCGACGCAGTCGGAGGCGACTTACGCGAGACGACGCGTGTACCCGAGCGTCCCCGGCTACCTCGGCAGTTTCGCGACCGTCGATATCGCGCTCGAGACCGCCCAAGATCGCTTCGACCTTCATGAGGAAAACGACCAGCCGTCCGACGACACGGCGGCCGCTGAGGATTCCGCCCTGGAGACCGGATCCGTTCCGGCGCCACAGCGCGCGGTGTCGCCGTCGCTCGCCCGCGAGTTGGTGATGCTGCGCTTGCCGCCGCGGCCGGTGAACCGTGGCCCGCGGCTTGTACAGGGCCCGCGGCTGGCAAGCCGCAGTCCGGTTCTCGTGCAGGGTCCGCGTCTCGTGAGCCGCGCGGCGCCGCTCGACTTCCACGTGGCCGATGAAGTCCGCTCGGGCCCGGCCCAATAGCCGTTAACTCGGACGCCCAGTCTCTCGCCAACTCCGCCGGGGCGACGAGCGAATTGGAACTTATTGCGCACATCTCGATTGAACGTCAGGTCGACCAGCCGCATCACAACGGAATGAGACCATGGACGTCCGCGACATTGTCCGCATGGCGAACCAGATCACTGACTTCTTCGCCGCTTATCCAAAACAGGAGGCGATGGACGGCATCGCGAAGCATATCCATGCTTCGTGGGAGCCGCGCCTGCGCAACACCCTGAAGGCGCACCTCGACACGGGCGGAGCCGGATTGAAGCCGCTCTGCATCGAGGCGATGACCGGATACTTCAAAGGCCCGAAGACCCCGAACGCCCGGCGCGTTGACCCCTCTCGAGCCGCCCCGACCGGCGCGGAGCCGAGTTTCGCCGACGGCGGCGGCGACGGCGGCTGAAGCCGCGATTCTGAAAAGCGCCGTAGGTGCCACATCCAAGCGGTTGCCCGCGCCAACTCGAGTGCAGCCGTCGCCCGCGCACCGGCAACTCCAAGTGCGTCTCCGCAATGGTGATCGGCGGACAAGCGTCGCCGAGGTCGAACGTTCCCGTTGGCGGAAAAGAAGTCTCGCACGTGCTTAAGCGCGTGTTGCGTGCGCCGCTTGAGGAACTTATTGGGCGCCGCGCTCGTTGGCCGTTGAACCACATGAGGAATTTAAAATGCTTCGCTTATCCGCAATGCTTCTGACAATTGGCACCGCGGCCGTGCTCACCAGCTCTGGGTTGTCGGCGAAGTCAGCCGCGGAATGCGGGAAGGCCTCCTGGTACGACGAATCGGCGGGTGCTCACGGCGGACTGGCCGCCGCTCATCCGTCGCTTCCTTTTGGGACGCGTGTTCTCGTCGAAAATCTCGACAATGGGCGCACCGCAACACTAGTGATCAATGACCGTGGCCCCTTCACCGGCGGCCGCGTCATCGACGTGACGCGCGAAGCTGCAGAGCAGCTCGATTTCGTTGAGGCGGGCATCGCTCGCGTCCGGATCAGCAGCGGCGATGGAGCGACTGCGTCCTGCCAGTAGCAGTACTGCCCGCCGTGTATATTGATACGTATTGTTGATTCAGACTGCGCGCTCTTTGACTCGCGGTTTAAATGCTCATCGCGCATCTCGCTGCAACATTGGCCGCCATTTTTTTGGCGGCCTCTGTCGATGTCGGCGCTCCGGGTGACGACGTGCTCGACGTGCCGCTGCGACGCGGCGTGTCGTTTGGCGACACGAGCGATCAGGTGACTGTCGACGACATTAATCCCGCTGAACGGCAAATCACCGTTTTGCTGCAGCCGATGGGAGAGGCGTGCGCGTTCAGGTTCACCCTGGCTCCCGGAGAGAACCTGCAGGTTCGCGTTGGCGGGCCGGAACAGTCGCTCGTTTGCAGACTAACACTGCTCCCGCTGCAGTCGGCGTCGGAGGTCCACTTCACAGTTGCCTGCGACGAGATCCGGCGCCCAGCCGAGATCAAATGTCCGCCTGCCCCCTGATCGCTCTGCGCGAGCGGCCAAGGCTCGCCATGCCGGTTCCACAGACCGTCCGATCAGGTCGAACTCGATGTCCACGGAACCGGGGGGCAGCTCACCAATCCTTCGTCGAAGGATCCAGCCCTTTGGGGCCTGGAAGGCCAACGCATTTTTTACGACATGATTTCGTGTCGCGCGGCGAGTTTGGATTTTTGCTGATGCACTTGCTGTCGCATTTATAACGCTGGGTGCCTCGGCATCTGCGATTGCACTCGGTCCCCGTGACGCCCGCGCGGTTGCCGAGGACGAAACACCACCTGTAGCAAGGGTCGATGCCTGACGCTGCCGCGCCGCCGCCGCCGAGCCCGGCCGCAACGACGACAACCAGCATCGCCACTGTCGCTTGAACGATTGTTCTTCTTGCGGGCATCACTTCCCTCCCAACGTCACAACATAAAGAGACGTAACAAATGAAGCAGCCGACCGGGCCCGTCCAGAGGTTTTCTGAGTATGGCGGTCGCCTCGGACATCAGGTTTCTCAAGCAAATCGAGTGTGCCGCAACCAGGTGCCGGGTCACGGACTGAAAACTTTTTGACAGCAATACGCCTTGGTGCCGGTCACGCAGGGCTTGCCGTCGCCGGTTTCGCTGCGGGCTTTCTCGACAGTGTTTGGTCCGCAGCGTCCTTTGCAGAACGGCGCTGTTCCGACCCAGACGCAAACCAATCGGAGATTTGGGTTGGGCTTTTTCTTGGTCGCTTTGTCCTTATCCTCTTTGGCGCAGGCGGCGAGGCACGCGTTGAATGCGGCGCGCAGCGTACCTCTACATGGCCTTTGGCAGGTCGCCTTTTTCGCCACTTGTATGACGAGAGTTGCGTCCTTGGACGGCATTGGGGCCGGCATTGACGCCGGCGTTGACGACAGCATGGCCAAGATAGCACCCACCAACATAATCAAGGTCGAACTCCCGGTTTCGAATTGGACCGCTGGATACTAGCGGGTTTTGGAACCCCGCCAAGCAGAGTTCGACCGGCCGGCCTCCCGCGCTTTATCGATGGGAGGCTCGTCAACCGAGCTGGTGCTACAAAAGCGGACGCCCACGTCACCGTTTCAGATTAGCAGCGGACATCGAGCGGATCCGCTTTGGGCACATCCCCGGAATCCCAAAGCGCAATCAGTCCGAGATGCTCGTCACGGCGTTTCGACTAACACGGATGATGCGATCCGCGAGCTCACGGTCGTCGACCGCCCGCGACAGAACGATCGCGCCGACCATCGTGACGACGGCTGCAATGGCAGCATCATCGCTTTTTCTGCCCGGCCGCATGCCAGACAGCCGGTTGATACGGTCGATCATCCTGCGGAGGCCTTCCGTAAATAGCCCCTTGAGCGTGTGAGGCGACCGAGCGATTTCGCCTCCTAACGCGGCGAGCGCGCATCCTTCGCCCGGAAAATCGCGATGCTCGCTGGAGAGATACTTCGAAACGTAGGATTTAAGATCCTTAGCGTGCTCGAATCGGTCGGCATTCTCCGAGAGCGCGAAGCGCAGCGCCTCCGCTGCCAAGTCATCCTTGGAGCCGAACTGGCTGTAGAGGCTTCCGTGCGTCATGCCGGCGGCCGACGTCAGCGCATCCACGCCGACCCCGGATAGACCACGCTCGCGAAACAAGGCCGAAGCAGCGCTAAGGATCTTCTGCCTGTTCTCTGCTGCCTGCTGCTTTGAAACCCGCATCCGCCGGCCCTCTCTTTTTGCCGCTTGACAATTATAGTTGCGGTCGTCATCTAATGCAATCATTACGTTCGTAATCAATAAACCGCGATAGGAGTGATGCGCATGCACGGGATCTTGAACGGCGCGCCTGCCCTGCTGAAAGTAACGGACAGGACCAGCCTGAGATACACGAAGACGGGCGAAGGGCCGCCGCTGCTGCTGCTCCATACAATTCGGACCCAGCTCGAGTATTTTCGCGAGCTGACGCCGCTTCTGGCGGGCAAATTTTCGGTATATGCCATCGACCTGCCGGGCCACGGCTATTCCCCCGTAGATACGACTGCAGCCTTCGATGAGCCATCCATGCGTCAGGCCGTGGTCGGCGTGTTGAAGGCCCTCAATCTGACGAATGTGACGATTGTCGGAGAATTGATCGGCGCTGTTCTCGCTCTGACGGTCGCAGCGGAGGTGCCCGATCGGGTGCGCGCGGTCTTTGCGCTCAACGCGTATGACTATGAAGCACGCTATGGCGACGGGATCCGGCGCGGAGGCTGGTTCTCGAACCTCATCATCGGAAGCTTGCAGATTCCGATCTTCGGCGCGGTCGGTGCGAGGTTGGAGGATCGCAACATTCTGCGGCGCATCATGGGGGGAGGCTATGCAAATCCCAAAAATCTTCCCGAGGACCTGCTTGCCGACTTCGACCGGGCGGCGCACCAACCCGGTTATCGGACCGCATCGCGCAAGGTTCTGTCGAAATGGCGTTCCTGGTCGGAGGCAAGAAAGCGTTATTTCGGTGTGAAGGTCCCTGTGACGTTGATTTACGGCGAGCAGGACTGGTCGCGCATTCCCGAACGCGAGAGGACGCAAGCGCTGTTGCCTGCGTCGCGAGTCTTCACGCTCCCCAACACGGGCCACTTTAGCGCGGTGGAGAGTCCCAAGGCAGTGGCCGAAATCATCTTGGCGTCTTAGACGGCGCTCCTCGCAGCTGATGGGAGCCGCCCTGGCTGTTGAAGAGGAACGTCCGCTTCGGTCAAAAGCGGATAAACGGCTCGCAGCTGGGCCCTGTCATCCAAACTCGTCTTGCCGCGAACTCGATGAATGACCGAAGCTTTGGCGTGATCCTTCGATCAGGGGCAAACAGGAGATGCATGGGGCGCGTCGATCGCCACTTGGGCAGCACGCGCACCAATGCGCCTGACTCCAATTGCTTCATGGTAAGTTCTGCTGGCTGAAAGATTATTCCGAGGGCTGCAAGCGCTGCCTGTTTGAGCGCCTCGCCGCTGTTGACCGAGAACCGCGATTTCACGAGAACGGCGACCTTGCCGTCCTTCCCGCTGAATTCCCATCGATCTTCAATCGCCGAACCGGCAAAACCCAGGCAGTCGTGCTTCGAAAGGTCGGCCGGTTGCCGGGGCGTACCCCTTGCTTTCAGATAGACCGGAGCAGCACAGGCAATGAGCTCCAACGGTCTCAGGCCCCGAGCCATGAGGGTGCTGTCCGTCAACGACCCGACACGGAAGACGCAGTCGTATCCTTCGTCCACGAGGTCGACGACGCGGTCGCTAAGAGTTCAGACGAACCGTCACCTCGGGGTTCTCGGCCATGTAGGCCGGAAGTAGCGGCGCCAGGGCGTAAGCCCCGAAGGTGACCGGCGCATTCACCCGAAGCTCGCCTCGCGGCCGCGCCCGACTTTCGGCAGCGAGCGCCTCTGCCGCCTCGAGCTCAGCGAGCACGATACGCGTCCGTTCAAGGAAATCCTTGCCTGCGTCGGTGAGGCTCTGCTGACGCGTCGTACGGTTCAAGAGGCGAATCCCGAGGTGCTCTTCGAGCGCCCGAATGTGCTTGCCGACCATCTGACCGGAGACCCCGAGCGCGGATGCGGCTGCCGTAAACGAGCCGGTATCGGCGACCTTGGCAAAGACCTCCATGCTCGCGAAGCGATCCATTGATTGCCAACCACTGGTTTCGAGTATTCCAATCCTACGACGATTTATCCCAGAATGCGAAGGGTCCATATCGTTGGTCGAGGCCGACGCGTTCGGCACCGAACAAGGAGAAATCAAATGACCGTCGCAATCATCGGAACCGGCAAAATGGGCACGGGCATCGCGCGTCTGCTGGCCAGCAAGGGCATGAAGGTCGCCATTGGCTCGCGCGATCCGGCAAAGGCCGCCAAGCTTGCTGCCGAGATTGGCTCTGGCGCCGAGGGCGGCGGCATTACCGCGGCCACTAAACTTGCCGACGTCGTGGTGTTGGCTGTCCCTTACACTGCTGCTGCTGAAACGATCCGTGAGGCCGGCGGCTTTGCCGGAAAGATCCTTGTCGATATCTCCAACCCCATCACGCCCGACTATAAGGCGCTGACCGTCGGCCACACGACCTCAGCGGCGGAGGAGATCCAGAAGCTCGCGCCGCAAGCCAAGGTCGTGAAGGCGTACAACACGGTCTTCGCAGAACTGCTCCCAGCAGATGCCCGCAAGGGCCGCACCGTGCAGGTATTCGTTGCGGGCGATGACGAGGCTGCCAAGAAAGTTGTCTCCGACATCGTCACCAAGGGAGACTTCGAGGCCGTTGAATCCGGCGCACTATCGAACGCCCGCTATCTGGAGCCGGTCGGCGAGATCAACATTCACTTCGGCTTTTTCCTCGGCTGGGGCACGAGCGCTGCCCCGGCGTGGATCAAAAGCTGAGCGAAACTGAGCGGCGGTGCGTAGCAACACCGCCGTCGTTCTCGCCGCTGGTCGGTTACGTCTGCTCTAGGTCACAAGCGGCCGCTGTCCTCACCGCTTCAAATCAGGCGGCGTCGCCTCGGCGGTGAGAGCGCCGATCGCCTCATCGAGCGTCACCACCTGCTGGCCGTCGGACCCCAGGCGGCGGATCGAGACCTTGCCCTCCTCCGCCTCGCGCTTGCCCACGACCATGAGCACCGGGATCTTGGCGAGCGAGTGCTCGCGCACCTTGTAGTTGATCTTCTCGTTCCTGAGATCGATCTCGGCGCGCAGGCCCGCGGCCTTCAGTTTCTCCAGCACCTCGCGCGCGTAATCGTCCGCGTCGGACACGATGGTCGCGACCACGGCCTGCACCGGCGCAAGCCACAGCGGGAAGTGGCCAGCGTAGTTCTCGATCAGCACGCCGGTGAAGCGTTCCAGCGAGCCGAAGATGGCGCGGTGGATCATCACCGGCGTCTTCTTCTCGGAGTGCTCGTCGATGTAGATGGCGCCGAGCCGGCCCGGCAGGTTGAAATCGACCTGCGTGGTGCCGCACTGCCAGTCGCGCCCGATCGCGTCCTTCAACACGTACTCGAACTTGGGGCCATAGAAGGCGCCCTCGCCCGGGTTGATCGCGGTCTTGATGCGCCCCTTGCCGCGCTTCTCGATCTCGAGGAGGACCTTGCCCATGATCTCTTCGGCGTGGTCCCACTGCGCGTCGGTGCCGACGCGCTTTTCAGGCCGCGTCGAGAGCTTCACCACGATGTCCTTGAAGCCGAAGTCGTCGTAGATCGAGAGCAGGAGGTCATTGACCTCGAGGCACTGCTCGGCGAGCTGGTCCTCGGTGATGAAGATGTGCGCGTCGTCCTGCGTGAAGTGGCGCACGCGGAGCAGGCCGTGCATGGCGCCCGACGGCTCGTAGCGGTGCACCTTGCCGAACTCGCCGAGCTTGATCGGCAGGTCGCGGTAGCTCTTGAGCCCGTGCTTGTAGATCTGGATGTGGCCGGGGCAGTTCATCGGCTTGCAGCAGAAGACGCGCTCGTCGGGAAGCACCGTGGTGAACATCATCTCGCGGTAGTTCTCCCAGTGGCCCGACAGCTCCCAGAAGCTCTTCTCCATCATGTCGGGAGAGTTGACCTCCTCGTAGCCCGCGGCGGCGAGCCGGCGGCGCATATAGGCGATCAGCGTCTGGAACAGCGTCCAGCCGTTGGGGTGCCAGAAGACGGAGCCCGGCGCCTCCTCCTGGAAATGGAACAGATCCATCTCGCGGCCGAGCTTCCTGTGGTCGCGCTTCTCGGCTTCCTCGAGCCGGTGCAGGTAGTCCTTGAGCTCGTCCTCGCTCGCCCATGCGGTGCCATAGATCCGCTGCAGCATCGGCTTGTTGGGATCGCCGCGCCAATACGCGCCCGCGATCTTCTGCAGCTTGAACGCCTTGCCGATCTGGCCCGTGGAAGCCATGTGCGGGCCGCGGCAGAGATCGAGCCATTCGCCCTGCTTGTAAATCTTCAGATCCTCGCCGGCGGGAATGGCGTCGATCAGCTCGACCTTGAAGTTCTCGCCCCGCTCCCTGAAGAACTCCTTGGCCTGCCGCCGCGTCCACACTTCCTTGGTGAAGGGCGCGTTCTTCGCGATGATCTCGGCCATCTTCTTTTCGATCTTGGCGAGATCGTCGGGATGAAACGGCTCCTGCTTGGCGAAGTCGTAGTAAAAGCCGTTCTCGATGACCGGGCCGATCGTCACCTGCGTCTTGGGCCAGATCGCCTGCACCGCTTCCGCCATGACGTGCGCGGCGTCGTGCCGGATGAGCTCGAGCGCTTCCGGGTCGGTGCGGGAGATGAACTTGATCTTGGCGTCGGCCACGAGCGGATCGGAGAGATCGGCAAGCTTGCCGTCGAGGCTCATGGCGACGGTGCGCTTCGCCAGCGATGGAGAGATCGCCTTCGCAACCGACATGCCGGTCGTGCCGGCTTCGATGAGCCGCTCGGCGCCGTCGGGAAATGTCAGCGTGATTTGCGCGGGTTTGCCCGAAGCTTTTGCAGCATTCGAAGGCGCACTGGGGGCGGGATCCGCCATCGTCCTCTCCTCTCACTCGCCGCCTACAGGTGCGGCGTAAGAATTGATGTTGCCCGCTAGATGCGGCGAAGAGGCACCCAAGTCAAGACCGCGGCATTCTTGCGCATACGGATAAATAATCGCGCGAAACTCCCCGCTAAGCGGGCAGCGGACAAACGGATCATTGGACCTAAGTCGCACCCCCGGCGTGGCCACGTGAGTGAGCATCTTCATGCCCTCGAAACCATGGGTGTCTAGCTTTAACCCGACCGATCAGTGTCCTAGCGTTACCCGGAGACGGCTTTCCCATGAGCGTCCTGTCCTGCATCACCACAGAGCATAACCTGTGGCTGGTGCTCCTCGCCGGCGTTGTTTGCATAGCCGGCTGCTGGGTCGCTTTCGATCTCATCAAGCGCGCGGGCGAACGCAATGCGATCCAGAAAGCCGGCTGGACCTTCCTCTCGGCGGTGGCATTCGGCAGCGCAGCCTGGTGCACGCACTTCATCGCCATGCTGGCCTACGACGTAAAGGCGCCCGTCACCTATGATCCGCTGCTGACGCTGGGGTCGTTCTTCGTCGCCGTTGCCGGCGCCGCTATCGGCATCCACCTGGCGCTGCGCAAGGAGATATCCGCCTTCCCGCTGATCGGCGGCGCGGTCATCGGGCTTGCCGTGACCCTCATGCACTACATGGGCATGTCGGCCTACCACGTCGACGGCCTCGTCGAGTGGAACCTCGGCTACGTCGCAGCCTCCGCCGTCTTTTCCCTCGTCCTGTCGGGCTTGGCGCTTCACGTCTTCGCCCGTGGTCGTTTCGAGCATGCTCAATACGCGGCGCTCGCGCTGCTGGTCGGCTCGATACTTCTCCTGCACTTCACCGGCATGACGGCGATCACCGTGACCCCGTTCGTAACCGGCGCCGACATCATCGAGAGCCGCGAGCTGCACACGATGGCGGTGGCGATCGCCGCGGTCGGGCTGCTCGTCGTCGCGACCGGCGTCATCAGCCGCCTGATCGACACGAGCGCGAACTGGGAGACCGTACAGCGCCTGCAGAAACTCGCGCATTTCGATATCCTGACCGGCCTGCCGAACCGCGCCAACTTCATAGCTACGCTGGCCGAATATTTGGATCGCGCCAAATCGACCCATCACTTCGTGGCAGTCGCTGCACTCGATCTCGACAACTTCAAGGAGATCAACGATCTGCGCGGACACGAAGCCGGCGACCTCGCCCTCAAAGCGATTGCCGAGCGATTTACGGGCGCGCTCGGCCGCGATGAGTTCGTGGCGCGCATCGGCGGCGATGAGTTCATGGCGATAAAGCTATTCCGCCACCAGAGCGCGCTCGACGATTTTATAAACCGCATCAAGGCCACCGTGTTCACGCCGATGCACGTCGACGACCTTGAAACGGTGCTCGGCGCGAGCATCGGAGTATCGATCTACCCCGCCGACACCAGCGAGCCCGAGCGGCTCGTCAGCAACGCGGACCTGGCCATGTATCGCGCCAAGTCCGACGCCTCGCGCGCCGTCTGCTTCTACGAGCCGGACATGGATCAGCGTCAGCGCGATCGCCGCATCCTTGCGCTGAGCCTGCGTCAGGCTGTCGAGCGGGGCGAGCTGGAGCTCCACTACCAGGTGCAAACGGTCGTCGCGACGAGCAAGGTGTGCGGCTACGAGGTGCTGCTGCGCTGGAATCATCCTCAGCGCGGGCGCGTCCCCCCAACGGAATTCATCCCGATCGCCGAGGAAACAGGATCAATCGGGGTCATCGGCGACTGGGTGTTGAGAACCGCGTGCGCCGAAGCGGCCACCTGGGAAACACCGCACAAGATCGCGGTCAACATCTCGGCCATTCAGTTGAACTATACCGACCTTGCACAAAAGGTGACCGAGATCTTGCGCGAGACCGGCCTTCCGCCCGAGCGCCTCGAGCTCGAGATCACCGAGACGGCGATCATCGTCAACAAGGAGCGCACGCTCCATCAGTTGCGCCGCGTGCAGGCGCTCGGCGTCACCATCGCCATCGACGATTTCGGAACCGGCTATTCCTCGCTCGACACCCTGCGCTCGTTTCCCTTCGACAAGATCAAGCTCGATCGTTCGTTCATGCGCGAAATCGAGCACAGTGCGCAGTCTCTCGCCATCTTTCGCGCCGTCATGGCGCTCGGCAGGTCGCTCGACATTTCGGTTCTGGCCGAAGGCGTCGAAACGCTCGATCAGTTCGCCATTCTGAAGCGGGAGAGCTGTGACGAAGCGCAAGGCTACCTGCTCGGTCGGCCGGGCCCCTGGGTCGGCGATGCCGAAGAGGTCGCGAGCGCACTCCAGTCGGCCGCCGCCTGACCTCAATAAGTGTCATCCTCGGGCTTGTCCCGAGGACCCAGCGCGCAGCGAGCGCCCCGCCTGACGCTTGCGTTCCAACAGCCTCCGTTTTTGCGACGGTCCGGCCGTGTCGTCCTACGAGGATGTGCCCCGCCAACGGCCGTACCGCCACGGCGCGAGCGCATGCCGCTCGGCGCGAATGTCGGGAACCGGGTCGAAGCCGCGCGAGCCCCAGGGGTGGCAGCGCGACAGCCGCGAGACCGTGAGCCAGAAGCCGCGCCAGGCACCGTTCGCATCGATGGAGTCCAGCGCATACTCCGAGCAGGTCGGCTGGTGGCGGCAGTCCCACCCCACATACGGCTTCAATGTCCACCGATAGATGTGGATCGGCGCCTTCAGGATTGCGGCGGCGAGGCTCATTTGCCCGGCACTCTCAATTGCTGGCGCCCCTCATTCGTAAGGATCGCCCGTTTTGTGCAGAAAGCGAAACGCACCCGCGCGCTTCTCACACAGCAAGTCGATATCGGGATAGACCGCATCATCGTCGACAGAGCGGGTGCCGATCTCGAGATACGTGGCCGGCGCGCTTGCGCGATTGACGAGGTGGTGGCCGTCCGGCTTGCCGGCGGGAAAGGCCGCGGCCATCCCCGGACCCAGCGTCTGCTCGCCCGCGTCCGTGATAAGGATCAGCTCGCCTTGGAGAATGTAGACGAACTCATCCTCCGTGCGGTGCCAGTGGCGCTGCGCCGACATCGCGCCGGGCTCGAGCGTCGTCAGGTTGACGCCAAACTGCGTAAGACCGCCCGCGTTGCCGAGCGCGCGCTTGATGCGCCCCTCGACATCCTTCGCGAAGGGCGCGGGATAACCCGTTGAGCGTCGCGCCTCGACCTTTTGCGGATCGCGTATCACCGTCATGCTTTCCTCCCCCGATTTCGTGCAGGCCCGGATTAGGCCCCGATCAGGCCCCGATCAGGACTGGGCAGCATCGGCCTTGCCAACGCTCTCGGCGTTCGCGCGCTTCTGCTCGATCTCGGCAATCGCCGTCTCGAGCGCATCGAACGTGAGCAGCACCGACCCGTGCCGTGCCTTGTAGTGCCGCACCGGCTCCATCAGGGCCAGCTCGGCAAAACGCCCGCCAGGCGCGTGGCCGTTCTCCTTCAGCATGCGGCGCATCTGGGCGGCAGCTTCGCGCACCTCCTGCGAGGTTGCACCGATCAGGTGCCGCCCGACGATCGATGCGGTCGCCTGTCCGAGCAGGCAGGCTTTGACCGTCTGGCCGTAGCCGGAAACCGTGTCGCCGCTCATCTTGAGGTCAATGCTGACGGTCGAGCCGCACAGCTTGGAATGGGCCGTCGCTGAGGCATCGGGCTCGGAAAGCCGCTCAACCAGCGGGATATGCGCCGCCAGCTCTAGCAGCTTCGTGTTGTAGATCTCGTCCAGTTCCGCCATGTCAGCCCGGAAACCTCTCTGCCCGGACACCCACGTTTTGGGCGCCCGCCCTTCCCTATTCGTAACCGCGTCCCGATAATATAGGGCTGGCAGCCAATGTTGCACCCGCCCGCCCTGGGGCGCGACACGCCGCCCGTGAGGAGCGTTGCAGTGAAGAAAGCCCCCGGCATCAAGCTGGACCTGCCAAGCCGTGGCGTAATCCCCGGTGTGCCGGCCAAAGCGCGGCCATCGCGCGAGGAAGCCGAGGCCGCGGTGCGCACGCTGCTGGCCTGGGCCGGCGATGATCCCGAACGCTCCGGCTTGATCGACACCCCGCGACGTGTCGCGGCCGCCTTCGAAGAGCGCTTTTGCGGTTATGGCGAGGATCCCGCGGGCGAGCTTGCGCGCACCTTCGAGGACGTCTCGGGCTATCAGGACATGATCCTGTTGCGCGACGTGCGTCTCGAGAGCCATTGCGAGCACCACATCGCACCGTTCGTCGGGACAGCGCACGTAGCCTATGTTCCCGATCGCCGCGTCGTCGGGCTGTCGCGGCTTGCCCGCGTCGTCGATATCTTCGCGCACCGCCTGCAGGTGCAGGAATTGCTCACCGCGCAGATCGCGAACACGATCCAGAACGAGCTCGCGCCAAAGGGCGTCGCCGTCATGATCCGCGCCAGGCATCAGTGCATGACGCTGCGCGCGGTGAACCAGCCGGCGGCGATAATGGTTACGACGCATTTCACCGGCGTATTCGAAACAAGCCAGGATTGGCGTGAGCGCTTTCTGCAAGCGGTGCAGGGCGAAGCGCGCGATCCCAGTTTCTAAGTGCGCATTTTAAAGTCGGACAGATGTCGAAAACGAAATCAGATAGTTTTGCGCCGCGCGGCTCGAAAGAGGCGATCGAAAGCTCGCTCGAGCTCCAGCCGAAATTCGACGCCGACGGTCTCATACCCGCGATCGTCACCGATGCCGGCTCGGGCGAGGTCTTGATGTTTGCGTGGATGAATGCGCAGGCGCTCACCCTGACGATCGAGACGAAGCTTGCGCACTTCTGGAGCCGCTCGCGCGGCGCGCTTTGGAAAAAGGGCGAAGAAAGCGGCAACCTGCTGGCGGTTGCAGAGATGCGCGTCGACTGCGACCAGGACGTGGTGTGGCTGCGCGTCGGCGTCGAGGGTGATGGCAAGGCCTGTCACACGGGCGCCCGCAGCTGCTTTTACCGCTCGGTCTCGCTGGGCGTAAAACCCAGTGCCGCCACAAAGCTCAGCCCCAGCGAAAACGCATAGCGCCGCATGCTGCGTCGCAAACGGCTTGCCTACGTCAAAGTGTGATGGCGGGGACTAGTGTAAGCTTAAACTTCCGCGCTTATATTTATCCTCGGACGCGGCACGATTCGCCTTCTTCAAACGTTTATGTCGAGAAGACAACTGTCCATAAACGGCACTTGTCGCGACATGAACCAACGATAAAGCGCGATGAAAGACGGGTGACCGGGAATGGCGAAGACAAAAATCGGCCTGGCGCTCGGCGGCGGCGCCGCCCGCGGTTGGGCCCATATCGGTGTCATAAAGGCACTGGTTCAGGCCGGTGTTAAGCCCGACATCATCGTTGGCACGTCGATCGGCGCCGTCGTCGGTGCCTGCCACGCGGCTGGACATCTCGACGCGATCGAGGACTTCGCGCGCAGCCTCACCCGCCGCCGAGTGTTCGGCTATCTCGACTTCAATCTGGCCGGAACTGGACTGATCAACGGCCAGCGCCTCTGTGATCGGCTCGGGCATCAGCTCGGCGATCTCGCCATCGAGGATCTCGACCCGCGGTTCACGGCTGTAGCCACCGAGATCGGCACCGGGCATGAGATCTGGCTGTCGCGCGGTTGCCTCGTCGACGCCGTGCGCGCGTCCTACGCGCTGCCAGGCATTTTCCGACCCGTAAAAATCAACGGCCGCTGGCTGTTCGACGGCGCGCTCGTCAATCCAATCCCCGTTTCAGTCTGTCGCGCTCACGGCGCGCGCTACGTCATCGCGGTCAACCTCAACTTCGACATCTGCGGGCGCGGCACGATCGACCCGCACTTCGAGCCCGAGGTCGCGGTGGAACCTGTTCAACAGGAGCCCGAGACGATTCCAGGGAAGAACGGCCGCGCCGTGCGCCGACTGCTCCAGCGTCAACTCTTCGGCCGCGGCGAATCCGCTCCGGGAATCTCCAAGGTGATGGTGGAGGCTTTCAACATCGTGCAGGACCGCATCGCGCGCTCGCGCCTTGCCGGCGATCCGCCGGATGCGATGATCAACCTGCGGCTCTCTGAATTCGGCCTGTTCGATTTCCACCGCGCCGAGGAGCTGATCGCGCGGGGCGAAGAGGCCGCCAAGCGCAGCCTCGCCGACATGCACCGCGAGATCGACGCACGTCGCTACGCCCCGGCCTACGAGGCGGGCGTGGTTGAGATCGCTTGAACAGGCGCGTGCGGCGAAAGCGATCGCTGCCTACGCAGCTCTTTTGGAGCGTCAGCCCGTGGCAAAGTAACCGCGCATCGCGGTGACTTCCATCTCCACCTCAGCGATGTGGTTCTTGACGATATCGCCGATGGAGACGATGCCGACCAATGCACCGTCTTCGATAACAGGCACATGCCTGAAGCGGCCTTGCGTCATCAGCTCCATCAGCTCATCGAGCGTGCTCGATTCCTGACAGGTGATCACAGCCGCCGTCATGATCTGCGATGCCGGCTCCTGCAACGCCTCTGCGCCACGCTCGCCCAAACGACGGATCACGTCGCGCTCCGACAGAATGCCGGCGACCTCGCCGTTGTCTCCCACGATCACGATCGCGCCGATCCTTTTCTGCGCGAGCTTGCTTATGATCTCTCCAAGAGTCGCGTCGGGGCGCGCGGTGGCGACTGCCCTCCCTTTCGACTTCAAGATCTGAGCAATGTTCATTGCCTTCCTCCCACTGCATCCAAGGATGCAGCTTTTCATCCTGCTACGCCTGCCGACGCATTACGTTCCGTACGGTCACGCGAGAAGACATCTTTTGGCCGAGCCGCTCGAATGGCACTCCCGGCAATTTCATCGTGCTGCAAGCGTGGTCGAGAGGCAAGAACTCAGTTTGCCATTAAGCGCTCTGGTGAACGGCCGTTCGCGGCGGCTCGAACAATCCGAACGATAGGAGCCCAGCGAAATAGCCGCCGAGATGCGCCTCCCACGCGATGCCACCGGCACTCACACCGCCCATCCCGTAGACCGCCAGAATATTTGCCACGACAAATGCGCCCGAGACCGCGAGCACCCGCCGGTCGAACACGGCCTGGCGCAAGGGCATAAGTTGCACTGCACGCGGATTGTCCCGCAGTGCACGCAAACCTTCGCCGTCCATGGTGACGAAAAGGAAGCGCATCGTGCCTCCCATCATTCCCGAGACGGCTCCCGATGCACCGACCATTGGCACCGGCAACCCAAAGTTAAAGACCAGGAACAACACCGCTCCAGCAATCGCGCACAGCGCCGAGAAAAGCAGAAACGGCTTCGTCCCCAGGCGATTTGCGATCGCGCCGCCAAATGCCAAAAGCCATACAGAGTTGATGACAAGATGCATCACACTCGCGTGCACAAACGCGTAGGTGAGAAATGACGTTACCGAGGCAACGTCGCCTCCGGGGATTGCTTCGGGAAAGTTTGCATAGCGCGCGGGAATGAATGCGAGCGCAATTTCAAGCCAAGTCGACCACATCTCTGGAAGTAAAGTGATTGATGCGTGAACGCCGACGAGTACGGCGATTACGCCCATCACCGCGCCCGGCACATTGAACATCGGCTCATGTCGCTGCACCCGTCACTCCCGTTATCCGCCCTCACCGGGGGCGCCACAATTAACGGGCGCGGTCGGGCGCAGCAACCATGTTCGTGGTCGCCAAGGCACTGCCGTCAGCGTGGCACGGATGCTGCTCCTTGTCCCCCAAGCAAGTGGCGCAATGAGCAAAGTGTCTCGTTCCGGCACACAACCCAACCAACCATTTCCGCGCCTGCGCGGCGCCTAAAGGCTCGGCAAAGACATGAAGCACAAGACCAGCAGAGCGCTCTTTGCTTATTGGGACAGCGTCCGCGCCGAGCGGATCGCCCCGCAGCGGTTCGAGATCGATCCGTCGAGGATCAGCGGTCTCCTCCCTCACACCTTCATTCTGGAACACATCGATTCCGAAACGCTGCGTTATCGGCTGGCCGGCACGCGCATCTGCGAAATATTCGGCAGCGAACTGCGCGGTACCAATTTCCTCGATGGCTGGACGCTCAAGGATCGCATGTCCCTGCTTAGGCAGGTCTCAGTGATGAGCAATCAAGGTGCGGTGCTGAACCTCTACGTGAAGCTCGGCGCCTTCGACGCCGAGACCGTCGAGTGCGAGGTGTTGCTGTTGCCGCTCATGCACTCGACGCGAACGATAAGCCGCGTGCTGGGCGCGCTGTCGCCGCTGTCGACGCCGGCATGGCTCGCGGAGAGACCGATCCGCAGCAAAGCAATTATCGCCAACGAACTCGTCTGGCCCTCGCGCGATCCGCGGTCCACGATCACCCGCATACCCGACGAGCGCACCTTGGACGACCGCGCCCCCGATGTGCTGCGGGAACGGCCGGCCCGCATCGTGCGCTCGCAACGGCGCCAGTTCCGGGTCGTCGATGGCGGCCGCAGCGGCTCGGAGTACGACAAAAGCTGAGAGCCAAAGCTCTCCACCACTTTTCTTCTAAGCGACTTGAGATTGCCGAAAATGGAGCGCTGGTTAGCCCTTCATTAAGAGCCCTTACTGCATATTCCGTTCTGGAACAGAGCCAGTGTGTACGCGTTGAGTTTGGCTCGCGCACAGCTGCGACCGAGTAGCGGTCAAATCGCAGGATTTGCTCATGTCTTCCAGGAGTTCGGCTCCTTTGCGGCCGTATTCGGCCGACGTTGGACGGCCGGGCGCAGCTGAGCGACGCAGCTATCCGCGCTATCCTCTCGACCTGCCGGGCCGCTTCATGCGGGCCGACAAGCTCGACTATCCTTGCCGCCTCAAAGATATCTCGGTCGTCGGCGCGGCCATGACGACGCCCGCACTCCTCTCGGTGGGGGAGCACGTCATCGTGTACATGCTACATCTCGGCGGGCTCGAAGGCAGCGTTACGCGGCGCTTCGACGGCGGCTTCGCCATGAGCATAACCGCCACCCAGCGCAAGCGTGAAAAAATTGCTGCGCAAATTCTACGTCTTTCCGAGCAGGATGCGATCCCCGAGACGGAAGAGCGCCTTTACCCGCGTTTGTCATGCAACGAGATGTCCACGCTGCTGTTGATTGACGGAACGTCTTTCGAGTGTCCCGTCCTTGACGTCTCGCACAGCGGAGCCTCGATCGCAGTAGCCGCGCGCCCTGAAATCGGCAGTGAAGTTATCCTCCAGGGAAAACGCGCCACCGTCGTACGCCACCACGACGATGGGATCGGTGTTGAGTTCATTAATCAGCAGGAAGACGCGGCCGCCTTCGAGCGTTACGTGCGCAAGGACGGTCCGCAAAGGTGAACGAACCGCCAGCTTTTTCACTCAAATCGCGGCGCAGCACTTCAGGGTAAATCGAGTTCTCTCAGGTAGCTTAAGTTGAAAGCGTTACGGGGTTTCTTGTCATGCAGCGGGTCCAATTTAGCGTCATCGTTCTCCTCGCCGGGATGCTCGCGGCAACGCAGGTCGGCGCGCAAGACGTCTCAGCTTTCCCTCCCGCTGAGCCCATCGAACGGCCCGCCGCCCGCGGCACGGCCTTCATGCGCATCTTTGGCCCCGCACAGCCGCCGCACGGCTTCGTGCGCTTTTGCGAGGAGATGCCGAAAGAGTGCGGCGCCGATCACGGCCAGGAGGCGCGCTTTGACGCTTCGCCGGCGCGTCTCAAGGAGCTCGACGAGATCAACCGCATGGTGAACCACACCATCGCGCCCGCCACCGACCTCGAGGTGTATGGCGTCAACGAGTGGTGGACGCTACCCACCACGCGCGGCGATTGCGAGGACTACGCGTTATTGAAGCGGCACGATCTGATCGGCAAAGGCTGGCCCGTGAGTGCGATGCTCATGACGGTGGTCCGCGACGAGAAGGGCGAGGGCCACGCGGTGCTCACCGCTCGCACGATGCAGGGCGACTACATCCTCGACAACAAGACCGACGAAATCCGCACCTGGAACAAGACTCCCTACGACTACGTGATGCGCCAGTCCTACCTCAACCCGCGTGTTTGGGTTGCGCTGGATACGCGTCAGAGCGCTCCCGCGACCGCGCTCACCGGGCTGGAGCTCGACCAGTAGGTTGCCGCACACTGGCAACTTACGTCTGTGGCTTGAGCCCCTGCGCGAAGCGCTGCCAGTTCTTGACGTAGCGACCCGCCGCGGCACCAAAGCGCGCCGCATCTTCGTCTGTGAGCTGCCGCACGATCTTGCCGGGTGAGCCCAGCACCATAGAGCGGGGCGGTATCTCCTTGCCCTCGGGGATGAGGGTATTCGCGCCGATCAGGCATTCCTCGCCGATGCGAGCGCCGTTGAGAATGATCGAGCCAATCCCGATCAGGCTGCCGCGACCGATCGTGCAGCCGTGCAGCATCACCATGTGGCCTATCGTGCAACCTTCGGCGATCGTCAGGGGAAATCCCGGATCAGTGTGCAGCACACAGTTTTCCTGGATATTGGAACGTGCGCCGACCTTGATCGGCTCGTTGTCGCCGCGCAGGACGCTGCCGAACCAGACGCTCGCGTCCTCTTCCAGTATGACCTTGCCGATGAGAACCGCCGTCGGCGCCACCCAGTAGCGGCCGGCACCCGGCGTGGAGACGCGCGTGCCGTCGAGCTCGTACAGCGACATTGGCGTCCCTCGGCTCTCAAACGCCTTCGAGGTCGAGATCGAGGATGGCCATCTGGAACTGGTAGGAGACTTCGCCGTCCTCCTCCTCGCGAAAGAGCACCGCGATGAACTCATCCCCGATGAAGACCTCGGCGGAATCTTCTTTCTTTGCGCGCGCGCGCACTTCCAAGGACTTCGTGCCGAAGGTCTTGCGCAGGTAGGCCTGCAGGCGCCCGAGTTCGTCTTTATTCACCGTTCAATTCTCCCTATGCGCGGCTCGCGCCGATAAAACTGATCGTGCGCTCGATGTCAGAGGCCGCCGAAATCGTCGACCCAGGTTTGCTCCATCTCGAGAGCCGGCTCGGCGCAACCGGCCGATCCCACAACCTTGGCTGGAACGCCGGCAACGGTCACGTGCGGTGGAACGTTGATCAATACGACGCTGCCGGCCGCGATGCGCGATCCGTCACCCACGGTGATGTTGCCGAGAACTTTGGCGCCGGCGCCGATCAAGACATTCTCGCCGATCTTGGGATGGCGATCGCCCGTCTCCTTGCCGCTGCCGCCGAGGGTGACGCCGTGCAGGAATGAGCAATTGTTGCCGACGACCGCCGTCTCGCCCACGACGACCCCGGTGGCGTGATCGATCATGATCCCCTGGCCGAAGCGGGCAGCGGGGTGAATGTCGACGGCGAAGGTGCGCGAAGCCTTGCTCTGCAGAAAGAGAGCAAAGTCTCGGCGCCCATCGTGCCAAAGCGCATTGGCGAAACGGTAAGCGACGAGCGAATGGAAGCCCTTGAAGTAGAGCAGCGGCTCCAGGTACCGGTTGCACGCGGGATCGCGATCGAACACGGCAGCGAGATCGGCGCGAAACGTTGCGCCAAGGTCCTGATGCGAGCCGAGCAGCTCGACGAATGTCTGATTGAGCAGAACCTTGTCGACGTCGGAGTCGTCGAGCCGCTGCGCCAGACGGTGGCAGATGGAATCCTCCAGCCGCCCGTGGCTGAGCACGGTTGCGTGCACAAAGCTTCCGAGCGCCGGCTCCGCGGTCATCGCCGCCTGGGCTTCCTTGCGGATCTCCGACCAGATCGGATCGTATGCTCTGACTTGGCCCTCGGCCGCCGATCGGGTCCTGGTTGCCATAGGATCGCTCCTTGAGCGTATCGTCTGTCCGGATGTGCCCGGCAGGGGCATCCGGCCCGACCGGGGTACAAAGATGCCGGTCCCGCGTCAACGTCTACAGGAGACGAATTCTCCGCCATTAGCTTAAAGCTTCGGCTGCGGCCAATCCGTAACCGCGCGCCGCTCCTGCCAGATCGCAAAAGGCACAATTACTTATGCAGTCAGACATTCAATCCCCTTCCCTGCGGCTTCTTCGCACCGGCGCGATTGCGACTATTGTCATCGACAACAAAGCGCGCATGAACGCGCTTACCGCGGCCATGTGGCGGCAGCTTCCCGAGCTCATTACGCAAGCCGAAGGCGACTCGTCGGTACGCGTCATCGTCCTGCGCGGCGAGGGCGAAAGGGCGTTCTCGGCCGGGGCCGATATCTCGGAATTCGAAACCGCGCGCGCCGGCTCCAACGCAATCGAGTACGATGCGCTGAACGATGCCGCGTTCAACGCGCTCAGCGGCTGCAGCAAGCCGACGATCGCCATGATCCATGGCTTCTGCCTGGGCGGCGGATTGGGGCTCGCCTTGTGCACCGATATCCGTCTCGCCGACGATAAATCGGAATTCGCCATTCCAGCAGCCAAGCTCGGCCTGGGATACAATGCTCGATGGGTGCGCCCCCTGCTCGCGGCCATCCCCTCGGCGCGCGCCAAGGAGATGCTGTTCACCGCGCGCCGCTTCAAAGCCGAGGATGCGCTGGCCATGGGTCTGGTGAATTCGCTGGTGCCGGCAACTGAGCTACAAGCGCAGGTCAGCGCAATCGCCGACGAGATCGCAGCCAACGCGCCACTCACCGTGCGCGCCGCCAAGCTCACGATCGATACGCTGGTCCGTCATCCTGAGACACCTGACACGAGCGCGCTCGACGCAGCGGTCGACGCATGCTTTGACAGCGCCGATTACGCTGAGGGCCGGCGCGCATTTCTCGAAAAGCGCAAGCCACGGTTTGAAGGACGCTGAAAGGCCCCGCCATGCGTCGTCCGGATCGCTTGCCGTCGCTGATAGCTGCAGTAGCAGCGATATTGTGGCCTGCGGCGGCCATCGCTGATGACACGCAATCACTTGTCAACGCCTGCTGGGCGCCAGCGGCGCTTGCGGGAACAGGCTGCAGAAAAACTGCCGCGCAAAGGCATCCGTGATTTCGACAAGCCGCCGCCGGTCGACCCATTCGCAATGAATGCGCCGGTAGCGAGTGTGCCGCATGGCGTCATCCGCCGCGTCGTTCTCCCGCCCGGTCGCAAGCTGATCGCGCTGACCTTCGATTTGTGCGAGCAGACTGGCGAGGTTGCCGGCTACGACGGCGCTGTCGTCGACTATCTGCGCAAAGAGAGCGTCAAGGCGACGTTCTTTGCAGGAGGCAAATGGCTGCGCTCGCACGAGGAACGCGCTCGCCAATTGATGGCTGATCCATTGTTCGAAACCGCCAACCACTCGGAAGCGCACCGCAATCTGCGCCAGCTCACCGGCACGCGCTTGGCAGACGAGATTTCAGGACCGCAGCGGGCGTACGCCGCGATCCGCGCCGGGCTGAGCAAAGCGCAGTGTGCGCGCGAGCATCCGACTGCGATGAACGCCGTGGCCACCGCTCCAACGCTGTTCCGCTTTCCTTTTGGCGCCTGTAATGGCGCGTCGATCGATGCCGTCAACAAGCTGGGGCTAACGGCGATCCAATGGGACGTTGCGACCGGCGATCCCACGCCTGCCACATCGGCGAATGCCATCGCGCAGACGATGCTGCGCCGCGCGCGGCCGGGCTCAATCGTCGTGTCGCATGCCAACGGTCGGGGATGGCACACGGCCGAGGGGCTTGCGCTTGCGATCCCGAAGTTGCGCGCGAAGGGTTTCGAGTTCGTCACCGTCTCCGAGCTTCTCGGGGCGGGCAGACCGGTGATCGAGCAACGCTGCTACGACAACCGCCCCGGTGATACGGACCGCTACGATTTCCTGCTCGCACATCGTACGCAATCCAGTGCCGGGTGGAACGCCACGGTCCACCAATGACCTCTCACCCGTTTGCGGCGAGGCGCCATGAGATCGCAAGTCGGACCGCCGGCGATCAATCACTCGTGCTCGAACCATTGAGTGCCGAGCACGCTGAGCGGCTCGGCGCGGGATTTGCCGCGATCAATCCCTGGGCGCGCTATCCCTATCCGGCCTCGTTGCTCGAAAAGTACTTCGCGACCGAGGAAGCCGGCGCGCCGCGCTTTGCCGTCTGGTCCGGCGGTGAGCTTGCCGGCGCGGCAGCCCTGCGTCTCAACTGGCTGCGCGGGCCTTACGTACAGTTCCTCGGCGTACTGCCCGAGTTCCAGCGCCGCGGACTGGGTGCGAGCGTGCTCGGCTGGATCGAAAGCGAGGCGCGCTGTGGCAGTGAGCGCAATCTCTGGGTCGCTGCCAGCGACTTCAATGTCGATGCCATCCGGTTCTATGAGACGCACGGCTTTGCGCTCGTGGCTTCCCTGCCGGATCTCGTTCGCGATGGTCGCACGGAGCTATTGTTGCGTAAGCGACTCTAGAAACGCTTCGTCGCGTCAAAAGTCATACCGGAATTTTGTTTCGCGTCGCAGCACCCGCGAAGACTCTACTCGGCAACCGTCTCGCACGACACGTGATGTATTTCTGCTCATCTGCTCGTGGCGCAAGCAGGAGGGACATCACGTGATGGGCAATTCGAACACACCGCGGTGTCGCCCGCATGCCTCTGCGCAGACTTTGATCGCATTCGACTAGAAACTGATCATGCTCCCGCACTGCAAAAACTTTTTCGCTTGGCAACGCACGCAGTCGACTCATAGCTTCATGGAAGCGCGGAGCGAACCGCGCGCAGGAGTCGCCAACCAAGGCGACCGGCAATGGAGGCAACGATGGAACTCACGATGCGACTGAACGTGCTTGCTGCACTTCTGTCTTTCGGCTTCATCGCTGCCATCGTGTTCGGCATCGTCTGAGAAGTACGCCCTACACGACAGGCAGTTCTCCCCGTTCCAGGTTCACCCCCCGCCTCGGGACGGCGTAGCAAGCAATCCCGGACAATACAAAGAAGGCGCGGATGATGTCCGCGCCTTCGGCATTTTCAGCGTTGGATCGAGGTGGATCAGGCGGCGGCGTCGCGCAGCGAGCGCGGATCGTAGTTCAAAACGGGCGCGAGCCAGCGCTCCGCCTCGACGATCGTCCACCCTTTGCGTCGCGCGTAGTCCTCCACCTGGTCACGCTCAACCTTGCCCACGCCGAAGTAATGGCTGTCGGGGTGCGACAGGTAAATGCCGGAGACCGATGCACCCGGCCACATCGCGTAGCTCTCGGTGATGGTGATCCCTGTCGCGGCCTCCACGTCCATCAGAGTCCACAGCGTCGCCTTCTCGGTGTGATCGGGTTGTGCAGGATACCCGGGCGCCGGGCGGATGCCGCGATACTTCTCCAAGATCAAGTCTTCGTTTGAAATTCGCTCTGCCGTGGCATAGCCCCACAGCTCCTTGCGAACGCGCTCATGCAGGCGCTCGGCGAAGGCCTCGGCGAGGCGATCGGAAAGCGCCTTCGCGATGATGCGGCTGTAGTCGTCGGTGGCAGGAATATGCGCTTCAATCGCCGCTTCCTCACCGAGACCGGCGGTTACGGCAAACCCCCCGACGTAGTCGTGAAGTCCCGTCTCGCGTGGCGCGACGAAATCCGAAAGCGCGGTATGTGCCCGATCACGCGAGGGATCGCGCGCCATTTGCTGCCTCAGCGTATGCAGCACGGCAAGCGGTTCCTTGCGCGCGTCGTCGGCGAAGAGCTGGATATCGTCGCCTGAGCTGTTCGCCGGCCAGAAGCCGACCACACCCGACGCCTTCACCCATTTTTCGGCGATCATGCGTTTCAGCAGCGCCTGCGCGTCGTTGAACAGCTTCTGGGCTTCGACTCCGACCTTGTTGTCCTTGAGGATCGCCGGGTAGCGGCCGGTGAGCTCCCAGGCCTGGAAGAAGGGCGTCCAGTCGATGTAAGGAACAAGCTCGGCCAGATTGTAATCGGCGAAGGAGCGCACGCCGAGGAACGTCGGCTTGGGCGGCTTGTAAGCGCCCCAGTCAATCGCGAACCTGTTGGCGCGCGCTGTTGCAAGCGTGATGCGGCGCTTATTCGCCTCGCTGCGCTGGTGCGCATCGCGAACTTTGGCATATTCGGTCCGGATGTCGCGCACGTAGGGTTGGCTGTCGGTCTCCGACAAGAGCTTTGAGACGACACCCACTGCGCGGCTCGCATCGAGCACATAGATCGCCTGCCCACGCTCGTAGTTGGGGCTGATCTTGACCGCCGTATGCACGCGGCTCGTCGTTGCCCCGCCGATCAGCAGCGGGCATTTGAAGCCCTCACGCTCCATCTCGGAGGCAACAAACGACATCTCCTCCAGTGACGGCGTAATAAGCCCCGACAGGCCGATAATATCGGCTTTCTCGCGGCGTGCCGTTTCGAGGATCTTGGCGGCCGGAACCATCACGCCGAGGTCGATCACCTGGTAGTTGTTGCACTGGAGAACAACGCCGACGATGTTCTTGCCGATGTCGTGCACGTCGCCTTTCACGGTCGCCATGACGATCTTGCCGGCGGCCGGCCGTGCGTCGAGACCGGAAGCTTTTTTCTCCGCTTCGAGAAAGGGTTGCAGGTAGGCGACGGCCTGCTTCATGACGCGCGCCGACTTGACGACCTGCGGCAGGAACATCTTGCCCGCGCCGAACAAATCGCCGACGACGTTCATGCCGGCCATGAGCGGGCCCTCGATCACCTCCAACGGCTTCTTCGCCTGCTGGCGCGCTTCCTCAGTGTCGGCCTCGATGAAGTCGGTAATGCCGTGGACCAGCGAATATGTCAGCCGCTCCTGAACGTGGGCTTCACGCCAGGAAAGATCCTTCTCCTTGGCCTTTGCTCCGCTGCCGTCGCCCCTGAACTTCTGCGCCGCCTCGAGCAGCCGGTCCGTCGCATCGGCACGCCGATTAAGGACCACGTCCTCGCACAATTCGCGCAGCTCCGGATCGATGTCGTCGTAGAGCGCGAGCTGACCCGCGTTGACGATCCCCATATCCATGCCGGCTTGAATCGCGTGATAGAGAAAGACGGAGTGCATGGCCTCGCGCACGGGCTCGTTGCCCCGGAACGCAAACGACAGGTTTGATACGCCGCCCGAGACGTGCACCAGCGGCATCTTCTCCTTGATGCGACGCGTCGCCTCGATGTAGGCGATCCCGTAGCCGTTGTGCTCCTCGATGCCGGTCGCGACCGCAAAGATGTTGGGATCGAAGATGATGTCCTCGGGCAGGAAGCCGACCTCCTCGGTCAGCAACTTGTAGGCGCGCTCGCAGATCGCGACCTTGCGATCGGCGGTGTCGGCCTGCCCCTGCTCGTCGAACGCCATCACGACGACGGCGGCGCCGTAGCGTTGCACCTTCTTGGCTTGAGCGAGAAACTGCTCCTCGCCCTCCTTGAGGCTGATGGAATTGACGATCGCCTTGCCCTGCACGCACTTGAGGCCGGCCTCGATCACGCTCCACTTCGAAGAATCGATCATGAGCGGCACGCGCGCGATATCGGGCTCCGAGGCGATGAGGTTCAGGAACGTCTGCATCGCCTCCTCGGAGTTGAGGAGCCCCTCGTCCATGTTGACGTCGAGGATCTGTGCGCCGTTCTCGACCTGACTGCGTGCCACGCTGAGCGCGGCCGCATAGTCGTTCGCCTCGATGAGCTTGCGAAATTTGGCCGAGCCCGTGACGTTGGTGCGCTCACCAACATTGATGAAGCTCATTGCCGCGCTTGTTGTTGTCATGTGTCGCCGCCGCCTTGTGCACTTCCTCGCGCGCCCTCGTCGCGCCGCAACTGCAGCGCGCCGCGCAAGTTCAAACATTTAGGGAAACCGCGCCCTCTACTCAGCGCGGGACCGGGATAGGAATTGGTATCGATCCGCCCATCCACCCCCCGAGATGCGGTTGGACAAGAAGCCAGAAGGCCGTGGTGAGCAGGAACGTGGCGATCACGAGGATGACGGGATCCTTGTAGCTGCGCGTTGGCGCCAGCACTGTGATCCTTGCGTCCTGCTCTTTGATGTGGAATTTGACGCCCGGCATTTGGCTCGTCATCGCCTCGCGCACGACGTGGGCAAAAATTGGAATGAATATCTGCCATGCTGAGCGCGTCAGCAATCCTGCCGGCCAGCGGACATTGGGATCGACGATCCACAACTGCGTCGAGGCGGAAACCCGGCCCGGATCGGGCAAGGTGCGTACGAAAACCGAGTAGGCCTCCGGAAAATAGGACCGCGCGCGCTCGCGCACGGTGTCGTTGATCTGGCTGTCGAGGTTGGCCAGCTCCTTGTAGAGCTGTGCTTTGATCTCGTCTGAGGCCAGACTTATCTCCGGGTCCACCGGACTGAGTGTGGCCGGCAGCTCGATTTTGATCACACGCATGACGTCTTTCCCAGTCCCGGAGATTTAGCGCCCCCCGGCTATTGTCTAGCATAACGGCTCGGCGCGCCTCAGCCATGAACGAACGGCTCCAGGCCCGACAGACGCATCCTTGGCGCAAGTGTGGGAATTTTGTGCGGCGAGTGCGCCGCGACGTGTTCGGCTATATGCCTGATGTGCTCAGGGGTCGACCCGCAGCAACCGCCAACGATGTTCACTATACCGTCCTTGGCCCATGGCTCCATCTGGCAGGCCATGTCGTGGGGGGTTTCGTCGTATTCCCCCATGGCATTGGGCAACCCGGCGTTGGGATAGGCGGAGATTCGTGCGTCCGCGTGCGCGGCGAGCTCCGCCAGATAGGGACGCATCAGTTCGGCGCCGAGCGCGCAGTTAAGCCCTATGGAGAAGGGTTTCAGGTGACGCATGGAGTACCAGAAGGCCTCCGGCGTTTGCCCCGAAAGCGTGCGTCCCGACAGGTCGGTGATCGTCCCTGAGATCATGATCGGAAGCTCAAGGTCCTTCTCCTCGAACACCTCGAGCGTCGCAACGCCCGCCGCCTTGGCGTTGAGCGTATCGAATATAGTCTCGATCAGGATAATGTCGGCGCCGCCATCCATCAGGCCGCGGATCTGATCCTTGTAGGCTTCGCGCAGGGTATCGAAATCGACGTTGCGGAATCCTGGGTTGTTGACGTCGGGCGAGAGCGAAGCGGTCCGATTGGTCGGACCGACAGCGCCGGCGACGAAGCGGGGCTTCTGGGGATTTTGTTTCGTGAACTTGTCGGCCGCGGCGCGTGCAATCTGGGCGGCAGCAACGTTCATCTCGTAGGCGAGCGCTTCCATGCCGTAGTCGGCGAGCGAGATTGATTGCGAGTTGAACGTGTTCGTCTCGAGGATATCGGCGCCCGCATCGAGATAAGCCTCGTGAATCTCGGCGATGATCTGCGGCTGGGTCAGGACGAGAAGATCGTTGTTGCCTTTGACGTCGCGCGGCCAATCCTTGAAGCGCGGGCCGCGGAAGCCTTCTTCGGTCAGCTTGTGGCGTTGGATCATCGTGCCCATCGCGCCATCGATGATCAGGATTCGGTCCTTCGCGGCCGCTTCGAGCGCGGCGTAGCTGTCTTTGCGTTTCATGATCATCTCCTTCAGACCGCCGCACGTGCCTTCGCCGGCTCAGTTCCCACGTGTGGGCGCAGCCCCAACAGGTGGCATATCGCGTAGACGAGATCGGCGCGGTTCAGCGTGTAGAAATGGAACTTCTTCACGCCCTCGTCCACGAGGTCCATGACCTGCTCCGTCGCCGCCGCCGCAGCCACGAGGTGGCTGGTGGCTGCGTCGTCTTCGAGCCCGTCGAACCTGCGTGCCAGCCAGGACGGCATGCTGGCGCCAGCGCGCGCCGCAAAGGCCGCGACCTGCTTGAAATTGTGAATGGGCACGATGCCAGGCGTGATCGGGACCCAGATGCCGGCGGCACGGGCACGCTCGAGAAAACGCAGATAGTGCGCGTTGTCGAAACCGAACTGCGTGATGATGCGGTCGGCGCCGGCATCGACCTTGGCCTTTAGATTCTCGATGTCGGCCGCGGGTGAGAAGCTCTCGGGATGCTTCTCGGGGTAGCCCGCGACGGAAACCTCGAAATTGCCGATCTTCTTCAGCCCGGCAACGAGATCGGCTGCATTCGTGTAGCCTCCCGAATGTGGCTCATAGCGCGTGCCAGGTCCGCCGGCAGGATCGCCGCGAAGAGCCACCACGTGGCGCACACCTTCATTCCAGTACCCACGGGCGACCTCGTCGATCTCGTCTTTCGTCGCCGCAACGCAGGTGAGGTGCGCAGCAGGCTTGAGCTCCGTTTCCCGCAGGATACGTGAAACGGTTGCGTGCGTGCGCTCGCGGGTGGAGCCGCCGGCTCCGTACGTCACTGAAACGAACTCCGGGCGCAGCGGCGCGAGCCGCTCGATCGCGCCCCAAAGCGCTGCCTCCATCTTCTCCGATTTTGGCGGGAAGAACTCGAAAGAAACTTCGATATCACCGGAGCCGACAAGGCGGCTCTTGCGCTCGGGCATATTCGCCATCAGGGGGCCTCCTCAAGGGCGCGCGCTTGCGCTGATTTCGAACGCGCGGCGCGCGAGCGCTCGCCGAGCCAAAGCGAAACCGTCAGTTTCTGGTGGTCCGAGTTTGACTCAGGAGCAAGGTCGCGCTGCTCGATTTGCTCCAGACCCGCTTCCCGCAGCCACTCCCCGACCTGGCCCGGCGCAAAACCCAGCCGCTCGTGGGCGAACTTCTCGCGCAGGAATTCCAGCTTATGCGGGGCAAAATCGACGACAAGCAGCCGGCCGCCAGGCGCAAGCACACGTGCCGCCTCGCGGATGGCGAGCGGCGGATCGGAAAGGAAATGCAGCACCTGATGCATGACGACAGCATCGGCGACGCCGTCCGGCAGCGCCAAAGCATAGATGTCGCCGTGGCGTACCTGCGCGTTTGCGAGGACGCCTTTCGACATCTTGCTGCGCGCATACGCGAGCATGGCCTGATTGACGTCGAGGCCGAGCCCGCGCTCGTAGCGGTCCGCAAACAATTCCAGGATGCGACCGGTGCCGGTGCCCAAATCGAGGAAGAGCTTGAAAGGCCCCTGACCCAGCGCCTTCGACATCGCAGCTTCCACCTCGCTCTCCGCCACATAGAGCGAACGAATGCGGTCCCAATCGGCGGCGTGTGTGCGGAAATAGCTCTGTGCGGTTGCCTCGCGCTCTCGCTTCAAGGCTTCGGCGCGTTCCCGATCGCGTACCACCGCCCCATCGGCGTCATCGACGAGCGCCAGAACGTCGAGCGCAAGGCGTCCGCCGACGGTACGGTCGGATACATGAAAATAGACCCAGCTGCCTTCGCGAAACCGCTCGACGAGCCCCGCTTCGACAAGAAGCTTCAGATGCCGGCTGAGACGCGGCTGGCTCTGGCCCAGGATCTGGGTCAGATCCTTGACGTTCAACTCGCCCGCAGCCAGCAGCAACAGGATGCGCAGGCGCGTCGGCTCGGCTGCCGCCTTGAGCGCGGCGACAATGTCATCGCTGGTGAACGTTCCAGTCACGGCCTTTTTCTCCTGCCTGGAACATATAAAGATATGCTTATGTGTCAAGCGAAAGGAACGAGAACCCCGAATTCGATCATTTTTGGGACGTGGATTAACCCGAAAGTAAGCGTCCTTTCCTACCTTCGGATCGCGACTTCCAGAGGGGCGAACACCAGACATGCGCGTGGCGATTTTCGATCGGGTCGAACCCCCGGTGCCTGTAGAGCTGCCCTTCCGGCTGACCGAAACCTGCTCCCACTGGGGCGCCGTCTTGATGTGCCTGCTGGCGGTGCCGGCCGCGCTCGCCATCGGTGTTGGCGCCATGATGATCATGGTGCAAGCCGCAATCGTGCCTGAAGCGCGCGCGATCGTGGCGCTGCACCCCATGCTCGGCCTCGAAATCCTTGTGGCCGTAGCGTTCTTCGCCTGGCTGCTGGGAATGCCGCTGCGGCGGCTGTTTGTGCGCCTCACGCTCTCGCGCGAGGTTGAGATCGACCACGCCGCGGTGACGGTCACCGAGCACGGACGCTTTCGTTCAAAGACGTGGTCGCAGCCACTCGGATCGTATGCAGGCGTCGCGCATCACGTGCGCGCTTCGCTCTCCGGCACGCGCCACGAGTTGATTCTGGTGCACCCCAAGCGCGAGAAATCGGTGCTGCTGAGCCTTGCCGCCAGAATCGCCCAGGACGAGGTGGACCGCGTCGCAAACCTCGTCAGCCACAAGGAAATTCCGGCCAGCGCGCTCTATCGTTTCGGGGTGGAATTACCACACTTTGTCCCCACGACATGGCGGAATGTCGCGCCCGCATGAACGAATATCTCTCGAACATGTCGCTTTGAACAGGACCACATGTCTCTCCAAAAAAGCGTCTTTATCCTCGGCCAACCTTTGACGAGAACGCTCATGCCGTGGCTTATTGAGTTGAAGGGGCAACGGTCGGCCGGCAGAGGCACACGACCCGGAACGTCCGCAGTCCCAATGAGGGAGCCGTTTGTAATGATGAGCACTGTGCTGACGCGATCCGCCCAGCGGAGCATCGCCGGGTTCGCCCGTGCGCTGGCGCTGTCGGGCCTGGCGATCGTGGCAATGAGCGCCGCCGCCCAAGCTGAAACGCCCGCCGGCTACATGAAGCGCGTGGGCAACGAGCTGCTCGCAGCCTCACGCTCGGGCTCCTCCGCCCAATTCGCCATGGTGCTCAACGCCAACGCCGACGTGCCCTCGATCGGCCTCAACGCGCTCGGCGACTACGCGCGCGTGCTGCCGCGCGACCAGCGCCCCGTCTACTACAACGGCATGATCAACTTCATCGCCCGCTACGCCTCCAAGGAGGCGCCGAAGTACCCGGTCGCCCGCTTCATCGTGACCGGACAGGCGGACGAGGAAGCGCGCGGCACCTACGTCGACAGCCGTATCACCCTGTCGACCGGCGAGACCTATGACATCCGCTGGCTCGTGGTGAAACGCGAGCAGACCTACAAGGTGCGCGATGCGCAGGTCATCGGCTTCTGGATGACCTCGTTCCTGGACAACCTGTTCCAGAACTTCATCAGCGAGAACGGCGGCAACCCCAAAGCGCTCGTCGTGGCGCTCAACCGCTAGCGCACCCCCTTTCGAAAAGGATGGCGGGAAACCATTCGGATTAGCTGCGAGATGCGTTGAGGCGATTAACTCGCGCCTCACCAACCCTTCTGATGCCCTGCGCACAAGCGGCGGCGCACATTGTTTGCTTAATTAGTCAGGTGCACGGATCGTCCGATACCTCACGCAGGAGGACGGCCGATGCGAAGCCTGACGCATATGACTCCGACCGGAGCGCACAACAGGGCATGCAGGTCCTGGATCGCGGCTTCGGCGCTGGCAGCATGCATCGGCGCCATTCTGTGTACGCCCGCGAGCGCTCAGACCGACGCCAAATCGCCGGCCAGCGCAAGCAAGCCAAACATCCTCTTGATCGTCTCCGACGACACAGGCTGGGGCGATCTTGGCCCGTACCTGGGCGGCGCCGCACGCGGCATGCCGACACCCAACTTCGACCGCTTCGCGCGCGAAGGGATGTTCTTCACCAACTACTACGGCCAACCCAGCTGCACGCCCGGCCGCGCCGCGATTCAGACGGGGCGAATTCCCAACCGCAGCGGCATGACGACGGTCGCCTTCCAAGGCCAGGGCGGCGGACTTCCCCACGCCGAATGGACGCTCGGCTCTGTGCTGAAGACAGCGGGTTACAAAACGTATTTCACCGGCAAGTGGCACCTGGGCGAAAGCGACTATGCGCTACCCAACGCCCAAGGCTACGACGTGATGAAGTATGCCTTCCTCTACCACCTCAACGCTTACACCTACGCCGACCCTGAGTGGTTCCCGGAGATGAGCCCGGAACTGCGCGCAATGTTCCAGCGAGTGACCAAGGGCGCGCTGTCCGGCAGCGCGGGCGGGGAAGTGAAGGAAGACTTCAAGGTCAACGGCGAGTACGTGGATACGCCGGACAAGGGCGTTGTCGGCATTCCCTTTCTCGACGCCTACGTCGAGAAGGCGGCGACGGAGTTCCTCGAGACGGCCGCGAAGTCCAAGGACACGCCGTTCTTCATCAACGTCAACTTCATGAAGAACCACCAGCCGAACCTGCCCCACCCCGACTTCATTCACAAATCGATTTCGAAATCGAAGTACGCGGACTCGGTCGTCGAGCTCGATACCAGGATCGGCAATCTCCTCAACAAGCTGGACGAGCTGGGCTTGGCCGAGAACACCGTCGTCTTCTACACCGTCGACAACGGCGCCTGGCAGGACGTGTATCCCGATGCCGGCTACACGCCGTTCCGCGGCACGAAGGGCACCGTGCGCGAAGGAGGGAACCGCGTCCCCACGATGGTTCGCTGGCCAGGCAAGATCAAGGGTGGCACCGTCAACGACGACATCCTTGGCAATCTCGACCTGATGGCGACCTTCGCCGCGCTCGGCGGCGTGCCGCTGCCTACGAAAGACCGCGACGGCCAGCCAACCATATTCGACAGCTATGACATGACGCCGGCTTGGCTCGGCACCGGCAAGTCGGCGCGCAGCGACTGGTTCTACTTCACCGAGGACGAGCTCTCGCCGGGCGCCGTGCGCGTGGGTAATTTCAAGTACGTGTTCAACCTGCGCGGCGACGACGGCGCCAAGACGGGTGGTCTCGCCGTCGACACCAACCTCGGCTGGAAAGGTCCCTCAAGCTATGTAGCGACTATCCCGCAGGTCTTCGATCTCCTGGCCGACCCGCAGGAGCGCTACGACACGTTCATGACCAACTTCACCGAGCACACCTGGGCGGTCGTTCCGGCCAACGACGCCGTGGCCGCTCTCATGAAGAGCTACGTGCAGTACCCGCCTCGCAAACTCCAAAGTGAGAGCTACACCGGACCCATCACGATCTCCCGGTATCAGAACTTCAAGTACATCCAGGAGGAACTGGCGAAGGACGGGTTCCACATCGGCCTGCCCACCGGCAACTGATAATGCTCTGCGGCTCGCCGGCCCCTTTTCTGCCGAGGCGTATCGGAGAAACAATGCTTCGGCGTAGCTTCCTGCGGATGTGCGCGGTTGCGCTGACGGCCGCCGGTCTTGGCGCGCTTTCCTTTACACCCGACGCCCGCGCGCAAACCGACCCGCTCCCGTCGTGGAACGATGGCCCGGCCAAGCAGGCGATCGTCGACTTCGTTTCCGCCGTGACGACGAAGGGCTCGCCCGATTACGTCGCCCCTAATGACCGCGTCGCCACTTTCGACAACGACGGAACGCTGTGGAGCGAGCAGCCGATGTACGTGCAGCTGGCGTTCGCGCTGGACCGCGTCAAGGCATTGGCGCCGGACCATCCAGGATGGAAGGATACCGAGCCGTTCAAGTCTGTCCTCGCCGGCGATATGCAGGGCATCGTCGCATCGGGTGAGAAGGGAGTTGTCGAGATCGTCGCGGCAACGCACGCCGGCATGACCTCGATCGAATTCGCCAAGATCGTCGCCGATTGGATCGCGGAAGCAAAAAACCCGAAAACCGGCAAGCTCGACACCGCAATGATCTACGAGCCGATGCTGGAGCTCATCGCCTATCTCAAGGAGAACGCATTCGACGTGTTCATTGTGTCCGGCGGGGGCATCGAGTTCATGCGTCCCTGGACGGAGAAGACCTACGGCATTCCGCCAGAAAACGTGATCGGCTCATCGATCAAGTCGAAGTACGTTTCGAGCGCTGACGATCCCGCCATCGTCCGCTTGCCCGAGGTCGATTTCGTCGATGACGGGGCGGGCAAGCCCGTAGGCATCCAGAAATTCATCGGCAAGCGTCCGATCGCGGCTTTCGGCAATTCGGACGGCGACTTCGAGATGCTCGAATGGACGACGACCGGCCCGGGGCGGCGGCTCGGAATGATCGTGCACCACGATGATGCCACGCGGGAGTTCGCATACGATCGCCACTCCACCTTCGGCCGGCTCGACAAGGCGCTCGACGCGGCGCCCAAGCGGGGGTGGACCGTCGTCAGCATGAAGAACGACTGGGCCGCAATTTTTCCAGGGAGCCGCATCGGAACCACGACGGGGCCTTGATCTGACGGCCGCCATCGACCGCGGCGGCACTCTCGGGTATCTCAGCAAGGATGTTGGCGAAATGGCGTGCCGCGAGTGCGCGAGTGGGATCACTACGGTCAAACTGTTCTGGCGTCACAACTCTGACGGGCGCGTCGACACAGAGCCAGCTTCAAACGGAGAGCATGAGCATGACCACACCCGACGCGCTTCGCTACACCACGTTTCCGCTCGCGAACGGGGCTGGCGAGATGCCCGCGGTCGGCTTTGGCACGCTCATCCCCGATCCGCTCGCGACCAAGCAAGCGACCATGGCCGCGTTGGAGGTGGGATTTCGCAACCTCGATTGTGCGGAACGCTACCGCAACGAAGAAGCGGTGGGCGACGCGCTGCAGGAGGTGTTCAAGGCCGGCAAGATTGGGCGGAGGGACGTATTCGTCGGCACGAAGCTATGGAACACCAATCATCGCCCGGAACGGGTCAAACCTGCCTTCGACGCCAGCCGCCGCCGGCTGCAGGTCGACTACGTCGACTGCTACATCATTCACACGCCCTTCGCGTTTCAACCCGGCGACGAGCAGGACCCAAGGGACCCGCAAGGTCAGGTCATCTACGACAAGGGCGTCACGCTGGGCGAAACGTGGGGCGCGCTTGAGCGGCTTGTCGACGAGGGACACTGCAAGTCGATCGGCTTATCCGACGTGAGCCTGGAGAAAGTGCGCGAGATCGTTGCCGGCGCGCGCATCAAACCCGCCGTCGTGCACGTCGAATCCCATCCCTATCTCCCCGAATGGGACCTGCTCGCGTTCTGCAAGGAGCATGGGATTGTGCTGCAGGCGTTTGCGGCGCTCGGACATGCGCTCGAGCCGAAAGTTCTGGACGACCCGGTCATCGTCGCAATTGCCGAGCGCGTGCAGAAAACGCCAGCTCAAGTTCTGTTGGCCTGGGCGGTGCAGCGCGGCACCGCCTTCCTGACCACCTCCACGAACCCGCGCCGCATCCAGGAGAACTTCGACATTTCGACCCTGCCGGAAGATGCCATGCAGGAAATCCGCGATCGCATCACAATGAAAGCCAAATTCAATCCGGTCGTGGAAACCGGCGTGCCGGGATTCATTCCCCGCGCCAAGTGAGCGGTCGAAGCCGAGCACGCCGTCCCAGATCGCGTGGGCGCAGAACCGCAGCTGTTACCCGCGATACGCACCGATCGCCCGAGCTAGTGGACCGAGTTGCATTGCCCGGCGCTGTTGTCTAGTTCGGACCGCTGTTCTCTTACTTTTTCACGCCCGAGACACAGCAGTTGTCCTGCCTCGAATTGGGAATACCGCTTTTCAGCCAGCACTTTGCCTTGGGGCCCTGCACGCCGGGCTTGACGAATGTCCAGGCCTTGCACTTCGGGTCATTCACGCACGCGGACTGGCAGGGTGCGAAGCCGGCAATCGACGGCTGCATCTCGAAGTTCTTGTAGTCTTGCCCTGGCCGGTTGGTACCGGATTCCACCTCGGCGGTGGAAGCATTTTTTTGGTTCATGATCGCATCGGGCTTCGGTCCGGGACCCGGTGGCGGCGGCGGCGGCGGACGAGGCCCGGCCGCAACCGGGCGCGGGCCGCAGATCATTCCGAGCGCATCGACGTAGGCGCCGGAGCGTCCGACCATGCCGATGACGGCTTGATTGTCGCCGCAGGTAAAGCCGCCGTGAGCTTGCGTTCCTCCCGCGCCGATCTTTGGCCGTCCCTTCCCATCGCCAGCGCGGATCGGGGCGCAGTCGAGCTGAATGGAGGCGATATACTTGGGCCGCCCGGTCTTGGAGTCCTGGATGTAGCCGAACATCATGCCGGTGACGTACTGCTGATTGTTGCAGGTCGTGGGCCCACTGGCCCCGCCGCCCTTGCCTCCGTGGCGGTTCATCGGGAACCCCGGCGCGCCGAGCAGTCCGGTCTGGGCATTGAATCTGGCGCAGAACGGAGTGACGGCATCGAGCCAGCTGCCCGAGTTCACGGAGACGCCGGTCAGGAATTGCCCCGGCCCGCATTGGTCGCGGAAAGCGCCGCCGCCTGGACCGCCGGTGAGACCCGTATCGCGCGCTGCTGCGGGTGAGGCGGCGCCGGCGAGAACGAGGGCGACGGCGAGGATGAGGTTTCTAATTTGGGCATCCTTGAAGAGCACGGGCAATTCCTTTCGTACGCAATGGAGCCGGCCGATCCCGTCTAACGGGCGGCGTCAGACCGTTCCATGTAGCGTGAGCCCGCGCGCCACCGCAACCCGACTCCCGATGCGGCACCGCACAATCGGGTTGCAAGCTGCCGATATTTTTTGCCCGAGCGTTAATCGTAGTAGCGGCTTTCGATGACGCGAGGCCCATGCTAGCTTCGTTTTACGTAACTGCGAGAGACGGTACTGCGAGAGACGGTCCAGCCGGGTCTCGATGTGAATGTTGGAGCAACGGCGGCAGAGCGCAATTTGAGCCGCCACGATATTGGGAGCTGACACGGTGACAAGTCGGTGGGCATTGGCGCTTGCATCTGCGAGCGTATTTTTTTGCGCGTTCGCTCTCAGTCCGGCCAGTGCCGGCGAAGTGGAATCCAATACCGACAGGCAGGGTCAAGACTACAAAAGAATGGAGATGGTGCCCACGATCGCCGGCTTCGCTCCCTGCCAGTCTGCCTGCGTGTTCGACGAAAAGTGCAAAGCCTGGACATTCGTCCGATCGGGCGTGCAGGGTCCCAAAGCGATCTGCTACCTGAAGTCGGGCGCCTCTAAGACACGGAGCGACAAATGCTGCACCTCGGGCATTCCCGTCCGCGCCCACGGCTGCGAGATCGGCGGCAAGACGCGGATGGACGTGCTCGACCGGGACTGCCAGGAAGCGCAGACGACCGGGTGCATCAAGCGTCTGCTGACCGACGCGCAATACAAGGGGTGCCTCAGAGCTCAGCCCGTCGTTAGCAGCGGATGCATGATCGGCGGCGTCAATCGCAAGGACATCGCCGATAGGGATTGCCGCGAGGCGCAAAAGACGGGCTGCATCAAGCGGCTCTTGACCGACGTGCAATACCAGAACTGCCTCAAGGCGCAGAAGACGGCGGGTGGCGGCGGAACGACAACACCCGGCGGTGGCGGGACAACCGTCTCGCACGCGCCCGTCATGACGGAACTGCTCAACGCGCACAATGCCAAGCGCGCCAAGCATTGCGTCCCTGCCCTCCAGTGGGATCAGACGCTCGCCGATGCGGCGCTCGCATGGGCCAAGAAATGCACGAACACGCACGAATCCCAGGATGCCGCCAATGCCGTCAATGCGAACCCGGGGCAGTGGGGTGAGAACCTCATGAACTTCAATCCCTCGGGAAGCTCAACTGATGCGAACGCGCTGCAGAATTCCTGGTACTGCGAAATACAGTGGTACGACTTCAACAATCCCAAGTGGGCCGGCGGCAAGAAGAACGGCTGCGATCCGCCGGTCAACGGGCACTTCACCCAGCTCGTCTGGAAAAGCACGACGAGAGTTGGTTGCGCAAAACAACAATGCCCAAAACTCGGAGGCGACTACTGGGTGTGCAAGTACGCGCCGCCGGGCAACATGAATGTGGGCGACGTGAATAGCCTCAAGGCCAACGTTTTGCCGCTGTGCAAATGACCTGAGACAGCATTGCGAGTACCAAGGGGGCCTGGCGACGCCGGGCCCCTTTCACGTTGTCACGGCCAAATGCCGATCGCTTTTGTGACCGCGCACGCTTGCGAGGGAATTCTCAACCACGATCCGAGTTCGCGCCGAGCGCGCAGCCCGCAAGCTGTACTCCAGAGGGCCGGCCATTGCCGCCGGCTCGATGGGGCGCACATGCACACAGCTGCCAGCTCAACCGACACGGCCAACCCCGCTGCGAAACGCTCAGCCCGTCTTCCGCGCGACGGCGTACTCATCGACTTGGCGTTGCAGGGCGGCGGTGCGCACGGCGCCTTCACCTGGGGCGTGCTAGACCGCTTCCTCGACGAAGCCCGGCTGCGCATCGAGGGAATTTCGGGAACCTCGGCCGGCGCGATGAACGCCGCTGTGCTGGCGGACGGCCATGCCGCAGGCGGTCGCCGCGGGGCGCAGACCGCGTTGTGCGAGTTCTGGCGCCGTGTATCGGACGCAGCCCGCCTCAGCCCATTCCGGCGCAGCCCGCTCGACGTGATGCTGGGGCGCTGGACGATGGACACCTCGCCCATTTTCCTCGCCTTCGACCTCGCCGCCCGCGTGTTCTCGCCGTACGACCTCAATCCGATGGGCGCCAATCCGCTGCGCGATATCCTCGCCGAGAGCGTCGACTTCGAGCGGGTGGCGAAGTCGCCCATCCTGCTTTTCGTCACCGCGACCAACGTCCGCACCGGCCGGGGCCGCGTGTTTCGCAACGCCGAGCTGACGCCGGATGTGCTACTGGCGTCCGCCTGCCTGCCGACGCTGTTCCAAGCTGTCGAGATCGACGGCGAGCCCTACTGGGACGGAGGCTACGCGGGTAATCCCACGATCACCCCACTCGTGCGCGAGTGCTCCTCCAGCGACACCATCCTCGTGCAGGTCAATCCGGTCGAGCGCGCCGGCACGCCGCGATCCGCCCGCGACATCCTCAATCGCCTCAACGAGGTTTCCTTCAACGCCACGCTCTTGAAGGAACTGCGCATGATGGCGGTGCTGCAGCAGGTGGCGAACCCCGGCAACCGTGAGGGCGCGCGGTGGGCCGGCATGCGCATCCATCGCATCTCGAGCGACGTGATGACCGAGCTGGGCTACTCCTCCAAGCTCAACGCCGAGTGGGACTTTCTCTGCATGCTGCGCGACGAGGGCCGCCGCTGCGCCGAGACGTTTCTCGATACGCATGCCGCCGACATCGGCAAGCGATCGTCCTACGATCTCGAGCAGCTGTTACACGAGGTCTGACGCCGCCTACTCGTGCCGCGCCTACTTTGCGGGCCAGCCGCAGCATTTGCATTTCACGACCGGGGGCAGGAAGCGCTGGCGCCAACCCCACATGCCGGCGTGCAGTCCCAGATGCAGGGCAACCATCGCCCCGCCCACGCTGATCAGCCCGAAGACGACGCGCTCGCCGGCGCTCATCCCCGAGTTCAACGACCCACGCGGCAACGCCGGTGAGCAGCAGAACGCAGCCGATGAGCGTCGCCGTGATGCCGCCCATCAGCGCTGCGATGTTGACCAGGTCGGTCGTCGAGCCGTAGCGCGGCGACGCGCGCACGACGGGGCCCTGGTTGCCAATCATCTCGAGCGTCACTCCGTGCCCAAACTCCTCCCCAGCCCCGCACCGCGGGCACCCGGCGATCCTTGCATCCCACGGAAGCTTGATGTGGAAGCGCTTGGCCAAGGCCAGCGACACGGCGACGACGCCCGCCATGGCGAGAGCCAGGAAAACCGTGAGCACGAATTTCTCGGCGTCCATTGCACGCTCCCTGACCGGGCACGGCTGACAACAGACTACGCTACGCGCAGCATCGCGCGTTGGTTTCAATCCCGCCGGCGCGTATCGATCAATTGCCGGTCTCGTTCGGCTGGCACTTGCCGTAGGGATTGCGGTAGGTGCCGGCGGGGCAAACCTTGTTCTTGTTGCTTGCCGCAGCGTCGCGCTCGACCTTCGTCTTGGGCGCGCATTTGCCGTTCAGGTAGATCATCCCGATATCGACGCACGCCGCCTTGGCGCGGCGCTCGATCGTCGCCTTCGACGGCTTTGCGGACGCTTTCTTGCGCGCCACGCACTTGCTGCCGTCGTAGTCCTGGCCGGCATCCTTGCAGGTCTGCTCGGGCGTCGGTCCGTGGTCGCCCGGCTCCTCCGCCTTCGACAGCTGGTCTTCGGGCAGCAGCCGCGCAAGCGAGACCCCTTCCTTTGGCAGAAAGAGCTGGCGGCAGCTGCCTTCCTGGTACGCGGCGATCCAGGGATGGGAGAGAAACGTGTCCTGGGTCATGTCATCGCCGGGCTTCAGCTGGGCGTACTCCTTGAGGTTGCCCTTGAAGTCGATCCACTGGATGACGAGCGTTGTGCCGGAGTCGTTGACGAAATGAATCTTCGCCGGCTGCGTCGATTGCTCCGAGCTGAGCTTCTTGGCGTCCTTGCAGGGCAGCTCGCGAGCCGGGTTCGAAGGTCCGGCGGCCATGGCGGGCGCTGAGGCAGGCGGCGCATCGGGACCGGCGAGCTTCTTGAGGTAGGCGCGCGCCAGATCCGCATGAAAGCCGGACGGGTAATGCGCCAGGAACGCGTCCCAGGCCTGGGCGGTGCCGAGCGACTTGGCGGCCTCGAAGGCATCCTTCTCGGATGTATCCGGATCGGCGAGCGCTGCCGCATGGCGCCAGGTGAAGCCGTCAAGCGGATGCAACGGCGGCAAGAGCAGCGCCGCCCCGGTCAACGGGCCAATCAGCGCGCAGCGCAGCGCAACGGCCTTTAAAAAACGCGCCATGAAACCATCCCCCAATATGCTTTTTTTTGAGCCTCGCGGCCTTTACGCCGCTCAGCATATCGGGTTTCTCGCCACGCGAAAGCGCCTAGGCGCGCGCGAAGCGCTTGTACTTGATGCGGTGCGGCTCGACCGCGGCCTCGCCCAGGCGGCGCTTCTTGTCCTCCTCGTAGTCGGCGAAATTGCCTTCAAACCATTCCACGTGGCTGTCGCCCTCGAAGGCCAGGATGTGCGTGGCGAGCCGATCGAGGAAGAAGCGGTCATGCGAGATGACCACGGCGCAACCGGGGAAATCTTCGAGCGCCGCCTCGAGCGCTCCGAGCGTCTCGGTGTCGAGGTCATTGGTCGGCTCGTCGAGCAGCAATAGGTTGCCGCCCTCCTTCAGCATCTTGGCGAGATGCACGCGGTTGCGCTCGCCGCCCGAGAGCAGACCCACCTTCTTTTGCTGGTCGGCGCCCTTGAAGTTGAACCAGCCGCAGTAGGCGCGGCTCGCCATCTCCTTCTTGTCGCCGAGCTTCATGATGTCGAGGCCGCCGGAGATCTCCTCCCACACGGTCTTCTTGGCATCGAGATGGTCGCGGCTTTGGTCGACGTAGGACAGCTTGACCGTGGGGCCGAGGTTGATCGCGCCGTTGTCGGGCTTCTCGGCGCCGGTGAGCATCTTGAACAGCGTCGTCTTGCCGGCGCCGTTGGGGCCGATGACGCCGACGATGCCGCCCGGCGGCAGCTTGAAGGAGAGATCATCGATGAGGAGCTGGTCGCCGAAGGATTTGGACAGCCCCTCGACCTCGACCACCATTTCGCCGAGACGCGGGCCAGGCGCGATCGAGAACGACGCCTTGCCGACCTCCTCGCGTCCGGCCTGCTCGACGAGCTTGTCGAAGGCGGTGACGCGCGCTTTCGATTTGGCCTGGCGCGCTTTGGGCGAAGCCCTGATCCATTCAAGCTCGCGCGTGATCTGCTTCTGGCGGCCTTCCTCAGCCGATTTCTCGACCTCGGAGCGCTTGGCCTTCTGCTCGAGCCAGCTCGAGTAGTTGCCCTTGTAGGGGACGCCCTGGCCGCGATCGAGTTCGAGCGTCCATTCCGTCAGGTTGTCGAGGAAGTAGCGGTCATGCGTCACCAGGATGACGCAGCCGGTGTAGTCCTTGAGGAAGCGCTCGAGCCACGCGACGCTTTCGGCGTCCAAGTGGTTCGTCGGCTCGTCGAGCAGCAGGATGTCAGGTTTCGACAGCAGCAGCTTGGTCAGCGCCACGCGGCGCTTCTCACCGCCCGACAGCTTCGTGACCGGGCTGTCGCCGGGAGGGCATCGCAGCGCATCGAGCGCCTGCTCGACTTGCGTATCAAGGTCCCACAGGTTCTGCGCGTCGATCTGATCCTGCAGCGCCGTCATCTCATCGGCGGTTTCTTCGGTGTAGTTGGCGGCGATCTCGTTGTAGCGATCGAGGATCGCCTTCTTCTCGGCGACGCCTTCCATCGCGTTGCCGAGCACGTCCTTCTCCGCATTGAGCTGCGGCTCCTGCGGCAGGTAGCCGACCTTGACGCCGTCGGCGGCCTTGGCCTCGCCGAGGAAATCGTCGACGGTGCCGGCCATGATCTTGAGCAGCGTCGACTTGCCCGCGCCGTTCAAGCCGACCACGCCGATCTTGGCGCCGGGGAGGAACGACAGCGAGATGTCCTTCAGGACCTGCTTGCCCCCCGGATACGCCTTGGAGAGCTTGTGCATGTGATAAACGTATTGCGGACTAGCCACCTGAGCGGCCTCCTTCAGGATTGGGATGTGCGGGAGCCTTGCCGCGCCTTCTAGCGGATCGCGCGCGCGGCTTCAATGCACCCATGAAAGCACCCGGGGCTTCGCACACAGTGCGGGCCTTGGCGCCGGTTCAAGGTGTGTTCCGTAGCGACCAGCGGCGCTCGATCTCGTGCGCGATCTCTTCCACCGACTGCAACGGCTCGTAGGTCCATTGCGGCAGCTCGGTCACGCGCGCCGGCAGCGGCCGTGTCGCGCCGCGCGCTTCGAGAGCGGAGTGAAACCACTTGAACTTGGGCGAGCCGCCCGAGGGCGTGAACACCAGCACCGGACGCCCGGTCGCACACGCCTCGCTCGTCATGTTGACGCTGTCGGCGGTGGCGATGAGCGCGTCGGCGTGCGCGAGAAAATCGCCGTAAGGGTTGGTGCCGGTGCGGTCCCAAAGAATGCGCGGATAGGGCCGCGTGCCGAGATCGGCGGCTTCCAGCAGGCGGTCATGCGTGCGCCGTGACGGCGTGACGAGGAAGCTGGCGCCGAGGTCGCCCAGAGATTGCAGCGCGCTGATCAACAGCGCGTCGTCCTCATCGCGGAACTTGTAGACGGCGTTCTTGCCCCCGAGCATCACGGCGATGCGCGGGCGCGGCAGATCGGCAATCGCGGGTGGCACGTTGGCGCGCAGCTCGGCCAGGCGCGCGGGCGTGAAGCTATGCGGCGCGGTGAGCGTCGTGAACACGTTTTTCCCGCGCAGGCGGTCGTGCTCGGGCACCCAGATCATGTCTGCGGTGCCAAGCCCCGTCTTGGGATCCTGCATGACGACGGCGAAGGTGCTTTTGGAACGGCGTCTCAGCGCGCGCATGTAAGGCACGCTGCCGCGCCCGAGCGAAATCGCGATCTCGGGCCACGGCGGGGAAAACTGGGCTCCGGGCTGTCCGAACCGCTCCGCCGGCGCCACCGGAATCCACGGCGCGCCGAACTTCCAGATGCCTTTGGGATCGACGCGCTTCATCTCGTAGTCGAGGCCCAGCGCACGCGCCACGCCCTCGACCTGCACGTCCATGCCGGCCGCGCCGGTCGTGATGAGCCACGCCTTACGCCCGGCAAGCGGCCGCGATGTCTGCACCGGCGTTTCGAACTCTGCCCTCATAGGCGTCTTTCTCGTGGCTGACGGGCGCCCTGTCGAGTTGCCGTGCCGACGCAGCAAGGCTCAATGCGCCCCCCGCCGACACCTAGCCAAAGGCCCGCGACTGGTGCAACGTTTGCGCGCGGACCGGCATGTGCGCGTGCGCGCCAGGCGTCCCAGGCAAAGGAACACCCAGCCGATGGCCGTCCGCCTCGATCCCCTCGATTGGCGCATCCTGAAAGAGCTGCAAGCCGACGGCAGCATCACCAATGTGGCGCTCGCCCAGCGCGTCGGCCTCTCTGCCCCGCCGTGCCTGCGCCGCGTTCGGGCGCTCGAGGAAGCCGGGCTGATCTCGGGCTACACGGTGCTGCTGGACGAAGCAGCGCTCGGCTTCACGCTCACCGCTTTCGCGATGGTCGGGCTGCACGGTCAGGGCGAAGCGGAGCTGCGCGCGTTCGAGAACCGCGTTCTGGGCTGGCCGCTGGTGCGCGAGGCTTACATGCTGTCGGGCGAAAGCGACTACATGCTCAAGTGCGTTGCCGCCGATCTCACCGCTTTCCAGGATTTCGTGCTGAATGAGCTGACCGCGGCACCCAACGTGGCGAGCGTCAAGACGTTCCTGACCATCCGCCGCGCCAAGCGCGAGCCCGGCGTTCCCATTGCATCGATTGACAAATAGGCGCGGACGCTCAGCTACTTCCACTCGATCTTCAGGATCTTGTAGGAGCGGGAGCCCTTGGGGGTCGTCACCTCGGCGGTGTCGTTCTTCGCCTTGCCGATGAGCGCCCGCGCAATCGGCGAGGAGATCGAGATCTTGCCCTCGCGCACGCTCGCCTCGAAGTCGCCGACGATCTTGTATTTCACCTTCTCGTCGGTGTCCTCGTCGACCAGCGAGACGGTGGCGCCGAACTTCACGGTATTGCCCGACAGCTTGGTTGTATCGACGATGTCGGCGCGGCCGATGCGGTCCTCGAGCTCGGCGACCCTTGCCTCGTTCATGCCCTGCGCTTCTTTGGCGGCGTGATATTCGGCGTTCTCCGAGAGATCGCCGTGCGCGCGCGCTTCTGAGATCTGTTGAATGATCCGGGGACGCTCTTCCGATTTGAGGCGGTGAAGCTCGGTCTCGAGCGTCTTGAACCCCTCAATGGTCATCGGCACCCGTTCCATCGTCATTTCCTAACATCTCCCATGGGCCTGGCAGCCAGCCAGAGCCACGACGATACACAGTCTCTGAACTCGTGTGGAGCGGCCCCGCGAACGCTCAAGGGCCCGTCTAATCGGGGGCCTGTTGAATCAGGTTGGGTGGGTCACAAAGCTTTGCAAAGGCGCGACTTTCAGTGTGCCTGCTTTGAGGGCCTTGATGGCCCGGGTGACCGCCACCGCACCAGCCAAAGTTGTATAATATGGAATGTGGTGAAGCAAGGCGGTGCGGCGGATATCCTTGCTATCTGCCAAAGCCTTGGCGCCTTCGGTTGTATTAAAAACCAGGCCCACGTCGCCGTTTTTCATGGCGTCGACCACGTGAGGACGCCCCTCCAGCACCTTGTTGACGACATCGCATTTGACGCCGTTCGCCTCGAGGTGGCGCTTGGTGCCCCGCGTCGCGATGATCTTGAAACCCATCTCCTCCAGCTGACGCACGGGCGCCAGAATGCGGTCCTTGTCGGAATCCTTCACCGAAACGAAAACCGTGCCGCTCATGGGAAGGCTTTGCCCGGAGCCGAGCTGGCTCTTGCCGAACGCCATCGCAAAGTCGTGGTCGATTCCCATGACCTCGCCGGTCGAGCGCATCTCGGGACCGAGGATGGGATCGACGCCGGGGAAGCGCGCGAACGGGAACACCGCTTCCTTCACCGCGACGTGGCGCAGCGGCGTGGACTCGAGCTTGAAATCGCGCAAGCGGCTTGCCGGCCATCACCTCGGCTGCGATCGCCGCGACCGGCTTGCCGATCACCTTGGCGACGAACGGCACGGTGCGCGAGGCACGCGGGTTGACCTCGAGCACGTAGATGGCGCCGTCCTTGATCGCGAACTGCACGTTCATCAGGCCGACGACCTGCAAAGCGCGGGCAAGCTCGCGCGTCTGGCGCTCGAGCTCGGCGATCGTCTCCGGTGTCAGTGAATAAGGCGGGAGCGAGCACGCGCTGTCGCCCGAATGGATTCCCGCCTCCTCGATATGCTCCATGATTCCGGCGATGAAGGTATCGGTGCCGTCGGCCAGGCAATCGACGTCGACCTCGACCGCATCGGTCAGGTAACGGTCGATCAGCAAGGGACGCTTGGCGGAGACGACCAGCTCGGACGGCTTGTCGAGCGTTGCCGAAAGCTGCGTCACGTAGCGGTCGATCTCGGCGCCGTCGTGCACGATCTCCATGCCGCGGCCGCCCAGCACATACGACGGACGGATCACGACCGGATAGCCGATGCGGTCCGCCACCGCGCGCGCTTCGCCCGGCGACTTCGCGATGCCGCTCGTCGGCTGCTGCAGTCCGAGCTTCTCGATCAGCGCCTTGAAGCGATCGCGGTCCTCGGCCAAATCGATGGCGTCGGGCGAAGTGCCGAGAATCGGCACGCCGGCCGCCTCCAGCGCCGCCGCGAGCTTGAGCGGCGTCTGCCCGCCGAACTGCACGATGACGCCGTGCAACGTGCCGCGCTTGCGCTCCGTGTCGATGATCTCCAGCACGTCCTCGGCCGTGAGCGGCTCGAAGTACAACCGGTCGGAGGTGTCGTAGTCGGTCGACACCGTCTCGGGGTTGCAGTTGATCATGATCGTCTCGAAGCCGGCCGCTGTCAGCGCGAAGCAGGCATGGCAGCAGCAGTAGTCGAACTCGATGCCCTGGCCGATGCGGTTAGGACCGCCGCCGAGAATGATGACCTTGCGCGCGTCGGTGGGCTTTGACTCGCACCCTGCATCGCCGTCCGGCTTCCCCGCTTCCGCCATGACGAGTGCCGGCTCGTAGGTCGAGTACATGTAGGCGGTCGGTGCGGCGAACTCGGCCGCGCACGTGTCGATGCGCTTGAACACCGGGGCAACGCCGAGCGCGGCACGATGCGCCTTGACCTCGGCCTCGGTCTTGCCGGCGAGCTTAGCCAGGCGCGCGTCGCCAAAGCCCATCGCCTTCAACGAGCGCAGCTGCTCGCGCGTCGTTGGCAGCCCGTGCGCGCGCACGCGCGCTTCCGCGTCAACGATTTCCTGTAGCTGGGCGAGAAACCACGGATCGATGCGGCAGGACTGATAGACCTGCTCAACGTCGAAACCGAGCCGAAGGGCCTGCGCGACCTTCAGCAGGCGGTCGGGGGTCGGCTTCGACACCGCGGCGCGGATCACGTTCTTGTCGTCGCCGGAGCCGAGGCCCTCGAGCGCGACGTCGTCGAGACCGGTGAGGCCGGTCTCCATCGACCGCAACGCTTTCTGCAGGCTTTCCGCGAACGTGCGCCCGATCGCCATCACCTCGCCGACCGACTTCATCGACGTGGTGAGCGTGTTATCGGCGCCGGGAAACTTCTCGAAGGCAAAGCGGGGGATCTTGGTGACGACGTAATCGATCGTCGGCTCGAACGACGCCGGAGTCGCTCCGCCCGTGATCTCGTTGGCGAGCTCGTCCAGCGTGTAGCCGACGGCAAGCTTGGCCGCGACCTTGGCAATGGGAAATCCCGTCGCCTTCGATGCCAGCGCCGATGAGCGCGACACGCGCGGGTTCATCTCGATGACGATGAGGCGGCCGTCCTCGGGGTTGACCGCAAACTGCACATTCGAGCCGCCGGTCTCCACGCCGATCTCGCGCAGCACCGCGAGCGAGGCGTCGCGCATCACCTGGTATTCTTTGTCGGTCAGCGTCAGCGCCGGCGCCACCGTGATCGAGTTGCCGGTGTGCACGCCCATCGGATCGACGTTCTCGATCGAGCAGATGATGATGCAGTTGTCCGCCTTGTCGCGGACGACCTCCATCTCGTATTCCTTCCAGCCGAGCAGGCTCTCGTCGATCAGGATCTGGCCGACCGGAGATGCGTCAATGCCCGACCGCGCGATCTGCTCGAACTCCTCGCGGTTGTAGGCGACGCCGCCGCCGGTGCCGCCCAGCGTGAACGAGGGGCGGATGATCGCGGGCAGGCCGACGGTCTCGAGCGCGGCCATGGCCTCGCGGAAGGCCGTCGCCGTGTCGTAGCTGACGATATGACCTTCCGCGTCGCGGATGGGTGGCGAGGACGCGATGACGGCGCGCGGGCTTTCGAGCCCGATGCGGTCCATCGCCTCGCGAAACAGCTTGCGGTCCTCGGCCTTGTCGATCGCCTCGGCGCGCGCGCCGATCATCTCGACACCGAACTTTTCCAGCACGCCCGAGCGCTCGAGCGCCAGCGCGGTGTTGAGCGCCGTCTGGCCGCCCATCGTCGGCAGTAGCACGAGCTTGTCGTCGGGACGCGCCTTGCGCTCAGCCTCGATGATCTTCGCCACGATGCCGGGCGTGATCGGCTCGATGTAGGTCGCGTCCGCGAGCTCGGGGTCGGTCATGATGGTCGCGGGATTGGAGTTGACCAGCACGATGCGATAGCCCTCGGCCTTGAGGGCCTTGCAGGCTTGCGTTCCCGAATAATCGAACTCGCAGGCCTGACCTATGACGATAGGTCCCGCCCCGATGATGAGGATGGACTTGATATCCGTGCGTTTGGGCATGAGCCGGCCTTTTATTGCCGATCCGCGGCTTTGGCTATAGGGCGCACGCGCTCATCCCGCGCGCAATCGCCACGTGCTGGCAAAACTGCCGCAGAAAGCGGCGCACAGCGCAAATATGCACGGTGCGCCGTCGCGCTTTACTGCTTGGTGGGCATCGGAAAGTCGATCTTGATGTCGACCGGATAGCTGTAGATCGCCTGGAAGATCGGCTTGTCGAGCTTGTCGGCACGGGCAAAGACGCTACGAATCGGCAGACCCGTGATGGTGTCGACGTAGATGACCCGCACCGGGCGGTCGGGGAGCTTGGGCTTGTCCTTGGCACCGGCGCTCATGTCCTTGGGGCCGGTCGTGGCATCGTTCTCGCCCTGGTAGGCCAGCGCATCCTTGCCGTCGATCGGCTGCTTGCCGAGGCATTCGAAGGAGCCGAGATTGCCCGGGTCATCGCCGAGGGTATCCTGCATCTGGGTGACCAGCGCGCTGGTGATCTGCGGGTTGAGCACGGCCCACGGCTCGTTCTGGCGTCGGCTCCAGGCATAATTGCCGACGACGACGGTCTCGACGGGTTCTGGATCCTTGGTCGACTTGATGACCTGGCGCATGCGATTGGGCAGCACGTAGTCGACGGTCATGTCGACCTTGCCGTCCTCGTTGACCATGCTCGTCTCCATACGGAACGCACTGGTCTTGCGCTGGCGATCGAGCGCGGTGGAGACCTCTTCCTTGCACCCAGCCTCGGCGGTAGCGCTGAGGGCGAGCGTCAAAGCAATAGCCGTCATCATCCGGCGCATGTCAGTTACTCCTCATACAGACCGGCATTCGCTTTGGTGCGCGCCGTGATTTGCTGCTTTTCATGGATGTTGGTGCCGTGACTGTCATCTGATCCTGGCGAGCGGCGCGGCGAGTTGGGGCTCGATCACGAGCTCGGCCGGATAAGTATAGGTGCCCTTGAAGATCGGCTGCGCGCCTGCCTGCTCCTCGGCAACGATGTTCAACATCGGCACGCCCGACTGTGGATCCACATAGAGGGTGCGATGAATGGGCGAGCCGCTGGCGCCTTTGGCTTGCGCGCTCGGAGCCTCGACGCTGCGATAGGCCAAGTACTCCTTGCCGTCGATCGTGGCCTTGTCCATGCATTCGAATTCGCCGACGTCCTTGGGCGGGTCGACGACGGCTTCACGCACCTGCGCGATCACCGTCTGCGCGATCGCCGGCATCAATTCCTCCCAGGCGCCGCCTTGGCGGCTCCAGGCGCGCGTTCCAACGAGCGTGGTTTCGAGCGGCTCCTGGCCGGGTGCGACGATCGTCTGGTGCATGCGGTCGGGCGGCAGATATTCGACGTTGATCTCGACGGGGCCGCTCTCTCCGTGCATCTGCGCCTTCAGCGTGAAGGCCTTCGAGCTGCGCTGCTTCAAGAAGGCAGCGGCGACGGCTTCCTTGCAGGACGCGCCGGCAGCCATGGCAGGCCGCGTCGCCGATCCGACCAAAAGCATCAAAGCAAGCGCCCAGGCAACGCAGGCAAAGCAAGCAACAAAGCACCGACCCATCAAGTCCTCCCTACGCGCGCCATCGTCTAACGGCCGCTGAGATAGCCTTCCCCCAAGTGGAGGAAAATACTCCCGGCACGGCCGCTGGGGCTGTTAGCACACTATAGGCGCAGGCGCACGCCGCGGCAGGCCCGGCCGGGTTAATGTTTCGTAGGGTAAAGCTAAGGGTCTAGCGCGCCTTGGCCTTGCGCATGAGCGCGACGAAGCGCTCGAACAGGTAGTGGCTGTCCTGGGGGCCGGGCGAGGCCTCGGGGTGGTACTGCACCGAGAATACCGGCCTATCCTTGATCTGGATGCCGCAGTTGGACCCGTCGAACAGCGACACGTGCGTTTCCTCGACCTCGGCCGGCAGCGTCTCGCGGTCGACCGTGAACCCGTGGTTCATGGCGGTGATTTCGACCTTGTGGGTCGCGTGATCCTTGACCGGGTGGTTCGCGCCGTGATGCCCCTGGTGCATCTTGCGCGTCTTGGCCCCCACCGCGAGCGCCAGCATCTGATGGCCGAGGCAGATGCCGAACACGGGCAGGCCCGACCCAATCAGCTTCTGGATTTCGGGCACCGCGTAGCGCCCCGTCGCCGCCGGATCGCCGGGGCCGTTGGAGAGGAACACGCCGTCCGGCTTGCGCTCGAGGATGTCCTCCGCGTTCGCGGTCGCCGGGACCACCGTCACCTTGCAGCCCGCGCTCGCAAGGCAGCGCAGGATGTTGCGCTTCAAGCCGTAGTCGACGGCGACGACGTGGAACTCGGGGTGCTCCTGGCGACCGTAGCCTTTGCCCCACACCCAACGCATCTCATCCCAGGTGTAGCTCTGCCCGCTCGTCACCTCGGGCACGAGATCCATGCCGTCGAGGCCGGGCCATGCCGCCGCTTCGGCTTTCAATTTGTCGAGGTCGAACCGTCCCGACGGCTCATGCGCGATGACGCCGTTCGGCATGCCCTTCTCGCGGATGCGCGCGGTGAGTGCGCGCGTGTCGACGCCGGAAATCGCGATGATGCCGCGCGCCTTCAGCCAGCGGTCGAGGTGCTCGGCTGAACGATAGCTCGAAGGCTCGGTAACCTGCGCCCGCAGGATGCAGCCGCGCACGCCCGAGCGCGCGGCGAGGTTCGAGGTCTCGGTGTCCTCGTTGTTGGCGCCGACGTTGCCGATGTGGGGGAACGTGAAGGTGATGATCTGGCCGGCATAGGAGGGATCGGTGAGGATCTCCTGGTAGCCGGTCATCGCCGTATTAAAGCAGACCTCGCCCACTGCGGAGCCGGTCGCGCCAAGCCCGGTGCCGGCGATCACGGTGCCGTCCGCCAGCACGAGCCTCGCCGTCAACGGCACATCGGCCCACGGTGCGGGCTGCGATGGGGCGTTCGTCATCGTCGTGCTCAATGCGCGAGCTCCGGACATCCGCCGTTTCGGCGCACGCTCTCGGTGTTGGCGCGCAGCACGAGAGTTGGGCGGATTGCGCGCGGACCCTAGGTGAAGCGTCCGCGCCGGTCAACCGCTGCAACGCGCGAGGTGCGGTCCGTGCCTTGCACCTCATGTCGCACGAGCCTAAACAGGCCCCGATGCGCGCAAACTTTTGCGCAAACGCCGGAGGCCACCATGCGCGACAAGATCAACGCCGATCTCAAGGAAGCGATGAAGGCCGGCGAAAAGGATCGCGTCTCGACCCTGCGGCTCGTCAACGCCGCGATCAAGTCCGCCGATATCGACGCGCGGCCCAAGGACAAGATCTCCGACGCCGACATCCTCTCGGTGCTCGCCAAGATGGTGAAACAGCGCCGCGATTCGATCGAGCAGTTCACGGCCGGCGGACGCCAGGATTTGGCCGACAAGGAAGCCGCCGAGATCGCCGTGATCGAGGTCTACATGCCCACGCAGATGAGCGAGGCGGACGCCAAAGCCGCCATTACCGCGCTCATCAAGGAGACGGGCGCCGCCGGGCCCAAGGACATGGGCAAAGTGATGGGTGCGCTCAAAGCCAAGTACGCGGGCCAGATGGATTTCGGCAAGGCGAGCGCGCTGACCAAAGAGCTGCTGAAGTAGCGCCCAGCGATTGGGCGCTCCGCGCCTGAAATGCACAATTTGCCGCCTGTTCAAAGCCGGGACAGCGGTCTTGCGCGCACCCCCTTCGGGCACGAATCAGGCGATACAATTTGTATTACTGAATTCGGCCCCCCCTGAGAGGACCATGCGCTTTCCGCCCCACTTCCTTGACGAGATCCGCGCCCGGCTGTCGGTCAGCCAGGTCGTGGGCCGCAAGGTTGCGTTGAAGCGGGCCGGGCGCGAGCACAAGGGCCTGTCCCCGTTCAAGACCGAGAAGACTCCCTCGTTCACGGTCAACGATCAGAAGGGCTTCTACCATTGCTTTGCGTCGGGCGAGCACGGCGACATCTTCACCTTCGTGATGAAGACCGAGGGGCTGTCGTTTCCCGAGACGGTCGAGCGGCTGGCGGGCGAAGCGGGCGTGCCGATGCCCAAGCTCGCCCAGCGCGATGAAGCGCGCGAGGACGAACTCCAGCGCCTCTACCGGCTTTTGGAGGCGTCCGCGGCGTTCTTCGTATCGGCGCTTTCGACCGGGCCCGGCGCGGAAGCCCGCCGCTATCTCGAAGGCCGCGGCCTGACGCGCGAGACGATCGCCGCGTTTCGCCTGGGCTATGCGCCCAACGACAAGTCGGCCTTAAAGCAGCACCTTGCCAAGGCCGGGTTCACCGTCGATGAAATGATCGCGGCCGGCATGCTGATCAGCGGCGAGGATATTTCCGTCCCCTACGATCGCTTCCGCCACCGCGTGATCTTTCCCATCCAAGATTTGCGCGAGCGCGTCATCGCGTTCGGCGGCCGCGCACTCGACCCCGCAGCGCCGGCAAAATATCTGAACTCGCCCGACACCCCGCTTTTTCACAAAGGCCAAGTGCTGTTCAACGCGGCGCGCGCACGCGGGCCCGCGCATCAGAACGATCGCGTCATCGCGGTCGAAGGCTATCTCGACGTCATCACGTTGTGGCAAGCCGGATTTGGCGAGGCCGTCGCCCCGCTCGGCACCGCGCTGACCGAGGAGCAGGTGAAGCTCTTGTGGCGTCTCGCGCCCGAGCCGGTGCTGTGCTTCGACGGCGATGCGGCGGGCCGCAAGGCTGCTTTCCGGGCGGTCGAGACCGTGCTGCCACTTTTAAAGCCGGGGTTCTCCATGCGCTTTGCGCTGCTCCCGGGCGGGCTCGATCCCGACGACATGATCCGCCAGAAGGGTGCGGAAGCCTTCGCCGCCGAGCTGACCAAGACGCGCGCCCTATTCGACGTGATGTGGACGCGCGAGGAGCAGGATCGCGATCTGTCGACTCCTGAGCAGCGCGCCGCCTTCGAGACCGGGCTCAAGGCGATCGTCGCCAAGATCGGCGACGCGACGGTGAAAGCTCAATATGAGCGCGAGCTGCGCGAGACCTTGTGGGCATTCAACAGCCGCACCGCTCGCGAGATTGCGCGCGCAGAAGGCCCCAACCGGTCCGCCAAAGCCGGCGGGCGGCGTAACAATATTGCGCCCGACTGGCGAATCCGCGAGCGCGCGAGGCTTGGATCACCCCCGGGAGCCGCCGGGCGGGCAGCTGCCGCACGCGGAGCGGGTAGCGCCAGCGCCGAGCTCAGCCAGCGTTCTGAGCTCACCCCGCCGCGCGAGGCCTTGCTCATCAAAACCATGCTGAATCACCCCTGGCTGATCGACGAGGACGCCGAGGCAATCGCCGCGCTTCCCCTCACCCCCCCTGTGGCGCGGGTGCGCGATGCCATTCTAGGTGCCCACGCCCTTGAAAATGGGCTTGACAGCTCTTCGCTTCGCACCCAATTGAGCGTATCGGGCCTCGATAAGGTCATCGATCTTGTTGAGCGCTCGGTTACGCATAGAAGCGATCGTTTCGCAGAGCCCGATGCCCCCCGCACCGAGGTGGAAGTTGGCTGGCGCCACGCCCTCGAATTGCATGAACGGCAGGTCGGTTTGCAGAAGTCGCTCGACGCAGCTGTCCGGGCTTATCACCGGGATGGCTCCGAGGACGCGCTGGCGCGCATCTGCGAGATCCAGGGTCTGCTGGCACGATCCAGCCATTTGCCCAATATCGCGGAGACCAGCGACTAGGATTGGCGCGCCCTTTGCTTCGTGTGCAAAGGGATCGCAAGGCGGCGCGTATGGGGACCTCGTTTCGCGCGGGGGCGTTTGTTGGGAGGGGTCGACTGATGTGGGGTGCCCACACGGCCGAATTTTACGTGCGCTGCCACTCTTCCACGGACAATCTTGGCGGACAGGTTGGGGACAGGCATTGTGCGACAGGTTGCCGCAGACACACATTTGGTCTCTTTTATAGAGCGGGATAAGAGCCCTTGAAAACCATGGCCGTGAAATCGAAAGCCGCACAAACTGGTTCGCGCGCAACGCCGCGTTCGGGCTCGCGCAAGGCTGCGCCTGCTGCGAAGACCGAGGACCAGGCCGGCGCCGCGACCGAGACGCAGGAGCGTGACAGTCCGCTCCTCGATCTCTCGGATCAGTCCGTAAAGCGGCTTTTGAAGACCGCGAAAGCGCGGGGCTACGTCACCTACGACGAGCTCAACTCGGTGCTGCCGTCCGAGGAGGTGTCCTCCGAGCAGATCGAGGACACGATGGCGATGCTGTCCGACATGGGCATCAACGTCGTCGAGACCGAGGAGAGCGAGGAGCCGCGCGCGGAAGCCGACGAGCCCGAAGAGGAGGAAGGCGGTCGCGCGATCGTCACCCAGGCCGTCCCTGCGACCACCGCCAAGTCCGAGCCGACCGAGCGCACCGACGACCCCGTGCGCATGTACCTGCGCGAGATGGGCTCGGTCGAGCTGCTGTCGCGCGAGGGCGAAATCGCCATCGCCAAGCGCATCGAAGCCGGACGCGAGGCGATGATCGCCGGCTTGTGCGAAAGTCCGCTGACCTTCCAGGCAATCATCATCTGGCGCGACGAGCTGAACGAAGGCAAGATTCTGCTGCGCGATATCATCGACCTGGAGGCCACCTACGAAGGCCCCGAGGCGAAGGTGCCCCAGCCCAATATTCCCGGCGAAGCGCCCCAGCCCGACGTGCCCGAGCCCGGCGACGCCCCGCCCGAGGGCGAGCTCGACGACGAGGACGACTACGAGAACGCGCTTTCGCTCGCGGCCATGGAGGCCGAGCTCAAGCCCAAGGTTCTCGAGACCTTCGACAACATCGCAGGCACCTACAAGAAGCTGCGCCGCCAGCAGGACAAGAAGCTCGAGCAGCAGGTCGCCGGCGAGACCGGATCCAAGCAGCAGCAGAAGGCCTACGAGAAGCACCGCGAGGAAATCATCGCCGCGGTGAAGAGCCTTTCGCTCAACAACAACCGCATCGAGAGCCTCGTCGAGCAGCTGTACGGCATCAACAAGAAGCTGGTCGGCCTCGAGGCGCAGCTCATGCGCCTGGCTGAATCCTACGGCGTGCCGCGCCAGGCCTTCATCGACGAATATTTCGGCAACGAGCTCGACCAGACCTGGCTCGACCGCGTCAACGGGCTTGGGCGCAAGTGGAGCACGTTCATCAAGAACGAGAAGGCGCGCATCGAGAAGCTGCGCTCCGAGATCCACACGCTGGCCTCCGAGACGGGCCTGGAAATCCTCGAGTTCCGCCGCATCGTGAAGCACGTGCAGAAGGGCGAGCGCGAGGCGCGGCAAGCCAAGAAGGAAATGGTGGAGGCAAACCTTCGCCTGGTGATCTCGATCGCCAAGAAATACACCAATCGCGGCCTGCAGTTCCTCGACCTCATCCAGGAAGGCAACATCGGCCTGATGAAGGCGGTCGACAAATTCGAATACCGCCGCGGCTACAAGTTCTCGACCTACGCCACGTGGTGGATCCGCCAGGCGATCACGCGCTCGATCGCCGACCAGGCCCGCACCATCCGCATTCCCGTGCACATGATCGAGACGATCAACAAGATCGTGCGCACCTCACGCCAGATGCTGCACGAGATCGGCCGCGAGCCGACACCCGAAGAGCTGGCCGAAAAGCTTGCGATGCCGCTCGAGAAGGTGCGCAAGGTTCTCAAGATCGCCAAGGAGCCGATTTCGCTCGAGAACTCCCATCGGCGATGAGGAGGATTCCCACCTCGGCGATTTCATCGAGGACCGCAACGCGGTGCTCCCCATCGATGCGGCGATCCAGTCGAACCTGCGCGAGACGACGACGCGGGTGCTGGCTTCGCTCACGCCGCGCGAGGAGCGCGTGCTGCGCATGCGCTTCGGCATCGGCATGAACACCGACCACACGCTGGAAGAGGTCGGCCAGCAGTTCTCGGTCACCCGCGAGCGCATCCGCCAGATCGAGGCGAAGGCGCTGCGCAAGCTCAAGCACCCGAGCCGGTCGCGCAAGCTGCGGAGCTTCCTGGATAACTAGACACTTCTATCTCAGCTGAACGGATACGGCGGGTCCTCGGACCCGCCGTTTTTCTTTGCCGCTTTGCATTACCGGACAAGGCACACATGCCTACGCGAGATGCCGTTGCCGATTTGCATCGCCCGGATCAGATGTGTTTGATGACTTTATATCTCCGGTAGACTCAACCTGAAATTGCCTTTGAAACTTGGCCGCTCGCGCAAGCTTTTTTGGCAATTAAGAGAAGATAGCCCTGCCGACGCTTTAGCGCGGTTGCAGGAGACCATCGAATGACGGTTCGCGTCAAAACCGCCACCATCTGCTTATCGGTGCTCACGGGCCTACTGTCGGTTGTCGCACTGGAGTGCGGCGCGGAAGAGAATTCCAAACCGGATGGAGCAAGCCCGCCCGCTCAAACCAGCAACGTCGTCGATGCATCTGCCCTCGACACGATGTTGGCCAAGAACGACTTCAACGGCGTCACTCAGGCACTAGCGCGCTTACCGGCTCGAGCGCGTGCAGACTGGCTTCGCGACCGGCTAATCCGAGGCGGATCTATTTTTCTTGCCTTTCCTTACATCACTACGCTTTGGCAAAGCGGTGAAGCGGAGAAGATAGCCGATCCAAAAGTGGACACACGGGTGTCAGCAGGCTTGATACTTTTTTACGCCTATCAAGTCATCGTTATCGATGGGGTTCGATGTGGGGATAAGTCAGCCCCTGCCAATCGAAAGATGCAGCTACTGACGGGCTTCAGGCCGGTTTTTCAGCATTTGAAGTCTCAAACTGCCGATATCCAAAAGACCGTCATTGAAACCTCATCGGCAATGGAGGCAAAAATCGCGCGCGCGAATGATCATTTTCTTTGCAGCGGCGGTATGTCCGAAACAACGGCCGCTCTAGAGGAATCGGGACTGGGGAATAAAACCATTGGTGACTTAGCGAAAGAAGGGCAGGAGGGCCGCGCGATTGCTCTGCCGTCTGCTAAAGCATACGTACCCCAGTTCGTTGCGCCCGGTGCCTACGAGCAAGAACAAACGGTGTTGAGGACACAACTTCACACCGCTCTCCCGCAATTTTTCAAATAGGCCGGTGAACAACTCGCGCTATTTGCATTTCGGCGTGCTGCTGCCGGCCGCGAGCCGACGTCTGACACGCTCGAAGTAGTCACCGAGCCTTCTCGAACACGCGCATCCGCAGATGCGAACAAAGGCGCTGCGCAAGCTCAAGCACCGGAGCCGCTCGCGCAAGCTTCGGAGCTTCCACTAGGTTTCGTTCCCGGTCTAAGCTGGAACTTGAACGGCGGGCCTTCGGACCCGCCTTTTTTGTTGGCGCGTGGCGCGCATCCCCGTTGCCGCGTCTTTTGAAATCGGGGCATACTGACGGCGCCCGAGATTGAGCCGGTGCACAGAAGGGGGAAGCCCGCATGCGCCCGAGATTGTCCGCCGCCCTTATCGGCTCGGCCCTGCTTGTGACCGCAAGCGCTGCCTCGCTCCGCAAATCGGCCGGGCCGGCCTGGGACGAGGTGCAGGCGCACGTGTTTTCCGGCCGCACCATGCAGGACGCGGGCGATGTCGTGCAGCTCAGCGCACCGACGCGTCCGACCAACCAGAGCGCGGTTCCGATTGCGATCGAGGCCGCTTTCAAGGACGGGCGTACGATCCGGGCGGTTACGCTCATCGTCGACCAGAACCCGACCCCCGTCGCTGCCGTGTTCGACATCGGCGGCAAGCGCGATCACCTCAAGCTCGCGACGACGTTGCGCCTCAACGCCGCGACCGACGTGCGCGCAATCGTCGAGGCTTCCGACGGCACGCTCTACATGGCCGATCGCTTCGTGAAGTTCGCCGGCGGCCAGGCCTCCTGCTCGGCGCCGCCCATGGGCGATCCGAAGGAAATCGCGGCCAACATGGGACGCATGACGTTCCAGGCGCTCGGCAAGCGCGCGGCCGCGACCGAGATCACGCCTTCGGCCCGCATCGCCGTCAGCCACCCCAACCACACGGGCATGGTGCTCGACCAGCTGACGCTGCTCTACGTGCCCTTGCGCATCGTCACCGACCTGGAGGTGGTCCAGGGCGAGGAGCGCGTGTTTGCGATGAAAGGCTCGATGACGCTGTCGCAGAACCCGTCGATCGATTTCGACTACCGCGTCAACGGCGCGGAGACGATGCGCATTTTCGTCAAGGACAGCGACGGCGCCTCGTGGGAGCGCACCTTCCCCATCGGGCAGGGCAGCTAGAGCGATAGCTCGTGTTGACGGTAAGCTGGCGATTCACTCCGGCTTAGCGGCGGCGGGAAGCGTCCCAACGGTTCCAGCGCACCTGCTCGGCCGCCGTGCACCAGGGATTGCCGTAGTAGCCAAAACGGCCGTTGAAGGGCGTGCAGTCCTTCACCGGAGCCGCAGAGTTTGCGCGCGAGGCCCTGTAGGTCCGGCTGCCTTCTGCGCTCGCCGTACCGGCACCGACAAGCATCAAGGAGACGAGCAAAAGCGCGCTGCCAAACTCCCGCTGGCCAACCTGGCGCATGACGTCCTCCACTCACAAACTCTAAGGAAGGATATGGAGCAATCGCGCAGCAAGTCAAAGGGGCGCGCGTCGTGGCTTCAGCTGACCTTCAAAACCTCGACGTTGCCGTCTCCGAGGCGCACGACGTCGCCCACGCCCTTGCCGACCAGCGCGCGCGCCAGCGGCGAGACGTAGGGGATGGTCCCCTTGGCGGGATCGGCCTCGTCCTCGCCGACGATGCGGAACGTCTGGCGCCGCCCATCATCGCGCGCAACCGTAACGGTCGAGCCGAAATGCACGTGCCCGGGGTCGGTGGGAGGCGTGACCACCTCGGCCGATTGCAGCCGCGCGCTCCAGTAGCGCAGATCGCGCGCCGTCGCCGCCACGCGCTCGCGGTCTTCCGCCACCTGCGCCTGGGCGTGCTCGGAAGCGAGACGCGCGACCTCCGCCTCGATGTGCGTGAGGCCCTCGGGCGTCACGAGGTTTGGATGCTCCGAGATCAGCCGATCCGGGAGCTTCTCGAGCGTCTCATCCTGCTCTTTGACGAACGCACGGCTCATGTGTGTACCTGCGGATATCCTGCCCCATCGTGTCGGAGGCTTCAGAAGGTTGTAGTGCCCGCGAAGCGCTCACAGTATACGCACAAGCGAGGCGAATCCTAAAAATCGCGAGCTGGTAGCGGGATAAGCGGGTCCGCCCATGAACGCGCTCCTGCACATGCACGTTCCCCGGCAGGGATTGGCGCCGCTGCAATGCGGGACGTTGCCCGCCTTCGTAGCCGGGATAGAGTGCGCCACGCGATCTAGGGAGACGGCCGCCATCAAGATAGATCTCACATCGTTCGAGCAGCGCCGCGCCAAGGTCATCTCGCGCCACGAGTTCGCGTGGCGCATGATGCTTGCGATCGGTTTGTGGTTCGTCATCATCACGGTCGGGCTTGCGATCGGGATCGCCGGCTATGCCGGCATCGAAGGCATGTCGCTGACGGATTCCTATTTGAACGCGTCCATGATCCTTTCCGGCATGGGGCCCGCGACCGAGCTCAAGACGACGCCGGGCAAGCTGTTCGCCGGCACCTACGCCATCTTTTCCGGCCTGGTCATCGTGATCGCGACCGGCTTCGTGCTGGCGCCGATCTTCCATCGCGTGCTGCACAAGTTCCACGTCGAGACGAGCAAGGACAAAGACAACTGAAGGCCGCCTCGCTTAGCATGCCCGCACTCGATCTCCCCGCCACCGAGACCGCCATCGTCGAGGCGACGAACGCGTTTCGCGCCAAGCACAACCTCTCGACGCTGCGCCCCAATGCGCAGCTCGCCGCCGCGGCGCGCGCCTACGCCAAGTCGCTGGCTGCTCGCGGGAACATCACCCATACCGCCAACGGCACGACGCCATCCTCGCGCGCGCAGGCGGCGGGGTATTCGTTTTGCCTGATCGCGGAGAACCTGGCGCTCATCTACGACAGCCGCGGCTTTACCCCGCGCAATTATGCGAAACGCGCAGAGGACGGCTGGGAGGCTTCGCCCGGGCACCGCGAGAACCTGATGCGGCCCGGTCTTACCGAGACAGGCGTCGGCGTCTCGGGATCAAAGCCCAACGATCCGCGCTACGTGGCGGTGCAGCTTCTCGGGCGGCCGGCCGCGCTCAAGCTGTCCTTCGCGATCAAGAACACGAGCGAGCGCGATGTCAGCTATTCGTTCGGTGGCAAGCAGCATCTGATCCACCCGCGCGAGACCATCCGCTACGCAACCTGCTCGCCCGATCCGCTTGCGATCACAACCGACGCACCGGCCGGCGCGGTTGCGCGCTTCGAGCCCAAAACCGGTCAGATCTACACGTTGAAACCGCGCGCTGCCGGCGGCGTCAGCGTCGACATCGGCACGGCGCCGCAGCGCAATTAGTTAAGTCATTGCGCGGCAGCGGCCGCGCGCGCGATCAGCTCACGGAAGCGGACCCGGGCTTCGGGCATCGTCTCGTCGCGCGGTTTGAGTACGCGCGCCTCGATGAAATGTCCCGTGAGATCGAGCCCGGCCGCCACGTCGGCGCGTGTCGCGGTACCCTGCCCGCCCTTGGTGAGAAACGCTGGCAGCCGCAACAAGCGCTCCTTGTAGGGGGCGCCTGCGGCAGCCGACACGGCGCGGCCGGACTTGGGCGACACGTAAGCCAGATCCTCGCTCGTGCCGGTCGAGGCACAGGAGGCGAGGTCGAGGCCGAAGCCCAGCTCGTCCAGCAGCGCCAGCTCCCAGCGCACCATCAGCGCCGGCCACACGTGCTGATCGTCCATGTACCCGAGCACGAACAGCGTGACCTCATAGAGGCTGGGATGCGGATCGCGCTCCGGCAGGAGCCGCGCGAGCGTGCACATCGACGACAGGCCCGCGAGTTCGAGCGGATCCTCCATCGCCTGCGCGGCATAGCCCTTGCGCAATTCGAGCGTGACGTGCCCTAGGTGCTCGGCGAGCCGCGCCTTCCATACCGCGTCAACGTGATTTCCAGTTTGCAGCACCGGGCGCAGCTTGCGCGAGCGGCCGCCGTGAACGAGGCCCAAGTGGCGCCCGTGCGCGCGCGTAAATATCTCCGCGACAGCCGCCGTCTCGCCGTGCGGCTTCACCGAGAGAATGACGCCTTCATCCTCCCATTGCATGGCGAGACCGCAGCGTCATTTCTTGGGCCGCTCCAAACCCATCTCGCGGTAGCGTTCGGGGTCGTCCTGCCAGCCGGCGCGCACCTTGACGAACAGGAACAGGTGAACGGGGCGCTCCAGGATGCGGGTGAGCTCGATGCGGGATTCCATGGAGATCTGCTTGATCGTCTGGCCGCCCTTGCCGAGCACGATCGCCTTTTGTCCGTCGCGCTCGACGTAGATCGTCTGCTCCAGGCGCACCGATTTATCTTTGCGCTCCTGCCAGTCGGTCGTTTCGACGGTTGCGGCGTAGGGCAGCTCCTCGTGTAGCCGGTTGAAGATCTTCTCGCGCGTGATCTCGGCCGCGAGCTGTCGCAGCGGAGCATCCGAGAGATCGTCGGCCGGGTAGTGCCACGGCCCCGGCGGCACGTGCGCGGCGAGATAGGCCTTTAGCTCGCCGACGCCATCGCCCGTCGTCGCCGAAATGAAGAACATCTCGGCAAAGGGCGCGTGCGCCTTGAGATTTTCGGCGAGCGTCAGTAATTTCTGCTTCTCAGTGACGCGATCGACCTTGTTCAGCGCTGCAATGAGCGGCGCGCGAGCGTCCTTCAGGCGTTCGAGAATGCGCTCGAGCTCCTCGTCGATGCCCTTTACGGCGTCGATCACCAGCACGACGAGGTCCGCATCCTTGGCGCCGGTCCACGCCGCCTCGACCATCGCGCGATCGAGGCGCCGCTTGGGCGCAAACAAGCCGGGCGTGTCGATGAACACGAGCTGGCTGTTGCCATCGGTCAGGATGCCGCGCACCGGGCACGCGCGTCGTCTGCACCTTGTGCGAGACGATCGAGACCTTGGCGCCGACCAGCAGATTGACCAGTGTCGACTTGCCGGCATTGGGCGCGCCGATCACGGCGATGAAACCGCAGCGCTGATCGGTTGCCTCGCCTTCCGCCCCGACGTGTTTCTCGTCACTCATGGGCCGCGGTCCCGCGTTCGCCTTCCTGCTCGAGCATCGCCCGCGCCGCCGCCTGCTCGGCCATGCGCTTCGACGCCCCCTCCCCGCGCGCCGGCTTCTTGCCGGTTATGCGCACCTCGGAGGTGAAGCGCGGCGCGTGGTCGGGACCCTTGCGCGCCACCTCGACATACTCCGGCAGTGCGAGCCCCTGCCCCTGGGCCCACTCCTGCAGCGCCGACTTGGCGTCGGGCCGCGCGGTCGTCTGCATTTCGTCTGAGGGCGTCTCCCACAGTCGCCATACGGCGTCGCGCGCCTTGTCATATCCCGCGTCGAGGAAGATCGCGCCCAAGAGCGCCTCCATGGCATCCGCGAGGATCGTTCCTTTGGCCCGCCCCCCGCTGCCAGCCTCGCTGTCGGAGAGAATGAGGAAAGTCCCTAAAGAAAGTGCTCGTGCGACCTTGGCGCAGGTTTCCCCGCGAACGAGGCGATTGTAGCGGCGCGCCAGCTCGCCTTCGCTGGCGTCGGGGAAGCGCTCGCTCAAGAGCTCGGCGATGGCCAGCCCCAGCACCCGATCGCCGATGAATTCAAAGCGCTCGTTGTCGTTATGCTTGTCCTTGCCGCCGCGCATGCTGGCGTGCGTCAAGGCGATCTCCAGAAGCGTTTGCTTCTTGAAGCGGTGGCCGAGGGCTTTTTCGAGTTCCTTGAACTTGCGTTGGCGCAGCATAGCGGCCGAGATTAGCGCATCACCGTGGAGCGAGGAGAGGAATAAACTCAGGCCCGGAATATGCAGGCTAGCGCACCAACGTAAAGAAGCGGCTCCAGCGGATCTCGAACGGCCATTCCCAAGGCTTGTACCAGCGGAATGCGCCCGGCTCATCGACGGCCGCCGAGAAGAATATGATCTCCGCCCGCCCGATCAAATTGTCGTAGGGCACGTAACCCACGCCCCACGAGGCGCGGCTGTCGGTCGAGTTGTCGCGATTGTCGCCCATCATGAAATAGTGCCCCTCGGGCACGCGATAGGGGCCGACGTTGTCGAAGGGTCCATTCTGCTCGGAATCGAGCACCGTATACTTGACCCCGTTCGGCAGCGTCTCCTCGTAGGCCGGGATCGGCCGCGGCGGACCGTCGTCCTCCTGCGTCGAGAAGGTGCCGATCGCGCGGCGCGGAACTTCCTGGCCGTTGATGAACACGACGCCGCCCTTCACGACGATTTCGTCGTTGGGCAGGCCGATCACGCGCTTGATGTAGTCGGTCGAGTTATCGCGCGGCAGCTTGAATACGACCACGTCGCCGCGCTTGGGCGGCGTTCCGAAGATGCGGCCTTGAAAAGGGACGAGATTGTAGAACGAGAAGCGGCTGTAGCCGTAGGACAGCTTGGAAACGAACAGGTAATCGCCGATCAGCAGCGTTTCCTTCATCGAGCCGGACGGAATGTTGAACGGCTGATAGAGGAACGTGCGCACCAGCATCGCAATGGCGAGCGCCTCGACGACGACGGTCGCCGTCTCGAGCCAACCGCTCCGTCTCGCATTTGTCGAAAGCGCCATTGCCGATGCCTCTCCGATCGCAGCTTTGACCTGCCACGTGCCGCGCCGCTATAGCCATTTTGCCGCCGTGGCGCAAATCACCCGGGCGCCGTGTCGCAGAGCACACGCACCCCCTTCATCGCCGGTCGGTCTTGTCGGGAAGCCCCGAAATGATCACGATTGCCGCAGCGAGGGGAAAATCGTCGGTCAGGCTCAAGTCGATGCGTGCTTCAAAGCCTTCCGGCGTGATGGCCTGAAGCTGCCGGGCGGCCCCGCCAGTTAGCCGCAGTGTTGGGCGACCCGATGGCAGGTTGACGACGCCCATGTCGCGCCAGTAGACGCCGCGGCTCAAACCGGTGCCGAGCGCCTTGGCGCAGGCCTCCTTGGCGGCGAACCGCTTGGCGTAGGAAGCGGCTCGCGACGCCCGGCCCTCCGATTTGCGGCGTTCGATATCCGTGAAGATGCGGGCGATGAACCGCTCCCCGTAGCGCTCGAGCGTTTTCTCGATGCGGCGGATATCGATGAGGTCGTTGCCCAGGCCGATGATCACTTCGGCCTCGCGTGCTCGCGTGCGGAGACGCCTGCCGGCCCGATCTGGGCGCGGGCCTCGTCCATCAGCATGCGCATGCGTGTTATCGCGGTCGGCAAGCCGACGAAGATCGCTTCGCCGATGAGGAAATGCCCAATGTTGAGCTCCACGATCTGGGGCATGCGCGATACCCCGCCCACCGTATCGAACGTGAGGCCGTGCCCGGCGTGGACTTCGAGCCCAGCTTCGTGAGCGACGCGGGCTGCACGCGCCAGCCGGTCGAGCTCGCGCGCGGTGGAGCGCGCATCATCGGTCAGCGCCTTCTCGCAGTAGGAGCCCGTGTGCAACTCCACGATGTCGGCGCCGATGCGCGCGGACGCGGCGATAGTGGCTTCCTGCGGCTCGATGAACAGCGAGACGCGAATACCTGCGTTGCGCAGCTCTCCCACGGTGCGCGCTAAGCGGTCGCCGCCGCCCGCCACGTCGAGGCCGCCTTCGGTCGTGCGCTCCTCGCGCCGTTCCGGCACGAGGCAGCAGGCGTTGCGGCATATGGCGCAGCGCGATGGCGAGCATTTCCTCGGTCGCCGCCATCTCCAGATTGAGCGGGCGCGACAGCTCGGCCTTGAGCCGCGCGATGTCGGTGTCGGAGATGTGGCGGCGATCCTCGCGCAGGTGCGCCGTGATGCCGTCGGCACCCGCCTCGACCGCCAAGTGTGCGGCGCGTACCGGATCTGGATGACCGCCGCCGCGCGCGTTGCGGATCGTCGCGACGTGATCGATGTTCACGCCGAGCCTCAGGTGCGGAGGATGGATCAACGTCGGCATGGTTCAGGAACGGTCTAAAATTAGGGACGGTCTAACGGGACCTCAGCCAGTCCGCCGCGGCGGACGCGTGGTGCATTCGCCGTGTGCGCCACGCGAGGACGACGCTCTTGGAAATATAGTAGACGACTGCGGCGGTGAGGAGCCCAATCGGCAAGCTGCCGGCCAGCATCGGCAGCAACAACGGACGCAGCAGCGCGGTGGTTGCATCGAGCAGTTGCGGGGAATTCTCAAGGAAGGCGGCCCACAGCTGCATCGCGTTCTGGCCAAGTGCGTTGGGATCGAACACGCCTTCAAAGCCGATGATCTTCAGGCCGATCGCGTAGGTCGACGCCCAGATGAACGGCCAGCTCAGCGGATTGCCGACGAAAGTCCCGAGCACGGCGGCTGGAATGTTGGCGCGCAGCAGGCCGGCGAAAATAACGGCGAGGATCGTCTGCGCTCCCAGCAGCGGCGTGATCGAGGCAAACGCGCCGATTGCGCAGCCGAGCGCGATCTCGTGCGGGCTCGCATGCAGCCGCGAGAGCCGGCGCACGCCAATGCGCAGGTGCGCTCTCACGATGCGCCAAACGCCGCGCGCGGGCGCAGTTCGGGACGGGATTGGAGTGGGCGGCGCCATTCTTATTCTCTTACCTCAAAGCTCGCGGTCTCCGCCGCCACAGACCGCTATTGTAGTGTCTTATCAATCGAATGCTCGCTCAACCTTGTTGACCACTGCTTTCTCGCGAAGTCCAGCAATGATGTGATTTAGGTGCACCAGATCGAGCACTTCCAACTCTATCCTCATTTCGGTGAAATCGGAGGCGCGGCGTACCATACGCACATTGTCGATGTTGCCTCCGGCCTCCCCGATCACCTTGGCGATCTGGGCAAGTGACCCTGGTTCATTCAGCGCCGTAACGCCAATCCGGGCAGGAAACCGCTGGGGGGTATCTGGGTCTATATCCCAGGTAACATCGATCCAGCCCTCGTGCTCGAATTCGCGCAGGCGGGGGGAATGGATCTGGAAAATGCGAATGCCCTCATTGGGGATCAGCACGCCGACGATGCGGTCGCCCGGGACGGCGCCGCCCGGCTCGAAGGTCACCGGCAGGTCGTCCTTGACCCCGCGGATGGCGAGGGCGCCGGTGCCGCGCGGGCCCTGGTCCGTCCGGAACTTGAGGCTCATGACCCGGTCGATGTTGAACCAGCCCTCCTGCCCCTTGGCGCGACCAAAGCGGCGCGTGCGCCGGTAGGATGGCTTCTTCGGCGCAGGCTCGGGGGTATCGGGAGCGGCGGCCCGCATCACGTCCGCAATGTCGACCTCGTTGCGCCCCACGGCTGCGAGCATATCGTCGAGCGACTTGCGCCCCAACCGCGGCAGCGCCTTCTTGAGCAAATCGTCGGTGAGCTCCGTACCGACCTGCTCAAAGCGCGCAGCCAACAGCCGGTGACCGAGCTCCCGGTACTGCTTGCGCACTGCATCGCGCGCCGCGCGCCTGATGGCCGAGCGCGCGCGTCCGGTGACGACGAGGTTCTCCCAGGCTGCGGGCGGCACATGGTTCTTCGCCGTCTCGATCTCGACCTCGTCGCCGTTGCGCAGCGTCGTATCGATTGGCACGTGGCGACCGTTGACGAAGGCGCCGACGGCGGCGTTGCCGATGTCGGTGTGCACGGCGTAGGCGAAATCGAGCGGGGTTGCGCCACGCGGCAGCGCGATCAGGCGCCCCTTGGGCGAGAAGCAGAAGACCTGATCCTGGAACAACTCGAGCTTGGTGTGCTCGAGGAACTCCTCGGGGTTTGATCCTTCCAGCAGTGTCTCGACAAGCCGGCGCAGCCAGACATAAGGCCCGCTGTCCTTCTGCAGCGAGCCGGCGGGCTTGCCAACCGCCTGGCCGTTCACCGCGCCAGCGTCCTTGTAGAGGGCGTGCGCGGCGACGCCGTACTCGGCGATGTCGTGCATGGCGCGGGTGCGGATCTGCAGCTCGACGCGCTGATGGCGCGGGCCGACCACCGTGGTGTGGATCGACTGGTAGTTGTTCTGCTTGGGCGTCGAGATGTAGTCCTTGAAGCGCCCCGGCACTGTCCGCCAAGTTGTGTGCGCCACGCCGAGAACGCGATAGCAGTCGTCGATCGAGCCGACGATCACGCGGAACGCGTAGATGTCGGAGAGCTGCTCCAGGCTGATCTGCTTGTTGGCCATCTTGCGCCAGATGGCATAGGCCTTTTTCTCGCGCCCCGAGATCTCGGCGGTCATCGCGGCCTCGGTCACTTTGGCATCGAGCGCGACTCGGATTTCCTCGACGAGCCCCTCGTTCGTTTTCCTCAGTTCGGCGAGCTTCGCCGTCACCGCGGCGTAGGCTTCCGGATGCAGCCAGCGGAAGGCGTGATCCTCCAGCTCCTCGCGCATTGCCTCCATGCCCATGCGGCCGGCAAGCGGGGCGTAGATGTCGAGGGTTTCCTGCGAGATGCGCGACCTGGCGTCGGCGCGCACGTGCTCGAGCGTGCGCATGTTGTGCAGGCGATCGGCGAGCTTGACGAGCAGCACGCGGATATCGCTCGAGATGGCGACGAGCAGCTTGCGGAAATTCTCGGCCTGCTCGGCCTTCTTGGTGACGAGGTCGAGCCGCCGGATCTTGGTGAGACCGTCGACCAGCGTGGCGATCTCGGGCCCGAACAGCTGGTCGATCTCGGCGCGCGTGATCGGGGTGTCTTCGATGACGTCGTGCAGCAGCGCCGTGACGACCGTCGCTTCATCGAGCTTCAAGTCGGTCAGGATCGCCGCGACTTCGAGGGGGTGGGAGAAATAGGGATCGCCGGAAGCGCGCTTCTGGTTGCCGTGCGCCTTCATCGCGTAGACGTAGGCGCGGTTGAGAAGGGCCTCGTCCGCCTTGGGATCGTAGCTGAGCACTCGCTCGACGAGCTCGTACTGCCGCATCATGGTGCGCCGCGCTCCTTGGGCCGACAGCGTCGAACCCCAAGGCTAACGCACCTCGGGACACCCGTCAGCCCGCACACCCAACGATTGGCTTCAGCGGCCTCTGTCGCGGTCACGATCGCGATCGCGATCCCTGTCGCGATCCCGCTCGCGCAAGCCGTTCGGTCCGCCATTGGCGGACGGCTCGGTCGGCGTCATGCTTTCCAAGCCGCGCAGGAGCTGCTCCTCGGTCATGACATCGACCACGGCATCGCTCGACTGGTCATCGCGCCCGAGCACGGGTGCGCGCCGCTCAGGCGGCATCAGAGGCGCGGCAGCCGCTTCCGGCTCGTCGACCTCGACGTTCTTCTGGATGGAGTGGATCAGCGCCTCGCGCAGATCCTCGGGCGGGATCGTCTGGTCCGCGATCTCGCGCAGGGCGACGACGGGATTCTTATCGTCGTTCACCGCGATGGTGATCGCGCCGCCGTCGGCAATGGCGCGGGCGCGGTGGGCAGCAAGCAGAACCAGCTCGAAGCGGTTCGGCACCTTGTCCACGCAATCTTCAACTGTCACGCGTGCCATGATTTAGCACCCCTCTCGCCGCAGGCGGATTGACTTGGGATAGGACGCTGCCGGCAACCCAAGCGGGTGCCGCGGCGTTGTGAGCACCTAGTCGCATGAAACAGTGGGCAAAGCAAGATGACGACCCCTTTGCGAGCGTATCGCTTCAACTCGCTCATCGGTGAGGCGTATAGAGGGAATCTTCAACAACCGAGGGTCAAAATGGGAGGCACGCTGCGATGGCGTTGTTAACTGCAAAACTGTCGCTGATGGAGTGCGGTGCTTCCAATTGTCGCAAAAAAATCAACGCTCTGAACGCCTTATTGGATTCGGCTTAGATTTGGCGATGGCATAGAACATTCAAGCGAGGCCGCTAGCACCAATTAGGGCTCGGCCCACGAGAACCACGATAATGAGCCGCTGCCAGTGAGCCGTTTGCTCGCTCGGCTTCCGCGGCGCGAAAGGTAAGACGAATGCATTTCTACCCTAACGAACGCGTCGCTCTCTTCATCGATGGCGCGAACTTGTATGCGACGGCAAAATCGCTCGGCTTCGACATCGACTACAAGCGGCTGCTGACGCTCTTTCGCCAGAAGGGCCAGCTCGTGCGCGCGCTCTACTACACCGCGCTTGCCGAGGATCAGGAATATTCCTCCATCCGCCCGCTCATCGACTGGCTCGACTACAACGGCTTCACGATGGTGACCAAGCCGACGAAGGAGTTCACCGACGCGACGGGCCGCCGCAAGATCAAGGGCAACATGGACATCGAGCTTGCCGTCGATGCCATGCGCTTGGCGCGAGTCGCTCGACCACATCGCGCTTTTCTCCGGCGACGGCGACTTCCGCAGTCTCGTCGCCGCCCTGCAGCAGATGGGCAAGCGCGTCAGCGTCATCTCGACCCTGCAGACGCAGCCGCCGATGGTAGCGGATGAGCTGCGCCGCCAGGCCGACCAGTTCATCGATTTGGCCGACCTCGAACAGCAGATCTGCCGCGATCCCGCTTCGCGTCCGGTGCGCGAGGGTCGCCCGTTCACCGGCCGGGGCGGGCCGAATCTCAGTCCGCGCGAAGCCGGCACCTTCCAGGACAACGACGATCTCTCCGAAGAGGTCTAGCTCCTTCGGATTTCCCCTTCGGACGTAGAACGGCATGCTGGGGGCGGCATGGGCAGCCAACACTGCGCGGTGAGCGAGACTGCCGAGCCGCCGAGGCTGTGTCCCCTGTGCCCGCGGCTCGTTGAGTTTCGCAACCACAATCGCGAAACAACGCCAGCCGCCTTCAACGGCGCGGTCCCCTCGTTTGCGCCCTCGTTAGGCGAAGGTAGCGTCCGGCTTTTGATCGTCGGGCTGGCGCCTGGCCTCAACGGTGCCAACCGCACAGGGCGCCCGTTCACCGGCGACTTTGCGGGGGAGCTGCTTTACGGCACGCTGCTCGAATTCGGGTTCGCCACCGGACAGTACCGGGCGAGCCCCCACGACGGCCTGCAGCTCGTCGATTGCATGATCTCAAACGCGGTGCGCTGCGTGCCGCCGCAGAACAAGCCGACGCCGGCCGAGATCGCGACGTGCAACGCGTTTCTGCAGGCGCGCATCGCGCAACTGCCCAAACTGGAGGCGATCGTCGCGTTGGGCCGCATCGCGCACGACAGCACCCTGACCGCACTGGGATGCCGCAAGTCGCAATTCAAGTTCGCACATGGTGCCCTGCACGCGGTCCCGGGCGGACTAGCGCTGTACGACAGCTTTCACTGCTCACGTTACAACACAAACACCGGCAGGCTCACGCCTGAGATGTTCCGCTCGGTCTTTACGGCCGTGCGGCAGAGGCTGCCTGGGCGCTCGTCGATGAAAGCTGGCCGGGGCGCGCGCTGTCCGGGCTAGCGGCGAGCCTTCCGCCTGACCCATCGGAGTGCTATTTGGAACCGCGGCACTGGCACGCCACTTCATTAGTCGCTCGTTGGACAGGATGCTGGTTTCAGCCCTCGGCCGAGCGCGGAGAAGAGGTCGCAATGGCAATCGACATCGCACCTGAGAAGGTCGCCCACGTCATCATCAAGGCGCGCGAGTACGACGTAAAGGTCGGCGCCTGGGACGACAGCCCCGAAGACGGCGATGCCGAGGAGGATCCGACCGCCATCCTCGAGGACTTCGCCAACGACCCAACGCGTGCGGAGATCGCGGGCTTCATCGAGACGCTCAACTATGACGAGCAGGCCAATCTCGTGGCGCTCGCCTGGGTCGGTCGCGGCACCTTCGAGAAGGAGGAATTCGCCGAGGCGGTCGAGACGGCGCGCGCCGAGCGCATCAACGCGACGGCGAACTATCTCCTCGGCATGCCGCTGCTTGCCGACTATCTCGAGGAGGGGCTGGAAAAGATGGGCTTCTCGGTCGACGACGTCGAAAGCGACGTGCTCTAGGAGCCCGGTTCGGACTGCGCGAGCCAGCTCAGGACCTCGCCGGCGTGGGCGCTGGGCGGATGCACAGGATAGAACGTGTGCACGATGGCGCCGTCGCGCACGTACAGCGTGAGCCGCTTCAGGTACGGGGCGTCGCCGGCCCAGAACGTCGGCAGCGCGAGCGCCGCCTGAAAGCGCCTTTCCTCATCGCTCAGGACCGCAAACGGCAGTTTGAGCCGCGCGCTGAGCTCGCGCTGATGCTCGCTTGATTGAGTGCTGAGCCCGAATACGTCGACGCCCAGCGCTGCAAACCGGTCGTAAGAGTCGCGGAAACCTTCCGTCTCCGGCGTCGAGCCGTGGGCACCGACGATGTCATCCCAGCCTGGCGGATCGGGCAACCCGGGCCGCCCGGTCCAGGGGTAGACATAGACGATCGCAGCGCCCGGGCGCTGGCGCAGATTGACCAGCTCGCCGGTCGTTGATGGCAGCGCCAGATCGGGAAGTGAAACGCCCGCAACGAGATCGCGCGCACCGCCATCGTCGGCCGGCGCCCGCAATGGCGCGCTCGCCATCAGCCCTTGTCGCGCATGATGCGCGCTTTCTCGCGGTTCCAGTCGCGCTTCTTGGCGGTTTCGCGCTTGTCGTGCAGCTTCTTGCCCTGCGCGAGCGCGAGCTTGAGCTTGGCGATGCCGCGCGCGTTGAAATAGAGCTCGAGCGGGATGAGCGTCATCCCCTGGCGCTCGATCGCGATCGAGATCTTGTGAATTTCCTTCTTGTGCAGGAGCAAGCGCCGCTTGCGCCGCGGCTCGTGCTGAAAGTAGCGCCCTGCCCCCTGGTATTCCGGAATGTAAGCGTTGATCAGCCAGAGCCCGCCCTCCTCGGTGGAGGCGTAGCTCTCGGTGATGTTGGCCTGGCCCTTGCGGAGCGCCTTCACCTCGGTGCCGGTGAGCATCAACCCAGCCTCGACATCGTCGGTGAGGAAATATTCAAATCGCGCCTGCCGGTTCTCGGCAACGACGCGGCGGCCATCACTCTTCGCGGCCGCCATGGCCCAGCCTCCTGGCTTGCGCCACGCTACGTTCTACTCTGCCGCTCGGGCTTGGATGAGACCGACCCGCTGCAGGGCTGCGTCGACGATCTTCTTGGAGGTGTCCGATATGGGCGCGAGCGGAAGGCGCGTGTCGGGCTCGCATAGTCCCATCCGCGACGCGGCGTATTTAACCGGGCCGGGATTGGCCTCACAGAAGAGCGCGTCGTGCAGCGGCATCAGCCGGTCCTGCAGCACCAGAGCGCGCTGGTAGTCGCCGTCGAGGCAGGCGTTCTGGAACTCGGCGCACAGGCGCGGGGCAATGTTGGAGGTGACGGAGATGCAGCCCCGGCCGCCGTGCGCATTGAAGCCCAGCGCGGTCGCGTCCTCGCCCGAAAGCATGATGAAGTCGGTGCCCATTGCGGCGCGCTGCAAAGATGCGCGCGCGAGATTGGCAGTGGCATCCTTCACACCGACTATGTTTTTCATCGCATAGCAGCGGTGCATGGTGTCGACCGTCATGTCGACCACCGAGCGCCCCGGTATGTTGTAGATGAAGATCGGCACATCGACCGCGTCGTTGATAGCCTTGAAGTGCCGGTAGAGGCCCTCCTGTGTCGGCTTGTTGTAGTAGGGCGTGACGACGAGCACCGCATCGGCGCCGACTTTGGCGGCGTGGCGCGCGAAGTCGATCGCCTCGCTCGTCGAATTCGATCCCGCGCCGGCGATCACAGGCACGCGGCGATCGGAGATTTCGACCGTCAGCTCGACGATGCGCTTGTGCTCGGCGTGCGAAAGCGTCGGGCTCTCGCCCGTGGTGCCGACCGGCACGAGGCCGTGGCTGCCTTCCGCGATCTGCCACTCGACGATCCGCCGGAACGCCTTCTCGTCGACCTCGCCATCCTTGAAAGGCGTGATCAGCGCTGTGAATGACCCTTTGAACATTGCCCGTGACCCTGGAGCTTGCGGCTCTATTCTCTATATATCGTCGATCGAGGTGCGTAATCCGCCCGATGCCATGCTATCGCCGCATCCGTTGGCGATTTGCTCCGCACGGCGACTTGTAGCTCGCCAGCGTGCTTGATAGTTTCGCCGCGCGTCGTTGATCGGCTGGAATCGCTGCGCCCGTCGGACGCGACATTAAGACCTTGATCTGCGCCCTGCAAGCCAGCTCCCATTCGCCGCGTGTGGAAGGATAACCATTGTCGCAGCCGGAGCTTCGCCCGATCAGCCGCCGGGACTGGATGTTGCAGGCGGCGCGGCCGAAGGCTGTGGCGCTGATTGCCGCGGCCTTTGTGATCGCGGGCGTTCTGGCAGCCCCGCTCGCCGCAGCCCCCAAGGATTCGGGTCCAGCAGGCTCGGCGAGTAAAGCGCCCTCTCCTACTCCCAACGCCACGGGTGCGCTCGATCCCGCCGACGCTGCAAAATCCCCACCCAAGGGAACGCCCGCCGAACGCGAGGCCGCCTATGGTGCGCGCCTCGACCAGGCGATCGCGCCATTGCGCACATATTCTTTGCCCGACGGCGACGCGGAGCACCTCAAGGCAGCCTTCCAGTCGCTCTTCGCCGGCAAGGTGGATGATGCCGCTGCGCACGAGGCGAAGATCAAGGACGCGCTCGCCAAGAAGCTGGTCGATTGGTACCGGCTGCGGCAGGGCCACGGCGAGGCCGCCGAGTACCGCGCATTCCTTGCGCAGAACCCCGATTGGCCCAGCCGCGATCTCCTGCAGCGGCGGATGGAAGAGGCGCTCTTTACCTCAGGCGGCAGCACCGAGGTGCTGGAGGATTACGTCAAGGGCGATCCGAAAAGCCCTGCCGGAATGGCGGTGCAGGCGTCCATGCGCCTCGCGCACGGCGAAAAAGAAAAGGCGCGCGAGCTCGCCGCCAAAGTGTGGCGCGAGCACGATCTTCCGCCCAACCTCGAGCACGGGTTTCTCGAACGCTTCGGACCAATGCTCACCGAAGCCGATCACAAGTGGCGGCTCGACCGGCTCCTGATCGACGACGTGCGCTATCAGAACGAGCGCAACGAGCGCGCGCAGCTCGCCAAACGCGTCATTCCGTTGCTGTCCAAGGCCGAGCAAACAAAGGCGCAGGCGCGGCTTGCGGTCTTCATGGGATCGAAGGGCGCAAAGCACAAAGCGCTCCCCACGGCGGGCAAAGGCGAAGACTGGGGCTTGGTGTTTCACAAGGTCCAGCAGCAGCGCAAAGCCAACAAGCTCGATGAGGCGGCGAAGCTGATCTTGACCGTGCCGACCGATCCCAATGTCGTGGTCAACCTCGACGACTGGTGGGCCGAGCGGCAGGGCCTCGCTTATCTCGCGCTGAAAACCGGCAAACCGAAGCTCGCCTATGACCTCGTTCGCGACGCGGGTCCCTTGAGCGTCAATCCGCTCAACGAGCAGCAGTTCATGGCCGGGTGGATCGCGCTCCGCTACCTCAAGGATTACGCCAAGGCTGAAAAGCACCTCGCCGCTTTCGCCAAGAGTGCGGATGGCCCGCTCAGCCGCTCCAAGGCGCACTACTGGCTGGCGCGCGCCTACGAAGCAAAGGGCGATCGCGCCAAGGCGAAAGTGGAATACCAGGCCGCCGCCAGCGAGCGGGATACCTTCCACGCGCTGCTCGCAATGCAGAAGCTGGAGCCGGGACGCCACCGCCTGATAATCGACGCTCCCGCCGAGCCTACTGCCGCGCAGATCGGGCGGCTGCGCAATCTCGAGCCGGCCAAGGCCGTGGCGCTTGCGCAATCGGCGAAGCTGTCAAACCAGATTTCGCGCATTCTCCTGCTGCACGTGGCAAAGCTCGACGACAGCGAAGCCTGGGCAGCGATCACCGCGCATCTGGCGCAGGCGATGGGCGATACGCAGACCGGCGTGCGCATCGGCAAGGCCGCGATCGCGCAGGGGCACAACCTGCTCTACTATAGCTACCCAGTGAACGCGCTGCCCAAGTACAACCCGTTGCGGCCGCCACCCGAGCCGGCGCTGCTATTGGGTCTCGCGCGCCAGGAAACCGAGTTTGACTCGGCCACCGTGTCGGGAGCCGGGGCGCAGGGCATCCTCCAGGTCATGAAGGATACGGCCAAGCACGTCTGTCACGACTACAAGATCAAGTGCAATCAAAAGGAACTGGTGAGCGACGCGTCCTACAACACCATGATCGCGTCCGCTTATGTCGCCGACCGCATGGCGGAGTTTTCGGGCTCCTACATTCTGGGCATCGCCAGCTACAATGCAGGTCCGGGCCGCGCGCGCCAGTGGATCCAAGAGTTCGGCGACCCGCGCGGCGGCAAGGTCGATCCGCTCGACTGGATCGAACGCATCCCCAATGAGGAGACGCGCCGCTACGTCGTGAAGGTATTGTCGAACATTCAGGTTTACCGGGCGCGGCTCGGCGAGGAAGCAACAGCACTGCGGCTCGACCAGGACTTGAACCGTGCGCGCGAGGCGTCCGCCGCCCCGATGACAGATAAAAAAGGTACGGATACCACCTCAAACGAGTAATATTGCACCGCTCCGTTCCCAGCGGGGCGCGCGCGTCGGCTAAGTGCCGAGCCGGCGCTCAGGACCGGTCAACGATAGCGCCACCCATGACACCCTCGGACACGAGCATCGAAGATATCTACTTCACCGCGCGCGACGGCCTGCGACTGCACGCCCGCTGCTACCGCGCCGCGCAGCCGAGTTCGCGCCGTCCAGTTCTTTGCCTGCCGGGGCTGACGCGCAACGGGCGCGACTTCGATGACCTCGCCGTCGCCTTGAGCCGGCACCCGAACTCATCGCGCACCGTTTACACCTTCGACTATCGCGGCCGCGGCCTCTCCGAGTTCGACCCCGATTGGCACAACTACACCGTCCCCGTCGAGATGCTCGACGTCATCGATTTCACTACTCTCATCGGCCTGACCGACGCCGCCGTCATCGGCACCTCGCGCGGCGGCCTCATCGCGATGCTGATGGCGGTTGCGCAACCCTCGACGGTCGGCGCCGTGGTTCTGAACGACATTGGCCCCGTCATCGAGCACGACGGCCTCGTCCGCATCAGCGGCTACGTCGGCCGCGTGCCATTGCCGATCTCGTGGGCCGACGCCGCCAAGATGGTGCGGGACTTGAACCGCCGCCACTTTCCCGATGTCCCCGAGCATCAGTGGGAGGACATCGCGCGGCAGCTCTACAACGAGCGCAACGGCAAGCCCGCGCCCGGATACGACAAGAAGCTCGCCAACGCCCTGTCTGTCTTGTTTGAGCCGCTGCCGGCCCTGTGGCCGCAGTTCGAGGCTTTAAAGCGCGTGCCGACTCTCGTGTTGCGCGGTGAAAACTCCGACGTGCTGTCGGAAGAGACCGTCGACGAGATGCGCCGGCGCCACCCGGCGCTCGCGGTCGTCACCGTCGCCAGTCAGGGTCATGCGCCACTCCTGAAGGATGGACCTACAATCGAGGCCGTCCGTCAGTTCCTGGTCGCGACCGACGTCAGCGAAGCCGCAGGCACGCTCGCAATGGCCTGATCGCTATGGCGCAGGCAATAGCGCGTCGGTACGGCCCAGCACACGATAGGCAACGAGCCCGTACCATTCGTGCAGCGCGGCCTCGAGCCGCCGCAGACCTTCAGACGGCGCCTCGAAGGGAAGCCAGCGATCGCGCGAGCCCGCCGTCCTGTAGTCGACCGGCCACGGCTCGACTGGAAAGCCCGCCTTGCGGAAGACGCCCATCGAGCGCGGCATGTGCGCTGCGGACGTAACGAGCAGCCAGCGTTCGCCCGGCTGGGGTTTAACGAGGTCTTTGGTGAAGACGGCATTCTCCCAGGTGTTGCGCGCCTTGTCTTCGAGCACGATCCGGCTCCTGTCGCCCAGATCGAAATCATCCATGATGCGGCGCGCGGCCTCGGCGCCGACCGTCGGCGCGAACAGGATCTCGGTGGAGCCGCCGGTGAAAACGAGCTTTGCCTTGGGGTAGCGGCGCGCGAGTGCCAACCCCTCGGTCAGGCGTTCGCCGGCTTCGTTCAGAGCGTGCACGTTGCGCGCCTTGGCGACGCGCGAATCCTCTCCGCCGCCCAAGATGATGATGCCGTCGACGTTGGCATTGGCGAGGTCGGGGCGCTGGAAACGCTCCTCCAGCGGCAGGATCAGCCACGATGCCGTCGGCGCCTCGCCGCCGATCAGCAGCAGAGCGGTCGCGGCGACGACAAGCCACCGGCCCACATTCCAATATCGTGACCACAACACCGCGCAGGCGACGAGCAGCAGAACGAGCAGCAGCGCGGACGGCTGCATGAAGAAGCCGACAATCTTCGATATGGGGAACAAAACACGTCTCTCCGTTCAGCCGGGCGCAATCCGCTCCGCTATAGCACCGCTGCAAAACAAGGTGTGGATAGGTCGCGGCACCTTCCGGCATGATGCGGAAGCGATGCTAGGAAGCGGCATGCAGGAGCTCGCCCGCCTCGCCAGCCAGATCCTCGAAGCTGCAAGCTTCGCCGTCATTCTGTTGGGCGTCGCCGTCGCGACGGTGGTGTTCATCGTCCAGGGATGGCAACAAGGATACGCTGGCCAGCTGAAAGATTATCGCGCCAATCTGGGGCGCGGCATTCTCGTCGGGCTCGAGCTGCTGATCGCCGGCGACATCATCAAGTCGGTCGTCATCGATCCGACGGTCCAGAGCATGCTGGTGCTGGGCGGCATCGTCATCATCCGCACGTTCCTCTCGCTGTCGCTGAGCGTCGAGATCAACGGTCATTGGCCGTGGGACACGACGCGGCTCGCGCAAGAAGCCCAGCGCACGACATCGTGACCGTGGGTCATTTCCCTCGCGATTGAGTGGTCGCATGCGCAGTTCTCACTGTGGCGCAGCCTCCCCTATTGCAGTGCGATGAGGTCAAATTCCTCTATCTCGCAGCTGCGCGCCATCTTGTGGCCATTGCGACCGCGCCTACCACGTGAGATCAGTTTGACGGGCCATTTCAGCACGTTCTTGAAATCGTCATTCTTGCCTGTCACTAACCGCTGTAACCCAGCGAGTTATGAAAGCGAGACCGATGCCCATTAAAGCGGCCAGTGTTCACGTTTGCGGATTGCGGCACCTGCCCGAGGTCGTGGAGCGCACCGGCGCGCGCTACCTCGTGAGCGCGATTAACGGCGACGTGTTTCCAAAGACGCCGGCGGGGATCGCGCGGCACAATCATTTGAAGCTCGACATGCACGACATCACTGAGCCGGCGTTCGGCTCGACCACGCCGGCGACCGAGCACGTGCTGAAGCTGCTCGCGTTCGTCCAGGGCTGGGACCAGAGCGCACCTCTGCTGATCCATTGCTTCGCGGGCTTGAGCCGCTCGACCGCCGCGGCCTTCATCACGCTGTGCGCGTTGAACCCGCAGACACCCGAGGAGATCATCGCACTCGCGCTGCGCCGCTCGTCTGAAACGGCGGTACCGAACCGCCTCTTCGTGCGGCTCGCCGATGGCGCTCTGCAGCGCCAGGGGCGTATGCTGGCTGCAATTGAGGCGATGGGTCCGCACCGGCCCGCGATCGAGTGCGTTCCGTTCGGCGTGGAAGCGCGTCACGACGTGCAGCCCTGGCATGGCGAACCAAAGCGTTTCGCCTCGGCAAGTTGAGCAATTCGATATTGCACGTAAATTAAATGTGGACCCGCGACCGCAATGGTCGCGACAGAACCACCAAATCTTCGGGCACAGCTTAGGCCCGAAGATTGATCGACCCGAGGGGTACGTCTAGGACGGTCAAGCTTTCGCTTAGACCACTTTCAAGTTCACTGCCGCTACTTTGCCGTTGCGGCCCGTCTCCGTGTCGAAGGAGACCTTCTGATTTTCGTTCAGGCCGCTTAGTCCTGCCTGCTCGACAGCGCTAATGTGCACGAACACATCGTTGCCACCGCCATCCGGCTGGATGAAGCCGAAGCCTTTTTGAGAATTGAACCACTTAACGGTCCCCTGCTGAGCCACGGAGATATCCTCTTAGTTGTGTAGGTGTTTAGTTTCGATGCTGTAGGGAGGGATGGAGTATCAAACCAGGGCCCAAGCTGTCACGCTATTCTTTCTGACCCCGGATGAGTGGGTTCCCGCGGGCGTCCCATCTGGGGCGGCGAGACCACTCTTAATTCTAATCTAACCAAGAGCCTGAGCCAAGACCGTGCAACCTTGCGGGCCACGGGTCAGGTATGGGTCTGTGTGGTAACGCCGCACGGTAACGCCCACGGCTCAAGAGCGTTCCGAGGCCAACGACGGCGCTTTTTAACTCTCGGCGATGCTGGAGGGTGCGCACCAGGCACGTCCGCGGATGTCAGAAGCTCTCACTGCAGCAGGGCCACGAGCCAAGTTTTGCTTTCGCTCGTGAGGACGGCGCAGTCGCGCGGCCGGACCGCGATGCTGGTAGCCGGAGCCCTGTCATCACGCTTTGGTGATCTCGCGGTTTCGAGAGTGCTGAACTCAAAAACGCATCTTGGGCGGAAGCGCCGTTTCGACCGGGGGCTTCACGCGAGTACGAGTTGCTGATGGTGCGGCCTTCACGGCAGCCTTCGGGTAGAACTCGTCGATCAGCGCTCGCCAAAACTCAAACACAGCCGTTGCAATCGGCTCGAGCGGAATTCCGGCTCCTGCTTTTTCCGGTTCAATCGCCAGAGGTCCACCGTGTGCGGAAACCGGCGAGGTCGAAATGACCGTGTAGGCGGCAAGGTGCGTCGCCGCGGAGGTGTCACCCATCCTGGGCCTGTTAGCGTGGAAGCTGAGGTTCACGTGCTTGGCAGTGTTGCTCAGGTCGCGGATCAGATCGGCGTCGGCGATTTTGCGCATGACGACCCTGTCCCACAGCTCGCCGCCATACCTAATGTCAGTGCCGTACTTCGCCTGTATCTTGGACCGGTCGTGGACATAGATCCACTCGGCAAGATGAAAAAGGCTGGCCGCCATCGCGGATACGACTGCGATGGTCACCTCGGACTGCATGAACTCCTGATAGGCAACGGTGGTCACGTTGTCGAAATAGTCCCGCGCGCTCTGAAGTTGCTGTTTGTGCATTTTTGTCTCCTACGCAAACCGCCGCGCGCGGCCTCATGTTGAATCTTGGCGCACAATTCGTGTCAGCGGCTTTCGACGGCCACGAAACCTGGGGCTCTACGCGCCGGGAAGCTCGATACCAATCTCGGAGGTGTCAGCTCTGCCGACTGTAGACCGATGCGCTCGCCGTTGAATTGACTGGAAATGGCATGAACCCAGGACCGGTTGGCGAGATACCACTCCACGGTCTTGCGCAGGCCAGTTTCAAAAGCCTCGCGCGGCTGCCAGCCCAATTCGGCGCGAATCTTCGAGGTGTCGACGGCGTAGCGATGGTCGTGCCCGGGGCGATCTTTGACGAAGGTGATGAGCTTCTCATGCGGCCGATGCGCAGAGTTGGGCAGCACCTCGTCGAGGATCCGACATATCTCACGCACCACGGCGATGTTGGTCCGCTCGGCGTTGCCGCCGACGTTGTAGCTTTCTCCCACCCGCCCGCGGGTCAGGATTTGCATCAAAGCCGCCGCGTGGTCGTCCACGTGCACCCAGTCGCGGACGTTCTCGCCCGTGCCGTACACGGGCAATGGCTTCCCCTGGACCGCGCTGAGGATAATCAGCGGGATCAGCTTCTCGGGAAATTGGAAGGGACCGTAGTTGTTCGAGCAATTGCTGATTACGATTGGGAGGCCGAACGTGCGATGCCAGGCCCGGACCAGATGATCGCTTGACGCCTTGGAAGCCGCATAGGGCGAGTTTGGCGCATATGCCGATTGTTCGGTAAAGGAGCCATCGGCTCCGAGACTGCCATAGACCTCGTCGGTCGAAACGTGATGGAAGCGGAACGCTTCTCGTTCGATGGCTGCCAGATTGTGCCAATACTCGCGAACCGCTTCGAGCAGGACGTTGGTTCCGACGACGTTTGACTGAACGAACGTCGATGGGCCGTCGATCGAGCGGTCGACATGGCTCTCCGCCGCCAGATGCATGACGAAATCCGGCCGGTGATCGCGAAGCACGCGTGTCACCTCGGCGCGATCGCAGATGTCGACCTGCTCCACGTTGGTGCGTGGATTGGCAAGCGCGGCGCGGATATCGAGCGTCGCCGCGTATGTCAGCTTGTCGAGGATGATTATATGGGCGTCGGTATTGGCCAGGAGCCAACGATACACGGCGGATCCGATGAAACCCGCGGCGCCAGTAACGAGAATTTTCAAAGCAACCTCGCTCGCATGTGGGGCGGAGTTACGCAACGATACAGCCGTGAAAACAGGAGAGTTGGAGCCGCGGCGGCACGCCGCCGGTCGGCTTCCGACGTGACGTTAAGTCGAGGCCGTCGTATCTCGGCTAAGCACGCGCACCACGCCGCCTTCGAAATCGCGACAACAGACCAAGGCCGCCTAATGCTGAACCGAACAGCGGAAGAGCCCCCGGCAATGGCGTTTCGCTCACGGAGACGTTGTCGAGTGCCGGGCCGAACGCGGCAGGATTTTGCTCGCTCCCACCCGTCGTGACCAAGCTTGCGAAGGTGAGTAGCGCATCGGCGCCGGTGGCGGTGAACAAGAACGAGACCGGAATCCACCCCATGTCCGTTCGACTTTTGCCGGTGATGTCGAAGTTGAAAGTCGCGGAGTCAGCGCTCGCCGTCACCCCGAGAAGTCTTGACGGTCGGGCCAAAGTCAGTATTTCCCGCGAGATCAAAACTCACTCTGTACTGCTGGCCGATGGTCAATCCCGTGATCGTCTGGCTGATGGAGCCGGTTGTCAGACCGTTCATGTCGATGCTTCGCAAGCCATCGGAAGCGGCCCAGTAACCGCCGATATAATCGACGCTGCCGCTGTCGACCGTCCAGCCGGTGATGCTCGACTCGCCGGCGTTGACGGTCAAGAACGAGCCGCCCGGGTCCGTACCAAGTTCGAAGCTGCCGTTTACGACGGAGACGGCGTGCGCTGTGTCGACTGGATCAGCAATGCCGGCAGCAAGAATTGCCGCAAACGCAAAAGGTGCCGCGAGCTTCTTCATGTTTTTCCCCCGCGATCGAGAATCGGAATTCGCAGTACCAGCAACACCGCCGTGCATATTTGCGCAACCGCGATCGCGAAACGTCCCCACAAACTTGCGGCCGCTGTGCAAAACTCGAATTGGAAGCAGCGCTGCTCGCGGCATTGGAGCCTGCGAGACGTTTTCGTGACACACGATTCGATGCATCGCCGTGCCGGTGTTGGCGCAGCCTTGTACTGCCCTCGTGAATCGGTGAAGCGTGCGCGGCATCAAGCATGCGCTCGTTCGCGCCGGCTCAGATGGCGGGGCGCGTGCAGGTCTTCGGCAAGGCACGCCGCGCTCATGTGCGATTCAGTAGGCATGCGCGGCGGACCGCAATCGGGCGAAATGTTGACTCCTGGCAACACGCACAATTTGCCCACAGGAGTCTCTGCCCAAGGATACGCCGGGAGCTTGCTGCGGGATGCACATACTCTAGGTTCGTCGCTTACGAGTTGGTTGTAGCGGCGCTGCAGATTCGAATCTTTTGGAGGGCACCATGTTTTTGCGGGGAACGAAGCTTTTGTTGCAGGCGGCTGCCTGCATGGTCGTCATGGCGGGATCGGCGAACGCCCTCACCATCATCGACGCAGAGATCAACCCGACCTCGGGCGTCACGGACGCTTACGGACAGGTACCGACTACTATACGGCGGCAACTCTGCACGACTCCGGGTTCCTCCATCGACTACTTCAATTTCTCACTCGCGTCGGCACCCTTGGGCACCGTGACGCGTCTCGGCGCCAGCTAATATTCGGACGATCGCAAATCTGCAGTTGTCTGGCTGAAGGATCGCTGCTCTGAGCGCAATCTCTTCCGTGCTGACGGTGACCGACGCTCATGTGCCGCCACGCCGACGAACACCCTGGCATTTGCTCTCGCCGCCGCTGGCGTACTACCACCTGAAGGTTACAGGCACAGCCCTGGCCGAGCGGCGGAACTTATAACGTCACGATGTCCACCACGCCCATCCCGCCCGCACTGCTTCTGTTCGGCTCGGCGCTTGGCGGTTTGGGTCTGCTTGGGCGGCGTCGGCGCAGCACCACTGCTGCACCGTTGGCTTAGATCTGGTTTCGATCCGCCAGCGGGCTAGCTGCCAGTCGCGGAATTCCAACAAGCAATCAAAGAGGGGGTCGGCAGACTCCCTCTTGATCAATGCAAGCAGTCGAAGTGTATCGCCGTCTTGCCGTGAAGGCCTGAGCTTCGGCGAGGGGCAAACAGGTGAGTTGAGCGTACGGAGCCAACTCCGAAGGTGGGTTGCCTTATGTTGATGGCACAAAATCAACGCGGGCCGGCGCGAGCCGCCTACGAGGCCCCCGAGAAGGGTCTCGATCTACAGCGCTACATCGCAATCTTGCGCAAGCGAGCGGTGTACCTCGTCATTCCGTTCATTCTGGTTTTGGCCGCGGGCATTCCGATCGTCCTGCTGCTGCCGCCGATGTATCTCGCCGAGGGAAAGATCCTGGTCGAATCGCAGCAGATTCCGACCGACCTTGTGCGACCGACCCTTACCGCGACCGCCAACGAGCGCATCCAGGTGATCGAACAGCGGATCATGGTGCGCGACAACCTGTTGGCGATCATCGACAAGTTCCACGTGTTCGCCAGCCGTCGCAACAGTCTGTCGGCAACGCAGCTCCTCGACTTGATGCGCGAGCGTGCGCGATTCTCGACATTCGAATTGAATCAAGCACGGCGCGGCGACGGGCTCACAATTGCCCTGACAGTCGGCTTCGAATACGAGCAGCCTGAAGTTGCCATGCAGGTTGCCAACGAGCTGATCACGCTCGTTCTTGCCGAGGACGCTCGCAACCGCGCCAACAGGGCGCAGGAGACGACGAAGTTCCTCGCCCAGGAAGTGAAGCGGCTGCAGGGCAACCTTGACGGGATCGACGCACAAATCGCCGATTTCAAGCGCAAGCACACGGCGGACACGGCGCCGGACAAAATCTCCTTGCAGGTCGCGTTGATCACAGCGGAGCTTCAGGAGAAGGCATCGGTTTTTTCTCCTACGCATCCCGATGTCATTCGACTGAAGACACAGCTGGCTGCTCTGGAGAAGCTTGCGGCGCAAACCGCAGAAGTTGAAACTGGCGCTGACGCGCTTCAGAACCAGCGGGCAAATACCCAAAAACAATTGGATTTGGCGGCCGAGAAGCTTTCCGCTGCCCGGCTCGGAGAAAATCTCGAGCGGGCGCAATTCTCGGAGCGGCTCGAGGTACTCGAGCAAGCCGTCTCGCCGCAAAAGCCGTTCAAGCCAAATCGCCACAAGTTGCTCGTGCTCGTGATCGGCTTTGCAGCGCTGGCCGGTATCGGCTGCGTCGCCATGATGGAAATGTTGGACAACTCAATTCGGGGGGTGCGCGACGTATACGGCATCGCCGCACCTTCACTCGTTCAAGGCATTCCCTACATCGTGACAGACCGCGAGCTTCGCAGACAGAAGTACGGGATTGCTTTGGGCGCCGTTACGCTGGTTAGCGTGCTGGTCGGCGGCTTGGCATGCCTGCATTTCTTCGTGCGCCCGCTCGACCAGCTGTGGGCCACGTTCGTTGGGCGACTTTTTGGGTAGTGACATGACAAAGCCGGATGCTGCGCGTGAACCTTCCGCGACCTCGTCGTCGCGATTGATAAATCCGTCACCCTTATTGTGGTCCGGCCCGGAGCACGGTCAGGCCGGTGCAGCAGGGCGATACCGGCCGCAACCAGCGCAAGGCGGGGTGGCGGCACAAACGACGTTTCCGGAGATCACGCTCGACGACGCGCACTTGGCAAGCGCGCGCATCGTCGGGCACGACGTCGGAGACGCACGTGCCAAATCGTACGACATCCTGCGAACCCATGTCCTGCAGTCGATGGATCAGCATTCCTGGCATCTTCTGGGTGTCACCTCGCCGACCCAGGGATGCGGCAAGACGCTGACATCGATAAATTTGGCGCTGAGCATCGCGAGGCAGTCGGAAAGAGCGGTCGTCCTCGTAGATATGGATTTTCGCAAGCCGCAGCTCGCTACGCGCTTCGGCGTGAAATCGAGCGTCAACCTCCTGGATGTGCTGGAGGGGCGCGTCACTCCTTCGGAAGCCATGTTTCAGGTTCGCGCGGGCAACCATTCGGTGCTGGTGCTGCCAACCGAAGCGACATCGGCTTCAGCGGAATGGATGTCGTCGCGCGCCATGCGCACATTCATTCAAGACCTGAGAACAAACTTCCGGCCCTATGTCGTCATCCTCGATCTGCCTCCGATGCTGGTGAGCGACGATGTGATTGCCATCCTGCCGCAGATCGACTGCACGCTTCTTGTCGCCGCTGTCGGCTCGACGACCGTGCCGGAAATCGAAGAATGCGGCCGGCACCTGCAATCCACAAACTTGGTGCGCCTCGTCGTGAACAAGGTGCCGGAATCCAAGAGGATGTACTACTGAGCTAGTGAGGCGAGTAGCATGCGAATTCTCTTGATCGTCGTTTTTGGCTGCACGCTTGCGACTGCGGCGGCGGCACAAACCCTTCAGCCTGGCGACACAATTTCGATATCCGTTTATCAGGATCCAAAACTCGACCGGCAAATCGTGATTGGCCCAACCGGTTCAATCTCCTTTCCGCTCGCCGGCCGAATTCAAGCGCAAGGACTGACTCCGGAAGCTCTGGAAAAAACCCTAAAATCGAAACTCAAAGACAAGTACACGACGAATCCAGATATCACAGTTGCATTGGTCGCTTCGTCCAAGTCCGAAGACGAGCAGAAACCGCGGTTCTTCGTAACCGGCGAGGTCAGCAAGCCCGGACCTTATCTTTTGACGCAGGGGACGAGCGTGATGCAGGCGATCGCAATTTCGGGTGGATTGGGCCCGTTCGCGGCACGGACGCGCATTCAGATCCGCCGCAAGGTCAACGGTATCGATTCAACGTTGCTCTTCGATTATTCGGCATTCGAAAAGGGCGATGCCGTCAACGGAGATGTCGAGCTTCAACCCGGTGACGTCGTGCTCGTTCCCCAGAAAGGCTTTTTCGAATGAGCCACGGGTGTAAGCCGACCGCACGTTCGGAATCCGCTTCACGATGAAAAAACAAGCCCTCCTCGTCGGCTTGTGCGTTGGCGTCTCGGCGCCCGATGCGTTGGCTGCCGACTGGAGTGCGAAGTCCCGGCTGAGCCAGAGCGTCGAGGCGAGCGACAATCGCGCCTTGAACCCGGATCCTGCGGGCAATACCTACCTGTTTACGACCCAGGGACGGCTGGATGCGATCGGCGTGACGGCGACGACGTCCTTGGAGCTCAACGCGGATCTCAATTATCAGAATTTGACCGGGCCCGGCGCAGACCAGAATTCGTCGCCAACCGACAACAACCTCGGGTTCAAGTACGACGAGAAATTGAGCCCGGTCACATCGTACAACATCGCGGGCTACTGGCAGCGGCAAGACGCAACGTCGGCGCAGTTGGCCGACACCGGAATTGTCATCGTCAGCGGCGACATAAACACCTACATGCTCAATGGCGGCATCGTTCGTCAGATCAACGCGTCGGACGAGCTCCAATGGTCGACGCGTGGAACCTATGTCGATTTCAGCTCCGTTCCCGACAACAACTTCACGGATGTGCTGACGACGGGCGCGTGGGTGCGCCACCTCAGCGCGTCCACCCAGATCACGACCTCCTTGCAGCTCGAATACATAGGTAAGGACGATCTGGGGAATACGCAGACGGTGATCGGGCGCCTGCAAGCGGGCTTGGAATCGCTGCTCATGCACGATCTCACCTTCAAAGGCACCGCCGGCATTGGCGTGCAGGACACGCGTCAGGACGCCAGCGCCCTCATCGCGCCCGCGTCAACGGCGTCGGGCTCGGATGTCGATGGGCTCGCCGATTTGCAATTGATTTACGTCCCCAGCGCCACGACCCAGGTGACGTTCGCGGCCACGCATTGGACGGGACCGAACGTTCTCGGTCAGATCGAAAGCCGCACGCTGGTGGGTGTAACGGCGCGCCAGGCGATCAACCCCATGTCGAACTTCTGGGTCGGGGCCGATTACAGCGGTCAATTTCCGATTGCCGACATATTCGATACCGGGAACGGCAGCTATGTGCGCGCGTCCGTGGGCTACGATTATCGGCTGTCGCCGGAATGGGTCGCGCAGCTGTCCTACAGGTTCGCGCACCGCAACGACAACGATGGGTTGATCAATCCCAACGCGATCGGGTCGATCAACACCAACATTCTCGGCTCGGCCAATTCAAACACGATCTTCTTCTCGGCCGTGCGTGAAACCACCATCCTGCCGTGACCGCGTCAGCGTCAGTAGCACGAAGCAAAGTGGCTGTTGAGGGGTGCGGGATGCAAATCGCGAACGTCGATCTGTCTTGCGATCAGAGCGTAGCGCTCCCGAGAAAGTTCGGCTTTTCCTCGCTTGTCCTGCATGAGCTGCTCTTGGCGCTCGACAGCCTGGTTATTCTGTCGGCGGGGTCGGCGACATACCTTGCTCTCGTTGCACCCCAAGGCGGCGACCTCGGATACTACGGGGCGGCCATCTGTTTCGTCTGGCTCGTCTCCATCTCGCTGATGAACTTCGCCGGGCTTTATCGGTTGGATGCAATCATGCGTCCGCTCGCGTTTGCCGATAAGCTCCTGATCGCCTTTGCGACCACATTCCTGTTCCTGCTCGCGGCCGCCTTCGCCGTTAAGATCTCGGAGTCGTTCTCACGCGCATGGATGTTGACGTTCGCCGTCGTCGCCTGTCTCGCGACGCTGTTCCTTCGTGCGCTGTCCGGCAAAGCGCTGCAATTCCTTGCCGACCGCGGTGTATTTAGCCGGCGCGTCGTTATCGTCGGCGACGGCGAGCAAGCCAAGCGCCTGCTGGCTCATCTGAGAACGTCACGTCCTCGCTTCCTGTCGCTGCTTGGCGTGTTCTCGGAAATGGAATTGCCGGCGCTAGCCAGCGTGGGCAGCTACGCCAGTTCGAGTGGAAGAGACCAGCTCGCAACGTTTATTCGGACCAACAAAGTAGACGATGTCATCGTCGCATTGCCGTGGTCGCAGGACGACAAGATCCTACGGATGCTGGAAAGGCTGCGCGAGCTGCCGGTCAACGCCTACTTAGCGTCCGACCTCATCGGATTTCGCCTACCGTTCCGCGAGTCGCCGGATCACTTTGGCGACATGCCCGTCGTAGAGGTGATGGGGCGCCCATTCGTGGGGTGGGGCGGAGCCAAAAAGTTGGCGCTCGACTACATCCTTACGCTCCTGGCTCTCCCGGTCCTGCTTCCGGCCATGGCGATTATCGCTCTTGTCATCAAGCTCGAAAGCAATGGCCCGGCGTTTTTCCGGCAGCAGCGCTACGGATTCTCCAACGAGGAGTTCCTGATCTGGAAGTTCCGCACGATGCAGCATGAGGACGTTCCTCCAGAGGAAACGAAACAAGCGACGCCGGATGATCCCCGTATCACTCGATTTGGACGTTTCCTGCGTCGCACCAGCCTCGATGAGCTGCCGCAGGTAATCAACGTGCTGTGCGGGAGCATGTCTCTCGTCGGTCCGCGTCCGCACGCCGTCGATCACAACGAGCGCTATTCGCAGATGATCCACGGCTACTTTGCCCGCCACCGCGTCAAACCCGGCATCACCGGGTGGGCGCAGGTCAACGGGCTGCGCGGCGCAACGAAGGTCGTCGAGCAAATGGAAGCCAGGGTGAAGCACGACATCTTCTACACTGAGAACTGGTCGCTGCTTTTCGACCTTAAAATCCTGGCCATGACCGCAGCAGCAGTCGTTTCGGCGCGGAATGCCTATTGAAACGACGTGTATGATTGCAGCTTTCGAAGTTCTCTCCGAAATACAAATTTGCCGACCGCGTTCGCGGCTCTCATGTAAATCGCAAAACGCCGATGAGTTGCACCGGCAGATAGCTGTGGATTTCGAGACCGAGTTGCTTGACCATTGGTAAGCGTAACTCGTAGCATTTGATTCGGGATGACTTGCACTTTGGCGGGGGAAATACGCAAGCCATGAAAACGATTTCAGCATTTGGAGCGGCACTTGCGCTGAGCGCGGCCGCGGCGATTCCATCCGGCATCGCGCACGCTGCAACGATCAACATCACGGGAAGCTCGTACTCACCCGGCTACGGGACCGCAATCGACAAGAACAATGTCGTAGGGTTCGCGCCTTCGGGGCTCTCAGACCCAACCAATGGAACTGCCTGGAAAGCGGGAGGCTCCGTTACATCCAACGTCGCCTTCTATGCCGTGGATTGGTATTTCAACGGCGCTGAATCCGGCAATACCAACCTCTTCTTTGCCAGCATGGCGCTGACCTATACCGAGAGCAACGAGAACAACAACTTCAACGCTGGCAATGACCCAGGTTGGAAATTCCTCGGGACCACGACAGGAAGCGGACTCAACACCCCAATCAAATTTTCTGTAACCGATTTGAACCCTGCGGGTACCGTTCAGAACGGATCAAACAATGCGCCAGGGTTATTGGCCAGCCTGCTTTTCTCGTACGTGAAGCCGACATTCAATTCCAAGGGCGAAATCACAGGCTGGAAGTTGACGAAGACCCCTACGGATTGGGTTGTATTTGGATTTGATGATCCGGGATCAAAAGACAACGATTATGACGACTACGTTGGCGTAGCGCACGTGCGCGAGACACTTAGACCGACGCCACTTCCTGGCGCACTTCCGCTGATGGGGAGCGTCCTCGGCGCGGGATATTTCTGGCGCAGATGGCGCGGCAACCGCGCGCCCGCTGCGGCGTAATTCCTAACCTTCGACCTGTTCTGCTTGGCCCTAACCTGGTGCGCTCATGCGCAATCCTTTGTCGTTTCCTATTTCCGAAACGCTCGGCGGCGCGCTCGAGCGCCGTCGTCCCCTACCGGCGCTGCAACCGGTTGTCGGGGACGGCGACGCGTCAGCGCTGGTGCCGGACGATCTTTCGCGCGACGTTTATTGCGTCCTCGGCATGCCGGTCGACGCCATCGACATGGCGACGGTGGTGCGCCGGGTACAGGCCGCGGCTGCATCCGGCGTTCGTTACCTGATATCGACACCCAACCTGAACTTTCTCGTTGGCAGCCGTACCGACGTCGAACTCAGAGACTCCCTCCAACTGAGCGAGCTTTGCACCGCCGATGGAATGCCGATCGTCTGGATCGGCCGGCTCTTAGGTGCCCCCTTCAAGGAGCGCGTGGCGGGCGCTGACATGTTCGACGCCTTGCAAGCGCCCCTTGCAAAGCGTCTTAGCGTTTTCTTTTTCGGAGGTTCGTGGGGCGCCGCCGCCGCCGCCGGGCGGAGCGTGAACGATCGGCACGCCTTGGAGTGCGTTGGCTCGATGTATCCGGGCTACTGCTCCGTGGATGAGCTCAGCAAAGACCACATCATCAACGCCATCAACGCCAGCAAGGCGCAACTGCTCGTCGTCGCGTTGGGCGCCGCCAAGGGGCAGGCATGGTTGAAGCTCAACCATCACCGCCTGCAGATTCCCGTGCGCGCTCACTTGGGCGCCGTCATCAATTACCAGGCCGGCAGCGTCAGGCGCGCTCCGGCGTTCCTGCGGCGTGCTGGCTGCGAGTGGCTGTGGCGCATAAAAGAAGAATCGCATCTTTGGCGGCGCTATTGGAATGACGGTCGCGCACTGCTCGGCCTCCTGGTCACCAGGGTGCTGCCGCTTGCCGCTCGGCTCAACTGGCACCGGCGCACCGCAGCGCGCAACTCGCGCCTCGTCGTGCGCACGCTGCAGGACGATCAATCCGTTACCTTGCATCTTTCCGGGCACGCGACCGCCCGGCACGCGGCGCAGGCAACCGTCTATTTCAGAAACGCAGTGAATTTGCGCAAGGCGCTCGTGGTCGTCGACCTGTCGGAGCTGACCTTCATCGACGCTCGCTTTTTTGGCCTGCTTTTGATGGTGCGCAAGCGTCTTGCTGCCGACGGCGCAACGCTCCGGTTTGCCGGCGCATCGCGTAAAATAGCAAAGCTCTTCGCTCTCAACGAGCTCGGCTACCTCATCGCCCCGGTGCGGAGGGTGTGATGGTTGAGCGTAGTGTCGAGCGTAGCGAGCTGCATCAGGGTTACAGCAGCACCACTATCGCAGTTCTGGCAGCAGGCTGTGTGCTCTCCGCACTGCTTGCCTTCAATGCGTCCCTCATCGAGCTGGTAGGTCGCTGGACCCATCAGGAAGAATACGGCCACGGCTTTCTCATCGCCGCCTTGGTCGCGTGGCTGCTTTGGATTCGCCGCGACGCGCTGATCGCGAGCGTCGGTCAGCCTACATGGGTCGGCCCCATCGTCGTCTTCGCCGCGGCGACCGTGCACATCATCGGCGAGTTGAGCGCGATATATATTCTTTCGCATCTCGCGTTCATCCTCGCCCTCATCGGCATAACTTTGAGCGTCGGCGGCTACTCGTTGCTGCGAGTGACCATCCTGCCGCTCACGTTCCTCCTGTTCGCCATCCCCCTTCCCTACTTTATTGAGTCTCTCCTGACTTGGAGGCTTCAGCTTATCTCGTCCGAGCTCGGTGTCGTCGTCATCCGATTGATGGACATTCCGGTCTATCTCGAAGGAAACGTCATCGATCTCGGCGACTACAAGCTTCAGGTCGTCGAGGCTTGCAGCGGTCTGCGCTATCTCTATCCGCTTCTCGGTCTCAGCTTCCTGGCCGCATACTTCTTCAAAGCGCCTGTCTGGCAGCGAACGCTCGTTTTCTTGTCGGCGGTTCCGATCACTATTCTGATGAACAGCTTCCGCATCGGCATGGTGGGGGTGCTGCTGCACACCTTCGGCAGCGAGATGGCCGATGGTGCCCTGCATCTCTTTGAGGGCTGGATCATATTTCTGGTGTGCGCGGGTTTGCTCGTCGGCGAAATCTACATTCTCGCGCGGCTTGTATCCGGCAAAGCCTTCTCCCAAGTTTTCGGCGTGCCGGCCGTGGTCGCAAGTTCGCCCCAACCCGCCACGCATAGCGGGTACGGCGGAGCGCAGGTGCATGCCGCGCTCTTGTGTCTCTCGGCCGCGTTCCTGATCGTCTTTCTCGTAGCCGGGCGGCAGGAAATCATCCCCGAGCGTCTCCGGTTCGCGACGTTCCCGAGCACGCTCGGCCAATGGCACGGCCAGACCTCGCTGTTGGAACAGGACGTCGAGCGGGGTTTGGGCCTTGAGGACTATATTTTGGCTGACTACGCCACGCCGCAGAAACTCGGCGTGAACTTGTACGTTGGCTATTACGCTTCGCAGCGCCAAGGTCTTTCCCCCCATTCACCGATGGTCTGCATGCCGGGGGGCGGGTGGCGCATCACCGATTTCGAGCGAACAAGCCTAGTCAGCCCGCCGGATGCGGCGATGCCGTTCAACCGAGCCGTGATCGAGCGCGGTGGCGCAAAGCAACTCGTCTATTACTGGTTTGTGCAGCGAGGCAGGACTGTATCAAACGAGTTTTTGTCGAAGTGGTACCTGTTCGCCGACGCAATCATCAAGAACCGGACGGATGGCGCGCTCGTGCGCGTGACGACACCGTTTTATCCCGGCGAATCCGACCGCGACGCCGATGCTCGGCTTCGTTCGTTCGTGAAAGACCTCGTTCCACATTTGAAGGATTACCTGCCGTCGCAGTCCGTTCCTGACGCCAAATCCTTCGCGTATCGGTCCAACCTCAGTCACCTATAGGTAGCGCCATGTCCCACATTTTCCGAGTTCGATCGCTAGGTCTTGTTCTGCTGATGGCGGCCGTTGTGCAAGTAGCGGGATGCGGCTCGCCGGAAGAGCGCGCTCAGGCGCATTACGAGCGCGGCATGCAGCTTTTGGCCAAGAACGACTACGTAAAAGCGAGCATTGAGCTCAAAAACGCGCTGCAGCTCAAAAAGGAGCTGGTGGGTGCCTGGCGTGGCCTCGCACAAATCGAAGAGCACAACGGTCAGTGGGAGTCGGTCACCAGCATCCTGCACACGATCACCGAGCTCGATCCAAAGGACGTGGACGCGAAGCTGCGTCTGGCGAGACTCATGGTTCTCGCAAACTCCTTGGATGAGGCCATGAAACTCGTGGACGCGGCCACTCTGATCAAAGCCAACGATCCTAGCGCAATGGCAATCAAGGCTGCCATCCAGTTGAAGCTCAACGATCCCAAGGGAGCCGTGCAGGCTGCCGATAGCGCACTCAAGATCGATCCGGCCAACACCGAGGCTCTGATTGTGCTTGCGGCAGTACGCATGTCGCAAAACGATTTCGACGGCGCCCTGAAGCTTCTCGAGACCGCTCCGCCGGCGCAGGCGGATCAGCTGGGCATCCAGCTGTTCAAGATGAAGCTTTACGAGCGGCTGGGAAATCAGCAGCAAGTCGAGCAGGTTCTGCGCAAGCTCGTCGGGCTCTACCCGAAGGAAGCATCGTTCAGAAAGCAGCTGGTCAGATACTACGTCGATCAGAAGCGGCAGGACGAAGCTGAGAAAGAGATTCGCGCAATCGCGGCCACCAGCCCTGAGGACCTCGAAGCGGGGTTGGACGTCGTCCGTTTTCTCAATACCTTCAAGGGCGGTGATGCAGCCAAGCAGGAACTAATCACTCGCATCGGTGCCGGTGGCGACGTCTTCCGGTATCAGATGGCATTGGCGGACCTTTACTTCACCGAGGGCAAGGTCGACGACAGCACCAAGCTGCTGGACGAGCTCATTCACAATGCCGGTTCCGCTGATAAAGTCCGCCAAGCGCAGATACGGCTCGCCGAGCTGCAGCTCAGCAGGAAAAATCTGGACGCAACGGAGGCGCTTGCTGCCACCATTCTGGCCAAGGATGCCCGCAACGGCTCCGGTCTGAAGCTGCGGGCTTCCGTGCTGATGGAGCGTGGCAAGTACGACGCGGCCACCGCGGATCTGCGCGAAGCCCTGAATGATCAGCCCCGTTCGGCTGAATTGATGCAGCTGCTTGCGGTCGTATACGAGCGCAGCGGCGCCATTGAACTGGCCGATCGGCAATACGCGGACGCTTTGCGAGCGGCAAATTTCGACCCGGCGACTGGACTGAATTACGTCGCGTTTCTTCGCCGGCGCGGCAGCAACGATGCGCGCGCAGAAGATATTCTGACCGAGTTGCTCGAACACTCGCCAAAGAACATCGCCCTACTGTCAGCATTGGCTCAAGTGCGGCTCGCTCGGCAGAACTGGACCGGCGCACAAGAGGTCTCCGACACCCTTCGGACCGTCAGCAATGATAAGAGCGTGGCCGATCAGATTGTCGCTGCGGCTCTGAGCGGGCAGAAAAAATACGATGAAAGCATCGGCATCTTGCAGGATGCCTACGCTGCGAGACCGGGATCAGCCCAGGCCATGTACGCCCTGGTCAACACTCTCGTGCGCGCTCAAAAGAGCGATCGGGCACTGACCTTCGTACAGACCGTGCTGGAGAAGGATCCAGCCAACGCCGATGCGCTCGTGCTGCTGGCCTCACTTCAGCTCGCAAGCAACGAACCCGACAAGGCAGCGGCGACGCTGCAGACTGCGATCAAAAGCCAGCCAAAGAACGTCGCCGGCTACCGAGCGCTTGGCCAGCCTCTATCTGCAAAAGGGCAATACCGACGAGACCCTGAAGGTGCTGAACGCCGGTCTGCAGGAGCAGCCCGGCAACTTCGGACTTAAGCTGGCGTTGGGCGGAGCGCTCGAAGTAAAGGGAGACTATGAAGGCGCAATACGCACCTACGAGGACATGCTGAAGCAAGAAGCAGGCTCGATGATTGTTACGAATAACTTGGCCAGCCTGCTGTCCGACCACCGCACCGATGCTGCCAGCCTCGAGCGCGCGTATGGCCTCGCCGTGAGCCTGCGCAAGTCCGACGTCCCGCAGTTCAAGGATACGCTCGGTTGGGTCAACTACAAGCGCGGGGACTACAAAGCCGCGGTTCCCCTGCTTGAGGAGGCTGTCAGCCAGCTCCCCACCGTCGCATGGGCTCGCTACCACCTGGGAATGACTTATGCGGCCATCGGCGAGCCGAAAAAGGCATCCGAACAGTTTGGCGAGGGGCTCAAGCTAGCCGCGGCAGGAGAGCTCAAGGACAAGATCCAGACGGCGCTTCAGCAGCTAGGCAAGAGCTGACCTGCAATCGCGGCACTCTGCAGTGGGTCAGGACCGATCGGTTCTAACCCACTGCGTTGCTCGTCTCCCAATGAGGAGACGAGCATAGAGGCCGAGCTTGACGAGAACGTAGGGTCCGATCCGCAGGAGCGCACGAGCCGGCAACACAGAACGACCGTAGCTCCACCACGCGAGCACGACGGCAACAGCGAACGCACAACACGAGGCTGCCGTTATATCAAAGGCCAATGCGGAGAACCCTGCTGCTGCTGCAATTCCCGTAACGGCAAGCGCCGCCAGCAAGAGAAACATTAGGAGGGCCAACGGCGGCACAGCCAGGTCGAGCGCCATCGCCACGAGATTGACATCCCGTCGCAGAATTCCGGTCAGGAGCAATCGCGGGACCACCAACAGGATAAGACCAATATGCCCTTGCTCCCACCGCTCTCGCTGAGTGTCGGCCCCCTTGCCGGTGAGAGGAAACTCGCTGGTGACGACCGCGGCTGGACAGAAGCGCGGCGGGTGACCGGCGGCGGCAAGGTCGAGACCCAATTTGAGATCCTCGACAATCTGTCCGCTGGCGACATTGACCGAGGAAATGGCATTCCACGGAATAGCCATGCCGGTTCCCATCAATTGGCATGGAAGACCAAGCGCGCTGAGTCCGAGCGGGCGCACCCAGTTCTTCACGCGCCAGGCGAATTCGGCGACCTGGTGATTGAGTCGCCGACTGTATCGGGCGTATGCATGAGGTAGAGTGCTTGCGCACGGGCCGTCCGGCCGCCGTACTGGCAGTTGCCAAACGCTCGATTGCACCTCGGCAAGACGGCAGTCGGCATCGATGAAAATGACCACGACGGGCGGCTCTGCCTCGCAAGTGGCGAATGCCCTAGTCCAAGGCGTAACCTTTTCCGACCCGATAGGAGTCGTTGCGAACGATGACGTCTGCGCCGGCCGACCGCTCCAACGGACGCCGTATCATCATCGCAATTGTCGGCGACGACGAGCAGACGATCGCCAGCGGCGAGTTGGGCTTTGATATCGGCCAGGGTGGGAAGAATTTTCCCACTTTCATTGTGAGCCGGCACCAAGACCGCCACGCGCGGCCGCGGTGCCCTCTGACAATTCGTAGTGTGCGCGCTTCGCGACAAAGCGAGCGCCGCAAGAACCTCGCCAAAAAGTACGACCACGGGAACACCGAGGAGAATCGCAAAAACAACTTCGACAAGCGATCCAATGAAAGCGATCAATGCCAGTGTCCTCGACGGCAGACTGCGATAAACGGGGGAATGACAGCTACCATCTCCACAGCGGGGCTGTCATGGGCGGTCTGAGCACTGAAGTTGCCTTCAACGGTCGCGAATTGGCCGAAGAATGCGGTGCCACCGTCAGCGCCGAAGTCCCAGATTGGACACGCGAACGGCCGCGGCGCTTCTGGGATCCCGGCCGCAAGCTGCTACTGGCGCTGCGGCACTATCAACACTGGCGCGACAAAGGCGGACCCTTGTCAGTCCTATTCTGTAAGTGGGCCGCACTGCGTCATCGCATGCTGAGCGTCGTAACAGGCGCCGACATCCCGCTGTCATGCAGCATAGGCGGCGGACTGCTCATTCCGCATCCCAATGGTATCGTGATCCACCCTGACGCTATAATCGGAGTGAACTGTCTCATATTTCAACAAGTCACGCTGGGCACTCGAGACGGGCCTGGGGCACCAGAGGTCTCAGGACACGTCGACATCGGCGCCGGCGCTAAGATCCTCGGCCCGGTTCGCATTGGCGCCCACGCCAGGATCGGTGCAAATGCGGTTGTGATCGCCGATGTGCCAACGGGCGCCACGGCTCTGGGAATACCTGCGAGACTAGTCGAGTGAGCACGACACTTGAAATCAGGCCTGTCCTGACGCACGAGCCTAATCAGGCTGTTCGCGCTCAACCCGATCTCACAGTTGTCGTCGTCAATTACAATACCGCGCACCTGTTGGCCCGGATGTTCGCCGCAATCGAGGCGGCTCGAGGCGCATTGAAACTTCAGATGGTCGTCGTTGACAACGCATCGCGAGACAATTCTATCGAGGTCCTACGGGCTCAACACCCGGAAGCGGAGTTGATCGAGAACACCACCAACGCGGGCTTCGGTCGCGCCAACAATCAGGCGTTGTCGCCGGCAAGCGGGCGCTACGTGCTGCTGCTCAACACCGATGCCTTTGTCGCGCCAGACACGCTGACGAAAACCGTGGACTTCATGGACGAGCATCCGCGTTGCGGCGTACTCGGCGTGAAGCTCGTCGGGGAAGATGGATCCTTGCAGCCTTCCTGCCGCTATTTCCCGACACCGTGGAACACCTTTCTAACCTCAACGGGCCTTGCACGGCTGTTTCCGCAGGCGCGCACCGTGGACGACATGTCCTGGGACCACGCATCGGTGCGCGAATGCGATTGGGTGCCGGGGTGCTACTACCTCGTGCGCCGCGAGGTCATCGACCAGGTCGGCCTCTTCGATCCACGCTACTTCCTCTACTGCGAGGAGATCGACCACTGCCGGGCGGTGCGCAAAGCAGGTTGGAGCGTGATCTATTATCCGTTTACGCAAGTCGTTCACATCGGGGGTGAGAGCGCATCATCGGAAGGTCCGCTCAATCGTGTGAGCCGACAGATCTCCGCCCTTCAGGTCGAGAGCGAGTTGCTGTACTTTCGCAAGCACCACGGCGTGATGGGAGTGCTCGCTGCTGCCTGGCCTAGCGGTGCTCAGCGATACGCTGAAGGTCTGCAACGGCCTCGTGCGATACCAGGAGTGGTCCCGGGCGTCCGCTGCAGCGCGACATCTCCGGGTTACTCTCCAGCGGCTATTCGCGACCGGCTTGGCAAGTCGCCCCACACGATAGAGTGTGCGCCAAGGGGTTGCCGTACATTTGAGTGCACCAATGTTCGATAACATTCGCGACGATTTGCGGGCCTACGACGGCAAGTGGGGCGCCCAGGGATTCTGGGTGATGGTCGTCTATCGCTTCGGCCGCTGGCGCTATGGCGTGCGGCCCGCTATCGCTGCGCAAATTCTTTTCGCTGATCTATCACGTGCTCTTCAAGTTCGTGCAGATCGTCACCGGCATCGAGCTGCCGTGCGAAGTCGTGGTGGGTCGCAATTTCGTCATCGATCACTTCGGTGGCATCATCATCAGCGGCTACGCCAAGTTCGGAGACAACTGCCGCATTCGCAACGGCGTCGTCGTGGGCTTGCGCCGTGTCGAAGAGAAATGCGCCCCGATCATTGGCAACAATGTCGATATCGGCGCAGGTGCGAAACTGCTCGGGCCAATCCGGATCGGCAACAACGTGCTTATCGGCGCCAATGCGGTGGTGCTGTGCGACGTGCCGGACAATTCCATGGCCGTCGGGGTTCCGGCCGTCGTGAAGCAGCGCGTTTATCGTTCAGTCGCGCAAGCGGTATGAGTGTCGCGCCGGGAGTCGTAGCCGCATGAAATTCGGCGTCGTCGCGATCGGCCGCAATGAAGGCGAGCGCCTGAGGCGGTGCCTCGGTCGCTGTCCGGTCCGCCGCGGCTGCCGTGGTCTATGTCGATTCCGGCTCGACCGATGGATCGGCGCAATGGGCTCGCGATCAGGGCGCGGACGTGATCGAACTGGACATGAGCTTGCCCTTCACCGCGGCCCGCGCGCGCAACGCCGGCTTCCGACGCTTGCGGGAAATCGCTCCCGAATCTCGCTTACGTGCAATTCGTCGATGGAGACTGCGAGCTCGCCGACGGCTGGCCCGAACATGCAGTCTCATTCCTCGAACGCGCACGCGATGTCGGCGCGGTGTGCGGGCGGCGTCGCGAGCGCTATCCCGAGCGGTCGATCTACAACTGGCTGTGCGACCGGGAATGGGATGGGCCGGCGGGTGAGGTGCGTGCATGCGGCGGTGACGTGATGATGCGCGTGAGCGCGCTCGAGGCCGTGGGCGGGTATCGCGACGACCTGATCGCCGGCGAGGAGCCCGAACTGTGCGTTCGGCTGCGCGCCACCGGCTGGCGCATCTGGCGGCTCGATGCCGAGATGACGCTGCACGACGCCGCCATGACGCGCTTTGGCCAGTGGTGGCGGCGCGCTGTGCGGAGCGGCTACGCCTTCGCGCAAGGCGCCTATCTGCACGGCGCACCGCCCGAACGCCACTGGGTCTGGGAGTCGCGCCGTGCATGGCTGTGGGGAATATGGCTGCCGCTGCCTGCCTGGTCGCGAGTCTCGCGTGGCCGCCTTGGGGCTGGCTGCATGGCTGATCTATCCCCTGCAGATGCTGCGCCAGACCGCGCGCAATCGCGGACCGCTCGCTGACCGCGCGATGCTCGCGCTGTTCCAAGTGCTGGCGCGCTTCCCCGAAGGGTGGGGCCAGATCAAGTTCCTGCGCGACCGCCTGCTCGGCCGCCAGGCCCGCCTCATCGAATACAAGTGACGGCAGGCCATGCGCATTGCCTACCTGATCAACCAATATCCGAAGGTCAGCCACAGCTTCATTCGGCGCGAGATCCTGGCGCTCGAGCGGCGAGGCGTCGAGGTCGTGCGCATTGCGCTGCGCGGCTGGGACGGCGAACTCGTGGACGCGGAAGACGAGCGCGAGCGCGAACGCACGCGCTACGTCCTGCGCGAAGGGCCCCTGCCGCTGCTGCTGGCGCGCTGCGCATGCTGCTCACGCGGCCGGTGCGCTTCCTGCGCGCACTGGCGCTGGCGTTGCGCATGGGCCGCGGCGCCGAACGTCCGCTGCCTGTGCACCTGGTCTACCTGGCCGAGGCCTGCCGCATCGTGCCCTGGCTGCGCGCGGCAGGCGTCGAGCACCTGCACGCGCACTTCGGCACCAACTCGGCCGAGGTCGCGATGCTGGTGCATGCGCTGGGCGGGCCGCCCTGGAGCTTCACCGTCCATGGGCCGGAGGAATTCGACAAGGTGCCGCTTCTCGGACTTGCGAAAAAATCCGCCGCTGCGCGTTCGTCGTGGCCATCAGCTCGTACGGGCGGAGCCAGCTCTACCGGCTGGTGGAGCACGGCGACTGGCCCAAGGTGAAGGTCGTGCACTGCGGGCTCGAGCGCGCGTTCTACGCGACGCCACGCGGGACCTGTGCCTGCCGCGCGGCGCCTCGTGTGCGTGGGCCGGCTCTGCGAGCAAAAGGGGCAGCTGCTGCTGGTGGAGGCCGCCGGCGGCTTGCGAGCGCGGCGCCGAATTCGAGCTGGTGCTGGCCGGCGATGGCGAGCTGCGCGCCGAGATCGAGGCGCTGATCGCGGCGCTACGGGCTGCAGGCGCACGTGCGCATCACGGGCTGGATCAGCGGCGACGAGGTGCGCGACGAAATTCTGGCCGCGCGCGCGCTCGTGCTGCCAAGCTTTGCCGAGGGCCTGCCGGTCGTGATCATGGAGGCGATGGCGCTGCGACGGCCGGTCATCAGCACCTACGTGGCCGGCATTCCGGAACTGGTGCGGCCGGGCGAGCACGGCTGGCTGGTGCCGGCCGGCGACGTAGACGCGTTGGCCGACGCGATGCAGGCTTGTCTCGACGCGCCGGTGACGACACTCGCGCGCATGGGAGAGGCCGCGCACGCGCGTGTGGTCGAGCGTCATGATGTGGATGAGGCAGGGGCGGCGCTGGCGGGGCTCATGGTGATTTCGAACCCTTCTAAAAGCCACCCTACCCACGCCATCCAAGTTCCAGTCGCTAGGCGGCGGCTTTCCCCATGCCCAACAAACTATTGATGGCCTTAGCCGTCCAACGCGATCAAGAGTAAATTGCGGTGGCGGCCAGTCTAGACTTGCCTTGCGCAATGAAATTCGCGACAGCCCAGTCGTGAACTCGGCGTCATGTCGCAGGCGCTGATGGCGCTTTGGCAAACTCGACACTTCCTCCGTCAACTGGCGTCTATTTCTTCACGCAGTATCTCGAGTTCCAGCCACTTCTCCTCCACCGCCGCTAATTCCGCTTGCGTCGACGCAAGTGATGCCGACGCCTCCGCGAAGGCTTTCGGGTCGCGCCCATAGAAGCCAGGGTCGTCTAAGCGAGCGCTCAATTGCGCTAAATTCTTCTGCAAGGCGGCGATCTGTTTTGGCAGCGTCTCCAATGCATGCTTTTGATGGAAACTGAGCCGCGGCTTGCCGGATCGGACCGGCCGCGGCGGTTGAGACCATCCATCGGTCACAGGCGGCACTTTCGCTTTGGAGCACCTGATTGGTGGGACGCTCAGATCCGCGTTGCGCCAGCATGTCCGTATAGCCGCCGGCAAATTCCATCCACCGCCCATCCCCTTGCGGAACTATCACCGCGTGCACGACGCGGTCGAGGAAATCACGATCATGGCTGATCAAAATCACCGTGCCGGAATAATCGGCAAGCATTTCCTCCAGGACATCGAGTGTCTCAAGGTCAAGGTCATTGGTCGGCTCGTCGAGCACCAGCATATTCGACGGCTTGGCGAGAGAGCGCGCCAGCATGAGCCGTGCACGCTCGCCCCCTGACAGGACGCGCAGCGGCGTTCGCGCCTGTTCGGGCGCAAACAGGAAGTCCTTCATATAGGCGACGACGTGCTTCGACCCGCCTCCGGTCGAAACCGTGTCGCCGCGCCCGCCGGTCAGAGCCTCGCGCAGCGTCCAATTGGGGTCGAGGCTGTCGCGACCCTGCTCGAGCGTCGCCGTTTCAAGCCGAGCTCCCAAGCGGATCTGCCCGCCATCAGGTTCCACCGCGCCGGTGAGGAGGCTCACAAGCGTGGTCTTGCCACTTCCGTTGGGGCCGACGATACCGATCCGGTCCCCGCGCATCACGCGGCAGGAAAACCCATCGACAATCTTGCGAGGTCCGAATGCCTTGCTGATGCCTTTGGCTTCGATGACAAGCGCGCCAGATTTGTCAGCCGGCGTCGCGTCGATCACCGCTTTGCCTGCGGCTTTGCGATACGCCCGCCGCGATTGACGCAGCGTGTGCAATTCGGCCATGCGACGCACGTTACGCTTGCGACGTCCAGACACGCCATAGCGCACCCAATGTTCCTCGGCGACGATCTTGCGATCGAGCTTGTGCTGCGCGACCTCCTCCTCGGCCAACTGCTCGTCACGCCACGCCTCGAATGCCCCGAAACCCAGATCGACGCGGCGCGCCTTGCCTCGGTCGAGCCACACGGTCGTTCGCGACAATGTCTCGAGAAACCTTCGGTCGTGACTGATAAGGACGAGCGCGGCCCGCTGCGCAGCAAGCGTACCCTCGAGCCACTCAATGGTTGGGAGATCGAGATGATTGGTCGGCTCGTCCAGAAGTAGAATATCGGGCGCGGGAGCCAGGACATGCGCGAGAGCCGCGCGCCGCGCCTCGCCGCCCGACAGGCGCGCCGGATCCTCATCGCCGCTGAGCCCCAGTTGCTGCAAGAGGTAGCGCGCCTGGTGGGGATCATCGCTCGGACCGAGCCCGGACTCGACATAGGATAGCGTGGTTGCATGGCCCGAAAGGTCCGGCTCTTGCGGCAGATAGCGAATCGCTGCGCCTGGCTGAATGAACCGCTCGCCGAGGTCCGGCTCGATCAGCCCTGCAGCAATCTTCAATAGTGTCGACTTGCCCGAGCCGTTGCGGCCAACGAGACACACTCGCTCGCCGGCCGCCACCGATAGTCCGACGCCGTCGAGGAGCGGAGCACCGCCGAAAGTGAGCGCTACATCGCTCAGTTGAATGACAGGAGCAGCCATCAAGGGGTTCGGTTCGCGGATTTGTGCTGGTGGTGCCGAGATCAGGCTGTCTCTAGTACCCTGCTTGGGCGCTAAAGCAAGAATGCCCGGTGGGCCGCTGTCTCCGCATGGGAGAACGGCTAGCGCCATCACGGATTGGCTGCGTCGCCGGGCCAATCACACGGCGGCAAAATCAGCCCGCGATTCCGTTACGACCGGTCCGCTGACACCAGCACCGGCTCGGCTCGGTAGCTTTGCGGGAACAACCGCTTCAGGGCCTCAACCTTCGGCAAGTCGTTGATGACGATGTAGGGGTAAGTCGGATTTAGCGTCAGGAAATCCTGATGGTAGCCCTCGGCAGGGTAGAACCCTCGGGCGGGGTCCGTCTTAGTGACAATAGGGGAGCCGAATACGTGCGCGTGGTCGAGTTGGGCAATGTAGGCCTTTGCGATCCGCGCCTGGTCCGGGGACGTTGGGAAGACCGCCGAACGATACTGGGTGCCAGTATCAGGGCCCTGGCGATTTAGCAGAGTGGGGTCATGCGCCACCGAGAAAAATATCTGTAGTAGGCGGCCGTAGCTGATCTGCCGCGGGTCAAAGGTCACGCGCACCAACTCGGCATGGCCCGACGTTCCTGTGCCGACCACATCGTAATGTGCGGTATCCGGCTCGCCACCAGCATAACCCGACACTGCACTCGACACTCCTTTCACGTGCTGAAACACGCCCTGCACACCCCAGAAACATCCACCTGCAAACACTGCCACCTCGGATGCCGCGCTTGCAGTCGTCTCGTCGAGCGCAGGCGCCGGGATGACACGCGCCTCCTCGGCCGCCGAGCCGGAGAGGCTATAGCCGCCGGCTGCCAGCAGCACTACGGTTAGAAGCGCAGCGCCAGCGGCGCGAAGTATGGTCGTACCGAGGATCCGCTGTTGGGGCATCGGTTCACTCCTGTTGGTCTCACTCTCATGTCTTACGATGGGGTACCCTGGGCTGTTACAGGGCAGCTGGGTGATCGATCCAAGGGGCGTGATCTTGCACAACCCCGTACGGCAATCACCCTGGTCGGCCCAATTTTAGTGGCGATCCCGGCAGGATTTGAACCTGCGACCCTCTGCTTAGAAGGCAGATGCTCTATCCAACTGAGCTACGGGATCGTGCCGGCTGCGCCCGGCGCATAGCTCCCTCGGCGGCAGCCGTTCTCCGATACGCCCCCCTCCCCCGGAAGGCAAGGCAACGCACACGGATGCCACTGCCCAATTTCCTCGCTAAGCGAGATTGATCGTGACGGTCATGCCGTGCCAGAAATGGCGTAAGAACAAAGGGTAGCGTGCATAGGCCGTCATAGAAACGGCGCTGCGCGGACTTGGGGAACTTGGGGAGACTCCAGCGATGAGCGTTAGCAGTGTTTCGGCGGCGGAGACCGCGCCCGGCCTTTTGTCGCGGGCGCGCATCGTTGCGAAGTCGGGGTTCAATCGCTGGCTCGTGCCGCCGGCAGCACTGTGCATCCACCTCTGCATCGGCATGGCCTACGGCTTCTCCGTCTTTTGGAAGCCGCTGCAGGCAGCGCTGCTCGGGGCCGATGGCAAGCCGCTGCCGGAATGCTCGGCGGGCGCCGTCACTTTTGGGGAGAAATCGGCGGGCACGCTCAAAGCGCTGTTCGCGACAAACTGCAATTGGAGTCAGTTCGATCTCGGCTGGATGTTCACGTTCTTCTTCGTGGTGCTCGGTGTGTCGGCCGCGATCTGGGGCGGCTGGCTCGAGCGAGCCGGACCGCGCAAGGCCGGCCTCGTCGCAGCGCTGTGCTGGTGTGGCGGACTGTTGTTCGCAGCACTCGGCGTTTACATCCACCAGCTCTGGATCATGTGGCTCGGCGCCGGAGTGATCGGGGGCATCGGTCTGGGGCTCGGTTACATCTCGCCCGTCTCAACGTTGATCAAATGGTTCCCCGATCGGCGCGGCATGGCGACTGGCATGGCCATCATGGGCTTCGGCGGCGGCGCGATGATTGGCTCACCGCTGGCGACAATCCTGATGAATGGCCTATCGGGTGGGGCCTATACATTTGCCCTCCCTTTCACGGATTTTGCGCACACCGTCACGTGGGCGGGCTTTCGCTCAGCGACGGACCCGGGCGTCTGGCAAACATTCATCGCGATGGCCGCCATCTATTTCGCGTTCATGCTGATCGGTGCCTTCGGCTACCGACTCCCGCCTGCTGGTTGGCAACCAGAGGGATGGACGCCACCGGCCAGCGGCAGCCGCATGATCACGTCGAGCAACGTGCACCTAAAGGATGCACACAAGACGCCGCAGTTCTGGCTGTTGTGGATCATCTTGTGCATGAACGTGTCGGCTGGCATCGGCATCATCGGTGCGGCGTCGCCCATGCTGCAAGAAACATTTGGCGGCCAGCTGATTGGCATGCCCGAGCTCGGCTATCTCGAACTTAGGAAAACGGCCGAACTGGTCGCGAAAGCCGCTGGAGTAGGCGCCGGCTTCGTAGGCTTGATCTCGCTGTTCAACATCTTCGGTAGAATCGGCTGGGCGTCCTCATCCGACTACCTCGGACGTAAGACCACGTATTTCGTCTTCTTTATTCTTGGAGCGGCGCTATACGTGCTGGCCTCGTTCGCCGCCGATTGGAAGAGCCTTGGGCTGCTTGTCGGCTGCTTCTGCGTGATCGCCTCCATGTACGGGGGCGGTTTCGCGACAATCCCGGCCTATCTTGCCGACATGTTTGGCACCCAGTTCGTAGGGGCCATTCACGGTCGGCTGCTCACTGCATGGTCGACGGCCGGAATTGTCGGTCCAGTGATCGTCAATTACCTGCACGACACGCGTCAAAGTGCCGGGATTGCACCTGACCAACTCTACGGGCCGATTTTCTACACGCTTGCAGGGCTGCTCGTCGTCGGCTTCATCGCCAACCTGCTGGTGCACCCTGTCAATGCGAAGTGGGCCATGAGCGAAGCTGACGTACTGGCAGAGCAAGCCAAACTCAAATCCACCGCGGCGGCGCAAGCGACAGGATCGTTTGGCATCGGCCAGGGTGGCCTCACCTTCAAGGCGCTGTTGTTCTGGCTGCTCGTCGGTATCCCGCTCGCCTGGGGCGTGTGGATCACGATTGGGAAGGCGCTGGTGCTGTTTTCGGACTGACCCGCAATCCGCAAAGGACGCGTGGCGCTGCTTCAGTGCGTCCAGCGTCCAATGCGGCCAAACTTGAAATTGTCGGCGTAGGTTTTGCGGATCTGCCGCTGCGTCTGTGGCCCGAAGACCCTGTAGGGGATGCGCTCACGCTCAGCGTAGGCGATCGCCTCCTCTTTGGTGTCGAACTCGAGCTGCACCTGGGCGCGCATGTCGCGCGAACCGGTCCATCCCATGAGCGGGTCCACCTCGCGCGGGCTTGCGGGTGCAAACTCAAGAACCCACTCCTTGGTGCGGCCCAGCCCTGACTGCATCGCCGTCTTCGCCGGTTTGTAGATCCGCGCGATCATTACGATTTCCACGGTTGGCACGCTTCGTTCCGAGAGGTTGTACGGCCTCAGTTTAGGATTCGCAACACGGCAACGTGATCCGTAAGCGAGCGCGAATGCAGCGCTGGCGTTCGCCCGTTCCCCAATCGGTTCCCTACGATCCGAGCGCCGGAGGTTCAGCGAGCATACGTTGCACGGGCTTGCACCGCTCAGAACGTGCAGCTGAATCGCGATACGTCGCGGGAGGAACTGATGAGCATAACAATACAAAAACTCGGGCAAAGCACGATAGCAACGGGACTTCAGGCGCCGAGCAGTTCCCGATGGAAACCGTGGGAGTGTACAGCACCCCAGGCAGGTCGGGTGGCACTTGGCGCGGCGCAGGCGGCAGCGGAACGTTCTTCAAACAGGTCATTCCCGATTTGAGCGCAAGCTTGGGCACATTTGGTGCCAACGCTGGCGACATTCGGCCGACACCGCAAAGGATGGCAGTGCTGGCTAAGAAACTGGACGGAGCTATATTGGTCGGTCACTCGCAGTCGAGTTCATTTCCGACCAAGGCAGCGCTGCAAGACCCCACGGGCGTCCGAGGCATCATTCAGCTGGAGACCGGTTGTTTTCAGCCCCCGTCGCCCAATCCTCTGAACGCCGCTGTGACGCTCACTCAAGCTAACGTCAACACCTTGGCGAAGATTCCGATGCTCATTATCGAGGGCGACAACTACGTCGCGCAGCCTACGCCGGCTGATGGGACCTGGACTCCACAGGCCCGCCCCGTTCAACCTTGTCCCAACGAAATCGCGGCCATCCGGGCAGCTGGCGGCGATATCACCTATATCCACCTACCCGGCCCCGGGAGCGATCCTCCATTCAAAGGTGTAGGCGCCGGCAACAGTCACATGTTTATGCAGGACCACAACAATCTCAAGATTGCTGACGTCATCATCGACTGGATCAAGAAGCACGTTAGGAAAGGCCGTTCCCACCAGTATGTGTGGGATGGTGCACAACACTGATCCGCAGTGCAGGCTGAGACAGTCTTAGAGAAGTAATGACGCCCGTCCGGACCTTTTGCCGGGCGGGCGATCCTTCGAAGAATGTGCGGGGCACACGATGGGCAAAATCGCCCTTATCCTGATTGCCGCATCTCCGTTGCTTTATGAAGCTCAAGTGCAGAGCTTCGGTTGCAACTCCAGCGACCAAGTATCCAAGCTGCAGCAGATTCGCTCCAACCCGAGTGCCTTTCAAACGTTCCTGTATCAGCAGGTCGTCGAAGGTGAATGTGTCGTGTTTGAGAAAGGCTCAGTGGTCGAGGGTTCAGTCGAGACTGGAAATAGCTCACTGCTGCATATTCAGGCACAGATCGACCCGCCGGGGTACATCGCACCCTCGATCGATTTCAAACTCAAAGAACCAGCAGGACAACGCTGAGGACTGCGCCGTTCCCCGCGTTTGATCGTCAAGCACGACACTGCGTCGGCTAAACCACAATCAAACCGGCTGCGACGCACAAGTCGCGCTTGGGCTTAATGTTGGTCGGGGCGGCGGGATTCGAACTCGCGACCCCTTGCTCCCAAAGCAAGTGCTCTACCAGGCTGAGCTACGCCCCGACAAAAACGGTTAGCGTTCTTGCGGACTTCTGGCGCCGACGTCAAGGGTCCCGGAGTTGGACGAGAACGAAACAAGGCTGTTTCTCGCGGAACATCAAAATTTCGGACTGAACACTAGGTTCATCGCGGACAAGATCTATCAACTCGATCGTCCGGAATGGGAGAGGCTCAGCGAAAAGTATTTGATAGCCGCCGGTGTCAATCCGACGTGGATCGCGGAGATGAAGAAGCACACGATGCAGACCGACTACTATTAATCAGGGCAAAACTTGCTTGAGCACGATTCCAGCAGAAAGCTCTGACCGATGATCATCACCGGACCGTCGTTCCCCGTGTAGCAACGCATTAGCCCTCAACGTCGAGCAACCTGCAGGAGGCGTTAGGCCACCAGCCCACCAAGCGTTGACAGGCGTCGACGGAAAATAACACTGTCCTCTCCGGGGTAGTCTCGGGAGCTCGGCGTTGAAATATTTCGTCGCGGTCATCCTTGGAGTGGCTATCGGCTTAAACTGGCCGCGGCTACGCCAATGGCTGCGGTGGAATTCTGCCGCCGATGCGACCCAGAAAGTCGCCGCTGCTGAACCCGCGCGCCCCGCCCCCGTTGCGCAGGAGCCTCCCATTGCGACGCCTGCGGATCGGGCGTCGGCCACCGCCCCCGCAGATCTGGACACGCGCACGACCCGTCTGCGCGAGCTGCTCGCGTTAATCGACGCCGAGGTCAACACGTCTGCGCCGGCGCGCGAGCTCGCAGCCAATCCTCGGTTCGCGGAGGCGCGCCGGCTCTTGGCGGACGACGCTGTGCCGCTGAGCATCGTCAGCGAGTACGCAATCGGATCCAACTGGTTCTTCTCGTGCGTGGCGCTCGCCGCGCTGTGCGACCGCGACGATCGTGACCGAGTGCTCGATGACGTCGTGGCCTTCTTCGACACGCTTACTCCGTGGGGTATGCATTTCGCGTTGAGGCTGTTCCTCGCCGCAGACCCCCGGCCCCCGGTCGGTGCGCCCGTTGCCGCCATTCGAGAATGGTGGCGCGACAATACCTACGCGATCTCCGCATTCCGCGAACATTTCGATGAACGGTCGCGGCTCGGCGACACGGCCGAGTTCGGCTCGGCGCTCGACGGCAAGCCGCAAGAGACACAGAACCTGATCCGCGCCTTTCTCGTCCGTCTCAACCATCCGCTCGCCACGGCGCTCATCGAGAGCCTCGATGCAACACGCCTGCGCAACGTCGACCGCGCGTTCCTCACCTCCTTCGGCAGCTTTTGGCAGCGCACCGGCGCAGATCTCCTGGTTGAGCCGCCGCTGTGGTCCGACGCCATCGAACAGGCAGAGGCCAACGTGCACCGACCGCTGCCGCGCTCGCTGCTCGTCAGTGGAGAGGCCCGCGTCGGCAAGACCTCGTTCTTGCGACTCGTCGGCCGGCGCCTGGAGCAAAAGGGCTGGACCGTGTTTGAGGCCGGCGGGGCCGAGCTGATGGCTGGCCAGCAATGGTTCGGCCAGCTCGAGGGGCGCATCCAGCGCACGGTGGAGGAACTCGCGGCGTCCAAGAAGCTCATCTGGTATATCCCCGACATTCTTCAGATCGCGCTGAGCGGCACCCACCAAGGGCAGGCGGCGAGCATCCTCGACCAGATTCTCCCGGCGATCTCGAGCGGCAGGCTGATCGTGTGGACTGAAACGTCGGCAGCGGGTGGCGCACGCCTCCTGCGTTTGAGACCGGCGCTGCGTAACACCTTCGAGATGGCGCGGCTCGAACCGATGGATCAGCAGGAGACCGCCGAGCTGGCCAGCGCCTTCGCGCTCGAGCTTGCCGCCGCTACCGACGTAGAAGTCGAGCCGGCCGCCGTGGAGACCGCTCTCGCTTCTGCCCGACAATACCTCGCGGCTTCGAGCCTGCCTGGCGCCGCACTCGATCTCTTGAAGCTCAGCGTGGGGCGCGTCGCCAAGGGGAGGCAGGGCACCATCGCCTCCGGCGACATCATCGAGACCCTGGCGCAGCTGACTGGCCTCCCTGCATCGATCCTCGACGGCAACGAGCGCGTCGATCTTGCAGCCGTGCGCGGCTATTTCACCGGGCGCGTCATCGGCCAGGAGGAGGCCGTCGAGGCGATCGTCGCGCGCATCGCCATGCTGAAGGCCGGGCTGAACGATCCAAGCAAGCCGATCGGCATCTTCCTGTTTGCCGGACCGACGGGCACCGGCAAGACCGAGCTTGCCAAGACGCTCGCCGAGTACCTGTTCGGGTCGCAGGACCGCATGATCCGCCTCGACATGAGCGAGTTCCAGACAGCGGAGTTTACGGCGAAGATCCTCGGCAGCGGCGAGGCGACAAACCCGAGCGACTCGCTCATTACGCTGGTGCGCAAGCAGCCGTTTTCAGTGGTGCTGCTCGACGAGTTCGAGAAGGCGCACGCCAACGTCTGGGACCTGTTCCTGCAGGTGTTCGACGATGGACGCCTCACCGATCAGCAGGGGCAGGTCGCCGACTTCCGCCACTGCATCATCATCCTCACCTCCAACCTCGGGGCCACCAGCCATCGCGGGCTGCGGCTCGGCTTCTCTCCAGGCGACGACAGCTATTCCTGCGATCAGGTTACGCGCGCCGTCAGCCAGACCTTCCGCCCCGAGTTCCAGAACCGGCTCGACAAGGTGATCGTCTTCCGGCCCCTGTCGCGCGATCTGATGCGCGACATCCTCAAGAAGGAGCTGGCGCGGGTGATGGAGCGGCGCGGCTTCAAGGATCGCGAGTGGGCGGTGGAGTGGGAGGCGTCCGCGCTCGAGTTCCTGCTGGAGAAGGGTTTCTCGCCGGAAATGGGCGCCCGCCCGCTCAAACGCGCGATCGACCAGTACCTGATCGCGCCGCTGGCTGCGTCAATTGTTGAGAAGCGCATTCCCAGAGGGCGATCAGTTCGTGTTCGTTCGCAGCGACGGACGAGCAATCCAGGCCGAGTTCGTCGATCCCGACCTTGATGAGGATACAGGGCGCGACATCGAGATCGACGGGCGCCAGCTCGCGCTGCCCGCGATGATCCTTGCCCCATGCGGCAGCGAGGAGGAGCGCGATAGTCTCGCGGCGGAGACCGCGCGTGTCGATGAGACGATCGTCGCGCCGGAATGGGAAGCACGTAAGACAGCGCTCTCGGCCGAGATGATGCACGCCGGCTTCTGGTCGGCGCCGGGCCGCTTTGAGACGCTCGCCCAACTTGCCCTCATGGATCGCGTGCGCGCCGCGGCTGGCACGGCGCTCGCGCTCAAGACGCGTCTCGACAAAAGCAACGAGCGCTCCGGCAAGTCCTCGCGCGAGCTCGTTTCCCGCCTCGCGCTGCAGCTCTACGTCGTCAACGAAGGCTTGCGCGACGTGCAGGAAAGCGCGCCGATAGAGGTCGCGCTGATGGTCGAGCCGGCGTTCGACAAGCCGGGTGACATGAAGGCCACGCTCGCCTGGTGCCAGCAGGTGCTCGACATGTACCGCGCGTGGAGCCGCAAGCGGCACATGCAGCTCACTGAGATACCGCCCGACGGTCCGATCGGCGGCGGAGCCCTGCCGCTCCTGCTCATCGGCGGATTTGGCGCGCACCGCATCCTGGCGCCTGAGCGTGGCCTGCACGTGCTTGAGCTAGCCGACGACAAGTCACCGGCGCGCGCGGCGGTCCGTGTGCGCGTCTCGGCCGCGCCACTAGGTGATCTCACGGCCGGCAAGCTCAGGAGCGCACTAAAGGAGGCGCTGTCCGGACCCGGTCAGCCGAGTTCGATCGTGCGCCGCTACCGGGATGACGCCGCGCCGCTCGTGCGTGATATTGCGGGAGGCTGGCGCAGCGGCCGCCTCGATGCCGTGCTTGCGGGCGACTTCGATTTGATCGCCGCCACCCGCGCGCCGTAGTCGTTCATTTCGGTAACTAGCGTGCAGAAGAGCACCCGACACACCCGGCCTTCACTTTTAGCGGACGCCCGAGTTTGTCCCGCACCTTTCCATCGGCGGGGCCGTCGTCGACCACCGTTCCTTGGTCACGGTCACCACGTACCGCCGGCAGGTCGGTGCAGCTCCGGGAACGAAGTGGACCTGAAACAGGGCAAGCTCCGGCTGGCGCTGTCGCGGCCACACGAACGTTCCGTTGTCGGGTGTCTTCGCTAGGGCGGTGTCAATGGCGGTGCGCGCATTGCTGTAGTCGTCTTGCGACAGCCGCGAAAGAAGAGCCGGCGACAGGTCCGGGTTAAGTCCAGCGGCGGCCGCTCGTGCCCGATACGGGTTATTGGGCTCGGGGGCGGCCGGCTCCAGCGGCGAGACCGAGAATTCCTTCGCAGCGGGATGCGTAGCGACCGTTGTTAACGGCTGCGGTGCCGGTTGGGGTTGCGGCTGCGCCATCGTATTACCGACTGCAGCAATCTCGGTCGGGGTATGGGAGAGGGTCGGCGCCGTACCTGCGCTCGGTGCTCGGTCCACCGGCGCCGCGGGGTCGGAGCCCGGCGTCACGGCGTCCGCTGCCTTGTATTCCATCAATGCAGACGCGTTGGCGATTTTGGTCGACAGCCAGCCCGGTAAACTCTCCGAATTTCTATAGAGCCCCCAGCCGCACGCTGCGATCAGAACGACCACGCATATTCGCAACGCGGACCCGCCGCGCGTCTCCTCCGGCGGCGCACAAATCCGCTCGCCCGCAAAGAACTCGTCGTCCTCGGCGTCATCGTCGTCGTGATCAAAATCAGACGGACCGGGCGCAGGTTTGCGCCACGCGAGCACGCTCATACTAACCCCCTGATATCTATCCCTTAGTAGATATCGGCCCGCTGCCGCCTATGGGTCGGGACACTCTGGGCTAAATGATGGCGCGCTTCGAAATATTCTTAGATCGATCGCCCGCACACAGAGTTTCCGCAATTGCGGTCGCTATGAAGCGCTTCGGCCTTATCGTCCGACGTTCGATCCATCGAAAAGGATCTGCGGCGCGTCCGCGCCCGGGCACTAAGGAGGCGCCGGCTGTATAAAGAAAGGATACCGCACACGGTCGCCCGGCTTCAGGCCCAGCCGTTCGGCCGCGCCCGCGGCCAGCTCGAGGACGCCTTTCACCGGCCCCTCAGAGTTTATGATGCGATCCGATAGTGGCTCTGCGCGGCTCTCAATGCGGTGCACGGTGCCGTCCGCGCGGATAAAGACCATGTCGAGCGGGATGTAGGTATTGTGCATCCACATACTGACGTCCTGCGACTTGTCGTAAGGAAACAGCATGCCGTGATCGTCCGCGAGCTCAGTTCGGAACATCAGGCCGATGCTTTTGTCCTCCGGCGTCTCGGCGACCTCGATCTCTACGGGAATCTCTTTACCGGCCGCGGTCACCAGCCAGAGGCGATCGACGCGCATCTTCGCGTCGGCTGCGCCCGACAGTGAGCCGAATGCGACGGCCGCAAACAAAAGCAGGGCCACCCAACGGGTGGCCCCAAATGACTTTTGATTGATCCCTCGGAAAAGGATCAGTGTGTTGGTGGCAGCCCCGGCTGACCGTCGGGTCTCAGTTCGGCTGCCATGCAGCCTTTCGAACCATGACCCCAGCGCACCATGACCATCTGACCCGGTCTCAATTCGGTGAACCCGAACCGGCGCAACGTCTCCATGTGCACGAAGACGTCTGGTGTCCCCTCGCCGCGCGTCAGGAAGCCGAACCCGCGCACGCGATTGAACCACTTGACCATGGCTCTCTCCCAGTCGCTCTCCGGCTCGACAACGACGTGGGTCCGCTGCGGCAGCTGCGAGGGATGAATTGCAGTGCTCTCGTCCATGCTGAGGATGCGGAACGCCTGCATGCCTTTTGGTCGGCGCAGCACCTCGCAATGAACTCTAGCTCCTTCGTACGCGGTCTGGTAGCCGCCGGCCCTGAGGCACGTCACGTGCAGCAGAATATCGGCAAGCCCGTTGTCAGGTACAATAAATCCGTAACCCTTCGATGCGTCGAACCATTTGATCGCGCCGACAACCTCGAACACCTCGATGCCGGCTTCTTCGGCCCTGTCCCCGATGCCTTCGATCGCATGGTCAAACTGCGGAAAATCGGGACGCTTAGAATCCCCCATCTTCGGAACCCCGCTACTTTCTACGTTGCTATGCTTGCTGCACGCCCGGCCGAACATGGAGATGCCCTCTTCATGTTCGCCCCCAGCGCGAAGCAATCGGAGAATACCATCAGTCGACTTGTCGGCTAGAGGCTTAATTTCGTTAAAGCATTGCTAAGTGGAGTGGTTCACGACTGTCCACATGAGAGTGCGCAACCTAAAGCGTTGAAACGCTGCGAAGTTCTATGCGAACGATTCTTCCCCAAATTTCGGTAGTGTTTTTGCCAAGATCGGCGTGAGAGGCAGCGAGAGGCGAGTCGAGCCGCTTGTCTTGCTGCAGCAATGATTCGTTGGCGATGCGCGCGACGACATTGCGCGATGTCCTGCGGACATGTCGCGTTGACCGAGAGACATGTCGGGCATGTGCGCGACACATGAGCGAGCGTTTGCGCGAGCGATGCATCGCGTCGCGCCGGGGACAACTTTTTTCGCGCGCCGCAAAGTTCGATGATGGGAGGGACGGACCGCGCGAGCACACGCGAGGCGCTGCGACGGCGAGGCAATGCAGCGGCAAGGGAATGCAACGTGCTGAGGGAGGGCAACGTGCCGAGGGACGGCAACGTGCCGAGGGACGGCAAAGTGGTTGAGGGACGGGCTAAGCGACCTCGGGTCACCACACGGGGCTTGCGCTACATGCCACCTCAACTGGCACCAATAACCGACACCAATACCCGCGCCCTTAACTCGCACCCCTAACTGGCACCCTCAAACAGCACCCTCAAACGGCACCGTGAACCGGCACCCCTAAGCTGCACCCCTAAGCACCCTTAACCGGCACCCCTAAGCTATATTAAGGTGCCACGAGCCCCTCCCAGAGCCAGGCCGCGCGAGGCACCGCAACACGGCATTCCACACAAGCCCCAGAAGGCAAAAATTTTCCCTGCAGGACCGCTTGGAGAATGTGATCCTATTCTTATTTACCAAACCACCTTTATTGGGGAACCTTTTACCCCTATTTTCCCCCTGAAATCGAAGGGACCCCGATGGCCACGAAAGCCCCAGCGCGGCCCGACGCTGCGAAAGCGCCGGTCGGCGAGCCAGGTTTGCGCACCGCCTCCACCCGCACCCCCACGGGCGCGGAGATCGCCGCTGCGCTCGAGCAACGCCTCGCCACCATCCCCAACCTTGACGACCGGCTCGCCGAGATCGCGCGTGCCGTTCGCGGCCGCATCGCCTTCTCGACCAGCCTTGGCATCGAGGACCAGGCCATCCTGCACGCAATCGCCGAAACCGCCTCCGACGTTGACGTGTTCACGCTGGACACCGGCCGGCATTTCCCCGAGACGCTCGAAACGCTGGAAGCCAGCGAGCTCCGTTATCATCGCCGCATCCGCGTCGTCGTACCCGACGCACGCGAGGTCGAGGAGCTCGTCGCCCGCGACGGCATCTTCGGCTTCCGCCTCGCGGTCGAGAACCGCAAAGCCTGCTGCGAGGTTCGCAAGGTGCTTCCATTGAAGCGGGCGCTCAACGGCGCCGCCGGCTGGATCACGGGACTGCGCCGCGAGCAGTCGGCCGGCCGCTCGCACGTTCCGTTCGCCGAATGGGACGAGGAGCACGGGCTGATCAAGGTCAACCCGATTGCCGACTGGACGCTCGCGCAGCTTGAAGCTTACGTCACCCAGAACAACGTGCCGCTCAACCCGCTGCACGCGAAAGGCTTCCCCTCCATCGGGTGCCAACCGTGCACCCGCGCCATACGCCCCGGTGAGGACATCCGCGCCGGACGCTGGTGGTGGGAGAACGAGGACGGCAAGGAATGCGGCCTTCACAACCGGCCGCCGCAGAAAGAAGCAGCAGCATGACCGCACCTGTCTCTCATCTGGATCTCCTCGAGTCGGAGGCGATCCACATCTTCCGTGAAGCGGCGGCGCAGTTCCGCAAGCCGGTGCTGATGTATTCGATCGGCAAGGACTCGACCGTCCTCCTGCACCTCGCCCGCAAGGCGTTCTGGCCGCAGAAGCCGCCTTTTCCGCTGCTCCACATCGACACGAAGTGGAAGTTCAAGGACATGATCGCGTTCCGCGACAAGACGGTGCGCGAGCTTGGCCTCGACCTCATCGTGCACACCAACGAGGAAGGCATCGCGCGCGGCATCAACCCGTTCGACTACTCTCCCTCCGTCTACACCGACGTGATGAAGACGCAGCCCTTGAAGCAGGCGCTCGACAAGTATGGCTTCGACGCCGCGTTTGGTGGAGCGCGCCGCGACGAGGAAGGCTCCCGCGCCAAGGAACGTGTGTTCTCGTTCCGCGCCGCGGGTCATCGCTGGGATCCGCGCCGCCAGCGCCCCGAGATGTGGCGGCTGCTGAACGGCCGGCTCGGTGTCGGCGAGACGGTACGCGTATTCCCGCTCTCGAACTGGACCGAGAAGGACGTCTGGCGCTATATCGCGCGCGAGAAGCTCGACGTCGTGCCATTGTATTTCGCCGCCATGCGCCCGACGGTCGTGCGCAATGGCCAGCTTCTCGTAGTGGACGACGACCGGCTGCCGCTGCAGCCGGGCGAAACCCCGCAGATGCGCCAGGTTCGCTTCCGCACGCTCGGATGCTATCCATTGACGGCGGCCGTGACCTCGGACGCGGCTGACATCGAATCCGTCGTCACCGAGACCATCAACGCCCGCACGTCCGAGCGCCAGGGGCGCCTTATCGATCACGATCAATCCGGCGCCATGGAGCGCAAGAAGCAGGAAGGCTACTTCTGATGACGGCCCTTACCGCCATCCGCCGCGCCGCGCCGGCCCCCGAGGCCGCTCACGAGCTCAATGGCATTCTTCATCTGCTGACCTGCGGGTCGGTCGACGATGGGAAATCGACCCTCATCGGCCGCCTGCTGTGGGATGCCTCCGATCTCTATGACGACCAGCGCGAAACTTTGCAGCGCTCCGGCCGCACCGCGGCAGGCAGCACGCAGCCCGATTTCAGCCTGCTCGTCGACGGCCTCGTGGCCGAACGCGAGCAGGGCATTACCATCGACATCGCATGGCGCTACTTCGACACCGATACGCGCCGCTTCGTCATCATCGACAGTCCAGGCCACGAGCAATATACGCGCAACATGGCGAGCGGCGCCTCGCACGCCGATGTAGCCATCATGCTGGTCGACGCCCGGGTGGGCTTGAAGCGCCAGACCCGGCGCCATGCCGCCATCCTCGACATCGTCGGCGTCAAGCGCGTCATCCTCGCAGTCAACAAGATGGATCTCGTCGATTGGTCGCAGGAGCGCTTCCGCGCCATCGAGGCCGACTTCCGCGAGCTGACCTTGCGTTTCGGCTTCCGCGAGGCGATCGCCATTCCGGTTTCGGCCGTCAGCGGCGACAACGTTGCGAGCCGCTCCGAGATCATGCCCTGGTACACCGGGCCTTCGCTGCTCGAACACTTGGAGCGCATCCCGGCGCGTGACACCACACCGTCGGGCGCATTCCGCATGCCGGTGCAGATCGTGTTGCGCGATGGGCTCGACTTCCGCGGCCTTGCCGGCACAGTCACCTCGGGGCGCATTTGCGTCGGTGACAAGGTGGTCGACACCTTGAGCGGGCAAAGCGCCAACATCTTGCGCATCGTCACCATGAGCCGGGATCTCGAGATAGCCTCGCAAGGCCAAGCCGTAGCGCTGCAGCTCGACGCCGATCTCGACGTGGCGCGAGGCGCGGTGCTATCTGCGCCCGAGGCGCAGCCAACCGCTGCGACCCAGCTCGAGGCGCGGCTGGTCTGGCTGGCGGAAACGTCCTTCGACCCCCGCGCCGGCTACCTCCTGCGCACGGCGACCGACGTCGCGCCGATCTCGTCACTGGCAATAAAGTCGCTGCTCAACCTCGAAACGCTTGTCGCCCAGCCGGCCGAAACCGCGGCCGTTAACGATATTGCGCTGGCCGCCATTACGCTCGCACGTCCGGTCGCTATCGATGTCTTTGCGACCATTCCGGGGACGGGGGGCTTCCTCATTGTCGATGCCGCAACCGGTGCCTCCGTGGCAGCGGGCGTAGTGTCGGCGGCGACGGCTGCGAATGTCGTGAACCCGGGGTCGGATTTCCTGCTGACGCGTGAACTGCTCGAGAAGGGGCTCTGTCGTGACTTGGGGGATAGTGAGGATGACCGCCGCGAGTTCCAGCGGCGCGCCAGCGAGGCGGCGCTGCTGCTGCATGCAGCCGGCATACCGGTCAAGCTCGTGCTGTGAGCCGGCACTCCAGCTCTTCCCCCGCAACGCCATAAAAGTTAACAACGAGACCGCCCCGCATCGGGCGCGGTCTCGTATCTGATCGGGAGCCGACGTCGCCAATGGACGCGCTCATGTCCCACACGTGGCTCCTCATCATCGCTGGCGGCTTTGCGGTTGGCTTTCTCGTGGGCCTGACCGGTGTCGGTGCAGGCTCGCTGATGACGCCGTTCCTCATTTCCGTAATCGGCGTCCCGCCGGTACTGGCGGTTGGCACTGACCTGCTGTTCGCCTCGATCACCAAAGCGAGCGCCGCCTGGCGCCACCACGCACTGGGCAATGTCGAGTGGCCGATCGTGCGCTGGCTGGCGACCGGCAGTCTGCCCGGCGCGTTGGCGATGCTGGCGTGGATTTACTTTGCGGCGCCCGACACGCACGAGCTCGCGTTGCTCATTCGCAAGGTGCTCGCAGGCGCACTTGTGGTGAGCGCCTTGGCCGTGGCTCTCTATCCGTTGCTGCAGAAGTTCGTTTTGCGCGCGCGCGATTTCTCGGTGGCGACGGTCGTGCGGCCGGTCCCGACCGTGATCCTCGGGCTCGTGCTCGGGGTGCTCGTCGCTTTGACCTCGGTTGGCGCCGGCGCGATCGGTGTCGTGGCGCTGACGGCGCTCTACCACTCACTCTCGGCGCGCCGCTTGATCGGCACCGACATCGTGCACGCGATCCCGCTCACCTTCATCGCCGGTGCCAGCCATTTCTGGATGGGCAACGTCGACCTCCAGATCCTGGGCATGCTGCTGATCGGTTCGGTGCCGGGGATCGCGCTCGGCTCGCGCATCACCGGGCTCGTGCCCGACTGGTTCCTGCGCATCGCCCTGGCGCTGGTGCTGTTCTGGGCCGCGTACTCGCTGGTGAACGCCGCCCGGCATTAGAGCTGCCACTAAGCAGACGCGAGATCAGCTGACCTGCTTCACCGGCAAAACGTCGGCGTGGAACTGGTTGCCGGCGGTCGTCGGGCGCACGTATCCGGCGCGGATCACGAAGTCGCCGAAGCGCTCGCCCTCCTCGCGCTCGCGCGCGTAGCGCACCAGCATCGGCTCCAGCAAGCCCAGCATCCGCGCCTTGTCCACGTCCTCGGCGTAGAGCTTGTTGAGACGCGTGCCGTTGAAAGCCGCGCCCAGATACAGGTTGTAGAGACCTGGGTTGCGGCCGACGAGGCCGATCTCGGCCACGTAGGGCCGTGCGCAGCCGTTAGGGCAGCCGGTCATGCGGATGACGATGTCGTCGTCACGGAGGCCAACTCGGTCGAGCACCTCCTCCAGCGCGGTGACGACGTCGGGCAGGAAGCGCTCGCTTTCGGCCAGCGCCAGCCCGCAAGTCGGCAGCGCCACGCACGCCATGCTCGAGCGGCGCAGGCCCGAGGGGATCGCCGTGGTGACGCCGTGCCCGGCCAGGATCTTCTCGACGGCTGTTTTGGTTTTGGCGCTGGCGTTGGCGATGATGACGTTCTGGTTGGACGTGAGCACGAAATCGACCCCGCCGAGCGTCGCGATATCGCGCAGCGCGGTGCGCAGAGCGGCGCCGGGCTTGTCCTTGATGCGGCCGTTCTCGACGAAGAGCGTCAGGTGCCAGCGCTTGTCGGCGCCCTTCTTGCCGGGCTTGCCGGCTTCCGAGGAGCGCCATCCGATCCGGTCGCCGGTAAAGGTGAGCTCGTAGGGACGCGGCTCGCCCAGCTTATAGCCGAGACGGCGCTCGACCTCGGCGCGGTAGGCGTCGAGCCCGCGGTCCTCGATCGTGTACTTGAGGCGCGCGTGCGCGCGGTTGGTCCGGTCGCCCCAGTCGCGCTGCACCATCACGACCTGCTCGGCCACGGCCACCACCTGGTCGGGCGTGCAGAAGCCCATCACGTCGCCGAGCCGCGGGAAGGTCTTGGTGTCGCCGTGGGTCATGCCCATGCCGCCGCCGATCGAGACGTTCCAGCCTTCGATCTTGCCGTCCTTCAGGATGGCGATGTAGCCCAGGTCGTGCGCGAAGACGTCGACGTCGTTGTCGGGCGGCACCGCAAACACGATCTTGAATTTGCGCGGCAGGTAGTGCTCGCCGTAGATCGGCTCGATGCCCGGCTTGTCGTCGGGCTTCTTGATCGGGTTGCCGTCGAGGTCGACCTGCTCGCCATCGAGCCAGATCTCGTGGTAGGCGCCGGTGCGCGGCACGAGGTCGTTGCTCACGACCTTGGCGCACTCGTAGGCCTCCATGTGGGCCTTCGACAGGAACGGATTGGCAGCCGACATGATGCCGCGATTGACGTCGCCGCACGCGGCCTTGGTGTCGATGCCGGCCTCGTTGATCCCCTGCATAGCGCGCCGCAGGTTCGACTTGATGATCTCGTGGAACTGGAACGTCGCGCGCGTGGTGACGCGCAGCGTGCCGTTGGCGAAGGTGCCGGCGACCGCGTCGAGCGCCAGCCACTGCGCCGGCGTGACCAATCCGCCGGGGATGCGCAGCCGCACCATGTAGCTGAACGCCTTCTCGAGCTTCTTCTTGGCGCGCTCGCCGCGCACGTCGCGGTTGTCCTGCATGTAGGAGCCGTGGAACTTCAACAGCTGCGTGTCGTCCTCGGCGATCGCACCGGTGACGACGTCGGCCAAGCCCTCCGCGATCGTGCCGCGCAAATGCCGGCTGTTCTCCTTGAGGATCTCGTTCTTGGAACGCTTGTCGGTCATTCGCTTTAGTCCTGATCAGTAGACGTCGCGCTGGTAGCGTCCGGCCTTGGTCAGCTCCTTGAGCTTGGCGCGGCCCGCCTCGTCATCGCCGCGCGCGGCTTCGGCGAGGATGCGGCCCAGCATCACGTCCACGTCGCGGGCCATGCCCTTCTCGTCGCCGCAGACGTAAATATGCGCGCCCTCCTCGACCCAGCGCAGCAATTCGGTGCGGTGCTCCCACAGCCGTTGCTGCACGTAGATCTTCTCGGGCTGGTCGCGCGAGAAGGCGACATCGATGCGCGACAAGGCCCCGCTCTCGATGTATTCCTGCCATTCGAGCTGATAGAGGAAATCATTGGTGTAGTTGCGCTCGCCAAACACCAGCCAGCTCTTGCCCTTGGAGCCCTGCTCGATCCTCTCCTCGATGAAGGCGCGATAGGGCGCAACGCCCGTGCCGGCGCCGATCATGACGATGGGACGCGCTTTATCTTCCGGCAGCCGGAAATGGCGGTTGGGCTTGACGTAGATGTTCACCGGATCGCCCATGCGGCGGCGATCGGCGAGATAGGTCGAGGCGACGCCCTGGCGCTTTCGTCCGTGCGATTCCCACCGCACCGCGCCCACCAGCACGTGCGCTTCGCCCGGATGCGCCGCGAGGCTCGAGGCAACGGAGTACAACCGGCCCGGCAGCGCCCGCAGCAGACCATACAGTTGCGCGGGCTTGAGCTTCTCGGGATACGTCTCGAACAGATCGACGAGCTGGCGATCCGCTGCGAATGACGCAAAGGCCTTAGGATCGGCAAGCTTAGCAACGTCCGTACGGCCGGTGAGCTTGGCGTAAGCTTCGATCAGCGAACGCGACAACGTCGTCACGTCGTAGCTCTCGCGCAGCTTCTTGACCACGTCTCCATCGGCGCCGAGACCGGTTGCCTCAGCGACCGCGAGCGCGAGCGCAGGATCGTTGTCGGGCAGGATGCCGATCGAATCCCCCGGAAGATACGAGAACCCCGGACCGTCGGCGGCAATCTCCACGTGCCAGGTCTCGCGCGTCGAGCCGGTGCCGTTGAGATTGGTGAGCTGCGCGATCTCGGCCTGCAGCGGGTTCTCCGCCGTATAGAGCGGCTCATCGTCCGAAAGCTGGGCGCCGCCCTTGAAGTCGACGTGGACGACGGTCGCGTTGTCGGCATCCTTGGGCGCAAGCTCGCCGAGCGCGCTCTCGGTCCACTCGGCGGCCTTCTTGGCGAAGTCGAGGTCGAGGTCGATGCGATCGACGGCACGGGTGGCGCCCAGCATCTCGAGCCGCGCATCGATCGCCTTGCCGACGGCGCAGAACTGCGTATAGGCCGTATCGCCGAGCGCCAGAACTGCGAACCGAATATCCTTGTCGAGACGCGGCGCGTCATCGCGCATCAACGCCGCATAGAAGTCGACGGCGCGGCCGGGTGGATCGCCCTCGCCCCATGTCGCTACGAACACGATGAGGTTCTTTGTCTTCGACAGCACGCTCAAGTCGACATCGGCCATGTCGAACACGCGCGCATCGAGTCCGTGCTTCTGCGCGAGCTTTTTCGTCTTTAGGGCGAGCGCTTCGGAGTTGCCGCTCTCGCTGCCGTAAAGGACGGTCAGACCGGCGCGCGGCTTGGCAGCGGCGACGGGCAGGGGCTGCGCGGCGCCACCCTGCGCGGCCTCAAAGCCGGCAAAGAAGCCCGCAAGCCAGCTGCGTTGCAGCGGCGTGGTGCGCGCAACGACACTGTTGAGAGTGTCGATGTCCTCCGGCAGGAACGGCGCGTTCCTGGGAAGCAAGGGAGTGGCGGTCACAAACGCCTCCATGCAATCGTCGCGTTCGTCGTCATCGGCCGCCCACCACTTTCAGCGGCACCACCGTCTCCGCGACGGCGGGCGCAGCGGTGGCATAGGCTGGCTCATAGACTTCGACGTGCTCGGGCCGCGCCAATCCGGCGCTTGCCCAGTCAAGCCCTACGAAAATAATGGCAGGGCCTTCGATCCCGGTGCCGGCGACGACGCGATCGAGGTATCCGAGCCGCGTCTCGACCGTGCGCTCGCCGGGTAAAGTTCCGTTCTCCACGATGACGACCGCCGTGTCGGGAGCGGCGCCGGCCGCGAGCAGCTTGTGGCGCAGTTCCGCCGCAGTGCGCACGCCCATGTAAATCGCAAACGCTTGTCCCGGGTGCGCAAGCGCACGCCAGTCGAGATCGAGCGTTTCCTCGGCGGTGGCGCCAGTGACGACTGCGAACTGCCTGACCTGGCGACGCAGCGTCAGCGGCAGGCCGACGCTCGCAGCGCACGCGTGCGCAGCCGTGATGCCGGGCACGATCTCCACGGGAATGCCGGCCGCGCGAACCGCCGCCATCTCTTCCGCCGCACGCCCGAAGATGAAAGCGTCGCCGCCCTTCAGACGCGCGACGCGGTGGCCCTTCAAGGCTTCGCGCACGAGAATGCGATTGATCTCTTCCTGCGGCATGGCGCGGCCGCCGGGCATCTTGCCGGCGTCGATGCGCACGGCATCGCGGCGGGCGTATTCGAGCACGGCCGGATCGACGAGGCGATCGACGACCAGCACGTCGGCTTCCTGCAGGCGTTGCTGCGCTTTGAGCGTCAACAGATCGGGATCGCCGGGACCGCAGCCGATCAGCGCAACACTGCCACCCGGAGCCGTGCGCGCCTCCGCTATGCCGATCTCGAGCTCGCGCGCGGCGACCTCGTCGTTGCCGGCGAGCACGGCCGTGCGCCAGGCGCCCTGCAGCAAACGCTCCCACAGACGGCGCCGCGCAATCGGGTCGCCGACGGCACTCTTGATCAGCCCGCGCAGCGCCATCGCGTGGCGCGCCACGCGGCCGTAGCGGGCCGGCAGCCAGGCTTCGATTTTCGCTTTGAGCAGGCGGGCCAGCACGGGAGCCGCGCCCTCGGTGCCGATTGCGACGACGACGGGATCGCGGTCGACGATCGCGGGCATGATGAACGTGCTTTCCGACGGGCGGTCGACGACGTTAACCGGAATGCCCAGCGCACGCGCGGCTGCGGCCACCTCGCCGTCGAGGACCTCATCGTCGCTGGCGGCTAGGACCAGCGCGGCGCTGGTAACGTCTGCGGCGCAAAAGCGGCGCCGCTCGATGACGGCCGCGGTCTGGGCTGCCAGAGCCTCGAGGTCCTCTGCGATGACCTCGGCCATGACGCGCACGCGCGCGTCGGTCTTGGTGAGCAGGCGCAGCTTTTGAAGCGCCTTTTCACCGCCGCCAACGATCAGGACTTCGCGCGACGCTAGGTCGAGGAAGATGGGAAAGTATCGCAAGACGGCCCCTTTCGATCTGGTCCGGCGCAGTTGTGTTATAGGTAAAGGAAGTAGATTTTTCTATTAGAACGGGCACTACTGGACCCAATAAGAACCAGTTTTTGCACAAGGCCACATTCTGGGTAGTTTTTTCCTGTCGTCCTGCCGCCGGACTCTCCAGAGGTTACCGGTTTTGCCGCCCCGATGGCGACCAAAAAAGCGTCTCATCGACCACCTCTTGGCAGGGCCTCTAACACCCCACTTCGGGCATGCAAAACGTTTGCACACGGAGCATGAGAAAATCACGAAATCATCGCGATGCAGCAGCGCTTTTTGCAGCGCACGACAAGCTCCGCGAGACACGCGTTTGTGAGAGTGTTTTGACTTGCCGCTCAAAGCGCAGCTGTGGTCTATAGCTCCCACGGCGGTCGGGACCTGACGTCCAGATCCGCAGACTGGATCACACGCAAAAGTGTTGGTCCAGTGGGTGGACCCTCGGCGGGGCTATCCTAAATAGAAGGCAAGTTGCCTATTTGGAGGAATGCTATGAAGGTTTGGACCAAGCCCGCAGTTCGTGAGCAGGAAGTTGGCCTCGAGGTTACCTCGTATATGCCGGCCGAGATCGACATCATCTAACGACTGTCGATCAGCTCACCTACTCTGTGAGTTTCAGACAACGGCGGTCGATCATTCGACCGCCGTTGTTGCTTTCTCGGGGTTGCTTCTCGGTCCATGACCGGGACTTTGCTGCGGCGTCGGCGCGTCGCCAGACTAAGCGATATCCATGATCATCAAGGTCCTGGGGGCGGGTGCCGGTGGCGGCTTCCCTCAATGGAATTGCAATTGTCAGAACTGCGTCGCCGTCCGTGCGGGATCCGCCGGCTTCCGGCCGCGCACGCAATCCTCGCTCGCCGTCAGCCGTGACGGCACCGATTGGGTGCTGTTCAACGCCTCTCCAGACTTGCGTCAGCAGATCGCGCAGACGCGCGAGCTTCACGCCAACCCCAAGCTCGGGCTTCGCCACAGCCCCATCAAGGCGGTCGTGCTGACGAACGGCGACGTCGACCACGTCATCGGTTTGATCAACCTGCGCGAGGCGCAGCCGCTCACGATCTACGGCACCACCCGTGTGCTCGACATCGTGAAATCCAACACGGTGTTCCAGGTGCTGGCCGAGGCGCTGGTGCCGCGCGTGCCGCTCCCGCTCGACAAGCCCGTCGCGATCAAGGGCGGCGGGGTGGATCTGGGTCTTACGGTCGAAGCGTTTGCCGTGCCGGGCAAGGTCGCGCTGTACCTTGAGGATGCCTCGGCGGGCGCCGGTTTCGGCACGCAGGAAGGCGACACCATCGGCCTCAAGGTTACCGATCCGGCAACAAAGACGTCATTTTTCTACGTTCCCGCCTGCGCCACGATGGACGACACGCTACGCCGCCGCTTGAAGGGCGCGTCGCTCGTCTTTTTCGATGGCACGCTTTTCACCGACGATGAGATGATCGAGCAGGGCCTGCTCAACAAGACCGGCGCCCGCATGGGCCATATCTCGATGTCGGGTGAGCAGGGATCGATCACCGCCTTCTCGCAACTGGGCGTGGGAAGGCTCATATATGTGCACATCAACAATTCGAATCCGGCGCTCGACGACAATTCGGCGGCGCGCAAGGCCATCGACGGCGCCGGTTGGGAAGTTGGCTACGACGGCATGGAGGTGCGGCTATGAGCGAGCCGGTCAGTCTGGAGCGTGTCAGCACCGAGCGCAGGGCGGCCGAGCCGATGAGCTTGGCCGAGTACGAGGCGGCGATCCGCGCGGTCGGGGCCGAGCGCTACCATGACAAGCATCCCTTCCATCACATGCTGCACGGGGGCAAGCTGGCAAAGCCCGCGGTGCAGGCCTGGGCGCTCAACCGCTTCTGCTACCAGTCGGCGGTGCCGCGCAAGGATGCGGCCCTCATCAGCCGCTTGATGGATCGCGAGCTGCGCCGCGAGTGGGTGCACCGCCTGCTCGACCACGACGGCTACGGCGATGAGGAAGGCGGCATCGAGCGCTGGCTGGTGCTGACGGACGGGCTCGGGCTCGACCGCGACTACGTCATCTCGATGAAGGGCGCGCTTCCCGCCACCAAGTTCGCGGTCGAGGCCTACGTCAATTTCGTGCGCGAGCAGCCGATCACCATCGCGGTCGCCTCCTCGCTCACCGAGCTGTTCGCGCCCAAGATCCACAAGGAGCGCATCTCGGGCATGCTCGAGAACTACGATTTCATCGACGACAAGGTGATGGCCTACTTCAAGCGGCGCCTGACGCAGGCCCCGCGCGACGCCGATTTCGCGCTCGACTACGTCTTGAAGCACGCCAAGACGCGCGAGGAGCAGGAAGCCTGCGTCGACGCCGTCCGCTTCAAGTGCAACGTGCTCTGGGTGCAGCTCGATGCGCTGCAGCACGCCTACGTCGAGGGCAACATCCCGCCCGGCGCGTTCCGCCCGGAGGCGCCCAATAATGGCTGAGGTCACGCCGAAGGTGCGCTTGATGATCGTGGGCGACACGCGCCTGTCGATGCCCGCGCACGTCAAGCTGCGCCACGATGCCGGGCGCGGCCGCTGGCTGATCCTGGCGCCCGAGCGCGTGTTTGAGCCCGACGACATCGCTGTCGAGGTTTTGAAGCAATGTGATGGCCAGCGCAGCGTCGCCGATATCGCGGGCGTGCTGGCAAAAGAGTACAATGCGCCGATCGCGGAGATCACGGCAGATGTTATCGCGATGCTGCAGGACCTCGCTGACAAGGGAGTGGTGAAGGCATGAACGAGAGCGCCCCGCCCCAAGGCAAGAACGAGAACCCGGACAAGCATGTCAAGGAAGCGACCGTGACAATGGACGCCGGCGAGATGCGCTCCGATTCAACTCCCGCCTCCGCGGAGCGCGATATTGCCTGCGCGCGCGCGCCCATCGGCCTCCTCGCCGAGCTGACGCACCGCTGCCCGCTGCAGTGCCCCTATTGCTCCAACCCGCTCGATCTGGAACGCGTCAACACCGAGCTCACGACCGCGGAATGGCAGAAGGTCATGCGCGAGGCGGGCGAGCTCGGCATTCTGCAGATCCATCTCTCCGGCGGCGAGCCAACCATCCGGCGCGACCTGGAAGACATCATCAAGGCCGCGGCCGACGCCGGGCTCTACACCAACCTCATCACCGCCGCGGTGCTGCTCACGCGCGAGCGCCTGGAGAAACTGAAGGAAGCCGGCCTCGACCACGTGCAGATCTCCATCCAGGACGTCGACGTCGCCGCCGAGAACGCCGACCGCATCGCCGGCTACAAGGGCGGCAGCGCCAAGAAGAAGGAGGTCGCCGGCTGGGTGCGCGAGCTCGGCATGCCGCTGACGATCAACGCGCCGATCCACCGCCACAACATCCACAACGTGGAAGCCATCATCGACTACGCGGTGTCGCTCGGCGCCGGCCGGGTCGAGATCGCGCACGTGCAGTACTACGCCTGGGCGCTCAAGAACCGCGCCGCCCTGATGCCGACGCGCGAGGACTTCATGGCCGCCGCGCGGCTGACCGAGAGGGCGCGCGAACGCCTGAAGGGCGTCATCGTCATCGACATGGTGGTGCCGGACTACTACGCGAAATTCCCCAAACCCTGCATGGGCGGTTGGGGCCGCGGCATCATCAATGTCACGCCGCAGGGGCGCGTGCTCCCCTGCCATGCCGCCGAATCGATCAAGGGCCTCGCCTTCGACAACGTGCGCGACAAGCCGCTGGGCGACATCTGGCTCAACGGCTCGGCGTTCCAGCAGTACCGCGGGACGGACTGGATGAAGGAGCCCTGCCGCTCCTGCCCGCGCCGCGAAATCGACTTCGGCGGGTGCCGCTGCCAGGCCTTCGCGCTGACGGGCGACGCCGCCAACACCGACCCCGCCTGCTCGCTGTCGCCGATGCATGACGAGTGGGCGAAGGTTGCGGAGGTCGAATCCCACACCCCCTCACCCGAGTTCGTCTACCGCCGTCCGGGCGGCGCCACGCCCAAGCCGGCAAAGCAGAAAACCCCGGCTCCGACCGACGCTTAGACCACCGCCGGCAACCCCGGAAAAGCCCATCCCCGCGGCCTCGCCGCGGGGGTGCGTCATCGTGTTCAGTCCGAGTTCAGAAAACTCTTGGCAGACTCCGGGTTTGCATAAGATGATCCCACGGTCGGGTTGGTCGTGTGGTCGCAAGAAACAGGGAAGGAAACTCAGATGCTCAGGTGGGTTCTCGCAGCGGGTCTGGTGATCGCGGTGCCGGCAGTCGCGTCAGCACAGGATCCGGAGGCGGGCAAGAAGGTGTTCACGAAGTGCGCACCCTGCCATTCGATCGGACCGGGAGCGACCAACAAGGTCGGCCCCAACCTTGATGGCCTGTTCGGCCGCAAGGCCGGCACGGAAGCCGGGTTCAACTACTCCGACGCCATGAAGAACGCGGGCTGGGTGTGGGACGCCGACATCTTCAAGGAGTACATCACCGACCCCAAGAAGAAGGTCCCCGGCAACAAGATGCTGTTTCCCGGCATCAAGGATGAGCTGGAGCGCGAGGATCTCGCCGCTTACATCGGCTCGTTCAACGCCGACGGCAGCCCCAAGAAGTAACGGCTAACAGCTGCTACTGCGAATTTCAGCGCCGCGGGGTCAAATCCGCGGCGCTTTGCTTTTCAGGCGACAACGCTTGCTGGCGCGTCTCAATCGACAATCCCTTCATTTCCATCGCCCTCCGGCCATACCCCGATACCTTCCGCAAGAGTCGAGATAGATGGTCGAATGGTATTCATCTGACCAAACAAACACCTCGCATGTGGACCATCCCGCTGCCCGGTAAATCATAGCTTTGAACTCGGATCTGCTCGCATCGGGGAGCCAGCGGAACACTTTGCAGCAACGGTTTTTGGGCGACTTTGAATACAGCGCGGCCAAAGCAGCATCGGAATTGTGTACGTGCTCTCGCTCCAGCATAGCCTTGACAGCAATATCAACTAGCTCGTTGTCAGAAATCCAACGCCGCTCGACGTAGCAGAAATGCGTGAAATTCAGGATTTCGAACCCGACCAGTGCAGGAAGCAAAATGATCGATGCGTACTTGATGCCTGCGGTCGGCCATTTCCTTCTGAGCCAAATGGTTTGAACGGCCGCGAATGCTTCTATGAGAAGCAGAAGCACCAGCAGCATTAGAAGCAGCGGGATGTAGAGCTTGATCGCGTACATGAACGCGCCGAACAGCGCGGATTTTATCCCAGGATAGACAAAGCAATCGGCAACGGACGTCCATGGTTTGCAAAGCAGGTACAAGTTCCTGGCCCAGAGATCTCGTACAAATAGAGCCGTCGAAAAAACTATCGGCAGCACCGGAATTGCGCACCAGATCTGCAGCCTGTATCGCCTGAACAAATTCACCTGCGCCGTGCTTGGCCTGCCTCAATCGATCGGCTGCACGCCGCTGTGGTCGATCGCGGCATAAAGCTCGCTGCACGCCCTTCCCCGCGATATGCAAATCCGGCGCAATATCCAACAGCGGCGCCAGCACGAACGCGCGCTCGCCCATGTAGGGATGCGGCAGCACGAGATCGGCCTCGTTCACCGCCACGTCGCGATAAAGCAAGAGATCGACGTCGATGACGCGCGGGCCCCACTTCTCGCCGCGCACCCGGCCCATGCGCCGCTCCACCTCCTGACCGCGCTCCAGCAGGACGCGCGGGGAGAGCTTGGTCGCAACACCGATGCAGGCGTTGATGAACCAATCCTGGTCGGTCTTGCCCCAGGGCGGGGTCGCGAAATTGCGCGAGCAGGCAACGAGGCGCACGTCACCGGCCTCGGTCAGCAGCTCGACCGCGCGCGCGATGTTGGCCGCCTTGTCGCCGACGTTCGAACCCAGCGCGACGATGCAGTCGATGCCGGCGGGAAGCCGCGTGACGGCCGCGCTCATGACGCCCGGCCCGCTTCGCACTTATCGGCGAACGCTGTTGTCAGGGGACGGAGCCTTTCAGTCGTACTTGATGTAGGCAAAGCGCATGTCGGTCGCCGGCGTTCCCTCAAGGCCTCGCCCCTCGGTGCCCGGCTGCCAGCCCACGACCTCCTCGATCTTCTTGGCGAGCTCCAGGTCTTTTGACGTTATGCCCTTGGCGGAATGCGTCATCAGGCGAACCTCGACCCAGGCGTAGGATGCCGTGATATCAGGGTGGTGCCAGGCCGCCTCGGCAAGGTGGCCGACGGTATTGACGACCATCAGCGTGCCCTTCCAGCTCGCCGTCTTGTATGTTCTCTTGATCCAGCCGTCCTCGAGCTTCCACTTGGGAAGGTTTTTCTCGAGATATGCGGTGACCTCGGCGTCGGGCATAGGCTTTTCGCGTTCAGCCGTCATATTGTCGCCTCCTCCTCGTCTGCGGGACCTTATGCCCTTAGGTTGAAGGTAATGCCACTGGCTGACGCAACGCAAACCCATCCGTCCCCTTCCAACTCGCAGGGTTCCCGTACGATTCGCGGCACCGACGCCGCCGTGCGGGTCCTCGCCCCCGCGCGGCTGCATCTGGGCTTCCTCGATCTCAATGGCGATCTTGGCCGCCGCTTCGGCAGCATCGGCCTTGCGATCGACCGCCCGGCAACCGAGCTGACGCTCGCTCGCAGCAGCCAGTTCGACGCCGAGGGACCCGATGCCGAGCGTGCGCTGGCCGCTTTGCGTCGGCTCGCAGGGTTGCTCGGTCTCACCGGCACCTACCGGATTCAGGTTACGAGCGCGATCCCCTCGCATGCTGGTCTGGGCTCGGGCACCCAGCTTGCTCTCGCGGTCGGCGCGGCCCTGATCGCGCTCGAAGGGATCGAGCGCACCCCGAGCGACATCGCCGCCTTGCTCGATCGTGGCGCGCGCTCGGCGATCGGCCTGGCCGCGTTCGAGACCGGCGGCTTCATCGTCGATGGCGGCCGAGGAGCCGCGGATCGTTTGCCGCCCATTTTGATGCGCTCGGATTTTCCCGATGCCTGGCGCATCCTGCTCGTCATCGACCCGCGGGCGACCGGGGTGCACGGCGAGGCGGAAGCAAGGGCGTTCACCGGTCTCCCTCCGCTGCCCAAAGACGATGCAGCCCATGTCTGCCGCCTGGTCTTGATGCAGCTCGCACCGGCTTTGCTCGAAACCGACATAGCGTCGTTCGGTGCCGCAGTGTCGCAGATCCAATCGATCATCGGCGGGTACTTCGCTGCAGCGCAAGGTGGAGGGCCCTGGGCCAGTCCCGCAGTCGGCCGTATCGCACAAAAACTGAAAGCCGCCGGCGCGTTCGGCATTGGACAAAGCTCTTGGGGCCCGACTGGGTTCGCATTCGCACCCTCGAAGGAAATTGCGGACCGCCTCTATGATTCTTCCATTGAAGCCGCTAGAGCCGAGGGTCTCGAGATCCTGATCGCCAAGGGGCGCAACAGGGGCGCCTTTATTGATCGGGTCGCGGGCAGCTGAGCGCCAAAAAAATCTAAGCCGAGGAAACACCAATGAGCGACGCTACGCCTATTCTGCACATGCTCTCGCCGCAGAAGCACATGAGCCCGTTCGACGTGAACATGGCTGCAGACGCCGGGTTCAAGGTGATCGTGCCCTACATCAACGTCGCGCTCGAGGAAGTGGCGGCGCTGACGCAGGACGCCATCTTCTCGCGTCCGCCCAACGATGGCGTGCGCACGGGCATCTTCATCGGCGGCAAGGATGCGCTCCTGGCGCTCGACATGATGGATGCCGCCAAGAAGGCGCTGGTGCCACCCTTCGAGCTGTCGACGTTCGCCGATCCGGCAGGCTCGTTCACGACGGCCGCCGCCATGGTCGCCTGCGTGGAGCGCGTGCTGCGCACGAAGTTCAACCGCGGCTGGAAGGATCTGCGCGTCGCCGTGTTCGGCGCGACCGGCGTCGTCGGCTTTGCCTCCTCCATCATCGCCGCGCAGGAAGGCGCCCGGGTGAAGCTCGTCGCCCACCGCGGCGTCGACCGCGTCATCAAGTCGGCGGCAGTTTCCAAGGAGCGCTTCGGCGTCGACCTCGAGCCGGCGCCCGGCGAAACGGCTGACCAGAAGCTCGCCATCATCGCGGACGCAGAGGTGATCTTCGCCGCCGCCGCGGCTGGCGTGCGCGTCATCTCCGCCGACGACAAGGCGCACGCGCGCAACCTCCTCGTGGTTGCCGACGTCAACGCGGTGCCGCCGCCCGGCGTCGACGGTATGGAGCTGTTCATGGACGGCGCGCCGCTGCCCGGCACCAACGCGCTCGGCGTCGGCCCGCTCGCGATCGGCGACGTGAAATACAAGACGGAGTCGGGCCTCTTCAAGCAGATGCTCACCTCGTCGAAATCCTGCCATTTCGACTTCCGCGACGCGTTCCAGCTCGCGCGGACGTTCACGACTTGACGCAAAAGAGCGTCCTCATTGCCGCGCTGTCGGGCCGGGCGCTTGCCGCCTCCGCCCGGCGTGCGGGTTTTACCCCGCTTGTGGTCGATGCCTTCGGCGACGCCGACATGCGCGAAACGGCGGGGGCGTTCCGCTGCCTGGGCGCGGCCGCGCATGAGGGATTTCGCGCCGGCTCGTTGCTTCCCGCTTTGCGCGACTTGCAGCGCACCACCGAGCGCGCACCGGTCGGTCTCGTGCTCGGCTCGGGTTTTGAAGACACGCCCAAGCTCGTCGCGACGCTCGCCAAAAAATTCACGCTGCTCGGCTCCGGCGCGGACGCGATCGCGCAGGCAAAGCACCCCGAGACCTTCTTTCCCCTCCTCGACCGATTGGACATCGCGCACCCCGAGACGCGGCTCGACGCTCCCGACACCTCCGAGGGCTGGGTGTCGAAGCGCATCGGCGGCAGCGGCGGTTCGCACGTGCTCGACGTGACTCCGGGCACCCCGACGCCGGGGCGCTATTTCCAGCGCCGCCTCGAGGGTTCGCCCGCGTCCCTCTTGGCCGTCGCCTGTGGTCACAAGCTTTCCATCGTCGGCTTCAGCCGGCAGTGGGCCGTTGGCACCGGCCCGCGCCCCTACCGCTACGGCGGGGCTGCCGGGCCGGCCCGGCTCGGCGAGGAGATCGAAGCCCGGATGGCAGGCGCGGCCTGGGCGCTGAACCGGGCAATCGGGCTCACCGGGCTCGTCTCGTTCGACTTCCTGTTGAACGGCGAGGCTCCTTTCCTGCTTGAGGTTAATCCCCGCCCCGGGGCGACGCTGGACGTGTTCGACGATGCCAAGGGATCGCTCTTTGCGGCGCACGTCGCCGCCTGCCTCGGCCAGGGGGCCAGAGATAGTCTCCGAACGGAGCCAACGCCCGGCGCCCGCTCGGCCGGGGTGCTGTACGCGCGGGACCGCCCCTTCACGGTCCCCCCTCTCGCATGGCCCCATTGGACCGCGGACCGTCCGAACCCCGGCACGCGCATCCCGCGCTATCGACCCATCGCCAGCGTCCAAGCCGAGGGCGCGACGGCGCTCGAGGCGCAAGCCAATTGCCGACAGCGCTTGGACGAATTGGCTCACATGCTATATGGACCTGCGGCAGACACGGAGCATAACGATGCAAAAATACGTAGGCCCCGTACCGAGCGTTTCGGCACGAGCGGCCAAGCTCGTTGATGCCCTCGTAGCCGACGTCGCGGCACTGCGCTGCGTGGTCAGCACCGGGGAAGCGGGGGAGCGCCGCATCGATCTGGGAGCCGCGACGCCGGGCGGCCTCGAAGCCGGCCGCCGCCTCGCCGAGATCTGCATGGGCGGGCTCGGCACCGTCACCCTCAACAATTCTTCGGGCATCCCGCGCTGGCCTTATGGCGTCACCGTGCATTCGACGAACCCGGTGATCGCGTGCCTCGGCAGCCAGTACGGCGGCTGGACCATGAGCGATGACGAGACCGGGTTCTTCGCGCTCGGCTCGGGTCCCGCCCGTGCGCTCTCGCGCAAGGAGCCGCTGTTCAAGGAGCTCGGCTACGTCGACCACTTCAACAAGGCCGCGCTCGTCATCGAAGGCGACAAGCCGCCGCCGCCCGCGCTCGTCAAGCGCGTCGCCGCCGACTGCGGCGTCGCGACCTCCGACCTCACCATCCTCTTTGCGCCGACAGGCAGCCTCGCGGGCTCGCTGCAGGTCGTCGCGCGCGTACTCGAGGTGGCGCTGCACAAGGCGCACGCCTTGCATTTCCCGCTCGACCACATCGAGGACGGCATCGCCACCGCGCCGATCGCACCGCCGGTCCCCGATTTCGTCAAGGCGATGGGGCGCACCAACGACGCCATCATCTACGGCGGGCGCGTGCAGCTCTACGTGCGCGGGACCGACGAGGCCGCGCGCAAGCTCGCCGACGATCTGCCGAGCCGCGCCAGCTCCGCCTACGGCAAGCCGTTCGCCGAGATCTTCGGCGCGGTGAACGGCGACTTCTACAAGATCGACCCGATGTTGTTCAGCCCCGCCGCGGTCATCGTTTCCAATCTCGACACCGGCTCATCGTTCCACGCTGGCGAACTTGCTCCAGAGATCGTCGACGCAAGCTTCCGCTGAGGCCACCGCCGGCAGCGGACCGCGCATTGCGCTTTTCCTCGAGGAGGAGAGCGGCAATTGGCATGTCCGCCGCCTGGCCGCCGCCATGCGCCGCCGCGACGCCGCCGTAACCGTCACCTCGCTGCCGCGCTGCGCCTTCGACACCGCGCTGGCGAGCGGCATCTCGATTCCGGAGTTCGACGGCGCGCTTCCCGACGCCGTATTCGTGCGCTCGATCTCGGCCGGTACGCTCGAGCAGATCACGTTTCGCCTCGGAATCCTGCACGCCCTGAGAGAGAGCGGCGTTCGCGTCTGGAACGACGCGCGCGCGATCGAGCGCTGCGTCGACAAATCAATGACGACGTTCTTGCTGCACAAAGCGGGCATCCCCACGCCGCGCACGCGCACGATGGAAGGAGCCGAGCCGGCGATTGCTTACACCGAGGATGCGCAGCGCGAGCTCATCTTCAAGCCGCTGTTCGGCTCGCAGGGGAAGGGACTGCTTCGCGTGGCGGCGGCCGGCGATCTGCCGCCGGCCGAGCTCGCCGATAATATCTACTACCTGCAGGACTTCGTTCCTCCTCCGGGCGCGTCGGCCTCCTTCCAGGACTGGCGGGTGGTGGTGACGCGCGACCGCGTCATCGCCGCGATGGGGCGCACGGGCGGGAACTGGATCACCAACGTGCACCAAGGCGGCAAGCCGGTACCGTGCGCGCCAACAGCTGAGATGGCCGCACTTGCCCAGGCGGCGTTGGCCGCGGTCGGCGCCGATTACGCCGGCGTCGACCTCATCCAGGCGCCGGATGGGCGGTTGCAGGTGCTGGAGGTCAACTCCAACCCGTCCTGGCGCGGGCTGCAGAGCGTTTCCGACGTCGACATCGCCGACGCCATCGTCGAGGACTTCCTCGGCGCGGTGTACGCGCATCAGCGCCAACAATGCCCCGCCTGACGCAAGAGCAAACGCGCGAGCTGTTCCTCGCCGCCTGCCGCGCCGAGCTCAACGCGTTGAAGCCCGGCAACGTGCACATCCACGCCGGCGGCCACGGCATGGAGACGGCGCACTTCGAGGCAAGCGCTGTCGCAGCCGCACCTTGGATCGCGGATCGCGCACTCAATGTCGGCGCGCGCATTCAGCGCGCGGTCGAGACTTCGATGACAGTGGCTGGGGTCAACACCAACCTCGGCATTCTTTTGTTGTCGGCTCCCCTCGCGCTCGCCGCCGAGCACACGACCGGGAGCGATTTGCGCTCCGAGGTCGCGCTCGTCCTCGCGCGCCTCGACGACGCCGACACCGAAGCGGTGTTCGCCGCGATCCGGCGTGCGAACCCGGGCGGCCTCGGGTCGGCGCCCGAGCAGGACGTTTCTCGCGCGCCAACTGCGGGGCTGCTCGAGGCGATGGCGCTTGCTGCCGATCGTGATCGCATTGCCCTGGCCTACGTCACCGATTTCGAGGAGGTGTTCGATTTCGGGCTGCCCGTGCTCTGGCGCGCGAGGGCGATCGCCGCCGAGGAGGCCTTCGCGGTCACGACACTCCACATGGCCTATCTTGCTGAAAAATTAGACAGTCACATTGTTCGCAAGTTCGGAGGGGCCGCGGCTCTCGCGGTGCAGCAAGAGGCGCAGGGCCTGAGACCCCTCTGGGACCCGGTCGCCGGCCCCCAGAGCCTGCCCCGGCTGCTCGACTTCGATGGCGCCTTGAAGGCAAAAGGGCTCAATCCGGGAACGACGGCAGACTTTGTTGTAGCAACGCTTTTCGCTGCGGCGATTTGCGATCGAATGGCACCCGGGGGGACCCTCTCGCCCCTTGTCGAATGAGGCTCGGCTGCGCTAACTAGGGGCGGTGCTTAAGGCGCGCCGCTATCCGGCCAACCGGTTCGGGGACCCACTCGTCACCGATCGCAGCTAACAGGGATAGCCAATAGATTGAGCAGAACCGGCCTGCACCCCGCTGAGGCGGGGTGGCGTCGGTGCTCGTGGTGTTTTTAGCGATGGGAGGAACCCCGTATGGCCAAGATCAACAAAGTACTGATCGGCGAGTCACTCGTCGGCGATGGCAATGAGGTCGCGCATATCGACTTGCTCATGGGACCGCGCGGCAGCGCCGCCGAGTTCGCATTCTGCAATGCGCTGACGAACAACAAGGACGGCTTCACGACCCTCCTCGCGGTTATCGCCCCGAACCTGCAGTGCAAGCCGAACACGATCCTTTACAACAAGGTCACGATCAAGGACGCGCGCCAGGCCGTGCAGATGTTTGGACCGGCTCAGTACGCCGTCGCCAAGGCAGTGCAGGACTTCGTCGCCGAGGGCGTGATCCCCGCAGCAGAAGCTGACGACGTCTTCATCTGCGTCGGCGTGTTCATCCACTGGGAAGCGGCCGATGACGCCAAGATCCAGGACTACAACTATCGCGCCGTGAAGGAGTTCGATCGCGCGTGCCGTCTCCGGCAAGCCGACCGCCGCCGAGGCGACCGCCCAGCGCAACACCGCGCAGCATCCGTTCGGTGCGAAGACTTGAAGCGGAAACCGTCCGCAGCAGGATAATGCCCCGCCGATGAACGCGGGTCTGCTGACGCGATTGGGTAGATTGCTTACAGGCCGCTGGAAGGGATAGAGCCGGCACGCTGTTCTGCTCCACCCTCCAGTCGCGACGAAATCAACGGCCGGCGATCTTCATCAGATCGCCGGCCGTTATCGTTCCAGCGTGCAGCGCGCTGGCGATGAGCGCGCCTGCAGCGCCCGTGTCCTGGATGGCGGCAAGGTCGTCGGCGTTGCGGACGCCACCCGCCGCATAGACCGCCCGCCCTTCCGCGCGTGCCACAATCTCCGTGAGGCAGTCGAGGTCGGGCCCCTCCCCGCTCCCCACGCGCGCCAGCGTCATGACGATGACCCGGCGCGGCCAGAAGGTGGATGTCGAGAGCAGCCCAGCGGGGCCGGCAAACCGGTTTGCCTTGAAGTCGAGCGACAGCACGTAGCCCGCATCGGGCAGCGCCTGCATCGCGCGAACGTCGAGACCGCTCCCCAGGCTCTCGGTCCCGATGACCGGTACCGCGCCGCCGGCCTCGTGTCCTCCGGTGTCGATATCCCGCGGCCGGCGCCCGGCATCGAGCCAGAGGCTAACCCCCGGCAGCGCTTCAGTGATCCGTGCCGCAAGACCGGGGTTGGCACCGCGCCCTTCGATGCCGTCGAGGTCGGCGACGTAGAGAGTCGGGAAAGGGAAAAAGGAGCGAAGCCCCCGCGCGATCGCCACGGGATCGCTGCCTTGCGCAAGCGGCGTCACCAGCGGCGGGTATGCGGCGCGGTCACCCCGGGCGGCGGCTACGGCCACCCCGTGGCGCACATCGATAACCGGGATGACCTCCATTTTCTTGCCTCCGCGCACGCCTCGTGTATCACGACAAGAGCGCCGCCACGATCACGGCACGGCGCTTCGATGGCGAGGGGTCATCATGGCCATTACCGCCGGCTACGATATGGGCGGGGCGCACCTGAAAATCGCGCTGACCGAAGGCGGACGCGTCCTCGCTGCGGTACAGATCGCCTGTCCCCTGTGGCTCGGCCTCGACCGGCTTGAAATGGCTTTCCGCCAGGTGAGCCCGCTGACATCGCGCGCGCGCCGCCATGCGGCCACCATGACGGGGGAGCTGTGCGAGATCTTCCCCGACCGGCCGACGGGCGTGCGCACCCTGATCGATCGCTTCACCAAGCTGGTCGGGCCTGAGACGCGCATCTGGATGGGACCCTGCGGCTTCGGCAGCGCGGAGGAAGCAGCCGCCGATCCCACAACGGTGGCCTCGACCAATTTTCTCGCTTCGGCCGAGCTGGTGGCGCAGCTCCTCGGCGACGCGCTGCTGGTCGACATGGGGTCGACGACGACCGACATCATCCCCATCGTCTCAGGCGCGCCCGTGCCGCGCGGGCTCACCGATGGCGACCGGCTGGCGACGTCCGAGCTCGTCTACTCCGGGCTGACCCGCACCGATGTCGCGACGGTTGCCATGGCGACGATGTTCAAGCAGCGCCCGCAGCGCCTCGCGGCCGGTCGTTTCGCGACGATGGCGGACGTTCGCCGCGTGCTGGGAGAGCTGCCCGAAGGCATTGATCAGCACAGCACTGCCGACCGGCGCGGAACGTCGCTGCCCGAGAGCATGGCGCGGCTGGCGCGCGCGTTCGGTCGTGATGCGGGCGATGCCCCGCTCGATGACTGGCGCACGGCGGCACGCGCAATCGCCGACCGGCAGATGGCCGACATCCGGACCGCGTGCGCGCAGGTGCTGACCGCGACACCGGTACGCGCCGATGCGCCCATCGTGGCCGCCGGCATCGGCGCCCCGTTGCTGGCCGCGCTCGCCGCCGACCTGGGGCGTCCGTGCCAGCCCTTCGCCGATCTGGTCGATGCCGCACCCGATGCCCGCGTCTGGGTCACGCGCTGCGCGCCGGCTGTCGCCGTGGCGCTGCTTGCCGGCGCGGTCGACAAGCGCCCGGCTTAGAATTGCTGCGCTACGCTCCTACTTGTCGTCCTCTTTGCGCGGGCCGAGCTTGTAGAGGTTCTGCAGCAGCGCGTCGAAGCCGCCGGCTGCCGGCGCCCGCGTGCAGGTCGATGCGGCCGACCTTCTCGACCAGCTTCTCCAGCGCCTCCAGCTCCTTCAGGCGCAGCAGCAGAGGGTTGTCCTCCATCAGCTTCGCCGTGTTGAGCAGCGAGCGCGTCGCCGCCGTCTCCTCCTGGCGGCGGATCAGGTTGGCCTTCGCCATCCGCTCCGCCTCCACGACCTTGTTCAGCAGCTCGCGCACGTCGCCCGGCAGGATGACGTCCTTGACGCCGATCTCGCCGATCTCGACGCCCAGCGCGCGCGCACGCTCCGTCACGAACGCGCGCACCTCGCGGTCGATGGTGTCGCGCGCCGCCAGGATCTCGTCCAGCGTGCGCGTCGCCACCGCCTCGCGGATCGCGAACTGCACGAGCCGGTAGAGCGTGTTGGCGCACGTCGCGCCGCCGCCAGCGCCGCCTTCTCCGGGTCGACGACCTTGGTGAACGCCGTCAGCGTCACGCGGATGCCGACGCGATCCTTGGTCAGGATCTCCTGCGCCGTCACCTCGAGCGGCGTGCGGGCGCAGGTCGACCTTGGCGATCTTCACCGTGCGGCCGACCGCCCAGAAGGCGTGCCGGCCCGGCGCCAGCCGCTCGGTCAGCTTGCCGTCGACGAACAGCAGGCCCGCCTCGTGCGCCTCGACCATGGCCTGCACGACGAGCGGCGATGCGCGCCAGGTCGAGCTTGTCGAGGTGGCGCTTGGCGACGCGCAGCTCCGTCGCCGGTGTCGATGCGCTCGACCTCGACCTTGGTGAGCGTCTTCCAGAACGCCCGCGTCGTGTTCGGGCAGCACGAGGTGCTTCGGCTCGCCGTCGAACGAGACGATGGCGACCTCGTTGGCGCCCGGTCTGCACGATCTCGAAGTTCTCCGTCGGCAACCGCCGGGTGCGTCTTCTGCGAGCAGCAGCGCCTTGTCGGCGGCGATCTCCGCGCGCACGACCTTGACGACCTCGGCCGTCAGGTGCGCGGCCGGAGTCGAAGCGCGGTGAAGCGGCCCGGGCCGAGCAGCCGCTCGAAGCGGCCATCGCGCGTCAGGAACGCGCGCTCGTCGTCCTTGACGACGACCTCAAACCAGAACCCGAACTTACGCATAACTTTCTCCGGCTTACGAGGCGAACCCAGACCAAAGCCAAGGTTGCCGGCCGCCCTCCACGCGTTGGATGCGGGCCCAAGCTTAAGCCCGGCGGCGCCACCATACACCTCAGGTTGCGTCCGCGTCCTCTCCGAGGAAAGGAACGCGCCGGAGCCTGGGCTCAAGCTTTGCCGCCGAGCGGTATCTGCTAAGGCACAGAGCACCTCGGCGTTGCCGTTCCAATCCGCACTCGGCAAGCCGCGGGCCGATCGGTCAGGCTGGAGAGCTGCCGGCTTCCCCGATATTTTGTTCGCTTATCAGGCGAAGAGTCCTGGCAGGGACTTGCGACGTGGGAGTCGAACCCACGACCCCAAGAGTAACAGTCTTGTGCTCTACCATTGAGCTAGTCGTCATGGTGGAGATGGAAGGGATCGAACCTTCGGCCTCCCGGTTCCCCGGGCGCTCTGCCACTGAGCTACGTCCCCGATTTTAACAACGCGGAACACGCCACCGCAGAGCGGCGCGCGCCAGCCGGGTCTCACCGAGCCCGGACACATGGCGTTCGACGCCGGAGTAATGCCGCAAATCCGGCGGAAATTTTGCAGCGTCGATAACAATCGTGTCAGCGCGGCGTGTGCGCGCCAAAGTCGCAAGCCGCTCCCGGTACGCCGCCAGAAAGTCAGCTTCGGTTCATCTCGGAACTGGCAGCGTAGAGATCGCGTTGACACGTGTCGGAAGGCATCGTTGCGACGTTTGCAACGCTTCTCAATTGGCACTGGGTGAGCAAATATGCCGATGGGCACGAACGGGGGCACGAGCTTGGGAGCAAAGCGTGATCTGCGGATTGATTTCTTTCGCGGGCTCGCGCTTGTTTTCATTTTCATCGACCACGTCCCCGGCAACGATCTGGCCCGGTTGACCTTGCGCAACTTCGGCTTTGCGGACGCAGCCGAGGTGTTCGTGCTTCTCGCCGGCTTCTCGGCCGTGCTCGCCTACGGGCGCACCTTCGAGAACGAGGGTTTTCGCGCCGGCACCTCCCGGGTGCTGGGGCGCGTGCGCGACATCTATCTCTGGCATCTGGGCCTCGTTGCCGTCTGCGCCCTCGGGTTGACGCTTGCGGCCGCCGTCTTCGCCAATCCCATGTATGTCGAGAACATCGGCGTGCACGTCTTCGCGCAGGCCCCGGCCCGCTCGACCGTTCTCGCGGCGACGCTGGTCAATCAGCCCAATATGCTGAACATCCTGCCGCTCTACATCGTGCTGCTGCTGGTATGGCTGCCCTTCGTGCTGTGGCTGCTGCCGCGCCGTCCCTGGCAGGCGCTCGTGCTGTCGATCGGCCTGTGGTCGCTGGCGAATTTCTTCGAATTGAATTTACCGAGCCAGCAGACCAACACGGGCTGGGTCTTCAATCCGTTCGCCTGGCAGCTGCTCGTCACCATCGGCGCGATGACGGCGCACTTCTCGCGGCGTAATTCGATCCCGATGTCGCGCACCCTGGTATGGTTGGCGGGAGGTTACTTGGCCTTCGCGTTTCTCGTCGCCGCACCGTGGACGCAGATCCCCGGGCTCGGAGCGGCGCGCATTTTTCCGCAGGATCTCTTGGGTCCGATGAACAAGAGCTACCTTTCCCCCTGGCGGTTGCTCGACGTCGTCGCGCTCGGGTACCTGGTCATGACCTTACTATCGCCGCAAAGCCCATGGCTTTCTCGCGCCTGGGCCGCGGGTATTGCGAGATGCGGCCGGCATTCCCTAGAAATCTTCTGCCTCGGGACGGTGCTCTCGTTCGCCGGGTGGGTGGTTCTTGCTGAAGCCGGCGCCAGCTATATGCTGCAGGCCCTCGTCAATCTGGCCGGTATCGGTCTTCTCTGGGGCACAGCATGGGCTTTGGCGCAGCGCAATCGCGGTATGGACGTGGGCTTCGTACAGGGAGTGCGAAACCACGTCACCGGTTGGCGCTCGCAATTGCAGCGGGTGTAACCGGACTGCTGGGGCACGCCGCCCAGGCTGCTCCGACCTGCCAAGCTCCCATGAGCCTCATACGCTTCACCGCGCCGCTCCCAGTTTTAGCGGCGCGTCTTGCTGCCAAGAAGCCGGTGCTGATCGTGGCGCTCGGCTCCTCCAGCACGCAAGGCATTGGCGCAAGCAGCCCGATGGCCGCCTATCCCTACAGATTACAGGCAGAGCTGCGGAACCGCTTCCCCTCAGGTGAGGTCAACGTTCTCAATTCGGGCGTCGGCGGCCAGCTCGCCACCGACATGCTGGCGCGAATCAAGAAGGATGTGCTGCCGCTGCACCCGGCCCTCGTGATCTGGCAGACCGGCGTGAACGACGCCATGCGTCACGTCGATGTCGGCGAGTTCCGCAAGACGGTGCAGCTGGGCGTACAGCGCATGCGCGCGGCCGGCATCGATGTCGTGCTGCTCGACATGCAGTATTTCCCTGGCGCCGAGAAGGTGCGCGACTTCACGCGCTACCTCGTGACCATGCGCCAGATCGCCGATCAGGAGAAGATTCCGATCCTGCAACGCTTCGCATTCATGAAGCATCTCGTGACCAGCGCGCAGTTCACCGCACGCCAGCTGCTTGCGGCCGATCTCTTCCATCCCAACGATCTCACCTACGGCTGTCTCGGGCACATGCTCGCCGACGCGCTGCAGGATGAAGTCGGTCAGCCCGGTGCTCCGCGCGCCGTTGTTGCGGCTCGCCCGGCTGGTCCGCTCGCGCCGGTCGGCGAGCGTCCCGGCCTCGAGCGCGCCAGCGCCGGAAACGTTGCCGTGCCGGTGGGACACGCAAACGTCGCGGCGGAACGCGCTCGCCAGGCGGCGACCACTACGGGCTCGATTGCGAAAACGGTTTCGCAGTAGCGCGGTGGACGATCTCCCCGCGTGAGCTTTCCGTTGTTGGGCGTCAGGCCTTTACGCCCTTAGCGCGCCACGCGACGATGCGCTCCATCAGCCAGCCCCAGGCCTCTTTCTCGCGCTCGCCTGCCGTCTTGTCGATGGCGATCGTGAGGTAGGCCAGCTCCGCTTCGATCTTCTCGGGCGACAGCATTCCAAGCCGCGACACCAGAACCGCGCATTCGAGCACGGCGGCCTGCGCGCGGTTGAACCCTCCCCAGGGGCGATGGTTGGCGACATGCACGACCCGGCAGGAAAAGCGCGGGCGCAAATCGTCCTCGGTCACCGCGTCGACCGCCAGCTCCCAATGCGACAGCGCAGTATCGAGCACCGCGCCCTGCACCTTGTCCGCCGCGCGCGTCGGCCAGCTCCTGCGCCCGGTGAGGCATCCGGCGAAAACGCGCACGTCATCGGTATGGCTCGCCACCGCGAAGGGGACCTCACGCAGATTTTCCAGCGTGCGCGACGGCTTGAACGGCGCGGCGACCCAGTTGGTGCCGTCCGCGATCAGGCCGAGCGGCGCCACGTGCACCTCACCCGTCGCGCTCATCGTCGTCACGATCGTCTCGACGATCAGCGGCATCGGTTTTCTCCTTGCGCGCAGCCTGCTTGGTGGAGCCTTCCGGAGCGTGTCGCGTCAGATCTTCTGATTTGCGGTCCGCCGCCACACCCCAGTTGAGCCCGGCGTCCTGCGTATAGCGCTTCCCCAGCGCAAGCGCGATCTCGGCCTTGGCCAGCTCGTATCCCAGATAGAAGGCATGGGGGCCATCCGCGCCGACACCGAGCTTCTCATAGAGGTCGAAGGGATCACGCGCGATGTGGTGGCCATCGCGGTTGTAGATGTGGATGCCGTCCTCGGCCACCTCGATGCGGAAATTCTGGTCGCGCACCGCTTCGGCACTCGCCGCGATCTGCTCGGGGCTTTGCGGGAAAGGGCGCAGATCGTGCAGCGATATGAGCCCGGCGTTGTAGCCTTTGGGCAGGCTTTCGTCCTCGCGGGCGCGCAGCATCAGGCGCCGCGCGGCATCGTGCTCCTGCACCGTGCGCCGTGTGTGGGGCGACACCTGCACCACTAGCACGTTGCCGATTTTCAGCTCCGAGCAGATGCCGAGCAGCACCGCGGTGACGCCCTGGCTGTCGGCGTCGGTCAGCTCCGTCAGGTTGCCGGTACCCATCAGCATCTCCACCTCGGGGCGCTGGCGGCGCAGCTCGGCATAGCGCTGCAGCGATGCGGTGAAACCGAAATGAATTGGATCGAGGATCGGGTCGGCAAGATGCGGGATGCCCTTTGCCTTGCAGAGGTCGATCGCGCGGATGAGGGATTTCAAATCGCCGTGCGGCTTGGGGATGAGAACGGGAACGGTCTTGGTGCCGGCGATGGCGTCGAGCATCGTCTCATCGAGGCTCAGCACGTAATCGGCGCCGGCCTGGGCACCGCGCTTGAGCTCCGCCACGTCGCCCGAATCGACGCTGACCTTGTAGCCGGCCTTCGCCAGCGCCCGCACGACCTCTTCCAGATGAGGAAACGGCACATCCGGCTGGCAGCCGATATCGATGACGTCGGCGCCTTGCGAGGCGAGCACGGTGGCACGCGCGATGAGCGTCTCGACCGACAGCGTCGGCGCCTCGACGATCTCGGCGAAGATGCGCATGTCGTGGCGGGTGAGGTCGGCGGGCCGCCCCGTCTTGCCGAAATAGAACGGCAGATCGACGATCTCCTCGGGCCCGCGCTCGAACGGCACGCCGTAGTGGCGCTTCAACTGGTCGAGATCCATGCGCGCGCGCCCCGGCACAATCACGCGGTCGGCGTCGAGCGGTCCCTTCAGGCGATTGCGCACGATCGCCTCGGTCATCAGCGCGGCGACCTTTACGCCGACGTTGGCGATACGCCAGGATCCGGGCGGCAGGCCGAGCTCGGCGACCGTCCGGTTGAGGCGGGGCTCGGCGAGCTTGCCCGTCAGAAATAGAAGTCTATCGGCCATGTGGCCCGTGGTCCTGGCCCGCTGCACGATCGAACGCCTGCCGTCATCTCAATCGCGCGATAGCACGCTCGCCCCGCGGGGTCGATACGCATTGCCGCCCGAAGACCGGCCTGTCCCGCGTCCGCGCGCATCCAGCAGCGCCGCCAGCTCGGCCTCATCGCCGGCACCCAGCACGTGCCAGGGCAGCCGCGCCCGCGTGACGATCGACTTGAAGGCGGTATCGACCACGCCCGTCCGAGCCAAGGCGGTAATCGAGGTGCCAGGCGCAATGCGGCACGACTTGACCAACACGACAGGAGCACCCCCGAGCCGCTCGGCCAGGCGCGCGGCGAGGCCGTCCGAGGTCGTCGACCAGTCGGCGGTAATCCTGCGATCGGGCGCGGTGAGCTTGAACGGCAGCCACACCGGAATGGCGCCGGCCGCCGCTGCGCGCCGAATCCCGGCCAGCGTCTCCTCGGGTTTGAGGCGTGGATGCAGCGCCGCCATCATGAGCCCGGTCTGGTGCATTGCCAGCAAAGCCATGCGATGCGCGACAGCGGTCGGAATTGCAAAATCCTTTTGCGCCTGGCGCACCGCATCCGCGAATGTGCCGCCGCCCGGCACGATGACGATGCGCGCGCGCGCCGAACCCACCATGGCGAGGATCGAAGCCAGCCGCTTGCTTTCGGCCAGGCTGCCACCGAGCTTCACCACCGTCAGAGAAGGCGTTCGGCGCTCGCCGCCTGGTTTGCGGGGGCTCACGCGCCGCGTCGCGGGCGCACGATTTCGACGCCGACGGACGCGGGTCCGCGCTCCAGCTTCTCGACGCGAACCAGCACCGAGACGATGCGCTTGTCGGCGAGGCAGCGCTGCGCGATGCGCTCGGCCAGCGTCTCGACCAGGTTGATATGGCCGTGGGCGAGAACCGCTTTCACGGCGCCGACCAGATCATCGTAGGACGGAACCTCGGCGATGGCGTCGCCCTTGGGCGAGACACCGGTCGCCACGTCGGCCTCCACCGTGAAGCCGACCTTCTGCGTGACGCCCTGCTCTTCGTCATAGACACCGATCGCCACGGGGAGCACCAGCCCGCGAATGAAGATGCGGTCGCACGCGATGCCATCGTGGTGGCCGGCCTGAGCTTTGTCGCCGACGGGGCGTTTCTCGCTCATGCCGCGCGCTCCGCCTGACGACGCTCAGATCGCACGGCGCTGTCATCGCCTCACGCACGGCGCGGACGGCGGCCTCATCGATGGCGTGCGTGCGATCCTGCTCGCGGCAGAGCCCGCCGCGGAAGCCGAGCACGTCGGGACCCAATTCCGCCAGAGCGGCAACGTGGCTTGCGCGCAGCGATCCGGCGAGCCCGGCGAACAACCCAGCACCGTGCGCAGCCTCGATAAAGGCGGCGAGCGCAGCCGGGGCAATAAGATCGGGAAGCGCGCCGTTATTCTTGGCGGCGGTATCGAGCATCACGCCCGCGAAGCTTGCGCCCTGCGCGGCGGGGATGAGTTCGAGATCGAGCGCTCGGTCGGCGAGAAGCACGCCGACGAGACGAACCTTTGCCGGCATCACCGCGCGCAGCCGCTCGAGAGTCGCCCGATCAGCGCCGGCGCCTGCGAGCCCGACCTTGACGTAATCGACCCCGGTCGCGGCCATGAGTTGCGCATCCCGCACGGTGGCGTCCGCATCACCTGAAGGATCGCCGATGGTTGCGCTGAGCTTTACGTCTGCGGGCACCGCGGCGCGGATGGCGCGCACGCTTTCAAGCGGAAGCGCGCCCAGCGCCCCGGCCGCCGCGTCCTTGGCATCGATGATGTCGGCTCCCAGCGCGACGCACAGGCGTGCTTCGTGTGCATTCATCACGCTCGCAAGGAAGCGCACCCTCCGGCTTTGTTGTTCCATGTTTATCAGTCGCCGAAGATGCGGTGCTGCTCGTTTCGCACCTTATCGCGGTCGGCCCGATCGGCGACCGACAACGAAACGGGGATGTCCTGGACGATACTTGCAGAGGGGGCAGACAGGCGCAAGATGCGGGTTCCGAGCATGACGGCCTCGGCACGGTCGTGGGTCACAAAGATCACCGTGGTCGGCCGGCGCGACCAGAGCTCGACCAGCAATTCGCGCAACCCCTGTGCGGTGGGATCATCCAGCGAGACGAACGGCTCGTCCATCAGCAGGAATTCGGGCTCGAGCACGAAGGCGCGGGCCAGTGCCGCGCGCCGCTGCATGCCGAGCGAGATCATCTCGGGGTAGGCGTTGGCCGCTTCCGTTAATCCTACGCGCGACAAAAGCTCAGTTATGTTGGCCCGGCGCGGATCGCCCTCGGGCAGCACCAGCGCAATGTTCTCAGAGACCGTGCGCCAGGGTAAGAGCCGCGGCGACTGAAAAACGTAGGCGAGATTGTGCTCGGCCTTGTCGCCGTAGTCGATCTTGCCATCGAAGTTCTTGTCGAGGCCGGCGATGATGTTGAGCAGCGTGGTCTTGCCGCCGCCGGACGGCCCGGTGATGACGACGAACGAGCCCGGCTCCACCTGGAACACGATGTCCTTCAGGACGGCGATCTCTGCCCGCTGCCCGATCGCGGGAAAGACCTTCCTGTGGATCTCGACGGAAAGGGGACGGGTCAGCGGCGCCATTTGTTCGCCCTTGCGATCAGCGGCTGCACGAGCACCATCTCGATGATCTGCACGACGATGATGAACGCCAGCGCGTAGGCGAGGATCATCGAAACGTCGAACAGCTGGAAGCCGATGTTGAGCTGGTGCCCGACGCCTTCGGAGCGGCCGAAGGCCTCCACGACGAGAACGATCTTCCACACGAGCGACAGGCCCGAGCGGGCGCCGGCGGCGAAATAGGGAGCGAGCTGCGGCAGCGTGACGTGTCGGAACGTCTTCCACGCGCCGAAGCGGTAGGCCTGCGCCATCTCGTGCAGATCTTTGGAGAGGCTGCGCGCGCCCTCGCGCATCGTCACGGCGACGTTGGGGACCTTGTTGACGACGACGGCCGTGATGGCCGCCAGCTCGTTCAGCCCGAACCAGATGTAGCAAAGGACGATGATGACGAGCGCGGGGAGGTTGAGGAAGAAAATGAGCCAGGTGTCGAAGAAGCGGTCCGCGCCTTTGTGGCGGCCAAGCGCAATGCCGATCGCCGACCCGATGAACATGGCGATGACGAAGCTGACGACGACGCGAAAGAGCGTCCAGCCGATGTTGAGCCACAGCTCGCCGGCTTCGGCCTCACGGACCATCGCCTGCACGACGGCGACCGGGCCTGGCATGTAGCGGCTCTCGGCAATGAGAGCCACCAGCTCCCAGATGCCGATCAGCGTCGCAAGCGAGGCGAGCGACCACCAGACTCGGCCCACCTTGATGCGTTCGGGAGACGCCTTAGCTACCTGCAGCATGGAAGAGCTTGGGATCGAACCGTGTGCCGGCGCCGATGAACTCGTTCGCCCCTGAATCGATCAGGATCTGCGTAAGCTTCTCGGCCGATTGTGTGTCGGCTTGCGTCCAAGCCTGGGGAATGCCGGCGCGGTAATATGCCTTGATGGCCGCGAACTCGGCGTCGTCATGCGGCTTCACCAGACCGCGGACGCGCTCCCAGGCGGGATCAGACTTGGCGAGGATTGCATTCGCCTGCGTGACGACATCGAGAAAAGCCGCGATGGCTGGGCCTTTCTTGGCCTGCGTCGACTCGCGCCAGATGAACCCGACGAGTGCCGGCACCGGCGCGATGCCGAGCTCCTTCAAGACCTCATCCATGCCGATGAGGGTGCGGAAACCACCTCCCGAAAGGCGCGCGGCGTACGTCCAGAAGTCGAGAACCGCGTCGAGGCGCTCGGCGCGCAACTCTTCGGTCAACAAGGGCGGAGCGCCGTAGATCGGCTGCGCCATGCTGGCGATGTCCTTGCCCATCGTCTTGCGCGAGTAGGCCCGCAGCACCAGCCAGCTCTTGTCGATCGCACTGCCGGCGACGCCGAGCTTCTTGCCTTCGAGATCGGCGAGCTTGGCGACCGAGGAGGCCTTCGGCACCATGATGGCGCCAAGCGCGGAGGAGTAGGGCGCGAACTTGAGGTTCTCACCCAGACCGCGCTGGCGCAGCGCCCAGGGCCAGTCGCTGACGATGACATCGGCGTCACCCGAGAGCAGCGCGACGGGTCCTGCCTGATTGTTGGCGACCTCGACGACGGTGATCTTGAGGCCGGCCTTTTCAGCAAGCCCTTCGGCGCGGATCGTCTCGAGCGCCCAGCTGAGCGACCCGAACGCGACGGAGGCGACGCGCAACTCTCCAACGTCACCCGCCCAAGCTGGGACGCGCAAGGAAGCGCCGGCAATCGCCGCGCCTCCGACAAGCAAAAGACTGCGGCGGTCGATCATTGCGAGGTTCCGACGTTCTCTTTGAATAGGCGCTTCTCGACGAGGTAGTGCACCGCCCGCAGCCACATGGCGTCGGTGTTGCCGTAAATCTCGCCGGAAGCCTGTTTGACAACCTTCTCCTGCGCCACGTCGCGGATGTAGACGCTAACCGTGAACAAAACATCCGACGCCTTGCGCACCGTTCCGATGAACGCGACGCTCGCACCGGCTTTCTTGGCGAGGTCGTCCTCGCAGCCGTTGCACTTGTACATCGGCGATTTCTCTTCGATCTCCGCCGCGATCGGCGTTGAATCGACCACCTCGTAGCGGCCGCTCTCCTTGATGAGCTTCGTCAACTCGGCGGTGATGACGCCGAGGCGGCGCTTCTCCTCGGGATCGATCTCCTTGGGCATGATGCCAAGCTCGAACTGCTGGCTCTGATCAATCAGGCCGAAGGGAAAGATGATGGCCTTCTCGGCCGCGAAGCCGGCCGTCGGCAACAGCAGCAGCGCTACGAAAAATGCGACGATGCGGTTGACCAACAAGGCGTTTCCTATCAGCGCGCGCTCCAGTGCGTTGAGACCGCGGAGCGACGATTTATGTTATTGAGTTACGTGTGACGATCAGGGGTGGTTTTGCAAGGGGCTTGTTGCCGCCGTTTGCGCACGAAGAGGTCACAAGTCCGCGAGTTGCGGGCGCAAAACCCTTGACATTGGACCCCTCCAATACCCTTTTACTGCAACAAAGTAACAGATGCTCAAGACCAAGAATGCTAGGTGCGCGTTCATCGTTGCATGCTCGAATGCAAGTTGGAAAGCCGCCAGCGGGAGGAGCGAGATACGATGAAGCCGACCGTATCGTCACGAGGCACGCGAGCTGCCCTCGCAGCCGGTTTTCTGCTGGCGTTTTCGTCCGTCTGTCTCGCCGAGGACCCGCCCGCCGCCCCCGCCGCGCCGCAGTCTCCCGCGGCAGCGCCTCCGGCAGCGGCAGCCCCTGCGCAACCACCAACACCGGACAAATCCGCAGCTCCTGAAGCCGCTCCCGCACCTGACGGCAAGCAGGCCGACGCGCCGGCGGCCGATCCCAACCTCGCAACCATTCCCATCGTGCTCGCGCGCGAGCAGGTCGATAAGCCGCTGCCGCTGTCCCTGCTCGATCTGCCGCCGCCCGATCTCGGCATCGCCGGCGCAAAGCTCGGCGTGAAGGATGACAACACGACCGGGCGCTTCATGAACCAGCAGTTCACGCTCGACGTGCTGGAGGACCCAAACGCCGACAAGCTCATTAAGGATGTCACGGCAAAGGTCGATGCCGGCGTCCACTTCGTCATGGCGGACGTGGCGCCGGCAACGCTTCTGAAGCTCGCGGACGCGCTCGCGGGCAAGCCCGTGACGATCTTCAATTACGGCGCGCCCGACGATCGGCTGCGCGAGGAAGACTGCCGCCCCAATGTGATGCACACCGCCCCGACGCGGACCATGCTGGCCGACGCGCTGGCGCAATACCTGATCTGGAAGAAGTGGCCGCGCTGGCTCCTCGTCTCGGGTCCACAAGAGAATGACAAGCTGTTCGCAGAAGCCCTGAAGCGCTCCGCCAAGCGCTTCGGCGGCAAAATCGTGGAAGAGCGCACGTTCCAGTACGAGCCGGGCAGCCGCCGCTCCGACGGCGGCTACGAGCAGATCCAACAGCAGATCCCGACGTTCACGCAGAGCGCGCCCGAGTACGACGTCATGCTGGTCGCGGACGAGGGCAACCTGTTCGGCGACTATCTCCCCTATCGCACCTGGGATGCGCGCCCGGTCGCCGGCACCTCGGGGCTCGTGCCCATGAGCTGGCATCCGGCCATCGAGCTTTGGGGCGGCACGCAATTCCAGAACCGCTTCAAGAGGCTCGCCGACCGCACCATGCGTCCGGAGGATTACAATGCTTGGATGGCGACGCGCATGATCGGCGAGGCCGCCTCACGCACGAAATCGACCAAGTACGAGGATCTCGTCGGCTACATGAAGTCGCCAAAATTCGAGTTCGCCGGCTTCAAAGGCGTCGGCCTTTCGGTCCGCGACTGGAACGGACAGCTGCGTCAGCCGATCCTCGTCGCAACGCCCAAGCTGCTCGTGACCGTGTCGCCGCAGCAAGGCTTCCTGCACCAATTCAGCGAGCTCGATACGCTCGGCATCGATAGACCCGAGACAAAATGCAAGGCCTACACACAATAGCCGCGCCGTCCGCTCGCGGGCCGGTACGGAATTTCACGTTCAAGGAGGACGTTGCCTGATGCGCTTAAAGGTCGGTTTTGCTTGCTTGCTGGGCGCGTTTGCAGCCTCGCTCGTATCGGCGCCGGCGGCATTCGCCTACACGGCCTTTGTCACCAACGAGAAGGACAACACGGTTTCGGTGATCGACACCGAGAAGCTCGAGGTGATCAAGACCTTCAAGGTCGGGCAGCGCCCGCGTGGCGTTATCCTGTCCAACGACGCCAAGTGGCTCATCATCTGCACCAGCGATGAGAACCTCATCCAGGTCTACGACACCAAGACCTATGAGCTCGTGAAAACGTTGCCCTCCGGCCCCGATCCGGAGCTGTTGATCCTGCATCCCTCCGGCAATCCGCTCTACGTCGCCAACGAGGACGACAACCTCGTCACCGTCATCGACATCCAGAAGGGCTCGGTGCTCACCGATATTCCCGTCGGCGTCGAGCCCGAAGGCATGGGCATGAGCCCCGACGGCAAAGTGCTGGTCAACACCTCCGAAACCACCAACATGGCGCACTTCATCGATACGACGTCGCACAAGACGTTCGACAACGTGCTGGTCGACAGCCGCCCGCGCGTCGCGATCTTCAACACGACGGGCGACCAGTTGTGGGTGAGCTCGGAGGTCGGCGGCACGGTGACCGTGATCAATCCGAAGGACCGCAAGGTCATCGGCAAGGTCAACTTCGAGATCCCGGGCATCCTGCGCGAGGCGATCCAGCCGGTCGGCGTCCGCATCACCAACGACGGCAAGACGGCGTTCGTGGCGCTCGGACCCGCGAACCGCGTGGCCGTGGTCGACACGGCTACCTTGAAGGTCGTGAAGTACCTGCTCGTTGGCCAGCGCGTCTGGCAGATGGCGTTCACCCCCGACCAGAAGCTTCTGTTGACCACCAACGGCACCTCCAATGACGTCTCCGTCATCGACGTGGCCGCGCTGAAGGTGACGAAGTCGATCCGCGTCGGGCGCTATCCTTGGGGCATCGTGGTCGCGCCGTTTTAAAATCGCTTGCGACCAGCGCCGATGGCAGGTGTACTGAGACGGAAGACGAAGCCGGACCGCTCCGAGCGTGGCCCGGGCCATCAGAAAACGGAAAGCTTTTCAATGGCTTGGAAGAACGGATAAGGACCGGGAGAATAATCGTCGCGATGGACATGGCAGATAAACCAGAGCCTCATACCGAGGCTGCCCCGGCGCTCGTCATCAGCAACGTGAGCCACCGTTTCGGCGACACGCTTGCGCTCGACGATGTGTCGCTCACGGTTCCGCGTGCGACGTTCGTCGTGCTGCTCGGTTTGAACGGCGCCGGCAAGTCGACGCTGTTTGCCCTGATCACGCGCCTCTACGACAACGTGACGGGCTCGATCGTGATCTTCGGCTACGACGTTCGCCGCCGCGCATCAGCTGCCCTGCAACGGCTCGGCGTCGTATTCCAGAACCGCACGCTCGACCTCGATCTCAGCGTGAACCAGAACCTGCTCTACCACTGCGCGCTGCACGGCATTCGCGGCCGCGACGCCCGCACGCGCACCAAGCGTGCGCTCGAGATGGTCGGCCTCGCCGATCGCGCGCGCGAGAAGGTTCGCAACCTCTCCGGCGGGCAAGCGCGGCGGCTCGAGATCGCGCGCGCACTGCTGCACCGGCCCGCGCTGCTGCTGCTGGATGAGCCGACCGTCGGTCTCGACATCGGCTCGCGCGAGAGCGTCATCGGTATCGTGCGCTCGCTCGTCGAGAAGGAAGGCCTCGGCGTGCTGTGGGCGACGCATCTGTTCGACGAGGTTCGCCCGACGGACCACGTGGTGATTTTGCATAAGGGGAAGGTGCTGTTTGCCGGCAAGGTGCCCGAGCTGCTCGCGACGACGGCAACCCCCAACGTCAGCGACGCGTTCCGGAAGCTCACCGCAACACCCGCCAGGGATCTTGCGGCATGAGCCTCACAACCGCCACGACCGGACAGCCGTCCGCCTCATCCCCGGTCGCACCGGTCTGGGACATGGACCCGCCGCGGCTCAGCGTGCGCGCCTACATCACCTGCTTCAAGGGGATCGTATGGCGCGAGGTGCTGCGCTACCTGCACCAGCGCGAGCGCTTCCTCTCCGCCCTCGTGCGGCCCCTCGTCTGGCTGCTCATCTTCGCAGCCGGCTTCCGCCAGACGCTCGGCGTCTCGATCATTCCGCCCTACGAGACCTACGTGCTCTACGAGGTGTTCATCACGCCCGGCCTCATGGGCATGATCCAGCTGTTCAACGCGATGCAGTCCTCGCTGTCGATGGTCTACGACCGCGAGACGGGCGCCATGCGCACGCTGCTCGTCAGCCCATTCCCGCGCTCGTTTTTGCTGTTTTCCAAGCTCATCGGCGGCGTCGCGGTTTCGCTGCTGCAGGTCTACGCCTACCTGCTGGTCGCCTATTTCTGGGAGATCGAGCCGCCGCTGTGGGGCTACCTCACGGTGCTGCCGGCGCTGATCCTTTCCGGGCTGATGCTCGGCTCGATGGCGCTGTTCTTGTCCTCGCTCATCAAGCAGCTCGAGAACTTTGCCGGCGTGATGAACTTCGTGATCTTCCCGATGTTCTTTGCCTCCTCCGCGCTCTACCCGCTGTGGCGCGTCAAGGAATCGAGCGTCAGCCTTTACTACATCTGCCTGTTCAACCCGTTCAGCCATGCGGTCGAGCTGATTCGCTTTGCGCTGTATGAGCAGGTCAACTGGACGGCGCTCGCCGTCGTAATCGGGTGCACGGTCGTTTTCTTTGGAGGCGCCGTCTACGCCTATAATCCCTCTAAGGGCCTGCTCGCTCGGCGCGGCGGCCCCGGTCCCGGAGCTTGATCATGCAGAAGATGAAAACAGTAGCGACGTTGCTCTCTGGAGCGCTCCTCGCCGGGGCGCTTGCGCTCGCGGTGCACGCAGCCGAGCCCGCCGCGCAGCCTGGCGCAGATGCTGCTCCCGATCCCAACGCGGTGACGCCGGCGATGCCGAACGTGCTGCCCAATGCGCCCAAGGTCGGTGATACGGCTCCCTCCTCGGAGGGCACCACCGCGCCCAAACAACCCTACGTACCGCAAGCTGCTGCGCCCGGTGCACCCGGCGCGGCACCTGTTCCGGCTGGAGAAGGCGGCGCCCCTGCGGAGGCCATCTCGCCCGCAGCGGTCGCTGGCAGCCCCGATTGGCCGTGCGTGCAGCGCAAGGTATCGGCGATCTCCGCCGCGCAAATCTGGGACGGCCCCTCGATCGACGGCTTGAAGGTCGAGAACGACGAAAAGATTCAGGAGCTGAGCAGCTACCTCGTCAGCCGCCGCATAACGAACGAGGAAGCCGAGAAGGCGATCAAGGAGTACGTCGCCACTCTCCCGGCGGGCGACCGCGACAAGAAACTGACCGAGCTCTTTGCCACCGTGCTCGCCAAGGTCAATTCCGACCGCGAGTACGTGATGCACCGCATTGAGGTGTTCCAGAAGCGGCAGAAGGGGCGCGCGGAGGAGATCGAGCGCGAGGGCCAGAAGCTTTCCGCGAAGGACCAGGTCATTCCGGCCGAGGAGCAGCTGGGCCCGCGCGACGCCGTGCTGACGCCCGAGCAGCAGGAATACAATTGGAACGCGCGCATCTTCCAGGAGCGCCAGCAGAACATCACGGTCGCCTGCGAGATCCCCGGCCTCATCGAGACGCACGTCTACGACATCGCGAAGCTGATCCGGGCGCAGATGCAGAGCTGAGCTTGGTACGCGCAGAGCGGCGGCTGAACCGGCCGCCCTCTCGCTAGGGCTGCTTAGAAGGAGTGCCGGCGCCAGCGTTGCCGTCCGGCTCCCTTGCGACGTCGACCAGCGGATAGCCGAGCTCCTGCCAGGCGTCAGTGCCGTCCCTAAACCACATCACGTTGGTGTAGCCAGCCGCCACGGCGCGCTTGGTCGCGTTCCACGACATCCAGCAGTCCCGCAGACAAAAGAACACGATCGGCGCCTTGCGGTCGCCCTTGGTGAGGCGCTCAAGCCCGGCACGGAAATAGGCTTCGATTGAATCGGGCAACGCGCCGTAGCCGACGTTGGGCAGCCAGTGCGCCCCTTCCATCGTGCGGTGGGACGGATCGCGCCAGTAGGTGCCGGCGGGCAGGTTCTTGGGTTTGGGTGCCTGCGGGTAGACGTCGATGAAGATGGCGCGCGCGCCGGTGGCGTTCCACAGGTCCGCCGCCTCATCCCCGGTCAGGACCTTCGCGCCCTTAAGCGTCTTGGGAACGGGGCTGCGGAAATCCTCCATCTTGTAACCTTCGGGCTCCGCGACTGGGCCCGCAGGCTTGGGAGGTGCGGCGGCAGGCTGTGGGGCAGCTGTCGGGCTGGCTTCGGCAGCAGGTGCCGGTGCAGCAGGATCGGCATGAGCTGCAAGCGGCGCGACGGCGATAGCCGCTGCCAACGCCCCAACGGCTAGCGCAAAACTCCGGCACTTATCATGAGCGCGCCTATCCGGCCGTGCCGCTTGCAAAGGCGCCGGCATCGATCGCATGCACGCAGCCTCAGCTGCGCGGCTTGGTGATCGGATTGTTTTCCTCATCGAGGAGCGGCACGCCGTAGTCGAGCAGCACGCGATCGATGTCGCCCTGACGCTTCTTGATGATGTCGTTCAGCTGGCGCTTCCACAGATCATCGCCCTGGCGCACGCCGCCGGTGATGCGGAAGATCAAATGCTTGTCGTTCAGCGCGTCCTTGACCATCGGGACGACGGTGAGCTTCTCGCCCCCGCGCGTTGCGAAGTAGCCCGCGATCGGACCCCACATCACGCCGGCGTCGATCTCGCCCGCGCGGATGTCCTTGATCATTTCTTCCGACGGAGACTCAAAACGCCGGTCGACCATCAGCCGGTAGGGGCGCGCCTTGCCCATCAGCCCCGCCTTGTTGACGACGTCGGCGGCCGGTGTCGTGATGACGACGCCGATGCGCTTGTCCTTCAAGCGCGGGTCAAACAGCGTATCGACGCCGTCGAGACCTTTGCCTGGCGGGTAGATGATCGCGTAACCCGAACGGTAGAGCGCGTTGGTGTTGAGCACGAGCTCATCGCCCTGCCCCGTGCCGATGATGACATCGCAGCGCTTGGCCAGAAGCGTATTACGCGTGAATCCCACCGCCTGCGGGAACCACGTGTACTCGACCGGGAGCTTGAGCTCCTCGCCGATGATGTCGGCGATCTTGTTCTCGAACCCTTCTTTCTTCTGGTTCGAGAACGGCATGTTCGCCGGGTCGGAACAGACCCGGAGCACCTGCCGGTTGACGAGGTCGGAGCGGTGGCCCTCGACGGCCTTGAGCGGGTAGGCGTACAGGCCGGCAAGAACGATGCCGGCCGTCGCCATCACGAGATATCTAGCTACCAAGACAGGCCTTCTCCGCTGCCTTCGCCTCTTCGGGCTTTTCATCGCGGTTGCGCCCGCCGAGCTGACCAGCCGGAAGTCCATCGCTCGAGCGCGCCTTGATGTACGAATACAAGTCGTTGATGAAGCACATCACGTTCTTGTTGTCACCGAAGGCGGGCATCACGAATTTGGTACCGGCTGCGTCGTGCACGCGGCCGCTCGCCACCGTGCCGATGAAGTCGGAGTAGGTCATCGTCTCAAGTGAATTGTGCAGAGCCGGCGCGTAGCTCGAACCCAGCGCATTGGGACCGTGGCACACATGGCATTCGCTGTGGTAGCGGCGATAGCCGTTGTACGTCGCCCAATCGACCACGTAGGTCCCGTCCTTCTTGCAGATGTGATAGGTGGGCGTGCCGTCGGGCAGCACCCACTTGCCGTCTTCGTACTTGGCGCCTTCCTGGCTGAGGCAGCCATCCGGAAGCGTCACTGACTTTTGCAAGCCGTTCGTCGCGCCGGCTGCAGCCGGTGCAGCTGCTGGCGCGGCCGGTGCCGCGGGCGCTGCCGCTGGAGCGGGGGCTGCGGCTGGTGCCGCCGCCGGTGCGGCTTTGTCGTCGGCCGCGGCCAGATATCCTAGGGCACCGATCGATGCACCAACTGCGATGACGGCAGCAACGGCCAAACTGATCCTTGTCACGCGTTTCCCCTGTCGGCTTTTTTGGTTGCAGGATTGATTTGCATCTTCATTTGGGCAGCCTGCCGGGCAAGTGCAACCGGCAAAATGTCATCCTGGGTCGCGGTGGACTATCAAGGATAACGGTGTGCGCCGCACAAATGGTGAAAGCTCTCGAACTCCATACGCCACTCATAAGGAAGACCGGCGCGGGAAACCCGCGCCGGTCCTTAGTGCTGTGTGAGCTTACTTCGAGTCGCCGAGCGACCAGACCGTCAACGAACCACCCAGAGCGGTGTAGTTGTTGAGGCCAGCGTAGCCACCGACTGCGCCCAGACCATCGGTCGGGTTGGTCAAGCCAGCTGCCAGGCCGATACCGGCCCAACCACCGACGCCCGAGAAGACGGCGATGTACTGCTTGCCACCATGACCGTAGGTCATGACGTTGCCGATGATGCCGGACGGCGTGCGCTGCTTGTACAGCTCTTTGCCGTCCTTCTGATCGACGCACTTGAAGTAGCCCTCGAGGGTGCCGACGCAGGCGATGCCGCCAGCGGTAGCGAGAACACCCGACCAAACCGAGAACTGCTCCTTGTTCGACCAGACGATCTTGCCCTTGGAAGCATCCCACGCAATGAGGTTGCCCATGTGGCTCTCGCCCTTGGGCGGATACATGGACAGCGTGGCGCCAACGTAGGGCTGACCGGCAGTGTACTCGACCTTGAAGGGCTCATAGTCCATGCAGACGTGGTTCGTCGGCACGAAGAAGAGACCCGTCAGCGGCGAGTAAGCAGCCGGCTGCTCGTCTTTGGTTCCGAGAGCTGCAGGGCAGACGTCGGTGGTGTTCACGTCTTGACCATTCAGGAAGGTCGACTTGGACGCGACAACAGCCGGACGGCCGTACTTGGCGCTCTTGGGGTCGAGGTCAACACCAGTCGTCCAGTTGACGGCCGGGTCATACTTCTCGGCAACCAGCGGGAGGCCGCTCTCGCGGTCAACCGTGTAGCCAAGACCGTTACGGTCGAAGTGGACGAGCACGTTGTGCTTGCTGCCCTTAACATCCATGCCGTCGACGAGGATCATCTCGTTGACGCCATCGAAGTCCCACTCGTCGAACGGAGTCATCTGGTAAGCCCAAGCCGCTTCACCCGTCTGCGGGTTACGAGCGATGATGGACATCGACCACTTCTGGTCGATCTGCTTGCCATCGGGTCCAGCGCGCTGAGCAGGGTTCCACGTGGAAGGGTTGCCCGTTCCGTAGTAGATCAGGTTCAGCTTGGGATCCCAGGCATACCAGCCCCAGATCGAACCGCCGCCCAGCTTCCACTGGTCGCCGTTCCAAGTCTTGAGCGAGCTGTCGGCGCCAACCGGCTTGCCGAGCGACATGGTCTTCTCAGGGTTGAACAGGATGTCGCTGTCCGGGCCCATCGAATAACCGCGCCACACCTTCTTGCCGGAGTTGATGTCGTAGCCGGTCATGAAGCAGCGAACGCCGAACTCAGCGCCAGAGACGCCGATCATGACGATGTCGCCAACGACAAGAGCGGCACCCGTGCCGGTCTCACCGCGCTTGGGATCGGCGTTGACAGCCTTCCAAACTTCTTTGCCGGTCTTGGCATCGAGAGCGACGAGGGTCGTGTCTGCCTGATGCAGGAAGACCTTGCCGTCGGCATACTGCAGACCACGGTTGACCGTGTCACAGCACATGACGGGGATCACGGACGGATCCTGCTTGGGCTCGTACTTCCAGATGATCTTGTTCTCGTCATCGAGGTTCAGAGCGTACACGATGTTCGGGAACGGGGTGTGGAGAAACATCGTGTTGCCAACGACGAGGGGCGAACCCTCGTGGCCGCGCAGCACGCCAGTCGAGAACGTCCAGGCGACCCGGAGGTCCTTGACGTTCTTCGTGTTGATCTGGTCCAACGCCGAATAACGGGTGGCAGAGTAGTTACCCTGCTGCATGCACCAGTTGTTGGCATCGGCAATACATTTTACGACGCTATCATTGGCCAACGCCGGTGCCGCGAGGGCAGCCGTCGCAACCAAAGCACCTGCGAATACGCTTCTGCGCATTGCGCTTCCTCCATTTTAAGGTTCTTGCCACGCTTGCAATCGGTGATGAACAGCAGCGCCTCACACCCAATAAGTTGGGATGGGGTTTGCCCCTTCTTCCTCCCTGGAGATCGACCGGGTCTTATTGTCGGGCTATTTCTGCCGCTGACCCTGGAAGCCGTGTCACCACCGCGGCACATCTACGCACTTTTTTTTCACGACTGCAAGACGCCGCAGTAACGAAAATTCACGCGTCCGTGAATAGGACAAGAGCGCTGACTTAAAATCTTCCGCATTCCATCGCGTATTATTGCACTGCACGAAGGAATGGTGCGGTGCACGACAAGATCTGCGCGCACCGGCGGATTCATTGGTGCAATCGCAGTTTCGCCCAGATCGGACTGCGCGAGTGGCGCACTGTCGTGCGCACGACGCCCGGAAAATTCGGCAGAACGTCGGGAAGAATCGGCACCACCTCGTGATCACGGCCCGCTCTCGACGCCGTGATAGCGCGTGCGTATATGCAAAGAGGCCCGCGCATGCGTCTACACACAAAAAAAACCATCCTCCGCCCCCCGCTTTTCACGCTCCTGCGCGTGGCGCTGATGCTGTGCGTCGCGGGCGCATTTCCGGCCGTTGCGGCGCCGAAAGTTGCCGACGCACCGCTCTCTGTCAGCGAGATCGCGTCGGGCGTCTTCGTGCACCAGGGGCGCTACGAGTTGTTCACGCCGACCAACGCGGGCGATACGTCGAACTCCGGCTTCGTCATCGGACGCGATGGCGTCGCCGTGATCGACACCGGCGGCAGTCCGCGCATCGGCGAAGAGCTGCTCGCCGCGATCCGTGCACGCACGCAGCTGCCGATCAAATACGTGATCAACACGCACATGCACCCCGATCACGTGTTCGGAAACGTTGCATTTGCAAACGAGAAGCCGACCTACGTAGGCCATTACAAGCTGCCGCGCGCCCTGGCGGCGCGTGCCGAGCGCTATCTCGCGGCCAACAAGGAGCTGCTGGGCGACGCGGCATTCGCGGGAGAGCGCATCATTCCGCCAACGCTGCTGGTGCACGATACGACCGAGCTCGACCTTGGCGACCGTATACTCGTCCTCGATGCGCAGAAGACCGCGCACACCGATAACGATCTCACGGTGTTCGACAAGAAGACGGGCACGCTGTTTCTCGGCGACTTACTGTTTTCCAAGCATACCCCAGCGCTCGACGGATCGATCCGCGGCTGGCTCGATCTTTTGAAGCGGCTTGCAGAGCGCAAAGACGTGAACCGCGTCGTTCCGGGACATGGGCCGGCTTCGATGCCCTTTCCCGAAGCGCTCGCGCCCGAGCAACGCTACTTGGCCAAGATCGCCGACGAAGTACGCGCGATGATCAAGGCCGGCGGCACGTTGAGCGAGGCCAGCAAGACGGCCGGCATCTCGGAAAGGGATGCATGGCTCCTGTTTGACGAGTATCATGCACGCAATGTCTCGGCGGCGTTCGCCGAGCTTGAATGGGAATAAGCCGCGAGAACGCGGCACATGCGGAGGAAGACATGGACGCAACCCAAGCTTCCCGGCGCGGCGGGCTCATCCTCGGATTGACGGCCGCGGCCGTACTTGCACTTGGAACCGCACTCATTGCCGGCCCGGCGCTGGCTGATGACCCCTGGCCCGACATCAAGCGCGTCGTGTTCGACAACCGCGACGTCCTCGAGGAGGACGGCACGATTACAATGGACGCGCCCTACCGCGCCGAGGATGCGGCTATCGTCCCGATCACGGTACACATCCCAGCGAGCGTCGCCGGCGATGTAAAGACGCTTACGCTGATCATCGAGAAGAACCCGGCGCCCGTAGCGGCCACCTTCCATTTCGGACCGGCCGCCGGGAAGGGCGAGCGGATGCTGTCGACGCGGGTGCGCATCGACATGTACTCCAACGTTCGCGCCGTCATCGAAACGGCCGACGGCAAGCTGCACATGGCGACCAAGTTCGTGAAGGCGTCGGGCGGCTGCTCGGCTCCGGCCGGCAAGGACATCGACGAGGTGCTGGCAAATATCGGCAAGATGCAGATCCGGACCTTCGATGACCGCAAAGCCGCCGACAAGTCGCCCGCGACGCGCGAGGCCCAGGTCATGATCCGCCATCCCAACTTCACCGGAATGCAGATGGATCAGCTCACGCGCGAGTACACGCCCGCCAGGTATGTGCAGGATCTCGAGGTGAAGCGCGGCGGCGAGCTCGTCTTCCAGATGGAGGGCGGCGTCTCGATCTCCGAGAATCCCAACATGCGATTTACCTTTGCGCCGGGGACCGATCCGACGCTCGAGGTCACCGCCAAGGACAGCGATGGGCGCGTCTTCACGGCGACGTCGGGCGGCAAGGATTCCTGACGGCAAGCCATGCGGTCTAGAAACTGAAAAGGGCCCGCAGCGCGGGCCCTTTATGTTGGTCAACTCGCGGCTTCAACGCTCAGCTGGTTTAAAAGCAGCGAAGCTCCGCTCGTTTTAAAAGCAGCGAAGCTCCGCTTCGACCTGCGCGCGCTTCAGGTTTTTCACCTTTTCCAGCAGCGGCGCGTAGCTGTTGAACATTGCGACGTTCTCGCCACCCTTGAGGCGCACCGACAAGATCGTCTCGGCCTGCTCGTATTCCGCAAACGGCAGAATGGCCGCGACCTGATCGATCGAGCAGGAGCACTTTTCCAGCGCATCGCGCGTCTGCCCGTTGGTCTGCATGCAGGCAAAGACGTAATCAGCCCGCGCGTAGGTCGGATAGTCGTTGGTGGGCAACTCGACGGCATTGGCAATGCGCGCCCCGAAGGCCGCAACAACCACAACCCCGGCGATCAGGATCGGTAGCTTCCTCATTTGGTCTCCTCCAGACCGCTCGCGCCGTCGAGCGTGGTGCGTTCGACAAGGTGAAGGTCCTTGTCGTCGTACTTGTTCTTGTATTTGGAGATGAGGTCGACGATCTGGCCGGGCACGTCTTTGCTGACCACGATCACGAACTCCGAGTTCTCCCAGCCTTGCATCTTCGCCTCGCTCTTGTCGCCGACGAAAGGAACCATCGTGATGCGATAGGCGTCGACCTTCTTGCCTTTGTAATCGATCTTTACCGGCTCGACCTTGGCCTTGTCCTTGAAGCCTTCGGAAAACACCCGCGTCAGATAGGGCGTCTGGCCGCCGGCCAGCTGGTGAAAGCTGTTTACCGCTTGGTTGAAATAGACAAGGAACACGGGGTTGATGGTCAAGTCGGGCAGCTTCTGCAGGTCGCGCGCGCGCTCACCGGTATAGATCTGCAGATCGACATCCTTCTCGCCGGTCGGCTTCATGCCGGTGACCTTGAGCGTGATGGTGTCGGAGAACGGCTGACCCAGCATGTCGGGATTGGAGACCGTGCGGTTGAACTTGTAGTCGACCTCCTTGCCGGGATCGATGTTCGCCAAATGCTTCTGCTCGAAGATGATGTCGGTCGCCTTGGGCGGATCGGCAGCGATCGCGGCGGCGGCGCCCGTGCAGGCAGCCACTGTCAGCGCCAGCGCGGCGATGACGATGCTATTGGAGTACATACTCACGTTCCTTCCCTACCAAATCCAATGGCCACGCCATTTGCGACTGTTCTAACCACGCGGTTAGTCCCCGTAAACAGGGGATTACCTTAACGATTGGTCATGCGGTGGCAGCAGCGGGACAACTTAAAATGAGCCGGCCGTGAACGCCCGGCCTGCGCGTTCGGCGCTGCAACATCAACGCAGAAAGAGCCCGAACGCACGGGGACCGTCGCCGACCTTAACCTCGCCCGCCGGCACCATCTTGGCCGCATCGATGCGCTGGAGGACGTTGTCGAACCAGCACGCCACGTAGACGTAGGCCCCGGCCGGATCGGCGGCGATGCCTTCGGGATGATCCCCCACCTCGATGGTGGCCAGCGGCTTGAAGCTATCGAGATCGAACACGCTGACGGTGCCGGCGTACTGGTTGGTGACGAAGGCGCGGCCGCCGGCAAGCGCCACCGCATAGGGACGCCGGCCGACCTTCACGGTCGCGATCACCTTTTGCGCGGCGATGTCGATGACGCTTATGTCGTCGCTCGCAACGTTGGCCGTGTAGGCGCGCTTGCCGCCGGCGTCGATGGTTATGCCGAAGGGCCGCTCGCCGACCTTGATGCCGCCGGTCCGCGTGTTCGTCGTCGTATCGACGTAGGAGACCTCATTGCTGTCGCGGTCGGCACTCAGCAACAGTTTCCCGTCAGGGGTCAGTGCAAGACCGGACGGCAAATCTCCCACCTGGATGCTTGCGGTGATCGCGCCCGCCTCGGGGTCGACCACATAGATCTTGCGGGTGTACCAGTCGGCGACGTAGACGCGGCTCTGGCTTGGGTGGGCGGCGACGCCGAGCGGTCCCTCGCCGACCTTGATGCGCTTTGTAATCGCGCGCGAGGCCGCATCGACGACGATGAGCTCCTTGCCTTCGGGCGCGGTAACGAAGGCGCTCTTCTTGTCGGCGGAGATGGCGATCCCGGCCGGCTTGCCGCCGATTTTGATGGGATCGGATGCTTTAAGCGTCGCCAGGTCGACGACTGTCAGCGTGTCGTCGTTCTGGTTGGTGACGAAGGCCTGGCTGACGCCGGTCGTTCCAACCGCCTCGCCCCCTGCCCCCGCAGCCGTCGCGGCGATAACTGCCGCCGCGACGAGGCAGGCGAAGAAGCGAGGATCAGCGCGCACGGCCTATCCTATCCGCCCGCTTCCATTTTTTGCTTCAGAGCATCGAGGCCCGCACGATAGACGCCGGTTACGGCCTTCTTTGCCGCGTCATCGTTGAGCTCGGGCGGCGGGTCGTTATTCATGAAGCCGCGATAGAAGGCGCCGCGCCACTCGACCGTCGACTTGCCGCCGTCGCCCTTGACGCTGATCGAGGAGGAATAATTCTTCACCGGCAATACCTTCACGTCGACATCGGTGATCTCATACTTATAGAGCATCTTCGCCGGATCGTTCTGGATGAGCTTCTCGGAGATCGTCCCGCCCGACTTGAGCGTAAGCACGCGCGTGGCATTGGGATCGTTGCCGCCCGCACCCTCGAGCTTGGTGACGGCCGGGTGCCAGCTCATGTCCTGGAAATTACCGATCACCTTCCACACCTTGTCGGGCGAAGCGTTGATCTCAACGGTCTCGTCCACCTTCTGGCGCGAGGGCCCATGGGCTGACGCGGCGGCGGGAACCAAAGCTAGCAGCAAGCATCCAAACGCAAGGCCTCTGACCATCAGGCATCCTCCCGGTCTTAACTTTTTCTCTCGCGCCTCAAGGGCGACCATAGTGGCCAGGAAACCCCTTCGCAATTGCACGCGCCACCGGCAAAGCGCCGCATTAGAGCCAGTGTTGTTTTGGATAGGCGTGTGTGCTTTGTTGCGGCCCGCGAGGGAGACGATAACGACATGACCGTACCAGGGGCAGGACCGGGAGAAGGTGGCGCTTCCGAGGTCTATGAGAACGTAACCTGCCCGTTTTGCGGTTTGCTGTGCGACGATATCGAAGTCGAGCGCACCGGCTCGACGATCAAGGTCTTGAAGAACGGCTGCCCCAGATCAACGGCCGGATTTGAGCGGGTGCTGCCGCCGTCGAAGCCGCAGATCGGCGGTCGGGAAGTCGAGCTCGGGGAGGCGATTGCCGCCACCGCCGCCGCCATCAAGAGCGCGAAGCTGCCGCTTTACGGCGGCATGGCATCCGACGTCGATGGCATTCGCGCGATTCTCTCTCTCGCCGATCGCTCCGGCGGCGTCGTCGACCACGTGCTGAGCGAAGGCCAGTACCGCAACATCCGCGTCGTGCAGACGAGCGGCTGGATCATGTCGACGCTCACCGAGACGCGCAATCGCGCCGACGTGCTCGTCATCGTGGGCGGCGACATCCACAAAATTCACGGCCGCTTCTTCGACCGCATCGTCTGCCCGCCGCAATCGATGTTCGAAGGCGATGCGAAAAATCGCACCGTCATCTTCGTCGGCGAAGGCCACGATACTTCGGTCGCCAAGGGTCCCAACATCGGTGAGGTCATCAACCTTCCCTGCCCGCGCGATCGCCTGACCGAGGTACTCGGCGTGTTGCATGCACGTCTGCGCGGCGCGACGCTGAGCGTATCGGAACCTCAGGAGCCCAAGCGCAGCGGCATCCTTTCGCGTCTCTCGCGGCCGCGCGCGTCGGGCTCCGAGCCGCAGGATATTGCCGGCATCAAGCTGTCGCTCATCGATCAGGTGGTCGAGAAGTGCAAGGCCGCGAAGTATGGCGTCGTGGTGTGGGCGCCCCCAGGCCTCAACTTCGAGCAGGCCGACCTCGCGGTTCATGCCATCTCCGATCTCGTCAAGGAGCTCAACCTGACGACCCGCTTTGCCGGGCTGTCGCTTGGCGGCAATGAAGGCGCGCCCAGCGCCGCCTCTGCCTGCACCTGGCAGACGGGTTATCCGCTGCGCGTCAGCTTTGCCAACGGCGCGCCCGATTACGATGCCTACCGCTACTCGATCGGCCGCATGGTGGCGGAGAACGAGGGCGATCTGCTCGTTTGGACCTCATGCTTCACGCCCGATGTCGGTCCGCCGCAAACGCGCATGCCGACGATCGTGCTCGGCACGCCCGGTCTGAGGCTGGCCCAGCCGCCGCATGTGTTCATTCCGGTCGGCACGCCGGGAATTGATCACGCGGGCACGCTGGTACGTTGCGACAACGTCGTGTCGCTTCCCTTGAAGAACCTTGGTCGCTCGCGGCTGCCGCGTGCAGCCGACGTGCTCGCCGCCGTTGAACGAGCCCTTTGAACGCGAGCACATTCGATGATGATCAAGCTCACCGGCGGTAAGGTCTACGACCCTGCGAACAAGGTCGATGGCGAAGTGCGCGATATCTACGTCGCGGACGGACGCATCATTCCGCCGGCGCCGGAAGCGCGCGTCGACAAGGAATACGACCTCAAGGGCCGCATCGTCATGGCGGGGGCGATCGACCCCCACACGCACATCGGCGGCGGCAAGGTCACGATCGCGCGCACGCTGATGCCCGAGGATCATATGCACGACGAGGTCGCGCATACCGCGATCACGCGCGCGGGCACCGGGCACGCGCTCCCCTCCACCATGGTGACCGGCTACCGGTACGCCGAGATGGGCTACACCGCCTGCTTCGAGCCCGCGATGCTGCCGGCCAATGCACGCCAGGCGCACCTCGAGATGGGCGACACGCCCATGGTCGACAAGGGCGCGTACGTCATGCTCGGCAGCGACGATTTCATGCTGCGGCTCATCTCGCGGCAAGCCCCCTTCGCGCAGATCAAGGATTACATCGCCTGGACGATGCACGCCGCGCAGGCGATCGCGGTGAAGGTGGTCAACCCGGGCGGCATCAGCGCGTTCAAATTCAACCAGCGCAAGCTCAACCTCGACGAGAAGCACGTCTATTACGGCATCACGCCGCGCGACATCATTCAGACGCTGGCGCGCGGACTGACCGAGCTTGGCGTTACCCATCCCCTGCACGTGCACGGCTGCAACCTCGGCATTCCCGGCAACGTCGAGACGACACTCGCAACGATCCGCGCGGCCGAAGGCCTGCCGCTGCACTTGACCCACATCCAGTTCCACAGCTACGGCGTCGGCGGCGACCGCCATTTCGATTCAGGCGCCGCGCGCATCGCCGAGTTGCTCAAGCAATATCCCCAGATCTCGATCGACGTCGGCCAGGTGCTGTTCGGCCAGACCTGTACCGCCTCCGGCGACAGCATGCGCCAATACAGCACCTCCAAGAATGCCGATCCTAAGCGGTGGGTGGTGATGGACATCGAGTGCGATGCCGGTTGCGGCGTGGTGCCGTTCCGGTATCGCGACAAGAGCTACGTGCACTCGCTGCAATGGGCGATCGGGCTCGAGACGTTCCTCCTGTGCGAGGACCCCTGGCGCATCTTCCTCACCACCGACCATCCCAACGGCGCGCCCTTCTACACCTATCCGCACTTGATCCGGCTCTTGATGGACCGCTCGTTCCGCAAGGACATGATGCTGAAGGTGCATCCCGAAGCGCTGAAGAACAGCACGCTTCCCTCGCTCGACCGCGAATACTCGATGTATGAGGTCGCGGTCATGACGCGCGCGGGGCCGGCGCGCAGCTTGGGCCTCAAGGACCGCGGCCACCTCGGCGCCGGCGCGTCGGCCGACATAACGGTCTACGCCGACAACTCGGACCGTGAAGCGATGTTCAAGACGCCGCTTTTCGTCTTCAAGAACGGCGAGCTCATCGTGCGCGACGGCAAGGTCATCAAGGTCGTGCAGGGCGCAACGCACGTGGCGCGCCCCACCTACGATCCTGCGATCGAGAAGCCGCTCAGAGAATATTTCCGCGACTACCACACCGTGCGCATGGAGAACTTCAAGCTCAGCGACGGTGAGATCATCGAAGGCGGCCGCGGCGAGATTATCGTGCAGCCGACCAAGGCCAGGGTGTCATGAAGGTCAACGGCATCTTGATCGATGACACCTTCGCGGAAGCGTTCGGCATGAGCGCGACCGGGGTGGTCATCACGGCCGACAGTGCGCAGTGGGCGCGCCAGGCCGCCATCACCATGAGCGGGTTTGGCACCTCCGTCATCGGCTGCGGCGCCGAAGTCGGCATCGATCGCGAGCTGAAGCCCGACGAGACGCCGGACGGGCGCCCGGGCATACGGGTCCTGCTGTTCGGCTTCTCCCCCGAAGCACTCGGGCCGCAGCTCAAGAACCGCGTCGGTCAATGCGTGCTGACGAGCCCGGGCTCGGCCTGCTACGCCGGCGTCGAGGCCAAAAAGCGGCTGGGTCTCGGCCAGGGCCCGCGGTTTTTCGGCGATGGATTTCAAACGCCAAAGCGGCTTGGCAAAAGCCGCTACTGGCGCGTGCCCGTGATGGACGGAGAGTTCGTCGTCGAGGAGACGACGGGCGTCGTCTCTGACGCGGTCGGCGGCGGCAACGTATTGATCCTAGGCACCGATCGCGCCGGCACGCTCGCCACTGCCGAAATGGCGGTCGCGGCCATTGCCGACGTTCCCGACGTCATCACGCCGTTCCCCGGCGGCATCGTGCGCTCGGGCTCCAAGGTAGGCTCCAAGTACAAAGGCATGGTCGCCTCCACCAACGATGCCTTCTGTCCGACGCTGCGCGGCCGCGTCCACAGTGAGCTCGGGCCTGACATCGTCTCCGTGCTGGAGATCGTGATCGACGGGCTCACGTCGAAGGCCGTGGCCGATGCGATGAAGGCGGCGCTCAAGACCATCACCGCGGTCGGCGCCGGGAAGGGCGTGACGCGCGTCAGTGCCGGCAACTACGGCGGCAAGCTCGGTCAACACCACTATCGCCTGCAGGAGCTGCTGTCATGAGCGGTCTCGTCTTCAAGCTCAAGGCACCGCCCGACGAGCGGGTCGATCTTTCAAAGCTCACGCCGAGCATCCTCGGCAACATGTCGTCATCCGAAATTCCCCGCCTCGTCATCGGCACCTCGCAGCGCAAGCTGACTGTCGGCGATCTGTTCACGATGACGGGCAAGGCCGCGGACCGCGTAACGATCGCCGGCGGGTCGAGCAAACTGGATTTCGTAGGCTCCGAGCTCGAGCACGGCACCATCGTCGTAGAAGGCGACGTCGGCGCGTTCGCCGGGCGCGACATGAGCGGGGGCCGGCTCGAGATCAAGGGCGACGCCGGCGCGTGGCTCGCTTCTGGGCTTTCGGGCGGGCTCATCTGGGTGAAGGGCGCGGCGGGCAGTTTCATCGGCGGTCAGCGGGCGGGGGACAAGGCCGGTATGAGTGGCGGCATCGTCGTCATCGACGGCCACGCGGGCGATCGCGCGGGCGAGCGCATGCGCCGCGGCACGGTCGTCGTTCGCGGACGGTGCGGCGCCTACGCGGGCTCGCGCATGATCGGCGGCACGATCTGGGCCGAGCAGGGATTTGGGCCCTCGCCCGGGGTGATGCTGCGACGCGGCACCCTGATCGGGCCATCGGTGGAGCGTCTGCTGGCGACCTTCGTCGACACCGGCAAGCAGGATCTCGTGATCTTGCGCATCCTGTCGCGCTACCTGACGGCGAGCCTCGGACAGCTGGCTCCGCGCCCGTTGAGCGGGATCGCGCGCAAATATGCGGGCGACCTGGCCACCGTCGGCAAGGGCGAGATACTTATCACCGCCTGAGCCAGCCGGCCCCAGGATGGCGCACCGTCGTGGCGCCCCTGTAACTTTTTGCGCCGCCCGTCGTATAAGCGAAAGGCGGGGATGCGCAAATCGACCGTTTCGGGCCGATCGCGTCTTCCGCCAAGATCAAGGAGCACCGCATGATCGCGATCGTGATCTCGGCCTGCCTCGTCGGCGACCCGGCCGTTTGCAAAGACTACCGCATCCCGCTCGACCTCACCGTCGACGCGCAACACTGCATGGTCGACGCGCAGCCGCATTTCGCAACCTGGGCCAGTCAGCACCCCGGCTGGGAGATCAAGCGCTGGCGCTGTGCTTCGGCCGACTCGCAGGATCTCTAGAGCCCGATCGGGACAACTTGGAGTAACGACCATGCGATGCGCCTTCACGGCTTTTGTGCTGGCGGTGGCGTTGCTGCTCATGCCGGGCGGGCCTGCGCGCGCGGTCGAGATGATCGATCAGCTCGACTTGAAGTCGCCCGAGTTCACCAAGGCCGACATGACCCGCGAGGACGTGCTGGCCGCCATCGCCGCGGCCGGCGCATCCGGTATCGCCGACCTGTCGGGCAAGCGGCTCAACGGTCTCGACCTGTCGGGTCTCGATCTCCGGAAGCTGAAGTTGCAGTCGGCGCGCATTAACGACGCCAAGTTCGTCGGCTCCAATCTCGACGGGGTGACACTCGACCAGGCCTGGGCGCTGAAGTCGGATTTCACGAATGCGACCTTCAAGGGCGCCAATTTGTTTTCGACCCAGTTCCGGGACGCCAAGCTCGACGGAGCAGATTTCTCGGGCGCGCGCATCGCTGCCGATTTCACGCGCGCCAGCTTGAAGGGCGCAAACTTCAAGGGAGCCGATCTATCGGCCGACATGAAGAACCAGTCGATGGGGCTGATGCGCGGTGTGTTTCGCTCCTCCAATCTGGAGGGGGCTTCCTTCGAGGATGCCAATCTCGCGCGCGCGGTGATGGAGTATGCGACCTTGCGCGGGGCCAATCTGCGCGGCGCGAATTTGATGGGAAGTGAGCTAGGCGGGGCCGATCTCACCGGCGCCGACGTGGCGGGCGCCAATTTCAACCAGGCCGATGTGAATTCAACGAAGCTGCTTTCGCTGCGCGGCAAGGACAGCGCTCGCAACCTCGACAACGTCAAGAACCGCGAACGCGCCTACCTCGAGTGAGGGCGCCTAGCGGTTCAAGCCAAACAGGCTGCTGACTTCCAGCACGAATTTCTGGCGGATGGCGCGGCCGAAATCGGCATATCCGTTGGCCGGGAGCACGAACGATCCCGGGCCGCCCTTAACGTGCGTGCGATACCAATCCTCGAGCGCCGGGCTCGACTGCTCCTCGGGCAGGTAGGATTGCGACGACACACCTCCCGGCGCTTCCGCCACCGCGTCGCCCGCGCCTTCGAGAATTGGCAACCCGTTGACCGTGACGTTGTACTTCACGAGCTCGTCGCGCACGGTATCGATCGGCTCCTCCTCGTTGCAGTTGTCCGGGCCGTCGCCCGAGACATCGAGCACGACCTTCGCTGCCTTGGCGGGAATCTGCGGGACGATCTTGTCGGAGACGAAGCGCATCATGCGCGACATGCAGGTGAACTCGCCGCTCTCGCGCGGCAGCGCGCGGACGCGGGCGGCGACGGCGCGCGCCTGCTCGGCGTTGGTGATATGCATCCAGGGAATGCTGACCTTCTGCAGGTCGGCCCAGGTGATCATAGAGAACAGGATGCCGCCCTTGGCACCACCGGCGATGGCCTTGATAACGCCCGGATCCTCGAGCGCCTGAGCGATACCCTCCATCTGCAGACGATAGCGCTGCTCGTCGACCGAGTTCGACACGTCGACCGCCACGACGAGCGCGGTGTCGACCTCGGCCTCATCCGCGCATGCCCACGACGAGCCGAGAAGCGCCCCCAGCGCCAGCGCCAAGGCCAGTCCGGGCCGTGCGCGGTGCGCAACGACGGGCGGGCTTCCGGGCTCTTCGATGCGTCTCATGCCGCTTATCCTTTTGGCCCGATGCACGCAGGCAATCCGTCGGGCTTTGCTTGACGACAATACGGCAATACGGTGCGCGTGCACCATCTCAAGCAGACGAGGGCGGCGCGCAACGGTGCCGCACGGCACAAGCTGCGCGACGACTCCAATGTTGATTTGCCGCTGGCCTCGATTCAACCGCTCTTCACCTCGCAGCCAAAAGGAGGAGACACCATGGCACCCCCAAAAAAGGCGAAGGCCAAGCCCAAAGCCAAGGCGAAACCCAAAGCAAAGCCGGCGTCGAAGGCGCGGCCTGCATCAAAGGCGACCAAGCCTAGAGCAAGCTCAAGATCGAGGCCGGCCAATGCGCCCGCACTGGCCCCGCATCTGGTCTGTGCCGGCGCCGACAAGGCGATCGATTTCTACAAGAAGGCGTTCGGCGCCACCGAAATGATGCGGCTCGCCGGCAAGGACGGCAAGCTGATCCACGCGGCATTGCTGGTGAATGGCGCGCCCGTGATGCTGGTCGACGAGTTTCCGATGATGGGGAACGCCTCTCCGCACTCGCTCAAGGGAACGCCGGTCACGATCCATATGACGGTCGATGACGTGGATAGCTTCACCCAGCGCGCCATCAAAGCGGGCGCCAAGGTCATCATGCCGGTCGCCGATATGTTCTGGGGCGACCGCTACGGCATCGTCGAGGATCCGTTCGGCCATCGTTGGTCAATCGCGACCCACCAGCGCGACATGACAGTGAAGGAAATCGAAAAGGCGATGCACCGGGCGATGCCGGGTTGATGGCTTAAAGCTCAGCGCGGGGGCGGGGCGTGATCGGCCAGTAGCGAGCGCAGCATGGCGACCACGCGCGATGCGGGTCCGCTCGTGCTCGCGCAGCACTGGATTGAGATGCGTGCGCCTTCAAACAACAAGAACACCTCGTCGGCGAGGCTCTCGGGCTCGTTATAGCCAGCCTCGCGGAACAACCCGACGAGCCGGTCGCGCTTGCGCGTCTTGTAGTCCTCGATGATCTGGCGGCCGGGATGCTGTGTCTCGCGCAGCTCAACGGCAGCGTTGGCGACGGCACAGCCGCGATCAACCCGGTTGGTGAAAATCTCCTCGACGTGGCGCACCCAGCCATCGATCTGAGCGTGGGGATCGCCCGGAAACGTTGTCGCGAGCTTTTCCCACAGCGCGTCGCCGTCCTTGGCCAGTTCGCCCAGATAAGAGGCGACGAGCTCGTCCTTGGAACCGAAATGCCGATACAAAGTCATCTTGTTGGTGGCGGCAGCTTCCGCGATCGCATCGACCCCGACCGCACGAATACCGTGCTTGTAGAAGAGGTCGCGAGCCGCAGCCAAGATCCGCTCGCGCGGCGGAACTTGGGGACTGCCCGAAAGGTGCGATGCTGGTTTTGCCATGACCTGTTGAAGGCGGCCTCTTGACTGGGGTGTTACCGGTCAGTAAGAGATAGGAGTTACCGGTCAGTACCACAACGTGCGGGCGTTGTCATGCCTCGTCTCGCACGCAGTAGCCCAGATAGGCTAAGCGATGCGCCAAATCCTTTGTCTGACAAGCAGCCCCCGGCGGGACACATCGTACTCCAACCTCGTGGCGGCGCGCATGCTGCGCGAGTTGCGCATCGTACACCCCGACTCAGCCATCACCATCCGCGATCTTGCCGGCAATCCACTGCCGCATATCGACGAGGATTTCGTCACGGCGACCCGTTCGGTCGCCGGCGCACGCACGCGCCGCCAGCAGGCTTTGATCGAGCAATCCGACATCCTCATTGAGGAGTTGATCAATGCCGATACAATTGTCATTGCCGGCGCAATGATCAACTTCGGGCTGCCGTCTACACTGAAGGCATGGATAGATTACGTGGTCCGTCCCGGTCGCACCTTCCGCTACACAGAGCATGGCACCAAGGGTCTGCTCGGCGGGCGTCGTGCCATCCTCGTTCTTGCCCGCGGCGGCATATATTCGGGCGGTCCGCTGAAGGCTTGCGAGCACGACGAAAGCCACCTGCGCACGGTTCTCTCCTTCCTGGGGATCACCGACGTGCAATCGATCCTCATCGAGGGGGTTGGGCTCGGGCCGGAAGCCGCCGAGCGGGCCGTCGACTTTGCCATCCGGCGCGCGAGTTCGGTCGCGGGGGTCCTCGCCGCCGCTTGAGCACAAAAACGCCTTCTCGCAACAGGTAAAGAGAACTCCAAAGCAGTCACTGCGGACGGTTGAACATGTCATTTTCACGTTTCGCCTGCGCGCTCGCCTTGCTGCCCGCCGTGTCGCTGGCGGGCTGCGGACAGCAGAAATCGCAGGCGCAGGCGCCCCCTCCCCCGCCGCAGGTGACCGTGGCGCAGCCGATGAAGAAGCTGGTCGCCGACGAGCAGGAGTTCGTCGGCCGCTTCGTTGCGGTCGATGCGGTCGAGATACGCTCGCGCGTCTCAGGGTATCTCGAGGAGATCCACTTCAAGGACGGGCAGACGGTCAAGGCCGGCGACGTCTTGTTCATCATCGACCGGCGCCCATTCCAGACCGCGCTCGAGCAAGCCCACGCCACGCTCGAGCAGTCGAAGGCCAATCTCGCATTCACCGAGAGCGATCTTGAGCGAGCGCGCAGCCTGGTGCTCGGCACCACCATCACGCAGCAGTCGTTCGACCAGCGCGTGCAGGCAAAGCGCGTGGCCGAAGCGAACGTCAGGGCGCAGGAAGCGGCGGTGCGGCAGGCCGAACTCGACCTGCAGTATTCCGAGCTCAAGTCACCCGTCACCGGCCGCATCGGCGACCGGCGAGTCTCGATCGGTAACCTGGTGACCGGCGGCACCAGCGGAACCACGACGCTGTTGGCCACCATTCAATCGACCGACCCCATACGCTTCGAGTTCACCTGGGATGAAGGCTCCTATCTGCGCTTCTTGCGCACGCACAAGGATGCGCTCGGCCCCAATTTGAACGTTCCGGTCAGCCTGCGCCTCATCGATGAGGACAACTACAGCCACGAAGGGCACATGGACTTCATCGACAACGCCATTCAAGGCTCGTCCGGCGCCATCCGCGCGCGGGCCGAATTCGCCAACCCCGATGGAACGCTCACCCCCGGCATGTTCGCGCGCGTCAAGGTGCCGATGGCGCCACCAGCCGAAGCCTTGCTCGTGCCTGACAGCGCAATCGGCACAGAGCAGGTACGCAAGTTCTTGTTCGTCCTCGATGCCGACGACATCGCGCGGCAGCATTACGTCACTCTTGGCACGCTCGTCGGAGGGCTGCGCGTCATCACCTCAGGCCTCAAGCCGGACGATCGCGTCGTGATCAATGGCCTGATGCGGGTACGCCCCGGCGCCAAGGTTTCCCCGCAGCCGGGCGAGATTGCCTCGGCCGAGCCCGGCGAGCCGCCGACCAAGAACAATTAAGGGACGCGGATGCGCATCTCCCAGTTCTTCATCGATCGGCCGATCTTCGCCGGCGTCATCTCCATGGTGTTCGTCATCCTGGGAGCGGTGGCGTACGGACGGTTGCCGGTCGCGCAGTATCCCGATATCGCGCCGCCAACCGTCAACGTCACCGGCCAGTATCCCGGTGCCAGCGCTGATGTCGTCGCCGCCACCGTCGTTGCTCCGCTCGAGCAGCAGATCAACGGCGTCGAGAACATGCTCTACATAACGTCCAACTCGACGGGCGACGGCAAGTTTTCCATCGAAGTGACGTTCGAGCTCGGCACCAACCTCGATATCGCGCAGGTGCAGGTACAGAACCGCGTGGCAGTGGCCCAGCCGCGGCTGCCGGCCGACGTGCGCAACATCGGCGTCACGGTCGCCAAGGCCTCTCCCGACCTGATGATGGTCGTCCACCTCTTCTCGCCGGACAAATCGCGCGACACGCTCTTCATCTCGAACTACGCCAACGTGCAGGTTACCGACGTCCTGAATTGCATTAACGGAATCGGCTCCATCACCGTGTTCGGCAGCCGCGACTACTCGATGCGCGTGTGGCTCGACCCCGACCGCTTGCAGTCGCTCAACCTTACCTCGGGCGACGTGGTGGCGGCGCTGCAGGGCCAGAACGTGCAGGTGGCTTCCGGCATCCTCAACCAGCCACCCGTGCCGAGCCCGGGAGCCTTCCAGCTCGCTGTACGCACACTCGGGCGCTTGAGCGACCCGAACACGTTCGCCGATATCGTCGTGAAGCAGACGAACAATTCCGTCGTGCGCCTGAAGGATGTCGGCCGCGTCGAGCTTGCCGCGCTCGACTACGGGCTCAACTCCTACCTCGACCGCGATCCGGCGGTCGGTCTCGGTATCTTCCAGTTGCCGGGTTCGAACGCTCTCGCCACCGCCGATGCGGTCAAGGCGAGCATGGAAGAGCTTTCGAAGAATTTCCCGCCCGGCCTCAAATACACGATCATCTATAACCCGACCGAGTTCATTCAACAGTCGATCGACGCGGTCAAAACGACCATCGGCGAAGCGATCGTGCTCGTCGTTCTCGTGGTCATCCTCTTCCTGCAGACCTGGCGCGCCGCGATCATTCCCATCCTCGCCATCCCGGTCTCGTTGGTCGGCACCTTCTTCTTCATGGCGATGTTCGGGTTCTCGCTGAACAACCTGTCGCTGTTCGGACTGGTTCTCGCAATTGGCATCGTGGTGGACGACGCCATCGTCGTCGTGGAGAACGTCGAGCGCAACATCGAGAAGGGTCTGTCCCCGCGCGAGGCCGCGAAGGTGACCATGAACGAGGTCGGCTACGCCCTCGTCGCGATCGCGCTCGTCCTGTGCGCCGTGTTTGCGCCGGCTGCGTTCATCACCGGCATCTCGGGGCAATTCTACCGGCAGTTCGCACTCACCATTGCCGGCGCGACGATCATCTCGCTCATCGTCTCGCTCACCCTGTCGCCCGCCATCTGCGCCTTGCTGTTGAAACCGCACTCCGAGCGGCCCAAGCCCCGCTGGTGGTCGTGGCCGGTGCACGGCTTTTTTAAAGTGTTCAACTGGAGCTTCGACCGGCTCGGTGCCGCTTACGGCTGGTTCACGGCGCACGCGGTGCGCTTTGCGCTGATCATGCTGCTGATCTACGGCGGCGTTCTGGCGTTTGGCATGAACGAGTTCCGCAAGACGCCGATCGGCTTCATCCCGCAGCTCGACGTGGGCTACCTGATCGTCGTGACCCAGCTGCCCGGTGGCGCCGCGCTCGACCGCACCGACGCCGTCAACCGGAAGGCCGTCGAGCTCGCGCTGGACGTGCCAGGCGTCGCGCACGCCGTGAACATCGTCGGCTTCTCCGGCGCAACGCGTACCGCCGCACCCAACGCGGGCGCAGTGTTCGTCGTGCTCGACGCGTTCGAGAAACGCGCGGGGCATCCCGAACTTTCCGCGCCTGCGATCCAGGCCGCGCTCCTGCAGAAGATGTCGGTCATCAAGGAAGGCCTGGTGGTCGTCGCCATGCCCCCGCCCGTGCGCGGTATCGGCACTGCCGGCGGCTTCCGCATGATGGTCGAGGACCGCGGCGGGCGCGGACCGCAGGAGTTGCAGAGCGCAGTCTTTGCCATGATGGCAGCAGCGGCGCAGACAGCCGGCTTGAAGCAGGTCTACTCGCTATTCGAAATCCTCGACACCGCAGCTCTATCTCGACATCGACCGCACTAAGGCACAGATGCTCGGCATTTCGGTGCCCGATGTTTTCAGTGCGTTGCAGACCTACCTCGGCTCGACTTACGTCAACGACTTCAATCTGCTTGGCCGCACGTTCCGCGTCACCGCCCAGGCGGATGCGCCCTTCCGGCTTAAGCCGAGCGATGTTTTGAAGATCCGCGTCCGCAACAAGACGGGAGATGCCGTACCGCTGGGATCGTTCACGACCGTGAGCGACATATCCGGGCCCTACCGCGTGCCGCGTTACAACCTCTATCCTGCAGCCGAGCTCGATGGATCGCCGGCGCCCGGGTACTCGCAAGGCCAGGCAATCGACATTATGCAGGACCTCGCGGCCAAGACCCTGCCGCCCGGCTTCAGCTACGAATGGACCACGCTCGCGTTCCAGCAGCTGCGTGCGGGCGACACCGCCGTATTCGCTTTCGCACTGGCCGTCGTCTTCGTGTTCCTGGTGCTTGCGGCGCAGTTTGAAAGCCTGACGCTGCCCCTCGCCGTGATCCTGATCGTGCCCATGTGTCTCATTGCCTCGATCACCGGCGTCGTGCTGCGCGGCCAGGACAACAACATCCTGACGCAGGTCGGCTTCATCGTGCTGATTGGCCTCGCGGCAAAGAACGCAATTCTGATCGTCGAATTTGCCAAGCAGCTCGAGGATGGCGGCCGCGACCGCTGGGCGGCTGCCGTCGAAGCGGCGCATCTTCGTTTACGCCCGATCCTGATGACGTCGCTCGCCTTCATCTTCGGCGTTGTGCCGCTTGTTTGGGCAACCGGCGCCGGCGCTGAGTTGCGTCAGGCGCTTGGCACGACGGTGTTCGCGGGTATGATCGGCGTCACTGTGTTTGGCCTGATCTTCACCCCGGTGTTCTACGTGATCAGCCGCTGGCTGGCCGGCCTCGGGGCCCGTCGCAAGGGCACAGCCCCCGCGGTCCCCGGCGCGAACGCGGCGCCTGCCGAATAGACAATTGCCGATTAACCTTCGGTGTGGCGCAATGCGTTCTGGATCGAAACACGCGAGGACCGACTAGCCACCTCCAACACTAAGTTGAGGCAGCCATGATCTCTCTGACCGTAAACGGCAAAGCCGTACAGTTCGACGGCGACCCCTCCATGCCGCTGCTCTGGTTCCTGCGCGACCTGCAGGGCCTCACCGGCACCAAATTCGGTTGCGGCATCGCTCAGTGCGGCGCCTGCACCGTGCACCTCGACGGCGAACCCCGCCGATCGTGCGTGGCGCCGATGCGCGACCTGGCGAATGCCTCGGTTACCACCATCGAAGCGATCGAAGCAGCGCCCGAGGGCAAGGCGGTGCAGAAAGCCTGGCTCGACAAGGAAGTGCCCCAATGCGGCTACTGCCAGTCGGGCCAGATCATGTCGGCGGTGGCGCTGCTAACCGCCAACACTGCGCCGACGGATGAGGACATCAACCTCGCCATGAACGGCAACATCTGCCGCTGCGGCACCTACCTGCGCATCCGCGCGGCGATCAAAGAGGCCGCCAAGACACTCGCGGGAGGCGCGCCATGAACCTCCACCTCGACGCCAATCGCGTTTCGCGCCGCTCGTTTCTGAAAGCTGGCGCCGCACTCGGCGGCGGCCTCGTCATCGGCTGGGTTCCTGAAGGCTGGGCCGCCGATCCCTCGGATGCATCGCAACCCTTCTCGCCCAACGCCTTCGTGCGGATCGACCGCGCGGGCAAGGTGACCGTCGTATCTCCCTCGGTGGAAATGGGCCAGGGCACTTACACGGCGCTGCCCATGCTCGTCGCGGAGGAGCTCGACGTCGCCATGGGCGACGTTGACGTGGCGCATGCTCCCGCGAGTGCGAAGCTCTACTCAAATCCTCTGCTCGGTGCGCAGATCACCGGTGGCTCGCTGTCAGTTCGCGGCTTCTTCAAGCCTCTGCGCGAGGCGGGCGCGACCGCGCGCGACATGATCCTCTCCGCAGCCGCCGACAAGCTCGGCGTGCCCGAAGGCGGAGCTATCCACCGAGGCCGGTGTGGTCATCCACGCTGCTTCCGGCAAGCGCGTCGGATACGGCGAGCTGGTCGACGCCGCTGCCAAGCTTCCGGTTCCCGAGAAGGTGGCGCTGAAGGATCCCTCGCAATTCCGCATCATCGGCAAGTCGGTCAAGCGCCTAGACCTTGCCGGCAAGGTGAACGGCTCGACCGTCTTCGGCATCGACGTGAAGGTGCCGGGAATGAAGATCGCCACCGTCGTGGCCTCTCCCGTATTCGGCGGCACGGTGAGTTCGGTCGACGAGCCGGCGGCCCTGGCGGTCGCGGGCGTGGTGAAGGTCTTGAAGATCGACAATGCCGTCGCCGTCGTCGCCGACAACTACTGGGCGGCGCGCACGGGCCTCGAGAAAGCGGCACCGAAATTCGATGCAGGCCCCAATGCCGGCCTTACGACCGCGGACGTCGTCGCTGCACTCGCCAACGCCTCGAATCGCGACGGCGCGAAGGCGCAGGCGATCGGCGATGCCAAGTCGGCCCTGAGCGGCGCGGCCGTGAAGCTCGACAGCACGTACGAGAACCCCTTCCTCGCGCACGCCACCATGGAGCCGATGAACTGCACCGTGCAGGTGACGCCGGCCGGCTGCGACATTTGGGTGGGCACACAGATACCGTCCCCAGCGCAGGACGCCGTCGCCAAATCGCTGGGGCTTCCGACGGAACAAGTCCGCATCCACAACCATTACATCGGCGGCGGCTTTGGCCGCAGGCTCGAGGCCGACTTCATCGTGCAGGCCGCGCTGTTCGCCAAGCAGGTGGACTATCCAGTCAAAATCGTCTGGAGCCGCGAAGAGGACATCCAGCACGACATGTACCGCCCCTATTACTACGATCGCATCAGCGGCGGCCTTGACGAGACCGGCCGGCTGGTTGCATGGAACCATCGCATTGTCGGTTCCTCGATCATGGCGCGCTTTTTCCCGCCGCTGTTCAAGAATGGCCTCGACAGCGATGCCGTCGACGGCGCCATCGATCTTGTCTACGACATCCCGAATTTCTACGTGGATTACGTGCGCGAGGAGCCGCCGGGCGTCCCGACCGCTTTCTGGCGCGGGGTGGGCCCGACGCGCAATGGCTACGTCGTGGAGAGCTTCATCGACGAGATGGCGGCTGCAGCCAAGCAGGATCCCGTCGCCTTCCGGCGCACGCTTCTCGGCAAATCGCCCCGCGCGATGCACGTGATCGAGCGCGCCGCGGAGCTATCCGGCTGGGGCACGCCGCTCGGGCCCCGCAAGGGCCGCGGCGTCTCCCTGATGAAGGCGATGGGAAGCTATCTCGCCCAGGTTGCCGAGGTGACCGTCGCCGACAGCGGCGAAGTGACGGTCGACCGGGTCGTTTGCGTCATCGACGCCGGCGTGGCCGTCAATCCGGAAATCATCGTCGCGCAGATGGAGAGCGGAATCATCTTCGGGATCACCGCCGTGCTGTGGGGCGAGATCACGCTCAAGGACGGGCGCGTTCAGCAGTCGAACTTCGACAACTACCGCATCATGCGCATCCACGAGGCGCCCAAGATCGAAGTCGAGGTCGTCAAGAGCGCGGAAGATCCTGGTGGCATTGGCGAGCCCGGCACCTGCGCTCTCGCGCCGGCTGTGCTCAATGCCGTCTACGCGGCGACAGGCGTGAGGCTGCGCAAGCTTCCCATCAGCCCGCCGGCTCTGAGGTCCACCTGATGCGCGGCGCACTGCAAAGTTTCTCCGGCGAATTCCTACCGCGGCCGTTTGGGCGCGAGTGAAAGTGAGGCAATAATGATTTCTCTCACCGTGAACGGCAAATCCGTGCAGTTCGACGGCGATCCATCTATGCCGCTGCTCTGGTTCCTGCGCGACGTGCAGGGCCTCACTGGAACCAAATTCGGTTGCGGCGTCGCCCAGTGCGGCGCCTGCACCGTGCACCTCGATGGTCAGACGCGGCGCTCGTGCGTGACGCCGATGGGCACGATCGACGGCTCGACGGTCACGACCATCGAAGGCGCGGCCGGCAAGGAAGCCGACGCGGTGAAGGCCGCGTGGGTCGCGCTCGAGGTGCCGCAATGCGGCTACTGCCAGTCGGGGCAGATCATGTCGGCCGTCAACCTACTGTCTGAGGTGCCAAAGCCAACCGATGACGACATCGACCTCGCCATGAACGGAAATATCTGTCGCTGCTGCACCTATCACCGCATCCGTGCCGCCATCCATGACGCGTCGCACCGGATGGAGGGCTGAGGCATGAACGAGATCCTCGCACCCAGTCGCCGCCGCTTCCTGCAGGGCTCCGCCGCGCTTGGGCTGGTGATCGGTTTCCACGTGCCGCTCGGCACACGCGCGGCAGCCGCCAGCGCCGAGTTCGTGCCGAACGCGTTCCTGCGCATTGCGCCCGACAACATCGTCACCGTCATCAGCAAGCACATCGAGTTCGGCCAGGGCCCGTACACCGGCATCGCGACCATCCTCGCCGACGAGCTCGACGCCGACTGGGGCCAGATTCGGGTAAAGTCTGCGCCCGCCGATGTCACACGCTATGCAAACGCGGCCTTTGGTGCCCAAGGCACCGGCGGTTCGACCGCCATGGCCAATTCCTGGGAGCAGCTGCGCAATGCCGGCGCGGAGGCGCGCGCCCGTATCGTGGCGGCCGCCGCGAAGCAGTGGGGCGTCGATGCCAGCGGGATCACGATCGAAAAGGGCGTGGTCGGGCATCCCTCCGGAAAGTCGGCCACTTTGGGAGAGCTTGCCGACGCTGCGCAGGAAATAACATTGACCGGACCGGCCAAGCCAAAGGCGCCGGATGCCTGGCGCCTTATCGGCAAGGAAGTTCCGCGCCTCGACACGGTCTCCAAGACCAACGGCACGGCCGAGTTCACCATCGACATCAAGCTGCCCGACATGGCGACGTGCGTGATCGCGCGACCCACTCGTTTTGGCGCCAAGGTGAAATCCTTCGATCCGGCACCTGCGCTCGCAGTGCCGGGTGTCAAGGAGGTGTTCGCCGTGCCTCAAGGCGTTGCGGTGCTGGCCGACGGCTTCTGGGCCGCGCGCAAGGGTCGTGAAGCGCTCGCTGTGACGTGGGATGAATCGGGCACGGAGGCGTGCAGCACCGCCGAGCTCGTCACCCAGTATCGCGAGCTAGCCAAAACGACGGGCGCAATCGCGCGCAACGACGGCGATGCCGAGAAGGCGCTCGCCGGCGCCAAGGTCATCGAAGCGACCTATACCTTCCCCTATCTCGCGCACGCCCCCATGGAGCCGAACGACTGCGTCATTCGCCACACCGACGACGGTGGCGTCGAGCTGCTGTTTGGATCGCAACTGCAGACTGTCGACCAGGCCGTCGCCGCGGGCGTCCTCGGCCTCAAGCCGGAACAGGTGAAGATCAAGACGATGCTCGCCGGCGGCAGCTTCGGCCGGCGCGCGACGCCTGCGGGCGACATGGCCGCGGAAGCAGCCTCAGTGCTCAAAGCGGCCCAGCACAAAGGCCCGATCAAGATCATCTGGACGCGCGAGGATGACATCAAAGGCGGACGATATCGCCCCGTGTTCGTGCATCACATTCGTGGCGCGGTCGATGCGGACGGCAACATTGTCGGCTGGGATCAGGTCATCGTCGGGCAATCCTTTATGAAAGGCAGCCCGTTCGAGAAGGCGATGTTCAAGGACGGCATCGACCAGACGATGGTCGAAGGCGCGAGCACGCTGCCCTATCAAATACCTAACCTGCGGGTTTCCGCTCATCTGGTCGAGGTGGGCGTGCCGACGTTGTGGTGGCGCTCGGTCGGGTCGACGCACACCGCCTACGCGACCGAGATGTTCCTCGACATGCTCGCGGAAAGTGCAGGCATCGATCCACTCGAAATTCGCCGCAAGCTGCTCGTCAAGCATCCTCGCCATCTCGGCGTGCTGAACAAAGCCGCTGAGGCCGCCAACTGGGGCAAACCTTTGCCCGAGGGCAAAGCGCGCGGGATTGCGGTGCACGAATCCTTCAAGTCGTTCGTTGCGCACGTGGTCGAGGTCTCGGTCGGCGAAGACGGCTTGCCCAAGGTCGAGCGCGTCGTCGCGGCGGCCGACTGTGGGATCGCCATCAATCCAAACATCATCGAGGCGCAGATCGAGGGCGGAATGGGCTATGGCCTTTCGGCGGCCATGTACGGCGCCGTCGATTTGGAAGACGGGCGCGTCGCGCAATCGAACTTCAACGACTACCGCGTACTGCGCATCAACGAGATGCCCGATGTCGAGGTGCACATCGTCGAATTCGAGCGAGAAACCCACCGGCATCGGGGAGCCCGGCGTACCTACGATCGCGCCAGCGGTGGCAAATGCATGGGCGAAGCTGACGGGCGAACGCCTTTACTCGCTGCCGTTTTCGCGCTCAGTCGGCAAGGCGTGAGGTCATGAACATGAAAGCTCTTTTTGTCGTTCTCGCCGGATCGGCTGTCATCCTCGCCACCGGAGTGGCGGTCAGCGCGCGACCGCCGGAAGACCTTAAGCCGGTGGAGAGCTTTGCCTCGATCGCCGATCAGAAGCAGCGCGCCGTTGCCTTGTTCACCGAGGCGGGCAAGGTGATCCAGAGCCCGCGCTGCATGAACTGTCACCCCGCCGGTGATCGCCCCTCGCAAGGCGACGACCTTCACCCGCATCAGCCGCTTGTCGTGCGCGGCGACTCCGGGATCGGCGCGCCCGGCATGCGCTGCACCACCTGTCACGGGCCGGCAAACTTCGATCCCGGTCACATCCCGGGCAATCCGAAATGGCAGATCGCGCCTATCGAGATGGCGTGGCAGGGCAAGACGCTGGGCGAGATCTGCACCCAGATCAAGGATCCCGAAAGGAATGGCGGGCGGAAGCTTGAAGCGCTTATCCCGCACATGGCGGAGGACGAGCTCGTCGGCTGGGCCTGGCATCCCGGCGTTGGCCGCACGCCGGCGCCAGGAACACAAAAGCAATTCGGAGAGCTTATCAAGGCGTGGGTCGAAGCCGGGGCGGCTTGCCCGGACTCCTAACCAGCAAGTCGAGCGCACCTAAACGGACCGCATGAGGCCTTCCATGAATGTCACCGCCCCAGCCGAGCTTGCGCTCGTTCGCAACGCCGCCGCCGTGCGCGATCCCATTGAAGCGGCCCGCATCTGGCTGGACGAGCAGGGCAAGGTCGCGCTCGCGACCGTGGCATCCACTTGGGGCTCCGCCCCCGTGCCAGTCGGCGGCCAGCTGGTCGTCGCACCCGACGAGCGGTTTCAGGGCTCTGTCTCGGGCGGCTGCGTCGAGGCAGACGTGATCGCTGAATTGGCGAGCGTCATGGCGAGCGGGCGTCCTCGCCTGCTGGAGTTCGGCGTCACCGAGGAGACGGCGTGGCGCGCGGGCCTCCCTTGCGGCGGCAAGATTAAGGTGCTGCTCGAGCCGCTCGCGCGCGGGCGTGATCTCAAATATCTCGACCAAGTGCTCGAGGCGAGGCGCACGCGAACACCCCTGGTGGTCACGACCGACGTCGTCACCGGATCACGCACGGTGTCTGATGCCGGCTCCAATCTGACCGCGGAGGCAAAGGCCAGCCTTGGCAGCGGCGAAAGCCGGCTCATCGAAGGTTCTCAGGGTGCCGTCTTCGTGCAAGCGCTACTGGCGCCGGTACGCATCGTTATCGCTGGCGCGACAAACATCGGACAGGTTCTGGCCGACATGGCACGCCAGGCCGGCTACGACGTCGTCGTCATCGATCCGCGTGCCGCCTTCCTCACTGCCGAGCGCTTTGCCGGCTCCAAGACAATTGGTGCATGGCCGGCAGCGTCGCTGTCCTCGCTCGGTCTTGATGCCCGCACCGCTGTTGTCGCGTTGACGCACGCGGCCCACATCGACGACGAGGCGCTTGGCACCGCGCTGCGTTCGCCGTGCCTCTACATCGGCGCCCTCGGATCAAGGGGCACACACGCCAAGCGCGTCGAGCGCCTGCGCGATGCCGGCTTCGAGGAGGCCGAGATCGCCCGCATTCGTGCCCCCATCGGGCTCGCAATCGGCGCCAAGGGACCGGCCGAGATCGCCGTTTCGATCTTGGCCGAAATCATCAAGGTCGTGCGCGAGGCTTAGTCATGGCGCGGATCGCAGCCGTCGTTCTGGCGGCCGGCGCCTCCCTCCGATACGGCGACGACAATAAACTTCTCGCAAAGATCGAATCTCGCACGCTCGTCGCCCGCGCTGTCGAGGCGATGCTAGCGGGCGGCGCTCAGGAGATCATCGTCGTCACTGGGCACGAGCCGAAGTCCGGATCGAAGCGGCGCTCGGTGAGCTTCCCGTTACCTTCGCGCACAACGCCGGCTGGCAAGCGGGAATGGGCTCCTCGATTGCAGCCGGGGTGTCGGCTCTCGGGCCACACATGGAGGGCACCTTCATCGTTCCGGGTGATATGCCGTTCGTTGATCCGGCAATGATCCGCATAATCATCGCCGCTTTCGAGGGCGCAGCGACGCCGCCGATCGTTTATCCGGCAACGGCGACCGGCGCCCAGCGTAATCCCGTGCTCTGGCCGAGGCGCTTTTTTGCGGAGCTTATATCCTTAGCCACCGCCGACGGAGCAAAGTCGCTTGTGCAGAGACACGCAAGCGAGTGCATCGCCGTCCCAATCGAAGCAGAAACGACGTTCGCCGATATCGATACCCCGGCCGATCTCGACGCCGCGCCAGCGGCGATACGGTCCAAGGCTTAGGAGGGCTCCCGTGCAAGTTGGTTTCATTGGGCTCGGCAACATGGGTTCCGGCATGGCCCACAACCTCCTGCGCGCCGGACACTCTCTCACTGTCTATAACCGCACGCGCACCGCCGCGGAGGCGCTCGCGGCGCACGGCGCAAAGATCGCCGCCACGCCCGCTGATGCTTGCAAGGGTGCAGGCGTCGTTTTCACAATGCTGGCGAACGACGCAGCGGTGGAGGATGTGACGTTCGGCGAGATGGGAATCCTCATCGGCCTTGCAAAGAATCAGTTGCACGTCTCATCGAGCACAATCAGCGTCGCGCTGTCGAAGCGGCTCGCGGCGGCGCACGCGGAACGCAGCCAGCTTTACGTTGCAGCTCCCGTGTTCGGCCGCCCTGATGCCGCCGCCGCTGGAAAGCTATTCATCGTTGCCGCCGGACAGCCCGAGCCAATCGAGAGGGCGGGGCCGCTATTTGAGGCGATCGGGCAGCGGACGTTTGTCGTGTCGCAAGAGGCGGAAGCCGCCAATCTCGTCAAGCTCAGTGGCAACTTCCTGATCGCATCCGTCATCGAGTCGCTCGGGGAAGCCATGGCGCTCGTGCACAAGGGCGGCATCGACAAGCATGCCTACCTCGACATCCTCACGTCGACGCTATTTTCGGCACCGGTCTACAAAACCTACGGCGGACTGCTCGCTGACGGGAAGTTCGAGCCGGCAGGATTTGCGGCGCCGCTTGGGCTCAAGGATATCAAGCTCACGCTCGCGGCGGCCGAAGAGTTGCGCGTGCCCCTGCCACTCGCGAGCCTCCTGCGCGATCGCTTCCTCACGCTGCTGGCCCACGGTGGCGACAAGCTCGACTGGTCGGCGATCGGCGAGCTGGCGGCAAAGGATTCCGGCAGCGCGAGCTGATCGCAGACGTGCCGGTCAGACGGCGAGCACGGCGCCCAAGTGCCCCGGCAGCTCGTCCATCGGCGTCTTGGTCAGATCCTTGTCGAGCTCGGCATAGACGGCAGCCTTCACGTGCTGCGAGAGAGCCTTGCGTAAATCGCCGAGCGTTACCGGCGGGGCAACAAGGATCAGCCGGTCGTACGCTTTCGCCGCAAGGCTCTTGTCGAGCATCTCCGCGAGCCTCGTGGAGAAGTCGCGTTTCAACTCGCGGTGAGGATCGGTATGGGGCTGGATCCCGTGCCGGGTCGCGCCGACAGATTCAAAAGAACGCCCCTCATGATCGCGTACGAGCTCGTGGTCGGGCCGGTGGTCGGCTTCGAATGCCGTGCCCTCAACCATCGCGATGCCCTTACCCGGGCCCTCGTTGGCAAAGATCCGCGCCCGGCCGCCATCCGCGATCAGGATCCAAGTCGTGGTCGGTTTCATGGGTCGCTCCGCTCCGCTGCCCTTCCCTCACCCTTATGTGGGGCTAGGTACTCTCCGCGCAAACCCTCACCAGGGTATTGACGCGCGTCAAACCTGAGCAAATCGCGCTTAACAACCTCAGCGCAGCGGCATGGAAAAGCCTATGCAGATCGTGCACCCAGCGCGTATGGGGTCCAGCAGCGCCGTCTCTAGATGCTCTTGAGGTAGTAGCGCGCTAAGACGCCCGTAGCGGCCATCCGGTGGCGCTACTCACGACAGCTGGGCCATAGTCCCACTCGCCGGCCGCTCGTCCAGCGCCGGGAAAGAATTCCCCAATGGGCGGAGTTGTCGCAGCGGCGATTACTTTGAGACGGTTGTCGTGCGCGGCAGAAACGCCGATGGAAGTCGCTCGGCCGAACCCCCTCACCTCGAACGCGGATTTACTGATCGACGATGAGCCAGCCCACCGCCGCGAGGTTCAACCTCCTTCGCTATCCAGACTTCTGCCGACTCCTCCTAGGACGCTTCCTTTCGACCGTAGCGATGCTGACGCAGAGCGTCACGCTCGGCTGGCAGATCTATTCGATCGCGCGGCTCCACTATAGCGTCGCGCACAGCTCTTTCCTCGTCGGCATGATCGGCCTCATGCAATTCCTGCCGATGTTCGCCCTGGTGCTCCTCGCCGGCGAGACGGCGGACCGTTATGACCGGCGCAAAATTCTGGTTATTTGCTTTGCGTTGCAGGCCGTCTGCTCGATCTCGCTCGCATTCATATCGACCTCCGAGCATCCGAGCCTCGTTGCGATCTTCGCGATGGCGGGTGTTTTCGGTATAGGCCGCGCATTCACGATGCCGACGGCCGCCGCCCTTGGACCGATGCTGGTGCCGCGCGAAATCCTGCCACGCGCGATAGGGTTCGGCTCTCTCACGATGCAGGCCGGCTTTGTGCTTGGTCCGTGGCTCGGCGGCGTGTTGTGCGCTGTCTCGGTGCCCGCCTCCTATGCGGTCGCCGGTGCCATCTATGTCTGTGCGGGGCTGGCCCTGCTCCTCATCAAAGGCAACACCAAGCCTGATCATTCCGGTGGCGCCCGGCTGTCGCTGATCGCCGAGGGTCTCGCCTACGTCTGGTCCAACAAGGTGGTGTTCGGCGCCATCTCGCTCGACCTCTTTGCCGTGCTGCTCGGCGGCGTGACGGCACTCCTTCCGGTCTTCGCACGCGACGTCCTGCACATCGGCGCGCACGGCTTTGGCATGTTGCGATCCGCACCAGCAATCGGCGGCGGCCTCATGGCGCTCGCCCTAAGCCTGCGCCCGATCCATCGCGACGCCGGCTTCTGGATGCTGTGCGCGGTCGCCGCCTATGGCGTAGCGACCCTCGTCTTTGCGGTTTCGACCGAGCTTGCCCTGTCGATGGCGGCGCTTGCCGTGCTTGGAGCCGCCGATTCCATATCGGTGTTTGTCCGCCAGAGCCTCGTGCAGCTGCTGACGCCGGATGCCATGCGCGGGCGCGTCTCTGCCGTGTCGAGCCTGTTTATCAGCGCCTCCAACGAGCTCGGCGAGTTCGAAAGCGGCGTCGCGGCGCGTTTCCTGGGGCCGATCGGCGCTGCGATTTTCGGCGGCGTCGGCTCGATCGCACTTACAGGGGTGTGGGCCTATCTGTTCCCCAGCCTGCGCAAAGCGCACCTCGCCGTGGACACGCCAGAGCCGGGCCGGACATGAAAACGCGCCGGCGCGTTTTCAGCACCTGCACGCCAATAGATCGGCCGACGGGACGTTAGTGCGTGAGACGGCCCGGTTGGGGGTTCATCCACCCTTCCGTCTGGCCGAGCCCGGCGTTGCCATTTGCGCTGCCGCTGAGATAGAGACCCGGCAGAAGCATCGTGGAGTTGGGGGCATCCGTCGACTTGGTTGAGCCCGCATCGGCCTTCGGCATACTGAGATTGAGGTTCTCATCCGGGTCGACATACTTGGCCGAGCCGTCCGGATTTGAGGATCCTGCAGAATCGTATTCGAATGCCAACGCGGTGCGCGGCACGAGCATGGCGAAGGCCAACACTGCTGCAACGAGGAGCGCAGACTGGCGCATCTCTATTCCCTCCGGCAAATCAGCCACCTGACTGGCGATTATCTATGGCGAGGGCATGGCTGCGCCAGCCCTTGCGGAGAATTCCACCGTCCCCTGTGGTCTGGGCGCCACGGCGCGCTCGAGGGTCGCAAGGTCGCGCCCATGGGCCGGCAGACGCTCAATCGATCATTGTGAGATCGTGGAATTGCTCGCATTCAGCGAGCGCATCCAGCAGCCGGGTGAAGCGGTTGGGGCCAAGCTCAGCGAAGAGGCCCAGCGTTGCTGCAGCCACCATCTGGAACAGAGTTGGCTCGCCGGCCGGGAGACGCCAGTTTTCCACCGAGGGGAAGCCGAAGGTTCGCATCCGTTCTGTTTCCGTTGCCCGCGCTGAAAGTCGCGCATGACACCCAACTATTCTTTACTCCTGAAGTCAACATTTAATCCCCACAGCCTTGTGGAAGGCAACGGCTCAGCAGCATTCGCCGCGAAATTTCACAGTCCCCAGGAACGGTTTTGATAGTCTTGGCGTCCTAGGGTGGGCCGTCCCCTGTCTGGGCTCGCCCAAAGTTTGGAGTCGGTCATGGCCGCGCGCGCGTACTGGAAAGGCTTCCTGCGCCTCTCCCTCGTCTCGATCGCCGTAGAGATTTACAACGCGGTCGAGAGCAAATCGGAAATCTCATTCCGGCAGATCCACAAGCCCTCGGGGCGGCGCGTCAACTACACCAAGACCGTGCAAGGCATCGGCGAGATCGACAACGCCGATATCGTCAAGGGCTACGAGATCGACAGCGACACGTACGTGACGCTCGACGCCGATGAGATCGAGGCCGTGAAGCTCGAGAGCAAGAAGACGATCGATCTCGTCAAGTTCGTCGATGCTACCGACATCGACCCGCGCTATTTCGAGCGCCCCTATTACGTCGCGCCGTCCGACAAGCATTCGGGCGAAGGCTACGTGGTCATCCGCGAGGCCTTGAAGAAAACCGGCAAGATCGGACTGGCGCAGCTCACGATCGCGGGCCGCGAATGGCTGGTGGCGATCGCGCCCTTCGAGGACGGCCTGCTGATGGAGATGCTGCGCTACTCCGAGGAGCTGAGAGGCGCCGACGCATTCTTCGACGAGGTGCCCAACATCAAGCCTGAAAAGGAGATGGTGGATCTCGCGGTCGAGCTGATTGGGCGCAAGTCCGGCAAGTTCCAGCCCGATGAATTCAAGAACCACTACGCCGCCGCACTGCGCGAACTCGTCAACAAGAAAATGAAGGGGCAAAAGATCGTCGCGCCACACGAGGAGACGGCTCCCGGTGCTAAGGTTATCGATCTGATGGCTGCCCTGCGCCGGAGCATCGGCGAGGGCGGCAAGGCGAAGCCGAAGGCAAAGGGGGGCGCCAATGCCAAGCGGACCAAGGCGAAGCCGGCGAAAAAGCGAGCTTGAGGTGGGACGGCGCATCGAAGCGAGACCCGAAACCTGGCACGCGCTGGATGAATTGTCGCGCGAGGTCGGACGCTCGGTGCACAGCCTTGCCCAGGAAGCGTTCACCGACCTTTTGAAGAAGCACAGACGTCCCAGTTCCTTGCTCGAGGCACTGCGCGAGAGTGCCCGCCGTCACCCCGCCAACGATCATGAGCCTTCCCGCGCTCGGCGCAGATCCTAACGAGAGCAATTCCGAAGTTGGAATTTTTGACGGATATCGACCCCGCCGCATTAGCTGGCTGGCTGGTCATTGGCTGCGCCGCCGGATGGCTGGCCGGGCGCGTGGGGCGGAGCGGCCTAGGCCCGATCGGACACATGGTCATTGCCGTCATCGGCGCCTGCATCGGCGGCATCGTGCTGCCCGATTACGGCTTCCTGCCTCCTGGCCTCAGCGGCGACCTTATTGCGGGGGCAATCGGGGCAATCTTCGTGCTGGCCCTCAACGCCGTCATCTCGAGCGCCTTTAACAGCAGATAGGCTGTGGTTACGGCGCCATCAGGCCGCGGCGGTTTTCTCCATTCTGGCCCCGGGCGAGGACGGCGCAGCGCGTGTACCGCAGGGAACAGCGCCCCCCTCAAATGACGTTCATTGTCGGGACAGATACAGGAGGACCACCCAATGCTGACCGACATGATCGACATGCTCTCGAGCCCCACCCAGTACGTTTGCGTCTATCGCGATGGCGAGGTCTTCATCGAACCGTCGCAAGGATAGTCGCTGGCGGTTTGGCAGTTGCGCCAAAAGCGATCGACCGGCGTAAGCGTTTGTGAATGTTGAGCCTATTTGCGGGGAAGCATTACTGGTAATCACCCTGAAACCATTCCACGGTGGCGGCGTTAGCGGAGGTCAACAGAGAGAAAGGGTGAAGCTCATGCCCCTGATCCCAACCGCCAAACCCGCCATCGCCGACCGCGATCGCCGCGCAGTGTCTTTCGTCATGAAGGACGGCGCCAAACCAATCAGCATTCTCGTCTCAAATCCCGCTCTCGAAAATATCGAGATCGCGCCGCCTGCGGACGAAGGCTACTTCTTCACGTTCAAGCTCTACCGCAGGAGCTTCGAGAAGATCGCCAGCAGGAAGTACGACATGGGCTACGTCGAGCCCGACGGCAGTGTGTGCATCCGCGCCATGGACGTGCCGCTAGCCAGCATAAACTAGTCGCTGCCCTTAAATTACTTATGGCGCCGTCGCGTGGTGCGCGAGGGCGCCATAGTTTTGCGGGCTGTGGGAAGTAGCTGGCTACTGCAGGCGGTGTGGCCGCTGAGAGACAGCCGCATCGACCAGACGATCGAGGTCGCGCTCACCCGTCAGATATGCATCGCACAACCGCAATGTTAACGCGGTCAGCGAAAGCTCGACCTTCCGTTCTATGACTTTGTCCAATGCGACGTGGAATGCGTCGTCGAGAGCCTTCAGGTCCTTGGCAGTGAGGACGGAAACGTACATGGGCGGTCTCCAACGCTGATCCTCGCAATGAACACGCCTGTGTGAAATCGGTTCCGCGCGGGCGGAACAAAACAGGCATACTGTCCGTTTGGCGGCTGCGGAAACCGGACTATCCGGCTCTGCACTGACCTCGTGAAAGAAGGCCTCGTGGCTACCACAACGAAGGTCACCCCTGCTCGATCGACGCGCCTCTCACCTAATCGCTTACGGAAGGCAGCGCTGCTCGAGCAACTAGGCCCCGGCCTCATCACCGGCGCAGCCGACGATGATCCGAGCGGCATCGCCACCTATTCGCAGGCGGGCGCGCAGTTCGGTTTCAACATGCTCTGGACGATGGTGCTGACCTATCCGCTGATGACAGCGGTGCAGCTGGTCAGTGCGCAGATCGGCCGGGTGACGGGATGCGGCCTCGCCAACAATCTCGGTGCCGTCCTTCCCAAGCCGTTCGTACTTTCGCTCGTCAGCCTCCTTTTCATCGCCAACACAATCAATATTGGCGCTGACTTGGCCGCCATGGGCGAAGCGACGCGTTTGGCGGTTGGCGGCGCCGCGCAGCTCTATACGATCGGATTTGCGCTCCTCTCGCTGACCCTGCAGCTCTTCATCCCGTATTCGCGTTACGCCACCTACCTGAAATGGCTGACGCTCGTCCTCCTCGCCTACATCGCCGTCGTGTTCACGGTCAAAATCGACTGGATCGACGTCGGCAAGGGGCTCGTCTGGCCGTCCTTCCCGCTGACGACCGACAGCTTCACGGTCATCGTCGCGGTGCTCGGAACGACCATCAGCCCGTACATGTTTTTCTGGCAGAGCAGCCAGGAGGTGGAGGAAATCGACAAGGTTGCGAGCGCGAAGCCCCTTGCCAAGGCGCCCAATCAGGCTGCTCGCCAGCTCGCTCGCATACGCCTCGATACCCTCGCTGGCATGGCCATTTCGAACATTGTCGCCCTGGCGATCATGATCAGCACAGCGGCAACGCTGCACCTACATGGAAAAACGCACATCACAAGCGCGGCGGATGCCGCCGAGGCCCTGAAGCCCGTCGCTGGAGAGTTTGCATTCGTTCTGTTTTGTCTCGGCATAGTCGGGACGGGGCTGCTCGCAATACCGGTGCTTGCCGGCTCGGCCGCATACGCTTTCGGGGAATCCCAAGGTTGGAAATGCGGGCTTGAGAACAAGCCGTGGGAAGCCGTCGGCTTCTACAGCATCATCGCGCTCGCGACGCTGCTGGGCATCGCGATTCCGCTCACGCATTTTGATCCGATGAAGGCCCTGTTCTGGAGCGCCGTAATCAACGGGTTCGTGGCGGTGCCGATCATGGCCGCCATGATGTTCGTGGCCAGCCATCCCGATCGGATGAAGCAGTTCACGGTCACGGGTGCCACGCGCATCTTGGGCTGGTCGGCGACCGCCGTCATGGCGATCGCTGCCGTGTGCATGATCGCTTTTTAAGAACCGCCTGCTCAGACCAGGTGCGTCAGGGCGCGTGAACCCTGAAATCCCGGCAACGGCTGTGCAGAATGGCAAACTTGCATCTTGCGCGGGGGCTGAAAGTTGCCCCAGCTTGCGGGTTCAGCGCCACAGCTCGGGTTATAGTCTTCGAGCGTCCGACGGGGGCCTTGCAAATGGCGTTCGTGCAGCAGGTGGGCCGATCGATCGTGTCCAGATGGAAACTCTGGCTGCCGCCGCTCGTTCTCACCCTGATTGTTTACCTGGCGATCCTGTTTCTCGCGGGCGACCTGAACATGTCGATGTTCGCCTATAAGCAATTCTAGGAGCCAAGGGGGAGCGGCAAGGTTCGATGATTTCAGTTGCGGGCCGCTCGGCCTCTTAGCTCGCCATGAAGCGAATTGCTGCGCTCGATTTGATCCGGGGAATCGCCGCGTTCTCGGTCGCCGTACCGCATTACCTCATGCTGGGCTCCGACGCTCCCGCCGCGGAAGTAACGTCGGTGCTCGCGGTCGAGATATTCTTTGCTCTCAGCGGATTTGTTCTCGCACCGCAAATCCTGTTCTGCATCCAGCGCCAGCACTGGGGCGACATCGGGATTTTTCTTGTCCGCCGTTGGATGCGAACGATCCCGCCGTATCTCTTCGCGCTGGTGCTCATTTCCACTCTTATCAGCCAACTCTTCAGCGCCGACTTCTTCCGCTACGCGCTCTACGTTCAGAACCTCTTCCGGCAGGTGAACCTCAACGACTACTATTCGATCGCCTGGAGCCTCTCCGTCGAAGAGTGGTTTTACGTCTCGCTGCCTGCGATCATGTTCCTCGTGCTGCGCCTTTGCCGGGACTCGAGCGATCGGGCGTGTGCGCTCGTCGCCATGGGATTTATCGCGGTCATTACGCTGCTGCGCCTCACCCTGGGACCGGCGGACAATTGGGGCGAAGGTGTGCGTCGCGTCGTCATCTTCCGCGTGGACGCGATCGCCTACGGATTTTTGCTCTACGTCTTCGTGCGCAATTTTCTCCCGCTCGAGAGCGGCAAGCCTGGTTGGCGCGCACGGGCCGCGGCAACGGCGTCACTCGGCATGACGGCGCTGATCGCCTTCCAGGGCACAAAGGCAATCGGAATCGAGCATGGCGTGATCAATCAGGACTTTTACCCGCTCTATGCCGCGGCCTTCGGCCTGTCGGTTATCTTCTTCTTCTACGTGATGTCGCCCTGGCTGCAGCAATCCTCGATCCTGTCCAACGTCTCCGCCTATCTCGGCCGGATCTCGTATTCGGTGTACCTCTTCCACGTTATTTTCGCGCAAGCGCTTGATAAAAAACTCGCGATGCTGCCGATCGGATTTCAGCTCGCGATCTATCTGGGCGCAGTCACCGCGTTCTGCACCGCCTTCCATTACTACTTCGAGAGACCTATTCTCGATGCGCGGCCGGGCTATCGCTCCGTCGACGAGCCGCTGATCGAGCCGCTCTCCGAGCCAGCTGCCGATTCTGGTGTCGCGCTGACGAGGGGATGACCATAACTCATGACGGCGATGCCCAATAAAGCGACCGCTCTCGCCCTCGTTGGCACGGGGATAATATGCTTTGCCGGCCTCGAACTAGCCCTGCGCCACCATGTCGGGGCGCCGCTGCTATCGCTGCACGATGTCCGCAAGACGGGCGTCATCAATATACTGCAGACCGGCGGAGCGCGCTATGACGCGCAGTTGGGATGGGCGCAGCTCCCCGATTTTGCCAGCACGGAATTCAACACGTACGATCATGGCATTCGCAAAAATTCCCCCGGCGCCGCGAAGCTCCAGGTTGGCGCGATCCTGGCGGCCGGAGACTCCTATACAGCCGGCTCTGAGGTCATGGACAACGAGACGTGGCCGGCGCAGCTCGAACAGCGTCTGGGTCAGCCCGTGCTCAATGCGGGCGTCGGCGGCTACGGTGTCGACCAGGTCGTACTGAATGCCGAACGGCTCTTGCCCATTGTGAAGCCGCGCGCCGTTATCGTCGGCATCCACGAGGACTCCATCCAGCGGACGACGTATAAGACCTTCTCAACGCCCAAGCCCTACTTCATCGAGGAAGGCGGCGGTTGGGTCGTCAAGAACCAGCCGGTGCCGGCTCCCGAAGGGTCGACACCTGAGCCGCTTTACAAACGCGCGTTGGCGCGGCTGGTAACGGCGCACCTGTTGTTCAATCGCGTGGCGCATGACTGGTGGTTTTCGACGGGCGGACAGCGCTTCGAGCGCACTGCCAACGATCCAGGTCGCGAGGTTTGCTTTCTGCTGAGCCGCCTGCAGGACCGGCTGCGCACCGAGCACATTCCGGGCCTCGTTGTCGTGCAATACTACGGTTGGTCCTACTGGAGGTCACGGCCGCGCGATGCGGCCACGCAAGAGGTGCTCGCCTGCGCGCGCCGCTCCGGCTACGCCGTCATCGACGAGCACGACCACATGGTAGCAATCGCCAAGCAATCCATTCCAGAGCTGAAGCAATATTATGTGATGTCGGCCGATGGCGCCCAATTCGGGCACCCATCCAAACTCGGGAATGGGTTGATTGCCTCGCTCATCGCGGCGGAGTTCCGCAACATCAAGACTGCCAGCGACGCCAAGTAATTCGCGGAAGGCCACGATCGTCACCGCGCGCTCGGAGGCCTATCCGATCTCGCTTGCGCGGTGGCGCGCCCCTTGGTGAGCACCGACTGTAATTGGGCGATCGAGCTTGCGGCGGCTAATGGCTCCAGCGTCTCGATTCCAATGCAGTCTTCGGCGGCGACCCGGTTGCGACCTTCCTTCTTGGCGCGATACAGCGCGCGGTCGGCGCTGACCAGCAACGAAGGAAGGTCAGACCGATCAGCCACCGCAAGTGCGACACCGACGCTGACGGTCGCCGAGATGGTTTGATCGCCGGAGTGTTGAACCCGAGCGGCGAAGGCCTTCCGGATCCGCTCCGCAACGGACCACGCGTCCTTTGGGGTCATGTCCGGAAGCAGGCAGGCGAACTCCTCTCCACCGATGCGCGCAAACAGATCGGTCGGCCGCAACTGCTCGACGGCGAGGTTGCAGAAGTCCATCAACACGGCGTCGCCAGCAGCGTGGCCGAAAGCGTCGTTGATTGCCTTGAAGCGATCGAGGTCGAAGAGCAGCAACGCAATCGGCCAGCGCTCGATGCTCGCGCGTTGCACCAAGCGGCCGCCTTGGTGGAGGAAGGCGCGCCGATTGGCGACACCAGTCAGCGCGTCTACGGATGCCGCCTTCTGGTAAGCCCCCGAAAGCCGCTCCTTGACCAGCATTGCAAAAAGGTATGCTCCGCCCATGCTGAGCAGAATCAACTCAAAAAGCACGAACGTCAGCAGGCTGGCCTGTGCCGGCTTCGCCCCGGTCAAGGATGCCACGAGGGGAATGCGAGTGGGTAGCGCGGCGGCATGCAGCGTCAGCAGAATGATCACCGGCCAGCGATACAGCAGCCTGTCACTGCGCACGCGCCACAGCTCATAGACGGTAAGCAGCGTGTAGATGATGCCGATCGCCGTCAGCAAGACGGCGCGCGCAGTGGGCGTGGCATAAAATACTGGAATTGCGCATGCGATGAGCCACGCGGCAAGCCCGGACATTGCGGCGACCACCAGGGGCTTGCGTCCCTCGAATTTGCGGGCGCCCGTCCACATCATGCCGTAAGCGCCGGCGAGTATCGAGTTGGCTGCGAAGATCGACAAAATATCGGGAATTCGCGCGCGTTCCGCGATCAGGAACGTCGCGAGCGCCCCCATCGTGAACGCCGCTCCCCACATCGCGAGCGCGGTGAGATTGCGGTGTTGCATCCACGAAATGAACAGGAGCACGCCGGCGACCGCCAACGTGAACGCGCTCACAAATAGGGATGCCGGCAAATCCAGGGCCATCGTCCGATGGTATCGTGGCAGTCTCTAAAGCGGATTTGGAAGATTCTTAAAAATTGAAGCGGTTGCCGCTTAGCCGACGTGCGTCGGGCAATTTTTCCCGCTGATCATCCAAATTGGCTAGCGCAGGCGTAGAAAAATGCTCCGATCAGCGCTGTTATCGGCAGCGTTATGATCCAGGCGATGACGATGCTGCCGGCAATGTTCCAGCGCACAGCCGATACTTTTCGAGCGGCGCCCACACCGGTGATGGCACCCGTGATCGTGTGCGTGGTCGACACAGGTACGCCGAGCCAGGTCGCAAGGAACAACGTTATCGCGCCGCCCATCTCGGCGCAGAAACCTTGCATCGGATTGAGGCGGGTGATCCGCGAGCCCATGGTTCGGACAATGCGCCATCCTCCGAGATATGTACCCAGCGCCATAGCGGTCTGGCACGCGAGCACAACCCAGAGCGGCACGTAAAATTCGCTGCCGAGTTGGCCTTCGGCGTACAGCAACCCCGCGATGATACCCATCGTCTTCTGCGCGTCGTTGCCGCCATGGCCGAGCGAGTAGAGCGCGGCCGAGCCGAGCTGGGCAACGCGAAAAAACTTGTCGACAGCGAATGGCGTGCTTCGCACGAAGGTCCAGGACACCGCGAGCACGAGCAGCAGAGCCAGCGCGAAGCCGAGCATCGGCGACAGCGCGATTGCGCCCACCGTCTTCAGCACGCCCGACCAGACGATGGCGCTCATCCCGCCCTTCGCCGTGCCCGCGCCAATCAGGCCTCCGATCAAGGCGTGCGAGCTCGATGAGGGAATTCCCCCCCACCAAGTCACGACGTTCCATATGATCGCCCCCATGAGGGCGCCGAAAATCACGCGCCAGTCCACGACCGCCGCAGAAATGAGGCCTGTGCCGATCGTTTGAGCGACGTGCAGGCCGAAGAAAAGGAAGGCGATGAAATTGAAGAACGCGGCCCACAAGACTGCAACGTGCGGCGACAGCACCCTGGTGGAGACGACGGTGGCGATGGAGTTGGCCGCATCGTGCAGACCGTTCAAGAAGTCGAATAGCAGGGCAACGGCGATGAGGCCGATGAGCAGAGCCAGTGTCCCAAAGGCCATCGGTCAGGTGTTCCCAGCTCAAGCGTGCTCGATTACGATTCCTTGGATCTCGTTGGCAACGTCATCGAAGCGATCGACGCTCTCTTCGAGATGGCCATAGATCGCGTTGCCGCGCACGAAGTCCATGGGATCGCCGCCCTTGGCCTTTTCGTACAGCTTTTTCAGACCGCGATCGTGGATGTCGTCGGCGCGTTCCTCGATACGCGTAATCTGCAGGCAAAGCTCGTTGAGAGTCGATGCATTGCTTCCGACGCTTGCGAGCAATGGGACTGCCCGCTGCACAAGCTCAGCGCACTCCACAACGGCATCGGTCATGGCCTGCATTTCAGGCGCGAAGCTCGTCATCTCAAACAGCACGATCGCCTTGGCCGTCTGCTGCATCTGATCGATGGCATCGTCCATGGAGGTGATCAGGTTTTTGATGTCCGCGCGATCGAACGGGGTGATGAAGCTCGTGCGAATGGCCACCATGACGTCGCGCGTGATGTCGTCGGCCTTGAGCTCTTGCGCCATGACATCCCGGCACCGACGGCTTGTATCGCCGCCTTTCAGCATGTCACGCAGGGCACGTGCACCTGCGAGAAGGACATCGGCGTGGCGCTCAAAGAGCGGAAAGAACAGCTCCTGGCGCGGCATCAGTCGTTGGAACCAGTGCAGCATTTCAGATCATACCGCTCGTTGAAGTACCGGTGGCAGAGGCAGATGCGCTTCCTGTCAAATTGCGCGAATCTCGATTGCAAACTTATCACCGCAGACGAGAGAGCCTCAAAGTGATCGGCACCCCTTAATGGTTTGGGTATGTCCACCCCGTAGCTTCGGGACCGCCGCCGGCACTCCGCGGGCGGAAGCTGGAGATGCCCATGCCGCAGAAAATCATGCTGTCGATCCTTCTTGCCGTACCGTTTGCGATGAGCACTGCGGCGTTCGCAGACACCACCGAGGACGACGTCACCTGGATCAACCAGTGCATCGCCGACAACAAGCGCGAAGGTGCAACCGAGGACGTCGTGCGCAAATACTGCGTCTGCATGGACAATGCGATGGCCAAGGACGAGTTAAAATCGATCACCGAGTGGGAGAAGACCCACCCCGACGAGACGAAGGCTTGCGACAAGGAAGCAGGCTGGAAATAGCCGGGTGGCGCCGTTTTAGAAGCCCCACAACGCTGATTGGCGGCGGCAGCCCGCCACCCTCGGTTCATCTGGCGAGGCAAGCATTCGCCGCGTCTCGGTCCGTTTAGGCGGACGAGGTGTGGCGAATGCGCCAGCGGCTCGAAGAGCAACGGCCGCAGGGCTTCCTGGCGGCACAATTTGGAGTAAAATGCGGGCTGGGTTGTCGACGGGCGATGATTTTGTGGGAGTTCCCGTGATGGCGTGGGTACGGTGCGTAGCTGTCATCGCGATTGGCGTGCTGGTGATAACGTCCCCGGCGAGGGCAGGCGGCCTCAGTCTCGATAAGACGGGGACGGCGGCGAGCGGTCCTATCGGCCTGGAGACGACCATCCCACTGGCGAAAAGCAAGGACACCGATCAATCACAGACAAGCATCGACTCGGCGACTTCTGATCTGGAGTTCCTCGCGTGCCGCCATCAATCGACGCACAGGACCGGCCATCACCTTAGGCGTGAGCGGCTGGGTGGGCGAGCAGGTGATGAGCGGCAGCCATTGATTGGGCGCGACAAAGTCCCGACTAATATTTTCAGCTCCCGCACGAACTCAAGCCCCGAGCATATGCCGGGCCGCTCGAACCTATTTTACAAGAGCCGCCGTTGCGGCAGAACCGGTGCCCTACGCAGCAACATGCTAGAGCCGGGACACGTGCTGTCGAGTCGTGTCATCTAGCCAGCAAGCTGCCCACAACCCCGTCCCGCCGGCAGGGGAATTTCAAACACCAGGGAGACGCCTCGTGATCCAGTGGAAGCCGATTGACGAGTTCATCGAGCCCGACTGGGACAAAATCGCTACCCCGACGCCGCCAACGCTGTTCTGGCGCGGCAAGAAAGGGGACGCCGTCTTCGGCTTCATCCGTGATGGGGAGCTCTTCGATCACAAGTGGATGTACGTTTGCGACGCAAACAAGCTCACGCATTTCACGCAGGTCAACGGACCCGACGGCAAGGCCGCCAACCCGTTGTCCGATGCGGATTAAATAGCAGCCTCTTAGCGATTGAGGTAGCTGTGCGCCAAGGGCGCTAGCGGCGCTTAAGCCGCGTCGCGCGGACGGTAGGTCATGGTGCGCGCCCGGCTCGGCGAGCTGGCACGGCGCATGTGGAAGTCGCAGTAGGGATGGCCATCCTGCTTGCGCTTGCCGCAGAAATAGAACTCGGCAGCCTGGGGGTCACCGATCGGCCAACGGCAATCGTGGGGAAGCAGCGTAGCCATGGTCTTGCGCTGAGCGAGCGGGATGATCGGTTCGTCCGTCGTCGTCGTCGCGCCCGGCTCGGTCTTGATTGGATCCATAATAGCTACTGTCTCCGCGTTGTTTTGCAACCGTCTAAACTCCTTCGCGACTGCGCAGCCAGCAAGGAGACGACGACCTTAATTCCGCTTGATGAAGATAAAGGCCTTCGCCTTGTCATCTTTCGCAACGGTGCAGTTTACGTCCTTGGCGAACGCACACATATCCCCCAACGCCCGGGGGTGGATATTGTTTCCCACCATACCCGGCGGGAAAGCGTCGCCAATTTGGTCAAACGTGAGGGCGTACTTCGCGCTCGGTAGCAACGCGTTGATCGAGTGGCGAATGATCGTGCGATAGGGTTGCTGATCGTCCACTTGCGCGCCTCAGGCCAACAGTAGCTTGCCCACATTCGCACCCGCTTCGCAAGTGCGCAGGCCGCGCAAATTCGGTTTCAGCTGACGTGTTAATCAAGCTCACCGCCACGCGACACCATACGTCGCAGGGTATCTCTGACAGAATTGATTGCGGAAGAGCCAAACGTGAACGCTCCTTTAAGGAGAGCTCGAGGGCTGTTCCGCCAGCAGTTCCATCCCAATCGAGGCAAGAATGAGGTCGTACGCACGATTGACTATATCATCCAATGACGGCGTCCTCGCGAACATCACCTTCGCTTCGGCGATGAGCTCTTGGCGACTTGGAATGCAGGAGATATCGAATGCGGCGAGCGCGCTCGCAACGCAGGAGCGCGTGTCTTGAAGCTTTTGGCGCAGCGCAATGAGGTCATGGCCGTTCAGCGCAGAGGTGATTGCCAGCGCAATTCGGTCGGAGTTGAAGCGCGCGGCAAGTTGCTCGGCCGCACGATTGACGACGCGGGCGCCCAACCTCTGCTCATTGCGCAGCACTCGCTCGGGCGGCGTTTTCAAATCCCATACAATTCCCGACCACGACAGGGCCCGCAGCAGATAATAGGTTGGATCGAACTCCCACCACTTGAAGCCTTGCCGAACGCTGCTCTGAAAGGCGTGGTGATTATTGTGCCACCCCTCGCCCATTGTGAATATTGCCAAAAGCCAGTTGTTGCGCGAGTTGTCGCCGGTCACGTAGCGCTTCGAACCGCTGACGTGCGCCAGCGAGTTGATGCAAAATGTGGCGTGGTAGACGAGCACAGTGCTCCAGAGGAAACCAACGACGAGCCCCGGCAAACCAGCCGCCAGATAGCAGGCGCCAGCAAGAAGGACCGCGGGCGACAGCTCCCATCGATGCAGCCAGCGCAGCTCGGGATACCTCGCCAAATCGGCCACCTTCGATAGATCCGTATCGTCGTGCCTGCGCGCGAACACCCAACCTACGTGACTGTAGAAAAACCCGTGCTGCCGCGGCGAGTGGACGTCTTCCTCGGTGTCGGAATGCAGATGATGATGCCGGTGCTTCGCAGCCCACCAGAGGACGCTCTTCTGCGCGGTGCTCTGTGCCAGGAACGCAAGGATGAACTGAAACGAACGGCTCGTCGCGTAAGCGCGGTGCGAAAAATAGCGATGGTAGCCGGCCCCGATCGCGAAGATGCGCAGCCAGTACAGGGCCACACAAATTGCGAGCGCCTCCCAGGTCACGCCCGTCCATATCGCCGCAAAACATGCGACGTGGACCAAGACGAATGGGATCGCGGAAGGGTAAACGATATCGTCGTGGACGGGTTCTTTGGGGTCATTCATGGCCATGCCCATAGATGGTCGGCCAAACCCCAACAATCAAGAATGCCCCAGGCGTGGCACAGGCGCTGATTACGGGCGCGTCGAGCCCCTACGCGCCGCCAGCCTCAGCACGGAAATCGTGGCGGGTCTTTGCCTCGAGCAGATCGAGATCGCGCTCGACCCGGCGGCGCGATTTATCGCTGATCGTCCCGTCGCGGAGCGCTTGGTGAATGTGCCGGCGCTGAGCCTCGATCAAATCGAGTGCGAGCTCGTCGGCCATGCGAGCCCACTCGGACTCGCTTTGCGCGCGCTGCAATTGAAGCAACCGAGCACCATGATACTCGCGCAATCCGTCGACTAAGTCGTCGGGCAGTTGGCCGTCTTGCGCGAGCTCCTCGATGCGCGCGAGCGCGGCTCGCGTGGCGCCCAGGCGTGCGGTGAGCTCATCGGCGACTTCTCCCTCCCGCTCGACAGCAACATCTTTGGCGAGTCCCAACCACCGGATCACGGTCGGCAGCAGGAGGCCCTGCCCTACAAGCGTGACCACAATGACGATGAATGTGATGGCGAGGATCATGTCGCGCTTTGGAAACGACGTCCCCCCAGCAGTGGCAAACGGTATGGCAAGCGCCGCAGCGAGTGAGACGACGCCGCGAATGCCGGTGAATGAGAGGACAAACGGCCATTGCCATCGGGGCGACGGATCGCGGCGCGCCAGCGAGGGACTTAGCCATCGCGGAAGATAGGTGGCCGGATAGATCCATACGAACCGAGCCACGATAATAACGGCTATCGTCACCGCGGCCGTCATCAGCAGATCCCGCAGGGCTACCCCGTCAGCCTGTTCGAAGATCGTACGCGCCTGCAAGCCACAGAGAAGGAATAGAAGGCCCTCGACAATGTAGATCGACAAGCCCCAGAAGAAGACACCCTGAAGGCGCGTTGCAGCCGAGATCAGACGCGGCCCGTTCCAGCTCACGTAGAGCCCGGCGGCAACGGCAGCTAGGACGCCGGACCCGCCCGATTGCTCGGGCACCCAGTAGGCCAGGTAGGGAGTGAGCAGCGACAGGATAATCTCAACGCGGGGGTCGTTGGCAGCGCGCCGCAGGCGCAGCATGACCCAGCCGACGCCGATCCCGAAACCAATCTCGCCAACGACTATCAGCACGAAGCGCTCGCTGGCTTCGCTGAGCGAGAAGGCGCCGGTACTGACAGCGGCAATGGCGAAGCGATAGAGAACGAGCGCCGTCGCATCATTGGCGAGCCCCTCACCTTCCAGGATGACGAGCAGCCGCCGCGGCAGGCCAAAGCGGCGCGCGATCGCAAGCGGCGCAACAACGTCGGGAGGCGCCACAATGGCGCCCAGCACGAAACCGACGGCCCAGGGCCAGTCCAGCAGCCAATGTACGGCTGCTGCCACTGCGCAGGTGGTGAACACCACGCACCCGATTGCGAGCAGCGCAATCGGGCGCAGACTAAAGCGGAACTCGCGCCAGCTCATCGAGACGCCGGCGGAGTAGATCACCGGCGGCAGCACGAGCAGCAACACGAGCTCGGGCGCGAGTTCGACGCGTGGCAGGCCGGGGATCATGGCAAGACCCGCACCGGCGACAACGAGAAGGATCGACGGCGGCAAACGCAGCCGATTGGCAGCAACGCCGAGCGCGGCAATCGCCGCCAGCAGAAAGAAGCCGATTTCGAGATAGAGGATCATTGGCTACATGCGGGTTGGGTGGGACACGCCCTGTTTCACACAGGAAGTCGCGGCGCCCGTCAACTCCGGTTCGCATGCTTCGAGATTATTGGGCGTGCCTGGGGTGCGACGGCATCGCAACGGTTCATCCCTGCGCGCACTCGATGTCGCCTGCGCGGCGTCCAGATGATTCGCCGTCAAACTCGAGGCCGCGGACTGCACCTTGGCGGAACCAACTGCGGCCGGCCTCGTTCTTTAAGCAACCCCGTAAGTTCTGCGTATGAACCCGACAAGGCACCCCGTTTGCCTTGCGCTTTCACTCACGCCGAAAACCGGAGTTGCCCAATGAATGTCGAAAGCAAAGATAACGACGATCGCAACGCTTCGATCGTGTGCGCCCTGGCATGCGCTGCACTTCTGGCCAGCCTTATCGTGGCCGACAAAACGGTTATGGCCCCCAAAGCCAAGCAAAGCTCTGTTGCGTTGAGTGCACCCGTCAACCATCGATAACACTCTTTGGACCATCGCGCGCCCAATCGGCGCGTGCGTAGCAGAAGGAAGTTGCACATGCGCAAAGGTATGAGCGATGTGGAGATCATGCGGGCGTTCGACGCATATTTCCGTTCCGCACAACATCACGGCAAACCGGTCAACGGTAACGGACGGTCAAACAGTCCGGGACGAATCCCGCTCGGCAAGGGGCGCGAGCTACTTCAGGCCGCGGCGGAGGAAAAGCGAAACCGCAAACGCTCCTACTCCGAGCTGCGTAATTCTTTCGGCTCGAACGGAAATCTGAAGCAGTCCTCGAATTGAACGCCCGTGATGCAGCGCAAATGCGGGCGCAACCTCGGACTACCCCTATTGGCGGGATTGTGCTGCAGGGTCCCATTGGGTCGATGAATGCCTGCGAGCGTGACGTGCTCGCGCATTCTGGAGCGGGCCTTTGGACTGGCGGAGACCTTGTATCGGGGCGTTTGCCGTTGTGCTGCTCGCGTGCAGTTGTGCTTTGCTCGCGGCAGGCACCGATGGCGAACGCGCGGAGATCGATACGCGGCCCCGAGCTGCGATCCCCAGCGTCGAAAGTACCAGCGCGGACAAATACCTGAGCTCGCTCGGTATCAACATTCACATCGACCAGGGCTACGCAGCGGCGTCATACGTGCAACCGTTGCAATACCTCGGCATCCGGGCAGTCCGAACCGGATTTGGCAACGTGTTCGATACAGTTGCGCTCGCGCAGAAGACCGGCGTACGGGCGGCGATATTCGCCAACGGCGGCATCCTCCGTCACTTCATCAACAGCGCTAAAGCGCTGGCAGCCGCGGACGCGCTGCTTGCTCTGGAGGGGCCAAACGAGCCCAACAATTTTCCGCTCACTTATAAAGGTCAGCAAGGCGGCGGATCGGGAACGTGGCTTCCGGTCGCCTACTTCCAGCGCGATGTGTACGCAGCGGTCAAAGCGGACCCAGCGCTCGCCAAGTACCCCGTTTTCAGTCCTTCGGAAGCCGGCGCCGAAAACGACAACGTCGGGCTGCAGTTCCTGACGATCCCCGAAGGCGTGGATACGCTGCTTCCGGCCGGAACGCGCTTCGCCGACTACGTCGCGCTGCATAACTACGTCATCGGCAACGGTCACAAGCACACTGACAACCAGGCTTGGAACGCGGCCGATCCGACCTTGAATGAGCGATGGGATGGGCTCTACGGCAACAACGGCGTCACGTGGCGAAACAGCTTCCTCGGCTACGACAAGAAGGACCTGCTCGATCTGCCTCGCGTCACGACCGAGACAGGATGGCTGAGCGACGAACAGCCCAACGGCCGCGAGATACAGGCGCGACTGCTGATCAACACCTACCTCGCGCAGTTCAAACGCGGATTCCGCTACACGTTTCTTTATCAGCTGCGCGATGGCGAGGGCGGGGAAGACTCCTATGGAATCTTCGATCGCAATTCGAAGCCGAAGCCGGCCGCGACCCAAATCCACAACCTGACGGCAATTTTGGCCGATCACACCCCTAATCCTGAACCGCGCAAATTGAGTTACGCAATCGCGGCCCAGCCGCCCACGGTGCACGATCTGCTGCTCCACAAAGGCGACGGATCGTTCGCACTCGTGCTCTGGGGGGAGCGAGTGTCCGGCAGCGACGACGTCAGAATTGAGTTCGCCACGAGCCACTCAGTGAAGATCTACGATGTCGCGCTCGGGCTAACACCGGTGAAGGAGCTGAAGGGCGTGAGAGAGGTCGACCTAAAAATCGCCGACCACGCCTTGATCCTCGAAGTCACCGAGTAGGCGCGGCGACGGGCCAACTCGCCTGCGCTCCCTTCCCCAGGGACACGACAGGCGAAGCTTGCCCCAAGCTTCTGACTTGAGAACGAATGTCGCGGGCCACGGAACGCCCTTCCGCGGGCTGGCCGTATGTTTTAAGGCTGCCCCGGACATCTCGGGAAAACAATGCACACATGATTCGCCTCGACAGTATCAGCAAGCAGAACGGTCACCAGATCCTCTTCATTGAAGCCTCAGCGGCTCTCAACAGAGGTGAAAAGGTTGGACTCGTCGGTCCGAACGGCGCCGGCAAGACGACGTTGTTCCGCATGATCATTGGCGAGGAGGAGCCCGACGAGGGCCAGGTCGCCGTCGATCGCGGTGCTACCATCGGCTACTTCAGCCAGGATGTGGGTGAGATGGCCGGCCGCAGCGCGGTCGCCGAAGTGATGGACGGCGCGGGTCCTGTAAGCGAGGTGGCCGCCGAGCTCAAGACGCTCGAGGCTGCCATGGCGGATCCCGCCCGGGCCGACGAAATGGAAGCCATCGTCGACCGCTACGGCGAGGTGCAGGCGCGCTTTGAGGAGCTTGGAGGCTATGCGCTGGAAGGCAAGGCGCGCGAGGTGCTAGCCGGTCTCTCGTTCAGCCAGGAGATGATGGACGGCGACGTCGGTGCGCTCTCAGGCGGCTGGAAGATGCGCGTCGCCCTGGGGCGGGTCCTTCTCATGCGTCCCGATGCCATGCTCCTCGACGAGCCGAGCAATCACCTCGACCTTGAGAGCCTCATCTGGCTCGAGCAATTTCTGAGGAGTTATGAGGGCGTGCTGCTGATGACCTCGCACGATCGCGAGTTCATGAACCGCATCGTCACCAAGATCGTCGAGATCGACGGCGGGGGTCTGACGACATACTCGGGCAATCATGAGTTCTACGAACAGCAGCGGGCGCTGAACGAAAAGCAGCAGCAGGCCCAATTCGACCGTCAGCAGGCGATGCTCGCCAAGGAGATCAAGTTCATCGAGCGCTTCAAGGCGCGCGCCTCGCATGCCGCGCAGGTGCAGAGCCGCGTCAAGCAGCTGGCCAAGATCGACCGGGTGGAACCGCCAAAGCGCCGCCAGACTGTCATGTTCGAGTTTCAGCCGGCACCGCGTTCGGGTGAGGACGTGGTCAGTCTCAAGAACGTGCACAAAAGGTATGGGAACCACACCATCTACGATGGGCTGGATTTCCAAGTACGCCGCCGGGAACGCTGGTGCGTCATGGGCATCAACGGCGCGGGCAAATCGACCCTGCTGAAGCTGGTGGCGGGCTCGGCGCAGCCAGACGCGGGCACGGTCAACCTCGGCGCGAGCGTGAGGATGGGCTACTTCGCCCAGCACGCCATGGATCTGCTCGATGGCGAGCGCACGGTGTTTCAGACGTTGGAGGATTCCTTTCCGCAGGCGGGCCACGGCTCGCTGCGTTCGCTTGCCGGCTGCTTCGGGTTTTCCGGCGACGACGTGGAAAAGCGGTGTCGCGTGCTGTCAGGCGGCGAGAAGGCACGTCTCGTCATGGCGAAGATGCTCTACGACCCGCCGAATTTTCTTGTGCTGGACGAGCCGACGAACCACCTCGACATGACAACCAAAGAGATGCTGATTAAGGCCTTGGCGGAATACGAGGGGGCGATGCTGTTCGTCTCGCACGACAGGCATTTCCTGGCTGCGCTTTCCAACCGGGTGCTCGAGCTGACGCCTGACGGCATTCATAACTATGGCGGCGGCTATACCGAATACGTGGCGCGCACCGGGCACGAGGCGCCAGGTTTGCGGAGTTGACCGATCCCCACTCAGCGCACCTAATAGGGGCGGGAGATGACATGGCGGCATTCGTGATCAAAGCCGAGATACGCGACGCGAACGCGAAAACGATCGCGTTCGCGGCGCAGAAGACAATGTATGGAGGCAAGAATATCGCAGAGGGCGATACAGTTTTCCTGTTCGCGAGCGAGAATGAGGGCGGGCAAGGCCTCATCGCCCGCGGCATCGTCACGTCCGCAGAGGCTATACCGAAGAAGCGCGGCATCGCCCGGCAAACGCCGTGTGTGAGCGTCGCCATCAGACGCACAGCTTTGGCGAAGCGCCCGCTGGGCCGCAGCGAGCTGAAACGGCTAACGAATTGGAAGGACGGCCAGCCGGGAGCTGAGCTCAATTTCAAGTTCTATCGTCAAGCAACGAACAAGATTGGCGGCATCTCGGATAAGGCGGCGGCGTTCCTCGGCACATTCTTTTAGTCCGAGACCGCAGAGGGTCAGGATTTCTCACGCCAGGAGATAGATGATCGTGGTCTCAAGCTTGGCCGGGTCGTCGAACCAATCACCGTAGACTTCCCACGATTGACCCCCGATTGATCGTCCGTGCGCTTTGGCCCACGCATGGATGGCATCGTGCGTAACCCTCATGTCGTCATAAGCGCCGACATGAACGGCCACCGCGGCCTCACCGGCAGGGGTATCGGTCGCGTGGACTTCTCCCGACGGCGTAAATGCACGCGTCACCTCCACCCCGAAGTTGACATTCATTGGAGCGCTGCGTTGAGCGGGATGATGATACAAAAACACGTTGTGGCCGTCGGTGCGAAGACCGGGTTGGCTTCGCAAAAAACTCCAGACTTGATCCAAGGCGGGACGGAAAGCGGTACCGACAGCGCCGATTGTCACCTGGCGTGTGACCACCGCCAGTTTTCGTGGGTGGACCGTTTGAACTGAGACGTTGATGGCCATGAATGCTCGCAAGCGCGCCCCTCGGCACGCGTCTCTCTAGATGCATCAAGTGCGATGTCTAGACTTCGAGATCAAAGGATTTCGAGATCAAAACAGAGCATCGCCTTTGTCCCGCGAGCGGTAGGGGGATAGGTGATCTCCGCGCCAAAATTGGTCGACATTGCTTTGATCACCCGGGTGCCAAGGCCGGTTCCCGTCGCGGGGTCTGATCGAGACCAGCCGACACCATCGTCTTCGACGCTGAGGCACGCCTGTGACCCAACACGATTCATGCTCACGCGGATGTCGCCCGCCTGGTTGCCTGTGTAGGCGTACTTATAAGCGTTCGTCACCAGCTCCGTGACGATGATGCCGAGCGAGACCGCCTTGTCGGTCGGCAACGTCATGGGCTCAGCCTGCAGCTTGATGTTGTGATTGCTGCCCCACGCCTGCATTGCTGCGCTCAGCTCTTCCACGAGGCCGGTAAGATAGGCTTTGACGTCGACCGTTTGAACATCTTGCGACGTGTAGAGCCGTTTGTGCACGCCTGCGACGGCAAGAATTCGCGCTTCCATCTCGTTGATCACGTGCTTTGCCGCTTCGTCCGTGACCATCGCGCGCTGCATGCGCGCCAGGCCTGCAACGATCGCCAGCGAGTTCGCAACGCGATGGTTCACCTCGCGCAGAAGGAGCTCGGCGCGGTCGCGCGCTGCAAGCACCTCACGATCCGCCGCCTCCTTGTCGCGGCGCAACTTCTCTTTTGCGAGAGACGTTATGACGGACTCTACGAGAAGCTCGCGAAAATGCCCCTGCACGTCTTTCCAGACATAATCGATCGCGCCGGCCTTCAAGGCCGCGACGGCAACCCTGCTGTCCTCTGAACCCGTCACATAGACGACCGGCGGAGCATTCGGCAGCTCCTGGATTCTAGGAAGGATTTCCAGGCCAGTGTGGCCGGGCATGTGATGATCGAGCCCAACGATGTCGAACTGCTCAGTCTGCAGGCGCTGTAGCCCCGCATCGCCCGAAGCGGCGTGCTCGAAATCAAAGCCTCGCGCGCGGAGGGCCTTTTCGACGAGCCGGGCCAGACCGGCATCATCGTCGATATAAAGAACTCGGGCGGGGCGCGATGTCACAGTGTTTCCGGAACCTGCATGACCGCGAAGAACAAGCCAAGCTGGCGGATAGCATTGGCGAAGTTCTCGTAGTCCACCGGCTTGGTGATGTACACGTTCGCTCCCAAGTCGTAGCAGCGCTGGATTTCGCGCGCGTCGTCCGTGGTGGTCAGGACAATGACCGGCGACCGTTTGGTATGCTCGTTGGCCTTGATCTTCTCGAGGATCGAAATGCCGGTCATGTCGGGAAGATTGAGGTCGAGAAGGACGAGCAGCTGTTTCTTGGAGCTAACCTCACCCGACTGGTCGGGCCCAAGCAGGAATTCCAGAGCGGCCGTCCCGGTTGTGAACGGGATCAACTCGTTTTCGACGCCCGCACGGCGAATGTTTCGCTCGATAAGGCGCGCATGTCCGTCATCATCCTCGATCATGACGATCGACACAGGTCTAGCTTCTGAGCTCACTTAACTGCTCCGATTTAATGCGCAAGATACGTGGTAATTTGATCTGAAACGTCGTGCCGACACCCAGCTCCGATGTCAAGGTTATCTGCCCCTCCAGACGCCTCGTGAGGGCGCGCACATGCGCGAGCCCAATGCCCTCTCCTGCTTGATCCTGGGCACCCGCGCGCCGGAATAGGTCGAAAACGCGCTCGTGATCCTGACCCGCAATTCCGCGCCCATTATCCTGCAACTCGATCACCACCGACCCTCCGCGATCTTCCCGCAGCCGCACCTCGATCAACGGAGGACGCTGCCGGGAACGATACTTGATGGCGTTGTCGACGAGGTTGCCGAATATCTGTTCCAGGGCCAAGCGGTCGCTCACCACTGTGGGCAGCGACTTGTCGATGAGAAGCTCGCCACCCGATTCCGTCAGTCGGTGCTGCACACTCGCGGCGATGCCATCGAACAGTTGTTGCAGGTCGACCCGCTCGGGATTGAGCGTCCGCTGGCCCTCACGCGAGAGCTTGAGGATGGCGTTGATCAAGGAATCCATTTTCTGGGTCGAGGTGCGGATGAAGGATATCGCCTCGGGAACATCGGTATCGACGACGGCTTTGGCCGCCACTCCCGCCGGCGAGGTCGTGATTGCCGGATCAGCCGTCAGCGTCTGCATCGCCACGAGCGACGTCTCAAGCTCACTGGTGAAGCCCATCACGTTCACCAATGGAGCGCGCAGGTCGTGGCTCACAATGTAGGCGAACCTCTGAATTTCCTCGTTGGCGCGTTGCAAGTCCGCGGTCCGTTCGCGGATACGCCCCTCAAGGCCGCTGTTCAGCGCATCAACCTCGATGCGGGCCTGCCTGAGCTCGCGCGTATATGAAGTGAGTGCCCATGCCGCCCCGCCCCCCGCAATCAAAATCAGCAGTCCTCCTGTCAGGATCATCCATCGCAAGGCGTTCGCGTTCGACCTTTGATCGGCGATATTCGAATAGAGCCTCCCCTCTACTCTCCCCGTCTCATCGCGCAGCTGATTGCGAATGGCGTCCATCGTTTCCTTGCCGCGATCGGTCAGCACGACCGCCAATGCTTCGTTGGCCTTGCCCGCCCGCTTCAGCCCGACGGTCTGCGCAAGCTCGTTGACCTTTGCGGTGATCGCGGCGCGCAGGGGCACTAGCAATTGCTCGTCTTCGCCAGAACGCGAAAGTGCGACCTGAAGACGTTTTAAGCTTGGCTCCACTTGTCGAAGTGCTGCTTCGTAGGGCTGCAGATAACGGTCCTCGCCGGTCAGCAGGTATCCGCGTTGTCCCGTCTCGGCATCCTGGATCACCGACAGCAAATCGACCAGTGAGCTGCGAACCTCACGCGTGCTCAGCACGGCATCCGTGGATGCTCGCGTTCGCTGCAGCATCCAGAACGACGTCGCAACCATCGCGAGCAGAACCGCCAAGCCTACGAGGGTAAAAACGGCAGTGACCCGCATGGACGCGAGCTTGAAGCGGGGCACAAATCCTCCTGGGTTCAAGATGGGGCGCCGCCGACTTGTCAGCGGGTTCAGTTGCTCTTCAAGAGGATCACTCGGCCCGCCAATCAAACTTCCCAAGCGCCTTCCCAATACGGCGAGAGTTGTAGGGCATCGCCAGAAATGAGCGCCAGAGCAGCCCGTATGCAGGCGATGACCAGCGCACACCGAAAAACACTCACAGGTGCCTGGATTGCAAACAAATTGCCCCTCTCTGGCGTGAGGAACTCGCAGCCCGCGCAGTTGGTTGCAAGGCGGGCGCAATAAATAGCGCCGGCACGCGCTCTCACTGGTTAACCGCGCGGACTTAGGCGCTCGACCGGTGCGCTAGCAGCAGCTAATGTCAGCTGCGCAGGGGACGACGGCATGCAGGGCGTACGCTATTTTTTCGTGATCGTTTTCGCCGTTGTGGCGTCCGGAGTGATCTATTTCATTCCGCCTCTTGCCGCCGACGGACGCTGGGACATGATCGCCTTTTTTGTCTCTCTTCTCGTGTTCATCGCTTGGCGCGCGTGGCCCTCGATCCGACCACCGGTCTGAGTGGCAGAGCACTGCAAGGCAATTAGGCCATTGAGCGGCCCATGATTCGGCAGATCGTCCACCTCCTAGTTCTTCTGATCCCGGCATATGCGCACGCGGCTTCGCTTGACGAGCCGTCGAACACGTGTGCGTTCGTGGATATCAGCGCCTTCGACGCGGCCGAACCGCAAGCGCGATGCTTCAATCTCGATATGAAGTGCGCGCCCGACGAACAGTACGGCTGCTTCAAGGTTCCTCTCGCACTCAAGGAAAAATGGATCGACGGCGGCAAGCTTGGCCAGCTGCGCGAGCTGAGCGCCCAGTTCGGCTACATCGATCCCAAGGGACGGCATTGGGATGTGCCGGCGGGATTTCAGACGGACGGCGCCTCCATACCCTTGTTCTTCCGCACGCTCATCGGAGGACCTTGGACCGACAGCTACGTCAAGGCGGCCGTCATCCATGATTTTTACATTCGCCGCAAAGGCGTGAGCGCCGAGGCGGTGCACAAGGTTTTCTATTTTGCCTTGCGCGCTGCCGGAAACAGCCAGCGACGCGCGGAAGAAATGTACTTCGCCGTCGCCAATTTCGGACCTCAGTGGCAGCACGTCGACGTTGCGACGTATGAGGCGGCTTGGCGGGCGCGCAAGGCCATGCTCGACCAGGTGACGAAGTGGCACCAGGACGTATGGGATGCCTTCCAGGAAAGCGAGCGCCAGCGCGAAGCGCAGGCGGCTATCGATCACGAGGTGCTCAGCCGTGCGCTGCCTGACCGCACCAGAAGTCTTCCGGTTGCCGGCCGTCGAGCCGTTGCCCGCCTTGGATGCCTTTATCGACGATGCGGTTGGCGCCCACATCCTGCATTCAGATCGCGATGCAACGCTCATCCACCTGCTGAGAGAACAAGTCGACGCCGAGCGCGCGCGCGCTGAAGGCGAACGTAACAACGTGTTCGTTGTGCAGTTTACCTCGCTGGGTCCGCAAACAGTCCGTTTTGCGGCCCGCACCGAGCAAGAGGTCGATGCCCAGATCGATCAAATCAATCAGATGACGCGTCAACAAGAGCAGGCAGACGGCCCGCCCGCGATATGCGTCGGGGAATGCCTGCGCGCGCGGTCAAATTTGAACGGTACCGCACCTGTTACTCCCGCTGCTCCGCGGCTGGGGCCCTAGCGAAAGGGCCAAAGCCTGCGGCCAGATCCGCAGGGAACGATGCCCCGAGCGGCGAGTTTTAGCGTCATCAGTCTCACATGGTGGCGACAATGTCTGAAAATATTCATCCTGTGTTGAAATCCCTGTGGGATCTCGAGAACGAATTGCGAAGCGCGGCGCGCAACGCGATTTTTATGCGTAGCGACGACGCAAAAAAGCATCTGGAAGAGGCTAAGCGCCACTATCAAGCAGCGCTTGCATCGATCAAAGATCCGCCAGGCGACAGCGGAAGCCCAACGCGCGAGATTGACTGATGCGGCGTGCGCTCCCCTTCTTGTTTGTTTTCGGTGTGGCTCTGCATTCGGGCACAGCTTTGGCGCAGCCCAACGTTCAGCTGGTCCAAGACGGTACCAAGCCGGATGGTCCTGTGCCCTCTACGCAGCTGCCGCCCGACACCGAAGTGATCAAGCCAAAAGCCGATCCCGATCCTAAAATAGAAAAGGCGCCACCGGATCCGGACCCAGATCCGGCCAACAAGGATGTAATCAAACCGCCGTCGAACATTCAGCCAAAATAAAAAATCCTTCGAGGCGGCCACGAGCGGGCTGATTGGCGTCAGCCTTGTTGAGAGAATCGCCTTACCGCTAGCCACTCAGCTCAACACTCAGCGAGTGGCATGCCCCAAAGCTCTTCAAACCGCTCTCCTCCAGCTCAATCGCGCGCCGGCCAAATCGGCATGGTAGCGGCTGTGTCGATTGGCATCGGTGGCATGGTGGGCGCAGGAATTTTTTCGATTCTCGGTGTCGTCGCGCAGGCTGCCGGCAACGCCATGTGGCTGGCATTTGCCATCGGTGGCGTCGTCGCGCTCCTCTCCACGTATTCCTATGCCAAACTCGGCGCGACCTTTCCATCCGCCGGCGGAGCCGTGCACTTTCTGGTTGAAGGATTTGGCGACGGGGTATTTGCCGGCGGTCTCAACCTGTTCATGTGGGCGGGTTACATCATCTCGCTGGCACTTTATGCGACGGCGTTCGGCAGCTACGCCGCAACGTTCATCACCGAAGCGCCGTCTGCGGTGCTGCTCAAATCCTTGGCGATCGGTTCGGTGCTCCTGGTGACGGTCGTGAACGCGTTTGGCGCCAAAGTCATGGGACGGGGCGAGACAATTATTGTCGCCGTCAAACTCGCCATCCTCGTTGTATTCGCGGCCACGGGCCTGTGGTTCGTCAAGCCTGAGAACCTCTCGCCTGAGTTGTGGCCCGGCAGTCAATCGATCCTGTTCGGAGCTGGAGTGCTTTTTATCGGCTACGAAGGCTTCGGGCTTATAGCCAATGCGGCCGGCGATATGCGCAACCCCCAGGTGACGCTGCCGCGCGCGCTGTACACGGCCGTGATCCTTGTGATCATCCTCTACCTCGCCGTGGCGCTGACAGTAACGGGCAATCTGACGAACGCCGAGATCGAGCGCGCGCGAGATTACGCGCTGGCGGAAGCCGCCAAGCCTTTTCTGGGAGAGGTGGGTTTCCGTCTCATCGCCGTCGCCGCGCTGTTCTCAACCGCATCCGCGATCAACGCCACACTCTTTGGCTCCGCGAATGTCTGCTACATGATCGCCCGCGATGGCGAGCTGCCGGCCAGACTGTCACGCCTAGAGTGGAAGCAGGCGACGGGCGGTTTGTTGCTCACCGCGGCGCTCGTCGTGGTGGTGATGCTGTGCTTCGATCTATCCGGCATTGCCATGATGGGAAGCGCGGCCTTTCTTCTGGTTTATGCCGCCGTGAACGGCGGGCATCTGCTGGTCCTCAAGCAAACCCGTGCCAACGCGATCATCGTGACGCTGTCGCTGATTACGTGCCTCGCCATGTTCGCAATTCTCAGCGTCTACACGTATCAGCAACAGCCTGCTGCCATCGCCGCGCTCGTGCTCATCGCGGCGGCCTCGTTTGCCGGCGAATGGGCCTATCGGAGCTGGACTGGGCGAAAGATCAAGATCAGAGCTCGAGCACGATAAAGTAGCCGGAGAAGCCGGGGCCAAACGCCGCCATCAAGAAGCGTCCATGGGCGCGGTCACCCAGCGCTTCCTTCAGCACGAATAGCGCCGTTGCCGACGACATGTTGCCGTAGTCGCGCAGCACCTGCCAGGAGTAGCGGAGCTGATCGCGCGACAGACCGAGCGCATCCTCTGCCGTGGCCAGAACCTTGCTTCCACCCGGGTGAAAGAGAAACCCGTCAAAGTCTTCCAGCGCGAGCCCCTCGCGCGCAAAGAACGGCAGCAACGCCTCGCCCAGCCGCTCGCGCATCAAGGTTGGCAAATCGGCACTCAATACGATGCCGAAGCCATCGTTCTTGATGTCCCAACCCATGATGTGCTCGGTCTTCGACCAGAAGTATTCGCCGATGGCCCGAATGCGCGCGCGCGCCGGACTGCTTTCTCCATCAGCACTTCCCCCACCAGGGGACCGCAGCACGACGCCTGCCGCTCCGTCGCCAAATAGCGCCGCAGCGACGAACATGGTGAGGGTCGGGTCATTGATGCGCAGGCAGAGCGAGCACAGATCAACGGTGAGGAACAGCACGTTGGAACCAGGCTGAGCTTGGGCCATGCGCGCTGCGCGCGAGATGCCGGCAACGCCGCCGCCGCAGCCGAGACCAAAAATCGGCAACCGCTGGACGTCTGGGCGGAAGGCCAGGCGATTCATCAGTCGTGCTTCGAGGCTGGGGATCGCGAGCCCCGTGATCGTGTTGGTGACGATCGTGTCGATGTCGCGCAGCTTAAGACCGGCCTCGGCAACCGCTTGCACTGCAACCTTTTCCAAAAGGTCGAGCGCGTTGCGCTGGTACGTTGCCGTGCGCTCCTCCCAGGTGTGCGTCTGCAGGTACCACTCTTTCGGCTCCACCGAGTAGCGCCGCTCGATCCCGGTGTTGGTATAGAGCGCATCGAGACGCGCATACTGCGGATAAATCTTGTGCGCGCGTTCGGCGATATCCTGCTGCCCGGTGACGTGCGTAGGCACCGCTGTCGCCACTGACAAGATTTCAATGTCGAGCGCTGATCGAACCGCACCTCGCGCGGCGAGGAGTTCTGCGTATGTCGTCATGGTTCTGGCCCGCTTTCAGATCACGCCCGAATAGCGTGACACAGATTGCTGAATGAGCGGACAAGGCGCCACGTCGGGTCGGACATATGGTGTAGACGGTGTTTCAGTTGGGGTCGTAACGCTGCATCCGCCCGTTGCTTCGATCCCCGAATCGTTAGCGGTGCCTGAACGCCCCCGCTTGCATTTGCTCTTCCTGTCGCCAAAGCACCACCGCACATAAACTCGCCGCCGGCAGACGTAACAACCTCGAATCACGCTACCGAGTCCAAGGCATCGACAGCATAGTGATTTAGGGCAATGACTCGCACTGCGGCGCGAAAGGTCAGCGATTCTGGTGTCCCGCTCGACCGGGCGCAGCAAGTGCTGGCCGACGTGTTCGGCTTCCGGCAATTCCGCTCCCACCAGGCCGACATCATTGCGACGGTCATCGCCGGCGGCGACGCACTCGCGCTTATGCCGACAGGCGGCGGCAAGTCGCTGTGCTATCAGATCCCTGCCCTCGTAAGACCCGGCACCGGCATTGTCGTTTCACCGTTGATCGCCCTCATGCAGGATCAGGTGGAAGCCCTGACGCAAGCCGGCGTGAAGGCGGCGTTTCTCAACTCGACGCTGGACTTCCGGGAGCAGACCGCGCTCGAGAAGAGGATAGCGTCGGGTGGCGTCGAAATTCTCTACGTCTCCCCCGAGCGGCTTCTGCAAGAGCGAACCCTCGCGCTGCTTGCGCGCACGGAGCTTTCGCTGTTCGCAATCGATGAAGCGCACTGCGTCTCACAGTGGGGACACGATTTCCGCCCCGAGTACCGCCAGCTCAAGATCCTAGCAGAACGGTTTCCCAACGTTCCGCGCATCGCGCTGACTGCAACAGCCGACGAGCGCACGCGCGAGGAGATCGTGCGGGAGCTCAAGCTCGAAGCCGCGCGCCGTTTCATCGCCAGCTTCGATCGGCCCAACATCCGCTACACCATCTCCACGATGGGCTCCATGGGCGCGCGTCGAGCGACTCTGGCAGTTCATCGAGGCCGAGCACGCGGACGATGCCGGCATCGTCTACTGCCTCTCGCGCAAATCCGTCGAGGAAACTGCGGCCTGGCTTGCAGGCAAGGGCAGAACGGCACTGGCCTATCACGCTGGTCTCGACGCGCAGGTCCGCCGCAGCGTGCTCCAGCGCTTCCGCCAGGACAACGAAGTCATCGTCGTCGCCACCATCGCCTTCGGCATGGGCATCGACAAGCCGGACGTGCGTTTCGTCGCCCACCTCAATCTGCCGAAATCGATCGAGGCCTACTACCAGGAGACCGGCCGTGCCGGTCGCGATGGCGTGGCTGCAAATGCGTGGCTGGCCTATGGCTTGCAGGATCTCATGCAGCTGCGGCAGTGGATCGAGAAGAGCGAAGGCTCCGAGACCTATAAACAATCGCAGCGCCAGAAACTGAGTGCGCTGATCGGGCTCTGCGAGCTGCCGAGTTGCCGGCGGCAATCCTTGCTTGCCTATTTCGGGGAGCGCCACGCCAAGCCATGCGGAAACTGCGACAACTGCATCAGCCCGCCTGAGACCACGGACGGAACGGTGCTGGCGCAGAAGGCGCTCTCCACCGTCTACCGCACCGGCCAGCGCTTCGGCGCCACCTATCTTGTCGACGTTCTGATGGGCCGCTTAAACGAGCGCATCACGCGGTCCAGCCATGACAAGCTGGCGGTCTACGGCGTCGGCAAGGACGTGGACGAGGCAACGTGGAGAGGCGTCTTTCGGCAGCTGGCGGCGGCCGGGAAAATCACGGGCGATGACGAGGGCTACGGCACATTGCTGCTGACCGACGCGGCGCGGCCGCTTCTGCGCGGAGAGGAGCGCTTTCTTGTCCGCATCGCACCAACGGAAACCCGCGGCAAGTCAAAACGCCAGAGCAAGAGCGCAATCGCGATCTCAGCCGGCGATCGACCGCTCTTTGAAGCCCTGCGCGCACTTCGGCTGCGGCTGGCAAGCGAGGCCAAGCTGCCTCCGTACATCATCTGCACCGACGTGACGCTGGCGGAGCTTGCAGCCGCTCGACCAACCAACTCCGCGGCGCTCCACGGCATCACAGGCCTAGGGACGAGCAAGATCGCGCGCTATGGCGCAGCTCTGCTCGCGACCATCGCCGCACACAAGGCTGAGCCGGTACCAGATAACGGCCTGTCACAGGATGCCAACCACACGCTCGCACTCCATCGCAAAGGGCTCGACGTCGACGGCATTGCAGGGGCGCGACGCATGGACGTGGACGCGGTTTACGGCCACTTCGCCGCGGCAATCGAGCTTGGTGTTATCGAAGCGCGCAACGTGCTGGGGCTCGATGAATCCGAAGTCGATGAGATTCTATCGACATTCGAGCAGCTCGGAACGCTCGAGACCGGCAAGATAGAAACGGCGCACGCGGCGCTCGATGGTCGCTTTGACCAAGGCGTCCTCAAGTGTCTCCTGGCCGAGCTGAGCTAGCGCTCCTTCAGTTCCAAAACTCATGCGAGCAGGAAGCGGAGCTTCTTTGCGGCCCACACGGGGCCGGCATAATCGACGCCGATGCGTGGCGTTCTGGTGACGCGCAGCTTCTTGGGCGCAGGCGACGACTGCTCAAACCAAAGCCCCGAAGCCGGTACCGCCGCGCGTCCGTTTAACGAGGGATCAATCTTGAGCGCGGCGCCAACGCGTCCCGGGCCGGAAGCACCCTCGACGCCGCGGATGAGAACGGCTTGGGCATCTCCCACATCACCCGTCACAACGTTGAGCATCCAGTGGATGCCGTAGACGAGATAGACGTAGAAGCGACCCGGAGGGCCGAACATCACCTCGGTGCGTTTCGTGCGGCCGCGCGAGGAATGCGACGCAAGGTCGTGCGGGCCTTCGTACGCCTCGGTTTCGATGATCATGGATGAAATGAGGGTCGAGCCTCGGCTCCGCACGAGGGTATGACCCAATAGGTCGCGCGCAACCTTGGCCGCCGGACGCTGAAAAAAGCTTTCAGGAAGCACCGCGTTCTCGGCGTTGCCGGCGTGTTTCTCGCTCATCAATTGTCTATCGCCCATTGGCCAGCGCCGGCGCAACAGAATGAAGGCTTTAGTTTCAAAGCTGGCGAGGCAGTTCCGAAGCATGATATCAGCTAAGGACAGCGCAACTGGCTGGCGCTTCGGAGGAAAAACACATGCTTGAGCCGCAATCGATACTTGCGTGGATCGTAATAGGCGCCATCGCCGGCTGGCTGGCCGGGTTGCTGGTCAAGGGTTACGGCTTCGGACTGATCGGCAACATCATTGTCGGCATCCTTGGCGCCGGCATCGCGGGCGTCCTGGCACCGCGCCTCGGCCTCTATACCGAGAGCTTCGGCGGCAACATCGTAGCGGCCCTGCTCGGGGCGCTCATCCTGCTGTTCCTGGTGGGATTGGTGCGCCGTAGCTAACGGCTGCTGCGAGCCAACGGGCTTTCAAATTTGGCCGCCGGAGATCACTCCGGCGGCCAAATTTTTTCCCTCGCCAGGGGCAAGACGATCGGCCCTGTCCCCCAGGGTACTGCTCACGCTCGTCCCTTAGACAAAACTGCAGCTCCCAATGCGTTTTAGAAGGAAGCCTGCAATGAGTGAGACGACAAAACGGATCAAGTCCCAAACCTGGATATATGCGTTGGCCGCTGCCGGATTGGCCAGCGTTGCCTTGGCAACGGAGGCCGCCGCTTACAGCGACCGCGTATTGAACGCCTGCGAGGGCGATTACCTCAGCTACTGCAGCTCATACGACGTGGAGAGCCCCAAGCTTCGCGGGTGCATGCGAGCGGCCGCCAGCAAGCTCTCACAACCTTGCGTCAATGCCCTGGTTGCCTCCGGCGAAGTCTCCAAGAAGGAGGCTGCGCGCCAGTCCGGGGATGAACGCTGAGACCGCCGCCGCCTACCCAGAGCCAACGCAGGCACAAAAAAAGACCCCTCTCCTCGTAGGGAAGGAGAGGGGTCACGAACGATACCATCAGACGGGTGCGTTCGAACCGTTATGTCCGGGCCTTCAGCCTTAAATCACCAGCGCATCTTCACGCCACCGGTGCCGCCCCAGCCTTGCACATCGCCGAAGCTGTACTCGCCGGAACCGTAGAGGGACAGCGACCGGCCCAGCTCGGCCGTGACGCCGCCGCCGACCGAATACCAGACCCCGGACGTATCGCTGGCGAATTTCGTTCCGGCGATCGTCGTGTTGTTGTCTCCCAGGAACTCAGAGAGGACATTCACAATGACGTACGGCGAAAACTGAGATCCGGGGCCACCGTAATTGCCCTGAAGTTGCAAGCCTGCGCGGCCGACCAGCGACTGCGTGTTGTCATTCTCGACCCGGAGACCATAGCTGTCGTCGAAATCGGTCAGGGTCAGGGTCGTGTAGCTCAATTGAGCCTGTGGTTGCAGCGTAGCATTGCCGCCACCGACAGGGATGCCGTACCCGACCTCACTCGAAATCGTGGCGGCGGAACCCTCCGTTGAGCCGCTTGCGGAGCGTGATACGGCGGCCATCTTTATATCCGTGAAGTCATCGAACTTCAGGACGGTATCGGAGTAGAGGCCAACGCCTGGAGCGTGCGACTGGGCGTAGCTGACGTAGCCACCCAGTGTCCATGAGTCGATCTCAACCGACGACCGCGAGGCGCCGCCCCAAATGGTAGCATTCACGTCGGCATCGGCACGCTGTTGGCCACCGAAGATGCCGACGAGCCAAGTGCCGTACTCGTCCTTGGTCTTGTGGTCGAGACCGGCCAGGACGCCAGAGTTCTGCTGACCGAAGTCGAAGCCCGATTTCACGTTGGTGTCGACTTCGGAGTACATGCCGCGAACCCAGCCGCCGACGCTGCCGTACATGGCCGTGCCGTCGGTCGCCGCGCCGGAGCGAATTTCGCCGAGGCGCTTGTAGAGCGTATCGAGGCTGCTGTAGGCCAGCTTCTGGGCAACCCCGGTCGCCGAGGAGTAGGCCGGATCCTGATCGAGGATGTCGGATTGCAGGCGGTAGTCCGCGTCATCGCCTCCGTTCGTAACGAACGGTACGAGACGGTAAGAGAAGGCACCGCCGATGACTTCTGCTTTTCCGGAGATGTTGTTGGCCGCGAGGATAAAGCTGTTGTTTGCGGCCGTTCCGGATCCGTCCTCGATTTCGGCAATCTTGATACCGTCGTCGTCGCCGTGACCAGTGAAGGCCCCCGTGCCACCCACGTTTTTCACATAGACCGTCGTGGTGCCTGTAACCGTTGCGCCTTCGATTTCGAGTTTGTCGGATTGCGAAAGCGCGCCGGGGCCTCCCGCGTCGAGCACGGCCTCAACCGCCAGCTTGCCGCCCACAGAAAGGTAGGCGCCGCCGACGTTGGGATCTGCTCCCTCAACGGTCAGCTTGTCGCCGACCACGCCGTTCAGCATGTCGATCGTGCCGCCATTGACGAACGTCGAAGCGCCCGTGCTGATCGTCACATCGGCTTTGGCAGGGCCAGACGGCTCGTCGGGCTCATCCAGAGCGACTACATCGTCGTCATCGTCGTCGTCACCGCCGGCTGCGGCGGGTGCCGCACCGATCTTCAAGATGCCGCCGGTTGCGAACGTATTGTAATAATCAGGCAGGCCCTCGAGACGCGGGGTGAAACCGGCACCGGAGTCGAGGACGAAGTGCGCGGTCTCGAGTTCCACTTCTTCATCACTGGTGAGCCACAAGATCGATGTGCCGTCGACGTGGACGAAGCTCTTCGTCGGGTCGCCAGCCGCAGTGCCGAAATGATATTCTTCAGCGTTCAACTGCAGTTGCGATCCGCCGGTGACGGAAAGGTTTTCGAAATTGATGACCTGTCCGAGAAGCAGGTTGCTGCCCTGAGCCACTGTGAGTGAGTCATTCGTGCCGGGCGTGCCAGGACGGCCGAATGCATCGGCGGTTGCGCTTTGTCCATCGCCGTCGAGGATCGGCAGCTCCTCCTCATCCAGCTCGTCTTCATCACCGAAGTGCAGATTGTGGATGCCCGTGCCTGTGTTGACCGCGCCGACAAAGGAAAGTTTGTCGTTGCCATTGCCTAGAGCGATCGTGGGGGTAGCTGCCGCCGGCCCGTCATCGTCATCGTCCCCGCCGCCCACCCCAAGGGTCAACAGATGGTGCGTATCGGGATTGGCCGTGCCATTGGCAAACGCTGCGGCGATATCGCTGGCATACGGATCGACAGAGCTGGGCTTCTGCGAATTCACAGGGTCGATTATGAACGTGCTGTCGTTGGCGTTCCCCCAAGTTCCGACGCTAACAAAGCCCGACCGAAGATAGAAGGTGGGATTTACCGCCTGCGCGAAAGTGGCATTTCCGTTCTGCATTTCGAAGCCGGCCAAAAGCCGCCCGCCGTCGACATCGATGACGCTGTTGACTGAGCCGCGCTGCATCTCGACTGTGGATTCAAAGGTGCCTCCGAACAGGAAGCTGTAGTCCGTTCCGGCGCCGTTCTGGAACTCGTCGTGGAAGGTGCCTCCGGTAACATACATCACGTCATTGCCGCCGCCGGCATTTACGCTGCCAAAGAACTCACCGCCGGATATTTTGAAGATATCGGCCCCTGCCTGACCGGTTTGATCGCCAGCGATGTTGCCGCGAAATGTGCCGGCCGTGATGTTGAAATGGTCGTTTCCATCGTTGCCTTGGATTTGCCCATGAAAATCGCCACCGTTGACATTGAAGGTGTCGTTTCCGGTGTTGCCGGTCACGACAACAACGGAATAGGTGCCGTTGGTTGCGAGGCTGCCGAGATTGGAAAAAATCGGATTATTGTTGACCGTCAGGGTGTCGTTGCCTCCCCCTAGATCAAATAGCTTGTCCGGATCTGGCGTACTGCCGGTGGCGCAGGTGACAGTATCGTCACCGCTCCCGTAGGTGTTGCTTGTCGGCGGGGCAGGAGTACATGCCGCCATCGCTGGATGGGAAACGCCTACGGAGAATAAGAGCGCCAAAGTCGAAGCCACGGATGCTTTCGTGAAAGCAGTTCCCCGGCGGCGAGGCGTGTACGCGAGACAAGACATTCCTTCCCCCATCGAGCGATGTTGGTGACACGTTGCAATTTTGTGGGTTTTCGGCGCGGTCGGCTTGAAGCAGACGTTTGCTCAGCCGTACCCCGAACTAGCTCTTATCGAGCGGTGCTGTCGAACACATTACTCCCCCAACTCCCCAGACGAACGCAGTTATAACGTTGCGCTCCGACGTAACTTCGTATCAGCGGCCCTTTTCGAAACAAGGTGAGACTTCGGAATTCTTTTCGTTTCGATTTTGACTGTTGCGATTGAGTTGCAGATTCAATAGCAACTTCCTGTTTTTCCTGCGTGTTTCGGGAATTTCTTCCCGGTTCATCCCCGACATTCTAGCGAGGTGCATAATGCGTATCGCGATCCGCAGAACTCCTTTCTCTTAGCTCGGCGAGGCGAGGGCCCGATTTGCGGCGAAGGTTGCAGACCGACAGGTCGGCGCACGTTACGTTGCTCGAGCGCTCGACGGAGACCGGTCCTGATTAACGGAACCGCCGACCATTTTGACGCGATTGCCACGTCGATTGGATGTGCGATGATGATCCGACCGCGACGTCTATCTGGGGCTCAGCTTGTTGAACGAAAGCAGCGCACGAGAGATCTTGGATCTGGCCCATGCCGCCTGGAGCACGGGCGACATCGAGGGCGTGCTTGCGCAGTATGTCGATGACCTGACCTATTGGTGCAACACCGGCGGCCCCGACGGGACCCCGATGACCATCGCCGGCAAGGACGGGCTTCGCGATTTCATGCAGTCAATCGCGCAGGTGGCGGAGAGTGTTTCAGTCTCCGAATATTTCCGCCTGCAGGATGGCGTCGGGCGCGCTAATATCGAATGCTACATTCGGCACAAGAGCACCGGCCACAAGCTGGTGGGCTCCTACCGGCAAGTGGTCACCTATCGCGGGGACAAGATTGCGCGGCTCGAGGAGTTTCACGACGCCGCCAGAATGGCAGCTTTCTGGCGGCTGATTGCCGGAGATCCGGGCATCCCCCGAGGTAAACTGGAATATGCCGGGCCTGTTAAACGCCGATCAGAAACCCCATAGCCCTTCGCCGCTCGTTCAGGTCTGACCGGGTCGCCGTTCCCACTATCTGTTCTTGCTATATATTTGCTGGCGATGTCGAGCGCGCAGGGCTGAGCGACCCTTGCATTCGACCCCGCGCCCTCTTTCTTAGAGATGGCAGTCGATGATGTCGCTCTCGTTTAAACCCGTTGGTAGCATTGTCGATCGGAGGAGCCCACGCGCGGACTAAGAGGAAGTAACACTAGCCGCATCTGCGGCGAGGCAACTATATGACAGGATTGAAGCTCGAATTCTCCACCGGCCTCGTGCATCCGCGGGACCGCTTTGACCTCTGGCACGACGTCGCGTGCAAAAGTTACGCTCAGCACGAGTGCGCCTCGGAGACCGCAAGCAGGTTTCATGGTGCAATCTCAACCGCGCCCTTGGCTCTGTCGACGCTGTCGGTTTACGAAAATTCTGCGATGCACCTCTGGCGCACCGCGCGCCAAGTTCAGCGATCGCCTTCAGAGCGCATCTTCGTCTGTCTGCAATTGGAGAATTTCTGCCGCATAGAGCAATTCGGGCGCGAGGCAATACTCGCACCGGGTGATTTTTGCATCGTAGATACCCGGTGGCCGTACGATTTCACCTATCCCAAACAATCACGCCAATTGGTCGTGAATGTACCGGTCACTCAGCTTGAGCGTCGAGTTCGGATCGACAGACACGGTAACTGGGCTGGCAATTGCCGCCGACACAGGGATCGGCGCGCTTGCATCCGGATTCATTCGGATGCTTCCAGAGCACGCAAACAGGCTGTCGGAACGAACTCAGGCACAAATAAGCACTCAAGTGCTCGATCTTGTCGCGATGGCGCTCGCTCAACGGGCCGAGCTGCGACCTGCGCGACTAGGATCAGCTTCGACTCTTGCTCTCATGCGGCTGCGCTACGAAGTCGAGCAGGCCCTTTGCGATCCCGACATCAAGTGTCAGGAGGTCTCGAAGAGAGCGGGCGTCAGCTTCCGTTATGCAAATGCGCTGCTCGCGAAAGAGGGGACATCTCTGCAGCGCCTCATTCAAATGCGCCGATTGGAGAAGTGCCGCATCGAGCTTGCCCAACCTTCGCATCGGCCGATTGGCGACGTGGCCTACGCGTGGGGATTCTCGGACCTGTCGCACTTCTCCAGAGCGTTCAAGAGCGCCTATGGCATGTCGCCCAGCGAGTACCGGCGCAAAAACGTCTCCAGCCAAAGTTGGCCGGAGACGATTATTACCCGTGTGACCGACGTTGCCTGATCAGTAGATGAGTTTGAGAAGCTCCTTACCGGCGGGAGCATGCAGCTCTTTCTTATCAAGCGTTCCATCGTTGTCAGGATCTGCGGCCTTGAACTTCTCCGCGACGAGGGCCTCGTACTCTTTCGCGTCGATGGAACCATCGTTATCGGGGTCGGCCGCTTTGATCGCGGCTGCATCGAGGCGCCCGTCTAGCTCCTTAGCCTCAAGCGTCTTGTCGCCGTCGGTATTCAACTTGGCGAATATTTTGGCACCGGCGGCTTGAGCCTCTGCCAAATCGATCGTGCCATCGTTGTCGGTGTCGATCGCCTTCAGCGCAGCGGAACTTTCTCCAGAGCGTCCGCACGCTCCCACGCACAACGCGCCAGCCAAAAGCAGCGCAATCCCAAATTTTTGCATCGTCTTTTTCCTTCTGATGGCAAACCTAGTTGCAGCTTATGCACGAGGTTTGGGTGGTCGCAAGGAGTTCCCGTATGGCACTCCTGCCGCGCCCACCCCTATCGAGTTGAAGCGATTACGCGATCTTTTCGACACAAACCGTGAAGCATATCCATCGCAATCCTCAATGCTTGCAATTGCTTGGCGCAGGGCGTCCGGCAAACCGATCAGCGATCCACGCGACGGCTTTGTGCGCGCTGTCCTCTGCAGCGAAACTATGCGACACGCCCTTCATCAAGGTCATGACGACCGGCGTGCCACCGGCGCACAGCTTGTCCGCGAAGCGTTCGGTGATGCTGGGGCGTACGGTCACGTCAGCTGTTCCCTGCGCCAGGAAGACAGGAACGCCGGTCGGTTGCGCTGCCGTCGAGTTCCGCTCCATGATCGAGCGCCATGTATCAATCTTTGTCGGGTCCGCAATGAGGAACCCGTGTTGCAGGGGCCTCTCTACCTTTTCCAACCTGAGCATCTCTGCAATTGACTGAATGCAGCTTTTGGCAACGGCTTCGAATGCGCCGCGCGCTCCCTCGACCAGAATGCCATCGAGCGAAAGATGATAGATCGTCGACCACGACAGGAGGGCCATAGCAGTGAGACTGTTCCCGCCGATTGACCCCCGATCAGCATCAAACAGATCGACGAGCAATGTCGCAGGCGCCGCCGCCGCAACACCGACAAGCTTGAGCTCGGGCGCATAAAGGGCAGCCTCCTCACCCGTGAACAGCGACGCGTGACCGCCTTGTGAGTGCCCCCACACCGCAAAACGGTCGGTAGCTTTCGCATCGGGGAGTTCGCGCGCTGCTCGAACTGAATCCAGCACGGAGCGCGCTTCGCTTGCCCCGATGAGATACGGGTGCATGCCAGGTTCGCCGAGCCCCTCGTAGTCCGTCGCGGCAATGACGTAGCCGCGCGCCAGCATGTCGTCGAGGCCTGCGACGGTGCCGGACAGGTCAGGCAGAAGCGTTGGTGCGCAGCGTGTCACGACGCCCGTCGTCGGATGAGCCCAAGCGACCACATTGCGTCCGCCGCGCGGTGCCGGAGCGGAGGGAAAAAAGATTGTGCCGGAGACGACGATCGGCTCGTCGTTAAGACCGGTCGACCTATAGAGGACGCGATAGGCCTTGGCGTTAGCCAGCGTACCGCCGATTTGCGGCCAGACCCGCAGAATGTGACCGGGCTTTGCCGCCCTGATTTCTGCGCCTGAGACGTCGCTGGGACTGGTTCCCTTCTCAGCGAATGCGCCAAGTGGCATGGCTACTGCGAGCGCAGTGAGCGCCGAGGCGAAAAGAGATTTGAGCATGGCCACCTCAGGCTGGAACACGCTTACGGCCAGCCCAACTCCTCACGCTTCGTCAACGACCGCTTTACAGAGCATTACGAGCTACGCACCCGATGTACCACGACCGGAATAAGGTCGAACAGCGAGACCGCCCAGACGGGATTTGCCTCTCACTTCAGAGAGACCATCGACGTTTAGGTCCTGAAGACTTCCGCTGATTAGACCGGACGATTGGACTGCCCGAAGCCGCGATCGGGCCGATTTCTCGCCACTTTATCGGATTATAGACCGGAGATACCAGCATAAGAGATGGCTTAGGGGGTTTGATGGCTCGCTTGATTCTGGTCGTCACGTCGATGTGCGTTACGGGCGTCGCAATTGCCGGTCCCATTCGCATGACCGGTGACGACATCCAGCACGCGATGATGCCCGGCACCTTGCTCGAGATCGATACGCCGCTTCACATCTCGATCCCCGTTAAAGTCTCCTCCGACCACATCGTTTCCGCCAACGCGGGAGCGTTGGGGCTAACGCTGGGCGCTCAAAAGGACCGGGGCCGGTGGTGGACCGACGGCGACAAGCTTTGCATGAAGTGGTTCAGGTGGTTCGACGCCAAACCCCGCTGCATGGTTTTGCTTCGGCAGGGCAGCAAAGTCTCCTGGCACGAGGAAACCGGCGAAAGCGGTACTGCGACGCTCACAGAAGCCGATCCGATCGTCGCGGTTTCCGACACCCAGCAGGTCGCATCCACGCCGGCGAGCATCGCTCCTTCGCGCGTAACCGTTCAAACAATTGCGATCCCTGTCCATAGACGAGATATTGGTCCGGAGCCCTCCGTACATTTCGCTTCTGCCGCGTTCACAGAAGTCATCGCCGCGATCAAACCTATCGAGCATTCACAGGTGTCGATGCTTGGTGGGCCAGTCCCTGCGGTTGAACCACACTATGAGCCTGCCACCGCGCCGGCTTCTTCATCGCAGGTCGGGCCAATCGAAGCGCGCCCCGCAGTTTCGCCGCTTAGCGGACCGGCTCGATCAAGCGAAGTGTTTCACGTCACCGGAGTGCGCAGCGATGACGAGCTCGCGTTGCGCAGCGGACCGTCAGAAGACAACTCAGCTGTTGGAGCGGTTTCATCCGCGGGACGCAATATCGAGATCGTCGGAGAATGCCGGGGCAGCTGGTGCCCGGTCCGTCACGGCGCAGACGTCGGCTGGGTCAATCGTCGCTATCTCGCAGCTGACCGCCAGACACGTGAGGCCTCAGTAAACCCAGACTGACTTGTCACCTCTCGACAGCCGCGGAGCGGGGTCCTAGGTTTCACCGCGTAAATCTGACAACAGCGATTGAAGGGTGGCGGTCCCCACGGGCGTTCACGAGCTTGTGCCTGCAGTCCTGTAAAAGCGGCCAAACGATCGACCTGCGCTTCAGTCCTCCGCGGTGACGACGCCGCCCACAAGCTTGCTGGTCCGCTCCATCTGCTCCAATCGCTGCATCATGATATCGCGCATGCCGATCACGCCGATGAGCTTGCCATTCTCAGTCACCGGAAGGTGACGAATACGGCGCTCCCGCATAATCTTCGCAACGTCGATCACACTGTCGCTGGCCCGGCAGGTTATGACCTTCTTGGTCATAAGCTGTTCCACCGGCAGCCTGTGAAGCTCGCTGGTGTGGCGAGACAGCCCGTAGGCAACGTCACGCTCAGAGACTATTCCGGCAACACCTTCCCCGTCTTCGGAAACGACCATAACGCCGATCCGGCCCTGCGCCAGTCGGTGTGAAAGCGTGCCGACCGTCTCGCTCGGCTTGATCCAATCAACAGGGGAGTTCTTGCTTTCAAGAACCTCAATGACGCTTGCCACTCGCCTCTGCATCCGTTTCCTCCCATAGAACGTTTTTGTAGTTTGGTTGGTGTCTTTGCTTTGACCGCTTCTATCGGCGGGCAATGGCGTAATCGCGCAGGACACTGGCTTCGAGTTGCACCTCGTCGAGCCGATGCTTCAACACGTCACCGATGCTTATGATGCCGGCAAGCTGCTCGCCGTCCTGCACGGGAAGATGCCGGATGCGCCGCTGCGTCATGACCCGCGTCACATCCGCGATGGAATCGCTCGCCGAGCAGGTGATGACGGCCCTCGTCATGAGTTCTGCGACAGGCACCTCGTAGAGCCGGCTGCCAAGCGTCGCGAGACCGTAAGCAATGTCTCGCTCGGAAATGATGCCGTCCAGCGAGCGACCATCGTCGGACACGACCATGGCGCCGATGCGCTCCTCGCGCAGGCGCTTTGCCACGCAAAGCGCGGTGTCGTCGGACCGCACCGACTTCACGCCGACGCCCTTAATTTTCAAGATATCTGCTACCAGCATTGCGATGCTCCATCTCTGATAGAGACCAAGCCGTCGGGATGCCGGCCGGCACGGTCGCGGTACGTGTTTGCGCCGCATGAAGGTCCCTCGCCCGAGCGAGCATCTGATCTGGCGAATGACCAACCCAACTACCGAGCACGCAACTCTGTCCCGAGAACGATGCGCTTGCGCCACCCGTGAGCAGAGCTTCGCCGCACGCCTGCAGCTGCGGATAGCAGCCCCAGGTGATGGCGGTCGGAATTCCAGTTGCTTTTGCCGCTCTGACTGCCGAAGGCGAACTCTCGACCGCGAGGCAGTCTTGTGCTGGTAGTGCCATTTCCTCGAGCACTTGCGCATGGATGGCATGGTGCGCGGCGGACGACGCCGCGATCACATCGAATCGATCCGCGCCCTGAAAGCCGAGGTTGGTACGCAAAAGCAGCATCACGTCCTCAGTGCTCTCCCAGCCGGCAATGGCAATTCGAATGCCGTCGCGCACGGCCGCATCGAGAAAATCAACGATGCCGTCCCTCAGCGTCACCGATCCACTCTCCAAGCGGTCGCGATAGACCCGTCGAAAGCGGCGCTTCATCACGGAGGTGAGCAAGGCAAGATCGTCAGTCTGCCAGCGACCCGGAAGACGAGACGCAAAAAACCGCTCGATCAGATCGTCTCCGCCGGCGCCGCGAATCAATTCGGCATAAACCGTTCGTCCCCACCGCCAGTCGAGCCCGGCTTCCTCGAATACCTGATTGTAGGCTTCGCGGCGCGCCTCTTGCGTCTCCGCCAGCACACCGTCAACGCCGAATATAATCGCTTGAAGCGTCATGCCTGCCTCGTTTGCCGCGGTCTTTGTTTACGAAGCCGGCTCGTGGGCCGGACCGGTGCAGCGCGCCTTCCGGTGCACTGCGGCTCCAATCGGCTGACAACTGTGCCAAATGAAGCTACGCTTGGAAGTGTCCAGTTGACCTGACGCGCCCCAACAAGGGAATTTCAAATAGCTTTGTGCCGATGAAAGAAAATCTTACGGCCCCGCTTCTGCGCAACGTGACCCTGAAGCAGCTCCGCGTCGTTGCTGCAGTTGCGAAGAGTGGCAAAATAACCGGGGCCGCCAGCGACTTGGGTGTGACGCCGCCCGCAGTCACCTTGCAGCTCAAGCTGCTCGAGGAGCGTGTCGGTATCCCGTTGTTCGACCGCTCACACCTCGGTCTGCGACCGACCGACGCGGGCCGTTACATGCTGGATATCGAGGCTCGGGTCAGTGCCGCCCTCGATGAATGCGACGAGCGACTGCGCCAGTTGAAAGGGCTGCAGGGCGGCCGCGTTTCAATCGGAGTTGTCAGCACGACCAAGTATTTTGCCCCGCTCGCGCTTGCCGAGTTTGCTCGCAATAATCCGGGAATCCGGCTTGAGCTCTACGTCGACAACCGTGAGGAGACGATTGCTGCGCTGGCGGACTTCAAGCTCGACATGGTCATCATGGGGCGGCCGCCGAAAACCATCGAGCTGGAGCAGCAGGTCATCGGCGACCATCCCCACGTTATCATCGCGGAGCCGAACCACAGGCTGGCGCACAAGCGCCACATCCCGTTGCGCTCGCTGATGAACGATACGTTCCTGCTGCGTGAGAAGGGATCTGGCACGCGCATTCTCACCGATCAAATGTTTGCAAAGACCGACCTGAGCCCGCGCTTCGGTATGGAGTTCGGCTCCAACGAAACAATCAAGCAGGCGGTCATGGCCGGACTCGGCATCGCGTTCATATCCGCCCACACGGTTGCAGCCGAAGTCACGCAGGGGCGCATGGCGGTCCTGGCGGTGAAAGGGCTGCCAATCGTGCGCAAATGGTACTTGTTGCGCGCTAAAGCAAAGCACCTTTTGCCGGCTGGAACGGCGTTGTGGGAATTCCTCTCCGAGCATGGCGGCGGGTTCTTGCCCGACGTGTCGCCGCTGGTCGAGCGGCGCGAGTCACCGCCGAAATCGAAAAAACAACATTGAGCTGAGCAGCTGCGCTCAGGACCGGCTTTGCCGTCGCCAAAGATCGGCCAGATGCGCAAACAGCGCCACGACGAGCCAGAGAGCGACCTGCTGTGGGCCCGCTCCGACCAGCGTCGCTCGCAGTGCCAGCAAGAGCGCAAGGCCCGGTAACATCATGATCGCAACGTCGCTCAGACGCAGGCCGCGTCCGCTTAAGGCGCGGTAAACATACAGGACAACAATCTCGACGCACATGACGGCGACGATGAAATCGACGACCCGCCCATTGGCAAAGATCGCATCCATCCCGCTCATCCGCCAATTCCGTTGAGTTGCACGACCTCGAAATTCAGCAGAGCGGCAAACGTCACCCAAACTAGATAGGGCACGAGGAGAAGGCTTGCCGCCTTTGAAAAGCGCAGGAATACGGCGATCGGCAGAAGTATCGAGAGCCACAAGAAGAGCACTTCGACCAGCGCCCAATCGGGTCGATGCAGCCGGAAGAACAGCGCACTCCACAGAATATTCAGCACACCGTTGATGGCGAATAGGATGATTACCCACTCGCGGTGCGCGTCGTCACGGGCCGCACGCCATGCGGTCACGCCCGAGATTGCAGCGAGCGCAAATATGATGGTCCACGCCGGCCCAAACAGCCAATCAGGCGGCTGCCAGTCCGGCTTCTTTAAGTCGTGGTACCAGGGGCCAAGATCCGTCATCGAAGCGCCTAGCACGGCCACGACGATTGCCGCCGCCGCCGCCGCCAGCACCGGCAACCACAAGCTGGATTTGCCTGACACCGTCATGGCGATACCAGTCCGAACAGATGCGCGAGATCCTTGAAGAAGATGCGCACGTGCGCCATCGGATCGGCCTTGACGAGCCGCTTATGCATGTAGGCTTCCCAAGTCAGGCGCTGCACGTCCCTATCCGCGCACATGGTCACAAAACGCTCGCGGCGCTTGTCACTCGAATACCAAAACCGCTGCATGATGCTGAGGATCCAGAACACGCGCCCGTGGGTGCGCATGAAGCGCTTGCGCGCCGTCGCAAGAGCGCGCACGTCGCCGGTTGCGAGATACTGATCGACAGCCTGAGCGGCGAGGCGTCCACCCGTCATCGCATAGAAGATGCCTTCGCCCGATGCCGGCGCGACAACGCCTGCCGCATCACCGGCGAGCACGACATCACGACCGTTGTCCCATTTCTTGAGGGGGCGTAGTGGGATCGGCGCACCCTCTCGGCGGATTGTCTCCGTACCCTCTAAACCGGCACTCGCGCGCAAAGCTCCGACCGCTCCGCGCAAAGAGAAGCCCTTGTGCGCGCTGCCGGTGCCGACGCTGGCAGTTTCGCCGTGCGGAAACACCCAGGCGTAGAAGTCGGGCGAGAACGTGCCCTGATAGTAGATGTCACAGCGCTGCGCATCGTAGCTGCTCGCGCCCGCGGGGGCGTTGGCGAGACTGCGCGTGCGGATGATTTCGTGATACGCAAAAACATAGGGGACGCGCTCAGCGCCGGGCACGGCCTGGCGCGCAACGGCGGAAATCGCGCCGTCAGCCCCGATGACCGCGCGCGCTTTCACGCAGAGCCGCGCGCCCTCCCCTTTATCCGCCGTGCCGCGATAATGGATCTCCGCGGTTCCTGCATCGTCACGCAGAATTTGGCTAAACGTTCCGGCGACCCGCGCGGCGCCTGCCAAGCGCGCACGCTCGCGCAACCATTCGTCGAAGACATCACGATCGACCATGCCAACATAGCCGTCGCTCTGGATCGGCATCTCCACGCGGCGCGAAGCTGGCGAGAATATCCGCGCGCCGCTGACACGGGCGACGATCAAGTGCTCGGGAATCTCGAACTCGGAAATCAAGGTCGGCGGCACCGCGCCCCCACACGGCTTTATGCGCCCCGCACGGTCGAGCATAAGAACCGAGCGGCCGGCGCGGGCGAGATCGTGGGCCGCTGTAGCGCCCGCTGGTCCGCCCCCGACCACAACCACATCGTAGATTTCGGGCTGCGGCATGATCTTACCCCCGTGCGGTCTGCATGTGAGCGATGCCGGAGGCGTCATCCCTGTTGCGCATGCGCATTGCACCTGCTGCGAGAACTGCCGATACGATGAACAGCAACGCCTCCAGGTAGAACACCGTCGCGTAAGCAGGACCTGACGAAGCGAGGACCTCGCGTGCGACGTCGACTGCAAGCGTGCCGAGAAAGCCGCCGAGCCCAAATCCGATCGCTTGGGCAGCGCCCCAAACTCCCATGCGCACGCCTTCAGTCTTTTCGCGGCCTGCGGCGGCAAGCTCCATCATCGAGCCGATCGCAGCGACGGCAAATGCGCCGTTGGCGGCACCGAGCGCAAAAACGTTCGCCTTCAGCGGCCAGTCCGGAGCGAAGGATGCACTGAGCGCGAGGCCCAGCAGTGCAAAGGCGGATGCAATGCACCCGCCGACGCTCCAGCTCCGAAGGGTGCCCATCCGGAACTGGAATCGTCCGCTGCACAGCAGTCCCGCGAGCACCATTCCCGTGAACACGCCGCTGTGCTGAATGCCCGCGAGCTTGGTCGATTCACCAGGCGTCATGTCGAAGATGGAGCCGGCGAACGGTTCTAAGATCAGATCCTGGGCGCTGTAGGCCACCATCGAGACGAAGACGAAAATCGTGAAGCGGCGTGCCTCGGCCTCGTTCCAAACGTGGGTGAAGGCATCGCGGAAGGAACGTTTGACCGGAACTGAGTTCGCGGCTCTCCGACGAGACGAGGGAGGCCGCGTTTCCTTCCACTCGCCATAGCGCAGCGATCGTCAGTAGCAGCGCCGAAAGCGCGATCAATGCCGTAACGGCAATCAACCTTTGCGGCGTGTAGGGGTCGAGATTCGCGCCAGCCGTAATGGCGGTCACAACGATGCCAACGATCATCATCAGCCATATGACGGTGGCGGCGCCGGATCGCTTGCTGGCATCCGCTCGGCTCGCAACGAGCGCGAGCAGAGAGGTTCCCGCCGCACCCACGCCCAGACCGATCAATGCGAAAGCGGCCACCGCAAGGAGCAAGCCAGCCGGACGATTGCTTGCCATCCACGCAGTTGCGCACGCCGCGCCAAAGCCGCCGAGCGCCAACGCCGCCATCCCACCGATAATCCAAGGCGTGCGACGCCGGATACCGCCGTCAGACCCGTGCCCCCACACCGGCCGCAGAAGCTGCACGGCGTAGTGGAGCCCGACGAGCGCCCCCGGCACTACGGCCGGCAGCGCGAGTTCGACGACCATGATGCGATTCATTGTCGAGGTCGTGAGTACGACAATCGAGCCGAGCGCCGCTTGCACGAGCCCAAGCCGTGCGATGCCAAACCACCCGAGGGCGCGCTCGCTCATGGGGCCGCGCCAAATGTGCGTAGTGCAAACGCCGCGACGAGCATGCCGAGCACATAAAGCGAAACGCCAGTCGCATTGTACCAAGGAGCCTTGCCGCGCGGGTCGGCAAGCAGCGAGCGCATGAGCCACAGTTGTATGGCAAGCGATAGCGCGATCGCGACGGCATAGATGGGCTGACCCACAAACAGCAATAGGAGCACGACCAGGGCTTGCGAGGCCGCCATAACAACACACGCAAACAGCGCTGCACGCGAAGCGCCGAGCTGCACTGGCAGCGAGCGGATGCCAGACCGCTTGTCGCCTTCGATCGACTTGAAGTCGTTCAACGTCATGATGCCGTGCGCGCCCGCGCTATAAAGCGCGGCGACGGCGAAAACGCGCCAGTCGGGCAGCATGCCCGACATGATCGCCGCGCCGGTCAGCCACGGAAGCCCCTCGTAACAAGCTGCGACTGCGGTGTTCCCCCACCAGCCATTTTTCTTTAGGCGGAACGGCGGCGCGCTGTAAGCCCAGGCGAGCGCAAGGCCAAATGCGGCCGCGATGAGCACCAACGACCCCAGCGCGGCGGCGACGGCGAGAGATAAGGCGGTCCAGCCGACAGCAATGTAGTAGCCCCATTCACCTGGAACGCGACCTGATGGAATTGGGCGTCCCGGCTCATTGATGGCGTCGACGTGACGGTCGTACCAATCATTGACCGCCTGGCTTGTCCCACAAACCAGTGGACCGGTGAGAAGAAAGCCGACGAGGATCAGCGGCCATCTTGGGAGGAGCGGCGTACCCGCGCAAACCACCCCACAGCCGAACGCCCACATGGGCGGAAACCACGTGATTGGTTTCAAGAGCTCAAGCACGGCGGATAGCGCCGGAGCGGTCGCCGAGGTGATGGTCGTTTCACGTTTCATGGCGTCAACCTAACTTGACACTTTGCTTGTGCAAAGTCCAGAGGATGGGTGGGCATCGGATTGGAGTTAGCGCCGATCTGGAACTTTGAACTGCCGGATGCCGTTGGCGTGTGCGGCGGTTTTTTATGAGATTGGGAACATGAATGTCCGACCGTAGAATCGGCGAGGGTCACGGCGCGCCACCACTCACGAATGCTGTTTCAGGCGCGCGCCGCGAAATCACCAAGCGGTCTGGGCGCCTTAGCTACTACGTCGCAGGACAGGGCCCTCCCCTGCTTTTGATCCACAGCATCAACGCGGCGGCATCGGCTTACGAGGTGCGGCCAATCTTTGAAGCGTTGCGCGCAAGCCGGCTGGTGTACGCCGTTGACCTCCCGGGCTTCGGCTTTTCTGACCGCTCGGACCGTCGCTATAAAATCGACCTTTACGCCACTGCCGTCCGAGACATGCTCGACGTCATTGGGGATGATGCTCCCGATCAGCGGGTCGATGCGCTTGCAATCTCGCTATCAGCCGAGTTCCTTGCGCGCATTGCAACCGACAGCCCAAACCGTATCCGAACGCTGACGTTCGTCACCCCAACCGGCTTCAACAAGCGTTCGAACTCATTCCACGGAGCACCTGGCGAAACGCGCGAGATACCCGGCTTGCACGCCTTCGTCAGCTTCAAGCTGTGGGGACGCGGTCTCTTCAACCTGCTGGTAAGCCGGCGAGGCATCCGATTTTTCCTGGAGAAAACGTTCGGCTCCAAGAACATCGACGAAGGGTTGGTCAACTACGACTACTTGTCCACGCGTCAGCCGGGCGCCGAGCATGCTCCGTTCGCTTTTCTGTCAGGACGGCTGTTCAGCAAGGATATTCGATCGGTCTATGAGCGCATTTCGCAGCCGGTGTGGATGCCACACGCGACGCGCGGTGATTTCGCCGATTTCAGCGGCGATGACTGGACCCTCGGGCGTCCGAACTGGACGGTCGAGCCTTGGCCGACCGGGGCGTTGCCACACTTTGAGATGCCGCGCGAGTTCGTGGCAGCATACGAGAAGTTCTTGTGCAAAGGAGGTTTGCAGGGTGACGGCGACTACGACTTGTCGTCTTCGGAGTTGCTGATGCCAAAGCGCTTGAGCTTGGAATAGAGACTTCTGGCGGCTCAGCCCCAGCATTTCCGCGGCGGAGGCGCGGTTGTCGCCTGTCATCTCGAGCGCCGCCTCTATACACAATTTCTCGATGACGTCGGTCGTTTCCCGCACGAGCTCTTTCAGAGTCATGCGGCCGACGAGACTGCTCAGCTGCTCGACCGAGCGGGGAAGCTGGCGTTGCTTCGATTGAGCAACGGCCGGCTCGCGCCGGCCCACCGCTCGGATGGTGAACCCATAGCAGGGGTGATCGCCGTTGAGCACCGACACCGCCGAGATCTCGACTTCCTCGAAGGATCCGTACTCGCCGCGTAGCACGGTCGTGAAATGACGCACGGCCCCATGCTCGCGAATGTTGTTCACAAGCGAGGTTATGTCGACGCTGGTACGCCCAAGCCAGCGCTCAAGCGGCTCGTTGCGAGCCTGCTCCTCGGTCGCTAACTGCGCAAGATCGAGAAACGCGGGATTCGCGGTGAGAATGCGCTGGTCGAGATCCGTGACCACAAAGCCATCGGGCATACCCTCGATAACATTGAATAGCTTCGAGGCCCGGCGTGGCGCGGCAGTGTCATTGGGCGCCGATAACCGCACAAGAAAGTGCGAGGAATTCTCTTGCCGGAACAAGGAGGCCGAGACCGCGGTGTCCTGCTTATTTTCGCTCAGCTTGGCCGTGATCTCGTCGGCTCTGCCGGCGGAACGAACCGCATTGAGATGGGCCTGCACCGCCTTGGAGCCTTCTGCATCGAACAGCTCCAGGAAGCCTTTGCCAGATAGACGCTTGGTACTGCGGTTGAGGAGCTGAGCCGACGCCGGATTGGCCTCGACTACTTTAAGGGTGGTGGTGTCGACGATGAGCACAGGCTCCGAAGCGATCTGGAATAGCAGCCGATAGCGCGTTTCTGCATGCCGCATGCGCGAATACTCGCGCTCCATGGACTGCTGGGCATCTACGAGACGCTGCTGCAAAACCGCAACCGGGCGCAAATCGCGCCCGACGGCGACAATGCGGCCATTGGCTCCGAGCGGCACCGCGAGGTAGCGGATCGGCACGTCGCCGCGCTTGGACGGATGATTGACCTGCCGCCAGCGCGAAGGCGACTTAGCAGACTTGGCGTCGGCCAACAGCTCTTCGATCTTGGCGCGGCTCTCCAGGGTGACGGTATCGACCCAAGACTGGCCGATCCACTTGTCGTAGCCTTCCTTCGATATCTCGTCGGTACCGAAAGCAACGTCGCGTATCACGCCCTTGCCATCGATAACCAAAGCAATATCGGCCGCCGCCGCGATTAATTTCGCGGCAATATCGGCCTCCAGATCACCGAGCGTTCTCTTCGGAGATCGGAACACGATCCCTGCTTCTCGAGCGAACACCACGTCCTTCCTTGCACCAGAATCTTTCGCACTTGCGCTGCTTCTCAGTATCGCATCGCGCTTGTGTCAAGCAAGCTTGAAAGCTGGCCGACGGCGTGCCGCCCGTCTGGGGCCGTCGCATCTGCACCCGTACACGCAACCAACTCGGGGTGATCAAGGAAGAACCTTCCACCCACCACGATCTTGACGGTGGGATTGGTAGCGCTCGAGCGAATGTTGCGTATGGTGGAGGCCAGATCCTCCAAGGCAAGATCGCGGCTGACCGACAAACCGATAAGGTCCAACGGCCCGCTGCGAGCACTACCGATAAGTTCGTCAACGCTCGAGAAATGGCCCCCAAGAACTTCGCAACCTGCCCTCCGGAAAAACTCTTGAACAACGGAGATTCCGAACGTGTGTTGCTCCCCCGGCATGGCGGCGAGCAGGACGCGGGGCGTCCGTTCCCGGGCATGCGGTGGATCGAACTCGGGGGCGAGTTCGCGAAGCAATTTCTGCAGCCGTGAAAGTGCGATGGTGACGTCGGCAAAGCTGCAGAAATCCTCTGCCCAGAGGTCCCCAAGATGGCGCGCTGTAGGGGCAAATAAGTCAACAATTACATCATCTAACGACGCGCCTTGCGTTCGCTTAGCATGGACGAATTCGAGGGCGATTGCGGGATCGCGTGCCATCAGCAGCCGGGCAAATTCGGCAACGTCTTCGCAATCCACCTTGGCGCTCGGAGACGGCCATGCGGCTGTCTCCGGCTGCCGGTGAGCCAAGAGCAGACGAGGGATAATTTCGCTCTTGATCGTGCGCGTCAGCGAGCGCTTGCGCACCACCGTGTCGAACCTCTCGCGCAGGTCTTTGTCGCTGGACAGTTTGCGCGCATCGAGGTCGGCCGCGCTTGATGGCGGCCAGTAGCTGTCGAAGTCGGCTCGAGACCTCAAACTCGACATTGCCACCCTCCCCTACTTCCCCGGCTGAGGCAGTTCGCCTTTAAGGTCGCTTGCGCAGCCAAGAGGCGTTTGATTTTTTCAGGGCCCTGGACTCGCCGGTCGTTTATTGCGACAGTTAACCACACGTGACATTTTTAGTGCACTCCAATTTGGACACTGATTGGCTTTATGTAAAGTGAAATTTACGTCCAATTTAGTTGACACTCTTCCTCCCGCAGACATACTGTTCGGACAAGGCCGCTTGCGAACGCAAGTTGAGCGGCAGAGGGAGGAATGCGCGCCGTGGTCCAAAGCCAGCGCCCAAGGGGAAAAGCCCTCTACAGCGTAAGCGAGCGTGAGCGGCGTGATGCTTCTCCGTGGACCCTCGTGCAGGGTATTTTGGCTCCCATTCAGTTCGCCGTTTTCCTGATCAGCGTCGGGCTCGTCCTGCGGTATCTCGCAACCGGCGACGGCTACGCGGCAGCGACCGCCTCGATCGTGATCAAGACGATCGTTCTCTACACAATCATGATCACCGGCTCGATCTGGGAGCGCGAGGTATTTGGGCGCTACCTGTTCGCGCCAGCCTTCTACTGGGAGGACGTCTTCAGCATGCTGGTGCTGGCGCTGCACACGGCCTATCTCGCAGCGTTATTTACCGGTTGGCTTGATGCACGCGCGCTGATGCTGCTCGCGCTCGCCGCCTATGCCACCTACGTGATCAACGCCGCTCAGTTTCTTTTGAAACTACGTGCCGCTCGCCTGGAAGGCGGTCGGGTCACCCGCGAGCATCGCGTTGCAGCGGAGTGGGCCCAATGACCAGCGCGCCTGCAATTGCGGACCCCGTCCGCACCCCCGGATGCGAAGCTCGCCCCATTTTGCGAGAGCGCGGCCAGCGCGAGGTCTTCTGCGGTCTCACCGGCATCGTCTGGCTGCACCGCAAGATCCAAGATGCCTTCTTCTTGGTCGTCGGCTCGCGCACCTGCGCGCACCTCATACAGTCGGCCGCGGGCGTCATGATCTTCGCGGAGCCGCGCTTCGCTACCGCCATCATGGAAGAGCGCGATCTCGCCGGGCTCGCTGACGCCAATGAGGAACTCGACCGTACGGTCACGCGGCTTCTTGAGCGCCGACCCGACATCAAGCTGCTGTTCCTGGTCGGCTCGTGCCCATCTGAAGTCATAAAGCTTGATCTTGGCCGCGCCGCAGTGCGGTTATCACAGAAATATGCTCCCGCCGTGCGGGTGCTCAACTACTCTGGCAGCGGCATCGAGACGACCTTCACGCAAGGCGAGGATGCTTGCCTTGCCGCGCTCGTGAAGGATCTCCCAACTGCAGTCGCGGACGCGGATCAGTCTCTGCTCGTGGTCGGCGCACTGGCCGACATCGTTGAGGATCAGTTCCGCCGTCTGTTTGCCGAGCTTGGCATCGGGCCGGTACATTTTCTGCCGCCGCGCCGCGCCGCCGACCTACCGCCAGTCGGACCCAGCACACGATTCCTTTTGGCGCAGCCGTTTCTCGGCGACACGGCGCGCGCACTCGAGGAGCGAGGCGCCAAGCATCTGCCCTCGACATTTCCGCTGGGAGCCGAAGGAACGACGAGTTGGATCGGGGCTGCCGCGCGTGCCTGGAAGGTGCGTGAGGAGCTGTTCGAGACCGTTATTGCACAGCCTCGGAACCGCGCGCGCGAAGCGCTGCAGCGCCACCGGTTCAAGCTGTCGGGAAAGAGCATCTTCTTCTTCCCGGATTCGCAACTCGAAATCCCGCTCGCCCGCATGCTGTCGCGTGAGCTTGGAATGCGGCCGTTGGAGGTTGGCACACCCTACCTTCACCGCCAGCATCTGGCCGAAGAACTCGACCTGTTACCCAACGATACGGTCGTCAGCGAAGGCCAGGATGTCGAGCGCCAGCTCGATCGATGCCGCGCGGCCAAGCCCGACATCGTTGTCTGCGGACTTGGTCTTGCCAATCCGCTGGAAGCGGAGGGACTGACGACGAAATGGTCGATCGAACTGCTGTTCACGCCCATCCAGGGCTACGAGCAGGCGGGCGACCTCGCCGAGCTGTTCACGCGCCCACTTCAACGCCGTTCGCGGCTGGAGGTCTGAGCGATGCAGCTCACCGTCTGGACATACGAAGGCCCTCCGCACGTCGGCGCCATGCGCATTGCGACTGCGATGAAGGGTGTCCACTACGTGCTGCACGCCCCACAAGGCGACACGTATGCTGACTTACTGTTCACGATGATCGAGCGACGCAGCGAGCGCCCTCCGGTGACGTACACGACGTTTCAGGCGCGCGACCTCGGCGGCGATACGGCGCAGCTGTTCAAGGACGCGGCGCGGCAAGCCTACGAGCGGTTTAAGCCGGATCTACTTCTTGCCGGCGCCTCCTGCACGGCAGAGCTGATCCAGGACGATCCCGGCGGGCTTGCGGCGACTCTGGGGTTGCCAATCCCTGTGGTCGCGCTTGAGTTGCCGGCCTATCAGAAGAAAGAAAACTGGGGCGCTGCTGAAACATTCTATCGCGTGGTGCGCACCTGTGCGGGCACCAATCTGCCGCCTCCCGGCTGGCAGCGTGCGCCGCGCGCTGAGGGCGTGCGCGCCCGCTGCAATGTTCTCGGCGCGACGGCGCTTGGCTTCCGACACCGCGACGACGTTGCCGAGATCACGAAGCTGCTTGGCGAGATCGGTGTCGATATCAACGTCGTTGCTCCCCTCGGTGCGAGCCCAGCGGACATCGCCAAGCTCGGAGAAGCGGACTTCAATGTTGTTCTCTACCCCGAGATTGCAGGCAGCGCAGCTCAGTGGCTGGAGCGGACCTACAAGCAGCCGAGCACCAAGACGGTCCCGATTGGCGCCATCGCAACGCGCGAATTCATTGCTGAAGTCGCAAAGCTCGCTGGCCTCGATCCCTCAGGTGTAGGTGCTGCGACCGAGTCGCGGCTGCCCTGGTACTCACGCTCGGTCGATTCAACGTATCTCACCGGCAAGCGCGTGTTCATATTCGGCGATGCGACCCATGCCCTGGCTGCAGCCCGCATCGCGACACAAGAGCTTGGGTTCACCGTTGTGGGGCTTGGCACTTACGCGCGCGAATTCGCCCGCGACGTGCGCGAGGCCGCCAAGGGATACGGCGTCGAGGCCCTGATCACCGACGATTATCTTGAGGTCGAAGCCAAGGTGCAAGAGCTGCAGCCCGAGCTCGTGCTCGGTTCGCAGATGGAGCGCCACATCGCCAAGCGCTTCGGCATCCCGAGCGCGGTCATTTCATCGCCGGTGCACGTGCAGGACTTCCCCGCTCGCTACTCGCCGCAAATGGGATTCGAGGGCGCCAACGTCATTTTCGACAGCTGGGTGCATCCGCTCATGATGGGGCTAGAAGAGCACCTGCTCGGCATGTTCCGCGACGACTTCGAATTCCATGACGAGGCCAAGCCCTCACACCTCGGTTCCGGAAATGTGCGCGCAAGCGGATCCTTGGGGACCGAGGCCACGACCACTATCGAACCCGCATTGTCGGCGCCGTCCGTTTCAATGGCCTGGGCGGCCGAAGCCGAAAAGGAGCTGATGAAGATCCCCTTCTTTGTGCGCGGCAAGGCGCGCCGCAATACGGAACGCTTCGCCGCCGATCGCGGCGTGGTCACCATCAATCTCGAGACACTGTACGATGCAAAAGCACATTACAGCCGCTGAGATCGGCAGGCCTGCCACGCCGGTCCGGTTCGTGATCGTGACTCTCGATAGTCACCTGGCCGGCGCGCTCGACCGCGCCAAGCCTGAGCTTGAGCGCGTCATCCCCGGATTGCAGATCAGCTTGCACGCTGCCGCCGAATGGGGCCACGACCAGGCGGCACTGGAGCGCTGCCGCGCCGATATCGAATCTGCCGACATCATCCTAGCCACCATGCTGTTCATGGAGGACCAGATCCAGGCGGTGATGCCGGCGCTCATGGCGCGGCGCGAACACTGCGACGCGATTGTCGGCGGCATGTCTGCGGGCGAAGTAATCAAGCTAACTCGCCTCGGCCAATTCCGCATGGACAAGCCCGAGAGCGGCGCCATGGCGCTGCTGAAGCGTCTGCGCGGCGCAAAAAAGAACGGTGCCACCGCAGGCGCCCAGCAGATGGCTATGCTGCGGCGCATCCCTCAGATTCTGCGTTTCATCCCAGGCACCGCGCAGGATGTCCGCGCCTACTTCCTGACCCTGCAGTATTGGCTGGCTGGGACCGACGACAATGTCGCCAATCTCGTGCGCTTCCTCGTGGACCGGTACGCCGATGGCCCTCGCCGCTCGCTGCGAGGCACGCTGAAAGCACCGCCGCCGACCGAATACCCTGACGTCGGTGTGTATCACCCTCGGCTGTCGGGTCGCATTGCGGAGACTTCTGAGAATTTGCCCGCGCCTGCCACTCCAACGAAAGGAACGGTGGGCCTACTCGTAATGCGCTCGCTCGTTCTCGCCGGCGACACCGCGCACTACGATGGCGTGATCCAGTCGCTCGAAGCGCGTGGGCTCAAGGTGGTCCCGGCGTTCGCAACCGGTCTCGATGCGCGGCCGGCCGTCGCGAAATTCTTCAAAAACGAAAAAGGCGCGAGTGTCGACGCCATCGTCTCGCTGACCGGGTTTTCGCTCGTGGGTGGACCCGCCTACAACGACTCGAAGGCCGCCGAAGAAATGCTGGCGGGTCTCGGCGTCCCCTATCTCGCCGCGCATGCGCTCGAGTTCCAGACGCTGGAACAATGGGGTGCATCGGAACGTGGGCTGCACCCCGTCGAAAACACGATGATGGTCGCCATCCCCGAGCTCGATGGCGCTACCAGCCCCACAGTTTTTGGCGGCCGTTCCGATGGCGCCGGCAAGCCCTGCAGCGGCTGCCACAGGCACTGCACTTTCTCTGCAACCGACAATACGCGGAAGATGCATGTGTGCATCGACCGGGCCGAGATGATCGCCGCGCGCGTTGCGAAGTTGGTCAGCCTGCGCAAAACCCCGCGCAAAGACCGCAAAATCGCGATCGTGCTTTTCAATTTCCCGCCCAACTCCGGCGCGACCGGAACGGCCGCGTACTTGTCGGTGTATGAGTTGCTCTGGAATACGCTGAAGGGGCTGTCGCGCGCAGGCTACGCCGTCGAGGTGCCCGACAATGTCGACGACCTCAGAGCGCGGATCCTTGGCGGCAATGCATCACGATACGGTGCAGCAGCCAACGTCGCGGCGCGCGTTTCTGCCGACGACCACGTGCGCCGCGAGCGCTGGCTTCCCGAAATCGAAGCGCAATGGGGACCGGCGCCCGGCAAAATCCAGGCCGATGGCCGCTCGATCTTCGTGCTGGGAGAAAAATTCGGCAATGTCTTCGTCGGTGTGCAGCCCACGTTTGGATACGAGGGCGATCCGATGCGGCTGTTGTTCGAGCGCGGATTCGCGCCCACCCACGCCTTCTCGGCATTCTACCGCTGGATGCGAGAGGATTTCGGCGCGAACGCGGTTCTCCATTTCGGCACGCACGGCGCGCTGGAGTTCATGCCGGGCAAGCAGGCCGGGTTGTCGGGGAGTTCCTGGTCGGATCGACTGATTGGCGATGTGCCGAACCTCTATCTCTATGCTGCCAACAATCCGTCGGAGGGCACGATTGCAAAGCGGCGCTCGGCAGCGACGCTAATCAGCTATCTTACGCCGCCTGTTGCCCAGGCCGGGCTTTATCGCGGCCTGATCGATATTAAGAGCTCTCTCGACCGGTATCGCGGCTTGCCGCCTGAAGCTAGCGACGAGCGGGAGCGGTTGGCAGTTTTGCTGCAAGCCCAAGCAGCGACGCTTGATCTGGTCGCGGCGGAGCCGGTCTGGACCGGCGAAAGCGAGGCGCGCATCGCCGATCTCGGCAGAGCGCTGGCCGAACTCGAGCAGACCCTCATACCTCATGGGCTGCATGTTGCCGGGTCTCCACCGTCGCCGAGCGAGCGCGTCGACATGCTGCTTGCGGTAGCAGAGTCTTCGCACGGCGTGACGCCCCAACGCGAGTTCGATGGAAGCTCTGGTCCACGACGATTGCCCCGACCTCGCGCTGAGCTTGAGTGGGCTCGATCAAAGCGAAGCGAACCTCGCTGTGTTTCGCGAGCTGCACAAGACCAGCATGCTGCTCGCCGAAGACCACGAGATTTCGGCGATCCTTGCTGCGCTGGATGGGCAATTCGTCCGGCCCGCGCCTGGCGGAGATCTGCTCCGCACGCCGGCAATCCTGCCAACGGGCCGCAACCTGCACGGCTTCGATCCATTCCGCATCCCCAGCGCATTCGCCGTAGCCGACGGAGCCCGCCAGGCTGCTAAGTTGTTGGCCCGCCATTTGTTGGAAGCCAATGCCCTTCCTGAGTTCGTCGCGCTGGTGCTTTGGGGAACCGACAACCTGAAGAGCGAGGGCGGTCCCATCGCGCAGGCGCTGGCTTTGATGGGCGCCAAGCCGCGCTTTGATGGCTATGGCAGGCTTGTTGGTGCTTCCCTGATTCCGCTCGAGGAGCTGTGTAGGCCTCGCGTCGACGTGGTCATGACACTGTCGGGCATTTTCCGCGATTTGCTGCCGCTGCAGACGAAACTTCTCGCCGAGGCGGCCCTCTTGGCAGCCGGCGCCAATGAGCCGCTTGAGCAGAACTACGTGCGCAAGCACACGCTGGCCTATCAGCAAATGCACGGCTGCGATTTCGAGACCGCGGCGTTGCGCGTTTTCAGCAACGCGGATGGCGCCTACGGGTCCAACGTCAATCACATGATCGACGGCGGTACGTGGGGAGAAGAGGACGAACTCGCCGAGACCTACACGCGCCGGAAGTGCTTTGCCTACGGCAGCGCAGGCACGCCGATCAAGCAGCCTGCTCTCCTGAACAGCATGCTGGCCAACGTGGATCTCGCCTATCAGAACCTCGAGTTGGTCGAACTCGGCGTCACCACCGTCGACCACTACTTCGACAATCTCGGCGGTGTTAGCCGGGCGATCCAGCGCGCCAAGGGGACCGCGATCCCCGTCTACATCGGCGATCAAACGCGAGGCGATGGGCTCGTTCGCACTCTGTCTGAGCAGGTTGCACTCGAGACGCGCACGCGCATGCTGAACCCCAAGTGGTACGAGGCCATGCTCAAGCATGGCTATGAGGGCGTGCGCCAGATCGAGTCGCACGTGACAAACACAGTGGGCTGGTCCGCGACGACAGGCGCAGTCGCCCCCTGGGTGTACCAGAGCCTTACCAGCACATTTATCCTCGATGAAGCCATGCGGCGGCGGCTGTCGGAGCTCAATCCGACGGCGTCGGCCAAGGTCGCCAACCGGCTGCTCGAGGCACACCAACGGAACTACTGGTCGCCCGACGCGGCAACGCTCGAAGCATTGCGCAAGGCCGGCGAGGAATTGGAAGACCGGGTCGAAGGCTTGGAGGTAGCGGCATGACGCTTACGGAAACTAAGCTGCTCGACGAAGCAGGCAAAATATCGCAGCCCGACGGCGAGGGCAGCGTGCAGGTCAAGCTCGATCCGAATGTGCGCATTGGAAACGCGCGCGTATTCTCAATCTACGGAAAGGGCGGCATCGGCAAGAGCACGGTCTCTTCCAACCTTTCAGCCGCGTTCTCCAAAATTGGCAAACGCGTGCTGCAGATCGGTTGCGATCCAAAGCATGATTCAACGTTCACGCTGACGAAGCGCCTCGTGCCGACCGTCATCGATGTGCTCGAATCCGTGAACTTCCACTCCGAGGAGTTGCGCGTCGAGGACTTCGTCTACGAGGGCTACAACGGCGTGATGTGCGTGGAGGCCGGCGGTCCTCCAGCGGGGACGGGGTGCGGCGGCTACGTGGTCGGGCAAACCGTGAAGCTGCTCAAGGAGCACCACCTGCTCGAGGATACCGACGTCGTCATCTTCGACGTGCTGGGTGACGTCGTTTGCGGCGGGTTCGCCTCGCCGCTGCAGCATGCCGATCGCGGCATCATCGTCTGCGCCAACGATTTCGATTCGATCTTCGCCATGAACCGTATCGTCGCGGCGATTAACGCCAAAGCGAAGAATTACCCCGTGCGCCTCGCAGGCGTCATCGCCAACCGGAGCGCCGCAACCGACCAGATCGACAGGTTCAACGATGCCATCGGCCTGAAACGCCTGGCACTTATCCCGGATCTCGATGTGATCCGCCGCAGCCGCCTGAAAAAGTCGACGCTGTTCGAGATGGAATCTTCGCCTGAGCTCGACGCCGTGGTGGCTGAATATCTGCGGCTCGCCGAGAGCCTCTGGGCCGGCTCGCCGCCACTCGATGCAAAGCCGATGAAAGATCGCGATATTTTCGATTTTCTAGGGTTCGAATGATGCCGACAGCGTCATATATCGAGCGACGCGGTGAGATCGAAAGCTATTTCGATAGAACTGCGCTCGAGGCCTGGACCAAGCTGACCTCGGACGTTCCGCTCGGACGTATCCGCCGCACTGTGCGCGCGGGCCGTGACGAGATGCGCCGCACGCTGCTCGACTGGCTCCCGGCCGATCTTTCCGGAAAGCGCCTCCTTGATGCGGGCTGCGGCACGGGCGCCTTCGCGATCGAAGCCGCACGCCGCGGAGCAGACGTCGTCGCGGTCGACCTATCCCAGCAGCTTGTTGAGCTTGCCAGCAATCGTGCGCCACGCAAGCTCGATGCTGGAAGCGTCGAATTCCGCGTTGGCGACATGCTGAGTCCAAGTCTCGGCCAGTTCGACTACGCCGTAGCAATGGATTCGCTCATCCACTATTGCGCGCGCGACATGGTCGCGGCCCTTACACGCCTTTCGCAGCGCGCCGAGCGCGGCGTTCTGTTTACCTTCGCGCCGCGCACGCCGTTGCTTGCATTGATGCACACGGTCGGACGCGCCTTTCCGCGCAGCGACCGAGCGCCGGCGATCGAACCCGTGAGCGCGGCGGTACTCACGCGCCGCCTGTCTGCCGAGCAGCTTCTCGCGGATTGGACCACCGGACGCTCCAGGCGCATCTCGAACGGCTTTTATACCTCGCAGGCCATGGAGCTGACGCGTCAATGAACCGGATTAACGCCAAGATTTCGCGGGGCTGGCTCCACTTGAGCCCTCGCTTCTTGCCGTTCGCCGACGCTGCGACAGCCGAGTTGCCCCTTAGCCGGCTATTGCGGCTATCGCTCTTCCAGGTCTCGGTCGGCATGGCACTCGTGCTGCTCAACGGCACGCTGAACCGCGTCATGATCATAGAACTCGGCGTGCCGAGCTGGCTTGTTGCCCTCATGGTTTCGCTCCCGCTGGTATTCGCGCCATTCCGCGCTCTTATCGGCTTCCGGTCCGACACGCATCGCTCGCTGCTCGGCTGGCGCCGCGTCCCCTACATCTGGTTCGGAACTCTTTTGCAATTTGGTGGCCTCGCCATCATGCCGTTTGCTCTCATCGTCCTTTCCGGCGACGCGAGCGGGCCTGCTTGGGTCGGCGAAGCCGCTTCGGCGCTGGCGTTCCTCCTCGTCGGCGCCGGCCTTCACACGACGCAGACGGCAGGCCTCGCGCTCGCGACTGACCTCGCCCCTGAGAGCGCACGCCCACGCGTCGTCGCCTTCCTCTACGTCATGCTGCTCGTCGGAATGGTGGTCAGCGCGCTGGCGTTCGGCGCCGTGCTGACCCAGTTCAGCCAGATCCGTCTGATCCAGCTCATCCAAGGCGCGGCCCTGCTGACAATGGTCCTGAATCTGATTGCGCTGTGGAAGCAAGAGGCACGAAACCCGTCGCTTACGGCGCCCGACCTGGAGCACCCGACCTTCCGCGACAGCTGGAACTCTTTTCGCACCGGTGGGCGCTCAAGCCGCGTGCTCGTCGCGGTAGGTTTCGGCTCTGCTGGATTCAGCATGCAAGACATCCTCCTCGAACCCTATGGAGGAGAAGTCCTGCACTTGGGCGTCGGCGCTACGACCACGCTTACCGCGCTACTGGGCGTCGGCACGCTCATCGCTTTCGCGATTGCCGCACGCGAACTTGCTCGGGGCACCGATCCTTACCGTCTGGCCGGGCTCGGAGCACTCGCTGGTGTCATCGCCTTCGCGACCGTCATCTTTGCAGCACCCTTCGCATCCCCGCTTATGTTTAGGATCGGGGCAACGCTCATCGGTTTCGGCGGCGGTCTTTTCGCAATCGGAATGCTGACTGGCGCCATGGCACTCGCGGAAAACGGTAATAGCGGTCTTGCACTCGGCGCATGGGGCGCTGTGCAGGCCTCCGCCACCGGGCTAGCGATGGCAAGCGGCGGCGCCATCCGCGATGTCGTCTCCAGTCTTGCCGCGCGCGGCACGCTCGGCTCCGCGCTCACCGAACCGTCGGTGGGCTACTGCGCAGTCTACAACATTGAGATCTTGTTACTCGTCGTCACTCTGGCTGCAGTCGGCCCGCTCGTGCGTCCCGCGAGCGAGGTCCGGATGCGGCAGCGTTCCACCTTCGGCCTCGCCGAATTCCCCGGCTAGGCGATCACACGAGAGGTCTTGCTCATGTCCAAAGGATCCATAACCGAGCACATCGACGTAGCCCAGGTCGTCCTATATTTCTTCTGGGCGTTCTTCGGCTACCTCATCTATTACCTGCGACGCGAGGACAAACGCGAAGGCTATCCGCTGTCCTATGAGGGGCAGGCAAATAAGCCCATCTTCAATTTCCCGTCGATCCCTCCGCCGAAGACGTTCGTACTGTTGCACGGCGGTACGGTCGAGGCACCGCGCCCAGATCCGCAGTATCCGATCGCCGCCGTTCCGGTTGCCGGATTCACGGGCGCACCGCTCGAGCCGACAGGGAACGCCATGCTGGATGGCGTTGGCCCCGGGTCGTATGCACTGCGCGCCGAGAAGCCAGACCTGACGCTCGATGGACTGCCGAAGATCGTGCCGATGCGGGTTGCGTCGGGCGAGAAACTCGTCACGCATGCCACGCAGGGGACCGAGGCCAACCCAGCTCCAACATCGGGTAAATACCACCACTTCACCTTGAGCCCGCGCGATCCCGACCCGCGGGGCATGGAAGTGATCGGCGCGGACCGCGTCGTTGCGGGTGTAGTCAAGGACATTTGGATCGACGTTTCCGAGGTCATGGTCCGCTATCTCGAGGTGCAGGTTGCACAGACCGGAACAACGGTTCTGCTGCCGATGCCCTTTGCGCGCGTCGATAAGGACCGCGGCCGTATCTACGTGAAGGCAATTCTCGGCTCGCAGTTCGCTCAAGTGCCGGCCCTACGCAATCCAGACGAGGTCACGTTCCGCGAGGAAGACCGCATCACGGCCTATTACGGCGGCGGCACACTGTACGCCACGCCCAACCGTCGGGAGTTGATGCTGTGAGCGATTTCGACTTTGATGCGGCTCCGGGTCTCCCAGAGCCGCTCCCAGTGGGTGAGAGGATCCTTTGGCAAGGAAGCCCCCAGTGGGGCGCAGTAGCTGTGCGCATTCTTCACGTGCGGCCCGTTGCCCTCTATTTTGCCGTGCTCTTGGCGTGGAGCGTCGGGTCGTCAATTTCCCACGGCGCGACGGCGTTGGCGACGCTCGGTTCTGGCGCGCGCGTCATCGCTTTTGCCGCCCTGGCCCTGGGCTTGCTGATCGGGTTTGCATACTTGATCGCGCGATCCACGCTGTACACGATCACGAGCCGCCGCGTCGTAATGCGCATCGGCGTCGCACTCCCGCTCACGATCAACATTCCCTTCTCGCTGATCGCTGCCGCGGGCGAGCACGTCTATCCCGACGGTACCGGTGATTTTCCGCTGACAACTGCAAGCAAGGACCGCCAGTCACTCGTCGTGCTTTGGCCGCATGTGCGCCCGTGGCGAACGGTGCGCCCCGAGCCGATGCTTCGTTGTGTGCCGGCGGCACGCGAGGTTGCCGTTATCCTCGCCGCAGCCCTGAAGGCAAGCGTGGGCGAGCGCGCGGTCGTGATGGCAGCGCCGGCGCAGACGCCTGCTCCTGCACATGTACCGGCGCCAGCACCCGTCACTGAGCATCGCCCGTCAACAGCCGCAGCCCACGCGGCGGCATAGGAGGGAGCACACCGTGACCGATACCGTCGAGCTTCGCCCCTTCCCGCGCGCCCCACTCTTCATGGCCGCCGCGATGATCTGCGGTACGATCGCGTTTGCGCTGGCGGCCCGCCAGTTCGACGTGGGCACCACCCACATCGAGTACACCAAGCCGCTCGAGAGTCGGGAAATACGATTCGAGGACCGCGCCGATGGATCCGTTGCCGCCGTCGACGCCAAGGACGGTCAGCTGATTGAGTTGATGGTGCCAGGCACCAACGGCTTTGTCCGCATCGTCATGCGCGGATTTGCGCGCGACAGGCTGAACCTCGGCATCGGCTCTGAGCCTCCCTTCGAGCTGACACGCTGGCAAGATGGACGCCTCACCATAACTGACCCCTCGACGGGGCACCGTACCGAGCTCGTCGGCTTCGGCACGACCAACGTCGATGCATTCGCAAAGCTTCTTCTGGCCGGGAGCAAAACACCATGATCGCAGACTGGATAGCACCCCGAGAACGCGTCGATGTGCCCTGCACGATCGAGATCGAGAACACATTCGAGAGCTTGCACGCGCATGTGGATCTGGACGGCAAGCTCTCGATCAACGCGGGCGATGAGGTGCTCGTGCACGGCGATCCCGTCCGCGTTCCCTATGGACAGAAGGTGGTGTTGCGTCGCTTCGCAACCGTGACACGAGCGAATTGGCTCGACCGGCTTATCACGAGGATCCTCGCTCGATTGGAGCTCACGGAACTCTACGAAGTCAGCTTCTCGTCGGGGAGCAAGCTATGACCATAGAGACCATCGGCCGCCCGAACGAATTCGACGCTGCATGCCCAGCAGGACACCATGCTGAGCCCGCGCTTCTACACCACCGACTTCGACGAGCTCGATCGCATGAGCGTCGACAGCGTGCGCGGCGAGTGGGACCACCTGCTCGCGGAAATGCGCTCCGACCCGAACCACGGTCATTTCCGCCGCAACGACGATTGGAAGCTGATCGACCTGGAAGCGCTTCCCGAAGGCCTCAGCAAGGAATTTCTCGATTTTCTCGTCAGCTCGCTGACCGCCGAGTTTTCGGGCTGCGTGCTCTACGCGGAGATGAAGAAGAGAGGATCAAATCCGGATCTCGTCGAGCTGTTCAAGTACATGAGCCGGGACGAGGCGCGCCACGCCGGCTTCATCAACGATGCGCTGCGCGACTTCGGCATCGGTGTCGACTTGGGCTTTCTGACCAAGACGAAGAAGTACACGTTCTTCCGGCCGAAGTTCATCTTCTACGCGACCTACCTGTCGGAGAAAATCGGCTACGCGCGCTACATCACCATTTTTCGCCATTTCGAGCGCCACCCGGAGCGTCGCTTCCACCCGATTTTCAAATGGTTCGAGAAGTGGTGCAACGACGAGTTCCGCCATGGCGAGGCATTCGCACTTTTGATGCGCGCCAACCCCAAGCTGCTGGAAGGCGTCAATAAACTGTGGGTGCGCTTCTTTCTGCTGGCCGTGTACGCGACAATGTATGTGCGCGATCACGCGCGCCCTGCCTTCCATAAGGCGCTCGGGATGGACCCCACCGACTACGACTATCGCGTATTCCAGATCACCAACGAGATTTCGCGGCAAGTTTTCCCGGTCGTGCTCGACATCGACAACCCCAAATTCCGCCGAGGACTCGAGCGCTTGCGAATGATCAATGACGAGATGGCGGAAGCAGCCAACGGTGGCGATATCGTAAGTAAATTGAAAAAGGTCTGGGTCGGCGCCAAGGCAGCGACAGTGTTTGCACGATTGTTCCTGCTGCGCCCGATCGACAACGCACTGCCGGCGTCAAGCCATATGTCACCCGCCTGGTGAACGGAGCTGAATCTTGGGCTACGGACTACCGATTCTCTTCGCGCTGATCGCATGGTGGTTCAGCACCGGCGCGATCCTTTATCTGATCGGAATGCCGCGACAGACTTTCGCCGTCAGCACGCTGGCTGCGACCGCCGCAGCCGGCATGGCGGTATTCGGGCTTTGGGCCCTTGGCGAGACAGCCACGACGGCAGGCGCTTTTGCGGGATTCACCTGCGGCCTCGCCATCTGGGGCTGGCACGAGATGAGCTTCCTCATGGGCCTTGTCACCGGGCCGCGAACGGACCCCTGCCCACCCGGCGCCGCCGGCTGGAGGCGCCTCGTGCTCGCGACAGAGACGCTCATTTATCACGAGCTTGCCATCCTCGCGACAGCGGTCCTCGTGCTGGCCATCACCTGGGGCGAGGCCAATCAGATCGGTGCCTGGACATTCGTCATCCTCTGGCTCGCGCGGCTCAGTGCCAAGCTCAACATCTTCCTGGGCGTTCCCAACGTCACTGAGGAGTTCCTGCCCGCCCATCTTGAGTTTCTGAAAAGCTACTTCCGCCGCCGCCCGATGAACCTGCTGTTTCCGCTGTCGATCACCGCGCTCTCGGCAATCACCTTTGTGCTGGTGGAAATCGTCCTCGATGCCAAGGTGTACGGCTTCCGGACCTCGGGTGCGACGCTCCTGGCAACGCTTTCCGCGCTCGCGCTCATCGAGCACTGGTTTTTGGTCTTGCCGCTCCCGGTTGCCGAGCTTTGGCGATGGGGTTTCAAGTCGCGCGAGACGGACGAAGCGACGATCAAAGCGCCACCGCGGCGACAGAGTTCGCCTGCAGTTATTGTCGGAACTTTTCGACGTTCCGCCACGGAAACGGGTTGAAGATCTTAAATGCAAACGCCTCGGAGATCGACATGAACTATCAGGAGCTGTTCGCCAAGCACCTTGAGGCGCTGCATCGCGAGGGACGCTACCGCGTCTTCGCAGACCTAAAACGGCGGCGCGGCGCTTTCCCGGTGGCCGACCAATTCATGGAAGACGGCAGCCGGCCGGTCACCGTCTGGTGCTCCAACGACTATCTTGGCATGAGCCAGCATCCCTCCGTCATTGCCGCCATGCACGCGGCAATCGATGCCGTCGGCGCTGGCTCCGGCGGCACGCGCAACATTTCAGGAACGACGCATTTCCACGTCGAGCTAGAAGCCGAGATTGCCGACCTGCACGGCAAGGAATTGGCGCTGCTGTTCACCTCGGCCTATGTCGCCAACGACGCGACGCTGTCGACGTTGGTCAAGCTGATACCGGGGACGATCATCTTCTCCGACGAGAAGAACCACGCGTCCATGATTGCCGGCATCCGTCACGGCGAGGGCGACAAGGTCATCTTCCGTCACAACGACGCGACGGATCTCGAGGCGAAGCTGAAAAAGTATCCGCGAGGCACGCCCAAGATCATCGCGTTCGAGAGCGTCTACTCAATGGACGGGCACATGGCCCCCATCGCCGACATCTGCGACCTCGCCGAGAAATACGGCGCAATGACCTACTTGGACGAGGTGCACGCGGTCGGCCTCTATGGTCCGCGTGGCGGCGGCCTTGCCGAGCGAGAAGGCGTGATGCACCGGGTCGACATCATCAACGGAACTCTGGCGAAGGGCTTTGGCGTTATGGGCGGCTATATCGCCGCGAGCCGAAACTGCTGCGATGCGATCCGTTCCTACGCCGCTGGCTTCATTTTCACGACGTCGCTCGCACCGGCAATTGCGGCAGGCGCCCTTGCCAGCATTCGCCATCTCAAATCGAGTACGGTCGAACGCACACGGCACCAAGAGCAGGCGCGCAAGCTCAAGGCGGAAATGCGCGCACGCAGCATTACTGTGATGGACAATCCCAGCCACATCGTGCCGGTGATGGTCGGCAATCCGGTGCACTGCAAGGCCGTTACCGATACGCTGCTGAGGAATTACGGAATTTACGTCCAGCCAATCAACTATCCGACGGTCCCGCGCGGCACCGAGCGCATGCGCTTCACTCCGTCTCCCGTGCACACCGACGAGCAGATGGACTACCTGCTTGAGGCTTTGGGCGAGCTCTGGCGCAGGTGCCCTGTTGAGAACGGCACCTACGTTGCATTGGCAGCCGAATAGGCAAAACGGTCCTGCGCGCTAGCCGTGCTCCCGCGAAGATGTCCGCGGACGACGCGCATGGGTGCGCGATGATTGCAACCGAAGGGCCGGTAACATGCGTCTAATGCAGCTAATCTATGCGTCTCGTCCATTCGGCTTCGACGAGCTCATGCTGACTGATATTCTATTGGTCGCCCGCCGCCTCAATAAGCGAGATGGAATTACGGGCTCGCTCATCTGCCGCGAGGACATGTATCTCCAGCTACTGGAAGGCGCTCGCCCGGAAGTTACTGCGGCCTACGCTCGGATTTTGCGAGATAAGCGTCACACGGATGTGGTCAGCCTCTGGGCTGGCGACGCGGATGACCGCCTGTTCCCGTCCTGGGAGATGCGGGACGACCCGGCACGATCCTGGATGTGGACGCGCGAAGAAGTGAGCGCAGGTATCTTGCAGCAAATTTCAGCGGAGGACGTCCGCAAAGTGTTCGTCAGACTTGCCGGCGAACCCTATACCCAGCCGCGATACGACTTGAACATGTAGCGGGCCGAACGGCGTGTCCCGGCGCTGCGATGCTGCTCCGTTAGTGCAGCGTTGGACCCATGTCCACCTGTTGGGCCCATTTTGAGATAGCGTGGCTATGAGGTGGCAGCGCGGCGGGTATCTCGCTTTGCTCAAGCCCGCCGCCGTCGATCCAGTGGCACGTATTCTCGTAAGCGGTTTCCATGAGGTGTGAAGCGCGCGTGAAGTCGAACGGCGAAACGCCATTTGGACAGAGCGTCGGCACAATGTGAAACGCTACTGAACACGGCAGGCTGCCCAGGTCGCTTACGAGCTGTCTGGCCGTGAGTAGCGTGATCGCCCGCAAAGCGCTTTCGATCGCACCGCGGGGGGCACGCTCCGCAGCACAGGCAAAACCCGTCGGTAAGACGATCAGGCGCTTGGCCCCTGCAGCAACGGCCGCTTGCACCGGCGTATTGCTGGCGATGGCTCCATCGCAAAGAAGACGGCCCGCGATCTCAACGGGAGGGAATGCCCCAGGGATCGCGCTCGAAGCGAGTATGGCCTCGGTTGCGGATCCCCGCGTCATGCAGACAGGCGCGCCCGTCAGAACGTCGGTGGCGACGATGCAGACCGGCAGCCGAGCATCCTCCAGGTTTTGATATGAAAGGTGGAGATCGATGAGGCGGCGTAAGCCATCCGAACCCACGAGGTGATCGCGCCGACGCAAGAAGCCAAAAAGTCGGCTCCAACTCATAGGAAAGATATCGCCCCGCTTGACGCCGACCCAAAGCTCGCCCATCCGGCGCACACCCTCCATTGTCGGCTCGCCGGCAAAGTAAGCTGCATTGATGGCGCCAACGCTTGAGCCGAGCACCAAGTCCGCTGTCACGCCATGCTCGATGAGCGCGCGCAGCATCCCCACCTGGACCGCGCCTAGACTTCCGCCCCCGGCGAATACGAATGCCGTTTTAGGGAGGCCGGATGAGTGTAGAACGTCTTTCGGCATGTGGAATTTGCTCCTTGCAGCGTGGAGTTTGCAAGGATGCGAGGCCGCATTGAAATGCCGAAGAGCTAAGGAGTTGATAGCGCGATGCTATCGTAAGCCAATTTGGCTTCATCCCAGCGACGCCTCAAAAGCGAAAACGCGCGGCACCCGAGGGCGCCGCGCGTCGCGTTTAGGCAGTTAAGAGCTCTTAAGGCGAATAGGCCGCCGGCGCGAGGCCGTGCTTGAGACCCCAGTCGTACCAGTTGTCGACGACCGTGCCCGTAAGCAGGATGCCGATGCCCCCGCAGAGCGGGCACAGCACCGCGAACCACCAAGCCCAGCGATGGATGGATTCAACGGTCGCGTTGAAGCCCATGGTCCAGCGCCAGAACAACGCCGCTCGTTCGGCCGCCGTGCCTCGGTCAGTGATCTGCTCGAGTTCTCGGTCGCCGCCGTATCGGCTCACGGCGAGAATTGTTGCCGCGTGCATAGCGAACAACAGCGCCGACCCGTAGAGGAAGGCAATCGAAAGCATGTGGAACGGATTGTAGAAGAGATTGCCGTGGTCGATCGAGAACTGGTTTGTCCAGTCGAGATGGCGGAAGATGCCGAATGGAACCGCTACGCTCCAGCTGCCCATTAAGATCGGGCGGATGAAGCCCAGCACGAGGTAGAGCCAGATCGCGGAAGCGAACGCCCAGGCCACGTGTGTCCCCATCTTGAGGTCGCGCGCGCGCCTGTACATGCGCAGCCACCACAAGAGAATCGCCGAGGTCAGGAAGAAGCCGGCCATTAGCCACCAGCCGCCTTCCTTCAGCGGTGGAAAAATCGTGAGCCCGTGCTTTTCGAGCGGCGGTTCAAGCGCCAGCCAAGGAAGGCGGCGAACGAATTCGATCGGGCTCCAGTCCACCGAGGCCAACATATTGAGGCCGATGATCTCGATGGCGATCACACCGCACACGATCGACATGAACCCGGTGGTGCCCAGATAAAACGGGCCCACCTGAGCGTCACCGATCTTGCCGAGCCAATACGAGAAGAATGGCTGGCCCTTGCGCGTAAACACACCCTGATAGGCAGGCACGCCGAATTCGACGGGCCCGCGTACCTGCACTTGGGTGAATATATTCTGGTACGTGGTCATGACCCTTCCCCTCGCCTCAAGACCAGATCGGCAGTTTGAGCCACCAGTTCCACCAATCCGCCCACGCGTTGCCTTCCGCCCAAAGCGGCCCGCTAATCACGATGCAGACGGCCGAGAAGAAGCCCGCTGACAGCGCAAGGAACAGCCCGAGGCGATGGATGCCGATGGTGCCGATGGAGTAGCCGATGGTATCGCGGAAAAACGTGTTCTCGTGATCCGGCGTCTTGACCGTCTCCTGAACGCCGCCATGGCGCCCGGGATTTGCGGCCGAAAGGATGACGCCGCCATGCAGTGCGAGAGCGAGGCACGTCGTGAAGAAGAACGTGATCGCGATCATGTGCGCCGGGTTGTAGTGGAAATTTCCGAACGAGTAGCCCGTGTTCGACACCCAATCGAGATGGCTGATGATGCCGTAAGGGAACGCGTGCGACCAAGAGCCCATGAGGACGGGGCGTATCACCACGAGCGTGAAATAGGCGAGGATCGCGAAGCCGAATGCAAAGGGCACGTGAAGCCCCATGCCAAGCTTCCTGCAGATCTCAACCTCACGCAGCGCCCAGGAAACGAATGATCCCAGCGCACACACGGTGACGATCTGCCAGATGCCGCCCTCCTTCAGGGGGGCGAACGCCAGGCCGTAGCTTGCGGCCGGCGGATTGATGCTGAGCCGCAAGACGTTCCATGTCGGCCCGAGCGATGCGCCGTACAGGATCATGGCGACACCCACGATTGTGAATAGTATCGCGGTGACGCCGAAAAAGCCCACGTAGAACGGTCCGACCCAGAAGTCGAACAAGTCGCCTCCGATGAGCGTGCCGCCGCGAACGCGGTATTTTCTCTCGAAGTTCAACATTGCCATCGGTGCTCACTCCAAATCGCTTGCGGCGCCAGTTGGTCGCGCAGAGCTTTCGGTCGTCGCGTGTCTAAGTTGGAAACGGGCGGGCCTGACCGCTGCTGTCGAGTTGGCCGTGATCAAGCCACGCCCATTTCCGGTGCCGTAAAAGCCACTTCGAGCAAATCAGACCGGCTTCACGGGCACGTCGATCGCAACCTTGGGAACACCTGCTGCCCCATGATGCGGACCTTCGAGCCAATTGAAGCGATCGGTGCTGAGCAAGGATGAAGTGGATGATCAGCGCGAGCGCAAACAAGAACGTAAATAGTGCAACGAGCGTTCGCCGCGGATCGAACAGAAGCCAAAGTCTCCACATGTGGTCTTCTCCTATACAATCGTCGTGGTCAGAAGACTGGCCACGTGATGGATGCCGTCAGTCAGGAACGAATATCCCTGAGGTCCCGGCAGCCAAGGACGCCACATCCAGACGAGGACGTGGGCGATGATTGCGATGACCGTGAACAGGATGAAGCTCGTCATAAAGATCGAGTGGAATTCCTTCGCTTCCTGTTCGGTCAAACCGGAAAGCGATCCGGTTCGCCTATCATCTGCCATGCAGTGTTCTCCCTTTCGTATCCTCCAGTGTTACCGCGCATCTCCCGCGCGGCGGGGACGACCGCAGGTGACTGCGGTCTCGTGGTCCGCCCGGCTCGACTGAACCGCGTGGACGCCTCGCGCCTAGCCCATGAAGGCGTAGGTCGTGCACGTGCTGGCCTGCTCCCAAGCCTGATGGAGAAGCGATGGGCGCAGTCCGACGCGATGTCCCATCCACCGCCAGGGCATCAGACGCTCGAGTGTCCCGGCCAAGAGGAAGAAGGTGAAGATGACGAGCAGTATGAAATGGAACTCGATGCCGTTCTTGCGCGCGCTGCGGTCGCGTGCGCTGTAGCGCTCGGTCGGAATCACTGCCATGGCGTCCTCCCCTAGTGTATTGCTGCACGAGCTTCGCAGCGCGCTGCACGTGCGGTCCCTGCCGTTGGCGCAGAACAAAATTTCGCTGCGCGCCGTCGTGAATGGACGATGGCGCAGCGCAGAATGGGGAGCGGTGAGGGCCTAGAACGACCGTCATGCGGCTTGGCCCTCCGTGAGTTGGGCACGCGTCTGGCCAACGCGCGCCACGGTCACCCGCCCCTCGCCGGCCCTGCGCGCACCTCGCTCCGCATCGTCGCGAAGACGTTTGGCGGCCGAGATACGCACCAGAACCGGCTGAGCGTTCGAGCAACTTGTCGAGCGCGGCCTTCGCGTCATCGTCCCAAGGCAGCTCTTCATGCAGCCGCGCGGGCGTTGCTTCTACCTTGTCGAGCTCCGTCCCGAGCGGAAGGATATGAAACAGCGCGTCAAACAGCGCGTTGCAGACCTCCTGCACGAGGTAGGTGGCGCCGGAGTAGCCCATGAAGGGCGTACCTGTATGCCGGCGCACGGCAGCACCGGGGAATGACGCCGGAATGTACATCGCGCGCGATCCTATTTCCGCGAGGTACATGCGCTCGTTGTAAGCTTCCGAACATTATGAGCGGCGTCTTCTCTTGCACCGCTTTGCGCACTGCAGCGTTGTCGGGCTTGACCCCGGCGCTGCGCGCAAACGAGAACGTGCACGGGCAGGCCCAGCTCGTTCTCGAGGAAATTGCGTATGCCGCGCGCGTAGGTTTCATTCGCGACGATGGCGAAGCTAGCGGTGCCGAAGAAGTCTTGTGTCACCGACCGCCAGAGATCCCAAAGCGGCTTGATTGTCGTGTGCTTCTCACGCTCGATGAAGGGCTCGGGGTCGATGCCCAGCATCTCTCCAAGTGTGCGCAGGAATTTGGTCGTGGAGTGCAGGCCAATCGGCGCTTGCAAGTAGGGCCGGCTCAGCGCCTCGCACAGCATCCGCCCGTACTCGCGGTACATGCAGACATTGACGTCGGCGTCGACCAGCTTGCCGATATCCGCCACATGGCAGCCGAGCGGAAAGACGAGGTTTATCTCGGCACCCATGCCCTCGATGAGACGGCGAATCTCGGCAAGGTCCGACCAAGTATTGAAGGTGCCGTAGATGGGTCCGATGATATTGACGCGTGGCTTTTCGCCATCGGCGCGCGGTTTGCGCTCGGGGATTTTCTTGCGGCCGTATTGGCCCCATAGCCAGAACATGGCACGATCAGCGCTCTGCCATTGATCCTCATCGATCGTACGCGGCAGAAAGCGCTGGATGTTGGTGCCTTCCGGCGTCACGCCGCCGCCGATCATCTCGGCGATCGAGCCCGTCACGACGACAGATGGCAGTTCGGGATCGAGAGTCTTGTGGGCGCGCCGCATGGCGCCTTCGGTGCCCTTCTGGCCGAGCTCTTCCTCGGCGAGGCCCGTTACGACGATCGGCAGCTCGTGCGGCGGCAGCGCGTCGGTGTAGTGCAGCACCGACGTCACTGGCAAATTTTCGCAACCCACTGGGCCGTCGATGATGACCTGCAGGCCCTTCACGGCTGTGAAGACGTAGACTGAGCCCCAGTAACCGCCGGCACGGTCGTGGTCGAGGACGAGCATCAGATCATCTCCTCGGCCTTGCGCTTCTTGGCCTCTTTCTCGAGGCGGCGCTTGTGCTCGGCGCGGAAATTCAGATTGTCCTTGGGCACGTCCTCCCAAATTCCGGCGTTAAACCCTTCACCCACTCCGTCGAAAAAGTTCTTCATGGTGTCGAAACGCGCTTTGCCGGCGATCGCGGCATTGACGACTTGCGCCAGCGAGCCTGCTCCGGCAGGACCCATGAGCGGGCGAGCGGAAATGAGGTTGGTGAAATAGAGGCCGGGGATGGCCATCTGCTTGGCCTTCTGCACCACAGGCGTTGTGCCGATGGCGAGATCAGGCTGGAATTCGTCGACCGCGGCCATATCCTGCTCGAGCGAAGCGCGGTAGGTGACCTCTACGCCCTTCGATTGTAGCCACTCGCGGTCGGGATCCGACCAGCGCGTCGCTGGGCACGCGGTGCCAACGTACCGGACATCTGCGCCGCTCTCGACCAGCAACCGAGCAACCAAAAGCTCCGAGCCCTCGTAGCCAGAGAGCGTCACGCGGCCTTTGATCGGCATCTTCGCCAGCGCGGCGCGAATGACCGGCAGGATCCGGTTCTTGGCGGCGTCGACCTTCTCTTGCGCAACATTGCAAGCCGCGCCAATGGCATCGAGCCATGCCGCCGTTCCATCGTGACCCACCGGCGCCGAGCCAACGACCTTGCGGCCTGCGGTTTCGAACTCCCGCAGTGACGCCGTGTAGAAGGGATGGATCGCAGCAACCGCGGCACAATCAAGCGCCGCATATAGCTCCCGCCATTCGCGCGTTGGCACTACAGGCCCTGCCGCCAGACCAAGGGGCTCGAGCAGCATCCCGATGCCGATTGGATCGGCAGGAAACATTTCACCAAGAAGGGTGACGGTCGGCCTTGATGCCTTGCCGCCGCGCGGGGCCTGCACTGGGCCATCCTCAGCTTCCGTGCGTGCGTAGCGCAGCATGGCGCCGGCCAGCACGTCTTTGGCTTCCGCGTGCGTGGGAACACCGAAGCCCGGCACATCGATTCCAATGATGCGCACGCCGTTGATTTCGTCGGGCAGCAGCTTGAGCGGCACACCCGATGCAGTCGGCACGCACAGGTTGATGATTACGATCGCGTCGTAAAGAGCGGGATCGGCGAGCTTGAAAACGGCCTCGCGGATGTCCTCGAACAACTTGCCGGTTACAAGCGTCTCTGAATTGAACGGGACATAACCTACTGTGCGGCGCGCCCCATAAAAGTGCGAGGTGAACGTCAGCCCGTAGACGCAGCACGCGGAACCCGAGAGCACCGTAGCGGTGCGCCGCATGCGCAATCCGACTCTCAGCGATCCGAACGCGGGGCACATGCTCTGCGGCTGATCGTGCGGACCGGTCGGATAGTCTTTCGCATAGCGTTCCAGCACGTCGCTCTTGCCTGCAGCTGCCGCCGCGCGACGCATTTCATCCTTGCCCGCATGGCACCCCATGCCGTCGTCCTTTGCAGCAGCGACATTTATAGACGGGCGCGGGTTCCAATTTGCTTGCAGCGATCTCACCGTCGTTCGACATGGGAGAACTTGCGACGCCGTCGTAGACGACCTCGACGCTGGCGCCGGGCAGTTCCCCATCACTCGACTGGTGCGACCGATCGCTCATTCCAACTAGTCCAATCCGGTCAGACGGTGTCGTAGATCACTTCAAGCGACGGCTTCTCGACGATCGTGCCCCCGCACATGTCCGCCGCGCTTGCCGGTTCCAGCACCACGCCCCGGCCGACTGCCTCTCCCGAAAACAAGGAAAGCAATCCGTCCTGAGTGAGCGGCGTTGGACGCACCGGAGGTGCTTCGCCGACGTTGATGGCTAAATCCTCAAACAGCGGACCCCATTGGCCGCCAGGGCGGCCGATGATCTCGTAATTCGCGCTCTTGCGGCGAATGTCGTCGTGCGCGGGAATAGCCGCGAGCACCGGAATGCCGACTGCCTTGGCAAAGGCCTGCGCCTCGCCCGTGCCGTCGTCCTTGTTTATGAGAATGCCGGCGACGCCGACGTTGCCACCGAGCTTGCGGAAATACTCAACCGCCGAGCAGACGTTGTTGGCGACGTAGAGCGACTGCAAGTCGTTGGAGCCGACGACGATCACCTTCTGGCACATATCGCGCGCAATCGGCAGGCCGAAGCCGCCGCACACGACGTCGCCCAAGAAATCGAGCAGGACGTAGTCAAAGCCCCATTCGTGGAAGCCGAGCTTCTCTAAAAGCTCAAAGCCATGAATGATGCCTCGACCGCCGCAGCCGCGTCCGACCTCGGGCCCTCCGAGCTCCATCGCGAAGACTCCGTCGCGCTTGAAGCAGACGTCGCCGATCTTCACGTCCTCGCCGGCGAGCTTTTTCTTGGAGGATGTCTCGATGATCGTCGGCGTTGCGCGACCGCCAAACAGCAGCGATGTCGTATCGCTCTTGGGGTCGCAGCCGATCAGGAGGACGCGCTTCCCAGTCTGCGCCATCATGTACGAAAGGTTGGCAAGCGCGAAGCTCTTGCCGCTGCCGCCCTTGCCGTAAATGGCGATAATCTGCGTCTCTTTCGTCGGCGTCGATGTTGCCACGGGGTCAGGCTCTATCGAAGCCTCGGCACGCAGAAAGTCCTGCATGGTTGGGCGTGCGGAGTTCGTCGCGAGGCTCCCGCAACTACTCATGTGACGGCTCTCCAATCGAGGATCATCTTCAGGCATGCGGGGTCGCTAAAAGCGGTGCGATAGGCGGCGTCGGCTTCTCGCGCGGGCTGCCGATGCGTAATGAGCCCGTCAAGCGAAAGGCGCCCACTCGATATCAGCGCCTTGACAGCTGTGAGATCGCCGGGTTGCCACTCCGCCGCTACGCGCAAGCGGGCTTCTTTCATGAAGGCCGGGGGAAACGAGAACGACAGAGCCGTCGCGTAGAATCCCGCGAGCACAATCTCGCCGCGCGGCGCGAGCCAAGTGATCAGAGTATCAAGCAGCTGGGGATCGCCGCTTACGTCATAGATCGATCTGAACTTGCCGCGCTCGCCGGTCTCTGGCGCTTCGACGCGATACCCGACCGCGCCGGTCGCGCGGTCCGGATTGAGCTCCCACACGAGGGGCGGCTCGCCACCCAGCGCCAGCGCAATGCGCGCAAGCAGACGTCCGAGCACGCCGTGGCCGATGATGAGGTCGGGAAGCTTGCCGCCGGCAATGGCATGATGTGCCGTGGCGGCCAGCGCGATCAGGACGCCCTTTTCGCCAAGATCGTCCTCGATCGGGACAATGCGTTTACCGGAAACGACGAGCCGCGACGCGGCACCGCCAAAAAGGCCGCGAATCTCTCCAAAGCAGCTTGCGCCACCAACGAAGACGCGATTGCCCACCGTGCCGCCCGAGGCGGCGCCGGCCGAGGTTACGCGCCCTACCAATTTATAGCCAGGTACGAGCGGATACCCCATTCCAGGGAAGGGTGGCATGCGGCCCGACCAGAGGAGGCGCTCGGTACCAGTGCTGATCCCGCTCCATTCAATGTCGACAACGACATCCTCGTCACCGGGCGGAGACAGCGGCAGCGTGCTCAGCACGAGCTGCTCTGGCTTCTCGAGGACGACGGCGACCGTATTCATCCGCTGGACCTGCGGCTTGACGGAACCGCGAAGGTGTCGCGTTTCCTTGGAGAGTGTCAATTTACTCTGACACTATTTGATGTCAAGTTTTATGATCACTAATGCTCAGACCTTTGCGACGAGCACACTCGTCTGCATCAGTCGCTTGCCGGAGCAAAAGCGCACGCGCGCAAACCCAGCTTGGTGGAGCAGCGCTTCAAGCTCGGCGCGCGATCGCGACCGGCCGCGACCCATGGCCATGAGGTAGAAGCTGAAATACGCGGCACCCATGCGACCTGCGCCTGGCGCATCGCGTATTGGCTCGGCGACGAGAAGGGTACCACCTTCGGTCAACGCTCGCCGCGCACCACGCAATAGAATCAGCGCCTTTCTGTCATCGTGATCGAGGATGACGCAATTCAGTGTGATGAGATCGGCGGTCGGCAACGCGTCGCGAAAGAAGTCACCGCCCACGACCTCAATGCGATGTGACATGCCCTCAGCGATAAGACGCGACTGCGCGCGTTCCGCGACAGCGGGAAGGTCGAAAAGAACCAATCGCAGGTTCGGCTCGCGCGCCGCTGCGGCCATGAGAAAATTGCCCTCACCGCCACCAACGTCGAGAAGGCGGGTGTGGGCGGAAAGCGGATAGAGATCAAGCACCTCGTCGGCTACGAGGGGCTGCGACAGCGCCATCAGTCGGCTGTAGGAGGCAACCTGACCCGGCAACAAATCGGCCGGCCGCTCGGCGTCCGCATAGGGCCAAAAATCCGACAGTTGGGTCGGCGCCTGCTGACCCTTCAACAACGACACAGGGTCGCGAAGATCAGCATAGAAATGCGCGTGATGCCGGATCATTGCGGCAACCCCGGGATTTCCGGCAATCGCAGCGCCGAGGACGCCAAGGCCGAAGCGGCCTTCGCTGCGCTTCTCAACAAGACGGAGCGACTCGGCGGCCGATACCAGGCGCTCCGTCGCCTGCACCGGGAGCCCAGTACGCTCAGCCAAGGCCGCTAGCGTCAGGGGGGCCTCGAGAAGGATGTGAAAGATGCCTAGCTCGACACACGCAAGCAGGATCTGCGAATAGACGAAGCCCGCACACAGATCGAACAGCTCGCGAGCCCTGCGCCGGGCGATCAGCCGGGATATAGGCAGAGCCGCAGCCCGTCGCTGAAATTTAGCGCTCGCCAAAAGCCGATCGCGAACGGCAATGCAGCGGTCGAGCCAGCCAGGCAAGCCTCGCTCCAAAAGCTCCATTTTGGCCCCATCGGCCGATGCGCCGACTCAAGCGGCGATGCGCGACAGCTCTTTCGGCAAGTAGGGCTGCGCCTGCGTTGCAATGTGTGCACGCAGCTCCGTTTTTCCGGGACACTCGGGCACGGACTCTAGTGCCTCGCTCAATAGGGATTTGAGCCGCTGGACAGCCCCTGCAAGACCGAGTTCCTCAACCGCATTCGGACGACCGAGGTATTTATCGCGACCGCCGGGTTTTCCGCGCGTGGCGGGATCCGCAGCGCAGTCGCAAATATCGTCTGCGAGCTGGTAGGCCTCCCCCAACAACTCGCCGAGCCGCGCCCAGGGAGCCGATTCGTATCCGGCAGCAGCCGCTCCCGCAGTCGTGGCTGCCGCGAACAACGAACCTGTCTTGGCTGCATGATAGGCAGCGAGGGGAACGGTCGGTTCGCACTCCCAAGCCTGGCCGGCGATGATTCCTTTAGGCGCCGAGACGGACCCGGCGATGATCGCGATGAGTTGAGATATGCGCCCCGGCGCCGTTTCTATGTGCTGGGCAAGCATCTGAAATGATGAAACAATCAGCGCATCGCCTACCAGCACGGCCAACGGCTCTCCGAAGGCCTTGTGCACGGATGGCTTACCGCGCCGAGTGTCGGCATCATCGAAGCAGGGAAGGTCATCGTGGACCAGAGACCCGCAGTGCAGCAGCTCGATTGCAGCAGCAGCCGCGTCGGCAATCAATGGAGCATCGTCCCCACACGCATAAGAAACTGCCAAAGAGAGCCGCGGCCTTACCAGTGCGCCGCTGGGAAAGACAGCGTACTGGAGAGCCGCGGCCAGTTGGGGAGGACAGCCCGGGCCGACGGCCTGGGAAACCGATGCTTGCAGCGCCCTGGTGATGCGTTGACTCGCGTCCATGCAGGTCTCGCCGTAATTGTTGTTTGTCACTCAATAGTGTAATCTATTATTGACACTCATCGCCGTCGAAAGCAAATGCATCTTTCGGGTGCACCGGGGAAACATGCCGCGGACGCCGCGCATCGTGGTCGTCGGAGCCGGGATCGGGGGGCTTGCCGCCGCCGTCGACCTCGCCGCTTCGGGCTGCAACGTGCTCGTGTTTGAGCGAGCCGCAACGCCCGGCGGCAAGCTGCGCCGGATTGCAATCAACGGCCGCGGCATCGATTCCGGCCCAACCGTCTTTACTATGCGATGGGTCTTCGACGGCTTGTTCGGTGACGCCGGCGCCAATCTCGCCGACCGCATTGCTCTTCGGCCGGTCGATGTCCTCGCACGGCACGCCTGGAGCGCTACTGAACGCCTCGACCTCTTCGCCGACATTGACCAATCCGCCGACGCGATCGGCGACTTTGCCGGACCGAGAGAGGCACAGGGGTATCGGGACTTTTGCGCGCGGGCGCGTTCGGTTTACGAGACGCTAGAAGAGCCCTTCATCAAATCGGCCCGTCCGAGCCCAATGTCGCTGGCGCTCGGTGCCGGGTTGCGGGGCCTTGCCGACCTTTGGCGCATCTCGCCCTTCGTCTCGCTGTGGCACGCGCTCGGCGAGTACTTTCATGACCCCAGGCTCCGGCAATTGTTCGGCCGCTATGCGACGTATTGCGGTTCCTCGCCATTCGAGGCTCCGGCCACGCTCATGCTTGTCGCCCACGTAGAGCGCGAGGGAGTGTGGGCCGTCGGAGGAGGGATGAAGTCGATCGCGTTGGCGGTGGCAAAGCTCGCGGAGGAGCATGGCGCCACATTTCGCTATTCCAGCGAAGTCGCGCAAATCCTGACTAACGCCGGCCGCGTCAGCGGCGTCCGGCTTGCAACGGGCGAAGAGGTCATTTGCGATGCGGTGGTCGTAAACGCTGATGTAGCAGCCATCGCCGACGGCATCCTCGGCGTCGACGTCGCCGTCGCCGTCCATGCGCCCCGCTCCGCTCGCTCGCTATCGGCAATGACTTGGTCGATGGTCGCGCGCACGGAAGGTTTCCCCCTCGCCCGCCATAACGTCTTCTTTTCGAATGACTACGAGGCCGAGTTCAACGCCATCTTCAAACGCGACCAGCTTCCGGTGCAGCCCACCGTTTATGTCTGCGCCGAGGATCGCGACAGCGACGTTTCTGCGGACGGCGGGGCGGAGCGGCTTTTCGCACTGATCAACTCACCACCCATCGGCGACATCCATCAGTTCACGACAGCGGAGGTACGGCAATGCAGAGAGCGAGCTTTCGGCCAGTTGGCGCGCTGCGGCCTCCGCCTGAGCACGGAGCCCGACCAGACAGTTGCGACGACACCAAACGATTTCGACCGGATGTATCGGGGGACGGGAGGGGCGCTTTACGGACAGGCATCGCACGGCTGGGCCGCCTCTTTCACGCGACCGACAGCGAAGACGCGCATCCCAGGCCTATTCCTGGCGGGTGGGGGGACGCATCCGGGACCGGGACTGCCAATGGCAGCGTTGTCGGGCCGGCTGGCTGCGGGAGCAGTGCTTTCAAACCTGGCTTCGACCGGATGGTCCCCAGGGGTGGATATGTCTGGTGGTACATTGATGCGTTGAGTGACGATGGCGAGAACGCACTGACAATCATCGCCTTTGTCGGCAGCGTTTTTTCACCCTATTACGCGGCAACAAGGCAATGGGGAATGGGCGACCCGCTGCAGCACTGCGCTCTCAACGTCGCTCTGTACGGGCGACGTAAACGCTGGGCGATGACAGAGCGTACACGACCTGACGTTGAGCGGTCGGCGTCCACCCTCGTTATCGGTCCGAGTGCGATTTCGTGGGATGGCTCGTCACTGATAATAGCGATTGACGAGATCGCTTTTCCTTTCCCTGGCCGAATTCGCGGAAAGGTGCACGTCATTCCAAGCGGCATTACGAGCGAAGCGATCGCGCTGGACCAGGACACAAAGCATTGGTGGCAACCAATTGCTCCATGCGGACGCATAGAAGTGGCGCTCGATAGCCCAGCGCAGCGATGGTCGGGGGACAGCTACCTCGATTGCAACTTCGGATGCGAGCCGCTGGAGAAAACGTTCAAAAGCTGGAATTGGTCGCGTGCGCACCATCCTGGCGGCACACTGGTACTCTACGATCTCGAACGGCGCGACGGCACGGCACTCTCTCTCGCCCGCCACTTCGGCCGGGACGGCAGCTCAGGGGCACCGATAATGACCGCCCCCTTTAGCCGACTGCCAATCACCAAGTGGCTGGTACCGCGCGCCACACGTGCAGACGCTGACGCGACCCCGAAAGTGATCAAGACGCTGGAGGATACGCCCTTCTATGCGCGTTCGTTGATTGAGACGACTCTCGACAGTTGTAAGATTTCGGCCATGCACGAGAGCCTCTCACTTGACCGCTTGGCGAACCCGCTTGTGCGTTTGATGCTCCCATTTCGCATGCCGCGATGGGCTCATCGGCGGCCTTCAAATGGAGGCATTGACGCGAGCGAAGGCGGAACGCTGTAATGGGGCGGATGTTGCAACATCGACGACACCGTAGCGATCTCGAATGAGCATGCCTCTAAACCTTCACCAGCGGTTGCGGGCGGAAACGGCAGTACTGCATCACGAGCTTGAGCTTGCGGTCGACATTGATGCGCAGCTCGCTTCGCGCAGCCGCTTCATCGCGTATCTCGCCCGTTTGTGGGGTCTGCATGCCGCGGCCGAAGCGGCCTTAGATGAAATCGACTTCTCCCCACTCGGCTTTGACTATGGGGGCCGACACAAATCAAAGGCGCTGGAGCACGACCTTGCTAGCCTTGGCATCGGGCCGGATCGAATGGCGGAACTGCGTGTTCCTCCGGTGCCGGAATTCGCGACCCTCGAGGAAGGCCTCGGATGTGTCTACGTAATCGAGGGCTCTGCCCTAGGCGCTCGCGCCATCCTGCCAAAGATCGAAGCGTCCCTCGGCATCGACGCCGACGGAGCGAGCTATTTCTCCGGCCGGGATGGCCAGGGGAAGCCGCTGTGGCAAGCGTGCCTCAAGGCAATCAACGCCGTGGATCCCAAGTCCGACGGTGCCGACCGGGCCGTCGCGGGCGCTCGCGCAACCTTTGCCATGTTCCAGCATTGGCTCCCGGAAAAGGCCGACAGAACGACATCGGACTCTGTTCGGTTTACTTGACAGCGGTTGGAATGCCGATGACGATGCCTCAGCCCCGATAAGAGGGCGGAGGAGGAAATGCGTCCGCGCCGTCCCCGGCTCATCCCGGTCGCACGCCCATGCGCAGCTCGGCGGAGCTGAGCTGCCGCCATGTCACGCCCAAACTCACGCAAAAACAAAGACTTGGTCACGGCCAAGAATGTGGACTTGTCCAACTGTGACCGGGAACTTGTCCAGTTTCCCGGCGCCATCCTCGGACATGGCGCGATGCTTGTCGTGGATGAACCCGACTACATCATCCGCCAGGCAAGCCTGAACTGCGCCGAGCTGCTCAACCGCTCGGCCGACGACTTGCTCGGGACGAGCATAGCCGAGCTCTTCGGCGATCGAACGCCCAAGATGCTGGAGCAGCTCCACCGCATGTCGCTCGAGAACGGCCCCGTGCACGTGACGCGGGAGTTGTTTGCGGGCACGACAGCGGGGGTAAATATTTTTGCCCACCGCTGCGCCGGCGTGCTGATCCTCGAGCTTGAGGCCATAACCCGGCCGACCGACGAACCCAGCGCGCGCTTCTACTCGGAGGTGCGCCAGACCCTAGCCCTCCTTGAGTTGACACAGGGACTGCAGAATTTCTTCGACCTGGCCGTGGAGCGCATCCGCCTCTTCACCGGCTATGACCGCGTGATGGCCTACAAGTTCGCCGACGATGGCAGCGGGCACGTGGTCGCCGAAGCCAAGCTCGACGAGCTCGAGCCGTACCTCGGGTTGCATTACCCCTCGACCGACATCCCCGCGCCCGCGCGGCGCATGTTCGGATTGAGCTGGCTGCGCCACTTGCCCGACGTCGATTACGTGCCCGTCCCCATCCACCCGGAATATCATCCTGAAACGGGCAGGCCGGTCGATATGAGCTACGCGATCCTGCGCAGCGTATCGGTCATGTACTCGGGCTACCTGAAGAACATGGGCGTGAAATCGACCATGGTGCTGCCGCTGATGAAGGAGGGGCAGCTGTGGGGGCTGATCTCCGCCATGCACCATAGTGCGCCGCGGCATGTGCCTTATGAGGCGCGCATGGCGGCCGAGTTCCTCGCCCACATGCTCTCGCTGCTGATGGCGGCGAAGGAAGATGCCGACGGATACGCGCAGCGCCTGCGTATGAAGGGCGTCACGGATCGGCTGGTCGAGGAGCTTTGCCGCGAGCCCGACCTCAATAAGTCGCTGGGATCGGCCGACCGAGAGTTCAATCTGTTGGCGCAGCTGCCGGCCCACGGCGCTGCGGTCATCGCGCGGGACAAGATTTCGTTGATTGGATCAACGCCCACCGAAGAGCAGGTTCGCACGCTTTCGACTTGGCTCGCAAAGACCAACCAGCACGTTTTCTCGACCGATCGCCTGTCGGAGATATTTCCAGCCGCGGCGGAGTTCAAATCGGTTGCCAGCGGCGTTCTCGCAGTTCGGCTTTCCTCCTATGCCTCCGATTTCCTCCTTTGGTTCAGGCCCGAGCATATTGAAGTCGTGAACTGGGCGGGCGATCCCAAAAAGCCGGTAAAGGTCAGCGAAACGGACGGCGAGGTGCGATTGCAACCGCGCAGCTCGTTTGCGCTGTGGAAAGAGAGTGTCACCGGGCGCTCCGAACCGTGGCGCAAGGACGAAAAGGAAGTCGCAGCCAGCCTCCGCCAGGCAATCATGGAAGTTATCCTCAACCGCGCCGAGGAGATCGAGCGCATGAACCGGCGGCTGTCGGAGGCCAACACAGAGCTGGATAGCTTCGCTTATGTTGCATCGCACGATCTGAAGGAGCCCCTGCGCGGCGTTCACCACATGGCGAGCTTTCTCAAGCGCGGCCAGGGGGAGAAGCTCGATGAGCAGGGGCAGATGCAGCTCGACACCATCCTCAAGCTCACGCGGCGAATGGATGATCTGATTGAATCCCTTCTGCAATATTCGCGTACTGGGCGCGTCGAGCTTCAGCTCGAAACTCTCGACCTTGATGGCATCGTCGACGAGAGCCTGCTGCTTTGCCGGCAGCTTCTGACCGAGCACACAACGCAAGTGCGAAGGCCGGTCCCGCTCGGCACCACTTTGTGCGACCGCGTCCGCGTGCTCGAGGTGTTCAGCAATTTGATCAGCAACGCCATCAAGTACAATGACAAGGCGGAGCGCCTTATCGAAATCGGAATGGAAACTTCCGGCTGCAAGCGGTACTATGTCCGCGATAATGGCATCGGGGTTTCCGAGCAGGCGAAAGAACGCATTTTCGAAATCTTTCGCCGTGTGCACGGGCAGGACGAATTTGGGGGAGGCGTCGGGGCAGGACTGACCATCGCTCGCAAAGCCGCTGAACGACATGGCGGAAAGCTTTGGGTCGAGTTGGAACCTGGCCGCGGCGCGACGTTTTATTTCACACTTGAGCCGGAGAAACCGTCATGACGTCGGGCGCGGACAAGATCATCTCCGTTGAAGACAGCGACACGGACTTCATGGCACTGCAATTCGCATTGCGCGCTGCCGGCGTTAAGACTCCCGTCGAACGCTGCGCCAACGGCCGCCACGCGATGGAACGCCTACTCGAAGACGACAATTCGCCTCTGGCAGAAAAAGCCTCACTGATCCTGCTTGATCTCAATCTGCCCGGCGTTGACGGGCGGCAGTTGATCAAGGAATTTCGCGCACGCGACCATAATCGCGAGGTCCCTATCATTGTGCTGTCGACGTCCTCGCATCAAAAGGACATCGATTACTGTCGCGAGGCGGGCGCCGACGCCTATCTCGTGAAGCCGCTCGAGCTCGATGATTGGGAGACGAAGGTCGCCTCGCTCGTAGAGTTTTGGCTTCGCTCCGCGCGCGCTGCCCATTCGTCCGACGGCGGCACCCAGTCTGCGCCACTTGCAATCGATGAAGTCGGCCACACGATCATCAAGAAAGCGTCCAGCCGGTGCGGACCTGAGCACGTCGCGGTGCTCACGCGGGCCATCGAGCAGGAGATCATTCCGCGCCTTCTTTTGGCACACGCCAGCGACGTCGCTGTCGACGTCAAAGCCACCCGCATCGCGCCCTGCAAAGACGATGTCGCCGAGTTGGCGCGCCTTGTGATGGAAGACGATGTTGGCGCCGCGGCCGCTTACGTTGCCAAGAAGCGGGCCAAAGGGACGTCGCTTGAATCCGTCTTCGTCGCGTTCATCGCGCCGGCCGCGCGTCTCGTCGGAGATCTGTGGAAAGCGGATCTGTGCAGCTTCGACCAGTTCTCGCGTGCGCTCTTGCGCCTGCAAGAGGTGCTGGCAGAACTCAACCCCGCCGCCGAAGCCGAAACCCTTCACTAGTCAGCATATCGCGCCGATACACGATCACCGCTTTCCGTCCACATTGGGGATGACGGCGGCGCGAAGGCCGTGTTATGAAGGCCTATGTCCAGAGACTTGACACAACTCAGTGTAATTCTTTCTAGACCAAGAGGTTTCTGTGCGGGCGTTGTGCGGGCGATAGACATCGTCGAGCGCGCCCTGACGCAGTATGGCTCCCCCGTCTATGTGCGCCACGAAATCGTGCACAACCGTCACGTCGTCGACAGCTTGCGCACCCGCGGCGCCGTGTTTGTCGAGGATGTCTCCGATATCCCACGCCGGCGCGGTGACCATTTTCAGTGCGCACGGAGTTTCCGGCGAAGTCGAGCGGGCGGCGGAAAAGCGCGGACTCGATGTCATCGACGCGACCTGTCCGCTCGTCCGCCGGGTGCACAATGAGGGGCGCCGCTACGCTGAGTTGGGCTACGATGTGGTTCTCATCGGGCACCGCGGGCACCCCGAGGTTGTCGGCACCAGCGGCCAGATTGACGGCCGGTTGCACATTGTCTCGACGACTGAAGAGGTGGCGCAGCTGGAAATTCAAGACCCGCAGCACGTTGCCTTCATCACACAGACGACGCTCAGTCTCGACGATACCAGGGACACCATCGCTGCTCTCAAACAGCGTTTTCCTGCGATCGTGGGGCAGGACACGCGCGACATCTGCTACGCGACGCAGAACCGGCAAAATGCGGTGCTCGCTCTGCTTGACCAGATCGAGCTGCTGCTGGTCATCGGCTCCGCGAATAGCTCGAACGCCAACCGTCTCTGCGAAATCGGCACGGCCAAAGGTGTGCCCTCCCATCTCATCGACGGGCCAGAAATGCTCGATCGCAGCTGGCTGACGGGAGTTGGCTGCGTCGGGATCACGGCCGGCGCGTCGACGCCGGAAGTGCTGGTTCAAGAGACCATCGCGCGCCTCGCGACCTGGCGCCATGTCACGATCGAAGAATTTCCCGGGCGCGAGGAAAGTGTTCGCTTCCGCGTGCCCGACCGTCTTGCTGGCCAACTGCAGGTAACCGCCTAACATAAGGTCCCTGCGTTTAAAGACGAATGCCGATGGCGACGCACTATCCATTCTCGGCGATCCTTGGGCAGGACGAGATGAAGCGTGCGCTTCTGATCGCCGCCGTCGATCCTTCAATTGGCGGCGTGCTCGTGCTGGGCGACCGCGGCACCGGCAAATCGACGGCCGTGCGCGGGCTCTCCAGTATTCTGCCCCAGATGCTGGCCGTTAGCGGCTGCAAGTACCATTGCGATCCCGGCGCAAATGGCTCGGGGTGCGAGGACTGCCAGCGGCGGGGCCGCGAGGGGCCGCTCGCGAACGAGTTGGTGCAGGTTGCGGTCGTGGAACTCCCTCTTGGAGCGACGGAAGACCGTATCGTCGGTGCGCTCGATCTGGAACGCGCACTCACGCGCGGCGAGAAATCGTTCGAGCCAGGCCTGCTGGCGCGCGCCCACCGCGGATTTCTCTACATCGACGAGGTCAACCTGCTGGAGGATCACCTCGTCGATCTCCTGCTCGACGTAGCGGCCTCAGGTGAGAACGTGGTCGAGCGCGAGGGTTTGAGCGTCCGCCATCCGGCGCGCTTCGTGCTGATCGGCAGCGGCAATCCGGAAGAGGGCGAGCTGCGGCCGCAGCTGCTCGACCGCTTCGGGCTGGCGGTGGAAATCAAGACTCCGCAGGATGTGCCTACTCGCGTGGAGATCGTGCAACGGCGCGACGCGTTCGACCGTGATTCTGCGGCGTTCGGCGCCCGCTGGCGCGACGAAGAGAAACGCACGCGCGAGCGCATCACGACGGCGCGCAAGCTCATGCCATCGATCAAGGTGATCGCGCGAGGACCTGGAACGCGTGGCCAAGCTGTGCAAAGCGCTCGGCACAGACGGCCTTGCGCGGCGAACTCACGATGATGCGCGCAGCCCGTGCGCTGGCGGCTCTCGATGGCAGTGGGCAGGTGAGTCTGGCGCATATTCGCGATAGCGCGCCGCTGTCCTTGCGCCATCGCCTGCGCCGCAATCCGCTGGACGAGAGTGGCTCGACCGCGCGGATTGAGCGGGCGGTTGAGGAATTGCTCGGTGCCTGACGCAATTTCCGATGACGGCGACCAAGAGAGTGCCGATGCGGCCCTCGCCGCCGCCATCCTTGCCGTCGATCCGCACGCGATCGGCGGCGTGCTATTGCGGGCGGCCCCAGGCCCTGCGCGCGAAAGCTGGCTCAAGCACGTGCAAAGCTTGCTGCAAACGGGGGCACCGTTCCGGCGCTTGCCGATCAACGCATCGGACGAGCGGCTGCTGGGCGGTCTCGACCTTTCTGCGACAATTGCGGCGGGCCGGCCGATTGCCCAGCGCGGCATCATGGCGGAAACCGACGGCGGCATTCTCGTGGCGCCCTGTGCGGAGCGGCTGTCGTCGGCGACCGCTTCCAGGATCGCCTGCGTGCTCGACCTCGGCGAGGTGCTCACCGAACGGGATGGTCTCGCGCTGCGGCATCGAGCGCGCCTGGGCGTCATCGCGGTCGACGAAAGCTGCTCACCCGACGAGCATATTCCGCACGCGCTTGCCGAGCGGCTGGCGATTCATTTGACGCTCGATGACGGGTTCGCGCCGGGGATCGACTTGAGCGCGACCGTCGATCTCGATCGCGCGCGGTCGAGCTTCCGGTCGGTCTCGCTGCCCGAGCGCGCTGTGGAGGCGCTATGCGGCGTCGCGCTGGCGTTCGGCATCGCGTCACCGCTGGCTCCCATTCTGGCGTCGCGCGTTGCGCGCATCGCAGCCGCACTCGCAAACCGCGAAATGGTGTCCGACGCCGATGTAGGCCTGGCGGCACGGGTCGTGCTGGCGCCGCGCGCAACGATCATGCCCGTCGAAAGTGAGAGTGAGCAGCCCGAGCCTGCACCAGGAGATGCCGCCCAATCAGCGGATCCGGCTGAGGGTGGGGCGCTCGAGGATGTGATCGTTGCCGCCGTCAAGGCCGCCATCCCAGCGCAGCTTCTCGCTCAGCTGGAAACCGCGCGCGCCGGCCGGCAGCGCAACGCCGCCTCGGGGCGCGCTGGCGCGCAGCAGAAGGCGCCGCGGCGCGGCCGGCAGGTCGGCACCCGGCGGGGAACGCCATCGGCGAGCGCCCGCCTCGATCTCATCGATACGCTGCGAGCCGCCGCTCCTTGGCAGCGTATCCGCCGGCCCGATTGGCACGCGCGCGACACCGAGCAGCGCATCGCGATCCGCGCCGACGATTTCCGCGTCAAACGCTTAAAGCACCGGGCCGAAACGACGACGATCTTCATCGTCGATGCGTCGGGCTCGACCGCCTTGCACCGTCTCGGCGAGGCGAAGGGCGCGGTCGAGCTGCTGCTCGCCGACTGCTACGTGCGCCGCGACCAGGTGGCGCTCATCGCCTTCAGCGGCCGCGGTGCCGAGCTCCTGCTGCCGCCGACGCGCTCGCTCGCACGCGCGCGCCGCAACCTCGCCGATCTGCCAGGTGGCGGGGCAACGCCGCTGGCCTCCGGCATCGACGCGGCAGCAGCCCTGGCCGACACCGTGAAGCGCAAAGGCCAAACCCCCGGCATCGTGTTGCTGACGGACGGGCGCGCCAATCTCGGCCGCGACGGCAAACCGGGACGCGCCCAGGCACATGAGGATGCGATCTCGGCGGCACGCGCCGTACGCAGCGGCAGCTTCGCCGCCATCGTCATCGATACATCCAGAATCCCTGAGCCGCAGGCAGCGCTCGTCGCCGATGCCATGGGGGCGCACTACGTGCCGCTTCCGCACGCGGACGCACGCTCGCTCGCCGACGCCGTGCAAAGGGAAATGGGCGGGAGGCGAGGTTGAGCACGGCCCTCGACTGGCAACGCGACGGCCGCGACTGGCCCAACCGCGACGCAAGCCGCTTCGTGGAAGCTGCAGGCTTGCGCTGGCACATCCAGCAGATGGGCAGCGGTCCCGCCATGCTGCTCGTGCACGGCACCGGTGCCTCGACGCATTCCTGGCGCGACGTGCTCCCTTTGCTCGCCCCGCATTTCCTCGTCGTTGCGCCCGACCTGCCTGGACATGGCTTCACGGACAGCCCCGCGCTTGGCGGCCTGACGCTGCCGGCCATGGCGGGCGCACTTGCATCGCTCATGGTCACGCTGCGCCTGAAGCCCGATTTCGCCGTCGGGCATTCCGCCGGCGCCGCCATCCTCGTCCGCGCGTGCCTTGACGGCGGCATTAGCCCGGACGCGCTCATCAGCATCAACGGCGCGCTTCTACCGCTCAGAAGCTGGGGAACGCAGCTTTTCTCGCCGCTCGCCAAGCTGCTCGCGGCAGCCCCCTTCGTGCCCGACATCCTCGCCTGGCGCGCCGGAAGCCGGTCCGCCGTCGAGCGGCTCATTCACGGCACCGGCTCCGACATCCCGTCCGAAGGCATGGATCTTTACGCGCGCCTGTTCCAGAGCAGTAAACACGTCGAAGCTGCCCTCGGGATGATGGCGAGTTGGGACCTGGACAGCCTCGTTCGCGACCTTCCGCGCCTCGAGCTTCCGCTCGCTCTTCTCGCCGGCGGCGAGGACCGCGCCATTTCCGCCGAGGACGCCTTCCGGGTCCGCGAGCTCGTTCCCAATGCGGAAGTGACCTACCTGCGAGGGCTGGGGCATCTGGCGCACGAAGAGCGCCCGCAGGAAATTGCCCGCATCATCCTGGACATCGCCAAAGCGCATGCTCGGCCCGTGCCGGCCAAGGCGTCAATTTCCTGAAGAAGGCCCTTGCGTTAGACAACTTGACGCAGTTAATGTCAAGTTATGTTGACACTCGCGGAAAATCCCACGCAGCGCCGGGCAAGTGCGCAGGCCCAGCCGCACGCTGTCGTAATCGGCAGCGGTTTCGGTGGTTTAGCAGCTGCGGTGAGGCTCGGGGCAAGGGGCTATAGGGTCACGGTGCTCGAACGCCTCGATAAGCCCGGCGGCCGAGCTGGGGTGTTCGAGCAGGACGGCTTCATCTTCGACGGCGGACCTACGATTGTCACCGCTCCGTTCCTGTTCGAGGACCTTTGGCGCCTCTGCGGCAAGACCCTCTCGGACGACGTGGAGCTGCGCCAGCTGTCGCCGTTCTACCGCATTCGCTTCCACGACGGCGATACGATCGACTGCTGCGGCGATGAACAGCAAATGCGCGCCGAGGTGGCGCGCGTGGCCCCTGGCGATGTCGACGGCTACGACCGCTTCATGCGCCTTGCAGCGGAGATCTATCGCATTGGATTTGAGCAGCTCGGTCATGTACCGTTCTCGTCGTGGACCGATATGGCCCGTCTGGTGCCCGAGCTGGCGCGGCTCAAGAGCTATCGCAGCGTGCACGGGCTGGCAGCACGCTATGTGCGCGACCCCAAGATCCGCTTCATCCTGAGCTTCCATCCGCTGTTTGTCGGCGGCAACCCGTTCACCACCACGTCGATCTACAGCCTGATCCCCTACCTAGAGCGCCGCTGGGGCGTGCACTTTGCGATGGGCGGAATGGGCGCACTGGTGCAGGGACTGGTCGACCTGATCAAAGGACAGGGCGGACGCATCCGCTACCGCGCCGATGTCGCCGAGATCACCGTCGAAGGCCGGGCGGCAACCGGGATTCGCCTCGCAACCGGAGAGACGATCCGCTCCGATATTGTCGTCTCCAACGCGGATTCCGCCTGGACCTACCGGCACCTTCTCCGCGGCGCAGCGCGGAAGCGCTGGACCGATCGCAAGCTCGACCGTGCCAGCTATTCGATGAGCTTGTTCGTCTGGTACTTCGGCACCTCGCGCAAATATGAGGATGTCCCGCACCACACCATCCTGCTCGGGCCGCGGTATCGCGAGCTTCTAACCGATATCTTTCGCCACAAGCGGCTCGCTCCCGACATGAGCTTGTATCTTCACCGTCCCACGGCCACCGATCCTTCGCTGGCGCCGCCTGGATGCGATACGTTCTACGTTCTCTCCCCCGTCCCGCATCTCGATGCCGGCGTTGACTGGAGCGAGACGGCAGAGCCGTACCGCCGCGCGATGGCGACGATCCTCGACGAGGTCGCGCTCCCCGGATTTGAACAACACGTCGTCACCTCGCGCGTGACGACACCACTCGATTTCCAGAACAACTTCCTGTCCTACAAGGGTGCAGCCTTCGGGCTCGAACCCTCGCTGACGCAAAGCGCCTGGTTCCGGCCGCAGAACCGCAGCGAGGACATCGACAACCTCTATCTCGTCGGAGCTGGCACCCATCCGGGCGCTGGTGTCCCCGGCGTGCTTTCGTCCGCCCGGATACTCGACACAGTGGTGCCCCATGCAGCCGCATTTGCCTGAGCCTCCACCGAGCAACGCGGCGGACATCGCCGCGTGCCGAGCGCTTTTGCGCAACGGATCGCGTACATTCTACGCTGCGTCGTTCCTCCTGCCCCGCCGGGTCCGCGAGCCGGCATCTGCGCTGTATGCGTTTTGCCGGCTCGCGGATGACTTCGTCGACTGCGAGGGAGGAAAGCTGGCGACCATCGCGATGCTCCGCGAGCGGCTGGACCGCGCCTATCATGGACGCCCGCTATCCCACCCCGCCGATCGAGCCCTCGCCGAAACGGTTGCGCGGTTCGACATGCCGCGCGAGTTGCCCGAGGCGCTGCTCTCCGGCCTCGAATGGGACGCGCGCGGGCGCCGCTATGACGATCTGAATGATTTGAACGCTTACGGCGTTCGCGTCGCGGGCTCAGTGGGCACGATGATGGCCGTGCTCATGGGAGTACGCGCGCCCGCGGCACTTGCCCGCGCTTGTGACCTTGGCTGCGCAATGCAGCTTACAAACATTGCCCGCGATGTGGGTGAGGATGCGCGCTCGGGGCGCATCTACCTGCCGCTTGCGTGGCTACGCGATGCAGGCATCGACCCCGATGTGTGGCTCGCCGCACCGGCCTTCTCGCCGGAGCTCGCCAGCGTCATATCGCGCCTCCTCGATGCGGCGGACGAGCTTTACGAACGCGCCGACGTTGGAATTGCCGGGCTCCCCGCTGCTTGCCGACCGGGCATACGCGCAGCACGCCTGCTCTACGCCGAGATCGGGCACGAGTTGCGTCGTGCCGGGCTCAACTCAGTCGCGCGCCGCAGTGTCGTTCCAGCCAGCCGCAAGCTTCGCCTCCTGGCGTCTGCGGCAACCCGTGCCGCCGGTGCCCGGACGCTGAATTTCCCATGCCTCGAGCAGGGTCAGTTCCTCGTCAGCGCCGCTGCCAAGCAGCAAGCGCACGAGCGCGACGCACCGCAATGGTGGGACCTGCCTGGCGGATGGGTGCGCATCATCGACCTACTTGAAAAGCTGGAGCGCCGCGACCGTTCGGAACCACGAGAGTCAAATACGCAAGCTGGTGACTGCATAGGGGTTTGACCCCGGGACGAGGCACTATGAAAAAGCCAGATCTAGATCAGGACGTAAGCACGACACCGTTGCTCGACCGCGCAGGCACGCCTCCGGAGCTGCGCGAGCTGCCCGAAGAGCTGTTGCCGCAGCTGGCCGATGAGCTTCGTCGCGAGACGATCAACGCGGTGTCACTTACAGGCGGTCACCTGGGCGCCGGGCTGGGCGTCGTCGAGTTGACCGTTGCAATCCACTACCTGTTCGACACGCCCAACGATCGCCTGATCTGGGACGTCGGGCATCAGGCCTATCCGCACAAGATATTGACCGGGCGACGCGACCGCATTCGCACGCTCCGGCAGACCGGCGGGCTCTCAGGGTTCACCAAGCGCAGCGAGAGCGAGTACGATCCCTTCGGCGCCGCGCATTCGTCGACATCGATTTCGGCGGGCCTGGGGATGTGCGTGGCGCGCGACCTGCAGGGCAAGAGCAACAATGTGATCGCGGTCATCGGCGACGGCGCCATGAGCGCCGGCATGGCATATGAGGCCATGAACAACGCCGGCGCGCGCGATGCGCGTCTCATCGTCATCCTCAACGACAACGACATGTCGATTGCTCCGCCGACCGGCGCGCTATCGCGCTATCTCGCGCGCACGACATCGAGCGGCACCTACCTGCATCTGCGCGACATCGCCAAGCAGCTGGCCAAGAAGCTGCCCAAGCAATGGGAGCGGCGCGCGGCACGCATGGAGGAGCTGTCTCGCACATATTGGTCGGGCGGCGCGCTGTTTGAGGAATTGGGCTTCTACTATGTCGGCCCGGTTGACGGGCATGATCTGACCCAGCTGCTGCCGGTCCTCAAGAACGTGCGCGACACCAAGCAGGGGCCGATCCTGGTGCACGTCGTCACCAAAAAGGGAAAAGGCTACGAGCCTGCGGAGGCATCGGCCGACAAGTACCACGGCGTCGTCAAGTTCAATGTCATCACCGGCGCGCAGGACAAGCCTAAGCCGAAGGCGCCGAGCTTCACGCGCGTGTTCGCCGACAGCCTGATCGCCGAAGCCAAGAAGGACGAGAAGATCGTCGCCATCACCGCGGCGATGCCCGACGGCACCGGCGTCGATCTGTTCGCCAAGGCGTTTCCCAACCGCGCTTTTGATGTGGGGATCGCCGAGCAGCATGCGGTCACCTTCGCGGCTGGTCTCGCGTCCGAGGGCATGAAACCCTTTGCCGCGATCTACTCGACGTTCCTGCAGCGCGCCTATGATCAAGTTGTGCACGACGTGGCGATCCAGAAGTTGCCGGTACGCTTCGCGATTGACCGCGCGGGCGTGGTCGGCGCCGACGGGGCGACGCACGCGGGCTCGTTCGACGTTGCCTATCTCGGCTGTCTGCCGGGTTTCACCATCATGGCGGCGTCCGATGAGCTCGAGCTGCGCCACATGGTGGCGACTGCCGCCGCAATCGACGATCACCCGTGTGCCGTGCGCTATCCGCGCGGCGAGGGCATCGGCATCGCGCTGCCCGAGTGCGGAACGCCGCTTGCGATCGGGAAGGGTCGCGTCTTGCGCGAAGGCTCGGCCGTGGCGCTGCTCTCGCTCGGTGGCCGCCTGCAGGAATGCCTGCTGGCTGCCGACAAGCTAGCAGCGCTTGGCTTGTCGCGACGGTTGCGGACGCGCGCTTCGCCAAGCCCCTCGACCGCGACCTCGTCTGCCAACTCGCGCGCCATCATAGCGTGCTGCTGACCATCGAGGAGGGTTGCATCGGTGGGTTCGGCTCGCATGTCTTGCAGTTCTTGAGCACGGAAGGCTTCCTCGACGGCAGCCTGCGCATGCGATCGCTGGTTCTGCCCGACGTCTTCCTGGATCAAGACAAGCCCGAAGCCATGTACGCCAGGGCCGGTCTCGACGCCAAGGGCATCGTCGCCACCGTGCTGTCCGTCCTCGGCCGCGAAGCGGACGGCTTGGCGCTCGCCGAGATCGCTGTCGGCGGCTGATTGGGATGCCATGAGCTTCGGCATCATCGAGCTGTCGCTGGTATTCGGCGCGGCGCTCGGGCTCGGCATCTGGCAGCTCGTGGCGGTCCGGCGTGAGCTCAAGCGCGACCGTGATAAGCGCGACTCATCCGGCGACCCATGAGGTCTCCCCTCGCCTTCATCGAGCTGTTCGTCGTCCTGGCTTTCGCCATTGCCTGGGGCATCCTGGAGCTGGTCGCCCGCAGGCTCGACACCAAGCGCCAGCGCCCGAATGACCGGGAAACACCGGCCGAGCCTGGCAAAGCCAGGGCCGAAGCGCCCGAGGATAGCCGCAAGCAATAGTATTGACGGGAAACGAAAAATGGTGGGAACTTGAGGGACTTCGCGGCGGAGACAGCGGAGCCAACCAGTGGGGGCCGCGGTCCATGTGACACGGGTCATATGACACGGGTCATGGGACACGGTTCATAGCACCTGGGAGACCGACCATGATCTGGACTTCGAACGCGAACCTCTGGGCCGTCGCCGGAACGGTCTATGCGCTCGCCGGCGCCGTGCTGCTCTGCTACGCGACCTTTCACGTGCCTCGGCCCTCGCGCGCCGGCACGACCGCTTATGATCTCGATGTGCGACGTCTGAACGAGCAGTGGCTCGACACGCGCATCGGCGTCGTGCTCCTGGCGGTAGGTTTCTTTCTGCAGGCTACGGGGGCGCTCGGCACCGCGACCCTGAACGGGCCGGCCGCGATCGTGCTTCTGGGCCTGGCCTTCGCGGCCGTCGTCTACGCGATGATGAGGAGCTCGATCGTCGAGCGCATGATCGAAGCCGACAAGGTGCCCGCACGCGAGCCGGCGTCGTCGCAACACGCGTCTGCCGCGCACGTCGCCAACGCCGCACAACCCGCACCCGCACCGCAGGCAGGAATCGCTGCCTGATCAATGCGGCGCCGATTTGCAAGACGATGAGGGAGCGACCATGCGCACCGTCCTGCTGCTGATAGGAATCATCCTGGTGCTCATGGGTGTCGGCTGGATCGGGCAAGGGACCGGCTATTTCCCGTATCCCTCCTACAGCTTCATGATCAACGACGCGACGTGGGCCTACATCGGCAGCCTGACCGCCGTGGTGGGGTTGATCTTGATTGTCGCCTCACGCCGGCGGGCCGGCTAAGCGCCACGCTCGAGTTTATACAGTCCAACATCGAGCACGCCGCTCTCGAAGCCGACTTCGCAATACGCAAGATAGTAGTTCCAAAGTCGCCGGAACGGCTCGTCGAAGCCGAGCTTCGCGATTGCCGGCCATGAGCGATTGAAGCGCACGCGCCAATCCGCAAGCGTGCGTGCATAGCTCTGCCCGAAGGTTTCGATGGATTTGACCGACAGGCCGGCTTGGCGGGCCTGCGCCTCGATGATGCCGTGCGTGGGTAGCATGCCGCCGGGGAAGATATGCGTCTGTATGAAATCCGGCCGTCGGCGATAATTCTGGAAGCGGTCTTTGTCGATGGTGATGACCTGCAAAACGGCATCGCCGCCCGGCACCAGACACGCATGCAGCTTGGCAAAGAAGAGCGGCCAATATTTTTCGCCGACCGCCTCGAGCATCTCGATGCTGACGATGCGGTCGAATGTGCCACTGAGATCGCGATAATCCTGCAGCCTGATATCGGCGCTGCGGCCGCCTTGATATCGCTGCAGCCGCTCGCATGCGTAATCGCGCTGGCGTTGCGAAAGTGTGACGCCGGTCACGTGGCAGCCGCGGTCGGCGATCAACCGCTCGGCGAGCGCACCCCAGCCGCAGCCGATCTCCAGCACGTGCTCTCCGCCTTCCAAGCCCAGCAACTCGACAACCCGATCCAGTTTTGCCGCCTGGGCGCCTTCGAGCGACGCCGCGCAGGCGCCATAAATTCCCGAGGAGTAGCTCATATCGGGATCGAGCCACGCCGCGTAGAAGGCATTACCGAGATCGTAGTGCGCCTGGATGTTGCGCTTGCTGTTTGTACGCGTGTTCGAACGCAGGCGATGCTGCAGACGATTTAACACCCGGCTCACCGTCAGGCCGCCGAATCCGTTGAGCGCCGTCTCGTTTTCCCCTGTCCACGCGAGCACGGCCTTCAAGTCAGACGTGTCCCAGTCCCCATACCGGTAGCCTTCGGCAAATCCAATGTCGCCGCCGACGATCAATCGGCGCAGCCCGCGCCAGGATCGAAGCGCGAAATCGGCGTGCGCTCCCGGCCGTTCGCCCTCGATCACAAACGGGGCGTGCCCCGGAACCTCGACCGTCAGCCGCCCGGCCGTGCGCCCACCGACAAGAGCGCGTATCAACCGCTCCGCGAGCGGCCGGCGTCGAACAGGCGTTGTTCGGGCGATTGGGGCAGATCGATCCAGTGTATCAAGCATGCGAACTCTTGGCGCGTAAGGGGGCGGGTTTTGAAACGCGAACTGCGGTCACGGCCGGCGTTACCGGAACGGGATGTGGATGCAGCCGCAAACGCTTGCCCAGCAGTCGCAGCGCTTCCCAATGGATTGCGCCGATGACCTTCAAGGTGACGAGCGGATGTGTGAGAAGAAGGCGAAGCAGCTGGGTGTCATCAAGCAGTCTGCGCTCACCCTGCATGGCAGCATGCAGGACCGGACCGGCGGCATCCGATGCCGAGATGCCAATCGAGATCGTCTCCAAAGGCTGCGTTGTTCGGAAATCGTACGAGACATCCATGCCCATGAAAGGAGACACATGGAATCGTTTCGCACTCTTCTGGCGGATGACCGGATCTGCGGCGGGCGTCGCTTCCATCACGTAGCTGTGGCGCTCGCCGAAGGTGTTGTGCACCTCGTACACCATGGCCGCGATGGTGCCGTCGCGGCGGTGACAGAAATAGACGCTGAGTGGATTGAACGCGTAGCCAAGTACGCGCGGCATGCACAGCAGCCGGACTGGGCCCCGGTCCCAGTCGATGCCAGCGTCTTCCAGATGACGCTCAACTTGCGCCCGAAGGGTCCCGGGCCCGTGGCCGTAATCGCTGGCGTGGAATGCAAAAAGATTGAAGCCACCACACGAGAACCAGCGCAGCTTTTCCGCGAGCCGCGGAATTTCCGCGAGATCGAGCAGCAGCCACCAAGCTCTGTAGCGGAAGCGGTGACGGCGCGGCTTCAGTCGCCTGTGCATCACCCAGCCACTGTAAATGCAGGACGCTTGGCTCATGATGCCAGTTCCAGCGGGCGCGAAACGAGGCCGACAGCCTGGCGGAAAATGCGATCCGAATCGCCGGCAACAGTCCATGGCCGGCGTTCACCGCCAAGATCTTCGGCAACAGCGAGCCCGGCCTGCAAGCCATCCTCATGAAACCCGGAGCCGAAGTAGGCGCCGCAGAACCAAGTGTTGCGGCGTCCCTGCAGCGACCACAACTCGCGCTGAACCTTGGCCGCCGCTGTATCGAATACAGGGTGCGTGTAGTCCTCCGTGTGGATCACCGACGCTGGATCGGGCTCACGGCTCGGGTTGATAGTGACGAACAGCGGGTGCTCCCTTGGCAGCCCTGCAGCCGGTTCATCCAGTAGGTGACATGCGCGCGCTCGACCCCATCGGTCTTCGCCTGCACATAATTCCAACTCGACCAGACGCCGCGGCGACGCGGCATGAACTCCGCATCGGAATGCAACACGGCGCGGTTCGCCGTATATCGGAATGCGCCGAGCAACCTGCGCTCGTGCTGATCCGCATCGCTTAGCAACGCGATCGCCTGATCGGCATGCGTGGCGAGAACGGCGTGGTCGAACCGGCGTGCATTGCCGCGATCGTCGGCCACCATCACGCCGTGAGGCGTGCGGGTCACGTTTGCGACCGGGGTGCTCGCCTGGATCCTGGCATGAGAACTTTCGGTGAGCCGGGCCACATATGCCTTGCTTCCCCCGGTCACGGTGCGCCACTGCGGCCGGTCGCGCAGATTGAGCAAGCCGTGGTTTTCGAAAAACCGCACGAACGCCTCGATGGAGCAATCGAGCATGCTTGCAGCCGGGGCCGACCAGATCGCGGCCGCCATCGGCAGCAGGTGGTTGTCGCGAAACGAGGCGCCGTAACCCTCTCGCTCGAGATATTCACCGAGCGTCATCGCGGAGAGGTTCTCGTGTGCGAGGGCACCCGGCGCACTCCGGTAGAAGCGAAGAAGATCCTTGAGCATCGACCAGAAGGCCGGGCGCAGCACGTTGCCAGGCTGCGCGAACAGCGCCACCAGGTTTCCGCCGCCGTATTCCAGTCGCCCGCCGCCGCGCGAAACCGAGAACGACATTTCGCTCGGGCGGGTCGCGACACCGAGATGGGCAAATAGCGCGGTGAGATTGGGATAGTTGACGGGGTTGTAGACGATGAAGCCCGTGTCGACGTCCAATTGCCCTTCGGCGGTGGGGATGGTGATCGTATTGCAGTGCCCCCCGATCCTCGGAGCCTGCTCGAATACGGTGACCTCATGGCGCCGGCTGAGCAGCCAGGCCGCAGCGAGCCCGGATACCCCTGTCCCGATGACAGCGATGCTCAGACCCGATCCCGACGAGAGCGCCATACGGCCTACTGTCCCTTTTTAAGCCCCATTGATAGCAACGAAGCCGCTACCGCCTTGGATCACCAAGACGTCGCCGGGGCCAGTGATCCAAGGCTCCGCAGCGTTCGTTGACCGCTCTATGCATGCTATGGCCGAATTGGCTTGCTTGGATTTGCTCCGTGCGTCCCGCATGATGGAGGGGGAGAGCCGAACTCCGCCTCCTGTAGCGAGACCGGTCGCGGTACAAATGCCAAGCGAAGACGAGCGGACTGCCGTACGAGCCGATTTCGCGAGACTGATCGTGGCAGTCGCGCGCGACAAGGACAAATCGGCGTTCGCGCAGCTGTTTGACCAGTTCGCGCCGCGCGTGAAAACATTGATGCTGCGCATGGGCGCCCCGCGCGATCGCGCCGAGGAGCTGGCGCAGGAAACCTTGCTTGCCGTGTGGCACAAGGCCCAGCTTTTCGATCCGCAAGGCGCCAGCGCGTCGGGATGGATATTCAGAATCGCGCGCAATCTTCGCATTGACAGTCTGCGACGCGATCGCCGCCTCAATGCGCTGAACCTCGATCCAACGGATGGCCCGAGCGATACCGCGCAGCCCGACCAGATCGTGTCGGACCATCAATCCGAAAGTCACGTCAGGGCGGCGGTAGCGAAACTGAGCAAAGAGCAGCTGCAGGTCGTCACGCTTTCGTTCTTCGAGGATAGGCCGCACGCCGAAATTTCCGAACTGCTGCAGCTACCGCTCGGCACCGTAAAATCCCGCATACGGCTTGCAATGAAGCGCTTGCGCGAGCTGTTGGACGACATCGAATGAGCATCACCCATCATCCCAACGATGACACACTGGCCGCATTCGCGAGCGGGTCGCTGGACGAGGGACGCCGCATCGTGGTCGCGGCGCATCTGGAGCTTTGCTCCTCGTGCCAGCGCCTCCTGCGCGGTTTAGAGCTTGCGGCTGGCGATCACTTGGAGCAGTTGCCCGCGACTCCCCTGGCCGGAGACGCGCTGGAGAAAATGCTTGCGCGCTTGGACAAGACCTCACCGGCAGCAATCACGTCGGCCTCCATTTCCAACGACTTGCCGATGCGGGTTCGCGCGCTCGAACCCTACAGGCTTGGAACGTGGAAATGGATCGGTCCGGGTGTGCATTGGCGATCGGTGTCAGTCCCCGCAACCGACAACTCGCGGGTGTTCCTACTCAAGGCCGCGCCCGGAACCCGCCTGCCGCATCACGCGCACGACGGCACTGAGCTGACAGTGATCCTCAAAGGGGCCTTCACGCATGCCGGTGGCCGCTTCGGCGTCGGCGACTGCGATGACGCCGACGACAGCGTTGATCACGACCCCGTCGTCGAAACCGGGGAGGAGTGCGTGTGCCTCGTGGCGATGGAAGGAAACATCCGGCTTCTCAGCTTCATGGGGCGTCTGCTGCAGCCCTTGATCCGGATGTGAGCCGGTGACCTCCCTCACCTTCATTGCGGCCCTGCTTTTGATGTCAGCCGCTCTTTCGGCCGCGATGTCCGGAGCCTGGTTGGTGCAGCAGAAGACCGGCAACTCCGGCTGGGTCGATACCGTTTGGACCTTCAGCCTTGGGGCGATCGGCGCCGCCGCGGCGCTCGCGCCGCTTGGCTCACTACCCTGGCCCGCGCAGCGTCAGATTATCGTGGCGCTTTTTCTTGCGATCTGGTCGCTGCGGCTCGGCGTGCATATTGCTTCGCGAACGGCCGGCATCACGGACGACCCGCGCTACGCCGAGCTCATCCGGCAGTGGGGGCCGGATTCGCGGCGCCAGATGTTTTGGCTGCTGCAGAAGCAGGCCCTCGTCAGCATCCCGCTCGCAGTATCCGTTTTTCTCGCGGCGCATAATCCCATTCCCGAGTTGCGTCTCCAGGACCTGCTCGCGATCGCCGTTCTCGGTGTCGCCATTGCCGGTGAAGCGATCGCCGACCGGCAACTGCGAAACTTCCGCGCTAATCCCGCCAACCGTGGCCGCGTCTGCGATATTGGGCTGTGGAGGTGGTCGCGCCATCCCAACTATTTCTTCGAATGGCTGGGTTGGGTTGCCTATCCGATGCTGGCGATCGATTTCGCCGGATCCTATCCGTGGGGCTGGCTCGCGCTGGCAGGACCGTGCTGCATGTACTGGCTGCTCGCCCACGTCTCCGGTATCCCGCCGCTGGAAGAGCACATGCTGCGATCGCGCGGGGCCGCTTATCGCGCCTATCAGGCCCGCACGAGCGCGTTTTTCCCATCACCACCGGTGCGGATGCCGGCAAGACAGGCATGACCATGCTCGAACTTGCCGTCAAAGCCGTTGAGAAGGCGCTCGTGCCTGACGCGCTGACGCGGCTCGGCATCTCGGCGCTGGTAGAACGCACCGGGCGCCGCCTCGACGCCGCCGATCACGGCGAGACGGAGCGCTTTGCGCGCGCCATGCGGGACTTTCCAATTGCGGTGTCGGTCGCCGCCGCCAACGCGCAACACTATGAGGTGCCGGCAGACTTCTTCACGCACGCGCTCGGGCCGCAGCGGAAATATTCCTGCTGTCTCTATCCTTCGTCGTCGACCACCTTGCGACAAGCCGAAGAGTTCGCACTGGCTGAAACCGCTGCGCATGCCGATCTGCGCGACGGCCAGAGCATCCTGGAGCTCGGCTGCGGTTGGGGATCGCTGTCGCTGTGGATGGCGCGCCGGTTCCCCAGCGCGCGCATTCTTGCAGTTTCAAATTCCACGTCGCAGCGCGACTTCATCAAGGAAGAAGTCGCGGCGATCCGGGCTCGGCAATCTCAACATCGTCACGGCCGACATGAACGCGTTTGCGCCCGATCAGACTTTCGACCGGGTTGTATCGGTCGAGATGTTTGAGCACATGGCGAACTGGCAAGCGCTGTTGTCGCGCGTCCGTTCCTGGCTAAACCCGGATGGCCGTTTGTTCGTGCACGTATTCTCCCATCGCAAGACACCCTACCGCTTCGATCATGCGGATCGCTCGGACTGGATCGCGCAGCATTTCTTCACCGGCGGACTGATGCCGAGCCACCGGCTCATGCACGAGTTTCCCGAAGTGTTCGCGGTCGAGCGGGAATGGTGGTGGCAAGGCAGCCATTACGAACGCACTGCAAACGATTGGCTTACCAACCTCGACCGCAATTCTGCGCAAGCCCAGCGCACGCTTTCAACGGTTTATGGGGATGAAGCGCTTTTGGCGCTGCGGCGCTGGCGGATGTTCTTCCTTGCGACCGCGGGCCTGTTCGGCCATGGCGACGGCAATCAGTGGGGCGTCAGCCACTATCTGCTGAAGCCGGCGTAAGGCATTACCGAGCGCCAAACCCGAGCACGCCCGCAACGCTTGGCGTCAGCGCTGCCACACAGGCGGCCACCAAGCCAGACGCGATCGCGCCATACACAATGTCGATCAGCGTGATCTGCACCGTCCAGTTGCGCAAGGTCGCGAGGTTGGTGAGCTCATAGGTCGCGTAGTTGAACAACCCAAACAGCGCGCCGAACGTCAGCGCGGTCGTGATCGATCCGGATTTGAGCGAGGGAACGACGCCGAAGATCACCAGCCCCGCGGCGTACAGCAGATAAAAGGCCACCGCCGGTGCGATGCGCACATCGGCGAGCAATATATCTCCGAGCGTCTGCTTGTAGAGCTGCCCGCCCATGGTGACGAGCCAGGTAATATCGACCAACGCGAAAAGCACCAGCGTGAGGACGTAAGCGACGACATAGGTCATGATCGTGCACTCCACTCGCAAATGGCGCCTGCTTATTTCAAAGTTGATGGAATAACGTCTGCGGCCAAGCGTCGGATCACCCAACGGCGAACAATCGTCAGGGAACGGAAGCCGTGTGCGGGGTGTTATTTGCACTCAGGAGAAAAGCCGAGGATAAAAAACATGGCCCATCCAATGTCTCTGCGCATAGCCTTCGCCGTCGTTTCCCTTTCCGTCCTCCCCGCGAGCGCTGCAACGCAGCAGGAGTGTCTATCGAGCTGGAAAACGGTCGACGTGAATGCCAACGGGGCCCTGACTGCGGATGAAGACAAGGCGGGCTACATCGCGGCGGCGACTAAAAGCGGGCAAACGCTGATGCAGCCCGCGACATTGTCGCGTGACGAATTCCTCAAGCTCTGCGCCGACAACGTATTTGCGGGAATTTCAAACACAGCCAACGCCGCGACTACACCTGCGGGACCCGCAGCGTCGCGCGATCTCGGCAAGGGGGACCTCACGCCTTCTGCGAACGCCATGTCAGAACAGGACGCGCGCAGCAAACTGACGGCAAGCGGCTTCAGGGACATTGCCGACTTGAAGCTCGATCAAACGGGTATCTGGCGCGGGACAGCAGTCGCGAACGGCCAGCGCCAGAACGTGGCCATCGATGCGCAGGGCGATATTGTTGCTCAGGACCAGGCGCCGACGCCGGGAACCAAGACCGCCGCGCCGACGGCAAAAGCGCCGGCTGGAACCGCGCCCTCAGATGCGGCAACAGCACCCGTCTCGACCGATATGGTCGAGCGTGGAACACCGGGCAACGGCGGCCTGCTTCTCTGGGTCTTCCTGCTTGTCGGCAACGCGCTTGCGCTGATCATGCTTTCGTCGTTGACCGGTGCCGGCACGTCGGCAATGGCTCGGCGCACGAGCCCTCCGTTCGCCTAGGCGCGGGGAGATCGGCCAATTTTCGACGACACTCAAACGCTCACAAGTCAACCGCACAGACGCTTGCTTGCGGTGTCGTGCGGTCCACGGGTCGAGCGTTGATCTCGTCTGTCCAGACCCTAAATCCCTCGAGCGTGTTCGGGCCGAACGTCGTTGAAATGGCAACGTCGGCCGCGTCGCGGCCGCGAGCGATCAAGACCCGGCCGATGCGAGGTACGTTGTTCCTTGGGTCGAAGGTATACCAGCTGCCGCCGACAAAGGCTTCGAACCAGGCGGCAAAGTCACCGGGCGGGTACGGCGGCGGAGTGCCCACGTCCCCCAGGTAGCCGGTGCAATAGCGGGCCGGGATATTCAACGCGCGGCAGAACGCCACCGCCAAGTGGGCGTAGTCTCGACAAACGCCGATCCGCGTCTCGTAGGCTTCAGACGCCTTTCGCGTTGCGCTTGCATGCTGGTAGCCGAACGTGATGCGCTGATGCACGAAATCGCAGATGGCTTGCACGCAACTCCAGCCGGGCTTGGCATGCCCAAACAAGGTCCACGCCAAATCCAACAGCTGGTCGCTGTCGCAAAAGCGGCTGGCAAGCAGGAAGACGAGCGTCTCTTCGGGAAGTTGCTCGACCGGAACCTGGATCGCGTCCGGGAATGAAGGATCGGGCAGTCCGCTGTCGCTCACGATGGCGTCGGCTGCGATTATCACACGGCCTGCCGGTGCGACGATCCTGCTGCACCAATTGCCAAACCCGTCGCGATAGCCCGAAATCGGGACCGATGGACTGATGATGATGTGATCAGGCGCCGCAAGATCCGAAACGCGGGTGAAGTGGACATTGAGCATCAAGATGACGGGCGTCGGCCGGGGGAACTGGTACTGCATTTCGTACCCGATCCGCTGCCTCAACTTTCCATCTCGGCTTGGGACGTCTGTGTGTGCAAGTTGGATAGGAACTCCTCGCCGTTTGTCGCAACCGGTGAAAACAATCGCATGAAGTCGGAAGCCCTGGCGCATCGCCAGGACTTCCATTTTCAATGGGTCGAACGAGCTTTAGAAGCCCATGTCGCCCATGCCGCCGCCGCCACCCATTCCGCCATGAGCGTGACCGGCTTCCTTCTTCGGCAACTCAGCGATCATCGCCTCAGTCGTGATTAGCAGGCCCGCGACTGAAGCTGCGTCCTGCAGCGCGCAGCGCACGACCTTGGCCGGATCGATGACGCCCTGAGCGACGAGATCGCCATAGGCGCCCGACTGAGCGTTGTAGCCAAACGCGTAGTTGGGATTCTCGAGGATCTTGCCCACGATCACCGAACCATCCTCACCGGCGTTGGTGAAGATCTGGCGAGAGGGAGCCTGCAGCGCCTTGCGTACGATGGCGATGCCGGTTTTCTGATCCTCGTTTACGGTTTTCAGCGACTCGAGTGCCTTGATTGCCCGCAGCAGAGCAACGCCGCCGCCCGGAACGATGCCTTCCTCAACGGCCGCGCGCGTCGCGTGCAGCGCGTCGTCGACGCGATCCTTGCGCTCCTTGACCTCGACCTCGGTCGCACCGCCCACCTTGATGACGGCGACGCCACCTGCAAGCTTTGCCAGCCGCTCCTGCAGCTTCTCCTTGTCGTAGTCGGAGGTCGTATCCTCGATCTGCGCTTTGAGCTGCTTGATGCGCGTCTCGATTTCAGCTTTCTTGCCGGCGCCATCGACGAGCGTCGTGTTGTCTTTGTCGATGGTGACCTTCTTCGCGCGGCCCAGCATGTCGAGCGTTACGTTCTCAAGCTTGATGCCCAGATCTTCGGAGATGACGTTGCCACCGGTAATGGTTGCGATGTCCTCCAGGATGGCCTTGCGGCGATCGCCGAAGCCCGGCGCCTTGACGGCAGCGACCTTGAGGCCACCGCGCAGCTTGTTGACCACGAGCGTAGCAAGCGCCTCGCCTTCGACGTCCTCGGCGATAATCACGAGGGGCTTTCCGGCCTGAACGACCGCCTCGAGTAGCGGCAGGAGCGTTTGCAGCCCGCCAAGCTTCTTCTCGTGGATCAGGATGTAGGGGTCCTCGAGCTCGACCATCATCTTCTCGGCGTTCGTAATGAAGTAGGGCGAGAGATAACCGCGATCGAACTGCATGCCTTCGACGACCTCAAGCTCGGTCTCGAGGCTCTTGCTCTCCTCGATGGAGATGACGCCCTCGTTGCCGACCCGCTTCATGGCCTCGGCCAGCTTAGCGCCGATTTCCTTGTCGCCGTTCGATGAGATGGTGCCGACCTGGGCGATCTCATCGTTGGACGTGACCTTCTTGGATTTCGCCTTGAGTTCCTCGACGATCGCTGCGACGGCCTGATCGATGCCGCGGCGCAAGTCCATCGGATTGGCGCCGGCTGCAACCGACTTGGCGCCTTCCCGGATGATCGCCTGCGCGAGCACCGTTGCCGTCGTGGTTCCGTCGCCGGCGATATCGGAGGTTTTGGAGGCGACCTCCTTGAGCATCTGCGCGCCCATGTTCTCGAACTTGTCTTCGAGCTCGATCTCCTTGGCGACCGTAACGCCATCCTTGGTGATGCGCGGGGCACCGTAGGATTTGTCGAGCACGACGTTGCGGCCCTTGGGACCGAGCGTCACCTTCACGGCGTTGGCGAGAATATCGACGCCGCGCAACATGCGGTCGCGCGCGTCCTGGCCGAATTTCACGTCTTTGGAAGTCATTTGGAGCAATTCCTTGGATTGGGGGATCAGCGTCGGAGAGGCTTAGGCGGCGGCCTTGATCTTGGCGGTGCCCTCGATCACGCCGAGGATGTCGCTCTCTTTCATGATAAGAAGCTCGTCACCGTCGATCTTGACCTCGGTGCCCGACCACTTGCCGAACAAGACAATGTCTCCGGCCTTGACGTCGGGAGCATTGATCTTGCCGCTCTCATCGCGGACGCCCGGTCCAACGGCGACGACTTCGCCGCGCATGGGCTTCTCTTTAACGGTATCGGGAATGATGATGCCGCCAGCGCTCTTGGAGTCTTCCTCGAGCCGCTTAACAACGACACGATCGTGCAAAGGCCGGAATTTCATAGAAAATCCTCAAATCTGCAGATTTTTCAGGGTGCGCGGATTTCGGGCGGTTGAGTAACGGCCCTCACCGGTACGTATGTCTTAGCACTCTCTTGATTTGAGTGCTAGCGATGTCTGGAGCCGTGCCGAAGCGCGTTTATGCGCGACGCGCTAATTGCTTGCCCTAAAGGAGCACTATGGCGCCTCCGGTCGTGCAGGAAGGAGATCTATGACACTTACCGCGTTCGGATGGAGTGAAGACCGCCAGTCAGAATTCGCGCCCCATGCCGCCGCGGGTCTCGTGCCGGGCCGCGTGGTGAGCGAGCATCGCAGCCACCACCGCGTCGCGACGGAGGCAATCGAGCTATCGGCGGAATCGACCGGCCGCTTGCGCAAGGCGGCCGCGCAGCGCTCCGATTTGCCGGGCGTCGGCGACTTTGTCGGCCTGCGTCTGGCCGACGGCGACGGCCATGCCACCATTGAGACGGTGCTCGCGCGGACCAGCGCACTCATTCGACAGGCGTCGAGCGAACGCCGGCCGCAATTATTGGCGGCAAATGTCGATGTCGTCTTTGTCGTGACCGCTGCGGATGGCGATCTCAATCTCCCGCGCATCGAGCGCTATCTGGCGCTTGTGCGCGAGAGCAAATCCGCTCCGGTCATTGTGCTCAACAAGGCAGACCTCGCCACAGACGCTGACGCGACGACGGCTACGATTGCCGCGATTGCCCCGGGCGTGCCCGTGCATGCCATCAGCGCGCGCGATCGCGACGGCATTCAGGTGCTCGAGCAGTATTTCGGCGGCAACAAGACGGTCGGGTTCATCGGGTCATCGGGCGTGGGCAAGTCCACACTGACCAACGAATTGCTGGGACGCGCCGCGCAGGCGACGGGAGAAGTGCGCGCCCACGACAGCCGTGGCCGGCACACGACCACGCATCGCCAGCTGTTCCTGCGGCCTCAAGGGGGCGCCATCATCGACACGCCGGGAATGCGTGGTCTGGAGCTTTGGAATTCGAGCGAAGACGCTGGAAACGATTTTGACGATATCGAAAGCCTGGCCGGCGAGTGCAAGTTTCGCAATTGCCGCCATGACACAGAGCCCGGATGCGCGGTGCGCGCCGCCATCGCGCGCGGCGAACTCGAAGCCACGCGGCTCGCGAGCTACATCAAATTTGCAAGTCCGGCTCGAGCGAACGTCCGCTAGATTTCTCAAAATGCGGACAGGTTGGCTCAGCACGTCGCTCGGTGACTGGCATTAGGACTTGGCCTCTTTGGAGGCGCTGCCATGCGCAGTTGCGATCAACGCGCGCAGTTGCTGCGTAAGCTGGCGCCCGGTCACTTGGCTGTTGGAGTAGCCTTCTTTGCCCAGTTGGATCTTGATCTCATCGACCGTTGCGTATTTGCCCGATTTTGCGAGCTCAAAGGCGCGCTCCAAAGGCGATGTGCTTCCGTTATCCATCGACGCGAGCATAGCATTGTTCCGTCCGCACCGCTCGCAATCGCCTTAATAGCCGATTAATCGCGAATATCACTCGTCTTTCTCCGCAGATAAGCGCAGCACTGGCAACGGCGCCGAATACGTCTCTGCGCCGCAACCAGACCAGGAGGGCTCAATGCCCGCGGCCCCAACTGTCACGAACGTGCTTGTCGTGGAGGACGAGATGGTACTGCGCATGCGCGCGGTCGATATCGTCGAGGACGCGGGGTTTACCGCGGTCGAAGCCGTCAACGCCGATGAGGCGCTCTCAATTCTCGAGACGCGCTCGGACATCTCGCTGCTGTTTTCCGACATTCAAATGCCCGGCAGCATGGACGGATTGAAACTTGCCTACGCCGTGCATGCCCGCTGGCCGGCCATCAAGATCATTCTGGTGTCGGGCCAGATCAAACTCTCCGATGCGGACAAGCCTGCCGACAGCCTCTTCTTCGGCAAGCCGCTGAATGTGAAGGAGATGATCGGCGAGTTGCAAGGAATGGTGGGCGATGGTGCGCTGAAGGTGGTTCCCGATACGGCGATACCGCTCGCCGCCGAAGCGCTCTTGGGAACAAAACTGCCGGATATGGCGGTTCACTCTTCGGCGGAGGAGGCGCTCACGGCTGAGAATGACAGTCTTCGGCTGCTGCTCGAGCAGGCAGGCATCGACGCCAAGGTGCTTCTTGCGCAGGCCGGCATCGAGGCCAAGGAACGAGAAGCTGCCGACAAGCTGCAAAAGCTCATTCTCGAAGAGCTGCATCATCGCATCAAAAACACGCTCGGAACCGTGAGCGCGATTGCGTCCCAGAGCCTGCGAACAGCGACCAGCATGGAAAACGCCCAGCAGGCGATCGAAGGACGCTTGATTGCGCTTGGGCGCGCGCACGATCTGCTGCTGCAGGTCAGTTGGAACAATGCCAACATCGACGACATCGTTCGCGGCGCGCTGAAACCCTACGAAGACCACGATACGAGCCGATTTACGATTCGCGGCCCCGACATCCCGATTACGTCCGGCGCTGTCATTGCTCTGGCGCTCACCTTGAACGAGCTTTGCACGAATACGACGAAGTTCGGCGCGCTGTCGGTGCCGGCCGGAAGGGTGGAGCTCAGCTGGGCCATCGACAGCAAGACCCAACGCCTGCAACTGACCTGGACGGAACATGGCGGTCCGGCTGTGCGTGTCCCCACGCGGCGGAGTTTTGGAACCCGCATGATGGAGGCGCTCGGGCGACAATTGAACGGCAGCGTCCGTCTTTCCTATGAGCCGAGCGGATTCAAATACGTGCTTGATGCTCCAGTCGCATCACTGTGCTCGAGCGCAAAGGCGGCGGCTGCGTAGTGGCGCGGTATCGGCTCCTCCGCCGTCCAAGATTTCGAAGGTTCCGTCGGCGCAGGCAATGCGCCGTAAAGAGCGCATTTGAGCCTCTTTGGCGGACGGCGGGTGCGATACCGCGGCGGAGTTCACCCGCGAGTTCGTGAAAACACGAGCTATTGGCGCGGTCAGGGCATAGCGCCCAAGACGTGCAGCTCTTTACTGCCGCTTGGCGTGCATTTGTACTGCGCCACACACACCTTCTTATGACCTGGCCATGCATCATCCACGCCCGTTGTATGGAGCGCGCTAAAATGGCTCAGGCCAGAACTCGTCTGTGTGGTTTCTCTGCCGTGTTCGCAATAGCGGCGCTCGGTCTTCCTGTGACAGGGGCCTTGGCCGGACCGGCCGACGCCAAGTCTTCCGCTGAAGCTACCGTCGAAGAGGCCTCCAGCAGCAACGAGCCTATTGAGACGTGCATGGACCGGTGGGAAGCCGACACGCACATGACCAAGAGTGAATGGCGCGCGACCTGTATCCGGATGAAGAAAGAGCGCGAGCCCTCCATCACGGATCGCTGAGCAAATTAAAGCGCGCGATAGAAGCGGTCGCCTAGAGAGCCTGACCTGCGGCCCAGCCGCTGGCCCAAGCCCATTGAAAATTGTAACCGCCAAGCCAGCCCGTCACATCGACAGCTTCGCCGATCGCATAGAGCCCGCGCACGCGCTTGGCTTGCATCGTCTGCGACGATAGCTCATCGGTGCTGATCCCGCCGGCCGTTACTTCGGCTTTGGCAAAACCTTCCGTGCCGCTTGGATTGAACCGCCAATCGCCAAGCCGCCGCTGCGCACCTTCAAGTATCCGATCGGGACTGTTCGCGAGCTCGCCTTTAAGTCCCATGCGCTCGTCCAGAACTTCGGCAAGGCGCGCCGGCAACGCGTGCGCCAGGACCGAGCGCACGCCGGAGCGAGGGTTGCTGCGTTTTGCTTCAACGAGCCGGGCCGAGCCGGGGGATGGAAGGAAGTCGATCCCGATCTCCTCGCCTTGCTTCCAGTATGAGGAAACCTGCAGGATTGCCGGGCCCGACAAGCCTCGGTGAGTGAACAGCGCAGCTTCGCGAAATTCGGCAGCGCCGCAGCGCGCAATGACGTCGGTGGAGACGCCCGACAGCGACTTGAATTGAAGGTCGTCTTCGCCAAGCGTCAGCGGCACCAGCGCCGGTCTCGGTTCGACGACCGCAAGTCCGAACTTGCGGGCAAGGTCGTAGCGCATACCCAGTCGCGCCCATTTTGGGGATCGACGGGCCACCGGTAGCAATCACCAGCGCTGGCGCGGCTGCCTCGACATCGCCGCAGCTGAGCCGGTACATCCCATCGGCGTGCTCCAGCCCACTCACACCATGCTTAAGCCTCAGCTCGACTTTTCCTTTGGCGCATTCTTCCCGCAACATGCCGACGATCTGCTTGGCCGAGCCGTCGCAAAATAGCTGACCCAGCGTCTTCTCGTGCCAGGCGATGTGATGGCGCTCGACCAGCGCGATAAAATCCTCGGGGCGAAAGCGGCGCAGCGCCGACTTGGCGAAGTGACGATTGGCGGACAGGAACCGTTCGGGCGAAGTGTGAAGATTGGTAAAGTTGCAGCGTCCGCCGCCTGAAATGAGGATCTTCTTTCCCAGCTCCGCGGCATGCTCGATCAGTAGGATCCTGCGTCCGCGCTGGCCCGCGGTGAATGCACACATCATCCCCGCCGCACCGCCGCCGATGACGATCGCATCATAAGTACTGGATGCTCTCTCGCTCACGGTGCCCACCGCGCGACCTGTCGCTATTTTCTTTCCTGCGCGCGCCGCAGCGCAGCCGCGAGCGCGTTCTCGGGCGGCGGCGCTGAAGATTTCCGCGGGGAGTCCGCGCCGGTGCGCTCTGTCGACGCCGAGCCCGCAGATCGAGCGCCGGCACCGCCTGATGATCCTTCGATTGGACCCGACTTCATCGTCAGCGCAATCCGCTTTCTAGCGACGTCCACGTCCTTGACCCGCACTTTGACGACGTCGCCCGCCTTCACCACCTCGCGTGGATCTTTGACGAAGCGGTCCGACAACTCCGAGATGTGCACAAGGCCGTCTTGGTGCACGCCGACATCCACGAAGGCGCCGAACGCAGCCACGTTGGTGACGACGCCCTCGAGCTGCATGCCCGGCTTCAGGTCCGCGATTTTCTCGACGCCCTCCTGGAACGTGGCGGTCTTGAATTCTGGGCGCGGATCGCGGCCCGGCTTCTCCAGCTCAGCGAGAATATCGGTGACGGTGGGGATGCCGAAGTTGGCATCGGCAAAGTCTCCCGGCTTTAGCGATCCGATGAACGCCCTGTCGCCCATGATCGATTTCAGCGGCCGCTTCGTTGCCTCGGCGATCTTCTCGACGACCGGATAAGCTTCCGGGTGGACGGCCGAAGCATCGAGCGGGTTCTTGCCGTTCATGACGCGCAGGAAGCCCGCCGCCTGCTCGAACGCCTTGGCGCCAAGCCGCGGCACCTTCTTCAAAGCCACTCGCGTCTTGAAGGCGCCGTTCTCGTCGCGGAAGGCAACGATATTCGAAGCGAGAGTTCCGTTGAGGCCGGCAACGTGCGCCAGCAGCGGTGCCGACGCCGTGTTGACGTCGACGCCGACGGAGTTGACGCAGTCCTCCACCACCGCGTCGAGCGACCGTGCCAAACCGCCTTGGTCGACGTCGTGCTGGTATTGGCCGACGCCGATAGCCTTGGGATCGATCTTGACCAACTCCGCAAGCGGGTCCTGCAGCCGCCGCGCAATCGACACCGCTCCCCGCAGGCTCACGTCGAGATCGGGAAATTCTTTGGCCGCCAACTCGGACGCCGAATAGACCGAGGCGCCGGCTTCCGAGACGATTGCCCGCGTGAGCTTTAGCTCCGGCATTTTGGCCATCAGCTCGGCGACGAGCTTGTCGGTTTCGCGCCCGGCGGTCCCGTTACCCACGCTGACGATCTCGACTTTATGTTTCAGGCAGAGCGCCGCGAGCGTGGCAAGCGAGCCCTGCCAGTCTCGCTTGGGCTCGTGTGGATAGATCGTCGTCGTGGCGACGACCTTGCCGGTCTGGTCGACGACGGCGACTTTGACACCGGTGCGGATGCCGGGGTCGAGGCCCATCGTAGCGCGCGGGCCCGCCGGCGCTGCGAGCAACAGATCCTTCAGGTTGTTGGAGAACACGGCGATCGCCTCGGCGTCAGCGCGCTCTTTCAGCCTCGCCAGGAGGCCCGATTGCAGCGAGCCCGACAGCTTGTCCTTCCAGGCATGGCGTACCGTCTCTGCAAGCCACGCATCCGCCGGCCGGCCGCGATCGACGATGCCGAACGCCGATTTGATCCGGGCCTCGGCAGGGTGTGCCTTGCCGTCCTCGTGCGCGATGTCGAGATCGAGATCGAGGATGTCTTCTTTCTGGCCGCGCAGCATGGCGAGCGCGCGATGCGACGGCATGTCTTTGATACGCTGACCAAACTCGAAATAGTCGGAGAACTTGGCGCCCGCCTCGGCTTTCGCCTTTCGCACCTTGGAGCTGAGCTGGCCGTCGCTCCACAGCCATTCGCGCAAATTGCCGACGATAGTTGCGGTTTCGACGATGCGCTCGATGAGGATGTGGCGCGCACCATCCAACGCGGCCTTGGCATCGGCGACGCCCTTGGCGGCATCGACGAACCGAGCAGCCTCTGTCTCGGGATTTAGGGACGGATTTTTGAGCAGAGCGTCGCTGAGCGGCTCGAGCCCCGCCTCGCGCGCGATTTGCGCCTTGGTGCGGCGCTTCAGCTTGAAGGGCGCGTAAATATCTTCCAGCGCCACTTTCGTCGTTGCTGCGTGAATGGAGCGGACGAGCTCCGGCGTGAGCTTGCCCTGGTCCCCTATCGCTTTCAGCACCGTCGCGCGGCGATCCTCCAGCTCGCGCAGGTATCCAAGCCGCTCCTCCAGCTTGCGCAGCTGAGTGTCATCGAGGCCGCCTGTCTTCTCCTTGCGGTAGCGCGCGATAAAAGGAACCGTCGAGCCTTCGCCGAGCAGCTCAACCGCGGCAGCCACCTGCGCGGGAGCAACGCCGAGCTCCGTGGCAATCAGCTGGTTGATCTTGTCCAATTGGCGCTCCTGTCTCAGTCGAGGTCCGCGGGCGGCCCTGGCAACGGGGCTTAGATCGGCTTTTGGCCCAGACTCGGGCGGTCTACAAGGATCGACGCTGCTTGCGAAGGATGCTAATGGCACCTCCTCCCCAGCAGAGCAAAGTGCATGGACGCCAAGACACTGCCCACCGATACAATCCTGCCGGACCACGAGCCAATCCCGGCCAAGCCGCCATCGGACGATCTGGTTCGTCAGATCAAGCGCCGGCGCACGTTCGCCATCATTTCGCATCCTGACGCGGGCAAGACCACGCTGACCGAAAAGCTGCTGATGTTCGGCGGCGCCATTCAGCTCGCCGGCCAGGTCAAGGCAAAAAAGGATCGCCGCAGCACCCGATCCGATTGGATGGCCATCGAGCGAGCGCGCGGGATCTCCGTTGCCACCTCGGTGATGACGTTCGAGTACAACGATGCCGTCCTGAACCTGCTCGACACTCCGGGCCACGAGGACTTCTCCGATCAGACGTATCGAACGCTGACAGCGGTCGATTCCGCGATCATGGTCATTGACGCTGCCAAAGGCATCGAGGCGCGCACCCGCAAGCTGTTCGAGGTCTGCCGCCTTCGCGACATTCCCATCATCACCTTCATCAACAAAATGGATCGCGAGAGCCGCGAGCCGCTGGAGCTGCTGGACGAGATCGAGAAGGTGCTCGCTCTCGACACCGCCCCCATGGTCTGGCCGATCGGCAAGGGCAAGGATTTCCGGGGGACGTACGACTTTATTCAACCTCGCATCCATCGCCTAGACGACGGCTCCGGCGGGCTACCGGTAAGGGGCCCCGATGATCCGGTCCTCGAGCAGCTCATGGAGCCCGACAAATTGCAGCAATGGCGCGACGAGATCGCGCTGGTGCACGACGCATGCGGGCGCTTCGATCTGAAGGCGTTTCGCGACGGCACCCTCACGCCGGTTTACTTCGGCAGCGCGCTCCGCAACTTCGGAATACGCGAGCTGCTCGACGCGCTGGTATCCTTTGCGCCGCCGCCCTTGGACCGCGTGGCCGCCACGCGAACCGTTGTGGCGGACGAACCGGCGATGACCGGGATCATTTTCAAAATCCAGGCGAACATGGACCCGAATCATCGCGACCGGATTGCCTTCATGCGGATTTGCTCGGGCCGGCTGACGCGGGGCATGAAAGCCAAGCACGTGCGCTCAGGCAAGACGATTGCCCTGCAGACCCCGCAGTTCTTCTTCGCGCAAGACCGATCGCTCGTGGAAGAGGCCTACGCCGGTGACGTCGTGGGCATCCCCAATCGGGGCACGCTGAGGATCGGCGATGCGCTGACCGAGGGCGAGGACATCAACTTCTTTGGCATTCCGAGCTTCGCGCCTGAGATTCTGCGGCGCGTCCGACTGGAGGACGCAATCCGCGCCAAGAAGCTCAAGGAAGCGTTGGGGCAAATGGCCGAGGAGGGAGTCGTGCAGCTCTTCAGTCCACTGGATGGCTCTCCGCCCATCGTCGGCGTCATCGGCGCGCTGCAGCTGGACGTTCTGGGCGAACGCCTCACGCACGAGTACGGTCTGGAGACGGGATTCGACGCCACGTCTTGCAACCTCGTGCGCTGGATCAGCTCGGAGACTCCGGGAGCGCTGGCTCGCTTTGTCGAGAAGAACAGGGCTGATATCGCCACGGATTCCGAAGGGGGTTACGTGTACCTCGCGACTTCGGTGTTCAGCCTGTCCTACAAGGAAGAGCACAATCCCGAGATTGCGTTTACGGATATCAAAGCGATCACGCACAAATAGCGGCCGACAGTTTGTCGGCCCAAGAGCTGCCTTACATCAGGGCAACGCGGCGGTCCGATAGAGCGTCACTCGCGTTCCGCCGTGAAGCACCGGGGCAGCTTCGAGGGCGAAGGGCAGGCCGGTTGCCTTCCCAAATGATGCCTCGTTCGTCACCAATCCGACGCGCCAGCCTGAAAACCGCGTCAGCAGCGTTTGCCCGAGCGCGCGGTAAAGGACCTGCAGGCCTGGCTTCTCGCCGATGCGGTCGCCATAGGGCGGATTGATGATGACGAGCCCCGGTGCTCCGACCGGCGCGGCGAGATCTTCGACCGCGAGCGTTCGGAATTCCGTAAAGCCGGCCACGCCCGCCCGTTCTGCGTTGGCGCGGCTCATGCGGATCGCGCCTGCGTCCAGGTCGCTGCCATAAAACCTCGCGACGGGGGTCGCGCCGCTTTGCGCGCTGCGCATCCGTTGCCAGGCCGCCGGGTCAAATCCTGCAAGTTGCTCGAACGCAAAGCGCCGTGAACGCCCGGGGTTCAAGCCGGCGGCGATCTCCGCCGCTTCAATCACAAACGTGCCCGACCCGCACATCGGATCGACGACAGGTTCGCTCCCGTCGAACCCGCATTGGCGGAGGAACAACGACGCCATGGTCTCGCGCATCGGCGCCTTGGCGATGAGCTGCTTGTGGCCGCGCTTATGCAAAAGCTCCCCGGAGGTATCGACAGCAACGGTGCAAAGGTCCTTCTCGAAGCGCGCCTTGATGCAGACTTCGGCCTCGGGTGAAGCGGGCGCGCCAAGTTGCTCCGAGATTGCCCGCTCAATGCGCTGCGCCGCGGCGCCCGAGTGATAGATCCTGGAGCTCTTGCACGACGCCTCGACACGAAAGGGCACGTCGGGGCGTAGCACGTCGCCCCAGGCCAGTTGCCGCGCGCGCTTGTCGAGCTGTGCGAGATGGAAAGCCCTGAACGCGCCGATGCGCGCGAGAACACGGCTTGCACCACGGATCTCGAGATTGGCCCGCCAGACTTCGGACCAACCGCCCTTTAGCGCCACTCCGCCCGGGACCGTCTTGGCCTTGAAGTCCTTGGCCCGCGCCTCGGCGCAAAGCGGGCCTTCCAACCCTGGGGTGGCAACGAGGAAGATTTCGAAATCGCCGTCTTTGGTCATTCGGCCAGACTACAGGGAAGTCCCTTAGGCCTCGACCTGTTCTGCAGCGCCAGAGGCCGGTCACGCGGCCGATCCGCTTTCTTTTCGGCCACCGCCAAGGTTGCTGGCGCGTTCCACTCTGTTGCGGCCATTGAGTTTGGCGCGATACAGGGCCTCGTCAGCGCGCGCAATGAACCGTTCGGCGCTTTCACCCATAGCCATTTGTGCAACGCCGAAGCTGCAAGTGACCGGCTTTCCGTGGTCAAAGGGGAGCGTCGCAATCGCACCCCGCAGTATCTCGGCGAACCGTTCGGCCATCGAGGCATCTGACGAGGGAAGGAGGATCACGAACTCCTCGCCGCCCCATCTCGCCAGCAAATCCGTTTCACGCATGCGTTTGGCGACAAATCCGGAAAGTTTTATCAGCACTTGATCGCCGACCTGGTGCCCGTAGGCGTCATTGATCTGCTTGAAGTGATCGACGTCATAGATGACCAACGAAAGAGCGACATCAAAGCGCCGCGCACGCCGGATCTCTCCTGACAAGGCTTTGTCAAACTTCAGGCGATTGGACAGACCGGTAAGCGGATCGGTTGTGGCCTTGAAATCTAGGTCGCGAGCGAGTTCCTCAAGTTCAAGGCGGCGGTCCATCTGCACGTGGTCATGCACCGCGCGATCGCGTGCAATGACATAAATCAGCAACATCATCGTAGCGAGCAAAGTCAGAGCTATGCCCAAGACGCGACTGGCGAAAATGCCTTCTACCGGAGTTGCGACCAGAAGTGTCCACCCATACGCGTCGATCAACCGCTCCGACAGGTAGACGGGAGTTCTTTCGACCGAAGCCCAGGTGTCGTCGTTGCGAGCCTCGGTTGATCGTGGCCGTAGCTGCAGTTTCTGGACTGCCGCGCGCCATTCCGGCCTGTTGGTGAGCGCAATCTCGTTCTGAGGACTGATGAGAAAGTATGCCGTACTGAAGGTGCTGATCTTTGCTCGCAGGGCGGTGAGCGACTTTTCCAGCACGGCAAACCCCGCGACTTCTCCGTGCTCCGCGTCGATCGGATAACTGACGATGTAATCCGTCTCTTGGCGGTCTGCGTCGAACCTGAAGCGATGTACGACCCCGCCCGTGAGCGAGTGTGCAAGCGAATTGGAACGCTTTGCGCCGACCGTGTTTGCGTATCCCTCCTGCTGCTCCACCGATACGATCAGCTCGCCGTTGGCGTTGAACAGGTAGCCGCGTTGCGCCCCGGCACTCGCGACAGCGAGCGTGAGGACATCCTTGATCGGATTGCCACCGGCCGCCGGCGGTTCCGACGGGCGGGACATGGCCTGACGCACTTGCTGCGAGCCTGCAAGTAGTCTGACGACAGCGTCGGCAGGTGCCGTCTCGCCGGCGAGACTGGTGGCGAGAAGGTCGAGCTTGCCGAGCAATTCCTCGCGCAGCTGATGTCGGTGGGCGATACCGAGCAGCTCGGTCAGGATCCAGCCACACAACAAGATTGCCAGCATGCCGGCACAGGTGGCGAAGAATTGCCGATGGACGAAACCGGTGTAGCGAACCGAGTCAACCGCCGAGATCCGCTTCTGGCCCCAAATTCCCCAGATTGCGGTAGCCAGAGAGCAGGCGATCAATCCGCGGATGAGCTGAATCGGAATCCCGGTCGTTTCCAGGAACCATCTCTGGTTGAGTTCGCTCGCAGGCCAGAACGGGGCGGAGGGAACGACGAGGCCTGCGGCGATCCCATAGAGTATCCATCCCACCGCCGCGAGGAACGCCAGGCCCTGCGCCCGCCCCCGCAGCTGACGACCGATCAGGGCGAAAACCGCACCCGTCCCCACGGCTCCAAAAAAGCCGAGTGTGTAGCGGGAGAGTGCATTCGCGATGCTGAACCCGCCAACTGCAACCGCAAGCACTACGAGCATCACCAGTGGTGCGTGGATCCAGGCGCCCGGAAGCCACAAGCCTTGCCGCCGCAAATTGCGGCGGGCGAATTCCAGCAGGAGGAGATAGGACACCGCCATCGCAGCCAGGCGGATGGCGACAAACTTTGGAGCATCGCCGATCACCAGTGCGGCAAGATCGAGCCACTCGCTGATCCCGTGGATCAGGCCGAACGAAGCCAACCAATCCCACGCGATGCCATCGGCCGCGGTGCGCGCTATTGCAAAGCAAGTGATGGCGAGCAGAACGAAGGCAAGCCCGTAGAAGAACAGGATGAAGTCGGCTTGCTCTGCGATGAAGTCTGCCATGGCGACTGCCTGCGGCCGGATCGGTCGCACACCCTGGCATCAAGTCCCTTACACGCTCGTCGAAGGGTAGAGCCGATTTGCTGCAAATGCGGGCAGGGGAAGCCCTGGGCCCTGTTTTACGCAATAGTGGACATTCATAGTTTGGTATGATTCCGCAGCATCTGAGGGCCGCGCCCCACCGGTGACGCTATTGCGGGTCCGCTCACGGCTACGAGCCACAACCGGACTCCCCTCCTCCTTATCCACCCTCCCCTCCGCTCTCCTATCCTGCCCCGATCACAATCCGCCACAAGGGGCGGCGGTGTACTCGCGGCCAAGCTGCAATAGTCTGAAACCCAGCAGAAACGATTCGCATCAGAGGGAGCGGGGCATGCGGTTCAAACTGGCGCTGGCGATGATTGCGGGTCTTGTGGCGGCCCCCGCGCTCGCAGACGAAGTGGTCGGGCCCGGCCGCGGCACGTACGCGAGCATTTTCGGCGGCGGCGGTTTTGCCAGCGACACCGGCGTCGCCCAGCTCGGGACCGCGTTTTTCATTGAAGCCCAGGGAGGCCCGTTGGCGGTCAACGCGAGGGGTACGGCCGGCAGCGGCGGTGTCGGATTCATCGGCGGCCAGATCGGTCACGAATGGTCGAACGGTACGCTGGTGCTGCCCGCCGTCGAGCTCGAAGGTTTCTTTATCTCGAACGGGAGCCGGCACGCGTCGCTGAACAGCCCCACCGACCGCCTCGACGAGCATTCCTTCGACGATACCTTCTCGCAGAACACGTCCGTCTTTCTGGCGAACCTGGTTTTCAGCCTGCCGACGACCTACTACGGTTTGACGCCCTATCTTGGCGGCGGCATCGGCGCCGCGCGCGTCGGCGTCAGCGGCGCAAATTCGCTGCAGATCGCCCCGCCGGAGGCCGGTGTCAATCACTTCAATTCCGACCCCGAACTCCTCCGCCTTCACCTTCGCGGCACAATTAAAGGCCGGCGTTCGCATGGCGCTTGGCCCCAACGCCTTCGTGTTCGGGGAGTATCGCTACCTGTACGTAGGCTCCGCCGATCAGACACTTGGGTCCACTGTGTACCCCAACCACGCTGCGACCTCGCCCTGGACACTCACGCTCGACGCCTCGTCCTACTCGCTGGCAACCGCCGGCATAGGAATTAATTTCTAAGTTGACGCCGTGGATGTTCCGGCGTTGCCGCAAGTGTCAACGCCGGTGTCAAGCGCTGCTCACGTGTGCTCGTCGATTCTCTTATGCGTCTCCGGCACAAGTAGAATGCCGACGATGACAGTCATTCCAGCGATTGCCACCGGATACCAAAGTCCGAAATAGATGTCGCCTGAGGCCGCTATCATTGCGAACGCGGTCGCCGGCAACAGGCCGCCGAACCAGCCGTTGCCGATGTGGTAAGGCAGCGACAGACCCGAATAGCGGATGCGTGTGGGGTAGAGTTCCACCAGGGCCGCCGCCATCGGGCCATACGCCATTGCCGCGTACATGACGAGCAGCGTGAGAATGGCGATGATCGTCAGCTTCTGGGCACTCCAGATGTCGAACAAGCCTGCTATGTTTGCAAGACCCGCTGCAGGATCGATGCGGATCCTGACGATCTCGGGATCGTTTGCAGCCGGATAGCCGGCGGCAGTCAGCTGCTTCGCAACCTTGTCGGCGAACTCCGGGTCGCTCACGGCGATGGCGTCGCCACTACCAATGCGAACACTCGCGGGCGTGCCGGCTGGCGATTGAACATTTGAGTACTTGACGGCGCTTTTCGCCAGCAGCGCTTTTGCGATATCGCAATGGGAATCGTATTTTGCCCGGCCCGTCGGATTGAACTGGAACGAGCATTCCGCCGGATCCGCGAGCACGACGACGGAAACGGTGTTGTGCGCCCGGTAGAGTGCCGGGTTCGCGGTCAGCGTTAGCTGTTTGAACAATGGGAAATAGGTCAGCGCCACGAGCAGGCAGCCGCCCAAGATGACGGGCTTGCGCCCAATGCGGTCGGACAGGCTGGCAAAGATGACGACGAAGCCGACGCCAAAAATTAGCGCCCAAGCGACCAGCACGTTGGTCGTGAACTGATCGACCTTCAGGATGTTCTGGAGAAAGAGCAGGGTATAGAAGTGCGCGGCGTACCAGACAACAGCTTGTCCGGCGACGAGACCGAACAAGGCGATCAGGCCTGTCTTGACATTCTTCCACTGGCCGAAGGCCTCTTTCAGCGGAGCCTTCGAGGCCATGCCCTCGGCCTTCATGCGCTGAAAGGCGGGGCTCTCCTGCATTTGCAGGCGAACGTAAAGCGAGATGGCGAGCAGCACCACCGAAAGCAGAAACGGAATACGCCAACCCCATGACTTGAACGCGCTGAGACTTGAGCCGTCCGGCCGAACGACCGGGGGATAGCTGGCATCAAGCGCAATCTGCGTGAACATGATGACGATGAGCGACAACAGCAGCGCCAACGTAGAGGTGGTGTTCACCCAGCTCGTGAAGAAGCCGCGCCTGTTCTGCGGAGCGTGCTCGGCGACATAAATCGCGGCGCCGCCGTACTCTCCGCCGGCCGCCAGCCCTTGGAGCATGCGCAGCACGACAAGCGCGATCGGAGCGGCGACGCCAATGGTCTCATAGTTTGGCAGCAGGCCGACCAAGAATGTTGCCGCGCCCATGATGACGACCGTCAGCACGAACGTGTACTTGCGGCCGACGAGGTCGCCAAGGCGGCCGAACACGATCGCGCCAATGGGACGGACGACGAAGCCGGCAGCAAACGTCAGCAGGGCGAAGATGTTCTGTTGCGTTTCGTTGTAGGCCGCGAAGAACTGCGCCCCGATGATGGAGGCGAGTGCGCCATAGAGATAAAAGTCGTACCACTCGAACGCCGTCCCGGCGGACGAGGCGATGATGACCCTGCGCTCATCGCGCGTCAGCGCCCGCCGCGGACGTTTCCCGCCAAGTTCTCCTGTCGTGCTCGACGTCATGCCTGCGCTTCCCCCAGCGTTTTTCTCACCGTCCACACCGCTCCGCGAGGGCAAAGAGGGCAGCAGACGCGTCGTATCGTCCGACTATCGCCTCGTGAGCGATCTTGGGCAGTTTTGAGGGCGCGTCTAGGCCTGTTCGGCGCAGCGCAGGTGTCGACGCTAGTAGCCTGCCGGGATTGGAGGAAAGAACAAAACTGCATAAGCATTCGCGGTTTTCCGTCCGAAGCTCTGCGCGATCTGCAGCACCGGCTCGCAAACCTGCAAAATCGAACGCATTCTCAATGAATGGCTGAGAGAACACTTGCTGGGGTTGCAAATGAAAAAGGCTTTGTCCAACCGAAAGTGAGCCACTCATGTCAGAGGCTAAGATCGAACACACGCCGGAAGCGAAGCGGCTTCAGATCAGGAGCTGGAGATGTCAGGATTGCGGCTCGATGCACAGTCGATCGCAAGATGCGGCGCGGCACTGGCTTGATAAGCACCACACCGAGATCAAAGGATCGGCGCGCCGAGGATAGGCCGGAGGCAGCGAGCTGCGGTTGGGTCTGCCGTTGTCACTGTAATGGCTCAATTCCGGGACGCGGGCGCGCGCACGCCCCCGTAATATTCGCTTAAGCAAGCCGACGGTTATGCCGGCTCACAATCGGAACTCTTTGGGCGCGCCAGGCTTGTCTGGTCATGGCTAGTTCCAAACCAGACCTCGATCTCAAGACCGTAGATTTGATGGCTCGCACCCTCCATGACGCATGGTTGGAGGCAGGGTTCACCGTATTGGGCCTTTCGGAGACCGATTGGTGCGTAATGGCGGACGCGATCACGCAAGGGGTCGCTGGGGGTGTACTTGACGGCCCCGAGCTCGAGGAGCTGGCCTTGGAGGCGCTGCATGCGCACCGCGAAATATTAGTAAGAAAAGTCTTGGCCTCGGCGATGACACTTGAGCTTGGTGCAGCTCTCGCCGGTTTGCCTCCCATCCAAAATGCCACCGATGGAGTGTTTGCTGATCGTTGAACGTCAGGTACTTGCGGCGTACATCTTGGTCAGCAGAGCGTTCCAATCTTGCAATGTCACCTGCAGCACGTTCGTGATCTTCATTTGCATCGTCGTCCCCGCGCTTTTGATGACAATTTTGCCGTCCGCGCCGTCAATGGTGAACGCGTAACCGCGCAGTGGACCGGAGTCGTTGTTCAAAATCAGGTTAGCACTCCACCCTGATCCGCTCTGCGCGTCTGGCTTGAGGACGAATTTCTCATCGCACCCACCCCGCTTGATCGCGGCATTGGCTTTCGTAATCTCAACTCTGAGGTCCTGCTCGGCCTGGGCGGTGGCGGATTTCACTTTGCCCGCGAGATCGTCTGCCCGTCTCGAGGCTTCCACTTCAGCAACGGCCTTCGTCTCCAGCGCACTTTTGCGCAGGGCGATCAGTTTCTCGATTTCGTGTGTTTCATCTTCTTGGGCCATCAGACAATCTTCCCGTCCAGGTATAGGTAGCGAACTTCCTCGGTGCCGGAGAAAGCAACCGGTCCTCAACGGATTAGTGAAGCCATTCGCTTCATGCGCGGCTCATTGGTCCGGGAAGCTCGGCCCACTTTAGATCGAGTTCCTCGCACACGCGACGAACCGAATTCGCGTCGAGCTCGTGCCGGGCTCCCACGAGCGGTAGTTCAGAGGTCCGACCCTCGCGATGGATCGTAACGGTCCCGTGCCCATCTCCTCGCTCCTCGGGTTGCGTATCAAAGCGGCACCCACGCTCGGTCAGCCATTTTTTGAACGTTGGGTATTCCATCGATGCTCTCCTCGATTGGCCGACGGTCGCGGACAGGGACTGCCGACGCTATGTCGTTGCCGGCACCCAGACGTACATGCGCAAGAAAGGGTTTCGTATCACTCTGGCATGGCAGAAATTGATAGCTCGCTCTGCCTCGCGACGCGATCGAAGGCCTCGGTATCGGCCTTGATCCGGTAGAGCTGTTCGCCGCCCTCGGTCGGCATCAGGCTCGATATTTTGTAGCTCGTTGCTGACGGCACCATCCCACGATGAGAGCGCGCGTACTGAACCCGTTGACCAACCTTGAATTTATGTTTGGCCATGCGCCGACCCCATCGCTCGGGTTTTCGCTTCGCGCACGACTAGGCTAGCTAGCCTTTTGAATGCTTCCATCGGCGAACGTAGCACGCTGACACCACGAGCGCTAATAGGCGCGACCGAACACCAGCGGTCGTCACACCATGCTGACCATCCGGATCTTGGCCGGAACTTTAGCCCCAGGGAGCGGCACAGTGATGCCGGTCCTCAGAAGCGACGCGAACTCGTTGGGGGGCACCGGTCGACTGAAGTAATATCCTTGGGCTTCGTCGCAATGGTGCTCGCAGAGGAAGGTCAGTTCTTCGAGTGTTTCCACACCCTCGGCGACGACCCGCAGTTTGAGACTGCGCGCCATGGCGATCACTGCGGTCACAATGGTCGCATCGTCGGTCTCTTTGGATATCTGACGGACGAATGACTGATCGATCTTGAGCGTATCTACGGGGCAGTTCCGCAGATAGCTCAGGCTGGAGTAGCCGGTGCCAAAGTCGTCTATGGCTACCTGGACACCTCGCTCCCTCAGGGTTTGCAGGATCAACGCGGTCGGGTCCGCACGAGCCATCAGCACGCTCTCAGTCAGCTCCAGCTCCAGCAGCTTCGGATCGAGCCCGGTCTCATCGAGAACTCTAAGCACACCGTCCAGATAATTCTCGGCCAGAAACTCCATCGCCGAGACGTTGACCGCCATCGTCAGGCGCGGCATCCCGGCATCCAACCATTTCTTCGCCTGCACGCAGGCTTCGCGGAGCACCCACGCGCCGATCGGCAGTATAAGCCCGGAGGCTTCCGCGACCGGAATGAACTCGCTCGGTGGGACGACACCTCGCGTCAACGTGGTCCAGCGGATTAAAGCTTCTGCGCCGGTGATTGCTCCTGTTTTCAAATCGATCTTGGGTTGGTAGTGCAGTTTGAACTCGTTGCGTTCCAACGCGCGCCGGAGAGCTTCTTCGATTGCGCGCCGATCCACCGCTCGGACATTCATTATCGGCTTAAAGAACCGGAAGCCCTGCCGGCCATTTTCCTTGGCTTGGTACATCGCGGTATCGGCGTTCTTGATGAGCGTCTCGGCGTCGGCGCCGTCATCGGGGAAGATGCTGACGCCGATGCTTGCGGTGACATGAAGGTCGCGCTGATCGACGGTGTGAGGCCTTGCCACAGCCTCAAGGATGCGCTTCGCGACGATGGCGGCATCTTCGCCCTGCTGCGCCTCTGAAAGCAGGATCACGAACTCGTCTCCACCTTGACGGCTGACCGTGTCAGAGGAGCGGACACAACGAACAATGCTGCCCGCAACCGATTGCAGCAGCTTGTCGCCTGCCGAGTGACCCAGGAAATCGTTGATGTGCTTGAAGCCATCCAAATCCAAGAACAGCACCGCAACCTGCTGCCCGTGACGCGGCGCCAACAGAATCGCCTGGTCGATGCGGTCGTTCAAAAGCATCCGGTTGGGCAACCCTGTGAGAAAATCGTGCTCGGCGGAATGAGTGATCTGCCGTTGCATGTCTCTTGCTGCACTTACGTCGCGCAGGACAATCACCGTTCCCGCGCTACGACCTTGACTATCGTGAATGGGGGCGACGGATTCTTCGATCGGCAGTCTCGATCCATCCCGCCGAAGGATGACGCAGTTTGCCGGCAAGTGAACCGTTCGGTCGCATCCAATCGCCAGCTCCATGGGATTTGCGATGCTCGCACCGGTTGCGCCGTGGAGGATCCGCAGGACCTCGGTCATTGGCCGGCCCTCGGCCTCCGCCCACGACCAGCCCGTCAGCTTTTCCGCAACTCGATTGAGAAAGGTAAGATTGCCTGCGCTGTCTGTGCATGCAACGGCATCGCCGATGGAGTTTAGCGTTACCTCGGCGCGCTCCCTTTCACTGAACAGTTGCTCGTCCATCGCCTTGCGCTCGACGGCGTAGCTCAACGCGCGCACCAGAACGCGGGTCTCGCTTTGGCTCGAGCTGGAAACGATCTGGCCCTTGATCAGATAATCTTCCGCGCCTTCGTGGAGCGCCTGCGCGGCCAACGACGCATCGTCCGATCCCGTCAGCACCACCAAAGGAATGCGCGGCGCGGCCGCAAGGACTCGCTTAACCGCCCCAAGTCCATTAGCGTCGGGCAGACCCAAGTCCAGCAGGATGATATCGACGGCGTGCTCTGCGAGGAATGTTTCGGCTTCGCACATGGTCGCAACGTGCGTCACCTTGATTTCGGCGGGACCTTCGTCCTTCAACAGCTCGCGCAGCAAGCGAACATCGCCTGGGTTGTCCTCGATCAGGAGAACGGTCTTAATCGGTTTGACGGTCGTAAGCATGACACCTCCGACAACGCACAGCGGCGAACTTACAATTTGCCATTCGGAAGGCTGCGGCGATCCAAATTCGGCTCATCGGCCATTCTCACGCTGCGGGAGCCTCACCTTCGTGAGCCAGAAATCGTTTATGCTTTTCACAAGCGTCTCGAACTCTTCCAATTGCACGGGCTTGCTCAGGTAGCAGTTTGCCTGCAATTCGTAGCTCCTCTCGATGTCGGCTTCGGCATCCGAGGTGGTCAAAATGACGGTGGGGATGAGCTTTAGAGTTCTGGTCGCCCTTGATGCTGGCCAGCACTTGGCGTCCATCCATTTTGGGCAAGTTCAAATCCAGCAGGATCAAGTCTGGGCGCGGCGAATTTTTGTGAACGCCCTCGCGATGAAGGAAGGTCATAGCCTCCACGCCATCGCTGACCACATTCAAATGGACGGGCGGGTCGGCATCGCGGAAGACTTCGCGAGTCAAGCGGACGTCACCCGGACTATCTTCAACCAAAAGGACTTCTTTGCGAGTACTCACGAGGTCCCTCCGGTGTTCGCTTGATTCGGCAGCGTTGCCTGCGTCATCCAGAAATGACTGACGGACTTCATCAGGTTCTCGAACTCGTCCAACTTGACCGGCTTCGTCAGGTAGCAATTTGCCTGGAGCTGATAGCTCATGACGATATCGGCCTCGTCGTTGGACGTGGTCAGTATGACGATCGGGATTACTCTTAGGCTCTCGTCCTCCTTGAGGTGCGACAGCACCTCGCGCCCATCCATTTTGGGAAGGTTCAGATCGAGCAGGATGATGTCCGGCCGTGGCGCATTGCCGTGAACACCCTGCCGCCTCAGGAAGGCCAAGGCTTCCACCCCGTCAGTCACGACACTCAAATGCACGCGGGGGGCGGCATCGCGGAAGACTTCCTTAGTCAACCGGACATCGCCAGGACTATCTTCGATCAAGAGGACCTGCAACGTCATGGCCCCTAAGCTCCCATACTTTCGGTGGCTGCGAGGTCAAAGTGAAACGTGGAGCCGTGGCCCGGTTCGGATTCAACGGAAATTGCACCGCCGTGGCGCTCGACGATCTTCTTGCAGATGGCCAGCCCAATCCCCGTGCCGGCGAACTCGTCCCGCTTATGCAGGCGCTGGAACATGCCGAAAATTTTGTCGAAGTACTGGGCGTCGATTCCGAGCCCGTTATCCTCCACGGAGAAATCCCACTTCTTTCCTTTGTTCATGGCCGCTGAAATGTGGATCTTGGGAACGCCAGGCTTTTGGTACTTGATGGCGTTACCGACGAGGTTCTGGAACAACTGAATGAGCTGCCTTTCGTCGGCGCGGACAGGGGGAAGCGGGTCATGCGTCACCTGGGCGCCACCCTCTTCGATCGCGCTCCTTAGATTGGCGAGTGCTTGCTGCAATGCTTCCTCGCTCGAGGTTTCCACCAGATCCTGCCCTTTGGTGCCCACGCGCGAATAGGCGAGCAGGTCTTGAATTAGCCGCTGCATGCGGCTTGCCCCGTCGACCGCAAACGCAATGAACTCGTCGGCGTCCGCGTCGAGCCGTCCCTTGTATCGCCGGGATAAAAGCTGCGTATAGCTGGCCACCATCCGCAACGGCTCCTGCAAATCGTGAGAGGCGATGTAGGCGAACTGACCGAGCTCGACATTCGAGCGCTTCAATTCGGCGACGTTCTGGATGAGATGCTCTTCGGCGGTCTTGCGCACGCTGATGTCGCGGATCGCCGCTGTGACGAGCGTTCCATCGGCGCTCTGCAATGGACTGAGCATGATCTCGATTGGAAACTGGCTGCCATCCTTGCGCCGCGCCGTAAGCTCGATGCCGGTGCCGATCTGCTGCGCCAGCGCATCTTCCTCAGATCGCAGTCCATCAGCGATCAATCGTTCAGCAAACCCGTCCGGAATGATGTTCGTTACCCGCTGGCCTACGAGTTCGTCTCTGCGATAGCCAAACTGCTTCTCGGCCTGCACGTTGAGGAGCACGATCTCGCCCGCTTGATTGACGACGACCATGGCATCGGGGGCAGCCTCCAGCAGGCCGCGGTATCTTCCTTCCATTTGCGCCAGATGCGCCTCCGCCCGCTTGCGCACGCTGATGTTGCGGATCGCCGCCGTGACGAGAGTTCCCTCGTCGCTCTGCAACGGACTGAGCATGATCTCGATCGGAAATTCGCTGCTGTCCTTGCGCCGCGCGGTAAGCTCAATGCCGGTACCGATCTGCTGAGCCAGCGCGTCCTCCGTTGAGCGCAGATCATCGGCGATCAAGCGCTCGGCAAAACCGTCCGGAATTATGTTGGTTACCCGCTGACCTACGAGCTCGTCGCGCCGATAGCCAAACTGCTTCTCGGCCTGCACGTTGAGGAGCACGATCTTCCCGGCTTGATTGACCACCACCATGGCATCGGGCGCGGCTTCCAGCAGTCCGCGGTAGCGGCCCTCCATCTGCGCAAGATGTGCCTCCGCCCGCTTACGCACGCTGATGTTGCGGATCGCCGCCGTGACAAGAGTTCCATCGGCGCTCTGCAACGGACTGAGCATGATTTCTATTGGAAACGCACTGCCATCCTTGCGCCGAGCCGTAAGCTCAATGCCGGTGCCAATCTGCTGCGCCAGCGCGTCCTCAGACGAGCGCAGATCATCGGCGATCAAGCGCTCGGCAAAGCCGTCCGGAATGATGTTCGTCACCCTCTGGCCTAGAAGCTCGTCGCGCCGATAGCCAAACTGCTTCTCGGCCTGCACGTTGAGGAGCACGATCTCGCCCGCTTGATTGACCACGACCATGGCATCGGGCGCGGCTTCCAGCAGTCCGCGGTACCGGCCCTCCATTTGCGCCAGATGCGCCTCCGCCCGTTTGCGCACGCTGATGTTGCGGATCGCAGCCGTGACAAGAGTCCCCTCATCGCTCTGCAACGGACTGAGCATGATCTCGATCGGAAACTCGCTGCCATCCTTGCGCCGAGCCGTAAGCTCAATGCCGGTGCCGATCTGCTGCGCTAGCGCATCTTCCGATGAACGCAGATCATCGGCGATCAAGCGCTCGGCAAAGCCGTCCGGAATGATGTTCGTTACCCGCTGGCCTACGAGCTCATCGCGCCGATAGCCAAACTGCTTCTCGGCCTGCACGTTGAGGAGCACGATCTTCCCGGCTTGATTGACCACCACCATGGCATCTGGCGCCGCTTCCAGCAGACCGCGGTACCGGCCCTCCATTTGCGCCAGATGCGCCTCCGCCCGTTTGCGCACGCTGATGTTGCGGATCGCCGCTGTTACCAGGATCCCCTCGGCACTTTGCAGAGGACTGAGCATGATCTCGATTGGAAACGCGCTGCCATCCTTGCGCCGCGCCGTAAGCTCGATGCCGGTGCCGATCTGCTGCGCCAGCGCGTCTTCCGATGAGCGCAGATCGTCAGAGATCAATCGCTCCGCAAACCCTTCCGGAATGATTTCCGTAACCTGCTGACCTACGAGCTCGTCACGGCGGTAACCGAATTGGTTCTCCGCCTGCAAATTTAGCAGAACGATCTCCCCGGCCGGATTGACCACCACCATTGCATCGGGGGCAGCTTCGAGCAGGCCGCGGTACTTGGCGTTTAGTTCCCTGGTCTCGCTCAGATCGCGACATACCTCGGAAAACCCGCGCAGCGCGCCGCTGCCGTCACGGAGAGCTGTCAAGGCTATGCTCGCCGAGAACCTGGAGCCGTCGGCGCGCAGACGCATCCCGTGGTCTTCGTAGTGGCCTCGCTCCGCGGTTAAGCGGAGCAGTTCGCCCGGCGTGCCCCGTTGGACATCCTCCGCAGAAAAGAAGCACGAGAAGTTACGACCAATTATTTCTTGGGCCTTGAAACCCTTGATGCGCTCCGCCCCGGTGTTCCAGGTGACGACATCCCCCTTGGGATCGAGCATGATGATCGCGTAATCCTGGACCCCATCCAGCAGCATCCGATATTCTTCTTTGCTATCGCGCAGAGCGGTCTCCGCATGACCGCGTCGCGCGTTGTCACGCAGGACGGTCCAGCCGGCGGCGGCGGTGATGAGCAGCCCCAGCAGGGTACCGACGACCAACACGATCTTGCTAAGCCCAACGCGGCGCAGCGAGTCGGCATTGCGGTCCTTCAGCAGCCGCTGCTCTTCGTCCCGCATATTTTGCGCGGCAGCCCGAAGATTGCTCGTAGTCTGTTGACCCTGCCCGTTGCGGACCGCGGCCGCAGCACCCTCGAAATCGCCGCCTTGGCGCAATCGCATAATACCGTCCAGGAATGCGATTTTTTCGGCGATCAGCCCCTCGAGCACTGGCAGCTTTTGCTGTTGCGAGGCATTGTCAGCGGTGAGATCGCGGATCGCGGCCAAGTGTTGGCCCGCGCTCTTCACGGCAGTGCGGTAGGACTCAGCAGAAGAGGTATCCGCGGTGATAACGAAACCGCGGCCGCTCGAATTCGGCGTTCTCCATCGCGCCGACCAAATCCCGCAATTCATCGAGCACGTCGTGCGTGTGTCCCACCCAGCCGTCGCTTTCATGGGTCACGACAATGCCGCGGTAGGAGAACACCCCCACCACAAGCAGCGCCAGGATGGCGACGGAAAACGCGATTTGGACGCTGCGATTCGATAGAAATTTTGCGTTCACGGAGCCGCCCTCGTGGTTTTCGCGGCCAGGGTTTGGCCGTGACAATTGGCGGATTCCATTCCGCTCCGCCCGCCTTCACCTAACCCCGCCGGCGGAGACGATTCCCCGCGCGAACGGCCGAAAGTTTGTGACGGTTTTGGAGGCGGATCACGCGAGAGATCGCGGGATGAGCACTGAAAAGCCGGCTCGATCAGGGAAAGGTCGCAGATTCCCTAACATCGGGCACTATAGCGATGTGCTGTGTACGGCGGGTCACCCACGCCCGACTAAGTTGAGGCCAATTGACCGTAAACGGTGTTTCAGCCTCAAAACTACCGCTGAAAATCGTCGCAAAACTCACGCGCCGCTGCAATCCGCAAAAGCCCAGTGGTTTCGCACACGAGGCGTTCCGGAATTAAGCATGGCGCATGACCAGTGGAACGAAGAGCGTTCTACTCCGTTGGCTTCACGGAGGACCGCAGAGCGCGGTCCATCTTCCCATGACATGGGTCCTTCTGGATCGTAGCGCAGATCCCGTAACGACGGGCTGTACGCGGTCACCCATCGCACCCGAGGAGTCGACGTGAAAATCCAGAAGCTGAGCGATCTCTTCCTGCACACGCTGCAGGACATCTACTACGCCGAAAACCACATCGTGAAGGCCTTGCCGAAAATGATCAAGAAATCCGACTCCGGTGAGCTCTCCAAGGCTTTCCAGGATCATCTCGAGCAGACCAAGGAGCACGTCACGCGTCTCGAGCAGGTGTTCGAGATGATCGAGCACAAGCCAAAGGCAGCCAAGTGCCCCGCAATCGACGGTATCCTCGACGAAGCCAAGGAGCTCATGGGCGAGATCAAGGACCCAGATACGCGCGATGCCGCCATGATTGCTGCTGCTCAGGCTGTCGAGCATTACGAGATCACGCGCTACGGCACCCTCGTTGCGTGGGCCAATCTGCTCGGTCACACCGATGTCGCTAAGGTGCTCGGCAAGACGCTGAAGGAAGAGCATGCCGCAGACGCCAAGCTGACGACGATCGCTGAGAGCCATCTCAACGAAGAAGCAGTCGCCTAGCCGTCAGATCGGTCGCTTTCACCGACACAGCCGTCCTCGAAGGCCGGCGTTTCCGTCGCAGCTCAACTTCCAAAGGCACCTGCTCTATGTCTCTGCGTACCTTTCGCTTGCCTAACGGTCTGTCCGTCTTCGGCCTGAGCAAAGACGACACGATCATGATCTACAAGGACATCTTCGAAGACGATTGCTACCGGCAGCATGGGGTCACGATCGAGGATGGCGATTGCATTCTCGACGTCGGCGCCAACACGGGGTTGTTTGTTCTCTTCCTCAATCAAATCTGCGCAACGGCACAGGTGTACGCCTTCGAGCCCGTGCCGGCGACGTTTGAAGTCCTCAAGAAAAACGCCGCGACGCACAACAAGTTGGACCTCCAGCTGTTCAACGTCGGTTTGTCGGACAAGGCAGGCGAGGCGACCTTCTCGTACTATCCTCGCATGTCGAATGCCTCGACCATGTTTCCCGACGATTCCGAAGCGGCGGTCGTCCGGGGACAGGATTACGTGCTCGAGAGATTCCGAACGTTACCCTACCCGGTTCCCGTTCTGCTCAGGGCGTTGCCGCAAGGGGGACGGCGTTTTGCAGAGCGCGTCCGACAGTTCTATCTGAAAGAGCTCGAGGTGACCTGCGAGCTGCGAACGCTGTCGGACGTCATCCGGGAATGCAAAATTGGCCCGATCGACCTCCTTAAGATCGATGCGGAGCAGAGCGAAACCAATATTCTAGCGGGTTTGACCGACGACGACTGGCCGAAAATTCGCCAAGTGATCGTCGAGGTCCATTACGGTACGGCGGCGACACGAGCCATCGTCGAGCAGCTGCGTCTACGAGGCTTTCGCACAGCGGTGGATCCCAATCCCGCCTTCCCCACCCTTTCCCTCGTATTTGCGGTAAGGGAGAATGAAATGGGTGTCGACGAGAGGCGGAGGCAGACCAAATCGAACCCGCCGCCGTTGGAGGCTGCATCGTTTTGAAGTGACGACGCTCTAAATAAGTTAGAGCCAGCGTCGCGGTCCTTCGCCCGGACTGGCGATCGGTCCCGGATTGCCCGGATCGGCGATCGTGTGATTGACGACCAGGCGATGCCAGAAAAACAGGACGACGACAGCGCCCAGCGTCGCGCCGATTAGGCCGGCGCCTTGATCCAGCCGGTACCAGCCGACCGTTTGCCCGAGAAATGTAGCGACGAAGGCTCCGGCGATCCCGAGCGCCGTCGTCGTGATAAACCCGACGGGGTTGTTGGGGCCCGGAGACAACAGGCGGGCAACCACGCCCGCTACAAAACCGATGATAATGATCCAAAGAATGCCCATGAGTGCCTCCTAGGGGTTCGACTTAAATCCACCGGCGTGCTTCAATTCGTTGGGTATGCGGCCGTCGGGAGTGAGGGTATCGACGGTTGCCGGCAGCTCCTCCTGCAGTTTTGCGATGAGACGGTCCTTGGGAATCCCGGTTTGCTGCGAGAGCGCGTCGAGCGTATCGGCGCCGATCGCCTTTTCCAGGTCCGCCGGCGCAACACTGTGGTTGGAGCCGGTTCCCACCCAGGATTGGGCGACCTGACCTTGACCGTTCTGCTGGAATTTCTTGAGGAGTTCGCCAAGGCCGCCGCTCAAGATGCCGCCGGCGGCACCTCCAGCAATCATCTTTTCCAAGCCGCCCAGCCAGTCCGATCCGGCTCCGGTCGCGCCTGGATTGGCGACCGCGGTGCCACCCGGCGTCCGCGTTTGAGGAGCGGCAGGCTCAGAGCCCACGACGCCACTTCCCTTCAGCGCCTTGTAGGCGAGCAACGCCAGCAGCCCCATCGTGACGGGCGACATGCCGGAGGAGCCGCTTGATTCCGCTCCGCCTCGAGGTCCATTTCTCATTCCATTCAGAACATCGGCTAGACCCATCGCAACCTCCTGCTGGTGAGTTCAAGCATCGCCGGCCGGTCTTCCGCGCCGCCGGGCTTGAGGACATTTAAATCGAAAGCAAGTTTTCGGGATCGGACTGCAAAACAGAGAACGCCGCGCTGCACGCTCTGCGATCCCAGCGGAACGAACTCCAGTCGATAACGTTCCCGAAGGCAGATCTGACGGAGCATTCGGCGATGCTCTGCGGCTTCCTCCAACGAGTATTCTCAGACATGGCTAAAAAAGCCTCGCCGACGCACGGCCGCAAGAAGCCCGTGCGAGCAAAATCATCGAGCAAATCGTCAAGATCCCGGGAAACCCAGGGCAACGGCGGGGAAATCCATCAAACCGCGGGCGGCGATGTTGCCACGCTTACGACGCAGCAGGGCATTCCTGTCGCCGACGATCAAAATACTCTGCGCCAGGGTGCGCGCGGACCGGCGCTGCTTGAGGATTTTCATTTCCGCGAGAAGATTTTCCACTTCGACCACGAGCGCATTCCCGAACGCGTCGTCCACGCGCGCGGCTACGGCGCTCACGGCTTTTTCGAGCTGACGAACTCGCTGGCCGACGTCACCCGCGCCGACATCTTCCAGCGCGTCGGCGAGAAGACCGAGGCGTTCGTGCGCTTCTCGACCGTCGCCGGCAGCAAGGGCTCGTTCGACCTCGCGCGCGATGTGCGCGGCTTTGCGGTGAAGCTCTACACCAAGGAGGGCAACTGGGATCTCGTCGGCAACAACATTCCGGTCTTCTTCATCCAGGACGCGATCAAGTTTCCCGACCTCATCCACGCCGTCAAGCCGGAGCCCGACCGCGACTTTCCCGCAGGCCCAATCGGCGCACGACAATTTCTGGGACTTCATCTCGCTGACGCCCGAAAGCATGCACATGATCATGTGGGTCATGTCGGACCGCGCGATACCGCGCTCGTTCCGCTTCATGGAAGGCTTCGGCGTCCACACCTTCCGCTTCCTCGACGACGAGGGCCAATCGACCTTCGTCAAATTCCACTGGAAGCCGAAGCTCGGCCTGCAGTCGGTGGTCTGGAACGAGGCGGTCAAAATCAACGGCGCCGATCCGGATTTCCATCGCCGCGACCTGTGGGACGCGATCCAGACCGGCGCCTTCCCCGAATGGGAGCTCGGCGTGCAACTGTTCGATCAGGATTTCGCCGACAACGTTCGACTTCGACGTGCTCGATCCGACGAAGCTCATCCCCGAGGAAGTTCTGCCGGTGCGCATCGTCGGCCGCCTGGTGCTCGATCGCGTCGTCGACAATTTCTTCGCCGAGACCGAGCAGGTCGCCTTCTGCACGCAGAACGTGCCGCCGGGCATCGACTTCAGCAACGACCCGCTGCTTGCAGGGCCGCAACTTCTCCTATCTCGACACGCAGATCAAGCGGCTCGGCGGGCCGAACTTCACGCACATTCCCGATCAATGCGCCGCGCTGCCCGTTCGCGCACTTCCAGCAGGACGGCCACATGGCGATGCGCAATCCGACGGGCCGCGTCAACTACGAGCCGAACAGCGTGGGCCGACGGCGGCCCGCGCGAGAATCCCGCGCGCGGCTTCCGCACCTTTCAGGAAGAAGCGGACGGGCCCAAGGTGCGGCTGCGTCCTGAGAGCTTCGCCGATCACTACAGCCAGGCGCGGCAGTTCTTCGTCAGCCAGACGCCGATCGAGCAGAAGCACATCGGCGACGCGCTTGTGTTCGAGCTGAGCAAGGTCGAGCGCGCCGGACATTCGGCTGCGCATGGTTTCCCACCTGCGCAACATTGACGCCGACCTCGCCGCGACGGTTGCCGACGGGCTTGGATTCGAGCTGCCGGAGCCAGCTGTTGCCGCGAGCCGACTCGCGAAGATCTCGACGCCGTCCGACGCCTTGAGCATCGTAATGCGCGGACCAAAGAGCTTCAAGGGCCGCAAGCTCGGGGTCCTGCTCACGGACGGCGCCGACGCCAAGCTCTTCACCTCGCTCGCCGCCAAGATCGAAAAGCTCGGTGGAACGGTCGAGGTGATCGCACCCAAGATCGCCGGCGTTGACCCTATCGGATCGCACCGCCGTTCCCGCCCAGCAGAAGATCGATGGCGGCCCCTCAGTGCTTTACGACGCCGTCGCCATCATCGCGTCCGAAGCCGGCGCGGCCCTGCTGGCCAAGGACGCCGCGGCGAAGGACTTCGTCACCGATGCGTTCGCCCACTGCAAGTTTGTTGGATACACCGAGCCTGTACTGCAACTATTCGAAGCGACCGGGCTTGCCGGTGATCTCGACGATGGGTGTTTTCTGCTTCCAGCGAACGCGTCCGGATTCATCGCGGCCCTAGCCGAACTGCGGTTCTGGGATCGGGAACACAAGGTGGATCTCGATTCACCCGCGCCGCCGCGCGTCAGGACAAGGCCGCGGTAATCGGTGCAACGGTGTCGGGCGGGCGCAGGCGCTACTCTTCTTCATCCGCGCCGTCCGGCACCGCTAAATTTTCGTCAGCGGTCTCGTCGTCGGAATCTCCGTTTGCGTCTGCGGATGGCTTGTCGTTGTCATCGGTATCGACTGGCAGCTTCGCGGGCTTGTCCAGGCCCTGCCGAAAATCCTCGTTCGCCACGTCCTCGCGAAACTTGGGCTTTGTCATGCGTTCACTCCTGTTTGTCGAATAAGCCGATGGGAACCCGTTCGTTCCATCCAGGCCTTCCACGTCCGCTCAACGTGCCGCCGGCGCAGTTAACTCCTCGAACCCTCTTCGCGGATGCTGCCGGTCAACGATATTGCCGAACCGCCCCTTGAAACTCAGGCTCCACCCTCCCAGCTACATCCATGCAGATGGTGTTGGGATGGTGTGAAGATGGCGGAAAATATCAGAGAGTTGCGGCCGCGCGTCGGCGACAGCGAGAAAATCACCATCAACCTCGGGTACGTCGACCTCGGCCAGGTCGACCTGATGGTGCACGAGGGGTTCTATTCCAACCGCACTGATTTCATTCGCACCGCCATTCGCAATCAACTCGACAAGCACTCCGATGTTGTCAAGCAGGGCGTCGTGCGCAATGCGTTGGACCTCGGCTTACGACACTACACGCGAGAAGACCTGGAGGCGGTTCGCTCCGCGCGCAAAAAACTCAACCTGCAGGTTTTGGGGCTCTTGAGCATCGCGTCCGATGTTTCGCCGGAGCTTGCGCGCGCGACCATCGCTTCAGTTTCCGTCCTTGGCGCGCTGCACGCGACCCCCGAGGTCAAAGCCGCGCTAGCTGACCGCATGAAATAGCAACTCGAATGGTTTGTCTGCGCCACCAGCCTAAAGGACGCTCGAATGAAGAAGCTTGATGCGGGCCAAATGCTCGAAGCCACTCGTCTGACGAGGGCCGGCAAACTGACTGAAGCGGTGGCGCTTCTGCAGCGTGTGCTTGGAGGAGCGGCCACGCGTCCACATGAGGATCGGCATCCTGCCAAGTTGCGGACACAGCCAATCCTGCTGCCACACTTGTCGGACGCCGATGCCACGATGGCCGAAGGCCCAGTGCAAGCCGCGCGTGCACACGAGATTGGCCGATCGCCGCCGTTTGAGTTGCCGAACCTCCAGCTATCGAAAGGGAAGCGCGCTCCCCGAGATGCCGACATCTTTCCGGCAGCCGGCAAGTTCATTGCCGGAACGTTCGCAAGCAGCATGGGCCATCGGTCCTACAAACTCTACGTGCCGAGCACGTACAAGGGCGAGCCGCTGCCGTTGATTGTCATGCTGCATGGATGCACCCAGTCGCCCGACGACTTCGCCGCCGGCACGCGCATGAACTTCGCTGCGGAGGAGCGCGCGTGCTTTGTCGTCTATCCCGAGCAATCGCAAGCCGCCAACGTGTCGAAGTGTTGGAACTGGTTCAAGAGCACCGACCAGCAACGTGGCCGCGGAGAGCCTGCGCTTATCGCCGGGATCGTCCGACACGTCATGAGCGAGTTTAAGATCGATGCGCGCCGCATCTACGTTGCGGGATTGTCAGCGGGCGGCGCCGCAGCGGCCATCGCAGGAGAAGCCTATCCTGACCTCTTCGCCGCGGTCGGCGTGCATTCGGGTCTGGCGTGTGGCGCCGCGCGCGATTTGCCATCCGCATTCGCTGCCATGCGCGGAGACATGTCCGACACGCCGGCAGGAATTGCCAAGCATCGTGTCCCCACTATCGTGTTTCACGGGGACCAAGACACGACCGTGCATCCGCGCAACGGCGATAAAGTGATTGCCCGCGCCAATTCGGGCGCCGGGCTCCAAGTGTCACCCGACGCTAGGCGGCACGAGGGAAAACGCAAGTACACCCGCTCCGTCAAGCTCGATCGGGACGGTCGAGCGACGCTCGAGCTTTGGGTCGTCCACGGAGCAGGTCACGCGTGGTCTGGTGGAAGTGCGGCGGGATCTTTCACTGACCCCAAAGGACCTGACGCCTCAAAGGAAATGCTCCGCTTCTTCCTCGATCACGCTCGAGTGGACGCTTGAAAGAAACGGCAAGGTAGTGTCGGCACACATTCGCTAGTGTCGCGTCAGCGAATGACCGCACGCGAGCCCCCTCAATGCGGCTTGCCGCAACCGCTCGGCATCGCGCACGCCACTTGCCGCAGCTTCGAGCACCGCCGAAGCCATATCGGGCAAATGCTCTTTGGCAGACAGTCCTGAGATTAGGGATTGCGCGTCTGCCCACGCGGCGTCGAGAGCATTTGCCATCAGCTTGAGCGTGTCTGGACCGTATGCGGCCCCGGAATATGACATAATCCCCCCAGGCGCGAACTTGAAGGCGGGTCCCGCCCTCAGCCTGCTCTGCGTTTCTGCGGGCGCTTGCGAGGCGCTACCTTTTTCACAGCAGCTTTGCGAACCACGCGTCGGGAAGACGTACCCTTGCGTGGCGACCCCTTATTGACGCGCGCTTCTGCTATCGCGGTCAGCTTCTTGTCCGCAGCTTTCTCTTCCCTGAGGTTGCGCTCAAACAGCGGCACCAGAAAGTCGTGACCCAATTCCTTAGCCCAGGCGATGAGCGTGCCATAACGGGTGATCTCGTAGTGCTCGACAGCCTGCGCAGATGCGATGACAGCGGCGTTCGTCACCACACGTCCATCGACATTACCCAGGACCTCGTTTCCTTCGGACAAAATCCCGTCGATGCCGGGGCAGCGTGTTCCCTTTGGCGCCTGGCCAAGAAGCTCAAAGGCTTCTTCGAGGCGCCGGACTTGTCCCTCTGTCTCAGCCAAATGGTGCTTCAGGCCCTTCTTCAATTCGGGATCGGTCGCGGTGTCGATCAGTTTCGGAAGCGTCTTGATGATCTGGTTTTCAGCGTAATAGATGTCCTGGAGGGTGTGATTGAAGAGATCGGAGATCGTCTTCAAGTCTCGGCTGAACAGGCCCATGAGTGGCTCCCGAAGAATGTTTGGCTAGCCGCGGCATTACGTCTGAGCGGGGGCCCGAGTTCCGGATTTCGGGGCGGAATGCTTAACCCATTGTCATGGGGCGTATCTATTTTTTGCCGCTCATCTGGGCCCGCGTGCGGCTCGCTTGCTCGCGATGGGCCCAATATTCGGCGCTGGAGGCATTGAGCACCGAATACACGTAGCGGATCTGAGCCACCGTGGCCTTGCCCGCGTACACGATCTCCGCGATTTCCGCTGGCGGCCTGGCGTTCTCTTTGAATAGGGCGCGTACGCGCTCTGCAATCGTCATGGGTGATAGAACGCGCCGGCGCTGCACGAGTTGCTTTCGGCTCAAACAGACGCGTCGGGTGGCGCGCCGTTGACTGGCCGGGATTACGTTACTCCGCACCACGGGAGCGCGGCAGCATCGGTAGATACACTGAGATCAGTAGCGCCAGACTTTCCCCCGGGGTCAAAACCGGCGTCAAGTTACGAGGCATGGCGTCAGTTGCACCGGTGTGGGCTGGTCGCTGATCAAGCCTGTTGCGTCGGTTTCACTTGCATCTCGCGATGATTAGAGGACGAATGAGATGCAAACCAAAGCTGGGAGGACGAGATGACGAACGACGACAGTGAGACCGACCGAGTTCCGCGAAGGAACCGGCCCCCTCGACAATCTCAAGGTCCTGATCGTGTCGCTGGTGGTGCTCGTCCCCATCGGCGGGGTGCTGCTCTGGTACTTCGGGTACCTTCCGCATTTTCGCGGATGACGAGACTGGCCGCGCTCCGGGATGGGCGAAATCGTCGAGGCATTCGATTGTGGGCAGTTCCTGCCCGAGGAAGCGCCGCAAGAAACGCTCGCTGCGCTTCTGAGGTTCTTTGCGGGCTGAGATCGAGCGTGGCTATTTGAGCTCAATCCAGGCCGGCGCATGATCGCTCGCGCCGTCCTTGCCGCGGACCTTGCGGTCGACCCCGCCGCGCACAAGACGCCCTTTGAGTTCAGGGCTCAGAAGGAAGTGGTCGAGGCGAAGCCCCTTATCGTTTTCCCATCGGTGCCGCATGTAGTCCCAGAACGTGTACATGGGCTCGTCGGGATAGAGATGGCGCAGCGCATCCGTCCATCCCTGCTTCAGGAGACGCCGATAGGCAGCGCGCGTTTCCGGTTGCAGAAGCGCATCATCATCCCATGACTTGGTCGGGTAGATGTCGAAATCGGTTGGCACGACATTGTAGTCGCCCACAAGGGCGACGGGTGCGCCGGACTTTTTCAGCGAGCCTGCGTGCTTGATGAGCCGGTCGAACCAGGCAAGCTTGTAATCGAATTTCGGACCCGGTTGCGGATTGCCGTTCGGCAGATAGATGCACCCGATCAGGACGCCGCTAATCGCCGCCTCGAGATACCGGCTCTGCTTATCCGATGGATCGCCGGGGAGACGCTCTCGCGTGACGTGGATCTCGGGACCGCGAGAGAGTATAGCGACGCCGTTCCAGGATTTCTGACCCACCCACGCTGCCTGATATCCAGCCTTCTCTAACGCTCTTTCCGGGAACGCCTCCTGCTCCGCTTTGAGCTCCTGCAGGCAGACGATGTCTGGCTTTGCCGACTTCAGCCAAGCGATGAGGTTCGCCAGCCGCCTGTTGACGTTGTTGATGTTGAAGCTCGCGATCTTCATTGCACCTTCGATCCGACGGCCGCTATTTCGAGCAGTCTGCCGGATTAATGCTCAAACAAGGTCAGGCTGGCGCGTCGCGGAACTTGCTAGCGTGGGATGAGTTCCATCAACGACCAAAGGGGGGCCAATGGAGATCAAGGTCGCGTGCAAATTGCGCTACGAGATGTCCGAGCCGACGGCCTTCGTCTTCCAAATAGAGGCAGCCAAGGCCGATAGCCAGATCGTCAAAATAGAGAGCCTCACGTTCTCCACCGGCTCGGGATGGGATCTGTATGTCGATCCCGTCACACTTACGCGGAAGGTTCGTACGGTTCTCGGACCAGGTCCAGTCGAAGCCGTCTATGAAGCGACCGTCGAGGTCGACGCCGCAGTATTCGAGCCGGCTCACGTTTCGGAATTCGACTTCGGACAACTTCCGATGGAGTATCTGGAATATTTGGCGGCCAGCCGCTACTGCCCCTCCGATACCTTCACGGATTTGGCCTTTGAGCTGTTTGGGAAATGCCCGCGTGGCCACACGCGCGTAACGGCGATCTGCGACTGGATCTTCGACAACATTGCTTACGTCAGCGGAAGCACCGGGCCGAGTGCGACTTCCGCCGATGTATTCCAGTCGAGGACGGGAGTATGCCGGGACTTCGCGCACCTGGGCATTTCGCTGTGTCGCGCGGTGGGTATCCCGGCACGCTATGCCAGCGTTTATGCGGACGGCCTCAGCCCGCAGGATTTCCATGCCGTATTCCAAGCCTATCTCAACGGCCCCAAGGGCGGCGAATGGTTCGCCTTCGATGCATCGCGCATGAGCTCGGTGGACGCTTTGGTGCGAATCGCAGCGGGCCGCGATGCGGCCGACGTGGCGTTTGCGTGGCCGCAAGGAGTGGTGACGTCTCAACCACCGGAGGTCTGGGTGACTGCGCCGGGCCGCATGCATCGCCTGCGCACACCGCTGGCCGTAAGCAACTAGAGTTGCCGAATGCGAAGGCACCTCACGGTAACGCACACCACAGAATACGAATATTCGGATCCCGTCGCGTTCGGCCGCCACCGAATGATGTTTCGGCCGCGCGACAGTCACACCTTGCGTCTCCTGAGCACGAGCCTGACCATCACACCCAAGCCCGTCAGTATTCGGTGGATGTACGACGCTTTCGGAAATTCAGTTTCTTACGCAGAGTTTGGGGATCAGACCTCGCGTTCCCTGCGCTTCGTGAGCGAGATCGGCATTTTGCATTATGAAGTCGAGCAGCCCACGGCACTGCTCATGCCGTCAGCTGAGCAGTACCCGTTTTCGTATGCCGCAGACGAGTTGCCCGACCTTCAGCCTCTGATGACATTGAATTGGCCGGATGCGGAAGGCCTGATCGCAGACTGGGCCCGGAAAATCGCGCGCGCGAGTGACGGCCGCACGCTCGCGATCTTATCCGACATGATGCGAAAGATTCGAGGCGAACTGCGCTATCAGCGCCGGCCGAAGCCTGGCACCCAGGATCCTGCTCAAACGCTGCAATTGGGAACCGGCAGCTGCAGGGATTTTGCGCTGCTGATGATAGAGGCGCTTCGGTCCCTGGGTTTTGCAGCGCGTTTCGTCAGCGGGTACATTTACAGCCCGGGCCGCGCCGACTATCAAGGCGGCGGCGCCACGCACGCCTGGGTCCAGGTCTACTTGCCGGGTTGCGGCTGGATCGAGATGGACCCGACCAACGGAATTTTCGGAAACCGCGACTTAATCCGCATCGCGGTGGCGCGAGACCACAAACAGGCGGCTCCCTTGACGGGGAGCTTCGTCGGTCCCCGAGGCGCCTACCGGGGGATGACGATTTCGGTTTTGGTCGCAGATCAGGCTGTCGACTCATCCGCCGCGTAAGTTATAGCGCCGGCGGGCATTCCCTCATCGAGCCAAGCTGCGGGTTTTCATCTCTCTGTTATCGCTCGTGCCGGATCAAATTGCAGCACCTCGAGCGCCGGCGGGTTGCCTCCTCGACGGGGTCTCGTTCGCAATGCAGCCTGGTTGTTGGGACTCTTTACCTTCAGCGCGGGCAGCTCTCCCATTAGTGCTCTGCAAGCCGGAAAGCTCGTGGATCACGCGTCGGCCGGACGATGCATCGAATTGCAAGCATTCCAACTCAGATTATTCACGCCTCGGACGTACCAAGGGTTTCGCAACTGCGAACGCTCCGATGGCTTTGCCCACACTTCATTTTCGATTTGTCATGGCACCTCGAGTTCATCGGGAGCAGCTGGCTATTCTCGCGCGCGCGACGCCGGCCGCGATGGCCGGCTACGCTCTCAATACGAGCATCGCGGTCTGGGCTTTCTACGCGGTGATACCCGCTTCTGTGCTGTTCCCTTGGGCCGCGGCAGCATACTTCGTTTGCGGCGTCGTCGGCTGGCGCGCGTTGCGCGGGGCTCGCAAGACTAAGACACTTGCCTCAAAGTCGCCGTGGCGGCGAACCGCGATGCCCTGGATATTCGCGGTAACGCTTGCATTGCCGTGGTCGGTCCTGAGCGCGAGGTACGCGGGCCAGCTCGATAGCGGCAGCGATTTCATTCTTATCGCCCTCGCCGTCGGGATGGCCGCCAGCGGCAGCGTGCTTCTGGCGCCGATCCCCAGTGCGGCAATCCTCTACATGTCGGCAATTCTCCTGCCGCTGGCCTTCAAAAGCATCTTCGTACTCAGTGGCAAAACCTATCTCGTGCTGGGACTTCTGGGCGCAAGCTACTGGTTGTTCCTCGTGGCCCTCATCGCAACGACGGCACGGCTCTTTGCGCAAAGGCTGAGGGCAACGGCCGCGTTAGAGCGGTCGTTGGCCCAGTTGAGCAAGGCTCACCTGGAAACCGAAGCGGCCGCCACGACAGACGGCCTCACCGGGCTACCCAATCGCCGCGCCTTCGTTGCCCGGCTGGAAGCGATGCAGTCAATGAAGGGCAAGCAGAACTACGCCCTGCTGTATCTGGACCTCGACCGGTTCAAAGACGTGAACGATGCGCTCGGCCATCACGCCGGCGACGAGCTGCTGAGCGCAGTAGGCGCCCGCATCAGACGCACCGTCAAAGAAAGCGATTTGGTCGCCCGCATCGGTGGAGACGAGTTCGCGATCTTGCTCGACAATGTCGCACACCGCTCTCTTGCGGAGATTGTTGCCCGGCGGCTTCGCACACGCCTGACCAAGCCGATGATCATAGATGGAACGCAAATCGAAGTCGGCGTGAGCATAGGCGTGGCTTTCGCTCCGGAGTGTGGGCTGGCGGGTGCTGAGCTTCTGAAGCAAGCCGATCTTGCCATGTACGCGGCCAAGACATCACGCCAGGGGATTTGCTTTTTCGATCCGCAAATGCAGCGGCGCGCGGAAACGAAGCACTCGATCGAAGTGGGCCTGCGGACCGCGCTCGACGACCACGAGTTTACGCTTCACTACCAGCCGATCTGCCGATTGCTTTCGGGCGTTGTTGTCGGATGCGAGGCACTCATTCGTTGGCAGCAACCGGACGGCACCATGCGCCAGCCGGGTCAATTTCTTCCGCTCGCAGACAGCGTGGGGCTCACGGATGAGATCGGCCAATGGGTGATCCGGGAAGCCTGCCAACAGCTGTTGAAATGGCCCGGGCACCTCTCAGTGTCCGTCAACCTTGCCCCGGCTCAGATCATGTCGAATGACGTCGTCCCGCTGGTCGCCAGAATTCTGCGCGAAACGGGTCTGGACCCAGCTCGATTGCAAATAGAAATCACGGAAACAAGTCTTCTAGCGAACATCGCAGAGGTCGCTGAAATTGTGGGCGACCTCAAGTCGCTCGGGCTGACCATCGCACTCGATGACTTCGGTACCGGTTATTCGTCCTTGAGCCATCTCGTAAGCCTGCCGTTCGATCGCATCAAGATCGATCGGCTGTTCGTGAGCGAACTTGGTACGAGCGCCAAGAACGAGCTGGTGATCAAGGCGATCGTTCAGCTCGCGCGGGGGCTGGGCGCCGACGTCGTTGCCGAGGGCATCGAGACGGAAGATCAGCTTCTGCGTTTGCGGGCCTGCGGAGTAGCGTTAGGCCAGGGCTACTTCCTGAGCAAACCGCTCGCCGTAGCAGATGCGACGCCATGGATCGAAGAGCGGTCAATCAAGGCCTCGCAGAAAGAGCGTGCCTGATGGCGCGAGCCACTTACCGATGGTTTCCGCGGCAGCAGGTGTAGGGCAGCAGGGAACCTTACTCGCCACGGCGCTCTTCAAGCTCACCGCGAGGCCGAAATCAGCTCCATGAATGGCCAACAGTGGATATCATCGATCATGGAACGCCTTTTGCCCAAGTTGAATTCTCATGCCGCTTGCAGCAGAGTGCACAACAGGTGGTGATCATGGCGGGGAGTTGAATGCGTACCATATTGGCTTTGGCAACATTCGTGCTCTCGGGCGCTTCGGCGTTCGCTTGCGATATCAGTCCTCAGACGAATGTGAAACTCGATCCCAAAGACCGTGCGGTCTTGGTATCGCTGGGGACGGCCATCAATGCGAAAGAGCTGTTGAGCGGCGCGCCTATTGCCGCGCTCTTCTTGGCGCCGTCGGACGTGCTGACGCTCAACGCATCCGACACCCAAACATTGACGCAGGCCCTTGCCGGCCTGCGCAAGGCCACGGCCTGCCACGCTGACACCGTCACGATGGAGCGCATCCTCGAAGATGACACCCCCGGCATCAGGTTTCTTAAGCAGATCGAGGGATGCCTAGCCGACGCCTGCGTCGACAATCACTGACACCAGCGGTTGCCGTCACTGACCGCGTGAGCCGACACGTCCAGACGACATCGCAAATGCGGCCACGCCTACCCCTCGAAAATCCAACCGGGGATGACCGTCCACTTCGGGTCAGCAGCGGATCTCGAAAATTGGCAAAGGCCTTCGTCGCGCCGTTGGCGCAACTCAACCGACCGGGTCGGGCCAAAACGGTTCGGCCCAACGGTCCCGCGGCGGAGCCGGACCTCCCGGAACCACGGTCAGAAGCCACCGCCAGAATGGCGGTCCCTACGGGAGTCGAACCCGTCTTTCAAGATTGAAAAAAGTGCGTCTTTTGAGCGAAGTCAAAGCGTTAGGCAATCCCGGACCTGCAATTCGGACCTAATGTATTCAATAGCTTGACCATCGAGTGCCAAACGCAGGACTACGGGCCACACTTCGACGATCGTTGAGACCGGCTCGGAACTTGGCAGCGAAAGGAACACCGGTAGTCCCCGCGACTAAGAACTCTGCATGTCAGGTCATCGGTCGAAAGCCGCGGCAACGGGGGCCCAGCGCTTGTACGCTTGGATCCAGAGGCTAACCATGACGAACGGCTGCGGCCCTTGACCGCCGGGGCCGGTTGAAACGATAAGCGAAGAATGAAAGTAGACGCCCGCCTTTATGCCCCGGCGGCGGCTCGCAATCGGGAGCCCATACTCGACGTGCTGCGGCCCCTTCCTGCCCTCGCGCGGCCTTGTCCTCGAGGTCGCGAGCGGCTCGGGCGAACACGTCGTACACTTTGCTAAATCGTGCGGGCCTGATCTCATTTTCCAACCGAGCGACCCGGATCCCGGCGCACGCGCCAGTATCGACGCCTGGGCCGCGGCACTCGATCTGGGCAACATCCGGCCGGCGATCGGGCTCGATGCCACGTCAGCTCATTGGCCCATCTCCTATGCCGACGCCATGTTGTGCATCAACCTGATCCATATCGCACCCTGGCCGGCTACCGTTGGGCTCGTGCGTGGCGCGGCGGATATCCTGCCACTTGACGGCGTACTTTTCCTCTACGGTCCCTTCCGCCGAAACGGCTGTCATACGGCACCGACCAACGCAGCTTTCGATCGGGATCTGCGAATGAGAAACCCCGACTGGGGTGTGCGCGACCTCGAAGCGGTCGTAGCGCTGGCCGAGTCCCATGGTTTCGCGCAGCCCGTGGTCGAAACGATGCCGGCCAACAACCTGTCCGTAATTTTCCCATGGCGCTTAGCTTAGCCGCGGTCCCAACAGCAGCCTATTCCCGACGTATGAGAGACGCCGCGTGTTGTGAGCCTGGTCAGGAGAGCGGGAAGGATAGCGAACGGCTCTGTGGCTAGAGCAAAGCGCTCGTCTGCTTTTCATTCGGCAGCCGACATCTTCAATGTCTGACGCGACGTCGGCTATTGGCCCTGGCTGTGTAAAAAGAGCGGCCCGATTATGATCTCACCTCATGATTCTTCGGGGGTGATCATGAAGCGGTTCGTCGAAGGGGCAGATCGTGGGCAGTCGACGCTGCTGCCGGAGTACCTCGACGATTGGATCGACGAGGAGAACCCGGTTCGAGCGATTGACGCGTTCGTCGGTGCGCTCGATCTCCGCGATCTAGGGTTTGACGGCATCGACCCCGCAGCCACGGGGAGGCCCAGCTTCCATCCTTCAGTCCTCTTGAAGCTCTACATCTACGGCTATCTCAACCGCGTGCAGTCGAGCCGCCGGCTCGAGCGCGAAGCGGGCCGCAATCTGGAGCTTCTCTGGCTCTTGGGCCGTCTCGTGCCCGACCACAAGACGATCGCCGACTTTCGCAAGGACAACGGCCTCGGTCTACGCCAGGTCTGCGCACGCTTCGTGGAATTGTGCCGCCAGATGGGACTGCTGGCGACGGCGAGCGTCGCCATCGACGGATCTAAGTTCAAGGCGGTCAACAATCGCGACCGCAACTTCACAAAGGGCAAGGTGGAGCGCCGTCGCGCACAGCTGGAAGAGAGCGTCGCGCGCTATCTCGCTCAGCTCGAAACGGCTGACCGGCAAGAGCCGACGGAGGCGCTGGCCGCCAAGGCGGAGCATCTGAAGGAGAAGCTGGCGAGGCTCGATACAGAGATGAAGCGCCTCGAATCCTACGAGAAAAAGATGCTGGCTTCACCCGATCAGCAGATCTCGCTCACCGATCCCGACAGCCGCTCGATGGCAACGAGCGGGCGCGGCTCGGGCGTCGTCGGCTACAACGTTCAAGTGGCCGTCGAGACCGAGAACCATCTGATCGTCACGCACGAGGTGACGACCTCGGGATCGGACCGCTCTCAACTGGCGCGCGTCGGAAAGGCTGCGAAAGACGTTATGCGAGCCGACGCTCTCAATGCCGTTGCCGATCGGGGATACTTCAACAGCCCCGAGATCCTCGCCTGCCAGGAGGCCGGCATCACCGTGACACTGCCCAAGCCGATGACATCGGGCGCCAAGTCGGAAGGCCGCTTCGGCAAGCAGGACTTCATCTACGTCGAGACGCAGGACGTCTACATCTGCCCGGCGGGCCAGGCGCTGACCTATCGCATGACGACGCAAGAGAGCGACAAGGCGATGCGTCGCTATTGGACGACGAAGTGCGGCAGCTGCCCGCTTAAGAAGAAGTGCACAACGGCTCCTGAGCGGCGCATCCCACGCTGGGAGCACGAGCATGTCCTTGAGGCGGTGCAGGCGCGTCTCGATGCCGATCCGCAGGCGATGCGACGGCGGCGCGAGACCGTCGAGCATCCGTTCGGAACCCTCAAGGCCCGCATGGGTGCGACGCACTTCCTGATGAGGACACTGCCAAAGGTCGCGGCCGAAATGGCGCTACACGTACTGGCCTACAATCTGACCCGCGTGATGAATATCATGGGCGTGACGCCGCTGCTGGCCGCCATCAGGGCGTGAGCCTGTGGCTCGGTCCCGAACCTGTGCCCATCACCTCGGGCCATTATCCCCCACGCGTTTTTACACGACCAAGACCAGAAGCGGACATAGGAAGTTAGTGGTCAACGTCTACTCAGCCACGTAAGCGAAAGCAGTGAGCAACCGATAAATCGGCCGCTTAACCGAAGCCGGCTCGCGACTTTGAAGCAGTGTCCACAGTTTGCGCTCGCCTTGACCATAAAAACAAAATCGTTGTTGCGTTGAACTCCTGCGGCACCGTGCTCGTTTGTGTTGGTTAAGATTGATCGTCATATAGGAATAGCGGCCACTGCGTTGTTCCAATTCTTCCCGAATATTTCGGGAATAATTCCCGGTCAACGTGACTTGCATGGCCGCTTTGAAGAGGCGCGCGAGATGTTACTCGCGAACTGGATGGAGCAAATTCAATGACTTCAAAGCATCTGATCGTGCTGTGTGCCGTGGCGGCGCTCGGTTTGGCGACCGAAGCGCGTGTTCAAACCGCAGCCGCCGCGTCGACATCGATGACCGCGCTCGATCCCGACAAGGATGGAACAGTGGATCTGGCCGAGGCCAAGGCCGCCGGCGCAACCGAGTTCACCAAGCTCGATCCCGACAAGGACGGAACGCTTGATGCCAAGGAGCTCGACGGTCGCGTCGACAGCGCCGACCTTAAGACGGCCGATCCCGATGCCGATGGCACGCTCGACGCGGCCGAGTACGCAAAGCTGATCGAGGCGCGCTTCAAGGCTGCCGATCCCGACAACGACGGGACGCTCGACGACAAGGAGCTGGCCACCGATCAAGGCAAGTCGCTGTTGAAGCTCGTTGAATAGCGCTTTGGGGGGCAGGCCCACGGCCAGCCCCCTTTCCTGCATTAATTGGACTTCAGTCGAGAGCTGCTTGTCCCCGCCGGGCGCGGTTTATACTCTGCGGCGGAGATGCCGCTGCACTTATCCCACCTCGGTGCGATCGCAGGCGCCAGCCTGATGCTGGCCGTTGTGCTTTCGCCCGCGCGCGCCGAGACGTGGAACACGCAGGGTTCCAGCCGTGTCGATGCTGTCGTTGCACGCTTTCTGATCCCGCACGCTTCGGCAGGTGCGGTACCGCCCTCGATCAGCCTCGCCATTGGCATCGACGGACGCCTCGTCATGGCAAAAGCTTACGGCGAAGCTCGCCCCGCCAAGCTCGCCAGCGAGCGCACGGTTTATCAGATCGGATCGCTCACGAAGCAGTTCACCGCTGCAGCGGTGCTGCGCCTCATCGAAGAGAAAGCCAGCTGCCCGATCTCGGGCGCGCCGCTCACCCTCGACACGCCGATGGCGGACATCTTCGACAACGTCGACCACTGGCGCTCAGCCGACGAGCCGACGATCACCGTGCGCAGCCTGCTGACGATGACATCGAACCTTCCCAACTTCACGCGCCGCCCGCCGACCGACACCGACCCCTGGGGCTCCGTTCCCGCGTCGCGTCTCCTGGCCGAGGTTAAAAAGATGTCGCCGCACGGCTGGCCGAACACGTTCGAGTACAGCAACACAAGCTATTTTCTGCTGGCACAAATCATCGCCGCCGTGCATCCGGCTCATCCCGAACACGGGAGCTATCGCGAATACATTCGCGCGGTCACGATCGACAAGGCGCACTTGGACGAAACTGGTTTTTCCGGCGACGACGCATTGGCACCAGAGCTGGCCGAGCCTCACTACCAACGCCAACCTGCTTTCACAAAGCCCGACTGGCTGACGGGCAGCGGCGACATGCAGAGCACCGCCGTTGATCTACTCGCCTGGAACCGATCTCTTGTCGCGGGCGAGATCATCGGTCCTGACAGCCTTGCAGCCATGTTCTCCGACGGCGCGCGCGTTGGCCCGACGACATATTACGGGATGGGCTGGTTCGTCGAGCACACTGACCGCTGGGATCGCTTCAGCCACTCCGGATCGGTCCCCGGATTCACGTCATACAATTCGATCCGCAAGAGGCAGGATGGCTCGTCGTGGCGCTCGGTCACGCTGCTGACCAACAGCGACGGCGTCGAAGGCCTCGACGACCTCGCCGATAAGATCTTCGACATCATCGGCGCCGAATAATTGCCAGCAGGCGCCCGCAAGAAAAATGCCTCCACCGGTTAAGGTGGAGGCGAGGTTTGCGTGTGAGTGCGTAACGGTAGTGACGGGTAATTCGGTCGTGAGCCTCGAGTACCGCTGGCCGGCGCTCGCGACCCAAAGTGCGTGTTAGAACCTCACTTTAATTCCGCCATAAGCGGCAAACGGAATGGCGGGTGTAATGGTGCGGGCATTGTTGGGATCGTAGGCCAATCCATTCAGAGAAGGATCGGGGCCTCCACCGCTGTGCACGCCGTCACCGCAGGGGCCGGAACCACAGCCCGGTCCCGCTTGCTGCGCGAGCGGGACGTTGATGTAGGTTCCGTAGACGCCGTACTGCTCATCGAACAGGTTCTGGATCAGGCCATAGAGCTGAATATGCGGGGTGATGTCGTAGGACGTATGCAGGTTGACCCTTGTGTAGCCGGGAAGCGGTTTGTCGAGGTTCGACTTCGTCACCGAAGAAGATCTGGTTGCTGACGGCGATGAGATCGGCTCCGATAAGCCACTTCGGAGTTACCCATAAGTCGGCGCCCACTTTGAAGCGATGCTTGGGAACGCCGGGCAAGCGATCACCGGGACGTACCACCTCGCAAGTTGCATCGTCGTCCTCGGCGTTGATGCCTACCGACGCGCAATCGGTGTCAACGTGCGGGTTGTTCTCGTTGAGGATGATGTTGGGCGACTCGAAGGTGGCATCGACATACGAGTAGCTGGCGTAAGTCATCCACCGCTGCGCGCGGTAGGTTGCGCTTGCCTCAAATCCCCGACGCTCCGTCTGGCCGGCGTTGGCGAAATACCCGCGGCCCTGCTGAGCGGCGGCGATCTGGATGATGTCGTTCTCGTTGACGGCGCGGAACACGTCCGCGCTCCAATCGAAGTGCTCAGCGCCATTCCAGGTCGAGTGCGAGCCGCGAAGCCCAAGCTCCCAGGTTCTCGAAACGACCTGCTTGAGCGGAGGATCGGACGCGAGCGCGCTTTCGATGATGCAGGGGTTGTCAGGATCCGAGCAGGCAATCTCGGACGCGGTCGGCGCGCGGTTGGCTTCGGAATAGCCGCCGTACGCGGAGATGTCGCTGAACAGCTTGTAGGTGGCGCCAAACGACGGATTGAGGCGGTAGAACTGGTTGACACCATTCAGAGCGTCGAGCGAGGACTCGCCGTCGTTCTGGATTTCGACCCGAGCGTAGTTCCAGCGCGCGCCGACAGTTACCGACAGCCTGTCCGTGAGGTCGAACGTGTCGACCGCGTAGATGCCGAGATAGTCGTTCAGCGTCGTCAACGCACGCGGCGTAACTTCGGACGCATTGAGTTCTTCGTTGTCGTCTTCGCAAGACTTCTAAAGCGGCGCCGGACAGGCCACTGCAATCTTTCAGTTCCGCGTTGCCGGTCAGGGTTTGACCGTTTCCTTGCACGACGTATTTGGGCAGGAAGTACCCGAGTTCGCTCGACGCCTGATACTGGACGCGACCACGGTCGTAGCTCGCGCCCAAGACGAATTGGTTGCCGTGGCCCAGCAGTTTCGCCGTCTCGGCAGCCTGGAGCGACAAGCCATAGCTGTTTGCGTCCTGTCCGGTCTTGTCGATGGAGCCGAGAGCCCCCTTACCCAGAGTTCTGAGGTTGGCAAGTGTGGCTGCCGATATCCCTTGGCCGGTGGCAGCGTCGAACAGCGGCGCGCCGTCCTCGGTGCAGAGGGAGGAATAGCTTGCCGCCTCTGGACTTTCGCAATCGTCGAACTCCGAGATGTTGCCGTCGATGTGGCTCTGCTTGAAGTGCCGGTGGTAGGCCACGCCCGACAGCGTCGTTGTCGGCGTCAATTCCAACTTGCCGTTTAACGAGTACATCTGCATTTGGTTGTCGGTGATCTGAGGCGAGGTGAAAGTTCGCGACTGACCACCGAAGGCGAGCAGCTCCTCGGGAACGGCCGCCGTCACGCCGACTGTCCCCGTCGCGCCGGTGAAGTTGAAGTGGAACTCGGAGCCCGTGCCCTTCATGCCCAAATCGAGGTATCCGCGTCGCTCCTCGGTGCCCGAGAAGTCACGGAACCCATCATCATCGATGCCCTCGAAGGCGCCGTATATTGCCCAGCCGCCCCTTTGCAGGCCGGCCTCGGCGCTGATTTGGCGACGACCGAACATGCCGACCATCGTATCGATTTCGCCGCCCTGATAGGTGAAGCCATCCTTCATGGTGACGCTGACTGCACCGCCGATGGCGTTCAATCCGAATATCGGATTGGATCCCATGACCGCGATGCCGTCGAATGGCATTGGTCGGCAGGAAGTCCCAGTTGACCGTATCGCCGAAGGCCTCGTTGATGCGGATTCCGTTCTGGTAAACCGCCAGGCCCTGCGGCAAGTCCATTCACCGGCGAAGCTTCAAACCCGCGATACTGGATGCCGGTCTGGAATTGGTTGCCCTGCAGGTCGTCGATCATGACCGAGGGAATGCGGGAGTTTAGGAACTCCTGCGGAATGGGATTGTCTTCGCGTTTGATGTCGTTGGAGTTCAGCGTCGATACCCCGCGCGGAATCTTGGCGATCGGGAGTTCGCTGCCTGCAAGCGGCGAGACCTTGACCAGTCCCGCAGATCGAGCCGGCAGCAGGCACGGTCGCGACCGGGGCGGCGGCAACCGGTGCGACGCGGCGACGGAGCGGCGACAACGGGCGCCGGCTTTTTCTTCGCTACGGCTTTCTTCTGAGCGACGGGAGCGGTCTTTTCCTGCTTCTGGATGACCTCGACCGGAGGGAGCTGACCGCTCGGCGGCGCGGGCTTCGGGGGTTGTGCCCCGGCATCCTGTGCAACGACTTTGACGGGAACGACAGCAAGCAAGGCTGCGAAAGCCGCAGCGGCAACGCCACTCGAACGCATTACTCTTACTCCCCCAGCGCCGTCCTCTCCCCCCGGAGCGGACGGCTACTCGTACAAACGCCACCATTCGTGGGAGCAATACGCGATCCGCACGCCTTTAAAGCGCAGGGCGGATCTACTGCTCCTTTTACAAGCAACAGCTAACTCCACGGTGCGGCAGCGGGATATTTCAGAGATTGGAAAAGCGACTTCCGAACATAGGCTCGCCGCGCATCACTCAGCTGTTGCACCGTGTTAGGAGCGCAACACAGTTGCTGGCGCCGGATCGGCTTTGTCGAGCGGAGGTCGAGCTGGCCGGCGCAGTCTCCGATGCCTCTTCTTCGCGGCCGTAACCGGGATGCAAGCTTCAAGGACAACACCGCCGCTGGGACGATTGAAGATCCGCATCTTTCCACCCGTCGCCCAGACGCGCTCGGTCATGCCAGCAATTCCGTAGCTTGGCTGAACCTCTTCAGCGAGACCCTTGCCGTTATCGCTCACCGTGACACGAACCGAGGGACGCACGTTACCCTCGCGCGCGTCTGTCGCCGGTACCACGACGATCTCGATCGCGGTGGCATCCGCGTGGCGAAAGGCGTTGGTCAGTCCCTCCTGGATGATGCGGTAAATCGTGAGATTACTCGTCTCGTCGCGGTCGGGTATGGCATCGGAGACGTCGAGCGAGATGTCCACCTCCGGTCGGCTTTCGCGCCACATGGCAACGAGCGAGCCGAGCTTGGCCTTGAGTCCGAATTCCTCGAGCCCGATCGGCCGCAGCTTGTGCAGAACGCGGCGGTTCATCCGCTGCATTGTCTCGATGTGCTCCTGCATGGTTGCGCAGGAGCGCACGAGCTTGGCCTTGTCGGATCACTTCTCGCTCGGCCTCCGCTCGGATTGCGGTGGCGCCGGCCCGGATGGCAAAGAGGTACGGGCCCGAGCTCGTCATGCAGCTCGCGTGCGAGATCCTTGCGCTCCTCGTCCTGGATGCAAATGATGCGCTGAGCGAGCCGGTGGTTTTCCGAAAGCGTCGCCTTGAGCGTAGCCGCCAGTCTGTTGAGCTTGCCGCAGATATCGGCGATTTCCGGCGGGCCGCCTTCAGGCACGGCAACGTCGTAGTTTCCCGCATCGAGCAGGATCAGCGCCTCGCCGACGGTCTTGATCGGCCGCAATAGGCGCGCGACCGCCAAGCTCATGAACAGCAGGGTGGCAACGGCCAGCAAGCTTCCGATAACGGAAAATTGTGTGATCGACTCCCAGATCTCAGCCGACTCGTCGGACGACTGCGGTGCCACCACGACCGCCCCGAAGCTTTGGCCGTTGACGAAAACGGGGATGATCGAGTCTCGGCTCCGGCCCCGCGAGGCGCGCGAGCACGTCGCGCGCCGGGGCGTCATCCGCATCGTCGGTGTTGGGTGGCCTTGCAGTGTTGACTCGGAAGATGCGCACGTGGCGCAAGTTCTTGAGAGCTATCGAGCAGCTCGGACAGGCGCGCCTGCGGATCGGCAGTGCCCTGCAGGCTTGCAATCGCCGTCTCCACGAATTCCTTCGACAGCCGCATCATGCTGTCGTTCTCGGCCTGGATGCGCGGGCCGGCGCTCATGACCATCGCGCCGAGGATCGAGATCGAGAGCCAGCGTGAGCAGCGTCACCAGCAGCGCGTTGAGCCGGAACCGGATGGACATTCTCGGCACTCCAAGTACGCCGGCCGCCGGGAACGACCAGGAAAGCTTCTCGTTTCGCAAATGCTATGTTATACTATGACAGTTGCAACTTTTGGAAACGGACCTTTTTCGTGAAAGTTCTTGTCGTCGACGACCACCCGATCGTGCTCTCGGGATGTCGGGCACTGCTCGGCGAAGCACCCGACATGACCATGCTCGAAGCGCGCGACGCCGCGAGTGCGCAGGAGGTCTACGCCAGCCAGCGCCCCGATGTCGCCGTCGTCGATATCAACTTGCCCGATGTATCCGGCTTTGAACTCGCGCGACGCCTGCTAATCCGCGACCCTCAGGCGCGCATCGTGATGTTCTCGATGAACGACGATCCGATGTTCGCTGCGCAAGCAATCGAATGCGGCGCGAAAGGGTACGTCAGCAAGAGCGATGATCCCGCGGCCTTCGTCGATGCCATCCGAGCAGGTCGCGCGCGGCGGGCACTCCATCACGACTGAGATTGCGCAGAAGATCGCGTTCATGCGCTCTGGGCACAAGCGAAGGTTCGGTCTCGATCACCTCGCGCGAGCGCGAGGTGCTGCGGTTGCTCTCGAAGGGCAAGAGCATGTCGGAGATCGCTGCGCTGATTAACGTCTCCTACAAGACCGTGGCGACGACGAGCGCCACGCTGCGCACGAAATTCGGCGCGCGCACGCTCGTGCAATTGATCCGCATTGCGGCCGAGCAAAAGATCGTCTGATCCGTAAACCTAACGAACATGTGATCGCGCGTGAGCGCTTGGCTCACGCGCCGCGTGCGCAGCCTTCCGCGTTTACGATGAAGGCGGGAAGAACGAGAATTTCCTCCGGCCAAACTTTGTGAAGCTGGCGGGAACCCCGCCACTAGCTGTGCCAACGCGCCGCGCCTAGCGTCCGACTGCCACGCCTTGCGGCTGGACGTCGTGAAGACCGCTTCCTCCATTAGGCCTTCTCGGCGCCCAGCCGTCCTTTCGGAACAAAGCGTGCGGCACGTGGTGCAACGGGTCCGGGATCGTTTCGTCGCGAGCGGCGATCAACAGCAGGCCCAACCACTGCAAGTGTCGACGAGACGAAAGCCAGACTCGCCCTCGCGGCGGGGCTGCGGGGTGTTGCGTCCAAAATCAAGGAGAGGAAACTAGAAATGAAACGCAGTTCGGTACTCCTGCTCGCCGGCCTGCTCATGGCCGGCCTGGCGGGAATTTCCGTTCCAGCCTTCGCTGAAATCAGCGTCGGCGGAAATCGATGAGCGCGCGAAGAATCCCGATTGGTGGCCGGCGCCCGGCCGCGACAACAAGCTGACGCGGCACAGCAACCTCAAGGACATCAACACCGACAACATCAAGAAGCTGCAGTACGTCTGGTCGCAGTCGACCGGCGCGCTGCGCGGCCACGAAGGCCAGCCGGTCGTCGTCGAGCACGACGGCAAGCCGATGATGTACTTCTCGTCGGGCTGCCCCAACATGGCCCAGTGCAACATCGTGCAGGCTCTCGACCTGTCGGACCCGGACCATCCGGTGCAGGTCTGGAACTACGTCAAGAAGACCGATCGCGATGAATCGGCCGTTCCGCGCGCGTGCTGCGACACCGTGCATCGCGGCGTCAACTACGCCAAGGGCAAGGTGATCTATCACACGCTCGACGGCTTCGTGATCGCGCTCGACGCCTCGACCGGCAAAGAGGTCTGGGTCGTCAAGCACGCCTATCCCGAGCACGGCGAGACCATCACGGGTCCGACGCTGATCGCTGAGAACCTGGTGATTGCCGGCTTCGGCGGCGACGAGTTCGCAGCGCGCGGCCGCCTGACCGCCTACGACATCGAGACCGGCAAGGTCGTGTGGAACTGCCACTCGACGGGTCCCGACAAGGACGTCTGCATGACGCCCGACACCAACAAGGCCCACCCTGAATACGGCACGGGCGACAAAGACCTCGGCGTCTCCACCTATCCCACCACCAACGACGGCGAGTGGAAGATCGGCGGCGGTTCGTACTGGGCCTGGGGCAGCTACGACCCCGACCTGAAGCTCGTCTTCTGGTCGACCGGCAACCCCGGCCACTGGAGCCCCAGCTATCGCTGCGGCGACAAGACCCACGACGAGTGCAACACCGGCAAGTGGGACAACAAGTGGTCGATGACCATTTTCGCCCGCAAGGTCGACACCGGCTGAGGTCGTCTGGGCCTATCAGATGACGCCGTTCGACCAGTGGGACTATGACGGCGTCAACGAGAACATCCTCGTCGACATGTCGACGTCGACGGCAAGAAGCAGGACGTCCTCGTCGCACTTCGACCGCAACGGCTTCGCCTACGTGCTCGACCGCGACGACGGCACGCTGCTGCGCGCCAACAAGTTCGTGACCGTGGACTGGGCCGAGAAGGTCGATCTCAAGACCGGCCGTCCCGTCAAGGTCCACGAGCACTCGCCGTTCGAGGTCGGCCGCAACACGTCCGGCTTGCCCGTCGGCGATGGGCGGCAAGGATCAGCAGCCGTGCTCGGTCGATCCGAAGGATCCGACCAAGTTCTACTGCCCGACGAACAACTGGTGCATGGAAGACGAGCCGCAGGAGCGCACGCACACCCAGCAGGGCACGGTCTACGTGTTCGCCAACGTGTACATGTATCCTGAGAAGCCCGGCATCACCGGCAAGCTCAAGAAGTTCGACGTGCTCGACCGGCAAGGCGGACTGGGAAATTCCCGATCCGTATCCGAACTGGGGCGGCACGCTCAACACCGACGGCGGTCTCGTGTTCTACGGGTCGAACAGCGGTGACTTCCGTGCGGTCGATCGCAACTCCGGCAAGGTCGTCTGGTCGACGCGGCTCGGCTCCGGCATCATCGGCAACCCGATCACCTACAAAGTCAAGGGCAAGCAGTACATGTCGATCTTCGCCGGTCTCGGCGGCTGGATCGGTATTCCCGTCACCGCCGGTCTCGACATGAACGACAAGTTCGGCGCGATCGGTGCGACGGCGATGGCCAAGGCAACGGGGCTCGACAAGATCCCGCAGGCCGGAATGCTCTACACGTTCCGTCTCGGCGATTGATCGGAAGTTCACAAACTAGAACTGGGCGTCCGGGGCTTCAAGCTCCGGGCGCCTCCGCCGTTCAACCCTTCCAGCAGTAGCCGGTCAGCCATGATCATCCCCCGCTCACCGCTGTGCTTGTTCTTGCTGCTCGCAACGCTTGGTGCCGCGCAAGCGCGCTGAGCGCAAGGATTACACGCTCTCGACGCCGTACGATGAGCTGACGCCGGCCGATATCGCCGCCGCCAAGCAGGCCGCCAAGCACCGCAAGATCGAGACGCTGTCGGTGTGCGCCGATCCCGGCAACATGCCGCTGTCCGACCGACGAGCAGCAGGGCTTCCAGAACAAGATCATCGAGGTGGTCGCGCAGGCCATGGGCGCGCAGGTGCGCTACTTCTGGCGCCCGTATCTGGAGCGCGGGCTGACGCGCGAGACGTTCGCCAACAACGAGTGCGACGTGCTGCTCGACATGCCGGCGGACTCCCGCTCGGTGCTCACGTCGCTGCCGATCTACCGCTCGACCTACGTGCTCGCCTACAAAAGCGACCGCAACTACGACTTCAAGGGCTTCGACGATCCGCGCTTGAAGGAGCTGAAGGTCGGCACCTATCAGCATTCGGCGATCCGCATCGCGCTTGCCGACTATGGCCTCAAAAACCTCGAATTCGTGAAGACGGTCACGTCCGATGCCGATCTCGAGCCCGAAAACCAGCCATGGCGTCAGGCGCAGGACGTGATCGACGGCAAGCTCGACGTCGTCGGCATCTGGGGCCCGTTCGCCGGCTGGCTCAAGACGATGAAGCACGAGCCGATCACGCTGCAGCCGGTCAACCTGATGGACGACAAGGTGCCGCTCGAGTTCTCGCTCGCGATCGGCGTGCAGAACACCGACGTCGTCTTGAAGTTCATGATCGACAATGCGCTGCGCAAGAAGCACGACGAGATCGGCGCGATCCTGCGCGACTACGGCGTGCCGCTTGTTCAGTGCAGCGACTGCATCGTGTCTGGCGATCTGCCCTCGCACGGCTCATACGACAAGGTGATCGCCAAGAAATACGAGGACCGGTTCCTGAAGTCGGCCGAGGCCGGTGCCGGCAACGCCGGCAGCGGCGCCCGATCAGGTCGTGTCGCAGAAGCGGCTCGAAGACTGGCTCGCCGAGGGCGCCGACGTAAACGAGGAGCTCAACAACGCCGTGCTGGCCTTCGACAAGGACCGCGTGACGTTCCTGCTCTCAAAGGGCGCCGACATCAACAAGCGCGACAACCAGGGCTACACGCCGCTCTTGACCGCGGTCCGCAACCGCAATTCCGAACTCGCCCAGCTTCTGCTGGAGCACGGGGCCGACCCGAATCTCCCCGACAGTGACGGCGCGTCGCCGCTCGTGCATGCGATCAACCGCAATCACGTGCCGTCGGTAGAGGCTGCTCATCGCCAAGGGCGCCGACAAGGAGCGTCTCGATCCGCGAAGGGTACACGCCGTTGGAGATGGCGCTTGGGGACGACAAGCTGTTTGCCGCACACGCGCTGATCGCGGCCGGAGCTGCCAGTCAATACCGCCAACGGCGCGCAGAAGATCACGCCGCTGATGCTGATCGCCTCCAAGCTCAGCCCGCAAGGCCGCGTCACCCATCTTGCGAGCGGGCCGACGCCGGTCGAGATCGCGCAAGAGCTCATCGACAAGGGCGCCGACGTCAATGCCAAGTCGGCCTCCGGCGTCACGCCGCTCATGATCGCTGCCGGACACAACAACGCGCCCATGATCGGGCTGCTGCTTTCCAAAGGTGCGCAACCGGACGCCAAAAATAATCTCGGCAAGACCGCGCTCGATATCGCGCGCGAGGCCAGCAACAAGGTCGCGATGAGTGCACTCGAGCTCCTGGCCGGATCGCCGGCGAGCAAGACCGAGTAGGCAGGTCGCGATCAACAGCCACAGTGATCGGCAAACCGGCGGCGTTCAAAGAAGGGGCTTGGTTGATGCGTAGCAAAGCGCGCTACGTCGTGGTGGCGAGCGCTCTCTTTTGTGCCGCCAAAGTCGAAGCGGCGCAGCTTTTCATCAGCAACGAGAAGGACAACACCGTCTCCGTGCTCGATACGGCAACAATGCAAACGGTAAAGACGATAGCCGTCGGGTTGCGGCCGCGCGGCATCCGCATAACCCCGGACTTCCGCTCGGTTCTCGTCTGCGTCGGAGACGATGATGCGATCGATGTCATCGACACCGAGAAGCTCGCGGTGTCGCGCCGGATTCCGACCCTGGCCGACCCCGAGTATCTCGAGGTCGAGCCGAACGGCAAACGCATCTTCATCGCCAACGAGGATGATGCAATCGTATCGGTGCTCGACATCGCCACGGCCAAGTCGCTGGCGGAGATCAACGTCGGCATCGAGCCCGAAGGCATGGCTTTCAGTCCCGACGGGCGTCTCGCCGTTGCCACCTCAGAATCGACCAGCATGGCGCACGTGATCGACAGCCACGACGTACAAGCTCATCGCCAACATTCTTGTCGATACGCGCCCACGCGCCGTCACCTTCGAGAAAGGCGGCAAGAACTTCTGGGTCTCCTCGGAGGTGGGCGGGACCGTAGCCATCATCGATTCCACCACGTTCAAGGTGGTGAACAAGATCGGCTTCGAGATCCCGGGCGTGCGCCCCGAGCTCATCGCGCCGATCGGCATCCGCTTCTCCACCGACGGCAAGCAGGCCTACATCGCGCTTGGCCGCGCCAACCGCATTGCCGTCGTCGACGTCGGGACGCACAAGGCGACGAGCTACATCCTCGTCGGCCAGCGGCCCTGGCACATCGAGATTTCGCCCGGATGGCTCGCAGCTTTATTCGGCGAACGGACTTACCAACGACATCACCGAGATCGACCTCGCCACGCTGAAGGCCGTGCGCTCGGTACCTGTCGGGCGTTTGCCGTGGGGGATTGCGCTCAAACCCTAGAGCTTTGCTATTTGTACGAATTAGGCGTAACGTTACAGCGTTGCATGATCGACTTTGCCACGCCGCAGCAAGCGGTTAAGCGAACCCAAGGCGCGCCAATGAAGATCCTCCTCGTCGATGACCATCTCGTAGTGCGCGAGGGCGTGCGGCGGCTGCTTGCCGGTATCGCGGGCACGGAGCTTGTCGAGGCGGCATCGGCGGAGACGGCGATCGAGTTCTTCCGCCAGCAGCGCCCCGAGCTCGTAATCCTCGATCTGAATCTTCCGGGATCGGCGGCCTTGGAGCTGTTGCGCCGCCTGTTCGCCGAAGACGAGGCCGTGCGCGTGGTCGTTTTCAGCATGCACAGCGAGTTGCTCTATGCCGTTCGGGCGCTGAGACTTGGCGCGCGAGGATACGTGAGCAAGAGTGCCGGCGCGGATGAGCTAGTGACTGCGGTCAAGAAGGTGGCCGCCGGTGGCCGGTACGTCGAGCACTCGCTCGCTGATGAACTCGCGTTCAGCCAGATCAGCTCCGATGACGATCCGATCCGCCAACTTACGACCCGCGAGGTCGAGATCCTGCGCTTACTCGGCGACGGAAACAGTCTCACCGAAATCGCCAGCTCCATCGGCGTCGCATACAAGACCGTCGCAAACGCCTGCAGCGCTCTAAAGAGCAAACTCGGCGTCGAGCGGACCGCCGATCTGATCCGCGTATCGATCGAGCTCAGACAGTAGCTCTCGATCATCCTGCACCTCGACATCAAGTCCTCGTGAGCGGGAAATTTCGTCGAACTCGGCGGGAAGTCCTCCCCTGGCAGCTTTCTCATCGTGCCCGTAACGTTATATCGCCGCGCACTTGAGCGGAAGGAAGCGGAATGGGTCACGCCTTCCCTTCCTTCCGCGATTTTATAGCGGGCGACCAACGCACGCTTGTCGTGCGTGGGGCCCGCGTTCTGGAAGGGGCAAACACGCCGGCCGCCGTCCAATCGCGGACCGGTCTTACAAAAAAAATCTGCCCTTCACGCGGACCAATGCGTGGTCGAAGCGTGGTGGCTATGGAGGAAGCGAAGATGAGAAGTAGAAGGTCGTTATGGCTAGTCGGCGGAATCATCGCCGCCATCGTCGGTGTATCCGGCGCCGGTACTTGCCAACGAAGAGATTGAAAAGCGCGCGAAAGATCCAAACACGTGGCCGGCGCCAGGTCGCGACAACAAGCTGACGCGGCACAGCCCGCTCAAGGACATCAATACCGACAACGTCGGCAAGCTGCAGATGGTCTGGTCGCAGTCGACCGGCGCGCTGCGCGGTCACGAAGGCCAGCCGCTCGTCATCGACGATGTCGGCGGCAAGCCGATGATGTTCTTCATCTCGGGCTGCCCGAACATGGCCCAGTGCAACATCGCCCAGGGTCTCGATCTTACCGATCCGGACAATCCCAAGCAGATCTGGAACTACGTCAAGAAAGACGATCGCGATGAATTCGGCGGTGCCGCGCGCCTGCTGCGACACCGTCAATCGCGGCGCTTCGTACGCCGACGGCAAGCTCGTGTTCGGCACGCTCGATGGCTACGTGATCGCTCTCGACGCGCAGACCGGCAAGGAAGTCTGGGTCGTCAAGCACGCCTATCCGGAGCAAGGGCGAGACCATCACCTCGGCTCCGCTCATCGCCGAGAACCTGGTCATCATCGGCTTCGGCGGCGACGAGTTCGCGGCCCGCGGCCGCGTCACGGCCTACAACCTCGCCGACGGCAAGAAGGTGTGGGAGTGCCACTCGACCGGTTCCGACAAGGACGTCTGCCTGACGGCGGACACCAACAAGGCCAACCCGCAGTACGGCATGGCCGGCAAGGATCTCGGCATCAAGACCTTCCCGAACGACGACTGGAAGATCGGCGGCGGCTCGGCGTGGGGCTGGTACAGCTACGATCCCGAGCTGAAGCTCGTCTACTACTCGACCGGCAACCCCGGTCTGTGGAGCCCGGCCTATCGCTGCTCGGACATGACGCCACGAAGAGTGCAACAACGGCGAGTTACGACAACAAGTGGTCGATGACCATCTTCGCCCGCAAGGTCGATACCGGCGAGGCCGTCTGGGCCTATCAGATGACGCCGTTCGACCAGTGGGACTATGACGGCGTCAACGAGAACATCCTCGTCGACATGAACGTCGACGGCAAGACGCGCAAGGCCCTCGTCGCACTTCGACCGCAACGGCTTCGCCTACGTGCTCGACCGCACCGACGGCACGCTGCTGCGCGCCAACAAGTACGTGACCGTGAACTGGGCCGAGAAGATCGACCTGAAGACCGGCCGTCCGGTGAAGGTGCGCGAGCACTCTCCGCTCGAGCGTGGCCGCAACGTCTCGGCCTGCCCGTCGGCGATGGGCGGCAAGGACCAGCAGCCGGCGTCCGTCGATCCGCCGAGCCGAACAAGTTCTATGTGCCGACCAACAACTGGTGCATGGAGCTCGAGCCGCAGGAGCGCACGCACACGCAGCAGGGCACGGTCTACGTGTTCGCGAACGTGTACATGTATCCTGAGAAGCCCGGCATCACCGGCAAGGTCAAGAAGTTCGACGTGCTGACCGGCAAGACCGAGTGGGAGATCCCCGATCCGTATCCGAACTGGGGCGGCACGCTGGTCACCGACGGCGGCCTGATGTTCTACGGCTCGCTCGGCGGTGACTTCCGCGCCGTCGACCGCAAGACCGGCAAGGTGCTGTGGTACCGCAAGCTCGCCTCGGGCATCATCGGCAATCCGATCACCTACAAGGTCAAGGGCAAGCAGTACGTGTCGATCCTCGCCGGCATCGGCGGCTGGATCGGCGTGCCCGTGACGGCCGGCCTCGATCTCAACGACAAGTTCGGTGCGATCGGCGCTACCGCCATGACGAAGGCTGCCAACCTCGACAAGATCCCGCAGGCTGGCACGCTCTTCACCTTCCGGGTGATGGAGTAACGCAGACAATGTGACGATGGCGCCCGCCGTTCGCGGCGGGGGCGCCATTGTCGCTTGCTGGACGAGCGCGCGGCGACCTCGCAGCGCGATGCAGTTGAGAAAGACGTATTCGTGAAGAGTCGACTCGGCCTCTGCTGCTGGCTCGCCATGCTCGTGCTAGCGGGCCTTTCCAGCCGGCGCCAATGCCGCGCGCGACACCCAGAAGGATTTCGACGAGCTGACGGCCGCGGAAAAGACGGCGGCCAAGCAGGCTGCCAAAGAGGTCTTCGAGAAGAAGTCGCTGCGGCAAGCTCGCCGTCTGCGCCGATCCCGGCAACATGCCGCTCTCGAACATGAATGGCGAGGGCTACCAGAACAAGATCGCCGAGGTGCTGGCGCACGCGCTCGGCGCCGAGCGTCACCTACTTCTGGCGCCCGTATCCTGGAGCGCGGCCTGACGCGCGAGACGTTCGACACCAACGTCTGCGACGTGCTGCTCGACCTGCCGGCCGACTACGGCCCGGCGCTGACGACGTTCCCCATCTATCGCACGACCTACGTCTTCGCCTATCGCAACGACCGCGGCTTCGACTTCAAGAGCTTCGACGATCCCGCGCTGAAGAAGCTGAAGATCGGCGTGTTCCAGACATCGGGCGCGCGCGAGGTGCTGACCAAGCGCGGCCTGGCGCCCAACCTCGAGCTGCACACGCTCAGCCACAACGCCGACCTCGATCCCGAGAACCAGCCGTGGCGCCAGGTGCAGGAGGTGATCGACGGCAAGCTCGACGTCGCCGCCGTGTGGGGGCCGTTCGCCGGGCTGGCTGAAGACGATGAAGGGCGCGCCGCTCGTCGATCCAGCCCGTGAACCTGTGGGAAGACTACATCCCGCTCGAGTTCGAGCTCGCCGCCGGCGTGCGCAAGCGCGACGCCAAGCTCAAATACATGCTCGAGTTCGCGCTCGAGGCTTCCAAGGCCGAGATCGACAAGATCCTCACCGACTACGGCGTGCCGCTCGTGCAGTGCAGCCGCTGTCTCGATCCAGGGCACGCTGCCCTCGCACGGCGCCTATACCGAGCTGCCGGCATCCGTATTCGCACCGCATCCCGAACAAGGCGACGCCCGACCAGATCGTCACCAAGGAGCAGCGTCGACAACTGGCTCGCCGAGGGCGCCGACCTCACGCAGGAGCTGGCCAACGCCGTGCTTGCCGCCGACGTCGAGCGCATCAAGTTTCTGGTCAAGGAGAAGGGCGCCGACATCAACGCGCGCGATGCGCAAGGCTACGCGCCGGTGCAAACCGCGGCGCGCAACCGGCATCCCGACCTGATCGAGGCGCTGGCCGACCTCGGCGCCGATCTCAACGCGCCCGACTCCGACGGCATGACGCCGCTGACTGCATGCAGCCATGCGCAACCACGTGCCGACGATCAAGGCTGCTCATCGCGCGCAAGGCCGACATCGAGAAGCCGACCCGCAAGGCTATTCGCCGCTCGCGCTGGCGATCGCGGAAGCCAAATTCGAGGCGGCGGTGGCGCTGCTCGAAGCGGGCGCCAACGTCAACGAGCCGGTCGGCCCGACGAGCTTACGCCGCTGATGGTCGCCGCGAGCCAGGTGTCGCCCGGCGAGGGCGCCGTCTTCCTGCCGGGCAGCGTCCGCCCGATCGACGTCGCGCGCGACGCTCATCAAGCGCGGCGCCGACGTCAACGCGCAGTCGAAGGAAGGCGTGACGGCGCTGATGATCGCGGCGGCCCGCAACTCCGCTCCGATGATCGGCCTGCTCGGGCAATCGGGCGCCAAGCTCGACGTCAAATCCGACAGAGGGCAAGACCGCAGCCGAAGATCGCCGCGCAGAACGGCGCCGACGCGGCCGCGAAGGCGCTGAAGCTCATCGAGAAGTCGGCAACGCTGAACTGACGGCAACGGCGCCTGAAGCGCGCGCGGGAGCAAGTTAGCATGCACGAGCACGAATACGGCAGCAACGGGCGCACCTTGCGCGCGGCTAGCGCTGGCTCGATCGTGCTGTCGCGCTTGCGCTGCTTGCCTTACTCATCGGCTGCCGTACGAGGCGCTCGCCGAACCGGCGCGATCAAGGGCGAGTTCGGGCAACAGCGACGCGATGGGCACTCGCCCGGCGCGAGCAGATCGGCACCGATTGCTCGACAACTGGAAGGCCGACACCGGCAAAACCTACTGCTTCGGCAGCGCGGAAGTCGAAGGATGCCTTCCTGAAGGATACCGCCGCAAACCTGGCTAAGGCGAAGCCTATTCCGACGAGCTCGCGGCGGCACCGAAGACCACCAAGGAATTTACCGAGGCAGACGCGACTGCGGCCCTCGAAAGCGACCATCGACGAGCATTCCAAGGACGGCGCTCTTCGTTTTTCACGATCCAAAGCTCGACGACGACCTGAAGCTCGACTTCGACGAGATCCGGATCGTGCGCGGGATGCACGGGTACGGCTGGTTCCCCAACGTCATCTTCCACGAGCACGGCGGCGACCCCAAAAAGAAGTATGCGATCGACTTTTGGTTCAAGGAAGACGGCGACAAGCTGAAGCTCGCCGACATCCGCGTGCAGAAGGCGCCCAAGCGCGAAGGCGACAGCTGGACGATGATCACTCGCATGCCGGTCGCGTGGTGGTGGCTCCCGGTCTCCGAGCATCCGGGCGACATGGAGATCGTGCGCAACTGGCAGGTGATGAGCGCCGTCAACGGCGAGATTGCGGCCAAGCGTGACGAGAACGGCGTCTACTACGTCGAGGACGAGCAGACGCATCAGTCCGTGCCGCTGCAGTTCGTCGAGATCCACCAGCCGATCCGCCGCCTGAAAAAGGACGGTCGCTTCTTTCGCGTGCACCGATTTCCGCAAGGCCGGCAGCAAGGACGAATACTACGACGTCGATTTCTGGCTCGAGGACAAGGGCGGCAAGCTCAAAGTCAGTGAGGTCAAGATCCACAAGGTCCCGGTGCAAGAGGACGGCGTCTGGACGCAGAAGCCGCGCTACACGTTCGACGGCCTCGACATCGAGGAGGTCAAGTGATCGCGTCGCCGAGCCGAGGTTTCGCGGGCATGCCGCTCAAGGATGTAGCGGCACTTGCTGCGCTCGCCTTGTCGCTGCTCGTCGTGAGGGCGCGGCAGCCAAAGACTTCAGTGACGATGACGTCAGCGCCGCGGTCATGAAAATCATCGCCGCCCGCAGCAAGGACGGTGTCTTTTCCCTGCGCGACGGCAAAACCGGCACGACGCTTGCGCTCGAGTTCGACAGCGTTCGCGTGGTGCGCGGCCTGAAGGCATTCGGCTGGTTTCCCGACGTGATCTTTCGCGAAAAGGGGACAGCCGCAAAAGAAGTACGCGGTCGATTTCTGGCTGAAGCCCGTGGGCGACGAGCTGAAGCTCGTAGACATCCGCGTCCACAAGGATCCCCAGCCCGACGGCAGCTCCTGGATGATGATCACGCGCGCGCCGCTGCTCTGGTGGTGGCTGCCGACGCTCGAGCGCAAGAGCGCGGTCGCCGGCATCGAGGCGTGGCAGGTGATGGGCAGCCGTGCACGAGTACGTTGCAGCGCACCAGAAGAACGGTGCATTCCCCTTCGTCGACGCCGACGGGAAAACTATCCCGCTCGAACTGATCCAGATCGACCAGCCGGTCGGGCGATCGAAGTCGGACGGTGGGTATTTTGCCTGCGCCGAGTTTCGCAACTTAAGCGAGCCCGCTACCTCGCGCGACATTGATTTCGCGCTCGATGTGCAAGCAGGCTCGCTGCACGTCACGGCCGCTCGTCCGCACGAAATCCCCGCCACGGCGAGCAGCACTCAGGCTCCCGCATCGCATTGCCGGTTCGAAGGCCAAGCCTTCGCAATCGTCGACTGAATCTAGAGAAAAAGCAGCACGAGGGAACTTCATGTACAGGGCTACACTTCAAGTCACCGCCGCGCTTCTGTTGGCCGGCGCCATTGCTTACGTGCATCCGCTTGCGGCCGCAGACGACGCACCGAAGGCGGCCGAGCCGGCCAAACCCGCCGACGCGGCAAAGCCAGCCGACACCACGCCAGCCGCTCCGGCGGCGGCAGCACCAGCGCCCGCCGCGCCAGCTCCCGCAGCCGCATCGGGTGACGCCGCGGCACCCGCCGCTGGCGCCCAACCGCCCTGGCCGGGCGGCTCACCGGTTACCTTCATGAAGGCCGCATCAGGCACGCCGGAAAGCGCAGCCGACATCAAGGCGCATCCGATGAAGCCGATCGAACGCGTCGCTCAAATCGCCGAAGGGCTCGTTGAAGAACCCCTATACCGACGATCCCGTGGCGATCGCCGAAGGCAAGAAGCTGTTCTTCGGCAAGAGCTGCAATGGCTGCCACGGCGGCGGCGGCGGCGGCGGCATGTGCCCGCCGCTCACCAACACGGTGTGGGTCTATGGCGACGACGACGACACGCTGTTCCGTCTGATCTCGCTCGGCAGTCAGGAGCTGCAGAAGGCCGGCTACGCGCGCAGAGGCAGCGAGGGCGTCGTCGGTCCGATGCCGCCGTTCGGCGAGCTGATCGACACGGACCAGGACGTCTTCAAGATCATGGCCTGGGTCCGCACGCTGTTCGCGGGCGGCCCCGAGCGGCGCCACTGGTAACGCCACGTTTGCGGCCCTTGGCGCGGAGCGCGCCGCGTCAAGGGCCGTTCATTCGAGCATGCGCCGTTCGGCGACGCGGCCTGCGAGCACGAGGAGCTTTGAGTTGAAGCCTTTGATGGTCGCACTGTACGGCCCGCGTCGCGTGCATCTATTCGTGGGCATACTCGCGATTGCGATGGGTGCCGTCGCAGCCTTCGCCGCGGATGACGCTGTTGCGCCTGCCGCTCCTGCCGCTGGCAAGGCCGCCGCAGCCCACCTCGTGACGACGATCGTCTACCTCGGCAAGGACTACAACGAAGCCGCCACCGCTTTCGCTCGTCGACAAGGACGTCAAAGACAAGGGCATCCAGGGCGCGCGCATCGCGCTCGAGGAGGACAATCGTACGGGGCGCCTGATCGGCCAGGAGTACAAGCTCCTGGAGGCGATCGTGCCGGAAGGCGGCGACGTCGTAGCCAAGGCAAAGGAGCTGCTCGCCGCCGGCAACGGGCTCATCGTGGCCGACCTGCAGGCGGCCGATCTAACCGCCGTCTCCGACCTACCGGAAGCAAAGTCCGCGGTCATTCTCGATGTCCGCACGAGCGACGACGCGCTGCGTCAGGAGCAGTGCCGCGCCAACGTGTTTCACATCGCGCCGAACTGGGCCATGCGCGCGGACGCACTCGCCCAGTATCTCGTCTGGAAGCGGTGGCGGCGCTGGTTCCTGATCGTCGGCAAGACGCCGGCCGATGAGGGCTACGCCGCCGCCGTGCGCCGCGCTGCCGGGCGCTTTGGCGGCAAGATCGTCGGCGAGGCGGTCTATTCCTTCGACGCCGGCTCGCGCCGCACCGACACCGGCCATCAGCAAATCCAGACCCAGATGCCGATGCTCACGCAGGGCGTGGCCGACCACGACGTCGTCATCGTCGCCGACGAGGCCGACATCTTCGGTGACTACCTGATGTTCCGCACCGCCGAGCCGCGCCCCGTCGCAGGCACGCATGGCCTCATCGCCGTGGCCTGGCATCGCTCATTCGAGGAATACGCCGGCACGCAGATGCAGAACCGCTTCGAAAAGAAGACGGGCCGCGTGATGACCGAGCGCGACTACACGGCGTGGCTCGCCGTGCGGGTATTCGGCGAGGCGGTCGTGCGCACCGGCACGAACGACCCGAAAAGCGTGCGCGACTACCTGCTTTCGGATCACTTCGAGGTCGCCGGCTTCAAGGGCGAGGGAATGAACTTCCGCGCCTGGGACCAGCAGTTGCGCCAGCCGATCCTCATCGCGGGCCCGCGCGCGCTGGTCTCGATCTCACCGCAGGAGGGCTTCCTGCATCCCCAGCTATCTCACCGACACGCTCGGCTTCGACCTGCCCGAGACGAAGTGCCCGCTCAAGAGCCAGGCCGAAGCCAAAGGGAGCCAGTGATGCGCATTCCTGCACTTTTCGTGTTGATGGCCTTCTTGTTGTCGCCAGCCGCCTCCGCTTCGACCCTCTTCGTGACGAACGAAAAGGACAATACCGTCACGGTGCTCGACGCCACGACGCTGAAGGTCGTGAAAATCATTCCCGTCGGCAAGCGGCCGCGCGGCATCGTCATCACGCCCGACTTCAAGGAAGTTCTCATCTGCGCCGGCGACGACAACCGGCTCGACGTCATCGATACCGAGAAGCTCGAAGTCACGCGCCATATGCCAACAGGACCCGATCCCGAGCTACTCGATATCGACCACAAGGGAGAGCACATCTTCGTCGCCAACGAGGACGACGGCTTCGTCACGGTGCTCGATCGCCAGAGCGGCAAGGTTCTCTCCGAGATCGAAGTCGGCGTCGAGCCCGAGGGCATGTCGGTGAGCCCCGACGACAAGCTCGTTGCCGCGACCTCGGAAGCGACCAGCATGGCGCACATCATCAACGCCCAGACGTTCGAGGTGCTGGCCAACGTACTGGTCGACACGCGCCCGCGCGTTGCGCGCTTCACGCCCGACGGCAAGCAGGTCTGGGTCTCTGCCGAGGTCGGCGGCACCGTGGCGGTGATCGATCCCACGACGTTCAAGATCATCAAGAAGTTCGGCTTCAAAATCCCAGGCGTCCGGCCAGAACTCATCCAGCCGATGGGCATTGAGTTCTCCAACGACGGCAAGCTCGCGTTCGTCGCCATCGGGCGCGCCAACCGCATCGCCGTGGTCGACACGGCGACCTTCGATACCAAGGATTTCGTGCTCGTCGGCCAGCGGCCCTGGCACATGGCACTGTCGCCGGACGGCACCAAGCTCTACACGGCCAACGGCCTCACCAACGATCTGACGCAAGTCGACGTCGCAAGCCTCAAGCCTGAACGCTCGGTGCCGGTCGGGCGCCTGCCGTGGGGCGTCGCCATCAAGCCCTGAGCTTCCCCATCAATCACTCAGTGAACAGAGACGGAAATCAGCACCATGACCAGGATCGCCACTCTTATGACTCTCGCCGCGCTCGTCTGCATCGCCGCCGCGCCTGCAGTCGCGCGCCGGCGAGGACATCGACCTGCCGCTGCGCAAAGCCGGCCAATGGGAACTCAAGACCGTCATGGACGAGGGCAACGGTCCGAAGGAGCAGGTTCTCACCATGTGCATCGACGCCGACATGGAGAAGAACACGGTGGCCGCCAGCAAGATCGAGCACAAGCAGAGCTGCTCGAAGTACGAGGTCAGCAAGACCGGCGACAAGATCACCGTCGACGCGCAATGCAACTTCAACGAGCGCGATGTCACGAGCCGCACCGAGATGAGCGGCGATTTTGCCAAGGCGTTCCAGGTGAAGATCGACAGCACCACGTCCGGCACGGATGGTGGGCAATCGATCTCCGGTGAAGCGCACGATCACCCAGAGCGGGACGTTCGTCGGCGACAGCTGCGGCGAGCTCAAAGGCGGTGAGGCCAAGGGCACCGACGGCAAGAAGGTGCTCGTGCAGTAGGCGTTTTGCGCGAGGAGTCGCGCCCACGAGCGTAATGGAGCCGAGGATGGTGTCGCCCGCAGCCAAACGCGTATAGCGCCACTTCTCTACGCAATGCTCGTCACTGTCGCTTTCGAACTGGCCATCGGCGTCCGTCCCGCCAACGCTGGTGAAGCCAGCCCCGGTCCTGACGCTTACGGGCCATTCCGCCGATCTCGCCGGCGCGTCGTTCAGCCCCGACGGCAGCAAGGTGGTCACTGCCTCGAGCGACAAGACAGCTCGTATCTGGGATGCCAAGACCGGCGTGGTGATCGCGATGCTCGCGGGTCACGGCGAGAGTGTGCGCAGCGCCGAGTTCAGTCCGGACGGCAAGCGCATCGTGACCGCGTCGCGCGACGGCACGGCGCGCATCTGGGATGCCGGCAGCGGCGCGCTGCTGCTCACGCTTTCGGGTCACGGCGAGATGCTCGAGTCGGCGTCCTTCAGTGTCGATGGCAATGGCGTCGTCACCGCCTCGCGCGACAACACCGCCACCGTGTGGAACGCCGCGGACGGCAAGGCCGACGCCGACCTCAAGGGCCATGGCGGTCCGGTGATGGGGGCGCAGTTCAGCCGCGACGGCAGCAAGGTCGTGACCGCCTCGGCCGACAAGTCGGCGCGCATCTGGGACGCCAAGACCGGCGCCACGATTGCAACCCTCGCGGGTCACACAGGCATGGTGTTGAGTGCAGCTTTCAGTCCCGACGGCAGCAAGGTCGTGACCGCCTCGGCCGACAAGTCGGCGCGGATCTGGGACGCCAAAACCGGCGCGTTGCTCGTCACCCTTGCGGGCCACGGGCGGGCGGTGACGCAGGCGGCTTTCAGCCCCGACGGCACGCGGGTACTCACCGCCTCGCAGGACAAGACGGCGCGCGTGTGGGACGCCGCGACCGGCCAGCCATTGGCGACGCTGACGGGCCATGAGCGCGCGGTCGCGGATGCCGAGTTCAGCTCCGATGCCAAGCGCATCGTGACCGCCTCGCACGACAAGACGGCGCGCGTCTGGGATGCCGCGGACCGGTGCGCTCATCGTGACGTTCAATACCGGCGGCAGCGAGGTGCAGACCGCGGCCTTCAGCCCCGACGGCAAGCGCGTCGTCACGTCCTCATACGACGGTGTGGCGCGGGTATGGGATGTAGCCGCCGCGACCGGCGCAACACCTTGATCCGGGTCACCGACGGACGCTCAGAGAAATCGCTAAGGCCGGAAAATGCTTAATGGGTTCAATGTTTCAATATGCTCCTTGAATTCCGGGGCGCAACTCAGCGCGTGGCACGATCGGTCTCCTCTCAGCACTACGAGACGGGCATTCACGACGATGTCGGCAACGTCCCAGAAACGGACATACCATTGGCTCAGAACTTCCAGTTGAAGCGTCCGCGCACGCCGTTGTCCTGCACCGAGTTTGCAAGCTGGCCCGCATAGGAAAGTCCCAGCGTCGCATTGGGAGCCACGGCGAAGTCGACGCCGGCGTCAAGGAGCGCGCTGTTACGCGCAAGCGGCACGCCGCCGATTTCGAACCCGATGCCCGTGGAGGCGAACGCGTAGCTCTGCTGCGGTGTGACGCCGCCAAATGCGGCCTGCCAAGCAAGCGAGGCGTGCGGGGTCGTCCAGACACCGAGCCAGCGGTAACCGGTTCCTAAGCGCACGCCCAGGGTGGAGAACCCGACGTTCTGATCGTTGGTGCCCGCATCAAGGGCGGCGATGCCGCCGTCCTCATTGAAGCTGCCGCTGCCGACATGAACGTAGGCGAGCCCGATGAACGGCTCGTAGGCGACGCCTTGGGTGAGGACCGGATAGGCGACCTCGCCGAAGATCTGCCCCGTGTTGCTGGCGTAGTTAGCCTTCTCACGCTCGTAAAAACCGGGGAAGATCACGTTGCGATCGGTATCGATGTCGTTCCAGGTCCACGCCGACTCCTGTCCGCAGCGCGAGCCCCGCATATCCGCCGCCGGCGTAGGCCGCGAGCACGAAGCTGTTGACGTCGGCGGTGCTGGAACGTGCACCGACATCGACCTGCGAGCCCATGTAGCCGGTCGCAAATCCACCGCGCCAGCCGGAACCCATCGACTGGTCGAGCCCGGTGATGAAGCCACCGAGATTGCGCTGTGCTGTTGCCGCGTTGGTGTTGCTGTCGAACTGGCCCCATGAGCCGAAGGCGCGTGCCCAATAGACGAGGCCGCGCGCGTAGTCCGGCTCGTAGGCGGGCTCGGGCCTGCGCGTGCGCGCGCCGGCACCGAGCGACATGCGGCTCGAATTGTCGATCGAGGCGACGGCTGTTGGTGCAGACCCCGCAGCCAGCACGACCACCTGCCCCGCACCGCTCCCGTAGAACGCCTGGATGAGGCGGCCGTCCATTGCGTCGCGAACGAAGTGGCTGTCGTTGGCGAGAAGCCCCTGCACAGTCGCGTGGATCTCTCCCGACAGCGCGTTGAACGCCTGCAACGCACCCTCCTTATCGAGCCCCACGACCAGCTGATAAAGCGGGTTGTCGGCGGGGAACTGCTGCAGGGCGGTCGCGACGGCGCACTCGTTCTTGGTTTGCGTGATCGAGCAGAAGTCCGGGTTGAGATAGAGCTCGAGAAACACATCCGTCGGATCGTAGGTCAGCCTGGCCCTGATGAGGGCGAGGTCAGTCACGACGGCTGCAAATGCGCCCGAAACTCCGCCGTCAGCGGTCAGGATCGTATACTTCTGCGGGGTGTAGTTGCCGGGTGCGCTCGTGACGGACACCGTGCCGCCGTTGAGCGTTGCAGTACCGAGCGCGTGGATGAGATCGGTCTGCCCCGCTGCCGTGATCTGGACCGCGTAGATCGAGCCAGGATCGAACTGCACGGTGTTGGTCACGGTCAAGGTGCCAATCGAGTTCCCCGGCGCGACCGTGCCGCCTGAAAGCGCGGTGAAATTGCCGACCGTGCCGATGCCCTGCAGCGTGCCGCCGGCGTCAACCTCGACGTCACCGCCGAGCGTCCCGTTCACGGCGAGCTTGCCGTTGGTGATCGTCGTGGTGCCGCTGAAGCCTGTCGAATTGCCGGTGAACTCCGTCTCGCCAGGTGACTGCACGAGGATCGTGCCGGGCCCCGACATGTCCGCGCCGAACGTATAGTTGGTGTCTGTGTTGTTGAAGACGAGCGTCCCGGCCCCCGCGCCGAAGGTGATGAGCGGTACGTCGAGCGTCCCGTGTGCGGCGGGGGTCTGCCCCGCTTCAGCTCCGAGATTGACGGTGCCGGTGCTGTCCACCTGACTGGCGATCGTCATCGTTGGCCCGGTGACCGTACCGCCCTCAAGCACGTTCAGCGTACCCTCGCCCTGATCGCCGACGATGAGATCAGTGGTGAAGTTGAACTGCGATCCCGTGCCCGCGCCGCCGATCGTAACGGTGCCAACGCCCGAAAGCTGCGAGCCGATGAAGGCGTTGTCGGTGCTGACGACACCGCCATTTGTGATGGTGACAGTACCGATGACCGGTTCGGTGAAGGAGTCCCCGTAGCCGACAGTGAAATCGCCGGAGTTGGTCCAAGCCGAGCCCGCGCCGTCAACCGTCGCATCGCCGGTGGTCGGACCTCCCGAAAAGGCACCCACAAGCGCCGTCACGCTATTGACCGTGCCGCCGTCGAGGATCTCGATCGTCGCTGCGCCGAAATAGCCGATATCGAGTTCGTTGTTGACCGTCCAATTGGAGCCCGCTCCGGTCACGATGACATGAGCAGGAGTCGTAGCGCCCGTGTCTCCGACGTAGGTATACCCGCCGCTCGTCATGGTTGCTCCGGCCGAGATCGTCATCGTGCCGTTCTCCAACCCGACGCCATCGTTCGTCCACGTCGTGCCGGCGCCTGTCTCGATCGCGGTGGTCGTACCCGAGCCGCTGAAGCCTCCGAGATCGACAAAGCCAGTCGTCACCGTGGCGCCGCTCTGGATCAGCAGGGAATTGTCCACTCCGCCCATGCTAAAACCGCCTGGCGCATTCAAAAATCCGCCCGTTTCGACGGTGAGCGTGTTGTCGGGCGAGCTGAGGCTCAAGTTTCCGGCAGACAGAGTTCCGCCATCGGAGACCGTCAAATGCGCGAAGTTGCCACTAACTGTGTTCATCGAGCCGGAGGTCGTAACCAATGAGTTCGTGCCGGTGACCGTGATTGTTGAGTCGGATCCGGCGAAGTACCCGAGAAACAAAGCCGTGCCGGCGTCGTACGATCCTCCGGCCGAGACATTCACCGTGCCGCTGCCTGATTTTCCAAGGTACGAATAGCCGCCGGGCAGCAAGATGTGCGTCCAACTCGAGCCCGCGCCGGTGACCGTTACCTCGCCCACCGCACCCGGCGCGTCGCCGATGGCCGTGTATTGATTGTCGACGTTGCCGCCGCCGCTGATCGTCAGCGATCCTTGTCCACCGGCGCCGACCGAGATGTTGTTGCCGTGCCAGGCCGAGCCGGTGCCGTCGATCGTGACCGTGCCCACGGCTCCCGCGTTGCCGCCGATAATTCCGTCATTTGTGTTGACGCTTGAGCCGCTCAGCGCTTGCAAGTTGCCGGTTCCGCTCACGCCGACAAACACGGTTCCCATCGACCAGATCGAGTTGTTGAGCGTGACCGTTCCTGACGAACCGACATTGTTTCCCAGGTAGCCACCAACATTGCTGATCGAGCCGTTCGTCGCCGTTACCGTGCCGGTGCCGCTGTTGCCTATATAAAGTTCGGCATTGTTGGTCCAAGTGGCCGTCGGACCGGTAAGCGTCACCGTGCCGGTGGAACCGACGCCGTTCCCGACAAAGCCGTTGTCGTTGATGACCGTGCCGGTCGTGAGGATGTTCAGCGTGCCGGTGGTGGTATCACCGACCGTAAGGTCGCCGCCCACGTTCCAAGGAGAGGCCTGGGTACCGGGCACCGTCTCCGTTGCGCCACCGTCAATTACGGCCTGCGCATGGGCTCCGTCCGAGATAGCCGCGCAAGCGGCCGGGATAGCGGCCAGCATTGCAAGACGCACGATCCACTGCCGACGCCTAATGTACATGGCGTGCGCTTTCTATTGCTACATTCGCAACTGAACTCCTTTCGCTACTGACGCAACGGAGCTTGGCTACGCTTAAGTTGCGGCCATGGCGACGGAAGAGGAATTTCGTCCCCGCTATCAACAGGCGCGCGGTGGACAACCTGGGGACAGGTTCCTATGCGACTCTTGCGCGGTATGCCCGCGTCAGGTTGCGTTCAGGGGTCACCGGAAGGCGAGCCTCTCGTCAACCGTCGCGGAAGAGAGCGCTACGAAGTTGGTTGGCGTCTGCAGCGAATTGAAATGTCCGCTAAGGGCCGAGGCTGTGTGAAAACACCGGCGCTCAGAACCGCATTAGAAGATTTTTCCTGACGGCATGCGCCACAGGCGTCGAGAGGCGGCCGCAGCGCGTTGATTTATGCTTGCGACAGCCAGAGGGGCTAGGTCGAGAAATGGATTTCTAAGCGTCCGCCAATGACGCGCGTTTTCAGACAGCCTCGGCCATTAACGGAAGTGACGGCTGTGGACCACCGACAAGCCTGCTCAGCGTTGGTTCGCTGGAACCAACGTAAACTTCTGATTGTTTGTGACCGTCGTCGTCTAGTCCGATGAGATTGTGAATGCAGCCAAACAACGATCCCAAGCCACCCCGACGCCCGGATATGCCCGGCGAACCTCAGCCAGACACTCCCGACAATCCGATCGAACCTCCAGGACCAGACACTCTGCCGGTAGAGGAGCCTCCAAGCGATCCGGAACCGCAGTCTTAGCGCGTCGTTTCTCCAGATGTCGCTCTCCCGGAAGAAAGTCTTATTGGTCGAGGACGAGCCTCTGGTTCGTCGATCGGCCTGTGAAATCCTTTCCGACGCCGGATACGAAGTGGTGGAAGCGGCGACCGGCGACGAGGCCCTGGAGCTCATAGACGAGAGCATTTCGGCGCTCGTCACAGATATCGAGATGCCGGGTTTGGTTGACGGCCTGCTCTTGGCACAGACGGTCGCTGTTTCGTGGCCGAATATCGCTATCGTCGTCATGTCCGGACGTAGGCTTCCACGCCTCCAAGAACTTCCTGGTCGAGCAGAAATGCTTACGAAGCCATTCACAGCAAAGCGGCTCGCGGACACGGTTGCGGCGCTGCTCTGAGTTGACTGCTTAAGCGCGCGCGCAGCTCTTGTCGACCCGTTGAGACCACTTGGCTCTATAAAGCTGCAACTTCCTTCATCCTGCGGGTATCACCTAGCCAGATAAAAAGGGCGAGATCGCCCGTAAGATCAGGATAGAAACAGATGGGCAAGACAGTGCTGAACCAACTGGTAGACCAACAGTTCGATGGGATGGTCGTGAAAGCCGACGACATTGCCAAGTTAGCGAAAGACGAGCGTGCCGACGCTGACATCCAGCACGAGAGCGCCAACAGGCTGCACGTCGCGGCTCACAAGCTCGAGAAATTGAGCGATGCGCTGCGGGATGGCGCGGCTGAGATCAAGGCCGAGATGGAATCAAATATCAAAAAGCCGGACCATCATTCGTAAAACACCCCCGTCTGCTGTGCCGGAACCTGGACTAACGACAGTCCAGTATTACGGGACAGTATCCAACGAGCGCCTTCAGCTCTCCAACACGCCATTTGGGACTTCACCGACGTGGAACCGGCGCATCCTTTGCAGGGCCTAACTTTCGAGCGAACTTTGCACGGGCCGATGATCGAAGAATTCTTGGCTTCAAACAAGAGAGCCGTGGCAGCCAAAAGGTGTCGCGGTGAACGTACTGCAAAGGCCATGATCCAGCTCGGTCATTGGGGGGCACTCTGCTCCATTTTTGGCGGTGCGCTCATCCTCATGGGCTATGCCTTTAATGTCGAGCGGGTGTGGCGACCAATCCCCGGAGGGCCCGCTTCACATCCGCTGACGGCAATGTTTTTCATAGCGGCCGGACTTGCCGTTTCGACTATCAGGCCATTTCAGATTCCACGAGCCGCCGCGATCGCGCTCCTCGCCACTGCATCACTCGCAATCGTAAGGCTCATCGAGGTCTCAATCGGCGTCAACTGGTTGTCACGTATCGCGCCGTTCCAATACACACTCGCGCGGGATGCGGGTGTGGGTACGTCGATGGGTTGGAACACCGCTGCGATGTTCCTGATGGTCGCCCTGGCGTTCTTGTTGCGCTATCTGCGTTTCCCTCGGTTGAGCCAAGGCGCAGCAATGGCTGGCATCATGCCGCCTCTGGTCTCGCTCACCGGCTACGTCTACGGCGCCGCGGATTTTCATGGCGCAATGTCGTTGACAACGACAGCCTTTGCCCTCGCGTTTGCAGCGACGCCCTTCCTGCTCGGAGCCAGGACAGGAATGATGCGCGCCATCAGCAGTCCATGGGATGGAGGTCACTACGGTCGATTGCAAATCCTAGCCACTGGTTCCGTGCTGTTCTTCGGAGGGCTGGTCCTTCAGCATGCGGAAGTAGTGAAGGTGCAAGCAGTGTTGCCGGTAGTCATAGTGGGGGCAATTCTGGTGCTAGCAGCGATAGGTGCTTACTGCTCGGTCATTATTGAACGTAACGACTATGCGCGGCGCAAGGCGGAGCGGAAAGTTGCGCATCTGGTTATGCATGATCCGCTCAGCGGTCTCCTTAACCGACGTTTCCTCGACGAGCAGGCCGAGGGCATAGTCTCCTTCGCCAAGCGCAAGGGCTATGGTCTTTGTGTCATGATGCTCGACCTTGACCACTTCAAAGCCGTCAACGACGAATTTGGCCACCAAGCAGGCGATTGCCTGCTGCGCAGGTTCGCCGACAAGCTCAAGGCTAGGCTACGGCGGGGCGACATCGTTGTCCGGTATGGCGGCGAAGAATTCCTCGTCCTCCTCCTCGATGTGAATTTGACCAAAGCGGTTAGAGTCGCCAATGAGGTTCGCCAAATGATCGAATGCGTCGACTTCTCTGATATCGGGCCAGCCCACATGACGGTATCTATTGGTGTGGCTCCGGTAACGACAAATATTGGCGAAGCGGTTGCCCGCGCAGACCGGGCGCTCTATGACGCCAAACGGCTAGGACGCAATCGCGTCGCTGCACCAGTTCTTCAGCCGGATGGGAAGCCGGGCCACCTAAGGCTTGCGCGCCAAGCGAGCTGAACAAGTGCGACAGCGACGGCAAGCCTAATTTCAAGGTTCTGATGTCGAAGGGCGCCGGTTGTGGTGCTCCGATTTGCTCGACCTCAACCGCCGGGATAGCCGTCCGCCGATCAAGCGCAAGGTCAAGCTGCGCGAACTGCTAATCGAGGCCAACGATCGCGTGATGCGTGATAGTCTCGTTGTCTAGGACCGTCTTCCCATCGCCCTCAGTGTGCTCGAAGAACTTGGTGAGCCCCAGCCGCGAGGACTTCGGTAGCTCGGAGAGTTACTGGCATGCACTCGATGAGCGCGCTCGGCGTAAGTGGAAGCGGCTGAGGCGTTCATCGAGGGAGGCGCCGACGATGGACTCTTCATGCTTAGTTCGGCTGGGGTCAGGCCCCGCGAAGGCTCGGCGTCATTAGTGACGGGTGTCGCTGTGCGTGGGCAGCCTCACCTTGGTGAGCCAAAAATCGTTGATTGCTTTTACGAGGGTTTCAAACGCGTCTAGTTCGACCGGCTTCGTGAGATAGCAATTGGCGCTTAGCTCATAACTTTTATGGATGTCTGCATCTGAATCGGAAGTGGTCAGGACGGCCGTCGGTATAAGATTCAAGCTCGCATCCCCTGCCATGTGAGCTAAGACTTCGCGGCCATCCATCCGCGGCATGTTAAGATCGAGGAGGATTAAATCCGGGCGAGGTGCATTCGCGTGAACGCCCTCTCGTCGCAGGAACGCCATGGCTTCCACACCATCGCTCGCGACGTTCACGTGGACTGCGTGGTTTGCTTCACGGAAGGCTTCTATCGTGAGCCTAACATCGCCCGCACTGTCTTCAACAAGAAGAACCTCAATCGGCGACCCGTTCTGTCCGATAACATTCATGGGACTGCCCTGCCGGGACGGTAGATTCCTTTGAGGACTTAAGTACTCGGGAATGGTGTAGATTTGCGCCGGTAACTCTCTACACATTGCCACCATTTGGCGCGGGCTCTAACGCGGCGCTGTTACTCCGAACAACCCTGCCCTGAAGACAATTGGCCGGTCACGAAGCGCCCATGAGTTGCGCAACGCCAATGCTAGAACCGTGCGGGCGCTTGACCGCGCCGAGCCAAAAATCATTCACGCTTTTTACGACGGCTTCGAACTGCCCAAGTTCGACCGGCTTGCCCAGGTAACAGTTGGCACCCAACTCGTAGGCTTTGACGATGTCTTCTTCGGAGTCCGAGATTGTCAGCATGATGACGGGGATGAGTTTGAGGCTCGCGTCCGCCTTGATGCACGTTAAAACCTCCATGCCGTTCAGTATTGGCATGTTGAGATCGAGAAGGATTAGGTCGGGACGGGGCGCGTCGAAGTGAGAGCCAGCTCGCGTCAGGAATGCAATGGCTTCGACGCCGTCTCGTGCGACGTGTAGTCGAACATTTGCGTCTAATTCCTGAAATGCCTCTTGGGTCAGCCGCACGTCTCCGGGGCTATCTTCGACGAGCAGAACATCGATTGGTGCGACGCCCCTTCCTTTGGTGCTCATGCAGCGCGCTCCTGATGGTTGAGGGGTTCGAAGGCGGTCACGCTACTCTGATAAGGGTGTAGGCTTGCCGCGTCTTCTCATTAGACATTGCAATGAATTGGTGTCTCTCGCGTCGACAGAGAGCCTTTGCCGCTTCGATGCTAACTCATGTTAGGGAGAGGCACTCAGCGCGACGCTAGAAACGCGAAGACAAAAGCAGAGGCACCCCATGACGCTTCAACTGCTCTCAAAGCCACCGGAACCTACTGAGTGGGCCGCGATCCGCGAGATTCTGCAGGGTTTCGACTTCATAAGCGTCCACAGGCTTATGGAATTGCTCGGCTGGAAATGGGCCAATCAAACTCCGACCGTTGAGGTATTGCGGCGAGCTGCACAACGACTCTTGCAGGAGTTCTTTGAAGACCCCGACGCCTTGAGCCTCGAATGCGGCGGCTTGCGGGTGGAGCGAATTACGGTTGAGCCGGGGCGGTCTGAGATAAAGTTGACCTTCGAGGCCATCTGTTTCTCATCGGAGTTCGTGACAGTGTGAATGTCACCGCTTCATCGCGTCTTCCGGTATTCGACCAGGTGCCCTTCGACCGCGCTTCGACAGCGTCGTTGTCACGAAATGATCTGCGGCTAGTTCCCGGGTTTCGCCTTAGCGAGCCCTGGCACCTCCAGGAACGCAAGCCGCATCACTCGCAATGCTGCGTTCTTCATTCCTGCAACAGTCTGCCCTTGTTCGTGCGCCACGGCGAGAACAGCGTGGGCCAACTGAAGCCGAACCTTTTCCACATCTACGTCGTAGCGATCGGCAATCTCGTCCCACGCCTCCGCGAAAGCTTGACCAACGAGTTTCAACTCATCGGGAGTACGAACGGCGCCAGCGATTAGCTTACGAGCTTCCATGGGCTTTCCATCCTGATTACAGGCGGGAGCCTAAACATCTCTCGGTCATCGACGCCTGCGTGTAGCAAGCCAATGATCGAATCATCATGCGCTTCGTTTGCGTGATTACCTAATGCGTCGGAGTGAGGGAAAAGCGGGAGTCGGTCAAGGCGATCCTAAGTGGCGTCGGCGGGAACGCTGGCGCGCAAGCGCTCTCATGCTCCGGGTACATCCAATTCATTGCAATGTGACGCAAAAAACCATCACAAGCTTGCATACTTATCTGACTAGCATGCTCGGTCACCATGTCTCGTGTTTGGGAGCTCGCCAGTGAACCGGATAGGCGTTGTCGGGGAGGCGATAGATGTCCTTTTAGTCGAGGACAATCCCGCCGATGCAAGGCTGACCCAGGAAGCTTTTCGCGGGGCCAATCCGGCCATCCGCTTGCACGTTGCCCTCGATGGTGAGGATGCGATCGCATTCTTGCAGCGAAAGGGGCCTCACCACGATGCGCCGACGCCGCACCTCATTTTGCTCGATCTCAACTTGCCAAAGATCAATGGCCTCGATGTGCTGGCTCGGATCAGGCAGAGACTCTCGGCTGACGTTCATTCCTGTCATCATCTTGACGACTTCACGAGCAGAGCAGGATGTCGCTCGCGGCTACAAACTCCGGGCGAACTGCTACTTGGTCAAACCCGTGATGCTGCCCGACTTTGAACTCGTCGTGAAAAGCATCAATGATTGCTGGCTGAGTGGATTTGTCGGCGCTCCGCCGCCCACAATAGCCCCCACGTGGGCGTAGGCCGGCGGCTGGCGCTCGGCGGAGCCCAGCTGAAGGCGAGAGGCGGCTTTCGGCCATCTACCTACGTAGGGCGCGACCGCTATGGGTCATGAGCACGCGTTGGGCCATCGGCAACTTCGACCGCTCTTCCCCAAACAGCGGACGTAACGGGCCACGCTCGATCAGCTCGCGAATTTTCGCGCCGAGCGTATCCACCGTAAACGGCTTGCCCAGCATCTGCATGCCGGGCCCCAGGAAGCTACCGCGCTCGGCAGCCTTCTCGGAATAGCCGCTGATTAAAAGCACCTTGAGCTCGGGGCGCAGTTGCCGGCCGACCTCTGCCAGCTGCCGTCCATTCATGTTGGGAAGCCCGACGTCGGACACCAGCAGATCGATGCGCTGGTCCGACTGCAAGAACGGGATCGCCGTCGCTGCATCTGGAGCCTCGAAGTAGGCGTAGCCGAGTTCCTTCAGAAGCTCGGTGATCGTGAATCGGACGGAGCTATCATCCTCTACGACAAGCACGGTCTCTCCGCGGCTGCGAGGCAGCGGTCGGCCGCGAACGGCCGCGATCGGTTTGTCCTCGGCGGCCGCTCGGCGAAAATAGAGTTTTACGGTCGTGCCTTCGCCGGGCTCGCTTTCGATGCGGACGTACCCACCCGATTGCTTGACGAACCCGTAGATCATAGAGAGCCCTAGCCCGGTGCCCTGCCCGATGGGCTTCGTCGTGAAGAACGGCTCGAAAACCTTAGCGATCACGTCCGGCGCCATTCCCGATCCCGAATCCGAAACCGATACGACGACATAATCGCCAGGCGCGATCTCGCCGTCATGCACCGGTTCGGGCGAGCTCAATTGCTCGTTTGCCGTCGCGATCGTGACGCGTCCGCCTACGGGCATGGCGTCGCGTGCGTTGAGGGCCAGGTTGAGTAACGCGCTTTCGAATTGATTGGCATCGGTCAGGCCGAACCACAGGCCCTCGGCCAATTTCAGGTCGAGAGCGATGTCTTCCCCAAGGGGCCGACGCAGGATTTCCTGGATGCCGGTGATCACCGCGTTGAGGTCTTGGGATTTGACGTCGAGCGATTGGCGCCGAGCGAACGCGAGCAGAGAGTGCGTGAGCGTTGCGGCACGGCTCGCCGAATTCATTCCCGCTTCGATGAACTCGTCGAGGCCGTCAGTGCGGCCGGACTTGATCCGTCGCTGGATGAGGCCGAGCGAGGCGATCACGCCGGTCAGCATGTTGTTGAAGTCGTGCGCGATGCCGCCGGTGAGCTGACCGACCGCTTCCATCTTGTGCGCTTGGCGGAGCTGGTCTTCGGCGCGTGCAAGCGAATCTTCGCGGCGCAGCTGCTCGGTCACGTCGCGCGCGACGCAATAGAAATGCCCCGATTGCGGCACGGCAGTCCACGCGAACGACCGGTATTCGCCCAGGCGAGTGCGCAGGCGATTTTGAAAGCTGACGCTCGTCCCGTCACGAGCTTCGAAGGGCCGCCTCGTTTGCGCACCGTCTTCGGGGTGGAGTAGCCACTGCGAGGTGCGTCCGACGATTTCGCTGCACTCCCAGCCGAGCGTGCGCGTCCATGCAGGGTTCACGTTCAGCCAGACGCCGTTGGCATCGGCGATGCCGAGCAGATCCTTCGATAGCTGCCAGACGCCGTCCCTTTCGCGCGTGCGCTCTTGAACGCGGCTCTCGAGCGTCTCATTCAAGGTGAGAAGGCTTTCCTCGGTACGCTTGGAGGCCGTTACGTCGTAGATGACGCCACTGAAGCGCAAGCCCGCGGTCTCTGCATCGCGCAGATATTCGCCTCGCTTGGCGAGCCAGCGGACTTCGCCCGTGTCGGGGCGTACGATTCGCAGCTCGGTGTGCACCTCCCGGCTGCCGCCATGGCGCGAGGCGATGAGCGGCGGATCTCCGGTATGAACAACCGAATTTATAGTGTGAATGGGCAGGTGGTGCGCGGGCTGTAGGCCTAGAAGCCTGCAGAAGTGCGGAGATACTGTCGCCGTGGCAAAACCTTCGATGTGCTCGAAGGTGCCGATGCCTCCTGCGGACTGGGCGATACGCAGCCGCTCGGCGGCGAGCTTCTGCTCGGTGATGTCGATCAGGACGCCGCTGAAGCGGGATGGCCGCTCCGATGGATCATACTGGCAGCGGCCGCGTGCCTGCACCCACCGCACGGAGTTGTTTGCGAGCAGAATGCGAAATTCCTTGGAGAATACCTCCGCGCCGCGAAGGATGCCGCCGATGGCCAGCCGTACACGCGGCCGATCGTCGGGGTGGATGATGGAGAAGAAGACGTCGGGGCTTACACCCGCCGCTGCGTCTTCGGGCCTGATGCCGTAGAGCGCGGCAAATCGCGGGTCGCCAAGAATCTTGTTCTTGGCAATGTCCCACTCCCAGGCCGCGATGGCGCCCGTGAGCGAAAGCATGACCCGCAGGCGGGCGTTGGTGTCGCTGACCTGCTTTTGGCTGGCCCTGAGCGCCACCTCCGCCGAATTCGGTTCGCCGCCTTGCGCTGTGGCGAGTGTCGTCATGAAGTAGGTCGTCTCGGCATCGACGAATACAGGAACAACGGTTATCGATCCCCAGAACGACGTTCCGTCTTTCCGGTACTGCAGAATCTCCGCTTCTATTTCGCGGACATCGCTTAGAGCCGCCTCGATGTTGGCAACGATGGCCGGATCGGTTTCCGGCCCATGCAGGATGTTGAGGCTCTTGCCGAAGATGTCGACTGTGGAGAAGCCCGTGTAGCGCTTGAAGGCGTCGTTGACGAAGACGATCGGATTGCCGCCCGCGCGAGCGGCCGACACGACAAGCGGCGCGGGATGGCGCTCGAGAGCGGGCAACAGCGGTCCAGCGATCGACGCAAAGTCCCGCGGCGCAGGCGGCCGGGCTGGCGTCTCGGCAACTACGGGTCGATCGCTACGCATCTGAATTGCAACTCATATTCCACTCGCTTCGGGCTGGTTTGCTTCCTCGCCCATCACAGATGCGATGAACTGGCCCAGAAGCACTTTCAACGCGGCAAGCGAAGGAAGGTCCATCAGCATCGCGATGTAGCCCCGCATATCCAGATCGAGGATCGAGAAGTTGATGTACAAGAAGAGCACGAGCCCGCTGTCCGTTTGCTCCTCGCCAATCTGAAACAGTCGCGCGCCCGTTCCGCGCGTCACCTGCGGCAGCGATACGCTGAGCGACTGGTGCAGAATGTTGGCCATCGTCGCGAGGCAACCGTTGAGGATGATGTTGCCGGTTTCGGCCAGCGCCTCCTCTTCGACCTCGGCCGCATCCATTTTGTCGATGTCAGGCCCCACGATTGCGCGGACCAGCTCAAGGCTTTTTGCCTCCGGGAATATCAGCATCGCGCGGCCGGAGAACGAACCCGAAAACTCCTGCTGCACTGCGATCAGCCTGTTGCCTTCGCGCTCGGCGATGAGCGCCGCTGCAGTCTTCTGGCTCATAACCTCCACCGACGGCACCGACAGCAGGACCTGCTGTCCCACCATCTTGCGCAGGCTCGAAGCAGCGCGGCTCACCCCGATGTTGGCAAGCTCGGCAAGCGCGTCACGCTCCAGCTCATTCAGCGTGAGGGGAGGCGTGGCGGTATCTTCGGCCTTTGCAGACGTCATGCTTTTGCGTTGCCTAGTGCGCGCGCTGCGTCTGTCAGGAAAGGTTGGAGCCCTTCGGTCGTGACCGGCTTGGCGACGAATGTTACGGAGACCGCCCGGGCAGAACTCTATGACCTCAGTTTGGAGGTTTGCGGTGATGAGAGCGATGGGCATGGAGGGACTGCCCTTTCTCAGCTCTCCCGCCAGCTCGACGCCATTTTTTCCGGGCATGTTGAAGTCAAGGAGCGCCACGTCGATCTTCTGCTTGCCGAAGAGAGCGAGGGCTTCGTCGGCGCTGCTGGCTTCCACCCGGTTCCAGTCGGGCTGAAGGGCGCTGACGGCCTTGCCGGCAACGATCCGGGCAAGCTTGCTGTCGTCGACAATTATGATGGTCGTTGTCATGGGCGCTCCGCTTGTGGCGCCGAGCCGGCTTGGCGGCTTTGGCCTGATTGCAGCATTGGTATCAACCATGTCCTCACGAAGGTGTCACGCGACGAACCCAGGACCACAGGTCTAAATGCCTGCAGGACCTGGAAAATGGCGGCGTTCAAGTGGTCCGCTTCAGTCAAATCGACCTTGAGCTGACGATCGCGCACCAAAGCGGTCAGCAATGGCTCCACATCGTCGGCACCGCAGTGGCCTTTGAACCGAATGAGCCCTTGTTCGATGGCAATGCTCATGACGTGAGCTCCGGAAGGTCGAGGACCAGGAGGACACCCCCATCACCGAGCAGTGCGGTGCCGAGAACGCCGCGCATGCTTGCAAGCAGGCCGCTCATAGGGCGCAAGAGCACGTCCAGTCGCTCGCCAACGCCATCGACCTCGACGCCGACACGCTGGTCGCCCGATGCAACGATCAAGACTTTCGCGTCGCCCTCCCGCCGCTGTGGGGCCTGCAAACGTAGCAACTCGGACAAACGCAAAAGCGGGAGCGTGCGATTGCGCAGCACGAACGCCTCTCCGCTGCGGATGGGAAGGATGCGGTCTCGCGCTATCCGGCAAGTCTCGGACACGTTTTCGATCGGCACGCCGAAGCGTTCCTTGCCGACTTCAACAGTGACGACCTGCGAGATCTGTATGGCGCGGGGCAAGCTCATCAGGACGGTCGTTCCGGCGCCGAGCTTGCTCGACATCGACACGCGGCCGCCCAGGGCCGTAATTGCCGCGCGGACAGCGTCCATACCGACTCCCCTGCCGGAGATGTCTGTGACCGTATCGGCCGTAGAGAAGCCAGGCATGAAAATCAGGTCAGCGGCGGCGGCATCGTCCAGCGCGTCGATCGCTTCATCGCTGAGGATGGCTTTGCGCTTTGCCGCCTTGCGGACCCTCGCGATGTCGAGCCCCGCGCCGTCATCGCACACGGAAATGATGATTTGATCGCCCTGCGGTCGAGCCTCCAGAAGAATGCGTCCCTTTGGCGACTTACCGGCAGCTTGGCGCGAACCGGCGTCCTCGATGCCGTGGTCAAGAGCATTTCGCAGAACGTGCAGCAGCGGTTCGAATAGGCCGTCAACGACCGTCTTGTCCGCTTCTGTGCCCGCATCCACGATATCGAACTGCACCTCCTTGCCGAGCTTCGCTGCTGTTTCGCGAATCCAGCGGGGGAAGCGCCCAAGCGTCCGGGCAACCGGCGTCATCCGCATGGCCATGACCGCGCCGTGCATGTCGCCGGTCAGGCGTTCGAGGCCCACAACCGCCGAGGCCAACGCGGGAGCAATCGCCAAATGCGAGTTGGTAGAGTCCGCGGAGAGCTGCCCCAGGTTGTTTTTTGCAACGATAAGTTCGCCGACAAGGTCGACGAGGGCGTCGATGCGGCCGGCATCGACCCGCACCGTGCGAGAGGAGCCGTCGGTTTGTTTCGGGCGCGATGGCTGCGCACTGTCCTGGGCCGCGTTTCCATGCTCGGCAATGTCGACGAAGGTTACGTCCTCGTCTGCGCCGCGGAATATCGGCCGCAGCTCCGCGGCAGGCGCGCCGCTCAATGCCTCGATGATCATGTTGCAATAGTGAGGGTCGAACGCATTCGCCGGCCAAGGCTCACGGCGCTCGATTCTGAGGGCGAGCAGCTCTGGTATCGAGCGCACGAGGAGGAACGGATCCTGGCCGCGCAGGAAGCAATCCTTGGTGGGCACGTAACGCACCGCCGTTGCGGGATGCGCTTCTGTTTGGTTCGCGCTGGAGCTTAGGAGATCGGAAACCCAGCCTGTCGTGGTTGGCGCGACCGTGGCTTCCTCCGGCTCGCCTTCCGCGGCAGCCTTCAACGCGGCGGCAAGGCGCGGGCCCTCTTGCGCAGCGCTTGCCGGCAGCTTGCCGGTGCTTGCGATCGATTCGATCCACCGCTCGCTCGCATCTATCGTTTCAAGAAGCGCGTCGAACATTACGGGGTCGGCAACGGCCTTACTGGACCGCAACGCGCCAAGCAGGTCCTCGGCCGCATGCAGTGCGGTGCCCATTGGTGCAAAGTCGAAAAGGGCGACCGAACCCTTCAACGTATGCACGGCGCGGAACACGGTATCGAGCCGCGCCGCGTCGGAAGGATCACGTTCCAGCGCGATCAGGTCGTTCGACGCCTGCTCGACGAGCTCGCGGCCTTCGATCAGGAATTGCTCGAGCAGCTCATCGTCCATCATTGCACCGGGCGTTGATAGACGATTGCTTCGTCGAAACGGCGCACGTCGAAGCGGTCTGAAATGCGGGCCATCGACTCGCTGTGGCCCAAGCAGATGAAGCCGCCGGGATTGAGCGCGGCGTACAGGTTGTGCGAAGCCGCGAGCCGCGAAGCGTCGTCGAAATAGATCAGTAGATTTCGGCAGAAGACGATGTCGAAGCGGCCCTGGCGGGCCGTGAGGGCGGCATCCATCAGGTTGACCTGCGTGAACTTTACGGACTCGCGCAGGTCTTTGATGATCTGTTTCAGCCCACCCGACACTTCGAAGTACCTATCGATAATCTCGGGCGAAAGGCGCTGAAGCGCCCGCTCGGCGTATATGCCCATGCCGGCTCCGGTCAGCACGCGCGTATCAATATCGGAGCCAACGATTTCGATATTGTAAGCGTCGACCAGCGGCCAGTTTTCCAAGAGCCAGATCGCGATCGAATAGGGCTCTTCTCCAGTCGAGCAAGGCACTGACCAGATGCGGATGAGATCGCCGGGCCCGCGACGCTTCACTATTTCAGGAAGCAGTGCACGGCTCATGCAGCGGAGCTGACTGTCTTCGCGATAAAAGTAGGTCTCATTGACCGTAAAGCTATTTACAAGGCTTTCTGCCTCGGAAGAATCGCTTCGCAGAAGCGCCATGTAGGCCGGAAAGTTCGACGCCTCGACAGTGCCCATGCGTTCAGCGATGCGGCGCTCGATATAGAAGCGCTTGGACTCGCCATAATGGAGGCCCGTGCGCCGATAGAGAAAGTCGCAGAACTGGGCGAGGTCTCCGGCACTCAGGGTCAGCATGACGGGCTTGTTCATCGCGGCCCGCCCCGAGCCCAATCCATGAGCTGGCCGGCAATTTCGTCGAGAGGGGCGACAATGTCGGCCCCCCCCGCCTTCACGAGTTCGCCCGGCATGCCCCACACCACTGCAGTGGCTTCCGACTCAGCGATTGTCAGGCCACCTCCCGCCCGCAGGCGGCACATGGCGCTCGCGCCGTCGTTCCCCATACCGGTCATCAGGATCCCCACCAGACGTTGGGCTCCCCAATGGCGGACGGCCGTCGATACCAACCGGTCGACGCTCGGGTGCCAGGGGTAGTCTGCGAGAGGCGCGGCGGCGGTGACGATCGGCTTTTCCTTGCGCAGGGCGACGATGATGTCGGCATCGCCCCGGCCGACGTACACGTGGCCGGGCTCGATCGGCTCGGGTCCGACCACCTCCTCAACGCGCAGAGCGCACAGTCGATCCAAACGCCGAGCCAGGGGCCCGGTGAACGAGGCCGGCATGTGCTGGGCGATCAGGATTGGCCAGGGGAAATCGGCGGGCAGGGGCGAAAGCAGCGCATCGAGGGCAGGTGGGCCGCCCGTCGACGTGCCGACGAGCACGACGGTATCGGCTGGCAGTGCGCGCGCCGCCGGCGGACGTGGCACCGGGAGCCGGACTTGGTTAATCGGCGTCGCTTGCGCCGACCTCGGGCCGGTGCGCAGTTTTACGCGCTCCTTCAGACGGCGTGCCGACCTCAACGGCATTTTTGCAGCAGCGCGCACCTTCTCGATGAGGACGGGCGCCAGCTCATCGATCCCCAGAGACACCGCGCCCGCGGGCTTGGCGACGAAATCCACCGCGCCGAGCTGCATTGCCTCGAACGTTTCGTGCGCGCCTTCATCGGTGAGCGACGACAGCATTATGACGCGCGACGGCCGCTCGACCATGATGCGGTCGAGACAGGCGAGGCCGCCCATATTGGGCATATGGACGTCCATCGTCACCACGTCGGGGCGGAACTCGTGCAGCGCCACCAGGGCTTCGACGCCGTCGCGCGCTACCGCGACTTCGAAGTCGTCCTGCGTTCTGAAAATGCCGCCGAGCAACCGGCGCATGAGGGCCGAGTCGTCGACGATGAGAACCTTGATCACATCGGTCGCGGAGCCTCGGCTTCGTGAGTAAGAGCACTGAGAACGTCCCGCTCAGCCCGGTCGAGCAGCGCCTTGGGGTCTACGAGCAAGATCAATCGGCCTTCGCTTTCGACCATGGCGACTCGGTCGATGACGGCGGCGGTCTCGGAGAGATCCGGCGCGGGGCTCAACTCGTTAGTGGCGAACGTGACCACCTCAGAAACGTTGTCGACGAGGAAGCCGACCTGCAGATCGTCGGTCGTGACGACCACGATCCGGCGGCGCGCACCATCGCCATGCCCTGCCACGGAGAACCTGTGGCGCTGGTCGATGATGGGAATCGCCTTTCCGCGCAAATTTATGAGACCGGCGACAAACGCCGGCGCGCGTGGAATGCGAGTCAGCCTCTCGGGACAACGCACAATCTCATCCACCGATCCAATCGGCAGACCGTACGTCTCCCCACCCACCGAAAACACGATGAATTGCTCGGTTTCCCCGGCCTCGGTCTCACCATCCGACATCGCTTGGCCTCCGTGCTCGGCGTGCGCCAGTACGCGGGTTACCGTTTCTGGGTCGAAGAGCTTCGCCCCCGCCAGGATCGAAATTAACCGTCTACCCTCGTCGAGCCTGCAGATCGCTTCGACCTGCGCTTCGCCCGTACCGCGGGTAAGCACGGTTGGTACGGTGTCGAGATCACCGGGCGAGACGCGGACGATCTCCTTCAGGCGGTCGACGACCAGGCCAACACGCGTGTCGCCCAGCCGTATCAGGACGACGCGGCCGGCGTGCCGACCCGTCTCGTCAGGTGCAAGGCCGAGCAGGACAGCGGCCGAGACGAGGGGGATGAGCGCGCCGTCGATCTCGGCCACTCCGATCATCGCCGTGTCGGTCCGCGGCAAGCTCGCGACGACCTCGGGCAGCGCCGCGATGCCCACGATCTCATTGAGCGGCAGCGCGTACTGCTGCTTGCGCACTGTGAAGGCGAGAAACATGAGCTCGTCGGCGGCCACTTCCTCGGGCGCGGCAATCTCGGCGACGTGCGGCTGCGCCTTGCGGTCGAGGCGCGCGAGGGGGCGGAAACTCTCGCTCAGGAGGGCCTCTAGGTCGATGCGCCTTCCCTTGGCGGAATTGGTCAGCTCTTGCACCTCGTCGACGAGCAAGCCGACGTTCGTCCGTCCCTTGACCACCACGACTCTCGTCGCGGCAGACGCAGTGGAATGCTCGTTGCCGAGCAGGCCGGTCAGAGAAATGATGGGGAGCACCGCGCCGCGCACGTTGGCCAGACCAAGCAGGTTGGGCGGGCTGTGGGGAACCCGCGTCGTCACGGGCGGCCGGATGATTTCCATAACATCGGCTGCAGGCAGCGCAAGGCAATCGCCAGCGGCCCCGAGCAGGAGCACATCCTCAGTGCCGGGATTGAAATGCTGCTCGGCCATGTGATCAGGACTTCGTCTTTTGCATCTCATCGGCGAGACCGGCGATCTCTTCGATGGCTGCGGCGAGATCTTCGGCACCTTGCGCCTGCTCGCGCGCGGCTGCTGCTGCCTCGGTTGCGGCGGCGCTGGCCTCCTCGCTGGCGGCGGCGATCTGCTGCACGCCCGAGAGCACTTCACGCGCGGAGCCGAGTACGATGTCCGCTGTCGCCACGAGGTCACCGGAACCGCGCTTCAGAGAATCCATTTCGGACTGTACCGTCGCCAGCCGATCGATGACGGCCTGGTTCTTGCGAGCCTCGCTGTCGGAAATCGAGGCGATCGCTTGCAAGTCGGCTCTCACGAGCGCTATCTGCCCCTGGATCGCGGCGGCGACGTCCTTGGCGCGGCCGGCGTTGTCGGCCGACTGCCGGGAGAGGTTGCGAATATCGGTCGAAACGATCGCAAAGCCGCGGCCGAATTCGCGGGCGCGCGCCGCCTCGACCGATCCGCTTACAGCCAGCATATTGGTTTGCACGGCAATCAGCGCGATGCCATCTACGATCTTCTCGATGCGGCGCCCAGAATCTTGCAAGGCACCCAAAATCTCGGCGATCGCCAACGTCTCCTTGGATGAAGCAGAGATGGCGCTGTCGAGCTTCGACACAGCCTCCTTGTTTGCCTCGAGTTTCGGCGACAGTGCCGAGATGCGCTCGCCGGCTTGAGCGGCTGCTGCGCGCATCGACAGCGCGCTGCTTTCGATTTGCGCCATTGCAGCGCTAGACTTCTTGCGTCGCCGCGGCCTGCGTCTGGGCGCCAATACCGATCTGCTCGATGGCCGTCAGAATTTCGTTGGCGGCCCCCGATAGCTCCTGCACCGTGGCGGAAAGCTCCTCGGCGGAGGTAGCAAGCTGCTCGGCTCCGCCCGCTTTGGATCCACCCTTCTGCAGATTATCTGCCAATTCTGAAAGGGCAGCAGCGACGGCCTGACTCTGGTCCAACGCCCGACTTTGCTGCTCCACCGCCTGCTGGGCCTGGGTTGTTGCCGAAGCCTGCTCCTCTGCAGCACTTGCGACCGAAAGAGCGCCGCGCTGAGCCTCGCGCGCTCCCGCTTCAGCCGATTCGGTGGCAGACAGGATCGTCTGCGCGCCTTCTGAAAGGACGCGCATGTCCTTGCGTATCGCCTCCAGCTCGCTGATCACGGCGCGTCCGCTCTCAGCTTCGCGCTTGGCGAGTTCGGCGGAGGTCTTGATGCGGTCGGCAACGATTCGGACGTCGGCAGAGATCGATTCCGCCAGCTCCTGCACTTCCCCGGCGCTCTTCTCGGAAGCCTCCGCGAATGCGCGTACCTCGTCGGCTACAACCGAGAATCCGCGACCGTGATCGCCGGCACGAGCGGCTTCGATGGCGGCATTCAGCGCCAAGAGGTTGGTTTCGTCGGCTACATCGGCAACGGCCTTGGTGATCTCGCCGATCTTGGTCGCTTGCGCGACGAGGGTGCTTGCAACTTCGACTGAAGCCAACTGGCGGGCGGAGTTGTCCTGCACCGCGGTAACGAGAGAGTCTATGTGCGCGCTCGTTTCGAGCAGCAGGTTTTGCAATCTTTCCGTGTTGGTTTTCGATCCCGCGGCATGCTCGCGCCCGCGGGTGAAGAGCATCCCGAGGCTGGTGACAGCGGCTTCCGATTCCTGAGCCGCGCCTGCGGCCTCCTCGGATGCGGTAGCGATTTGCTCAAGGGCACGCCGAAGCTCTTCGGCAGCTGCCGCCGCTTGCGCTATCCCGGCGGCGAGCTCCTCGGTCGCGGCGCCGAGGCGTTCGGTGGCTTTCGCCTGCTTGGCGTTTTGCTTGGCGTGCGTGGCGGCACGTTGGAGCTTTTTTTCGATCCTTGCCGCGGGCTTTGGGGGCTCGCGCGGCGGAGCCAGCTCGATGGCCTTTTTTTTCCGAGCGGCCGATTTCTGTGTCAGCGTCGACGTCTTAACCAATGCCATGGGGACTCACGAGACCGAAGTTTTTACGGTGCTTGGCTTCTTGGTCGGGCGCCAGCCGACTGGACCTTATCGAGTTTCCGTTTAGCTGGTGACTACACCCGACCCGGGATCGCCACGCACCCGTTAATCTCTCGGTCAGTTAAGTGGTTGGACTGAGGCGCCGATGCAACCATGGCGACGGCCGCCCACGCCAGCTGACGGCGCAATCGGAGGCGGTCCCGTCGTGGTTGCGGCGTCGTGATTGCCGACGGGCGAGTACCGCTGAGTGCCTGCTCTAGCGGATCGCGATCGGCTCGTGCGCACTAAGTCTGGCGATCTGCTGCATCAGCCCGTAACGCGTCCTGGTCTCTCATTTGGCCTTCACACCAAATCAGGGGCGGAGTCGCCGTGGCTCACCGAGCCGCCAAGGCTTTGTGCTTCGCTGCGAGCAACGGCAACCGCGACCCTTTAACATTCTGAAACGCTTAACCGTACCGCGATGGAACGAAGCCTGGAGCTGCGCTTTCTACGGTTCCGAAACCTGGGAGCGCAGCGTTGATGCTTGTTGAGTCTGAAATCTTCCAGCTTGGCTTCGGCGAAACGCCCGAACAGATCGCATCCGAGCTTCGGGATTTTGTGGCGTCGCCGGATTTTCCCTGCGTCGGGGCAAAGGCGGCGCTGCGGCGTCATCAGCTGGAAATCCTGGTCGCTTCCGATATCAGGCGCTCCGGCTCCGACCAACTCATCGCGCAGCGGCTTCAGAACTTCGCCATCCGGCACGATGGGAATGATACGATGTTTGTCAGCCAGGCAGTCGTCTTCTCGAACGATAGGCCACTGAGCGAAGGAGAATTCGAGACCCATCTCTGGCAGAGGCTCACCGCCCTCCACGCGATCGACAAGCGTCACTTTCAATGGGATCCCAAAGTGGATTCAGACCCGGATTCTCCGCACTTCAGCATGAGTATCGGAGGCAAGGGCTTTTTCGTCGTCGGCCTGCATCCCAACGCCAGCCGCGCTGCGCGCCGCTTCAAGTATCCGACGATGGTTTTCAATCTGCACGCCCAGTTCGAGAGGCTGCGTGACGAGGGGCGGTATGAGTCCATTCGAAACAAGACGATCGAACGTGACATCGCGATAAATGGCAGTGCAAACCCCATGCTTGCAAGACATGGCGAGGCACCAGCGGCAGCACAGTACAGCGGTCGTCGCGTGAGCGACGATTGGAAGTGTCCCTTCAAACATGGCTGACCGTATCGCCCCGCGCTCCGGGGTCGCATTCACGTTGCGAAAAGGTCAATTTCTCAAAGTGACAGATCCTGAGGGCGAGCAGGTCTGCGATCTGCTTGCCTTTTCAGCCGAAGATACGGGCGAACACATTTCGTCCGGCCGCTCGATCGACTATGCGAGCCGAATTTTCTTGACTACCGGCGACCCCATCTACTCCAGCCGCAGCCGAGTCATGCTGCGCATCGTCGAGGACACGGTCGGCCGGCACGATTTCCTGCTGACGCCATGCTCGGCGGATACCTTCCGGATCATCTATGGTGATGAGCACCCCCACCACGGATGCCAGGGCAATTTCGAAAAGTCGCTCGCGCCTTACGGCATATTGGCCGACCAGATCCCGGTTGCTTTCAATATTTTCATGAACGTCGAGCTCGACGGCACCACGGGGGAGATCAAGGTTCTTCCACCCCGCAGTAAGGCCGGCGATTACATCTCGTTCCGCGCGGAAATGGATCTCATTATCGCGCTGACGGCCTGTTCGGCCCCGCAAAGCAACAACGGCTCGTTCAAGCCGATCGACTTCGAGGTCGGGCAGACCGCACCTAACTAAATTGCGGGCGCGGGGCGTACGCCATCGGACACACCGCTTCCCCCTCGACGTTTGCCAGTTAACAGACAACGTACCCATTTTTTGGCTCTGCATGCTGAAGGTCAAGTAAACGTGTTGCCTGAAGCAGCTCGCAGACCGCCTTCGCCTTCATGGCGGTCGGCTGATCCTCACTTTATTGCGACGCTGCCCGTGTCGCGATTTTCAATACTCACCAATTAAGCAACGCCCGTAGTGCTAAAAGCGGCTGCAATGCAGCCAGCCGAGCAAGTGAACGCCATGGACGTTGTCGCGGCCCGAGACACCCTCGGGCTGGAGGCGTGTGCGCGCGAACCGATTCATTTGCCCAACTCTATTCAGCCCTATGGGCTGCTCCTGGCGGTCGATCAGGCGACAGACGTGATTTTGCAAGCGGCAGGAGACGCTGGGAGGTTCCTAAAGTTTCCGCGGCTTCTCTGGGGGTCCACTGCCGAGCAGGTGCTCGGTGCATCCGTTGCAGATCTCGTGCGACGCGCGGAGACTGTCCTCCTGCGCGATCCAGTGTTTTTAGGTACGCTCGCCGCTGGGGATTGCGGAGAATTTGCGCTCATCGCGCATCAGTCGCAGGACACCGCAATTCTGGAGGTGCTCCCGACCGTCCCATCCGCGCCCGCCGCGAAAATACTGGCAAGCATCCGCTCGTTCACAGAACGCATCGGCGTAGCGTCCGACATCATCGAGGCGTGTGACGTCGCCGCGCGCGAGATGCAAAAGATCACGGGCTACGACCACGTGATGATCTACAAGTTCTTCCGCGATGGCTCTGGCTCTGTTGTCGCCGAGTCTAAAGAGCGCCGCCTGCCGAGCCTGCTGAACCACCGCTTTCCAGCGTCGGACATTCCGCAACAGGCTCGGGAGCTGTATCGCCGGAACGCGATTAGATCTATCCCGGATGTAGGTTATAGCCCGGCTCCGCTGGTGCCCGCGACATTGCCGACGAACAATCGACATCTCGACATGACCCACTGCGTGCTTCGGAGCGTGTCGCCGGTTCACGTCCAGTACCTAAAGAACATGGGCGTCGGCGCTTCCATGTCGGTGTCCCTACTCCCGCGCGGCGAACTGTGGGGACTTATCGCCTGTCATAATCGCACGCCCCGACCAGTACCGTATGAGGTCCTGGAAGCGTGCCGACATGTAGGACAGATCCTTTCTCAGCAAATTCAGGCGCGCGAGGAAGCCATTGGGAACCGTATCGCGAGCGATCTTAGTGCGGCGCGAGACAATGTCATGCGCCCCTTGTTTGCAGCCGATGACGCCACAGCGCTCGTCCGCACTCTCGGCAGCGAACTTCAATTGGTGGTCCCCTCTGACGGGACGGCCATCGTGTGGAAGGAACGAATTGTCTTGGCCGGCAACTGCCCAAGCGAAACTCACATTCGCCAGATTGCTGCTTGGCTCGAGCGCAGATTGTCCGGCTCCGATTTTTTCGCGACGGATCGCCTGCACGAAGACTGGCCGGAAACAACAGCGTTTGCCTCAGAAGCCAGCGGCCTTGTGTCGGTTCGTTTGCCGGGCGATGACCCTGTGTTCCTCATGTGGTTTCGCGCTGAGGAGGTAGAGGAAATCAACTGGGCAGGAAATCCGCACAAACCGGTGGAGCCAGTTTCGCGCTTCGGAGCGCCGAGCCCGAGAAAATCATTTGCCGCCTGGCGAGAGATCGTGAGAGGTCGATCGCGCCCTTGGCATGATGTTGAGACTGAATTGGCCAAGCAGTTTGCTCCAAGGATCGCATTCGTCCTTCAGCAAAAGAGTTTGCGGGAGCTCAATCGTTTGTTGGGTGATGCGAACAAACGCCTTGCTGCGCTTGCGCTAACGGATGCCCTCACCGGCGTTGCCAATCGCCGAGCCTTCGACGAACGCTTGCAGCGCGAGTTGACGAGAGCGAGCCGCTCCCAATGCCAGTTGGCGCTGATCACCTTCGATCTCGATTACTTCAAGCAATACAACGACCACTACGGCCATGCGATGGGCGACGCCTGTCTGCAGCTCTTCGCGCGCGTTCTGCAAACGGCACGAGCGAATGATCTTCCCGCCAGAATTGGTGGAGAAGAGTTTGCTCTGATCCTTCCCGACACGACCGTGGAGGGGGCCATGGCAGTGGCCGAAAGCATTCGAGCCCGCACGGAGGCTCTGCAGCTGCCTCACATGCGAAGTCCATCGGGGGTGGTCACTACCAGTGTTGGCGTCGCCGTCACGATCCCCAACCGAGCAGAAACGATCGAGGCCTTGATGGACGCCGCCGATAAGGCGCTCTACCGGGCGAAGAGAACCGGCCGCAACCGGGTTGTGTCCGAGTAGTTCAGCACACGACAACAGGAATCGAATCCGACTTCACTCGATGTCGTCAATCTTCCGCGGCGTCGAGTTGGTCAGCGCAGCCCACTCCCTATACTGTGCCCACCCGTTCGGATAATCTTTTCAAAAAACGAGATCGCATGACGATGTCTGAACGCAGGCAGCCGACCCCGCCTGAGCTGCTGTCACCGTGGCTTACCGACAAGCGCGCAATGCTGCAGGCCGATGCGCGCGCGTTCGCACGGGACGTGGTGCTTCCCATCGCCGACAAGCTCGATCGCCACAAGGGCGAGATGCCTCGCTCCCTCATCGACGCGATGGGCGCCAAGGGCTGGTTTGGCCTTACCATTCCTGCCGAGAGCGGCGGCTTGGGGCTTGGGGTCTTTGAGTACTGTCTCGTGTCGGAGGAGCTGGCACGCGCCTGGCTCTCTGTCGGCAGTATCCTCGCCCGTGGTCAGGGACTTGGCACACAGACCTTGGATGCGGACCGCCGCCGCGATTTATTGGCGAAGTCGGCGCGCGGTCAATGGATCGGCTCAATTGCCTTAAGTGAGCCAGGCGCCGGCTCCGACCTTGCCGCCGTCGAAACGCGCGCCGTGCGCGACGGCGACGACTGGGTGCTCACCGGCACCAAACGCTGGGCCGGGTTCGCACTGAACGCCGACTTCATTGAGGTGCTGGCGCGCACGCGTGACGCGGAGGAAGGGGAGCCGCGTTCGGCGGGACTTGAGCCGTTTCTCGTCGTCAAGAAGCCTGGCACGTTTGCCAAGGGCATGACGGGGCATGTGATCGACAAGGTCGGCTATCACGGCTTTACGACCTATCACCTCGAACTCGACGGCGTGCGCGTGACCGAGAGCGACCGCCTGACCGGGCTGTATGGCGACCAGGGCGCCGATGCAGACTCGGGCGGCTTCGCCTCGGTGCAGCGTGGGCTCAACATTGCGCGCGTGCACACCGCGGCGCGAGCCGTCGGTGTGGCCCAGGGCGCCCTGGAGGATACGTGGGCTTACCTTCAGGAGCGCGAGCAGTTCGGCCAAGCGATCGCCGAGTTTCAGGCGCTGCGCTTCGTCTTGGCCGACATGGCAGCAGACGTCGCTCAGGCGCGAGCCTACTGGCAGCAGGTCGCGCACCTGCTCGATGCCGGGGACGCGGCCGAAAGCGAGAGCGCGCAGGTAAAGCTATTGGCAACCGAGATGGCCGTGCGTGTCACCAACCAGGCCATGCAGCTCCATGGCGGCAACGGTTACACGACCGAGCATCGCGTGGAGCGTTATTGGCGCGACGCCCGCTTGACGACGATCTTCGAAGGTACGAGCGAAATCCAGCGCCGCATAATCAGCGACCGCCTGCTGGGTAAGTAAGAGCGAGATGCTGCCTCAAGCTACAAGCGCCAATACGCTGCCTATCGCAAGCGACGTCGACCGCGATACCGTTGAGTCGGTCGGAAAGAAACTTGCCTAGCGGTATCCAGGGCCTGCAATTCGAAGAGCTCCGAATAGCGGCCCGGCGGGAGACGAGCTCCTCGTGCGTGCCGACGCTTCGACCTTGCCGTCCTGCAGGACCAGAATTCGATCGGCCATGCGCACGCTCGAGAAGCGGTGCGAGATGAGGATGGCGGTCTTGCCGTCGCTCAGTTCCTTGAACCGCTGGAACACCTCGAACTCGGACCGTGCGTCCAGCGCCGCCGTCGGCTCGTCGAGGATCAGCACCTGGGCCTCGCGCATATAGGCGCGCGCAATGGCGATCTTCTGCCATTCGCCGCCGGAAAGCTCGACCCCGTTCTTGAAACGCTTGCCGATCATCTGGTCGTAGCCGGCGGGCAACTTCGCGATGACGTCGTCGGCCAGGCTTCGCCGCGCGGCCTGCTCGATGCGCGCGCGATCGTCGCGCGCGTCGATCCTGCCGACGGCGATATTGTCGGCGGCGGTAAGGTTGTAACGGACGAAATCCTGGAAAATGACGCCGATATTGCCGCGCAGGGCATCCAGATCGTAGTCGCGCAGGTCGCGGCCATCGAGCAGGATGCGGCCTTCGTCCGGATCGTAGAGCCGCGTGAGAAGCTTGACCAAGGTCGTCTTGCCGGCGCCGTTCTCGCCCACCAGCGCCAGCACCTCGCCGGCCTTCAACGTGAAGCTGAGCTGGCGTACCGCCCATCGATCGGCACCCGGATAGATGAACCCGACATTCTCGAACACGAAGCCTTGGCGGATCGGCGTCGGGAAGGGCAGCGGGTTCTCAGGCGAATGGATCTCGGGTTTGACCTCGAAGAACGAGAACAGGTCGTCGAGGTAGAGGGCTTGGCCGCACGGTCGAAAAGCCCGCAAGCAGTCCTTCGAGGAGATTGCGCAAACGGCGAAACGAGCCTGCCAGAAACGTCAGGTCGCCGATCGAGAACTGTCCGGCCAACGTGCGCCACACGATGTAGGCATAGGCGAGATAGTAGCCGACGGTGCCCATGGCGGTGAACAGGCCGCCCCAGCCGGCACGGCGCATCGCCAGCTTGCGATTGGCCGCGTACGCCTTCGCCGCCAGGCGGCGATAGCGGTCGATCAGAAAGCCGTTGAGGCCGAAGATCTTGACCTCCTTGGCGGTCTCGGCGCTCGCCGCGGTCTGGCGCACGTAGTCGAGCTCGCGCCGTTCGGGCGTGCGCAGATAGTCGAGCGAATAGCTCTGCGCGTTGAAGTGCGCCTCGCCGAGGAAGGCGGGCACCAGCGCGACGAACAGAAGCACGATCAGCCACGGCGCGTAGATGAGCAGGCCGGCGGCGAAGCTCGCCACCGTCACGATGTCCTGCGCCTGCGAGAACAACTGCCCCATCAGCGTCATGCGGCCGCTGGTCTGGCGGCGCGCGCGATCGAGCTGATCCTGGAAGTCGGCGTCCTCGAAATCCTCGAGATCGAGCGTCGCCGCATGCTCCATGAGGCGGACGCTCGAGGCATTGGACACCCGTTCCGACAGCAGGCTGTCGATCAGCGAGACCACGCGTCCGAGAACGTCGGCCAGTACGGCCAGCGCAAACTCGACGCCGAGCAGCAGACCGAGCCAGCTCAGTTGTCCGCTATCCAGCCACTCCTGCAACGACTGCGGCTGGTCGGGCAATTGGACGAGCCGCACCACATCGTCGATGATCAGCTTGCCGACGAACAGCGTCGCGACCGGCAGCAGCGCGCGCACCAGCCGCAGCAGAAGCGACGCCGCGGTCAGCTGCGGGCTGGTGTGCCAAACCATGACGAGGAACGGCCGCAGGTTGCGCAGCGCGCCGACCCTTTCCTTCATGGATTTCTTGCCGAGCGGCGGCATGCCTCTCTGGGAGCCTGCGAAGGCGCCGGAGGCTTGCCTTCCGCCGTTGCTGTACTGCCTTGCCATTCACCAAGGTCTCCTGCGCAAGCGCGCCTCGCGCCCCCCCAATTTACATGCACCAGCTTGCGATAAAACGTGCTCGAAGTGCCAGCGTCCTTCCCCTGGCAGGGCCTCCGCCGCTTGCAGCGCGACCGCATAGAAACCAACTAAGGGATGCTGGCCAACAGCGGCAAGGGCGATCAACACGTTTACCGGGCTAAACGAGCTAGATCATCGCGACTTCGCCATTCAGAAAGGAGCGAGATATGACCGCAGCAACCGAACGCGCCGTCCTTGCCGGCGGCTGCTTCTGGGGCATGCAGGACCTGATACGCCGCATGCCCGGCGTGATCTCCACCCGCGTCGGCTACACCGGCGGCGACGTGCCGAACGCCACCTATCGCAATCACGGCACGCACGCCGAGGCGATCGAGATCACCTTCGATCCGCAGAAGATCAGCTACCGCGACCCTGCTCGAGTTCTTCTTCCAGATCCACGATCCGACGACGCGCAACCGTCAGGGCAACGACACCGGCGCCAGCTATCGCTCGGCGATCTTCTACACGAGCGACGAGCAGAAGCGCGTGGCGGAAGACACCATCGCCGATGTCGACGCCTCGGGGCTGTGGCCGGGCAAGGTGGTCACCGAAGTTACGCCGGCCGGCGACTTCTGGGAGGCCGAGCCGGAGCACCAGGATTATCTCGAGCGCTATGCCGAACGGCTACACGTGCCATTTCGTCCGGCCGAACTGGAAGCTGCCAAGACGTGCCGACGCGCGAGGCGCCGCTTGAGTGAAGGCGTAAGCGGGATCAATCGTTTTGCTATTTGATTGCGAGGCGGACATTTCCTTCGCCTCGATCGACCGGCTATGCCAACATCATTCAGCCCGCCCGCAAGACGACGAGGAAGATGGACATGCGCAAAAGGTTCGACCGGCTCGAGCGTTCCTGCGCTCTTTTGGGCCGAGGTCTAGGTCATGCTCCAGGCTTGGCTGTCGATCGGCTACATCGTCCTTCTCGCGATTTTCGTCCTCGCCTTTAGCTTGTGGCGCGGGGGCAATCCCGTTCTGGCCATCGCGGCACTGGTGCTGGGCATCCCGCTCTGGTTTGGATGGGAATACGCACGCCCAACGTGGACGACCGGCGTCATCACCGGAACGGAAGTGCGCCGCAGCGATCCCGACGCGCGCGGCAACACGACCGACATCGAATACATCTACATGCGCAACCGGTCCGACAGGGGGCTCGAGCTGATCAACGACGATTCCTGGTGGTGGTTGAAGCGCAACAGCGAGCGCGTCTTCAACGACGCCAAGACCGCCCAGGATCGCAACACGGAAATGACCCTGATGTGGAACCGGTGGCGCTCCACGATCTTCAGTTGGTACCCCAACGTGATTGCCATCAGCCCCGCCGGCTCCCGGCTATTTTGGTCGGTGCGAGCGATCTTCTTCTACGGCGTCTCCGTCGTGCTCTGGCTCGGCTATTTCTACGCTTTCGTCAGACTGCGTCGCTCGAGTGACGCCGCTGCATGATCACCCGATCATCGGCCACGAACCAGCGTGGCCATTGCGCCTAAGTTTGCGGCGCGCTGCGCTTCTTCTTATGAGCGTGCTTGGACGCAGGCTTATAGGTGCCGCTCGGTTTCGGTGCGTCGGCGTTGGGCCTCGGGCCCTTGCGATGACGTCGCGGCTCGTCAGCCTTGCGGTGGAATTGACCGCCGGCTTTCCCATTCTTTCGATCCCGCCAAGGCGTCTTGGCGCGGGGATCGGCTTGCCGGTCTGGCGAAGGGGCGGCTTTCGCCTCCCTGTCTTTGCGCGCCGGGGCTGCGGCGATCCCATTGCTCGCTGCCGCTGTATCTTCGCCCATAGACGGCCACGCGCGAGATCCGCCCCTCGTTGGGCTTCATGGCGCGCGCGGCATCCGCGAACTTGTCGGCGAACTCGGCGACGATCTGGAAGCGCGTGTCGCGATCGAAGATCTTGATGGCGCCGATCTCGGACTTGGTGACGTCGCCGGCGCGGCAGATGCAGCGGCAGCAGCCAGCGCGGATCGGCGTTGCGCTCGCGGCCGATGTTGAGGCGGAACCACACCATCTCGCGGCCGTCGTCGCGCCGGGGCGCGGCGGTCGCTGGTCGCTCGCCGCGGCGCTCGATGTCGCGATCGGCGGCGCCGTCTCGCGATCGGGGCGCATGCTCGACGCGCTCCCGCGGCCGCGCGTGCGGTCCTCGCGACGCGGCGGCGGGCCGCGTATCCTCGGCCAGATCTTCCGGCGCCGGCAGCCGGGCGCGATGCATGCGGACCAGCGCGAGCGCGATCTCGTCCGCCGTGCGGGCGGCCTGCAGCGCTGCGCGAGCGCCAGGTCCTCCTCGGTCGCGGCTCGGTGAAGATGGCGTCGGCCAGGAAGCGCTCCTGATCGCGGGCGCGGATCTCCTCGGCGGTCGGCGCCGGTCCCCACGTCACCTTGACTGCGCGCCGCGCCCAGCAGCGCCTCGGCCTTGCGGCGGCGGTTGTAGGGCACGATCAGCATGCACAGGCCCTTGTTGCCGGCGCGGCCGGTGCGGCCCGAGCGGTGCAGCAGCGTCTCGTGATCGTTGCGGCAGATCGGCGTGGATGACGAGCGCGAGATCGGGCAGGTCGAGGCCGCGCGCGGCGACGTCGGTGGCGACGAGCACGCGCGCGCGGCCGTCGCGCAGCGCCTGCAGCGCGTGCGTGCGCTCGCTCTGGGTCAGCTCGCCCGACAGGGCCACGGCGGAGAAGCCGCGCTCCACGAGGCGCGCGTGCAGGCGCTTCACGGCTTCGCGCGTGGCGCAGAACACCAGCGCAGCGCGCGCATCTCGTGGAGGCGCAGCACGTTGACGACGGCGTTCTCGATGTCGTCGGGCGCGACGCGGATGGCGCGATACTCGATGTCGGCGTGCTGCTCGTTGCGCCGCAGCGGTCTCGATGCGCACGGCGTCGCGCTGGTAGCGCCGCGCCAGCGTCTCGATCTCGCGCGGCATGGTGGCCGAGAACAGCAGCGTCTGGCGGCTCTGCCGGCGTCGCGTCGAGAATGAACTCCAGGTCCTCGCGGAAGCCGAGGTCGAGCATCTCGTCGGCCTCGTCGAGCACGACGCGTCTTGAGCTTGGCGAGATCGAGCCGCTTGCGCTCGAGATGGTCGCGCAGGCGGCCGGGCGTGCCGACGACGATATGGGCGCCGACGGCGAGCTGGCGGGCTTCCGCGCGCGCGTCCATGCCGCCGACGCAGGTGACGACGCGCGCGCCGGTCTCGGCGTAGAGCCAGGCCAGCTCGCGCTGCACCTGCATGGCCAGTTCGCGCGTCGGCGCGATGATCAGGGCCAGCGGCTCGGCGGCTTGCGCGAAGCGCTCCGTCGCGCCCAAGCAGCGTCGGGGCGATGGCGAGGCCGAAGGCGACCGTCTTGCCGGAGCCGGTCTGGGCCGAGACGAGCAGGTCGCGGCCGGCGTGTCGGCCTCCAGCACGGCGAGCTGCACGGCGGTCGGGTCCGAATAGCCGCGCGCGGCGAGGGCGCGCGCGAGCGCGGGATGAGCTGACGGGAAGGGCATGGGTGAGGGAGCTTTTCGAATACGGGCCGCGCGCGGCCAGGTGGTCGGTTCCGGTGCAACGCGGCCAAGGATCTCGTGATTTCAGATGCCTAGCCGGTTTTCGGCATCCTAACCAGGAGACATGTA
>CAVSDD010000005.1:0-162551 GCA_963726795.1 uncultured Alphaproteobacteria bacterium | reverse complement strand
TCCGCGTCCATCGACGCGGCTTCATCAGCCATCCCACCAGCGGCAGCAAGATCTCGAATGGCATAGCTCTTGCGGACCATGCGAGGAAGCTGTTGACCACGCCCGGCACGACGACCCTTCGCCCCATACGGTAGGCGCGCCATGCGAGCCGCGCCATCCTATCGGCGGATGCCGTCGGCAACAGCAATCGGTAATAGGTGTTGACCGTCCCCATTCTGCGATGAATGCGGGTGTGGATGGGTCCGAACGCAATAGCGCATACGCGAACTCCTTCGCCTGCACATTCGGCGCCGATCGCAGCAGTGAGCGAAAGCACGTAGGCTTTGCTGGCGAAATACGGCGCCTGCCAAGGACCAGGAGTAAAGGCGGCAAGCGAAGCAAGGTTCATGACACCTCCGCGCGACCGTTCGCGCATCGCGGCAGGCAGCGGTCACGCGTCAAGCGCGTGAGTGCCGCGACGTTGGTCGCAACCAGTTCGTCGAGCTTATCCTGATCGAGCCCGGTGAAGTCCCCACCTACGACACCACCCCGGCGTTGTTCACCAGAACGTCGAGGTACAGTTTGTGGCGCGCCAACAGCGCGTCGAGTTTGCCGGGAGCATCTCTTTCGCCGACATCCAGCGCCTCGCAAACGACCCTCGAGCGCGGATAGGCGGCGCGCAGTTGCTGCGGATTCCGTCAATTGTTCCGCTGAACGTGCAAGCAAGACGATGGCGCGCCCCTCGCGAGCTATGCGGCGTGCCAGGGCAAATCCCAAACCCTCCGAAGCACCCGTGACCACGGTAGCGGGAGTGAGATCGTTGACCCGGTCAAGTGCGACAGGATCAGGGTCGGCATAGCGGCCCACCCAACGATTGCCGATAGTCAGAAGAAGGTCCATTTCGCGCCGCGAATTGTTGGTCGCGAATGAAACGAGCCCCACACGTAAAAAGTTCACTGACCGACTAAGGAGAAAGCTGACACGTGCTCGCGTATCACTCGATCATTTCCTGGATCGTGATCGGCGCCTTGGCAGGCTGGCTCGCCGGCCTGCTTGTGGAAGGTTACGGCTTTGGACTGTTCGGCAACGTGGCGATCGGCATCCTTGGCGCCGCCATTGCCGGGACGTTGGCTCCGGTATTCGGTATCAACCTGCACGGCTGGTTCGCTGGGATCATCGCAGCCACCATCGGCGCTCTTATCCTGCTGGGCTTCATCGGTCTCATCCGAAGGCTGTGATCGTGCGGATCCGGCAATACCGCGGTGCGCCAATTTCTATCCACACGGCCGGCTGAAACAGGACCGCTCGAATCACGACGGCTCCAAATCGATGCGTTGTTCCGATTGGCTTCGCGTCGTTAAGCACTCAGCACCGACATTCGGAACGATCGATCGGCTCGACCGTTCGGACGCAAAACGACGTTAAGGAATTGGCGATGGGCAAGAACGACATATCGCGGCGTCGACTGGTAGGCGCGGGCGCGGAACGAGCCGCCAGTGCCTTCAGAAGTCCAAGCACCATCGCCAATGCCCAGACCGAGAAAGACCAGACTGAGACGGAGACGCGAATGGAAGATCCCGTGTCGAAATATCCAAAGCCCCCGTTCCAGTCCGGCACCCCGAACCCTGGCCCGGTCTGGCCAAGAACATGAACCCCCCGCCCGATCATGGCGAGACGAGCTACAAAGGCTCCGGACGCCTGACGGGACGTAAGGCGCTGATTACCGTGGCGACTTCCGGGATGGGCGCGCCGCAGCGATCGCCTATGCGCGCGAGGGCGCAGACGTCGCGATCAACTACTTCCCGACCGAGGAGCCGGATGCGCAAGATGTGGTCGAACTGATCAAGGCCGGAGGGCGAACCGGCGTCGCCATCCCCGGCGATCTTCGCGATGAGGCGTTCTGCCAGAAGCTTGGTCGCCGATGCCGTCGAGGGGCTTGGCGGTCTCGACATTGTGGTCTGCAACGCCGCGCCGTCAGCAGGCGCGCGATTCATTCTCGACGTCACCTCCGAGGAGTTCGACGCGACGATGAAGACCAATATCTACGCGCCGTTCTGGATCATCAAAGCGGCCCTGCCGCACTTGAAGCCTGGCGCATGCATCATCGGTACTACGTCCGAGCAGGCCTACGATCCCTCGCCCGACCTGTACGACTACGCACAGACCAAAGCGGCGACGATGAACTACGTAAAGTCGCTGGCGAAGCACTTGCGCCAAGGGCATTCGCGTCAATGGCGTGGCGCCCGGGCCGATCTGGACCCCGCTGCAAGTCTCGGGCGGCGCGAGCATGGAGAAGCTCGAGAAGTTCGGTGGTCAGACGGTCTTCGAGCGGCCTGGACAGCCGGTGGAGCTCGCCTCGATCTACGTGCAGCTCGCGGCAGAGGACGCAAGCTATGCCACCGGACAGATATACGGCGCGGCGGGAGGCGGCGGGCAGCCTTAACATTGGCCAGCCTACCGGCGGAAAAACGTAGCAGTCAGCCAAGGAAACCCTTGGTTAACAAGGGTTTCTGCAAGATCAATGGCTTATGGCTGAATGGCGCCCCGTAGGGGAGTCGAACCCCTGTTCCCAACGTGAGAGGCTGGTGTCCTAGGCCACTAGACGAACGGGACAGCGCTAGGCGAACCTATATGGGAGGCAGGGGCCCGCGATCAAGCGTTTCTTCTGGACGCTCGGTCCTGTCGAAGCAAACGCCGCCCGGCCGCGGTTAATGCCCCGCAGGATTGGGTTCGATCGAGACATTGGTCACCGTCCGGCCTGTCTGCAGATCAAGTATGGCAATGCCGGATGCAGACCCCACTTCGTAGTGGACGGCTAGCCGGTTTCCCGACAGCGATACGGACCTAACCTGCGCTCCCGCCGGCAGCCCAAGCGTCTGCTCGGGACGGATTGCCAGCGTGGGCGAGGCCACCGACACGTCTTGGCTCGCTTGCATCCGCGTTGAGGAGGCGAGATAGATGACACGCCCGACGACCAGCGCCAGGCCCGCTAAGAGCGTGAGGGCCAGAAAAATGACGACGGCCTTGAGAAGGCGTTGGATGCGTATCTCTCGCGTATCGCTCGCGCCACCTGCCGTCGCCGGCGGGGCAGCTTGAACCGTAGCGTCGGAGGCTTGCATCGGCACCCCTCGCGTTTGGATGTCGCGGAAACATGGCGCCTGACCGCAAACATCTGATCGGAAGTCCGATCAAAGTCGAAGTGACGACTGGCGATGCCGGCGCTCGGCTCGACAAAATCCTTTCCGAGCGGATCGAGCATCTGAGCCGTGCTCAGGTCCAGGGGCTCGTGCGCACGGGCCGGGTCACGGATGCCGGCGGCGCGACCATAGGAGACGGAAATCACCGGGTCAAACTGGGCGAGGTGTTTTCGGTGGACGTGCCGGAGGCACACGCCGCAACGCCCGTTCCCCAGGCAATCGCGCTCGACGTCCGCTACGAGGATGCCGATCTAATCGTGATCGACAAGCCGGCTGATCTCGTGGTGCATCCTGCCGCCGGGCACGCATCCGGCACGCTCGTCAACGCGTTGCTTGCGCACTGCGGCGACAGTCTGTCAGGCATAGGAGGAGTGAAGCGCCCGGGCATCGTCCACCGTTTGGACAAGGGTACGTCCGGACTGCTGGTCGTCGCAAAGACGGACTCGGCGCACAAGGGGCTAAGCGCTCAGTTCGCCGCTCACGGCCTTGATGGGCGGCTGCAGCGTACCTATCTCGCGCTGATCTGGGGCGCTCCGCGGCGTCCGCGCGGCACCATCGATGCCCCGTTGTCGCGCAGCCCGATCAACCGGAAAAAAATCGCGGTGTCGAAGGGAGAGTACGGCAGACACGCGGTAACGCATTACGAGCTGGTGGAGACCTTTGCGCCGGGAACTTCCGGAGCGATCAGTCTCTTGCGGCTTCGCCTGGAGACCGGGCGCACACATCAAATTCGCGTGCACATGGCGCACGCGGGGCATCCGGTCGTCGGGGACCAGCTATACGCGACGGGTTTCAAAGAAAAAGCTCGCGTCATTCCCGAAGCCGCAAGAGAGGCGCTGGCCGCGCTCGACCGGCAGGCCCTGCATGCCGCCGAGCTCGGGTTCGAGCACCCAGCCACCGGCAAAGAGCTCCACTTCGCGAGCTCGTTCCCCCCCGACATCCAGCGGGTGATTGACGCGTTGAACCTGGGGCATTGACGCAAAGGTCGCAGTTCATGGCAAGCAAACGTTAGCGCCGTTGAGGCTTTCCCAGTCCCTGATTTCGGCGCGTTAAGCACGCCCGCGGTAGGCCGAAAATGGCCGGGCACAAGTTTTCACATTTGCGTGCGGTACCCGCAGCCCCGCGCAGGCGCCCTACGTGCCCTGCGGTGGGGTCATGCGCCTCATGCAACAACGAGCCTCACGTTGACGTATAGTACGAGGGACGGGAGGCGATCCTCGATGTACCCAACAACGGAAAGGGCTCCGAGAAGCCGTTAATGGGTAGCGGGGCACCTATCTCGCGGCAGTTACGCCCCGGCCAACACTCAAGGCTGGCTGCCTCGAAGTGCCGACGGGTCTAAGTTTCAGAGGGACCGCTTTCTCAAGGCAGGAAAGCGGCGGTTGGTAGGGAAATGGCTACAACAAGACTTCCAACTCTTGCGCAAGGCTCAATGGGCCTGTCGCGGTACCTGCAGGAAATTCGCAAATTTCCGATGCTGGAACCCGGCGAGGAGTTCATGCTGGCCAAACGCTGGCAGGAACACACCGACCAGGACGCGGCCGAGAAGCTCGTGACGTCGCACCTGCGGCTCGTCGCGCGCATCGCCATGGGCTATCGCGGCTACGGCCTGCCGATCGGTGAGGTCATCTCCGAGGGCAACGTCGGCCTGATGCAAGCCGTGAAGCGCTTCGATCCCGATCGCGGCTTCCGACTCGCGACCTACGCCATGTGGTGGATCCGCGCCTCGATCCAGGAATACATCCTGCGGTCATGGAGCCTCGTGAAGATGGGCACCACCGCGGCGCAGAAAAAACTGTTCTTCAACCTGCGGCGAGCCAAGAGCCAGCTGCAGGCGCTCGAGGAGGGCGACCTTCACCCCGATCACGTCAAGACGATCGCGCGCAGGTTCGGTGTAACCGAGAACGACGTCGTGTCGATAAATCGCCGCCTCGGCGGAGATACGTCGCTCAACGCGCCCGTCCGCGCCGACGCCGAAACCGGCGAGTGGCAGGATTGGCTCGTCGACGATGTGCCGACGCAGGAGGACACGCTCGGCGAGACCCAAGAGCTGGATCAGCGCAGGAGCTACCTCTCAAGCGCGCTGTCCTCGCTCAACGACCGCGAGCGGCGCATCTTTGAGGCTCGCCGGCTCACGGACAATCCGGCCACGCTCGAGGATCTCTCGAGTGAGTTCGGCGTGTCACGCGAGCGCATTCGCCAGATCGAAGTTCGGGCTTTCGAGAAAGTGCAGAAGGCGGTGCAGGGCGCCGCCAAGGCAGGAGACGCCGGCGCGCCATAGCGCGCCGGCAAACCTCTACTGCAGCGCCGTGACCTTTAGATCGCTGATAGACCAGGTGTCACCGGGCTTGTTGGGCCCGGACGCGGCAAACATGCCAATATGGCTCGGCGCCTTTGGCGGCTCACCCTTAAACGTCGCGACTTCCTTGCCGTTGATGATGATCGAGACCTGATCGCCCTTCGCGGTGACGCGCATGGCGTTTTTTTCCTTGGCGCCCTTTTTCACCGCGTCGAGCTGGGTCCACTGCACCGGCCGCTTGGCCTCCACCTTGCCGTCGACGACGCGGGCCACCGTGAAATAGCCGTTGGGCGCGATCACGGCTTGATAGTAGTTCTTGTTGTCCTTCACCCAGAACAGCAGCCCCGCGTAGCTGGCGGTTGGATCAGGGGTGTTCTTGGCCAGACGCACGCTGGCGCAGACGTCGATATCATCGAATGCGTAAGCCCGGTTCCAACGAAACATTCCGGTCCCCGGCTCGGGACTGAATGCTGCGACACCGCCGGAGATGGTGAGCCGCTTGTCCTTGGGCCCCCAAGCCTGGTCGTGGCTTGTAAAACGATCCTGGAAGAGCGTCTTGCCGTCGGCGCATCCCGATCCCGAAGGAACGGCGCCGGTAGCAATATCGTCAGCGCGAGGGGACGCCGCGATCGGGGGCCGATCGGCAACGTTCGTCGCCTTCAGGTCGGCCATTCGCCAGGCATTCGCCTTATCGGGCGGCGAAGCGGCCACCAGGCCGATGTGGCTCGGAGCTTGCGGCGCCTGTCCTTGGAAACGGGCGACCTCGGTATCGTTCAGTTTAATGATCACGGTCGATCCGTCGATCGTCACGCGCATAGCGTTCTTGGCATCCGGGCCAAGTTTCATTGCATCGGCCTTCGTCCACGTGACGGGCGCAGTCGCTGATATTTTGCCCTGCGACTTGCGCGCCACCGTGAGCAAACCGTTCGGCGCAATCACGGCCTGATAGAAGTTGTCTTTGTCCGTCAGCCAGAACAGCACCCCTGCGTAAGTCCGCGAGGCGTCGGTTGATGCAGTCGGCATCGTGATGTTGACGCACACGTCAGCGTCCGTGAGGGAAGCGACCGTGTCCCAGCGTGCGTTCTGTGTTCCGGGCTCGGGCGTGAGGACGACTTCGGCGCCTTTTACCTGAAACCGCTGATCCGTCTGGCCCCAACCCTGATCGCCCAACTTGAGATCGCCTTCGAGGTACACCGATTTACCGCTGCACGCGAACGCCGGCGACGCCACCAACATCAAGGCAAGCGCTATCGGGGGAGTTGGTCTCATGCGGGTGCTCCGTCTAGATCCGCAGGCGCAAGTGGCGCGACATTACGCACCGTGCGCCGGCTAAAGGCAAATCGGCCCCAAATCGTGCGACATGCCCGGCCATGCAACCAATATTTTGCGCTCCGAGATCCGCCAAAACTGTGGACGAATCACATAGTGTGTCCTTGCGAGGCGGGCCGGACCTGCCTGGCCTAAGTGGGCCGCGTTAAAAGGTGCGCGTCGGAGAAGGGAGGACTGCAAGTCCTTGTCTCTGAGCCTGAATTTCAAGACGACTGGCGCCAAATGCCGGTCGGACGCGCGGCGGGTACGGACAGGACCGCCCCAGGGAGCGTTCGACCGTTTAAATTTCCGGCCCGCGCCTGCACTTGTCCGCGACCACCGCACTCACCTGCATCCCCTGTTCACCAATGCCAGCGATACGAACCTACCCGGGTCGGCGCGCTGGCGCGTCTTGGTGGAACGCACGTCCGTAAGGGTTCGTAGGGTATGGGTGCGGCACATGCTGGAAGATGGAGTGGCAAATGCTGAAGCGCCTTCATCGAACGAAGGTCTCCTACGCCGTGTCTTCGAGTTCGTGCGTCGCTCGCTCGCTTCGGCCGGAACTGGATTGGCGGTTTGTTTTCCTGTGGCGCCAACGACAAACGCGACCTCCGAGTATTACTTGATGGAGCAGTAGCCGGCACGGATGTGCGATCCAAGCTGGCCACAAACTGAAAAAGGCCGGTCCTGCTCGGACCGGCCTTTTTGTTTGATCAGCGCGCTCTAAGGGCGGCGCGGAAAGCCGCAGCCTACATCGGCAACTGCGCCATCTGGTTTGAGAAGTAGTTGTCGACCGCGGTCAGGATCGAATCGGAAACCTTGTCGCGCCAGATGTCCGACTGCAGGTTCTCGGCGTCCTTCTTGTTGGTCACGTACGCGAGTTCAATCAGTACCGATGGGAACTGCGCGGTCTTGAGCACGCGGAAGCCCGCCTGCTGCGATGGATCTTCCCGCATGTTCGTGCTTGCGCCCATCCGCTCAACGACTGTGCGAGCGAAGACGCTGGTGCGGTCATGGGTGGCGTCGACCTCGCGCTCGGCAAGATCAGACAGAATGGACTTAACTGCATCGGCATCGCCGGCCGCGGCGGCGGCGGCGGCTGCTTCGTGCGACAGGACGTTGCTCGAAACTTCACCCTTGGTCGAACGCCTAAGGCTGTCGGCGGCGGAATCTCGCAGAGAGTAGATGGTCGCACCGCTGGCCTTGGAGCCGTTGTCGGCATAGTCGCAATGGACCGCGATAAAGAGATTTGCCTTATGCTGCTCGGCAAACTCGACGCGCTCGCCCAGCGGCACGAACACATCAGTGTCGCGCGTCATGAACACTTTGAATCGTCCGGTGGCCCTGAGCTTCTCAGCGAGCTTCTTGCCGAACGCGAGCACGATGTCCTTTTCAACGGCGCCGTTCTTTTCAGCGCCGGAGTCGTGTCCTCCGTGGCCAGGATCGATAACGATAACCGGCTTGAACGCGCGCTCCGCCATCGCCTGAGGCGAAATAGCGGGACGCGGTGAAGGCGGCTGCAGATCGGCGGCTCCCAGGGCATAAGGCGGCCGCGCCATCATAACGGTCGGGGTCACTGCGGGGGCGATGCTGGCGGTGACGGGGCCAAATGGCTCGATCTCGACCACGAGTTCCTGGCTGTGACCGTCCTTGGCCTTCTCCATCCTGGCGCTCGCCACGATGACGGGTTCGGTCACCTCAAGGATGATGCGGGAATGCGCTTCGGCCGAAACACCGGCGCGAAACGACTTTACGAGGCCCATGGGAGAGCCGTTCGGCTGAGCCGGTAGCCGGAGATTGGTGTCGCCCACTTCGATGACGACGCGATTTGGGTTGTTGAGAGAGAAGACTTCGAACTTCGCGGCCTTTGGCAATCCGACCAGGAATCGCGTACGCAATTGGTTGCCCTGCAACTTGCCGCTACCGGCAAGGGCTGCAGACGCAGTTGGTGCGCGGAGCCCGACTTGCGTAGCTTTCGCCGCGCCCATCGACTGGGCGTTAACCGGCGCGTGCGCGCAAGCGAGGGACAGCGCAATAAATGAACCACGGCGGACTAGCCGCGGTATGCCCTGAACCATGACGTTGACCCCCGTAAACGCAGTACAAGTCCAACTCGTGGGACAGTCACAGCAATCCTTCAGATGATGGCGTTTTTCGGCCCATCTTCAGAGATTGTTAGGGTTTATCGCCGGCAAACCCTTAATGAATTACTAACGATGAGTTGATCCTGCACCCCGAGCGCCTTGCGGGCAGCGCTCATTTCCAGCGCTTAGCGGCCGTTTCGTCGCTGGTTTTGGCCTCGACCCAAGTGGTTTTTCCGGATCGATCTGTTTCCTTTTTCCAGAACGGCGCCCGTGTCTTGAGGTAGTCCATCAGGAAGCCCGCTGCCTCGAACGCCGCTTGCCTGTGAGCTGCAGCGGTGATGACGAGGACGACGTCCTCACCGACCTTCAGCTCCCCCACACGGTGCACGATGAGGCTACCCTGCAGCGCCCAGCGCGACGCGGCCTCCGCCTCGATGCGGACAAGCTCGGCCTCGGTCATGCCGGCGTAATGCTCAAGCTCAATCGCCGCGACCCGCCCCTCGTCCGCGCGCACACGCCCCGTGAATGTGACGATGGCGCCGACCTCGCGTTTTCCGGCGGTCAAAGCGTCAATTTCGGCGGCGATATCGAAGGCTTCGCGCTGTATCCTGGCCGTCATCGCTAGCCTCCCGTAACGGGAGGGAAAAAGGCTATTTCACCGGCACTTAAAATAGACGCGTCAGACTTCACGTGAACCTTGTCGATCGCGGCGCGCACGACATTGGCACGCTGAAAAGCTGCCTCGAATTCTGGCCCGCGCGACTTCAGCCAAGCGACGAGATCCGCAATGGTCGTTGTGCCAGCGGGCAGCTCCACATCCTCGGCGCTGCGGCCGACTTTTTCGCGCACCCAGGCAAAATAGAGAAGTTTCACGTGCCTCGTTTCGCTTGCGCTCATGTGCGCTCAGCGTCCCATCGCGTGCACGATCCCGGCTTTTAGATAGTCGTAGCCGGTCCAAAGCGTGAGCAGCGCCGCGATCCACAAAATTACGAGGCCGCCGGTCGTTATGCCAGGCACGATCTTCTCCGCCGCCGGCCCGGCGAGCAGAACGCCAAGCGCGATCATCTGCATCGTGGTTTTCCATTTGGCGAGCTGGGTGACGTGCACCTTGACGTTGAGCTCGGCCAGGAATTCGCGCAGGCCGGAAACAAGGATCTCGCGTACGAGAATGATGATCGCCGCCCAGATCGACCAGTCGGTGATGGTGCCGTCGTGGACGAGCATCATGAGCACAGCTCCGACCAGGAGCTTGTCGGCAATCGGGTCGAGCATGCGCCCAAGCGTCGACTGCTGTTCCCAGACGCGGGCCAGATAGCCGTCGAGCCAGTCGGTAAGGCCGGCCAACACAAACAACCCAAACGCCGACCAGCGCGCGACATCCCCCTGCAGGAAAAAGAGGCAGGCGACGAGCGCGGGGACGGCGAGGATGCGGCCGTACGTCAGGACGTTCGGCAGGCTCATCGGCATCGGGCGGGCGGCAGCATGCTCCATGGGTCTTGGTACACCATCCGGCCGTTCCCCCGTCAATGGCATGAGGGGCAATCGTGGCCACGAAGCCAACTCCGGCACGAAGGTTAAGTGCCTGAATGGCTGGCAGGCGACATTTGCAGGGCCGGCTTAATGGCAGACAACGCCGGCCTTGCGGTCCTTCATGTCGAAATGAAAATGGCTCCGATGCGCCTCATTGGCCTCCGGCCCCAGCACGGTGCCGAAAACCCCGCAGGCGCCATGATGCAACCGCCGCAGGAATGCCGCTTCGATTGTCTTGGCAGCAGTTGCCGTCGCGACTGCCGGCACGACCTCTGATCGAGCCGCCTTTTGTGTTACGGCCGGTCCAAGCAACGGAGCTGCGGCAGGCTCGTCACCCTCGAGCTCATTTTCAGTCGAGCCCGTCTCGGCTGGTGGCTCTTTGGCGTCAGCTGCCTTGTCGGAAGGCTCCTGGAGTTCGGACGACTTGTCGTCGGCCTTCTTCGCATCCGCTTTGCCGGCGCGCTTGGCAGCCTCTGCTGTCTTCCTCTTCGCCTCAACGATGTCACGCTCAGTAGGCCCCCAACCCTTGCCGACGGTGATCGTGCGGCCGTCCGTCGTGACGAAGCCGGCGATGTCCACGGCATTGCCCGTCGCGTGCTCGCTTAAGGGTCCTACGGCGCGATTGTAGATGTTGCGGCAGGCGTAGGATGAGGCACCGATGATACGAACAATGCGCGCGCCTAGCACTTCGCGTGCAGCCGGCTGCATCACGGTTTCGACCCAGCGCGACAATCCAGCTGCAAGCTTGCAGTTCATCTCCGGCGCCGGCTCAAATGCGACCTTGCCCGCCCCTCCTAGCGCGTGCAAGCGCAGCGGCGCTGCCGCACCGCATTGGCCCTGCCGCACAGGCACTTCGAGTGTTATGTCGGCTGCAAGCGGGGCGAGCAGCGTCAAGCACTCGCGCAGCGCCGTTGTCTGCTCGGCATCGCTCCACGTGGTGAGCGGCGGCGGAATAGCGGGCGCCGTATCGGAGCCGGCGCTCGGATTTTGCGAATCTGGAGCTTGCGCGGACGACACGGGTGCAGACGATGCTTGCGGGGACGGCGCGGACGCCGATGAAGCTGACGGCCCCGGAGTTGGCACTCCCGACCGGCGCCCGGTGGCCGGGGTCGGTCCGCGCGCAGGGAGGAACACGAGAGACACGAAGCTCAATACCAGGACCACACTGATCCAGGTCGAGAGCCGGGCGAGGGTTTTGTCCACGGTGGTCATTTGAACTCTCACGCAAGCCTCGTTCGCGCAGCGCTTTGGCGCTATCGCATTCTTTTTCTTTTGTTTCGCTCACCCCGACGGAACCCTGCCGTCCAGAACCGCCGACCCACCATCGGCGTTCCTTGTGGACTGACTTTCCCCTCGGAGCGGGGCGGAAATTGGATCGGAGCCTACCAGGGACATGTGAAACGCCGGTTTCGTGCCTCCCGGTTCGTTGGCGAGCCAGTCATGACTGTTGCTAGGGAGTGAATGCATGGACGACTTCGAGAACGACCGGCGCAACCGGGAGAGCGAAAGACGCAGCCTCTTGCCGGGCGGCATAGACCGGCGGCAAGTGCTCACCGCGAGCCTTGCAGCGGGATTTGCCGCTGCTGTACGCCCCGCAGCGGCGCAGACGGCGATCGTCACGGATGCTAACGGCCTCACAGCGGGCGATGTGAAAATTCCCCTCGCCGAGGGCGAGCTTCCCGCATATCGCGCCATGCCGTCGACCGTAGGCCCTTTTCCAGTCATCCTGGTCGTCCAGGAAATATTCGGCGTGCACGAACACATCCGCGACGTATGTCGGCGCCTCGCTAAGCAAGGCTACATGGCCATTGCTGCGGAGCTGTATTTCCGCCAGGGCAGCGTCGATGGCCTCACGAACATGAACGACGTCATGAAGGTCGTCTCGAAAGTGCCCGATGCACAAGTGATGTCCGACCTCGATGCGAGCGTTGCCTATGCTCGTGCATCCGGCAGCGGCGACACCGCGCGCCTCGGCATCACCGGCTTCTGTTGGGGCGGGCGTATTGTCTGGCTATATGCCGCGCAGAGTTCCGCTCTGAGAGCGGGGGTCGCGTGGTACGGTCGTCTAGTCGGCGACGCAACCGAACTCACTCCACGCCATCCGATCGACCTCGTGGGAGACCTCAAAGCACCGGTGCTAGGGCTTTACGGCGGCGCCGACCAGGGCATCCCCGTCGAGACCGTTGACCGCATGCGAGACGCCTGCAAGGCAGCCGGAAAAACCTGCGAGATGGTCGTCTACCCGGACACCCCGCACGCCTTCAACGCCGACTACCGCCCGAGCTACAGGCAGGAAGCGGCCAAGGACGGCTGGACACGGATGCTTGCCTGGTTTGGCATGAACGGCGTCGCTTAAGACGCCACAACCGCTGCAGAATTTCCGTGTGCTGGCGGTGCCACCGAGCGAAGTCTGCCATTGCTCACAATGGCTTCGCCACTCCACCTTGCATATGAAGCCCTGTTGACGGAAACTGCGTCCGCACGAGCACATAAACAGCCCGACCAAGGGCTTATAGGGGGTCGTCCGCATGCCAAACCTGCCGTTCGACTTGGCAACCGTCAATTGGACGCTAGTCGGCATCTACTCGGGAATTGCACTTCTTTCAGCATTTGTTGGAAACGTGCTGTCGTTTGGTAGCCGGCTGGTGGGAGCCATCTTCACCGCTGTCTTCTTCGCCGTCTTCTTCGTTGCGTGGGTTTATTGGCTGCAAGCCATGGCGTTGCCCGGCGCACCTCCGCTGCCGCCGGTCTAGGCAGCGCTCACGCTGAACGACTATGGGGCCCGATAAAGTCGGGTCCCATACGTTGTCTTTTCCAGAAGGCCTGCTAGCGGCTGCGCTCGTTGAAGTGATCGTAAATCCGCTGCGCCATTTCCTCCGATATCCCCTCGACCGTCTTGAGATCCTCGACCCCCGCGCGAGAGACTGCTTTTGCCGAGCCGAAGAAATTCATGAGCGCGCGCCGGCGCCGTGGTCCGATCCCCGAGATTTCGTCAAGCGGACTCGCGCCCAAGCTCTTTGCCCGTCTGCTCCTATGTGCACCGATCGCAAAGCGGTGCGCCTCATCGCGTAATCGCTGCACAAAATACAGGACTGGATCGCGCGGCTCGAGCATCAGCGGCTGACCGCGACCGGCAAAGTGCAGGTGCTCACGTCCCGCATCGCGCTCGGGCCCTTTAGCGACAGCGACGACGCACACGTCGTGCAAACCAAGATCGGCCAGCACCTCGCGCGCGACGGCGAGCTGACCCGCGCCGCCGTCGACCAGCACGAGATCAGGCCGATCTGGAAGTTGCTCGTCCTCTTTTTCCTGGGTGATGACTGAAGAACTCTGCGGACCTTCTTCGGCCACGAGTTGTTTGAACCGACGCGTCAACACCTCGCGCATCATCGCGAAGTCGTCACCAGGAGTGAGCGTCTCGGACTTAATGTTGAATTTGCGGTACTGGGCTTTTGCAAAGCCGTCCGGCCCGGCGACGATCATCGCGCCAACGGCGTTCGTGCCTTGGATATGGCTGTTGTCGAACACCTCGATGCGGCGTGGCGGCGAGGACAGCCCGAAACGTCCGGCGAGGGCGTCCAACAGCTTTCGCTGCGTTGAGCTCTCGGCCAGCTTGCGGCCGAGAGCGTCGCGAGCATTTGCTAGCGCGTGTTCGATGAGCGCCGATTTCGTACCCCGGTGCGGGCAGCGGATCTCGACCCTACGCTCTGCCCGGGTCGATAGCGCCTCGGCAAGCAGCGCGCGGTTCGGCACATCGTGCGAGACGAGGATCAGGCGCGGCACGGGTTTGTCGTCGTAGAACTGCGCGATGAAACTATCGAGTACCTCGTCAACGGGAAGCGACCGGTCGGCTCGCGGGAAGTAGGCACGGTTGCCCCAATTTTGTCCGGTACGGAAGAAGAATACTTCAACGCACGTCTGTCCCCCTTCTTGCACGGCAGCGAACACATCTGCTTCCTCGATGCCGTCGGGATTGATCGATTGATCGGCGGTGACGTGAGCGAGTGCAGCGAGACGGTCGCGATATCGAGCCGCGCGCTCGTACTCCATCTTTGCGGCGGCATCCTCCATGAAGCCCTGGTAGACCTGACGCACGCGCTGGCTTTCACCGCGCAGGAAGCGCACCGCTTCTTCGACAAGCCTCTCGTAATCGGAAAGCGCAATCTCGCCCGTACATGGCGCCGAGCAGCGTTTGATCTGGTGAAGCAGACAGGGTCGTGTGCGACTCTCGTAGACGCTGTCGGTGCAGGAGCGCAAAAGGAACGCCCGCTCGAGCATGTTGATGGTGCGACTGACAGCTCCGGCAGATGCGAACGGTCCGAAATAGTCGCCTTTGCGCTTACGTGCGCCGCGATGCTTCATGATCTGCGGCGCCGGCTTATCGCGCGCGATCAGGATGTAGGGCAACGACTTGTCGTCGCGCAGCAGGACATTGAAGCGCGGCCTGAAGCGTTTGATCAGGTTTGCTTCGAGCAGCAACGCCTCTGCCTCTGTGCGGACGGTGACAAACTCCATCGCCGCGGTCGCCGAGATCATGCGCGCGATACGATTGGTGTGCCCGCCAAGGCGCATATAATTCGACACACGCGCCTTCAGGCTGCGCGCCTTGCCGACGTAAATGACATTGCCTTCGCGATCGATCATGCGATAGACGCCGGGCGACGACGGCAGCTGCTTGATGTATTTGGCGATGACCGGGGCACCAGTCTCGCCAGCGCTCAGCTCCCCCGCAGCCTCGCCAATAGGCGGCGCCTCATGCTCTTCCCGCGGATCATTATTGGGCATGGGCGATAGATCGCCCTCCGGCCCATCCTCGTCAAGCTTGAGGCGAACCGACCTCGACCGAGGTCGTAGGTTGCCGCGCGTTAAGGGTGAGCGACGCTACCAGGCAAGCTTGGTCATGGCTGCGACCGGACGCGCCGCGGAAGTCGCAAACAGCGCTTCCAGCAAGCCGTCATCAAGACCCTCAGCCGCGTGTAGTCCGCTGGCAACAAAGATCGAGCGGACGCCGGCGTCGGCGGCCCCCGCGATGTCGGTACGGACGCCGTCACCGATAGCAAGCAGGCGAGAGCGATCGCCGGCACCCGGACGCATACTTTGCAGCATCGCGAAGGCGCGCTCGTAAATCGGCAGGTAAGGCTTGCCCGCGTAATCCACCTTACCGCCGAGGCTCTCGTAGGCGCGCGCGAGCGCACCGGCGCAATAGACAATTTTTCCATCCCGCTCGACTTCAAGGTCGGGGTTGGCACAAATCATCGGCAGGGTCCGCTTTGCGCAGGCGGCAAGCGTTTCGGCGTAATCCGCCGGCGTCTCGCGGTCATCGTCAACCAAACCCGTGCAGACGACGACATCGGCGCGGTCGACACCCGCGCGCTCGACGTCCAAGCCCTCAAAGATTTGCAGATCGCGCTCAGGTCCCAAGTGCAGGATCGGACGCCTGGCGTAGCACTCGATCATCGTACGTGCGACATCGCCCGAGCTGACGATCGAGTCCCAACTCGCGCGCGGCACACCGATGCGGTCAAGTTGCTGGGCGACGCCATCGCGCGGGCGGGGCGAGTTGGACAGCAACAGCACGATGCCCCCCTGCTCGCGGAAGCGCTCGCACGCGTCGCAGGCCAAAGGGAAAGGACGCACCCCGTTGTGCATCACCCCCCAAATGTCGACGAGCCACGCCGTCACCGTCTCGGCGAGCGGCCGGATCGAGGCGATGAGAGGGATGCGATCTGCAGGCGACATGACGCCTGCCTATCGCGTGTCGGGGCCCATTGGAAGCGGCGCGCTTGCCGCAACGCTCAGGCGGCAGCCCCGGAGGGCGCAAAGAGATCCGGCGCGACCGCGCGCGGCGCGCCAAACAGCGGACCCTCCGCCAGGGGCACGCCAGCGTCGAGAACGCTTGCGCGCATCGCTTCGTCGCGTACGCCACCTGCGATGACCGCAAGACCGATCTCGGTCAGCTGACGGCACATTTGGCTGGCCGCAGTCACGACCGCCGGCCCGGAAGCGCCGCTTTGGAACCGTGCCCCATCGAATTTGACGAAGGCGAACCCGGCGGCCCGCAGAGCGGTGAACTCGTAGTCGACGTCAGTGACCTCATCGAGCGCAAAGCGGAATCCCAGGTCGCGCATGTCGGTCAGTGCGCTCCACTCCGTGCTGCCAAACGTTTTCACGTCTGCCAATCCGAAAGTGAGCACCAACTCGCCGGCAAGCGCTTCGCGCTGGCGGTAGGCATTGGCCAATTCGTCGAGGAAGCGATCGGCGCTGAGCGATTCCCCGCTAGCGGGCATGAACACGCACTGCCTCTGCCCCGCCTCGGCGAGTGAGCGGCACACGCGGCTCGCGCGGATGAGCCTGGCGCTGTCGAGCAGCGGATGCAGGCCTGTCTTGCCGAGATTTGGATCGTGCACGGCGAGCGGCACGACAGCGCCCTTCTCGTCACGTGGGCTTACGACAAGCTCATAATGATGCACCTTGTGGTCGGCGAGGCCGATGATCGAGCGCATGAGCACGTCCATGCGGCCGGCCGATATCGCGGCGGCCACCGACGAAAGTCGAGTGTGTCCTGCGGCAATCGGCGGAGGCATTGATGGCGGCGCCGTGCGCTCGCGTTGCGAACCGCCCGCGGGAGGCGCCTTGTTTGCGGACGCGCGCATCGTCTCAGCAGTTGTATGTAGCGCACTGACGGAAGCGTGGATCGCCTTCTCCGTGCTTTGCTCGGGGGCAGTGCTGCCTGCTTCGCCGCCCACGCTCAATTCGTCGGCGAGCCGCTTGATCATGCCTTGTACCGCTTCGAGATCGCTCTCGCGCTCATTGCCGGCAGGTACCGGTTGCGCGCGGCGCGGCGGTGGCGTTTCAGGCGCCTGCTTTGTGGGCCGGAACGACCAGTAGTCATGCATCTGCTCGGGCGCAGCGGCCTTCGGCGACCGTGGGCCGGGCATCAGGGGCGGCTCCAAGAAAGGACCGGGCTGCGCCGATGAAGACGATAGCGATGGCTGTCCCGGCAACGAGGGAGGCGGCGGTGGAGTGCGCCCGCTTGTCGGAACAGCGCGCTCAGGTAGCGGCGGGAGCGAATCGAGGTCATGGCGTGGTTGTGATGATACAGGTGCGGGAGCAAAAGCTGGGCCCATTCCCATTCCTGGGGCGGGACCAATGCCGAGGCCCGTGCCAGCACCGCCCCCTGGGCGCAGGGCGGAGTGCTGTTGACCCAGAACTTGCGGCCGTAGCTCGCGTCCCCGGCCGGACATGCCAAGATCGTCAGGGGACTGCATGCGGGCTATTTCGCCCTCGAGCCGGTTCACCTCCGACACGAGCGCGTCGACGCGCTCGGAGCGGCGCATAAGCGCGTGCAGCATCAAAAGCGTGATGTACACGGACAGCGCTGCGATGAGGGAAAGCCAGAAGGTCACCTGAAACTGCAGGTAAGCTCCAATGAAGAAAGCTGCCGTGACGAGCGCAATCGCACCCTTCACGACAAGATCGGCAATGCTCTTTTCTTTGCGCACGCCGGCTCCGCTCTGATCGATGCTCGCCATGGAAGGTGGATGCTGCCCCTTGCCGATTTGTTACCCGGTTGAGCTTTTCGCCCGGTTGTGCCGAGCGCAATGGCACCCGCGCCACTTTCACCAGCTTTCTCACAATCGTTGGGATGCCTGGATCGGCTCTCTTGGGGAGCCACGGCGCCCGTGTTTGCTCGACATCTAGTAGGTCCAGAGGGCGCGCACCCCAGGTCCGCCCGAGAAAAGCCACCGGCGCCGCAATCGCGCCGCTGCGCGGCCCGCGGCAAACCCGAATCGACGGGCTTGTTTAGGTCTCGTTAGCCGAATCGACGTGGTAATGTTGCGTCCGGGCGTACCCTTTCGGTCCCGGCGTCAAATGAGGGGAAGCCCGATGCTGATGACCGTAATTGGTAAGGATACGAGTGCGTCTAGTTATGGTGAGCTGGCGGGAATCCGCGTGCTCATAACTGGCGTTTCGCCGGCATCCGGGGTCGACGTTGCCCGCGCGTTTGCCGATCATCGCGGCCGGCTCATCGTGCATGCGGGCACCGCCGGGCCTGAAACCGATGTCATCGCAACTCTGCTTGCCCAGACTGCCAGCGAGATCGAGCTTTTTACCGCGGCTTACACAGATCCCAAGTCGGCCACTCGCTTTGCCCAGACTGCGGCGCAGAAGTTCGGCGGGCTCGACGCCATCATCAATCTGATCCCTATCTCGGCTGCCGAGATGGCCGATCGCGGCAGCCTCGAGGAAATCGAGGAACTCCTGGCACAAAAGCTCAAGTTGCCGCTCGTGGTCTCACGCGTCATTGCAAACCGCATGAAGCTGATGTTGACCAAGGGCCTCGTGCTGAACGTCGTGACGATGCCCGCCCCTCGCTCGGCCGCCGAAACCGCGATCACGGGCATCGTGCGCACGGCGCTTGCCGACATGAACTCGCGGCGAGGCGGAGCGGCTTTCACCGGATGGCATCCGAGTTAATGCGATCGGGCCGCGCGCGGACGCGCTCGAGGCCGGAGCCTGTCTCGCCAGCGAGCCGGATATCGCGGCTTTGGCACTATACCTTTCGTCGAAGAACGGACGAACCCTGACCGGGCACATCTTTGATGCTGCCGGTGTTGCCGCCCGCCGCTGCTGATCTAGCGATCAGCTTCCGGCAACGGCTCTTCGCCCACCCTGTCGGACGGGGGGCGTGCTTCCTTCGCCGGAAGAGAAGCCAGTGCCGAGCTCGAACCGGTGAGCTCGGCCAAATCGCGGCCGCGCTCCCGCAGGTCTCGGAGGTTCTCGCGCAGCTGGCCCAGCGCGAAATCGAACGTCATCAGGCGGGCGAAGTCGTCCATTGCGAGGGGGCGGAAGCTGCCAGCCTTGCGCAATTCCGCAAAGTCCGATTCGAGCGTCGCTGCCGCCGCTTCCATGGCGAGCGTGCCGGGGATCTCGCCACTGCGCAGGTTGGCAGGTGTGCAATTTGCCAGCACGTCATCAACGGCCGCGACCAGCCGCTCCAGCGCGGGGCGTAAAGCGGTGACCACCGCGGCGGGAAGCGGTGTTGATACCGACCGTACCAGCATGATCTCAGTGTGCCAAAGTCGGCGCAGCGTGCGCACGAGCGCATCGGGATCAGGGTAATGCGCAAGGTAACCGGCAAGCTCCACCTTGACATCAGCCGCGAGCGAATTGGTTGTGGCCAGCGCCGCGCGGATCTTCCGGCCGTAAACGGAGAAGTCCGCCTGCGAATGTGAAGAACCCAGCCCCCAAGACAGGGCTGCTCTCAGCACTTCGAAATAGAGCGGCATCGTACGGTGCACGTGCGCCGCCAGCGCCGGGCCTGATCGCGAGGGAAATACCAGCATCGACGTGGCGCTTGCAATCGCCGCGCCGATCATCACCTCGAGCATGCGGTACGCCGCCGAAGGTATCGGCGGGCTTAAGCGAGGATCGCCGAGAACGACGATCGCTGCCGTTACGCAGGCAATGCGCAGCGGCGGACGCCGCGCTGAGACAAAAGCGAGAATGAGCACCGAGACCGCGAGACCCGCGTATTTGAGCGCGTGGCTGTCGGCGAGAAGAATGGCAACGGCTCCGCCAACGACGACGCCGAGAAGGCTGCCTAGCAGGCGGTCGACTGCTTGGCCAACCGACGCGCCAACGTTGGCCTGCATGACCGTGATGGCGGTCACCACCGCCCAGAACCCCTGGGGCAATGCGAGAATGTCGGTGGCGGCAAAGGCGAGGCAGGCAGCGATAGCCGTTTGGAGCGCTTGGCGCAGCGAGGGCCAGTTCGCGTGCCAAGATTCGGTCCAATGGGAGGGATCGCTCAAGACCTGTCTCGATTGTGGCAGAATTCGAGCTTAGCTCCGTTGCCGTTACGCCCCCGTTACCGGCAACTCCTGATTAACTCTCTGTTGAGGTCTTCACGCCCTAAACCAGGGACGTGTCCCGGCGCGCCGTTTTCTTGACAGCCGCGTCAGCCGCCGCGTATCACCTCGACGCCTTGGCACTCCCGAAACTTAAGTGCCAGCTATCCCTCAAAGTGCGCGCCGCCTCGTTCGGCGGGCCCAAGCCGGAGCGTTGCTTCCATGAAATTTCGTCCACTGCACGACCGCGTCGTCGTCAAGCGCCTAGACAGCGAGACCAAGACTTCTGGTGGGATCATCATCCCGGACACGGCAGCAGAAAAACCTCAACAGGGCGAGGTGGTCGCTGTCGGTCCCGGCGCTCGCGATGACCAGGGCAAGCTCGTCGCCATAGATCTCAAGAAGGGCGACAAGGTGCTATTCGGAAAGTGGAGCGGCACCGAGGTGAAGATCGACGGCCAGGAACTTCTTATCATGAAGGAAAGCGACATCATGGGCGTGCTGGAGAAGTAGACGCGCACTCTTCTCTTCCGCCGAATTTCCAATCCGATCAATCACCGCTTCAGGAGTGAGTTCCTATGGCTGCAAAGGACGTCCGCTTTTCAGGCGACGCGCGCGAAAGAATGCTGCGGGGCGTCGATATCCTCGCCAACGCCGTCAAGGTTACGCTAGGCCCTAAGGGGCGCAACGTAGTGATCGAAAAATCTTTCGGCGCTCCGCGCACAACGAAAGACGGCGTCACGGTCGCAAAAGAAATCGAGCTTGCGGACAAATTCGAGAACATGGGCGCGCAGATGGTGCGCGAAGTTGCCCAAAAGACCAACGATCTGGCTGGCGACGGCACCACGACTGCAACCGTGCTCGCCCAGGCCATTGTTCGCGAAGGCCTGAAGGCGGTAGCTGCGGGCATGAACCCGATGGATCTGCGCCGCGGCATCGACAAGGCAGTCGCGCAGGTCGTCGAGGAGATCGCCAAGCGCTCCAAGAAGGTCAAGAACTCGACTGAGATAGCCCAGGTCGGAACCATCTCTTCCAACGGCGAGAAGGCGATCGGCGAGATGATCGCTGAGGCGATGCAAAAAGTCGGGAACGAGGGCGTTATCACGGTCGAGGAGGCGAAAAGCCTCGATACCGAGCTCGAGGTTGTCGAGGGCATGCAATTCGACCGCGGCTACCTCTCTCCCTACTTTGTCACCAATGCCGAGAAGATGATCGCCGAGCTGGAAGACCCTTTCATCCTCATTCACGAGAAGAAGCTCTCGAACTTGCAGCAGATGCTGCCTGTGCTCGAAGCGGTCGTGCAATCAGGAAAGCCGCTGCTGATCATCGCCGAGGAAGTCGAAGGCGAAGCGCTGGCGACCCTCGTGGTCAACAAGCTGCGCGGTGGCCTCAAGGTGGCTGCCGTCAAGGCTCCGGGCTTTGGAGACCGGCGCAAGGCGATGCTGGAAGACATCGCGGTTCTTACGGGCGGCCAGACAATCTCTGAGGACCTAGGCATTAAGCTCGAGAACGTCACGCTCGAAATGCTGGGCCGTGCCAAGCGCGTGTCGATCACCAAGGACGACACGACGATCGTAGACGGCTCCGGCAAGAAGAAAGTGATCGAGGCACGCATCGGGCAGATTAAAGCCCAGATCGAGGAAACGACCTCCGACTACGACCGCGAAAAGCTCCAGGAGCGCTTGGCGAAGCTCGCCGGCGGCGTTGCTGTGATCCGGGTCGGCGGCGCGACTGAGGTAGAGGTAAAGGAGCGCAAAGATCGCGTCGACGACGCGCTCAACGCCACGCGCGCGGCAGTCGAGGAGGGCGTGGTGCCAGGTGGCGGCGTGATGCTGCTCAAAGCCACCAACGCCGTCACGGCGACAGGCGAGAATGCGGACCAGGAGGCCGGCATCGCAATCGTCCGGAAGGCGCTGCAGGCCCCGATCCGTCAGATCGCCGACAACGCCGGCGTGGAAGGCACCATCGTCGTCGGCAAGGTGTTGGAATCGCGCGGTCAGACGTTTGGTTACGATGCGCAGAACGACGAGTACGGCGACATGATCGAGAAAGGCATCATCGATCCTGCCAAGGTCGTGCGCATTGCGCTGCAGGACGCCGCGTCCGTCGCCGGGCTTCTCATCACTACTGAGGCGGCGGTAGCCGATGCTCCCAAGAAAGACGACGACGGCCATGGACATGGCCACGGCGGTATGGGGGGCATGGGTGGAATGGGCGGCATGGGAATGTAGCCCATCCGCACATCATAAATTGCAAGCGCCGCGCAGACACTGCGCGGCGCTTTTTGTTTGGTGGCTAACGGGCCTGCGAGGACAGCCCATAGGCGCCGAGGTACGGGGGAAAGACTTCCTTGCGGCCTGGGTCGACCCGGGGCTGAACGGACGCCGGACGCACGGCCGGGGCCCGGAATTGACGCACAGGTTTCTCATCCTCGTCGTCCTTTTCGACCTCTTTTGCGGTTGCGACCTTCCCCGCCGTCGACTTCGAGCTGCCTGACTTCTCGCCGCTCGGTTTCTCGGATGCCTTGGATTTATCGCCCCGGCTCTTTGCTGTGATCGCCTTGGCATGAGCCTTCGCAGATTTTGGCGAACGAAGCGGAAGAGGAGGAAGCCCCACCTTGAGCCACGTCGCGTTCGCGGCGTTGCTGGGAGCGGGGTCGGGCGCGGTCTCCGCAGTCGGCGGCTTGTCAGTTGCAACATCCGGCAACGTGGCCGTCGTCGTCTGGTCGGCTTCTGCTGGAACCGCTACTGGCGCGCCCATGTGCGACATCACCGAAGCGCTTCCCGGCATCGCCGCCTCAGTCAGACTGGTCGGAGGCTCTTTGGCAGGAGCCGGTTTTGCATCACGCTTCGCCGATGGATTGCTAGCCGAAGCGCCGTCACTGAAACGGCCGCTCAGCTCTTCCGCACGCCGTCGCACGGGTTGTTGACCGGTCGCGGTTGGTGGATCGGCAACGGCAGGCGCCTCGCCGCTAGAAGAACTCTCGCGAGTTACACTGCTGCGCCAAGCGTCCTGCATCTTCGGCACGCGCGAACTGTCGAGGAATTCGGGAAGAATTGAATTGGAGATCGACGGCGGCGCTTCCACGGGGGCCGTTTCGAACGCTACCGCACCGAAGTTGAGGCAGCACAGAGCGAGCAGTGCGCCGCCAACGATTGTGCCTTCACGTGCAACTTTCACGCTCGAAACTCCCTTACGCGGGCGAAAGGACTGCAAACCTACGCACACAACGCTCGGTCCCGGCGTGTGCCGGACGCTTACTCAACGTGGCTGCGGCTGTTGGGACCCCAAAGACTGCAGACTGCAAAGGGGCCGGCGAAACTGCAGCGCAAGCGATCCGAAAACCGCGCGGACCTCGACTTGCAGAGGCCTCTTTTGGCTGCTCAACCGCAGTATAGTTATCCTTGTAGCAAGAGCCATCAACAAGACGTTAGCGAGTGACGCTTTTTTGCCTAATGGTCGTGAGGGAAGCCCCGTATTTGCTGCTCGATTGCCTTTCTCGAGCGAACCCCCGATGATCTTGTGAAATGACGCGCAGCGTCTCCGGTTCCTGTCCCGATGGCAGCCGGGCCGGACCCGCCTCGGGAGGGGCCCGATGGACATCCGACAGCTCCAGTACCTTGCCGCGCTCGCCCGCGAGAGACACTTCACTCGCGCCGCATTGGCATGCAACGTGACGCAGCCAACGCTATCGGGGCGCATCCGCCAGCTCGAACTCGAGCTCGAAGTACCGATCGTTGAGCGTGGCCAGCGCTATCGTGGACTGACCCCGGAAGGCGAGCGCGTGCTCAAATGGGCGCACGTGATCCTGAAGAGCTGGCAGTCGATGCAGGAGGAGCTCGGCCACTTGAAGGATCACGAGAGCGGGCTCAGCGGCCGCCTCGTGCTGGGTGGCATCCCTTCCTCCCTGCCTATGATCCCGCTGCTGACCAAAAAGATCAGGTCGATCCACCCTGCGATCGATTTCACAATCTTATCGCACAGCTCGGAAGAGATCCTGCGCGGGCTTGCAGATTTCTCGATCGATGTCGGCATCACGTATCTCGACAACGAGCCCATCGAAGGGCTGCTCGCGACGCCGCTCTATACAGAGCGCTATTGCCTATTCGTCCCCGAGACCCATTCGCTGGCCCAGCGCGAACAGGTAACCTGGCAGGAAGCCTCTGAAGAGCCGCTGTGCCTGCTTACGCCCAATATGCAGAACCGCCGCATTATCGACCGTGCGTTCGAGACAGCTCGTTGCCACCCGACACCTCACCTTGAAACCAACTCGGTCATCAACCTGTGCTCCAATGTACGGCTGATGGGCCTCGCCAGCATCATGCCGCAATACGTGATGGAGGTGCTTGGCAACGTTTCGGGGATCAATGCGATCCCGCTCGTCGATCCGAAGGTGGAGCATAGCGTTGGGCTGGTGGTAACGGAGCGCGATCCCCTTTCCCCACTAATTGAGGCATTGCGGGAAGCGGCCATGGCGCTGGCCCCAGTCACCTTCGGCGACCGCAGCGCCTGACCTCGTGCTTCTCCAGCTGGAGATATGGTAAAGTCTGCTATATGCTGCGTCGCAGCATCGGCAGCGCCGATCAAGGTATTGAGAGCGCCTATTTGATCCGGTGAACGCAAGTTGGGACAACGCAGTTTGCCCCAGAAGAGGCCAAAAAGTCTTAGGAGGCCGTAGAGCTTAATGTCGCGATCCGCCCAACCCGCTACGCCCGTCGTGCCGCCGCCACAAACGGAGGATCGCGCTCGTGCGGTGTGTGCTGCGCACGACAACAGGCCCGATGAGCTGCTTGAGATTTTTCACGATCTCCAGGCCGAGCTAGGCTTTATCCCCGATACTGCGCTGCCGGTGATCGCAGTTGCGTTAAACCGCTCGCGCGCTGAGGTGTACGGCGTGCTCAGTTTTTACCATGACTTCCGCCGGGCCCCTCCCGGACGTCACGTCGTGAAGATCTGTCGCGCTGAGGCGTGCCAGGCTATGCACACAGAAACCGTCTGCGCACATGCTGAGCAGCGCCTTGGCACGAAGTTCGGTGAAACGAATGCGGACGGTACCTACACGCTTGAAGCTGTCTATTGCCTCGGCAATTGTGCGCTGTCGCCTGCAATGATGATCGACGGAAATCTCTACGGCCGCGTCGATGTCCAGCGCTTCGATTCAATCATCGGCTCGCTCGACCGCGAGGCCGCGGCATGACCAAAATCTTCGTTCCGCGCGATGCGGCTGCGCTTTCGGTCGGGGCTGACGCCGTCGCTAAGGCGATCGCGAAGGAAGCCGCCAAGACTAAATGCAAAGTGGAAATCGTCCGTACCGGTTCGCGCGGAATGCTGTGGCTTGAACCGCTCGTCGAGGTCGAGACTAAGGAAGGCCGGATCGCCTACGGTCCGGTCACAGCCTCAGACGTCCCGGGTCTGTTCAAGGCGAAGGTGCTCGAAGGCGGCGCGCATAAGCTCCGCCACGGCCTCACCGAGGACATTCCGTATTTCAAGAAGCAGGAGCGGCTGACGTTCGCGCGTTGCGGCATCATCGATCCTGTGTCGATCGAAGACTATCGGCAGCACGAGGGATTTGAGGGCCTCTCCAAGGCGCTCACCATGGAACCGGCCGACATTGTCGCCGAGGTTACTACCTCTGGCCTGCGTGGACGGGGAGGCGCTGGCTTCCCCACCGGCATCAAGTGGAAGACGGTCCTCGATACAAGGTCGGACCAGAAATACATCTGCTGCAACGCGGATGAGGGCGATAGCGGCACCTTTGCCGACCGAATGCTGATGGAAGGCGATCCATTCTGCCTAATCGAGGGCATGACCATCGCCGGCATCGCAGTGGGCGCAACGCGCGGCTACATCTACATTCGCTCCGAGTACCCGCATGCGGTTGCGACCATGCGCGAGGCGATCCGCGTCGCCAACGAAGCCAACTGGCTCGGGCGCACCATTCAGGGTTCGCCCTATGACTTCGAGCTTTTTGTACGTGTCGGCGCCGGCGCCTACATCTGCGGCGAAGAGACGTCGATGCTCGACAGCCTCGAAGGTCGGCGCGGAATTGTACGCTACAAGCCGCCGCTACCGGCAATTGAGGGCTTGTTCGGCCAGCCGACCGTAATCAATAACGTGCTGAGCTTGGCCTCCGTACCGATCATCATTGCCAAGGGCGGCTCGCACTACCGCGATTTCGGCGTCGGCAGATCGCGCGGCACGCTCGCCTTCCAGCTCGCGGGAAACATCAAGCGCGGTGGACTCGTAGAAAAGGCATTCGGCGTTACGGCACGCGAACTGATCGAGGATTACGGCGGGGGGACGCGTTCCGGGCGCCCGTTGCGGGCGGTTCAGTTCGGGGGACCGCTTGGCGCATACCTACCGGAATCGAAGCTCGATACCCAAATGGACTATGAGGCGTTCGTCAAAGAGGACGCCATGGTTGGGCACGGCGGCTTGGTTGTGTTTGACGATACCGTTGACATGGCACAGCAAGCCCGCTTCGCAATGGAGTTCTGCGCTATTGAATCCTGCGGAAAATGTACGCCATGCCGCATCGGATCGGTGCGCGGCGTCGAAGTCGTCGACCGCATCATCGCCGGTGTCGAGCGCGACGAAAACATCGAGTTGCTTAGGGATCTGTGCAATACGATGACGGACGGATCGCTGTGCGCCATGGGTGGGTTGACGCCGATGCCCGTCATGAGCGCACTCAACAATTTTCCCGAAGACTTCCAGCGCCCGGCACGTGCCGAGGCCGCCGAATGAACGAGCAATGCGAGGCACCGCTATGACCAGCGAAACCCAGCCGATGACGCTCATCAAGGAGAAGGACTACGGCACGCCGCCGGTCCACTCCCTGAACAACAAGATGGTGACCCTCGAGATCGACGGCCAGGAAATAACTGTGCCCGAGGGCACGTCGATCATGCGCGCAGCCGCCGACCTCGGCATCATGGTGCCGAAACTGTGCGCAACCGACAACCTTGATCCGTTCGGCTCGTGCCGGCTCTGCCTCGTCGAGATCGAAGGTCGCCGCGGCACGCCCGCGTCGTGCACCACGCCCGTTGCGCCCGGCATAAAGGTCGCGACGCAAAATGACCGCCTCGCCCGCATCCGCAAGGGCGTGATGGAACTCTACATCTCCGACCATCCACTCGACTGTCTAACCTGCGCTGCCAACGGCGATTGCGAACTGCAGGACATGGCCGGCGCGGTCGGGCTGCGCGACGTGCGCTATGGCTACAATGGTGAAAACCACGTCTTCGCTCGCAACAACGGCGAGGCCAATCCGCTCTGGCAGGCAAAGGACAAGTCCAACCCCTACTTCCAGTTCGAGCCCTCGAAGTGCATCGTGTGCTCGCGCTGCGTACGCGCCTGCGAAGAGGTGCAGGGCACATTCGCGCTGACCATCGACGGTCGAGGCTTTGCCTCACACGTGGCGGCGAGCATGGACGAGGACTTCCTGCAGTCGGAATGCGTGTCGTGCGGTGCCTGCGTGCAGGCCTGCCCCACCGCGACGCTGATCGAGAAGTCGGTCGTGGATCATGGCCAGCCCGAGCATAGTGTTGTGACGACCTGCGCCTACTGCGGCGTCGGCTGCTCTTTTAAAGCCGAGATGCAGGGCGAGCGCGTCGTGCGGATGATGCCGTACAAGGACGGCGGCGCCAACGAGGGTCACTCGTGCGTCAAGGGCCGCTTCGCGTTTGGTTACGCGACGCATAAGGACCGCGTGATGAACCCCATGATCCGGGAGAAGATCACCGATCCGTGGCGCGAGGTATCCTGGGACGAAGCGATCAAATACGCGGCTGACGGCTTCAAGGCCGTGCAGAAGAAGTATGGCCGCGGCTCCATCGGGGGCATCACCTCCTCGCGCACGACCAACGAGGAAGTCTACGTCGTCCAGCGGATGGTTCGCGCCGCGTTCGGCAACAACAACGTCGACACGTGCGCCCGTGTCTGTCACTCGCCAACTGGCTACGGCCTGAAGCAAACGTTCGGCGAGTCGGCTGGCACGCAGGACTTCAAGAGCGTCGACAAGTCAGACGTGATCATGGTCGTTGGTGCAAACCCGACGGATGCTCATCCCGTGTTCGGATCGCGCATGAAGAAGCGACTGCGCGAGGGTGCCAAGTTGATCGTCGTCGATCCGCGTCGCACCGACCTCGTCAAGAGCCCGCACGTTGAGGCCGACTATCATTTGCAGCTCATGCCATCGACGAATGTCGCGGTGCTCAACGCGATGGGCCACGTCGTCGTAACTGAAGGCTTGGTCGACCGCAGCTTCGTCAAGGCGCGCTGCGAGCCCAAGGACTTCGCCCAGTGGGAGAAGTTCATCAGCCAGGAGCGCAACTCTCCCGAGACGCTCGAGGTCATCAGCGGCGTGCCTGCCGCCGATGTCCGTGCTGCCGCACGGCTCTTCGCAACGGGCGGCAACGCCGCCATTTACTACGGCCTTGGCGTCACGGAGCACAGTCAGGGCTCGACCACCGTCATGGCCATGGCCAATCTCGCCATGGCTACCGGCAACCTCGGCCATGAAGGCGTTGGCGTGAATCCGTTGCGGGGCCAGAACAACGTGCAGGGCTCCTGTGATATGGGCTCCTTCCCGCACGAGTATCCCGGTTACCGCCACGTCTCCAATGAGGCGACGCGTAAATTGTTTGAGAAAGAATGGAAGGTCGAGCTCGACCCCGAGCCCGGCTTGCGCATTCCCAACATGTTCGACGAAGCTGCGGGTGGCACCTTCAAGGGCTTGTACGTGCAGGGGGAGGACATCGCGCAGTCCGACCCCAATACCAACCACGTTACGCACGCGCTCGAGTCACTCGACTTCCTGGTCGTTCAGGACCTGTTCCTGAACGAGACAGCGGCCTTCGCTCACGTGTTCTTCCCCGGCACGTCCTTCCTCGAAAAGGATGGCACCTTCACCAATGCCGAGCGCCGCGTGAACCGCGTGCGCATGGTGATGAAAGAAAAGCAGGGCATGGCTGAGTGGGAGATCGTCTCGCGATTGGCCACCGCCATGGGGTATCCCATGATGTACACGTCGGCGGCGGCAATCATGGATGAGATTGCATCCGTCACGCCGACCTTCAAGAATATCTCATTCAAGCGTCTCGACGAGCTGGGCTCGATCCAGTGGCCGTGCGACGACGAGGCGCCGGAAGGCACCCCGGTCATGCACACCGAAGAGTTCACCCGCGGTAAGGGCCGGTTCATGCTGACTGAATTCGTGCCGACTGTGGAGCGTTCCAACTCCCGGTTTCCGCTCATCCTCACCACCGGTCGCATCCTCAGTCAGTACAATGTTGGGGCTCAGACACGACGCACCGACAACAACGTCTGGTACAGCGAGGATATTCTTGAGATCCATCCCAGCGACGCGGAGATGCGCGGCGTGAAGGACAATTCCATCATATCGCTGACAAGCCGCGTGGGCGGGACGACGATGCGCGCCAAGCTGACTGAGCGCGTACCGCCAGGCGTTGTCTACACGACGTTCCACTTCCCCGTCAGCGGCGCCAACGTCATCACCACCGAAAACTCCGACTGGGCCACCAATTGCCCCGAGTACAAGGTGACAGCGGTGCAGGTTACGCCGTCCAACCACCCCGCCGCATGGCAGACCGAGTGGGAGGAGCGCGAGCGTGAGAACAAGCGCATCGGCGAGCCGGCGCTTGTCGCCGCCGAGTGACAACAATTGCGCCCGGGAACAGAAGCTCCGGGCGCCGTGAACGGACAGCGTTACCGCGCCTGCCGGCGCCACGGCAAATCATGACCGCAATGACTAAGAAGGCTGGAGCCCACGCGTCGGCGCAGGGCTCGCTGTGTTCGCAAGCTGCCCATGGCGTTGCCCTTGACGCGGCGGGAGGTAGTAACCCGGTCACGTGGCAGCTCCCCGAGGAGGTGCCCGTTGCACTGCTCATCAATTCCTCGCCGATGACCGTGATGATGGCCACGCCGGCAAATCTCACGGACTTCGGCATCGGCTTTGTACTGGCCGAGGGCATCGTCGCCAAGCGCTCCGACATCAAGGGCGTAATCGGAATGCCGGTGGAGAACGGCCACGCGGTAGACGTCGCCATCGACGAAGATGCACTCGCTGCCGCACACGTTCCGCGCCGGAGTATCGAAGGACGGTCAGGCTGCGGCCTGTGTGGAGTAGAAAACATTGCCGATGTGGTGCGCGTGACGACACCCGTGGCACGCACTGTGCGTCCATCCCCCGCGGCCATTCTCTCAGCTGCTGCTGAGCTGCCCAAACTCCAGACAATGAACCGCTTCAATCGCTCGGTCCATGGCGCGGCTTGGGTCTCGCTCAAGGGCAATGTGCTGCTGGTGCGAGAGGACGTAGGGCGGCACAATGCCCTCGACAAACTGATCGGCGCGCTGTTTCAAACCGGCACGGATCTCGGTTCCGGTTTCGTTATGATGACGAGCCGCTGCAGCTTCGAGCTGGTGCAAAAGATCGCGACGGTCGGCATCGGGGCGCTCGTGACCGTTTCCGCGCCCACGGCGCTTGCGCTCGAGATCGCAAAGAAGGCAAACCTGTTCATCGCATCGCTTGGCGACCGTGGCGTCGTCGTGTTCAACAGTCGATCGAGTATCGATCCCGGAAATCGCCCACATGCAAGAAAATGAACTGACCCGGATGGCCAACCAGATCGCGGCCTTCTTCGAAGCTTACCCGCGAGTCGAAGCGCTTGAAGGCATCGCCAAGCACATCCAAAGTTTCTGGGACCCGCGCATGCGCAAGCGGCTGGCAGAACAGATCGCCATGGGCGGCGAGGATCTGTCGCCCCTTGTGATTGCCGCTATCAGCCCTCAATCCAAAACCGCGAATGGCAAGGGCAAAGCGAAAGCCAAGTGACTGCGCTCTAGCGCCAATGCTTCCCTCTTCGCGCCCTTACGCGAGATATTATCACGCGCGGATTTCGATGCACGGCTGGCCGCTCCGTCAGAGCGCGCCCGTCTTGTCGAAGTGCGCAACGATCAGCGGGTAGACGTCGCGGGCCGCATGCTTGCCGAAGATGCAGTCGATGTGGCCGTAGCCCGCAATGACGTGTCGCTCATAAAGCTGCAGGCCGTTAGCCTCGCTAAGCCGCGCCACCGTCCGCTCGGTGCTCAGCGGCCGGAAGCAAGCGTTCTCCGAGCCGTGGATAAAAGTGATCGGCAGGGCCAATCGGCGTATGTTGGGCAAATAGACGTCTTCGCCCTCATGGTCGAGCACGTGCCCGGTGCGCACAAATAGGGCGAGTTGCTTGAAGGCGTCAATATTCGCCTCCCCGAACATCTCGGCGAGCCCGGAGGCGACCGTGACCTCGTTTAGCTGCTCTATCTGATAGAGCCGGCCGTATAGCGCCGTAATGCGGGTGGACGTTGCATCGTGAATCCGCTGCTTGCGCGGCACGGGCACGATTACCTGCAGTATTTTGTCGATGATCCGCTCGGAAAGGCCATCAACGTTCGTGGCGCGTGCGTCGACGACGTCGATGCCCAGGAGTTCAAGCAGTGACGGCGCATGAAACGACGCCAGCACGCGTTGCGGGAAAAACGGCACCACGTAGTCGGTCGAAATCTGTGAGATTACGGCTGACCGTACACCCTGCAATCCGGCCAGCATGGCCATCGAGAAGGTCGTAGCACCGAAACAGTGTGCGAGCACCTGTACCGAAGATTGCGCTGTGACTGCGCGCACCTTGGCGATCGCTGCGGGATAGTCCTTCGTTGCGACATCGTCTCCGGTCCACAGCTCGCTCGCGTAGGGAAGATCGACACTGGCGCGGAAATCGAGCAGCCAACAATCGTAGCCCGCTGCTACCATGAACTCGAGCAAGTTCGTTTCGATAGTATCTATCGTGTATATGAGACTCGAGACGCCCAACCCATGTGAAAATACGAGCGGGCCTTTGTCGCCGCCCCGGTAGCGCGTGAGTTTCAAAATTTTTCCGTCACTCGTCTTGGCGAGATGGATCTCCGGCTCCGGCGCCCGCAGCGTACGCTTCTTGCGCGGATTTACGGCATCGTAGCGACCTGGCCGGGACAGGACGCCGCCGTAAGTATCGAACAACTCCCGGCTAAAGAATCTGCCGAACTTGGCGACGGCGCGCAGCCTGTCGGCACTGTCAGAGCCTCCAAAGCCTTTGAGCGTCTGCATCTGCACGTAGAAATCTGTCGGCGCGATCTCGAGCATGCCGCGAGCAAAGTGACCGGCCTGGCCTTTAGCGCCGGTCCCGATATCGATGTACAGCCGCGTGGTGTCGCGCCAAAGATCAAGGTCAGCGTCCGAACGCACCACCTTATAACCTTCAAGATAGAATTCGCGGCCGTCCCGCGCTGCAAACGAGAAGCGATAGTCGAAATGCTTCGTCTCGACCGAGTCGGCATCCATTCGCATTAAATTGAAGGCGCCATCAAAGATGCTCATTGGCTCGGGCGAGAGCGAGGGGCAATCCACTGAACCGATGATCCGACCGCTGTGCTGTTTTTCGTCTACGAAACGGTCGACATCATCGACCAGTACTGTGACCGTGAAGCTCAGGGGCGTCCGAGCGTCGCGCCCACGCCGGGCGGCAGTCTCGTAGGGCAGTGCAACGTCCGGCGAGATGAAGCCAGTCATGCGTTCGGTAAACTCGACGCCGGCGGGCTCAAGGCTGCCGCGGCCATCGGGCGCCGCCACCAGCAGCGGCGCGTGGGCATTTGGCTCGTCCGAAAAGGTCCAGCCGTAGTCGCGCGCAAGATGAATCATCGAGCGCTCAGCAAGCGCGGTAATCGTCAGTAGGGGATTGACGCCCAAGGGTCGTGGGATAATCGAACCGTCGCAAACGTAGAGTCCGGCATGTACCGCATTGGGAGCTGCGTCCGGGTGCGCGCTGAACACCTGGGACTTGTGATTTACGACACCCCGCGTTCGATCCTCTCCCATCGCACACCCCCCAAGCGGATGCACAGTGATAAGGCTGTTCCCGAGAACGGTATCGCTTAGCGGATTGCGCAGAAACGTACCGCCCGTCGCCTGCGTCGCTTTTTTCAGATTGCGTTCCGCAGCAGCAAACACGGGCTGATCCGCGAGGCGCGGCCAAGTGACTTCGATGCGATCCTCATTCAGTGCGATCCGACCCGCTCCATCGTCGTGGCTCATGATGAGATAGGTCTGCGTGCGGTGGACTGCGCCTTGATAGGGACCGAAGATTAAGCTCTGGCGTTCGCGAGCCTGTTCTCCGAGAGATTCGAGCACACCCTTATCCGCGTCGTGCCCGAAGTGGGCGGCCCCGGCGGCCAAAAGCGCCGGCAGCACCGGAGCAAGCCCAGAAGGGATCGAACCTTCTTCGATCACCATGCCATCTTCGAGCTTATCTGTGTTGCGTAGGTCGATAAGGCCCGTAATGCAGGGCCCCACGGGCGCCGTTTGGGCGATCGGCGGCTCCCCCACCCCCACGCCGTTGACGTCCACATTGTTGTTGTAGGCGAAGGCCAAGACGTCGCCGTTGCCGGTGAAGCGTTCGCCGAGATGTTCGGAGACTGGTAGACCGACCGCGCGAGAGCGAAGCAGAATTTCTGTCGATCCCAAGGTGCCAGCCGCAAGGATGACCACATCGGCTGTGATCGATTGGTCAGCGGCGGCAAATTTCTCGCGCTCATGTCCGAGTGGATCGAAATATATGCGCCAGCGCCCCCGCTCGGGGAGAACATGCGAGACGCGGACCTCGGTGAAGATTTCGGCGCCGTGGTTGTAGGCGTCGGCAATATAGGTGACTTGCACCGTGCTCTTTGCGCCGACATTGCAGCCGGCGCAGCAGTCTCCACAGTAAGTGCAGGCTTGCTGCTCAACACCCGCGTAGTTGACCTGTCGCTCAAACACAACGTTGATCGGCGGACGTACCACATCTCTATGAAGCGCGTTCGCGCTCACCTCAAGCGCCTTGAGCTTTGCCACGTCTCTCAGCTCGGGAAGTGGCACTGGACGCAGCACCTCGTGTGCGCGAGCAAAACCTTCCTGCCGCGTTGTGTCACTCGCTATCTCCTTGGGCCACGCAGGGTCATCCCAGACACGCGGATCGGGGGGAAGCGAAACATTGGCGTTGATGAGCGACCCGCCTCCCAGCCCGCAGCCAAGGAATACGTGCACGTCATCCCCAAGACGCAAATCGTACAGGCCAAGGTGGGAGCCCGCTATGTGAGCCCCATTGCGCGAAATCTGAAATTGCTCCTGCGCTTCAATCAGGCGATCTGGAAAATCTCCGATGGAAAATTCGCGACCGCGCTCGAGTACGGCAACGCGCTTGCCGCAGCGCGCGAGGCGCGACGCCGCGACGCCGCCTCCATAGCCCGATCCGACTACGACTACATCGTAGCGTAGCTTGAGATCTGCGATCGATTTCGACAAGCGCCGCATGGCGTCAGTCTCTCCCCGATCCTACGAAGTCGCGGCGCCAATGACCAAACCAAGTGGCCCTCTCCTTTTCCTCTTGCGGCTTTGCGGGCGCCGGTGGAGCGATGAATGAGCGCCTTGGCGCATGGGTTTCCCGCAACGTCCAACCCTTATCGCGCGCCAGCAAAATCATCGCGCGCTCAGCCAGAGCAGTGATTGTCAGCAGCGGGTGGATGCCGAGCGGGCAAGGAATGATGGACCCGTCACAAACATAGAGCCCGCTGTGGACGGCGTTGGGATCTTCCCCGCTGGTCGCGTCAAAGACCTGGCCTTTGTGGTTGACGACCCCGCTACCGCGGCCGCCGCCCATGGAACAACCGCCCAGCGGGTGCACCGTCATGAGATTTCCGCCGAATACGCGTTCTCCAACTGGGTTGCGCAAATATGTCCCGCCGGTGGCCGCTGCCGCGGCGACGAGTGCCGCCTCAATGCGCTGAAACACACTCTGGCCCGGGCCGTTTCCCCATTCGATCGCAAGCCGATCATCCCGTAGCCGCATCAAGCCGTTTCCAGCATCGTGACCGACGGCAAGGAAAGTCTGCGTCGCGTGGATAGGGCCGTCATAAGCGCCTTTGAGCAGGGCTTCGGTGGCTTGCCCAAGCGAATCGAGACCGTCTGCATCATCGCCTTCGCCGAAGATGGCCCTGTCCGAGGCCAGCAGGACGGGTATGAGCGGCGCCAGCGCGCTCGGCAGCGCGCACTCGACGATGGCTATTCCGTCGCGCACCGCGCCGGTAGCCCGCAGATCGATCAGCCCGTTGACGGCCTGACCGACGGGAGGCACGTGCGCCCTTGGCGGATTTCCGACCCCAACTCCGTTCACGGGAACATCGTTGTTGTAGGCAAATGCGACCGCGTCTCCGTTGCTCGTAAATCGAGCGCCGAGCCATTCCGACAGTGCAAGCCCTTCGCGGGCCGACCGCAGCAGGATTTCGGTCGATCCGAGCGTGCCCGCGCCGAGCACGACGACATCGGCCTTGACCGAAATTATCTGCTCCTTCTCAGGGCTACCGCGCTGCAGCCAAACGCGCCACGTCCCGTCGGGGTCTTTGGTAAGCCATCGAACGAGCATCTCCGTGAAAATCTCGGCCCCAAAGGCTTCTGCATCCGCGAGGTAGGTCGATGCTACAGTAGTCTTGGCGCCGATGTTGCAACCCGCGCAACAGTCGCCACAGCACGTGCAGGCAGGTTGGTGGACCCCGGCCGCATTGGCTCCAGCAACGTGGGCAACATGCAACGACACAGGCGTGACACCGCGTGCGAAGGCAGACGCTGCCAGCTTGAGCGCGACGACTTTCTGGAAGGATTGCGTGCCCGGCGCCTCTTCTGGACGCAGCATGTGGCGCGCGCGCACAAACCCCTCGGCAAGTAGCCGATCGCTGCGCACCTCCTGCGGCCACGCCCGGTCCTGGAACACGCGAGGGTCGGGCGACAGGCAGACATTGGCATTGATGAGAGACGTGCCACCGAGACCACAGGCCATCAGGACATTGACGTCATCGTTCACTCGAATGTCGAACAGAGCGGTCGGCGAACCATGCCTTCCATGCGCACTGGTGACCTGCAGCGCTTTGGCTGCCGCAGATGCACGATCAGGGAAATCACCCGGCAGAAACTCTCGGCCGCGCTCCAGCAGTGCAACGCGCTGCCCACAACGCGCGAGATACGACACAGCAACCCCGGCTCCATAGCCCGAGCCGACCACGATCGCATCGTAGCGCGCTTTTAGCTCGGAACCTCGCCTTGCCAGCCGCGGCTGCATGAACTCGACTTTCCTTCCTCGTTTGTCGCCGTGGACCTTAAGTGCTTTTACACGGTGCGCACGATCGTCGCTCCGGTCTCGTGCCGCTTCACATCACCGACGCGAATTTCGATCGGCCCCTCGATGAGCGAGGGACGCAACGGCCTCAATGGAACGATTGGCGGACCTTCTGCCAGGCCGTCACCCCCCCGGCGCTTGGCACGGCGCCACGCCCAGCGGCGCGGGGTGCGGCGTAATCCGATAGGGTAGATTGTAAGTTTATTGGGCTCGATCTTGAGGCGCAGGAAATTTTTGAAATCAGGAATTCCCATCGACGCGAAGGCCTGGTCGCAATGCAATCCGAGCAAGCAGGAAATCGTCAGGTAAAGACCCCAGACAAAGCCAGCTGCAAGACCCCCTATGAAGATCAGTTCGAGCGGAAAGATTACGATGGCGCGCACGAGGCTCTTGACCGTGCTTGGGGTATCGATCTGCATCTGTTGCAGCGTTGTGATCGCCCGCGGCCAAAGCCAATTGATGGTAAGGGTTGAGGTCAAAGAAATGAACGCATAGAGAGCGAGCATCATTGCGATGTGCGCGAGCCAGTGCAGCGTCGCGAGCACCACGCGTACGCGCTTCCCAAACCCCGCGTCGGCGTAAACGAACAACACGACCCAAAGTGTGAGACTGAGTATTCCCAGCATGACATTGTTGGCCGCAGCTAACGGCGCGACAACAAATATGTGCGGGAACCAATGAAAGTCGGGATCCTTGTTCAGGATGTCGCCGACTATATCGAACTTCCAATTGGATCCTTCGAGCCGTGTTGTTGCGAAAAACCAGGTTAGCAGCCAATAGAAAATCCCCAGAGTGACCGCGAACCCGTAGTTCTTGAATGGGAACAAGAGGGTCAGCAGGCTGAGGCGGCGGCTCGTTCCGCGCGAGGGCCAGCATGATGCCTCCGCCGTCCTAGAACCGTCCTTAATTTTGCACTTCAGATCTAGCTCGACGTCATCCCCAAGCCAGTTGATCTTGCGCACGTTTTGCAGGTAGTGCGTCGGTGAGAAATAAGCGCCACCACCGCCCGCTGTGACGAAACTCGTCGCGCTCCCCTTCGCTGTATAGCGGCTATAATGATGCAGGTCGCCGGCAAGCACGGCGCAGATGCGCGCTCCAGCCCGGTTGGCGATACGGGTGATATGACTGAGATTGTCGTCGCCCTGCAAGATTCCTTCTCGGTCGTAGTTCCAGCTGGGTTCTGCGGTACACAAGATGAGCTTGGGCGCTTCCGTGGGATGCTGTTTCATCGCCTCCGCGACTCCCTCGAAATAGAGCACCTGTCCTGCATCGAGATATTGCGCGAGCTGAATATCGGCCCCCCAGATCCACCAATTGTGCGGCAGCCGGATCGCGAAATAGCTGCGATGCTGAGGGCACATCCAGCCGCCAATGCGGTTCTCGGCAGAGTGCCCGAAGCGCGCTTTGCAGAACATGTAGTCGAAGGAGTTGAGCCCGTCGTACCAGTCGTGGTTGCCGGGCAGCACAAACAATAGCCGCCGCCATTTGCCGTCCGCGGCGGGGAGCAGCGCCGTCTCATAGGGAAACGCGAACCGCTCTCGATAATCCTTGCGGGTCGGATAGGGATAGACTTGGTCTCCGCCCATGACGAGAAGTCTGGCCGCGGGCAGCTTACCAACCCCCGCCAGTTCGATTGACGGCTGACTGATGAGAGATGCAACCGCGTAGGTCGAATCAAACCCGTCACCGAGATCGGCGACATAGTCGACCCAGACTGTGCTGCCGTCGCCAAGCTCACGAAGGTCTGAATAGTTATAGCGTCCGACGACTTGCTGCATGACCTCCGGGCCGAAACCGTCGATCGTCGCCTGCATGATGCGCTGATCGGCGTACTGCCCGAAGAGTTCTGAGACGATCGAACGCCAGCCGGTGCTGACGAGATGGCTGGGGCTGTACCAGCGGACCATCTTCGGAAGGTCGCCTAGGTCAATATCCTCGCCCCGGCCTGCGGCCATGCGACGACCCCCCATTCCCCTGAAATACAATGCTTCTTCGCCCCGAGCAGTCTTGCTCCGAGTCTAGGTTGGTGCTCCAACGTTGTCCAGGATGGCGGGTTGAGAGTTGGGCGCCGCAGCCTTTTAGCCACGGCCGAGGCAGGTGGAGGCCAGCAGGCCGGGGCGGCCCGGGAGGGCTTCGTCTAAGCCGGTAACGGGGCACGGGTGGGCGTGCCGCTCCTCAATACGTGGCTAGTTCTCTTTGAAGGCGCGGTTGATCTGATCGTCAATCGGCTTCAACAGGTATGAAAGCGCGCTGCGGTCGCCGGTCTGCATGAAAACCTCAACAGGCATGCCAGGGACAATCTTAATCGACCCAAGTCGCGCAATTTCCTTCGGGTCTAGTGAGACGCGAACCGTGTAATAGCGCTGCTCAGTTTTCGGGTCGATGGTGATATCCGGCGAAATCTGGGTCAAGGTACCGTCGATCACGGGCGTCGTGCGCTGGTCGAGACCGGAAAAGCGCATTGTCACCGTTTGGCCTATGTGCAGCTGATCGATGTCTTGCGGCGCAACCTTGGCTTCGACCTTAAGGGAATCCTGGTCGGGTACGATGACCATAATGGTCTCACCAGGCGCAATAACGCCGCCGACGGTATGCACGCTCGATTGATCGACAATTCCGGATCCCGGTGCTCTGACCTCGATGCGTTTAAGCTGGTCCTCGGCGGCGACCCGGCGCTCGATAAGCTCGCCAATCTTCGTGTCCGCCTCGCGCATCTCCTTGCCAATATCGCTGTTCAGATCGCGATCGACCTGCAAAATCTGAAGTTCGGTCTCAGACATCTTGCCTTTGATCTGCGCCATCGTCGCGATCAGCACGCCATGCTCGCCTTCAAGGCGCGCTGCATCCCGCTGGAGCTCAGTGAACCTAGTGATAGGCATCAACTGCTTTGCGTACAGCTCGCGGGCGCCGACAAGTTGCTTTTCGATCAGCTGCATTTCGAGCGCCTTGGCTTTCTCCTGGGACTCATAACCGGTAAGCTCTTCCCTGAGCTGGTCAACACGCTTCGAGAGCTGGTCCTTCTGGCCTAAGCGGGCCGCCCGGCGGAGTGAAAACAGCTTCCGCTCGCCCTCTATGATGCTTGCGACCTGCGGGTCATCCATGCGGGATGCAAGTTCTACCGGCACCGGCAGGTCCTCTCGGCCATCGCGTTCGGCTGTCAGGCGCGCCTTTTGAGCGATGAGCTGATCAAGATCCTTGCTGACGATTGAGAGATTTGCTCGGGTCACCGTCTGGTCCAAACGGACGAGCAGGTCACCGGCCTTGACGTGGTCCCCGTCGTGCGCACGAACCTCGGTGACGATGCCCCCGGTCGGGTGCTGCACTTTCTTGGCGTTCGAGTCGACCACCACGCTCCCAGACGCGATGACCGCGCCGGATATCTGCGTCGTCGCGGCCCAGACTGCAATCCCACCGAGAAGGAACACAATCAATGCCAGCGCCGCGCGGATATTGCGCCGCATGGACGATTGGATCGTGGCTTTCATCCTGCTGGTCATGATGCGAGGCTTTTGGTTTCTGTGGTTGCTCTAATTTCGGGCACCGCTTGCGGCTGGGGCCGCGTGACCTTTGGCAGCACCTCGTCCTTCGGCCCAAAGACCATGGCACGCCCCTGGTTCATGATGAGGACTGTATCGACGCCGGCGAGAGCGCTTGGACGGTGCGATACGACAGTGACAATGCCACCGCGCTTGCGCACGCCGATTATCGCCTGCGTAAGTGCCGCTTCGCCATCGGCATCGAGATTCGAGTTTGGCTCATCGAGCACGACCAGGAATGGATCACCATAGAGTGCACGCGCGAGCGCGATCCTTTGTTGCTGGCCGGTCGACAGCCCAAGTCCTGGACCACCAAGCACGGTATCGTAGCCGTTACGAAGGCCGACAACGAGTTCGTGAACTCCAGCTGCTTTGGCTGCCGCCACTACTTTCGCGGGATCGGCCGCCGTGTCGAAACGCGCGATGTTCTCGGCGACCGTGCCTGCAAAAAGTTCGACATCCTGCGGCAGATATCCAATGTATCGGCCAAGAACATCTTCGTCCCATTGGTCAAGCGCGGCTCCGTCCAGGCGGACCTTGCCGCGAAGCGGCTGCCAGACGCCAACGAGAAGCCGCGCCATCGACGATTTTCCTGCGGCGCTAGGCCCGATTACACCGAGTCCCTGGCCAGCCTTTAGCTCGAAGCTAACGTCTGCGACCACGAGGCGGTCACCGCCGGGAGGGGACGCACTCAGCGATTCAACCGTCAAACTCCGGTTTGGCGACGGGAGCGGTTGGCGAACCACACCCGCAGGCAGTGCTTGGAGAAGAGTTGCCAGTCTTCCGCGAGCCTGGCGGGCGCCGACGAACCCCTTCCAATGGGCGATCGCCAGGTCGACTGGCGCAAATGCTCGCGCCGTCAAAATCGATCCCGCAATAATAATTCCGGCGGTGGCTTCCTGATGAATTACGAGATAAGCGCCGACGCCCAGCACGGCCGACTGCAGCATTACACGCAAGATTTTCGAGATCGCGCCGAATCCGCCCGCAACGTCGGCGACCTCATTCTGGGTCTGGAGGTAGGACGCGTTGGCGGTTTCCCAACGATCGGCCATGCGCTCCGTCATGCCCATGGCGACAAGCACTTCTGCGTTGCGCCGTCCGGTCTCTGCGATTCCAAGCCGTTCCACATTGTCTGCCGAAGCCGACTTTGTAGGCTTGCGGGTGAACGTTTCGGTTAAGAGGGTTATGGCAACAAGCACCAGAGCGCCGCACAGAGCCACTGTGCCAAGCAGCGGATGAAACGCCCAAATAATGGCGAGATAAACCGGAATCCACGGGAGATCGAAAAGGGCTGTGGGCCCAAGCCCGGACAAGAAGATTCGCATACTGTCGAGGTCGCGAAGTGGCTGCATACCATCACCACGGCTGGCGATGCGCAGCGGCAAGCGCACGAGGCTCGTGTAGACGCGCCGGCTCAGCGAGGTATCCAGGTAAGCGCCGATGCGGACCAGCACACGCGAGCGTATTAGGTCAAGGATGCCTTGGATCGCGAGCAGTAGACCGGTAAGAATTGCAAGGCCGATGAGAGTCGGGATCGAGCGGCTCGGCAACACGCGGTCATAGACCTCGAGCATAAATAGCGAGCCGGTCAACGTGAGCAGGTTGATGACGACCGTCAGGACGCCGATTCCAATAAGCGCGCCACGGCAAGCGGAAAGCGCAGCCTTTAGCTCGGATTTCTCCGAGCTGGGTGGGCGACGAGGAGAAGGCTCGTGCGCAGCCGGCTCATGAGCTGGCTGCTGTTCTGGTGCAGCACCAGTTGCGAAGAGTCGCGATACAGCCGCGAGCGCCACCCAGAGCATGGCCGTCAGGAACCATATGGGTGCAGCAAGGCCAGCTTGCTGAAGCCGTTCCATCCACGAGGTCGTAGAGGCGGGTACGACGGCGGGTTGAATGAAATCGACAAGCCTCGTGACGACAAAGTGACCGGCGGGCCAGCTGCGCAGCACGTCAAAAAGCAGCAGTCCCCCCGTTGCTACGGCGAGCAACGCGGACACCACCTCAATTACACGACGCACAACAACACGCATGTTACTTCACAATCGCTCAGCTTATTCCGCACCGTTTTCGGATGCTTAGTACCGCGGTTAAGCGGCTTTGGAGGATTGGACGGCCAGCGTTGCAACCGCCGGCTTCCCGTCCTTGGGCCGCACAACGATCCTCACGTCCTTGCCTGACCATTCCCGTCTCGACAGTTGCTTCAGCATTTCGCTTAGTACGCGACCCTCACCCGCGCTTGCCACGACCCAGACAATATCGCCGCTCTTCCACTCCTCGGGCGAAAGGTGGACTGGCTCACCGGCCTGGGAGGCAAGCCGTTTGGCGACATCGTCCGAGACGCAAGCCCATGCGATGGCGCCCACGGGGGCAGTAACGCCGCTGGTCTTGGATTGCGCGGTCGCAACCGAGACCTGCCCGACGCGAAGCGGGGGAATGATTAGCTGATCGAGATCGCCGAGCGAAAGGCCTTTGTACTCAGGCGTCCGCATGAGCAGGGTCACAATTTCGCCGAAAGTGGCCGACGCGTGCCGCGCGGCCTCCATGCGCTGCTTAGCTTCTTCCTGATTGAGTTCGGGAGAGACGAACACCTTGTTCACGGGTGCGGCTGGCTTGGCAGCCTCTAATGCCGGCTCCGCCATACCCGACGCAAGGCGGCTCGGCTGGACTTTTGCGTCCGTGTCTTTTGTTTTTCTGCCGAAAAACATGGCATCGCTCCCAAACATCCTGCTCAAGTAAACACCATCGGCCCTTTAAACGCCTTTAAGATAAAACCGCGGGGCTCGCCGCCGATTCACGCTGCAAGTCTATTCGCGCTATTTCGAAAATCTATTACAGCTCGCAGAGGCGAACCATTCGTATATATGAGGACAAATGCGGCTTTCGGCTGCCGCTTATTCCAATAATCGAAACTTCCGGTGGTCGGTTCGAATACCAATCCGTTCTTGATTGTGCCGGAATGGCGCGCCGTTCCCCGCGTCTTTCAGACTGATCATCACATTACGTGATCGCTATGCGGGACGAGCGAGATGGCCGTCCCTCCCGTTGTATTGGCTGACAGCTGGAACTCAGCGTCGTCGTATTGGCCCTGTAGAGCGATATTTGCAGCATGCGCGCCGTCGCTGATGGTCAGCACGCCGCCGGTGCCATCCGCATTAGCAGTGTAGTTCAGGCTGGCGCTCGCGGCCGAAACGTCAGACAGGAAGATATGGTCGTTTCCGTCGAATCCAGAAATCGAACCAGAGAAATAGGAGGCGTGGGATACCACCAACGTTCCGCTTGCAGTTGCATTGATCGTCAGCGCTTCGGCGAACAGGCCGTCGAACACGAAGGTGCCGTTACCATCAATTTGTGCCGATCCATTGCCGGTTACATTGCCTTCGACGGTGATATTGCTGTTGTTCGCCCACAGCAGACCGGAATTCGAAAGATCGCTGTGCAGCACGAGACCGCCGCTGCCGGTGGACTCCAATGTTCCTGAATTAATAATTGTGTTTGCGCCGGTATCGATTTCGAGCGCATTGGTACCCGAGGCGATTATGGTCCCCTGGTTGACCAGCGTCATACTGCCCGCACCGAGATGGCCCGCACCCGAGATCGTGTTGTCGACGTTGGTCAATACGACGTCCGTGCTTGTGCCCGTGACGATGTTTGCACTGCTGTCGGACAGCGAGAGCGAACCTCCGCCTTGCAGGGTGAGCCCATGCTGTACGATCTGCAGCTCGGTTGGGCTGCCGGTGGAGTCGAGCGCAATCGTGCCGCTGTTTTCGACGATGCCGGAGATCGGCATTATTGATCCATTGCCCAACACCATGTTGCCGGTGTTGTGCGTCACCGGCACTTGGTCGAACACGAAGTTGGACTCGCTTAGGGAATCCGCACCCAAGCCCGCAAATGTGATTGACATGCCGTCGCCCAGGTCGAGCACGGCGTTGCCGCCGGCGTCGTTGGACAGGTGCGAGGCAACATCGGCGTAGTTTGTCGTGCCGGCAAATCCGAGCAGGTCGACCTGGTCGTGCGCCGGCATCGAAATTGTAAACCGTGTCGTGGCTGATCGGTTGGCCGAACACCATGAGATCGTTTCCAGCCGAGCCCGTCAGGTTGTCGTCACCGGCGATGGCGAAGATCGGATTGCCCGGCGCATAGGCTTCAACGTTGTCGACTAGCGTTGTAGACCCGATTGATCCATCCGCATGTGTCCAGTCCATTGTGACGTGGAACGCCGTCGCACCCACATAATCCGCGGGAGTTGAGATCGTCAGCGCACCCACGTGATCGGTATTGGCGGTCCAAGATCCGTCGGCGTTGCGACTGCCTTCGCTCAGGCTCCAGCCGTCCGGCACTCCGGCTATCGTCACCGTCACCGCGCCGACATGGTCGGTGGGTTCATGCAGCGCCAGATTGATCGGCGCGCCGGCGACACCGGCTGGTGCAATCCGCCCCGCCGAAATGAGTGAGGTCAAGCTCGCGCCGCCGCTCGTCAGCGTCACGTTTGCCAAGTCAACGAGGAGATAGTCGCTCGTCGACGCCGGCGTACCCGACGAAAGTTGCTCGTAGATGTAGGTATGCGCGACGCCACTGATGTTGGCCGTAAAGGCCGCCGTATAACCGATGCCGCCACTCGTCTTCGTCATGAACTGGACGACGGCTGCAACATTCGCCAGGGAGGTCAGACTGAGTGCAGACGTGTAAGCGAAAGAATCATCAAACGTAATGATACCGTTGGAGATTGCGGCCGACTTCACTGTTTGACCGGCAATCGTCAAAGTGGAGGCAGTTCCGCTGAAGCCACTGGTGTTTGGCGCCCCGACGGGCGTGCCTTGCAGGTCGAGCGTATCTGTGCCGGTTTCGAAATCCGTGATGACGTCGTAGCCCGTTATCGTGCCGGAATTTCCGCTGCCGCCAATTGTGCCGATCGACTGCCCGGTATTGATAACGAACCTGTCCGCGCCCGCCCCGCCCGTCATGGTGTCGGCACCAAGGCCACCGGTGATGGTATCGTCGCCGCTTCCGCCGGTGATGATATCCGTGCCGGTCGACCCAGTGATGTTGAGATCTTCGCTCTGATTGGTCAGGTTGAGAGTCGTCCCGGTCGCCGTAAGCGTAATGTTCTCAATGCCGACGATCTGAGCGTCGCTCGTGCTGGTAAAGCTTGCGCCGACGTTGAGCGTGTCGGTGCCGAGACCACCATCGAGCAGCGTATCGTTCTGAGCGCCAACAATCGTGTCGGCGCCCGACCCGCCGGTGATGGAATTGGCGCCAGAACCGCCCGTAATGGTGTTGGCTCCAGACAAGCCGGTGATGGTGAAGCCTTCCGTCTGGTTGCTCAGATTGAGCGTGAGACCAGATGCGGTCAGGGTGACGTTCTCGATATTTGCGATCTGTGCGTTGCTGGTGCTCGTGAAGTTGGCGCCGACTTTGAGCGTGTCGGTGCCGATCCCGCCGTCGAGCAGCGTGTCGTTCACAGCGCCAACGATGATGTCATTGCCGCTGCCGCCGGTGATCGAGTCGATGCCCGACGAGCCCGTGATGGTGAACCCTTCGGTCTGATTGGAGAGGTTCAGCGTCGCGGCCGCCGTGAGCGTGACATTCTCGATGTTGACGATCTGCGCGTCGCTGGTGCTGGTGAAGCTCGCGCCCACATTGAGGGTGTCGGTACCGAGCCCGCCGTCAAGCAGCGTGTCATTCACCGCGCCAACGATGATGTCATTGCCGCTGCCGCCTGTGATCGAGTCGATGCCCGACGAACCCGTGATGGTGAACCCTTCGGTCTGATTGGAGAGGTTCAGCGTCGCGGCCGCCGTGAGCGTGACGTTCTCGATGTTGACGATTTGCGCATCGCTGGCGCTTGTGAAGTTGGCAGCAAATCTGAGCGTGTCGGTACCGCCGCCGCCGTCGAAGAGCTTGTCGTTCTGGGCGCCAACAATAATGTCGGCACCCGAGTTGCCGATAAAGTAATCGCTGCCCGAGCCACCCGTCATCGTTGCGCCGGCGGTCTGATCGTTGACGATAATCGAGTCGCCGCTCGCCGCGGCAGTCAACGATGTGGTTGACGTGGCAGAATTCGTGAACGTCACCGTTGCAGCACTGCTGGTTGCTGACCCGTCGGTGGCGGTTGCCGTGAATGTGCCGCTCAACGTTGAATTGTCAGTAATGGTAATCGTGCCAACCGTTCCGACGTTGGCTGTTCCTAACCCTGTACCCGTTGCGCTCGTCAAGGTCCCGCCCGTGACAGCCAGGGTATTGATGCCAACCGCCGGGCTGTCGGGATCGGTGAAGTAGGCCGCTAATGCCGCCTCTGAGAATGCCACGTTGCCGCTGGCGCCGGCATTGGTCACCACCGTGAGCAGGCTGCTAGTGGCCGAAAATACCGGGGCGTCGTTCACCGCCGTGATGTTGATGGTCGACGTGTCGGTCGAAACGAGATCGCCGCCGGTGCCGGTGTTGCCGTTGTCGTGCACGGTCAAGGTCAGCGTCGACGTCGCGCTCGGCGCGTCCGTGCTGTCGATGTAGCTGACCGTGCTGGTCGCGTTGGTGTTCAACAACGCATTGATCTGAGCGACGGTGCCGGTGATGGTCACTGACGAGGTACCGGAGTTCGTCACCAGCGCGCCGCTGGTACCGGCCGTCAATGTCAGCGTGCCCTCGGCGACCGCCAAGGTGACCGTCATAGATCCCGATCCAGCGTCCGCGTCGCTGATCGAAATGCCGGTGTTCTTGAGACTGACGGAGACCTGCTCGGTCGCTGAGTAGCTCACCGGCGTGATGGTCGCGACAGGGGCGTCGTTCACCGCCGTGATGTTGATGGTCGAGGTCGCGGTGGAGACGAGGTCACCACCGGTGCCGGTGTTGCCGTTGTCGTGCACCGTCAGGGTCAGCGTCGACGTCGCCGACGGGGTGTCGGTGCTGTCGACGTAGGAGACCGTCGAGGTCGCGTTGGAGTTCAGCAGCGCGTTCACCTGCGCCACCGTGCCCGTGATCGTCACCGACGAGCTGCCGGAGTTGGTGACGACGGCACCGCTGGTGCCGGCGGTGACGGTCAGCGTGCCCTCGGTCACGGCCAGCGTCACCGTCATGGAGCCGGAGCCGGCGTCGGCGTCGGAGATCGACAGGCCGTTGTTCTTGAGGTTGAGCGCGACCTGCTCGGTGTTGGAATAGCTGGCCGGGGTGATCGTCGCCACCGGCGCGTCGTTCACCGCCGTGATGTTGATGGTCGAGGTCGCGGTGGAGACGAGATCGCCGCCGGTGCCGGTGTTGCCGTTGTCGTGCACCGTCAGCGTCAGCGTCGAGGTGGCCGACGGCGTGTCGGTGCTGTCGACGTAGGAGACCGGCGCTGCCGGGGTTCGTGTTCAGCAGCGCATTCACCTGCGCCACCGTGCCGGTGATCGTCACCGACGACGCTGCCGGAGTTGGTGACGGTCGCGCCGCTGGTGCCGGTGGTGACGGTCAGCGTGCCCTCGGTCACGGCCAGCGTCACCGTCATGGAGCCCGAGCCGGCGTCGGCGTCAGCGATCGACAGGCCGTTGTTCTTGAGGTTGAGCGCAACCTGCTCGGTGTTGGAGTAGCTCGCCGGGGTGATCGTCGCCACCGGCGCGTCGTTCACCGCCGTGATGTTGATGGTCGAGGTCGCGGTCGAGACGAGATCGCCGCCGGTGCCGGTGTTGCCGTTGTCGTGCACCGTCAGCGTCAGCGTCGAGGTCGCCGACGGGGTGTCGGTGTTGTCGACGTAGGAGACCGTGCTGCCGGGGTTCGTGTTCAGCAGCGCATTGACCTGCGCCACCGTGCCGGTGATCGTCACCGACGAGCTGCCGGAGTTGGTGACCGTCGCACCGCTGGTGCCGGTGGTGACGGTGAGCGTGCCCTCGGTCACGGCCAGGGTGACCGTCATCGAGCCCGAGCCGGCGTCGGCGTCAGCGATCGACAGGCCGTTGTTCTTGAGGTTGAGCGCGACCTGCTCGGTGTTGGAGTAGCTCGCCGGGGTGATGGTCGCCACCGGCGCGTCGTTCACCGCCGTGATGTTGATGGTCGAGGTCGCGGTCGAGACGAGATCGCCGCCGGTGCCGGTGTTGCCGTTGTCGTGCACCGTCAGCGTCAGCGTCGACGTCGCCGACGGGGTGTCGGTGCTGTCGACGTAGGAGACCGTGCTGCCGGCGTTGGTGTTCAGCAGCGCATTGACCTGCGCCACCGTGCCGGTGATCGTGACGGACGAGCGTGCCGGAGTTCGTGACCGTCGCGCCGCTGGTGCCGGCGGTCACGGTCAGCGTGCCCTCGGTCACGGCCAGCGTCACCGTCATCGAGCCCGAGCCGGCGTCGGCGTCAGCGATCGACAGGCCGTTGTTCTTGAGGTTGAGCGCAACCTGCTCGGTGTTGGAGTAGCTCGCCGGGGTGATCGTCGCCACCGGGGCGTCGTTCACCGCCGTGATGTTGATGGTCGAGGTCGCGGTCGAGACGAGATCGCCGCCGGTGCCGGTGTTGCCGTTGTCGTGCACCGTCAGCGTCAGCGTCGAGGTGCGCCGACGGGGTGTCGGTGCTGTCGACGTAGGAGACCGTCGCTGGTCGGCGTTGGAGTTCAGCAGCGCGTTGACCTGCGCCACCGTGCCGGTGATCGTCACCGACGACGTGCCGGAGTTGGTGACCGACGGCGCCGCTGGTGCCGGCGGTCACGGTCAGCGTGCCCTCGGTCACGGCCAGCGTCACCGTCATGGAGCCCGAGCCGGCGTCGACGTCGCTGATCGACAGGCCGTTGTTCTTGAGGTTGAGCGCGACCTGCTCGGTGTTGGAGTAGCTCGCCGGGCGTGATCGTCGCCACCGGAGCGTCGTTCACCGCCGTGATGTTGATGGTCGAGGTCGCGGTCGAGACGAGATCGCCGCCGGTGCCGGTGTTGCCGTTGTCGTGCACCGTCAGCGTCAGCGTCGACGTCGCCGACGGCGTGTCGGTGCTGTCGACGTAGGAGACCGGTGCTGTCGGCGTTCGTGTTCAGCAGCGCGTTGACCTGCGCCACCGTGCCGGTGATCGTCACCGACGACGTGCCGGAGTTGGTGACCGTGGCGCCGCTGGTGCCGGCGGTGACGGTCAGCGTGCCCTCGGTCACGGCCAGGGTGACCGTCATCGAGCCCGAGCCGGCGTCGGCGTCAGCGATCGACAGGCCGTTGTTCTTGAGGTTGAGCGCGACCTGCTCGGTGTTGGAGTAGCTCGCCGGCGTGATGGTCGCGACCGGAGCGTCGTTCACCGCCGTGATGTTGATGGTCGACGTCGCGGTCGAGACCAGATCGCCGCCGGTGCCGGTGTTGCCGTTGTCGTGCACGGTCAGCGTCAGCGTCGACGTCGCCGACGGCGTATCGGTGCTGTCGACGTAGGAGACGGTGCTGCCGGGGTTCGTGTTCAGCAGCGCATTCACCTGCGCCACCGTGCCGGTGATCGTCACCGACGACGTGCCGCTGTCCGTGACCGTCGCGCCGCTGGTGCCGGCGGTGACGGTGAGCGTGCCCTCGGTCACGGCCAGGGTGACCGTCATCGAGCCCGAGCCGGCGTCGGCGTCAGCGATCGACAGGCCGTTGCTCTTGAGGTTGAGCGCAACCTGCTCGGTGTTGGAGTAGCTCGCCGGCGTGATCGTCGCCACCGGCGCGTCGTTCACCGCCGTGATGTTGATGGTCGAGGTCGCCGTCGAGACCAGATCGCCGCCGGTGCCGGTGTTGCCGTTGTCGTGCACCGTCAGGGTCAGCGTCGACGTCGCCGACGGGGTGTCGGTGCTGTCGACGTAGGAGACCGTGCTCGGTCGGCGTTCGTGTTCAGCAGCGCGTTGACCTGCGCCACCGTGCCGGTGATCGTCACCGACGAGCGTGCCGGAGTTGGTGACGGTCGCGCCGCTGGTGCCGGCGGTGACGGTGAGCGTGCCCTCGGTCACGGCCAGGGTGACCGTCATCGAGCCCGAGCCGGCGTCGGCGTCGGCGATCGACAGGCCGTTGTTCTTGAGGTTGAGCGCAACCTGCTCGGTGTTGGAGTAGCTCGCCGGGGTGATCGTCGCCACCGGGGCGTCGTTCACCGCGGTGATGTTGATGGTCGAGGTCGCCGTCGAGACGAGATCGCCGCCGGTGCCGGTGTTGCCGTTGTCGTGCACGGTCAGCGTCAGCGTCGACGTCGCCGACGGCGTGTCGGTGCTGTCGACGTAGGAGACCGGCGCTCGTCGCGTTCGTGTTCAGCAGCGCATTCACCTGCGCCACCGTGCCGGTGATCGTCACCGACGACGTGCCGGAGTTGGTGACCGTGGCGCCGCTGGTGCCGGCGGTGACGGTCAGCGTGCCCTCGGTGACGGCCAGCGTCACCGTCATGGAGCCCGAGCCGGCGTCGGCGTCAGCGATCGACAGGCCGTTGTTCTTGAGGTTGAGCGCAACCTGCTCGGTGTTGGAGTAGCTCGCCGGCGTGATCGTCGCCACCGGCGCGTCGTTCACCGCCGTGATGTTGATGGTCGAGGTCGCGGTGGAGACGAGGTCGCCGCCGGTGCCGGTGTTGCCGTTGTCGTGCACCGTCAGCGTCAGCGTCGACGTCGCCGACGGGGTGTCGGTGCTGTCGACGTAGGAGACCGTGCGAGGTCGCGTTGGAGTTCAGCAGCGCATTCACCTGCGCCACCGTGCCCGTGATCGTGACGGACGAGCTCCGCTGCCCGAGACCGACGCGCCGCTGGTGCCGGCGGTGACGGTCAGCGTGCCCTCGGTCACGGCCAGCGTGACCGTCATCGAGCCGGAGCCGGCGTCGGCGTCGGAGATCGACAGGCCGTTGTTCTTGAGGTTGAGCCGACCTGCTCGGTGTTGGAGTAGCTCGCCGGCGTGATCGTCGCGACGGGCGTCGTTCACCGCCGTGATGTTGATGGTCGACGTCGCGGTCGAGACCAGATCGCCGCCGGTGCCGGTGTTGCCGTTGTCGTGCACCGTCAGCGTCAGCGTCGACGTCGCCGACGGCGTGTCCGTGCTGTCGACGTAGGAGACCGTCCGGTGATCGTCACCGACGAGCTGCCGGAGTTGGTGACCGTCGCGCCGCTGGTGCCGGCGGTGACGGTCAGCGTGCCCTCGGTCACGGCCAGGGTCACCGTCATGGAGCCGGAGCCGGCGTCGGCGTCAGCGATCGACAGGCCGTTGTTCTTGAGGTTGAGCGCGACCTGCTCGGTGTTGGAGTAGCTCGCCGGGGTGATGGTCGCCACCGGGGCGTCGTTCACCGCCGTGATGTTGATGGTCGAGGTCGCCGTCGAGACGAGATCGCCGCCGGTGCCGGTGTTGCCGTTGTCGTGCACCGTCAGCGTCAGCGTCGACGTGGCCGACGGGGTATCCGTGTTGTCGACGTAGGAGACGGTGCTGCCGGGGTTCGTGTTCAGCAGCGCATTGACCTGCGCCACCGTGCCGGTGATCGTGACCGACGAGCTGCCGGAGTTGGTGACCGTCGCGCCGCTGGTGCCGGTGGTGACGGTGAGCGTGCCCTCGGTCACGGCCAGGGTGACCGTCATCGAGCCCGAGCCGGCGTCGGCGTCAGCGATCGACAGGCCGTTGTTCTTGAGGTTGAGCGCAACCTGCTCGGTGTTGGAGTAGCTCGCCGGGGTGATGGTCGCGACCGGAGCGTCGTTCACCGCCGTGATGTTGATGGTCGAGGTCGCGGTCGAGACCAGATCGCCGCCGGTGCCGGTGTTGCCGTTGTCGTGCACGGTCAGCGTCAGCGTCGACGTCGCCGACGGGGTGTCGGTGCTGTCGACGTAGGAGACCGTGCTGGTCGGCGTTCGTGTTCAGCAGCGCATTCACCTGCGCCACCGTGCCGGTGATCGTCACCGACGAGCGTGCCGGAGTTGGTGACCGTGGCACCGCTGGTGCCGGCGGTGACGGTCAGCGTGCCCTCGGTCACGGCCAGGGTGACCGTCATCGAGCCCGAGCCGGCGTCGGCGTCGGCGATCGACAGGCCGTTGTTCTTGAGGTTGAGCGCGACCTGCTCGGTGTTGGAGTAGCTCGCCGGCGTGATGGTCGCGACGGGGGCGTCGTTCACCGCCGTGATGTTGATGGTCGAGGTCGCCGTCGAGACGAGATCGCCGCCGGTGCCGGTGTTGCCGTTGTCGTGCACCGTCAGGGTCAGCGTCGACGTCGCCGACGGGGTGTCGGTGCTGTCGACGTAGGAGACCGGCGCTGTCGGCGTTGGTGTTCAGCAGCGCATTCACCTGCGCCACCGTGCCCGTGATCGTGACCGAGCGACGTGCCGGAGTTGGTGACCGTGGCACCGCTGGTGCCGGCGGTGACGGTCAGCGTGCCCTCGGTCACGGCCAGCGTCACCGTCATCGAGCCCGAGCCGGCGTCGGCGTCGCTGATCGACAGGCCGTTGTTCTTGAGGTTGAGCGCGACCTGCTCGGTGTTGGAGTAGCTCGCCGGGGTGATCGTCGCCACCGGCGCGTCGTTCACCGCCGTGATGTTGATGGTCGAGGTCGCGGTCGAGACGAGATCGCCGCCGGTGCCGGTGTTGCCGTTGTCGTGCACCGTCAGCGTCAGCGTCGACGTCGCCGACGGGGTGTCGGTGCTGTCGACGTAGGAGACGGCGCTGTCGGCGTTCGTGTTCAGCAGCGCATTCACCTGCGCCACCGTGCCGGTGATCGTCACCGACGACGCTGCCGCTGTTCGTGACCGATGGCACCGCTGGTGCCGGCGGTCACGGTCAGCGTGCCCTCGGTCACGGCCAGCGTCACCGTCATCGAGCCCGAGCCGGCGTCGGCGTCAGCTGATCGACAGGCCGTTGTTCTTGAGGTTGAGCGCGACCTGCTCGGTGTTGGAGTAGCTGGCCGGGGTGATCGTCGCCACCGGCGCGTCGTTCACCGCCGTGATCGCGATCGACACCGTATCGCTGGCCTGCTCACTATTGGCGGCACCCGACAGGCCAGGATCAATTCCCGTGTTTCCGTGATCGTCCGTCGTGACCGTGAGCGTATCGCTGCCATTGTAATCACTGACGCCGCGATAGACCACGTTATCGGCCGCCGCCAGCGTCGCGTTGATCTGGTCAACCGTGCCGGTAAGTGTAACCGACGACGTGCCTGACCCAGAGACGGCCGCACCGCCTGCGGACAAAACGGTCAGCGTACCGTGTGCCACTGAAAGCGTGGTGGTGATGTTGGATGCGCCGTTCGCGTCGGCATCGCTGATGGATAGGCCGGTGATCGAGAGGTTGGTATCCTCGGCAACCGTCTGGGCGCCCGGCACGCCGTTGACCGGCGCGTTGTTGACCGACATCTCGGACGTATCCGAGGTGACAAGCGACTCGAAAATTGCCGCCTGACGCCGAGGCGATCGAGATCGTGGCGTCGGCAATCGCCGAGAATGGGGCAGATGTGCCGCTGGTTGCACCAACGGCGATGGTGATCGTGGCGCCATTCGACAGATTGAGCAGCAAGTCACTGCCGGTAACGGCGCTATCCAGATGTGCCGTGATGGTGGCGGTGCCCGGGGTTGAGCCAGCCAAGGCGTCATCCAACAGAACCGTCGCGTCGGTGATCGTGTCGGTGACGTTGGCCGTCGCCGTGCCGGAGCCGACCACCAGGTGCTCGAAGTTGCCCCCAGACACGCCGGTGATCGTCGCCGTCAGGCTGGAGGCATCCTGGTACACGTCCTCGCCGTTGCCGGCCGCGATCGTGAGCGTGCCAGTCGTGGCGCCATCGGCGATCGTGATGTCGCCCTGGTCGGTGTGGATCGTCGTCACGCCTTGCGAGGCGTCCGACAGCGTCGCCGTGAACACGTAGCTGGCGCTCGAACCCTCGGTCTGGGTCGAGGCGGATAGGCTCACCGTCGCGTCGGTGATCGTGTCGGTGACGTTGGCCGTCGCCGTGCCGGAGCCGACCACCAGGTGCTCGAAGTTGCCGCCCGACACGCCGGTGATCGTCGCCGTCAGGCTGGAGGCATCCTGGTACACGTCCTCGCCGTTGCCGGCCGCGATCGTGAGCGTGCCAGTCGTCGGCGCCATCGGCGATCGTGATGTCGCCCTGGTCGGTGTGGATCGTCGTCACGCCTTGCGAGGCATCCGACAGCGTCGCCGTGAACACGTAGCTGGCGCTCGAGCCCTCGGTCTGGGTCGAGGCAGATAGGCTCACCGTCGCGTCGGTGATGGTGTCGGTGACGTTGGCCGTCGCCGTGCCGGAGCCGACCACCAGGTGCTCGAAGTTGCCCCCAGACACGCCGGTGATCGTCGCCGTCAGGCTGGAGGCATCCTGGTACACGTCCTCGCCGTTGCCGGCCGCGATCGTGAGCGTGCCAGTCGTGGCGCCATCGGCGATCGTGATGTCGCCCTGGTCGGTGTGGATCGTCGTCACGCCTTGCGAGGCATCCGACAGCGTCGCCGTGAACACGTAGCTGGCGCTCGAGCCCTCGGTCTGGGTCGAGGCGGATAGGCTCACCGTCGCGTCGGTGATGGTGTCGGTGACGTTGGCCGTCGCCGTGCCGGAGCCGACCACCAGGTGCTCGAAGTTGCCGCCCAGACACGCCGGTGATCGTCGCCGTCAGGCTGGAGGCATCCTGGTACACGTCCTCGCCGTTGCCGGCCGCGATCGTGAGCGTGCCAGTCGTGGCGCCATCGGCGATCGTGATGTCGCCCTGGTCGGTGTGGATCGTCGTCACGCCTTGCGAGGCGTCCGACAGCGTCGCCGTGAACACGTAGCTGGCGCTCGAGCCCTCGGTCTGGGTCGAGGCAGATAGGCTCACCGTCGCGTCGGTGATGGTGTCGGTGACGTTGGCCGTCGCCGTGCCGGAGCCAACCACCAGGTGCTCGAAGTTGCCGCCCGACACGCCGGTGATCGTCGCCGTCAGGCTGGAGGCATCCTGGTACACGTCCTCGCCGTTGCCGGCCGCGATCGTGAGCGTGCCAGTCGTGGCGCCATCGGCGATCGTGATGTCGCCCTGGTCGGTGTGGATCGTCGTCACGCCTTGCGAGGCATCCGACAGCGTCGCCGTGAACACGTAGCTGGCGCTCGAACCCTCGGTCTGGGTCGAGGCCGATAGGCTCACCGTCGCGTCGGTGATGGTGTCGGTGACGTTGGCCGTCGCCGTGCCGGAGCCGACCACCAGGTGCTCGAAGTTGCCCCCAGACACGCCGGTGATCGTCGCCGTCAGGCTGGAGGCATCCTGGTACACGTCCTCGCCGTTGCCGGCCGCGATCGTGAGCGTGCCAGTCGTGGCGCCATCGGCGATCGTGATGTCGCCCTGGTCGGTGTGGATCGTCGTCACGCCTTGCGAGGCATCCGACAGCGTCGCCGTGAACACGTAGCTGGCGCTCGAACCCTCGGTCTGGGTCGAGGCGGATAGGCTCACCGTCGCGTCGGTGATCGTGTCGGTGACGTTGGCCGTCGCCGTGCCGGAGCCGACCACCAGGTGCTCGAAGTTGCCGCCCGATACGCCGGTGATCGTCGCCGTCAGGCTGGAGGCATCCTGGTACACGTCCTCGCCGTTGCCGGCCGCGATCGTGAGCGTGCCAGTCGTGGCGCCATCGGCGATCGTGATGTCGCCCTGGTCGGTGTGGATCGTCGTCACGCCTTGCGAGGCGTCCGACAGCGTCGCCGTGAACACGTAGCTGGCGCTCGAACCCTCGGTCTGGGTCGAGGCAGATAGGCTCACCGTCGCGTCCGTTATCGTGTCGGTGACGTTGGCCGTCGCCGTGCCGGAGCCGACCACCAGGTGCTCGAAGTTGCCGCCCGATACGCCGGTGATCGTCGCCGTCAGGCTGGAGGCATCCTGGTACACGTCCTCGCCGTTGCCGGCCGCGATCGTGAGCGTGCCAGTCGTGGCGCCATCGGCGATCGTGATGTCGCCCTGGTCGGTGTGGATCGTCGTCACGCCTTGCGAGGCATCCGACAGCGTCGCCGTGAACACGTAGCTGGCGCTCGAGCCCTCGGTCTGGGTCGAGGCCGATAGGCTCACCGTCGCGTCGGTGATGGTGTCGGTGACGTTGGCCGTCGCCGTGCCGGAGCCAACCACAAGGTGCTCGAAGTTGCCGCCCGATACGCCGGTGATCGTCGCCGTCAGGCTGGAGGCATCCTGGTACACGTCCTCGCCGTTGCCGGCCGCGATCGTGAGCGTGCCAGTCGTGGCGCCATCGGCGATCGTGATGTCGCCCTGGTCGGTGTGGATCGTCGTCACGCCTTGCGAGGCATCCGACAGCGTCGCCGTGAACACGTAGCTGGCGCTCGAACCCTCGGTCTGGGTCGAGGCAGATAGATTGATGGTGGTATCGGTCGTGGTCGCAGTGCCATTCGAGGCTGCCGGGGCCGCTGCCGTTCCGGTCCCGACGGCAAACCTTACAAAGTCACTGCCAGAGGTACCGGATCCCGCTTGACCAGGCGCCCCAAACTCAATCGCGTTAATGTCTGTGGCCCCCGCTGCCCTTCCACCATCGCTTGGTCGCGCTGACACGTTTTCGGCGACCGCCAAACCGTTAATGAGCGATTGAGAGGCAGCGCTTCCCGCCGCTCCTGGCGTGGAATGTCCGGTCTCGAAGCCAGTGGGCTTTGTGTCCGCGACACGGTCAGCGATATTTCCGCGGCCGACCGCATTATCGCCGGCATTATTGCCCGTCTCGACCCCCGCCGAGCGAGCAACATCGGGGCCATTTGTGATTTGAGGCTTGCCGCCGGCCAGCCGGTCGTGCTGCTCCGATTGGCCCGCGGCTTGATCGGGAGCGGTATTTAGCGCGCTCCTGCCCGTAGGTGACAGGGCAAGTCCATCGAAGCTAAGTCCGACAGCCCGCGCCAACGCCTTGACGTCCAGGCGGCCGTCCGCACTACCGCTTGTGGCGGTTTTTTTCGAATTTTTGCGTATGTTTTTGGCCATGGCATCAAGGTACCGCTAAAACGTTCTACCTTTAGTTTTCGATACCTCATTCCGATTTAAGAACTTCGGTACAAAGCAACGTATTTTGTCATTTTATCAAGGCTCTCTACGTGGGAGCTTCTGAGCAAATCGCAAGTGTGATCGCCAATGCGCCGCGGAGCCTGATCCAAAAGGCGACATCGCTTAATCTTTGTCTTGCCAAGCCTCTTTAGTTTTCACTGATTAGTGCTGGGTATATCCGGCCGCGGGTGTTGGCGGACTTCTCATTTCCGCCGAGTGAAACAATTTTAATGATTTGCTAATCATGCAATCGCTCGTGAGCCGCTCTCAACGACTTGCGCTCTTGCCTTTTAGAAATTCTATTCGAGCTCGGAATGTCCGCGCCCATTCTTTTGAACAGAGGCATACATGGCAGGAAACGTTCGCGGCCTTTGCCGCACGGCATCCGGATCACCATGGAAGATTTTGGCGCGGTCTATTCCTCACTGGACAAGATAAAAACTCGCCCGGTCGACGCGATCAAACAGGTTCGGCGGAGACCAACGCACCATAAGCTTGCTAGCGCTGTAACCGCCCCGCGAGGATCGCGAGGATCAAGAATCGACTCGGAAGAATCCAACCGGCGCGCGACAATGAGTGCGGCCAAGCGCAGCCAGTCTCTGCCGATTGCGCCCGAGACCCAGCACTTACCGATTGGGCTCGAGTTTCGAGCGCCTGGGACACTCAGGCCACCGGCTCCGCTTAGGTTACAGCACGTAACCCCTTGAGAATGTTGGCTGGGGCGGGAGGACTCGAACCTCCGAATGGCGGAATCAAAATCCGCTGCCTTACCACTTGGCTACGCCCCACCGGCAGGCAAACGGCGTCTCTATAGCGTTCGGATCGTGCTCGCAAGATGGCTAACGCAACCGTGTCGACCAAGTCTGACGCACGAAGCGAGAGCAAAGATGAGAAACGTGTGAGGGGGTGCTTGTCGTGGGGCTCTGTCGCCGACCTCGCACGACCCACGGGCCCAACGGGCAGCGAATTGACGGTTCGCCGAGCTCCGGACGGAACCCCAAACCTCATTTGTCGTTGCTCCCGCGCACTGGAGGTACGACCATGAGACTTGCGCTATCAGCGCTCGCCGTAATGTGTTTGGCACTCACGCCTTCCGTGTCAGCGCCAAGCCCAACGTGTGGCGAAGCTTCTTGGTACGATGTGTCGGCTGGCGCCGGCCCCGGCATGCCCGCCGCCCATCGTTCACTGCCGTCCAGCACAAAAAGTAGTCGTCGAGAATCTCGATAAGGCGACTGCTACGCTGGAGATCAACGATCGGGGTCAGCGGGCGGACGAGTTATTGACGTTTCGCTATGCCGCTCAGTAGCTCGATTTTGTCAAGACCGAGGTCGCCCAGGTCAGCATCGCCGCAGCTGTCGCACGAAGCGGTTCTTAAGGCTGAAGACCACCTTGCCGAGCTAAAAGAATTGCGCCTGCCATTTTCAACCCCCGCGGGGACGGCGACTGTCTAGCGCTTTGTGCGGTTTGAGGCATTCGACACGTTCGAGATAATTAGGTGCTGAATGCCAACAAATTGCACATCAGCCGTCGGATCCTGTGATGTGCACAGCCTGCCATCCGCACCGATACGTGATGAAAGATTAACTCGCCAAGCGCTTAATTGACCGCCTCAAACCCTTGTCTTTTGTCGAACGTTGGCTACGCACGTTGGCGGTGGAAATCAGATAGCAACGACTCACAAAGGCTGAATGAGAAGCTGCCAATGGCGAGCAAACTGAGCGCGTACAAATCAAAACGCGACTTCAAAAAAACGAGCGAGCCAAGTGGTAAGGTTGCGGTGCGGCGTGCCGAATATCCTCGCTTCGTCATCCAGAAACACGACGCTACGCGCTTGCACTACGACCTGCGGCTCGAGCACGACGGTATATTCAAAAGTTGGGCAGTAACGAAGGGTCCTTCGCTCGACCCGCACGACAAGCGCCTAGCTGTGGAGGTCGAGGATCATCCGCTCGACTACGGCGACTTCGAGGGTACAATACCCAAAGGCGAGTACGGCGGCGGCACGGTCATGCTGTGGGACCGCGGCTTTTGGCAGCCGGAGGGTTCTAAGTCGATCGACGAGGCCCTGCGCAAGGGTGAGCTGAAATTCGTGCTTGCTGGAGACAAGCTCAAAGGCAGCTTCGTGCTGGTGCGTATGAAGGGCGATAAGTTTGGCGGCAAGCGCAACAACTGGCTCCTGATTAAGCACAAGGATGCCTACACACGCGACGGCGATGCCGTCCTCAAGCAGGACCGCTCCGCCGCCTCCGGACGCACGATGCAGCAGATCGCCGACGGCAAGGGGAATGCGCCTAAGCCGTTCATGCTGGCGAGGGGCAGGACGGCCGCCGACGCCGTATGGCACTCGAACAAAGACCCCAAGGGTATCCTGACGAGCACGAGGACCGAGAAGGAGGCCGCCCTGAGAAAAGGACAGGCGCCGCGCACGCCCACCAAAGCCACCAACCGCAGCAAACGCCAGGCAGTGGCCAGCAACCTGAGCAAATCCGGCAAGAACACCAAGTCAAAAGGCAAAGACAGCGAAAAAGGCGCCGTCCTCGGTATCGCGATCTCGAATCCGAGCAAGGTTATGTGGCCCGCGGCCAATGCACCGGCCGTCACCAAGCTCGAACTAGCGGAATATCTGGCGATCGTTGGCGACTTTATAATCGAGCATATCCGCGGGCGTCCCTGTTCTGTCATTCGCGCGCCTGACGGCATCGACGGCCAACGGTTCTTTCAGCGCCACGCCATGCCAGGCCTGCCGAGCTCGGTGAAACTTACCCGCGTCTCGGGAGACAATGAGCCCTACATCCAAATCGACAACGTCACGGGACTGGTCGGTATGGCACAGCTCGGCAGCCTCGAATTCCATCCGTGGAATTGTGCTCCCTTCGCGCCCGAGGTTCCGGGCCGCTTGGTCTTCGACCTCGATCCCGCTCCGGACGTCGACTTTGCTCGTGTGGTCGAAGCGGCAAAGGAAATGCGTGAGCGGCTTGAACGGCTCGGGCTTGTGCCCTTCTGCAAGACTACAGGCGGCAAGGGACTGCACGTCGTCACACCGCTGCAGGCGAAAAAGGGAAAGGTCGTGCTCGGATGGGACGAGGCCAAGACCTTCGCACAAGCCGTGTGTGCGCAGATGGCCGATGACAGCCCGGAGCGCTATCTCGTCAAAATGACAAAGAAGCTGCGCGAGGGGCGGATCTACCTAGATTATTTGCGCAATGACCGCACATCGACCGCTGTGGCTCCGATGTCGCCACGCGCGCGCCCAGGCGCTCCTGTCTCGATGCCTTTAAAATGGAGCCAGGTGCGCAGCGATCTCGATCCCCTCCGCTACACGATCCCCACGGCGCCCCGGCTGCTTGCGCAGAGCAAGCCTTGGATGGAGTACGCCGACGGCGAGCGTCCGCTGCAACAAGCAATCGAACGTCTGTTAAAGCACAAAGCAGCCTGATGTGTCGAAACGAGCTCGACCAGCGCCGTCCGAGAAGACGCCGTGCCAATGCACATTCGCTCGACCAGACGTGCCCCCGCCTCATAGCGCCACCTTCGGTTTCTCTGGCACGCGTTCCTCGCGGCCCGGCGCCACGATCAGCTTCTTCACGGTCTCCAGTGTATCGGCCTCTGCCGCCGGCTTATCCCAGCGGATGCGATGGATCCGTGGGAAGCGCATTGCGACGCCCGACTTGTGGCGCGTCGAGGGAAACACCGAGTCGAAGGCCACCTCCAGGACGAGCTGCGGTTCCACCGCGCGCACCGGACCGAAAGTCTCGATGGTATTGTTGCGCACGAAGCGGTCGAGCCGGTGCAGCTCCTCGTCGGTGAAGCCGGAGTAGGCCTTGCCGACCGGTACCAGTTCAGGACCATCGGCGCCGTCGCGCCACACTCCGAAGGTATAGTCCGAGTAGTAGGATGAGCGCTTGCCAGAGCCCCGCTGCGCGTACATCAGGACGCAGTCGAGCGTGAGGGCCGAGCGCTTCCATTTCCACCAATGGCCCTTGGCACGGCCGGCGAGGTAGGGGCTCAACTTGCGTTTCAGCATCAGGCCTTCGATGCCGGCGTCGCGGGTGTTGGCCCAGATGGCCTCCAGTTCGGCGAGGTTTTTGAATGGAATGAGATCGCTCAGCGCAGATAGCATCGGCTTCTCCCGGGCAAACCAGCGCTCGAGGCGCGTGCGCCGCGCAGTGAACGGCAGCGGGCGCAAATCCTCGCCGCCATCGAAAAGCAGATCGTAGAGCCGGACGAATGCGGGGTGCTCTTTCATCATGCGCGGCGTCACGTTCTTACGGTTGAGCCGCTGCTGCAGATCGTTGAACGGCGCCGTCTCGCCGCTGCGGACCACCAGCAGTTCACCGTCGAGCACAGCTTCGAGGTGACGATAGGCGGAAACAATCTCGGGGAACGCGTGGGAGATGTCGTCGCCCGAGCGCGAAAACAGCCTTGCCTCGTGGCCGTTGGCCGATATTTGCACGCGCACGCCGTCCCATTTCCACTCCGCTGAAATCTCTTCGGGCCTAAGGATTGCTCTGTCAGCGACCTCTATTGGGTTCGACAGCATGAGCGGGCGGAAAATCAGCTTGTCTGCCACCTCCGGCCGCTCGGCGCGACCCTCGAGCCAGGCAAACAGCTCGGAGTAGGGCGGGGCGAGCGAATGCCACAACTCCTCTATCTCGGAAACGTCGCGACCGCTCATCTCGGCGAGCGCGGTCTTGGCAAGACGGGCCGAGACTCCAACACGCGGCGCGCCGCCGAGCACCTTGAGCAACGCCCAGCGCCCGCGCACGTCAAGCCGGTCAAGGAAGCTCGCGAGCACTGGGCCGAGACCATTGCGGCCGGCTTGCGTCACGGCGGCAACAACTTCGCTCAAAGTTGGCGACATGGCTCCCGGCGGCGGCTCCGGCCACAACAGTGAAACGGTCTCGGCGGTGTCGCCAACATATTCGCGCGAAAGCTGGTACAGCACCGGATCGATCTTCTCCGCCATAAGGTCGAGGGTCACGCGACGCAGCGGAAGCGAGCGGAACAGGCCGTCCGTGAGCGCGCCGAGCGCAAGGCCGCGGTCGGGATCAGGCGCCGAGCGGAAATAATCGATGAGCAGCGCGATCTTGCCGTTACGCTGCGGCGTCGTCGTCAGGCAATCGAGTACGTCGGCGAAGCGTTTCACCTAAGCCTACTCTACCTCTTCCTCGTAACCTGCGAGCGAAAGCGCCCGGGCGTCGCGGCCCATCAGGGCGAGCTGGTGTACGAGTGCGTCCTCGCGGCCGTGCGTGACCCACACGGTCTCGGCGCCGGTCGAAGCGACGGTGTCGAGCAGCTCCGGCCAGTCGGCATGATCGGAGATCACGAGCGGCAGTTCGACACCGGCCTGGCGTACGCGTCCCCTGATGCGCATCCAGCCCGAGGCAAACCCGGTGACAGGATCGCTGAACCGGCGCGACCAACGGTCGTCGACAGCCGAGGGCGGGCAGAGCACGAGCGCGCCGGCATAGGTGTCGCGCTTGGCGGTGCCCGTAGCGACCGGGCGGACATCGCCTAGATCGATGCCCAGCCGCTGATAGAGCTCGGTCAGAGCAACTAGTGCGCCGTGCAGGAAGATAGGAGCGTCATAGCCGGCCTCGCGGCACAGCTTGATCAGCCGCTGGCATTTACCGAGACCATAGACGCCGATGAGGTGCGAGCGCTCCGGATTGCGCTCCAGCGACGCTAAGAGCCGCTTGACCTCGCCGGCTGCCGGCTCGTGGCGGAACACCGGCAGCGCAAACGTTGCCTCGGTGACGAAAAGATCGCAGGGGACGAGCTCGAAAGGCTCGCAAGTCGGATCAGTTTGGCGCTTGTAATCGCCCGAAACCACGGCCCGCTGACCATTGTGCTCGAGTACGACTTGTGCCGAGCCGAGGATGTGGCCGGCCGGTGCAAGACGCACGTCGACACCGCCAATGCATTGCGGTGTACCGAGTTTGAGTGGCTCAAAGCTGCTCGCGGAATCCTCTCCCAGCCGCACCTTCATCACCGCAATCGTTTCTGGCGTCGCCAGCACCGCATCATGGCCTGGGCGAGCGTGATCGCTGTGACCATGCGTGATGATGGCGCGATTAACCGCGCTTGCGGGATCGATATAGAAATCGCCAGCCTCGCAGTAGAGGCCCTTCTTAGTAGGATAAAGCCAACGGTTAACGCCGCGCGCAGCCATGCACCTCTCCAAGGACAGGAAGCAATATGGGGAGTGGCGCAAGTCCGTGCCAGCGTCGCTTAAGTCTCAGGAGTCCAGGAAAGGCACCGTAGCCAGCACTCGGCCTGAGCCATCGGTGATCTCGAACACTCTGGTCGAGTCCGGCGTGCCATCAAGTGCGGCGTCTGCGAGCATCTCCCCCCGGGCCTTTCGTGCATCCTCGATCGCATCCTCGAGGGAGTCGAACTCTATTCCCACGTCGTCGAGTTCGCGGCCGCAGCTGTCACGCACGTGGAAATAGAAGAGGGCCATTGAGTTACCTGCGCGGGTGAAGCCTTTGCCAGCAGAACGAAAGGCTCTGCGCGCCGGTTCCGCGCTTTCGAGCAGCTATTTCGATATTCACTCCGCGCGCCCCACTATTGTTTGGCGATGTGCCGCACACGCAGATCAGTGGGACTGCGGCTCGCCACCCGCTGCCTTTGTTGTGGTGGGGTCCTGTCCAGCAACCAGCTCGTGCGTGGGGAAAACCTGGATTCCTGGAACTCTCTCAAAGCTCGACCGTTCGAGGGGCGTGAGAATTACTCGGCTGACAGAAGGAATCCCCCAATGAAATTGCGGCACCTCGCCGTCGCTGCGCTGGTCATGATCCTACCGGCCATGGCTGACACTCCCAAGCAGACCTCAGACTTCGTCAACAAGGTTGCGGTCGCGAACCAGTTCGAGATCGACACAAGCCAACTTGCCCTGAAGTATGCCAAGGGGAGCGAAGTGAAAACGTTCGCCCAGCAGATGATCGACGATCACACCAAGGCCGGCCAAGAGTTCAAGGCCGCGCTGGCTCAGGCGCAGATCACTCCTCCCACTGAAGGGCTCGATATTGCTCACAAGGCCAAATATGCCAAGCTGAGGGTTTTCACGACCGAGAACGGATTTGACGCCTCTTACATCTCGACGCAGCTCGAGGCACACAAGGAGGCCGTCGCACTCTTCAAGGATTACGCGGCAAACGGTGAGACGGCTGCAGTCAAGGAGTTCGCAACGAAAACTTTGCCAACGCTGGAGCATCATCTCGCCATGGTTGAGCAGCTCAGCAGCAAATACACCCAGTAGGGCGGCGCATTGTTGACTACAGAAAAGCCCGCCCCCGGTTGACGCGGGGCGGGTTTGTTATCGTGAAGAAATCGGGACCTCAGCGCACTTCAGAGCGCACCAGATCTGCGGCGCGGCCAGCCAACTTCATTGACGTCGAACAATCCTTCTCGCGCGAGTGACAGTGCGATAACAGCGAGCTTCACCCGCGCCTCCTCGCGCGCAGTTCCGATGGAAAAATCGGTTTGAACTGCGCGCTAGGCGCGCTCGAAGGCATCCGTTAGCGTCTGCAGCTGGTCGGGCCCAAGCGCCAAGTCTTCCGCAACGCGGACGCGAAGATCCGGCGCAAGGTTTCCTTGAGACAGCGACATCGTTGGCAACCTCCGAGATCAGCGGGCACTGCCAACGGTATGCTTCCAACCGGTCGAATAAAATCCCGCAAGAACGACATCAGCGTTGTTGGCAATCTGGTTGGATTATCCCAAGAGACCCGTCTCCAGATCATGCTCGACGATCAGGGGCTGCAGGCGATAGATGACTGGCAATTCGTTCAGCGAATGCCGAGGACGGCAGCAGGCGCTCAGGCGAATTCGGCGTCATTACAGAAAACCGGCGCAAAGTCGACGACTGAGCCGGACGATCTCCCCGGTGAATGCGTCCTCGGCCAGAACTCCCCTCTCGAACGAGCGAACCCGGCGGGAACTCCGCGACCCGCGCAAGGGTTGTAACTGCCGTTGATTGGGCGAAAGGGACAGCGATGGACTTGAGTTTCAGTAGGTCGGAATCGGCAAACCTCGACCTGATCAGTCTTCGCCGCGTATTCGATGCAGCCTGTGTAGACCTTGAGATCGGGTTGCACAGCGTTAACATATCGCTGCGCGAGAGGCTGGTGCAGTGCATTCTGCGCTTGGCGCGACAGGGCGAGTCGAACGCCGAAGCGCTGCAGAAGCGCGCGGTAATGTACGTCCGCAACACGGAAGAGCGCTCACCGAGTGTCCCTCGCCAGGCACTGGCGCACGTCGAGTAAAAAATCCGCTCGACCGCTTGTCACCCGTCCGCCCAGGGGGTCGTAGCGCGGCCGATGCAGCGTATTTCGGCCTCACCGATGGGCGCTAGAATCTTGTGAAGGGCGGATTCTGGAAAATTTTGATCGTCGAGGACGATCACCTTATCGCGCTCGACGCCGAGGCCGCCCCGCGTGCAGCGGGCCTGGAAATCGTTGCAATCGCCGCCACGGCTGCAGCCGCTGCCGGAAGAACCGGTTCGCTGATCGATCTCGCGCTCAATTCGCGTTAATTGGGGCCGCGGGCGAGATCGCCTGGGGATCGCTTGCGAGAACGTTCGTTGCCGAGTTATCGGTCGAAAGCCACATCGTAGTGCCGGCCGCAATGATTACGAGAGCGACCAGGAGAATTGCCAGATAGGCAAGAACCACACTGCGGTCCTTGTTGCCCGTAGGTGGCAGCCCGCGATCATAGATTGCCATCACGCAACCCTTTCTCAGTTGCTCCAAACTGACGCTCAATCTTCCACCGAAACTCGGCGCGACAGTTGCCGTTCCATCCAGGCGCTGCACTCTGTCAATCGACGTTTTTCGTTACTCCCGATTGGAACATAAGAAGGTCCTTCCGCGTTACACGATCGGAGGACAAACATGGCTAGCGTATTGATCTGTGAAGACGACGCTCTGTTAGCCGCAGATCTAGCGTCAAGCATCGCGGCGGCCGGCCACTCGGTGCATGGTGTCTACAGCAGCGCCGCCGACGTGATCGCTGATGCTGGCGCGCTGAATGCTGATATCGCCATCGTCGACCTAAACCTCGCCGACGGGCATAGCGGTGCCCTCGTCGCTCAAACGCTGCAGAGCGCGGGAGTGCGGGTGATAATCGTTTCCGGGCATAGCAATACCAGTGTCGCGCTCGGGTCGGTTCCTCATATTTATGCTGAGAAGCCGGTCAGTCCTGCACTCGTACAGGAATTGCTGTCCGTCGGATGCTGAGGCCGATCTTGTCAGACGCATTCACGAGTGGTTCTGAGTTGCATAGCAGCGTTTGGAGCACTCGCGACTCTATTTTGCCGCGACGCCGGCCTACGCCCGGAACTTCCCCGGGGGATTCGAATTCTGGGGGAGCCGCCGAGAAGGCGGAAGGCGCTTTTGCGTTGGGGAGATCTAATGGCGTCCGCTGACTTCATTGCCAACACAGCCGCAACCCTCGTCCTTGCCGGAATGATGTTTCTGCCGTTCGTAAACATCCTTGTCGGAAGCGTTGTCGGAGGCGGAATTGGGGGGTTCGCTGGGTTTTTCGTCGGCGCCTTGGTGGCGGGTATGCTGACTGCATTGGAGATTTGGCTGCTCCAGCGCCAACCGTTGACGGGTGGCTCGGAGGTCGGAATTCTTGGCCAGTCCCGCGCGAGCCCTCGCCACTTTGGCCGCAAGATCGTCAGCGTGACTGATTGGCGTCAGTTAAAGCGCGGGCTTGCCAAAAGGCGGATCGTTTGGACCGGCGGCTACCGGCGCGCCGCTTAGGACCGACACTCACGCCGACGCGCCCAGCCAACCACCGGTAAACCCGGCCCTTTGCAGTCCCCGCCGCAAGGGTACGCTGTTGCGCATGGCTTTCCAGATGAGCCCGGAGCGGTGGTTTTCGATCATCGCAACGATCGGACCTTGGTCTATTCCCAGATAATCGCTGGCGACCCATCCAAAGCCGGGGATGCAGCGGCCGTGCTGGAGCGGGCCGTTGTAGTTGAAGCTCGGGTTGAACGCGTCGAGAAACCCGTAGTCGGAATAGATGTGCGCGCCAAAGCGGTGCGTTACCTCCCGCAACGCGGGGAGCACAATCTCTGGAGCGAACGCAATCGAGGCGATCAGCGCCGTTGGGGCGAGCGTACCATCATCGTATCCGTGCTCGGCTGCACCCCGCGCAAAATAAGCGCGAAATAGCCGAGGCTTTCCGTCGTAGTCGCAGGTTACGTCGGCGGGCCCATCCGAGGCTGTCACGCCCCAAACGTCAACGCCGTAGTCCTTCCAGCCGTGCGGGTTGGCGACGGCATAGGCACGTTGCGCGTAAACCGCACGGCGATTGTTTTCGAAATAGTCGATGCCGCGTGCACGCAGATACGCGTCCTGCAATCCACGGAAATCGACCCAGGTCTGACAATACTGATGGCCAAAAAGCGGGGCGAACGCCAGATGAGGCAAGCCGAAATCAGAGTTCCACGAGCCATCATACGTGCTCGTCCACGCCTCCCACGCGCTGGCATCGACGGCATGCGTCGGTGAGCCGAGCGCAAGCAGGTAGACGATCATAGCTTCGTTATAGCCGCGCCAGTCAAACTCGAGGAAACCCGCTTCCGGGGTCCAGCCGTGGCAAATCGCGGGCGAGCGAACCTGTGCCCAGCGCCAATCTACCCGGCTGTAGATAGCCTCGGCGAGCCGGCGGATTTCGGCCTCCGGACCGGCTTCGCGGTCAAAGTATGCCTGGCAGAACAGCACGCCGCCGAGCAGCAGTGCTGTGTCGACGGTCGATAGCTCCGACTCGGCGGCCCGCGTTCCGGTGACGGGGTTGAGGTAGTGGTAGAAAAAGCCCTTGTAGCCGGCGACGCCCTCACGTGCCGGTCCTTGTGGAGCGGAATCGAGAAATCTCAGTGTGGTCAGAACCCGCTCGACGGCTTGAGCACGCGTGATGTAGCCGCGCTTGACCCCGATGGGATAGGCCGTCAGAGCAAATCCGATGGCGGCAATGCTGGCCGGAGATCGGGAGGGATAGCGATCGACGGCAAGGCCCGTATCTGGGTTGGTGGTTTCCCAGAAGTACCGGAACGTGCGGTGCTGCACGTCGGCAATGAGTGAATCTTCGCCGCCAAGCGGATCGGCAATAGCGTGGTCGCGAGCAGAACGCTCGGCGGCGACCAGCAACGGCGTACCGCCCGCCATCAGTCCGAGGCCTGCCAGTATCAGCGAGCGTCTATCGACTGCGAACGCCGGTTGGACGCTGTTGGACGTCTGCCTAGAAATCTTGGTTGCCATATCGGCGTGCCCTCAAAATCATGCGCACGGCAAAGATCACCCTCCACCCGGCCGGGAGCTAGGTGCGTCGTGCGATGGTGAGTGATGTTTGAAGGTGGGCGTCTTGCGCGCCCCGCCCCCTCAACAGGGGCGGTTGGGTAGGCAAGGAATGGGGCGACAATGGGTTTCGTCGCCGTGCGCGGGATCCCGTTTCATTACGCGCGAGTAACAGCGCTGCTCATGTCCATCGTGAAACAGTTAAACTAGGGCGTAAGCGCAAAGAGCTGCGAACTGGGTGCAACGCTCGGATCGACAGAGCGCATGGCAAAGTGTGCAAATACGTCGCACGGAGGCGAGCGCAAATTTGAGTTTGTTATCTGGATTGCTGCTGATGTGCCGACACGTCTTGCACCACTCGATTAGGGCCGCGCTCCGCTGCCTGCAACTCGGCCAGCAAGGTCAACATCGGCTCGGGAACGATATCGTTCACAAGCTGACGGGTGGCCTTGCGAAACTCGACCCCGAATCGCTTTGTGACGTCGTTCTCTCGCACCCTACAGTCTCCTTGCAGCGGGTTTGGTGGTTCCTATGCAGATTGAACGGCTGTCATACCGAGGGGTTCCCCAGGGTGGCCGCTGACGGCATAAGCTAAGGCGCGCGCGGGCTTTCTCCCTGCCCCGCCCCTGTTGCGGGCGCAATCGAGGCTGTAGTTGACGGGCGCGCGCTGGTGCTCTCCGCGACCGGCGTCCCCACAATGTCCTCGAGAAACGTCTCCAGCGATTTGCCCCACAGACTCCAGCCGGCCTGATCCTCGGCAATGTCGTGGCCATCCTCGCCATACGCGGCAAGCACGTGCAGCGACGCGCTACCACCGGCGTGGTTCCACGCGGTTGCCATCGCCCCGGCGAGCTCGGGATCAAAGTAGCTATCGTTGCGCGAATAAAACCAGATCGTGGGAACCCGCGCCGACTTGCCATATGTGGCTGCGGAGTCGATGAGCTCTTTCTTGCCACAGACAGCGTTCGCGCGACCGCCGGCATGACCGCCGCGACCGCCAGCGAAGTTGACCACCGCTCGAACATTTGCAGGGTTGCGTGCAGCAAGCGCGAGAGAAGCCCAGCCGCCGGTCGAGACGCCAACGACGACGGTTTCGCCCTGTGCAGCGAACGGCTGCTTCGCCATGTAGTCGACAACGGCCTCGACGTCGTCGGCGGCGATGCGTCCCGCTAGGTCGTGAGCAGGCCGTGCGCACGTACCCACGTCCTCGGCGAGCGTGCCGCCGGTAGCGCCGTGTCCACGCCGTTGCGGCAGGATGACGACATACCCGCGTTCGACGAACCAGCGTGAAAGCCAGTAGAAGACCGGCATCGAGACGGACATGCGCGTCGATTCCGATGTTCCATGATTGATGACCACCAGCGGGCGGCGCCGCGCGCTCTGGCCCGGAGCATCGTCTGGACGAAAAACGGTCGCGCGCAGAACGCGGGCGGGATCGCCGCTGGGAACGATCCACAGCTGCTCACGCATGCGCGGAAGATTCCGGACCGAAGGGACCATAGAGGCTCACCGCGCCGGCGGCGCGTACCGGAACACCAGCCGCGATCAGCAGAAGAAAAAGCGCGACGCTCAGAGCCGAAGCACCAAGTCCGCAGCGATGCCGCGGCGCCATTTCATAGGCTGCCGACATTCCCCATCCCCGTTGGAAGCTCGCGCGTACGGAAACTCCGCCCAGCCGCGTGGCCTCTAGACCAAGACTCAAAAAGAGTGCCGATTATTGGGCCTGCGCGCAACCCGCGCACCCATTAGGCAGCGCTAATTCAGCTCCGGGGGCAAGATTTTTGGCGGAGCGCGGCGGCTAGGCCACGCGGCGCAGGAACCGGACGAGCGCCGCTTCCGACCGGCTCATGCCATTCATCGGACGTCCCTTGAACAGGCTCTCGATGGGGCGTTGAGCAAGAAAGCTCGCGACAAGCACACTCGGCACGTAGCTAGTGCGCGTAACCGTCGGCGTGTTGACGAGCAGTTCGGCAACGTCGCTCATCGCGGATTTCACCTCGCTCGCAGGACGAACGTCCTCTGCCCCGGCCTGCTCGAACAGGCACGCGAAAGCGAGCGCCGAGGCGGAGAACATGCGGAAGTCCTTGGCCGATATCTGCACCCCGGTGAGCTTCCTGATCCCGCGATTGACCGCCGCTGCCGTCAGCGGCCGAACAGAACCATCCTCGTCAACGTACTGCAGCAGGCGTGGGCCCGGCAACGTGAGCAGCAGGTTGATTGCGCGGATCAGCGTCTGATCTGCGAGCGCCTTCTCGACACGCTTTCCACCCTTGCCGCGAAACGACAGCGTCATTCCCTCATCGGAGACGATCACGTTACCCTTCCGCAGAGTTGCGCAGCCGCGTCCACCGGAGGCGCGTGCGTATTCCTCGTGGCCGGCGCGGATTGCACACGTATCGAGCAGCGTGATCGCGACTGCCATTGCGAATTCGCAGTCGGGAGTGCGCCTGCGCAGCTCCTTGCGCGTGCCCACGCGCAGTTTTGGCAAAACCTCAGCAAAGCACATCAAACGGCGAAGCTTGCGCCGATCGCGCACTTCGACCCAATCTGGATGATAAAGATACTGGCAGCGGCCGGCCTCGTCGTAGCCGACAGCTTGCAAGTGCGCGCGCGGGTCTACTGCGATTGCGACGTCCGTCCACGCAGGGGGGATGGCGAGTTTCTCTATTCGCTCGCGATGCGACTCACCAACCTCACGACCGTTCTTGTGAAGGTAGACCGGGGTGCCGTCCGCCTTCTCCCGCACGATCGTCAACGAGCCGCGCTTCACGCGCCGCAGCCTCGCCGGCTTGGTGCCGCCGTGCGACGTGCGTTTTGCTGACTCAGACGGGTGGTGAGTTTCGGTAAGCATCAAGTCACTGGCCATCCGCTGCAGGGCAAGGATTTTTGCTCGTGAGGGTCCGGCACGGCAACGTGGCTACAAGGTGCGGAGTTCCCCTACGTGAGAGGAATCGGCGCGAAGTCGATTTGCTTCGTCTAGCTAGCCCGGCGCAGCTGTGAATGATCCGGGGCATGCGCCTCTTGCATACCGAGGGCGCGCGCCCGCGCGGCACGCACCCGGATATTTTCAGCGAGAGCATCCATGATGCCGACGCTGAGCACAGGGCGGCTCGATTGAACCGACGCAATGATCGCGCCAAGAGACATCAGATTGAGAGCAAAGCAGGCGCCGTGGGCATACTCCCATTGGCGACGAGCGTTTTCAAAATCGGACGGCAAGACGCTCCAATTTTGCGTGAGCTCGTTGAGCGGGTAGATGAGCGTCAAGAACAAGAGCTGCGTGCAGACGATGCCGATCAACGCCAGCAGCGACCACTGAAGGCTTTCACGATTGGAGCGAACGAAATAGGCATGCGCCGCTGTGGCGAGCAGCGAGGCTGCGATCACGAAGCCGAACAGGTCCCAGCCCCGATAGATCTTCTGCACGGTCAGATAGTCTTGTGGTGCCAGAGCGAGCTTATTTGGCATCTCGAAGATGTGAGCGCCCGTCGGCACGAGCAACAACGCAACCGAGATAACCGCCAACGCTTGCAGAGTGGGGAGGCCGGTTCTGTCGGCGTGCCAAATTCGTTCGTGTCGCATTTTTACGCCTCTTTGCAGGACAAGCCCCGTCCCGACTACGCAACTCCGCCCACTAGAACGTGATGCCGCCTGGGGCGTTCCCCTGCCGCGATCGGCACGGCGCGCGCGACGCCGCACTCCGCGAATTTCATCATCAATAATTGATTGCAATCGAAGATGACTCTGAAGCTGAGGGCGTCAGGGGGCGATTTTTTGGGGCTGGCGCGGCATGAACTTGTCGGTCGACCGCGAACGTGCGCCGCATCGCTGCTCGACTAAAGTACGGTATCTAAGGAAGCGGGTTGTGGCAGCCGCCGGATCGACGGTCGCTTCAACTGCGGGAGATACTTCGCGCTCGAAACCATCGTGCACGAAGTGCTCCGGCTCGGCTTCAGGTGGTATGGTCATCTAGCGACAAAACGCGGGGGCAGAAGCCCGGTTCCCGCCACCGCTAGCTGCAGAATTTTTGCACGCGATCACAAGCGCCTAGTGCAGGATGATTTCCTCGCACTTAGAACCCCTCATCCCCGAGGGACATCCGCACGTGCCATTCGAATAGCGAACTTGCCAGGACGCACACGGCAGCGGATGCGAGCTGCCGGGGCGCCCGGCCCGCGGCGTTGTCTTGCCCATCTCGGCGTTCTTCTTGTCTTCTTCCGACTGGCGCGATGGGGACGGTGTGTTGCCGCCTCCGCTAGGTGGCACCGTCTTGCCAAGCTCGATGTTCTTTTTGTCCTCTTCAGACTGACGCGATCCCGCCGTGCCCCCTCCCGAGGGCGGGGTCGTCCTGCCCATCTCGGCGTTCTTCTTGTCCTCTTCGGACTGGCGCGGTCCCGGCCTCGCGGCGCCGTCGCCGATGGGTGGAGGGACTTTGCCAAGCTCGATATCCTTGTAAGCCTGCTGGATGCATTTCCCCTGCGTCGTGTTGCAACCATCGAGACAGCGCTTCGCAAGCGCGGCGTACGGTTTGTGCCGGCAGCGCATCGCGCAATGGCGTCCCGCGACCTTGCAGCCCGTGACGGTGCTAGCCGCAGCGCCGGCATCGACCATCGACAGTAACAAGCCGATCGCGAGCAGCGACGACGCGATTACCGCCTTCATGCGAATCCTCCGTCTCCGCCGGCCTTCGATAGGTGTAGGGCTCATGCTTCGCGAAATTCAACAAAAGACTGGTTTCTGAAGCCCATGCCGGCGCCGGCGAGGGTGTGCTTGCTCCCCCGGTTGCCCGCAGCTATAAAGCCGCCTCGCCGGGCGCACCTCCCTTGAGGCCGCGTCGCAGCGCTGTGCCTTCGGGCTGACGGTCGGGCGGAGCGTAGCGCAGCCTGGTAGCGCACTTGCTTCGGGAGCAAGGGGTCGGGAGTTCGAATCTCCCCGCTCCGACCATCACTTTCCACGGCGCTTCATCCGCCGGCGGCGGGCTACGGCGACGTCCAAGGTTTGGGATCGTTGCCTCCGTCGGCCTTTTGCGTAGTTGCTCGCTCACTCTCTCCCTGTGTCGAGCCCAGTCATGAGCGAAGGCCTGAAGTTCAAAACCGACATGCAGTTTGCCTACGGCGTGCCGGCCGAGCTGGCGCCGGGCGTCGCGCGCCTCGTTGCCAATAATCCGAGCGCGTTCACCTTCAAGGGCACCAACACGTACCTTGTCGGCATGCAGTCTCTGGCGGTGATCGACCCGGGACCGGCCGATCGCAACCACCTCAGCGCCATCCTAAGTGCTGCCGGCAAGCGGCGGATAACCCACATCCTCGTGACGCATGCGCACCGCGACCACGTCGAGGGCGTGCGCGCGCTGCAAGCGGCGACGGGCGCCAAGACGTACGGCTTCCCTCGCGCGGCCATCGCAGACGCCGGGGATGCACAAGCGGCCTCCGAATACATCAGCGCCGATTATTCGCCCGATGTTCACATTCAGCACGGCGATCGCATCGCGGGCGCGGATTGGGAGCTCGCGGCGCTGCACACACCTGGGCATGCCCCGGATCACTTGTGCTTCGCATTGGAAGACCGCCGGCTCGTCTTCTCCGGGGATCATGTCATGGCGTGGAATACATCGGTGGTGGCACCGCCCGAGGGACGCATGGCGGATTACCTGCGTTCGCTAGAGATCTTGCTGGAGCGCGACGACGAGATGCTGCTGCCGGGGCACGGGGGCCGCGTGATCGAGCCACGCCGGGTCGTCAAGGCGTACCTTTTGCACCGGCGCTGGCGCGAGCAGGCGATCCTCGAAGCCCTGCGCAAGGGCACCGATACGGTCCGCAAGCTGCTTCCGGTCATCTATCGCGACCTCGATGCGGAGATTGCCGGCGCCGCCATGCTCTCTCTGCGTGCCCATATCGAGCACCTGCAGGAGCGAGGGCTCGTCAATTGCGCCGACGCCGCGGACGCCGATTGCTCCGCTGTTCCTCTTTAGTGTCGCGCTCGACCTTGGCGGGCGCCGCCTTCGCCTCTACCGGCACCAATTCCAGGCGGACCACGATCTCCTTGAGGATCATGCGGATGCGCTGCGCGTTGCGGCCAAGGTCGTGGCTGCCGTAGCGCGACGCCGACCGGACGTCGATGCGTGACGCCTCGTCGTTGCCGCTGACGCGAACCGCCACGTCGTCGTAGAGCCCGAGCACCATCGTGCGGTCGACGAATTCGATTATTCCCGGCCGATTAGCCTCGGGCTCGGGCGACTGCTGAAACACGATATCCATTTTGAGGCGCTGGATCGTATCGACGACGAGCTCATAGGTCTCATCCACCGAGCGGTTGATCTCGATCGTCTTGATATCGGGATAGGCCGCGGCCTGCGCCGTCGCGAATGCAGCGCCCGGATAAGTGGCGCTGTGGGCGCCGATGCCGCGCTGTTTGACGACTGCGGTGAAGGGCGGCGGATCGGCAGTGTCGGTGGTGACATCGTAGATGGCGGGCAGCCCCTCGTACTGGGGTAGGAAGTAGAGCGGCCACAAAAGTAACCCCAGCGCGACCAGCGTGCCGAGCACGATGCGCGAGGTGCCGGGGCGCCCGGTGCGCCAGATCCCGATCGTGGCGGCGACCGCACAAATAAGGGAGAGCGCGGCACCGGCAAAGACCGCAGCGGCGAGATTGATCGCAATCGGCGTCGGCAGCGAAAACAAGCGGTGCAGCGCAACGGTGACCACGAGCAGGCCGACCGAGAACAACGCGATGCGGCTCGTCCAGCGCGCGAAAAATGACGGACCAAGGGGAGGAGGCGGCCTCATGCCAATCGGCGCCCCGCTGAGCGATCGCGCGAGAGCATAGTCGAGTCGGAACCGGCGGGGATTTCCTCTCCCAACCCATCGCAAGTATTCGGCAGCACGTTTCCAGCCTCCGTTGCGCCGCGCCAAGATAGCCCAGAATCAGCCCAAATCGTGGGGCCGCCCACAAAAACGATCAAGCGTTACGGGTAGAGCCGCGTCCTGCGCCAATCCTCTCCCGCCGTGCCGCGGCGAAAGACGACGCGCTCGTGCAGCCGCGATAGCCGGCCGTGCCAGAACTCGATCTCGAGCGGCGTCACGCGGAACCCCGACCAATGCGGGGGACGCGGCACGCTGCCGACGTGAAACCGCGCCGCTGCCAGCGCCACCGCCTTCTCGAGCGCCATGCGGCTCTCAAGCGGGCGCGATTGCTTGGAAGCCCATGCGCCGATCTGGGCGCCGCGAGGCCGGCTCGCGAAGTAGGCGTCGGCTTCCGCAGCCGTCACCTGCGAGATGTCACCACGGATGCGCACCTGCCGACGCAAGCTCTTCCAGTGGAAATCGAGCGCCGCGCGCGGGCTGGCGAGCAGTTCCTCGCCTTTGGCGCTTTCGAAGTTCGTATAGAAGACGAAGCCGCGATTTTTGTGCCCCGCCGGGTCGAGCGCCTTCAACAGCACCATCCGCACGTTCGGGTATCCGGCCGTGTCGACGGTTGCGAGCGCCATCGCGTTGGGGTCGTTGGGCTCGTGCTTCTCGGCGTCCTTCAGCCAGCTTGCAAACAGCCCGAACGGCTCGCCCGCATCAGCGAAGTCACCGGGCTCGGGCGCCGCGGGCATGCTCGGCTCGGTCGGGCTCAATGCGTAAAGTCCTCGTTAATTGACGGCCTTTGGCGGGACATCTGGCACGCGTCTTCAGCCGACCTTAACCAAGCGCGGGCATACTGAGGTTGAAGCGTAGCCGAAGTGGCGAACGTAGCGTCAGCATCCCGAGTGAGCGTCGTCATGAGTGCGCATCCCTCCTTAGTGACCCTTGTTGCGGTTGTCATCACCGCCATTCTCCTCATCAGCCAGATCCTGCTCGGATCGCCGCTGGCCGTTGCCGGCGACACCTGGCAGACCCGCGTCGAGCGCTCCCCCCGGGCGCCGACGCGATTGCGCCTGTCGACCAGCTCGATGCGCGCGACGAGGTCGCAGCGCTCGAGCGCATCCAGTACGCGCTCTCCGAGGTGGGCGACGGCTCGACCTACGTGTGGAAGCGCTGGCATGGACGCCTGTCTGGAATCATACACCCGACCGTCTCGTTCAAGGACCCCTCGGGCCAAGTCTGCCGCCATCTCACGGTGCTGATGACGACGGGCAAGCGCTCCAGCAAGATGGAAGGCATTGCCTGCCGGATGGCGAGCGGCCGCTGGCGGCTCGAAGGCTGACCAGCCGCCCGATCTTAAGCATCCGACCCTCTCTGCCATCACGACGCGCGCACGCCATCTGGACCGACTGGCCCTTTTGTGTAGGATGCGCGCGCAAACGTAGGGAAAGGTCGACATGTTGGAGCCGGTGCCGAGTTCAGGGGTTGCCAAGGGCAACCTGATGGCTGGCAAGAGGGGCCTCATCATGGGCGTGGCGAACAATCGCTCCATCGCCTGGGGCATCGCCAAGGCCGCCGCCGCGCAAGGCGCCGAGGTCGCCTTCACGTACCAGGGGGAGGCCATCAAGAAGCGAGTGGGCCCCCTCGCCGAGGAGCTCGGCTCCAAGCTCGTGCTGCCGTGCGACGTCACCGATCCTGCATCGATGGACGCCACCTTTGCGGAGCTGAAACGCACCTGGGGCAAGCTCGACTTCCTCGTGCACGCGATCGCCTTCTCCGACAAGAACGAGCTCGACGGGCGCTATGTCGATACGAGCGAGAAGAACTTCACCCAGACGATGCTCGTCTCCTGCTACTCCTTCACCGCGCTTGCCGCGCGCGCCGAGCGCCTGATGCCGACCGGGGGGTCGATGTTGACGCTCACCTATTACGGCGCCGAGAAGGTGATGCCGCATTACAATGTCATGGGCGTCGCCAAGGCAGCGCTCGAGGCTTCCGTCCGCTACCTCGCCGCCGACCTCGGCAAGAACAACATCCGCGTCAACGCGATCTCCGCCGGTCCCATCAAGACGCTCGCCGCCTCGGGCATCGCCGACTTCCGCTATATCCTGCGCTGGAACGAGTACAATTCTCCTCTGCGCCGCACGGTGACGATCGAGGAGGTGGGCGCCGCGGGCCTCTATCTCCTCTCCGACCTGTCGCGCGGGGTAACCGGCGAGGTGCACCACGTCGATGCCGGCTACCACGTGCAGGGCATGAAGAACGAGGACGCGCCCGACATATCCGTGATGAAGGGCGAGGATGGGTGAGGCGGGCCTCAACGTCGCGTGCGCCTTGCGCGCGGGCCCGACGATCTACTTCGTGCGCCACGGCGAGACCGACTGGAATGCAGAGGCCCGCTACCAGGGCCAGGCCGACATTCCCCTGAACGACAAAGGCCGCATGCAGGCGCATCGCAACGGCGCCGCGCTCCGCTTCCTCCTGCCGCAGATCGCCAATTCCGATTTCGTCGCAAGCCCGCTTACGCGCGCCCGCGAATCCATGGCGATCGTGCGCGACGCGCTTGGGCTCGAGCCTGATGCCTTTCGCATCGATGACCGCCTGAAGGAGGCCCATTACGGCCGCTGGCAGGGCACGCTCGCTGCCGACTTGCCCGAAGTCGACGCCGAGGGCCTCTCCGCGCGCCGGCGCGATCCCTACCGCTGGTGCCCGCCGGGAGGTGAAAGCTATGAGGCGCTCATGGGTCGCATAGTTCCGTGGCTCGCCGAGATCGAGCGCGATACGGTTGCAGTATCGCATGGCGGCGTAAGCCGGGTATTACGCGGCAACATTCTCGGGATTGAGCTTGCGACGGTGCCGCTGCTTGAAGTGCCGCAAGATCGCGTGCTCATCCTGCGCCGCGACGGCGTCGAGTGGCTCTAGCATCTTTGTTTTATCGTGCTTCTCATCGGAAAACCGGTTCCCACTTTTCCGGAAGCACTCTGGCAGCAGAAGAGCCGAAGCAGCGGCGGCTCCGGCTCTTCCGTAGGCTATTACCGCTCGACGTCGGTTGCTCAGTCCGGCGGGGAGCGGCGCATGTTCGGGCACGATCGCGAGATCGTCCCGTGACGCTCTACTGCTCGGCGCGACTGGTAACGCCCGGAAACGTTTTGCTGAACCCTTTGGTGCCGAGGCTTGGCCTGGCGGCGACCGGCGGTTCTCCGCCCAGAGGCGGTGTTGCTCGGGAGCCTGGGCGACGGCGTCCCGCATCTCCTTGCAAGTGTCGCGCTCTGCGACGCGGTACTTCCTCCCACATAAACTGCGTCGCGGCGGCCTGTCACGAGGCATGTCACGAGGCATGTCGGCCAGCGAGGCACTTGCGGGCGCGGGTCGGCACTCCTAAGACTGGCCACGCACCTACCGAGGCCCGGGTTGCAAACGCCACTTTGCACGAATGTCTGAGCGCAACTTTGGGCGTCATTGACGCGTCCCTGGCCGCGACCGACACCGATCGCAACGCTTACCAAGGCAAAGCTCCAGAACCGCTGATGTCGCACAACACCTTCGGCCATCTTTTCCGCGTCACCACCTGGGGCGAAAGTCACGGACCGGCGATCGGCTGCATCGTCGACGGCTGCCCGCCCGGCATCGCGCTCGCGACCCCCGACATCCAGAAGTACCTCGACAAGCGGCGTCCGGGCCAATCCCGCTTCACCACCCAGCGCCAGGAGCCCGATACCGTCGAGATCCTGTCGGGCGTGTTTCCCGACGCCGATGGCCAGCAGGTCACGACCGGCGCGCCGATATCGCTCTTCATCTCTAACGTCGATCAGCGCTCCAAGGACTACAGCGACATCAAGGACAAGTTCCGCCCCGGGCACGCCGACTACACCTACTGGAAGAAGTACGGCATTCGCGACTACCGCGGCGGGGGACGTTCCTCCGCGCGCGAGACGGCAGCTCGCGTTGCCGCCGGCGCGATCGCGCGCAAGGTCTTGCCCGGCGTGCAGATCCGCGGCGCGCTCGTTCAGGTCGGCGCGCTCAAGGTCGACCGCTCGCTGTGGGACTGGGACGCCGTCGACGCCAACCCCTTCTTCTGCCCGGATGCGGCGAGTGCCGTCGCCTGGACCGAGTATCTCGACCGCGTGCGCAAGTCGGGCTCCTCGATCGGCGCCGTCATCGAGGTCGTGGCGGACAACGTGCCGGCCGGCTGGGGCGCGCCCATCTATGCCAAGCTCGACCAGGAGCTCGCCTCCGCCATGATGAGCATCAATGCCGTCAAGGGCGTCGAGATCGGCGCCGGCATGGACGCGGCCGAACTGACGGGCGAGGAGAACGCGGATGAAATCCGCATGGGCTCCGATGGGGAAGCGCGCTTCCTGACCAACCACGCCGGCGGCATCCTGGGCGGCATCTCGACCGGACAGCCGATCGTGTGCCGCTTTGCCGTGAAGCCGACCTCCTCCATTCTCACCCCGCGCAAGACCATCGACCAGAACGGCAACGACACCGACATCATCACCAAGGGCCGCCATGACCCTTGCGTCGGCATCCGCGCGGTGCCGATCGGGGAAGCGATGATGGCAATCGTGCTGGCCGACCAGTACCTGCGCCACCGCGGGCAATGCGGCTGATCCGCCGCTGCTTCCTCGGCGCACCTTGACGCCGGCCCCTGACGCTCCACCTTCAAAGCACCCCCCACAAAACCGCGCCGCCCCGCGCACCCAACCCGGAGACACGCCATGCAATATCGCAATCTCGGCAAGCTCAGAGTTTCCGCGCTCGGCCTCGGCTGCATGGGCATGTCCGAATTCTACGTCGGCGGCGGCGAGGCCGAATCGATCGCCACCATCCACCGCGCGCTCGAGCTCGGGCGTCAACTTCCTCGACACCGCCGACATGTACGGCACGGGCCGCAACGAGGAGCTGGTCGGCCGCGCCATCCAGGACCGGCGCGATAAGGTCGTGCTCGCGACCAAGTTCGGCAACGTGCGCGGACCGCGACGGCGCGTTCCTCGGCGTCAACGGCAAGCCCGACTACGTGCGCCAGTGCTGCGACGCGAGCCTCAAGCGGCTCGGGCGTCGACGTGATCGACCTCTACTACCAGCACCGCGTCGACCCCAAGACGCCGATCGAGGACACGGTCGGCGCGATGGCCGAGCTGGTGAAGGCCGGCAAGGTGCGCCACCTCGGGCTGTCGGAGGCGGCGCCCGACACCATCCGCCGTGCGCACAAGGTCCACCCGATCGCCGCGCTGCAGACCGAGTATTCGCTCTGGAGCCGCGAGCCCGAGGACGAGATCCTGCCAACCGTCCGCGAGCTCGGCATCGGCTTCGTCGCCTACAGCCCGCTGGGTCGCGGCTTCCTCACCGGCCAGATCAAATCCCTGGACGACCTCGAGGCCGGCGATTACCGGCGCAATTCGCCCCGCTTTCAGGGGGAAAACTTTCAGAAAAACCTCGATCTCGTCGCGACCATCGCGGAGATGGCGAAAGACAAGAGCTGCACTCCGGCGCAGCTGGCGCTGGCCTGGGTGCTGGTGCAGGGCGACGACATCGTGCCGATCCCGGGCACGAAGCGGCCCAAGTACGTCGCCGAGAACATGGATGCACTCGCGGTGAGCCTTTCGAAAGCCGACCTGGCGCGCATCGATGCGGCCTTTCCGGTCGGTGCCGCGGCCGGCCCGCGCTACCATCAGCAGGCGATGCGAGCGATCGACGGCGCGAGCAGCTGAGCTCAAAAAAAAGCGCGTCTCGATCAACCAATGTTGCGGATTGCGCAATGGAGCCGCTAGCCAACGTCCTGGCGCTGAGTTATATTCTCGACACCGAAGCCCAAGAGAAATCTTGAGACTTTCACTGCGGATAGCCACCGCCGCGCGGCGTCGACGACGCTTCGCGAGGCAGCCATTCCGCGGTCGGAAGACGTGCGTCTCGTTGGCTAGCATCTCGACGCGCACGTATCGGTATCTACGTTTTCGTCGTCCGCATTTGTCGCGCGTTTGGTGCAGCACAAGTTCAGTCGAGGTGACGTTGTGTCCGGGTTGGATAGGGGACGGACCGGTCTTAGGACCGGGGATCGGGATTACACGGGAACTGCCCAGCTTCTGTCGCGAGGTGTGGGGGAACGAAGCGCTCCGCTGGTCCGCCTCGACAGCGCCCCGGCGGTACAGCTCATCGCACGCGACAACTACGTCGTGGAAACCGCGACCAAGATCGAGCAGATGCAGGCGTCGATCCGGCTCTTGGCGCGTGACGTCAGCGATCTCGCCAACAAGGTGGGCGCGCTGCAGGACACCGCCTCGCAGGACCATCGCTGGCACGCCTTCCAAGACAACGAGCGGCGCGCGCGCGAAACGAAGTTCGACGAGACCCTGCGCGTCTGCCGCGACTTGAAGGCCAGGCTCGACCGCATCGAGCCGCGCGCCGGTGGCGACTATCACGCCTACAACAGCTTCGAAGCGGTGAGCCGCAAGCTCGCCGAGCTCGAGCAGCACCGTGCCAACGCCGACCGCGTCGAGCGCAAGGTGACGCTGCGGGCCTGGCTGTTCTGCGGCGCCATGGTGCTGGCCTCCACCATCATCGTCGCAAGCCACGTGTTCGCGGGCTGATTTCTTCCACACACGTCGCGTGACGCGTGCGCTTTGCGCACGCGTCGGCGCCTCGCGGGGGCGAACCCGAGGGTTTGCGTCAAGCGAAGGGAGCGCGGGCGCCAAGCGCTGCGATCCTGTCGCGACTTTTTAGGGCACCGCTACAGCGCCCGCGCACGGATCTCTCATGGCCGAGGGTGCGGACACGACCGCAGCGGGCTTGGGCTCCAACCTGCTTTGCAGGCCATCGTCCCGGAGCCGCCGGCGGCTGCCGTTCTCGTAATTGTGAGCAGCGGCCGCTGCGGAAGGGCGTCCACGCGCTTCGTTGCCGTCACGCGTAGCCTCGGTCGCACGACCCGGAATAGGGCGAAGCTGCCTGCACCGGCGCGCGCAACGGAACGCAACGACGGCTCATCCGGGACCGTTCCCGCCCCGCGTCAGACGCTCAAGCTTGTCGCGTCCCTTCGTCGGGCAGGGATGTGCTTAGCGTACACGCGTCTCGACGCGCGGGGATTAGTTCGCGCGTCGAGCTCGCTTCGCGGGGGAAAAAAGACGCCGGGGGAGGCGCCAGCGTAGAACTCAGTGCGTAACAACTCGGTTCGTAACTCGGTGCTTAATTGGCCACCCGCGAGGGCGCCTGACGGCCGGCACAAGCCCCCTCATGCCGGCCGCAAACGCCCGCTTCATTCGTCCTTGAGCGACTTCTTGCCGCCGCCCGCTTCCTTGAGAGGCGCCTTGCAGGGCCGCGCCACGATCTCGCAGCGGTACGTCACCTGCCCGGCCACCTCGCCGATGGACACGCGACCGCAGCGGCTTTCGAAATCCTTGGCATTCGTCATATCGACGAAGGACTCGCCGTGGTCGTAGCGCACGCGCTCCATCCAATCCTTCTTGGCGGCGTCGAGCGCGCCCTTGGTGCCGATCCACTGCGTCCCGAGTCCGCGCACCTTCTCGACGCACTTGCCGCCCCCGTCCTCGTCCTGGCGCTCGGCCCGCTCGACCGAGCGGCGCTCGTAGGCCATCACGCGCGGCTTCGGGTGGTGCTTGCGATGGTAGTAGGCGACCCGGCCCCGGTGCGCCGTAGGCGAGCCAGAGCGCATGTCCCAGTCCCAGTCACTGGCGCACGCCGGCAACGCGACGACGATGGCCAACGCGAAAGCCACGTATTTGATCATTCCTGTGCCTCCCCGGTGCATTACCTTCCCCGACGCGACACAAAACGGGGAACCCAGCCCAGCGGTCGAACCCCTTCGACGCGCCACGCAACGCCACGCGACTCACACTCCACTTGCATATCGTACTCCGGCGCGCGGCCCGGCTGGTGGTTGCGCGGCGGGCTTTCCACAGAGGACTTGCAGCTACAGGTGAGAGGCGGGGGCGCCGTGTCTGTGCGGCCACTGGGGCGTGCGTGCGCGACCTGGAGCGCTAATCTGGCTCCAAGTCGTCATCCAAGCGCAGGATCTCGGGATCAATTCAATGCCCTGCCAGCACGTCGATCAAGTCTGCTTGGCCAGCGTAGTGCAAACCACCGCGGACTTGTTCGAGGCAGCCCCGATCGCGCGAACCACCGTCACGTCGCGCCCACGGAGAGTTGCGTGGGTCCCGCTCTCCAGCGTCGCTGACGGTAGCATTCGGCGAAATTCGACACATCCGAATTGAAACCGTCACCGCGACGCAGGCTCAGGGTCTACGCTCAGCTGCCCATCGATTCTTCAGTCGAATATGCCTTCGCAAGAACTCGCGTTATCCGCGTACCGCCCATGATGCACCCCTGAACGTCTGCATTCTCGCCAGAAGCGCGACGGCGTCCTCTATATCGCGCCGGTCATCGAGCGACCTGTACCGGCGCATGGCCGAGCACATCAGGGACTGATCGATGGTTTCACCAAACGCTACGCCGTCAAGCTCGACTCAGTCATACTACGAGCATTCAGCGACGTGTATGTACGGCCGCAATCCGGCGCGAGAAGCCAGCTTAAAGGAACTGGCGCCGCGCGTGCGCTAAAGTGCGGCTCGTTTCGAGAGCAATGAACGCCACGAGTGGCGTCAAATCGAATCCCTTCGATCCCGGCACCGACTGGCGAGATAAATCAGTGGGCCGGCCGAGTACCGCACGGCTTCGATGATAGGGCGCGCGAACGGGACTTGCGTGGATCCCGGCCTACGCCGGGATCGACGTAGTAAGGCGTCACCGCACGCCGCGGCCGAGGCGCCACATCTCCTCCTGCACGCGGATGTCGGCGAGGATGCGGTCGATCAGCAGGCACGTGCGCTTGAACAGATCCGAGCCGCGCCGGTAATCGGCGGGGGCAAAGAAATCGCAGCGCCCCGCCTTGAACAGCTCCACGCATTTTTTCTTCTGCTTGCCCGGCGGATAGACCGCGACCGCGTGCCCGCCGTTCTTGCGCATCACCGCCATCGACGGCACGTCAGTGTCGCCGTCGCCGAAATAGACCATGTTGGCGAAGGGAATGGGCCGCTTCGCTTCGTCCATGTGCTGGTTGATGTTCTCGCCCAGATCCAGCACGCCCTTGTTGATGCGGAAGAGATATTGCGTCTTGCCGGTATCGGTGATGACGCGCTTGGGGAAGGGCAGCTCGTAGGCGTCGAACCAGTATTCAGACGCGAACACCTTCTCGAAGTGGGAAAAGATGCGCGTGCCCTCGATGATCTCGGTCAGCCCCGAGGAGACGATGTAGTGGCGCAGCGCGATGCCGTGCGATTCGGAACGCAGCTTCACGTAGGCGGCGATCTCCTCGAACCAATCCTCGACCCCGGGGAACAGCTCGACCTCGCTGCCCTGCTTGACGAGGTCGGCGCGATCGATGCGCAGGCCTTTGGCCTTCGCCTTCTTGTAGAGCAGGTGCATGTAGGTGATGAGGGCGTCGGCGCCCTCCTTCTTTGCGAGCGCGTTCGATTCCTTCCAGAAGGCGGCCGGATCCTCGCCGAGCTGGGGAATGAACGCGTAGTCCTGCATGGGGCGCGGCGAGAGTGTGCCGTCGAAATCGTAGACGAGCGCGATGGTCTTCTTGTCGAAGCCTGACTTGGCCGCGGTACTCTTCGCACCGCGCGCGACGCCTCGTGGGCGCACATTGGAGTCGTTCGATCTCGGCTCGCGCGGCTTTGCCTCGCCCGGCTTGAGCTTGCCCGCTAAGGCCCCGTCGGCACCGCGATCGGCCATGGCTCTAATCCCCCACATCGGCGCGGCGAAGCCGTCCCGACTTGTAGGGGTCACCATGCGCGATTCGCAGGCTGGGATGAAGGTGCGCAGCGTCCCTCCTCCCCATCACCAATGCGACGGGGAGGAGGAAAAAGTCAGTGCTTGCAGCCCGGACCGTGCACATGTCCGTGCGCATGATCGTGATCATGGTCGTGGCTGTGGTCGTGACCGTGCGCGTGATCGTGGTCATGGCCGCCACAGCAGTCGCCGTCGTGGGTGTGCCCCGGCGGATCGGCAAGCGCCGCCGCAAGCCGCTGCTCGATCGCAAGCGACACCTCGCGCGGCGCATTCGGCGCCTCGAGCGCCATCGCCATGATCTCGGCGGCAAGCCGCGCGTCGTCGACCGCGCCCAGATAATGCCGGCGCACGCGCCCCTGGCGGTCAAACAGCATCACCGTCGGCGTGCCCTGCATGCCGTAGGCCTGCATCGTTTTCGGAGGCCCAGCGCCGTCCGGCTTGTCGACCAGCACCGGGAACGTGAGGTGCTCCTCTTTCAAGAACTTCTCGAGCAGCGCCGGCGTCATGTCCTTGTGGTTCTCAAACACCATGTGCAGGCCGACGACCGCGACCTCCTCGGGCTTGAACGCCTGCGCGAGGCGCTCGGCCTGAGGCAGCGCGTGACGCAGGCAGCCGGGGCACAGCATCTGGAAGGCGACGAGGACGACGACCTTGCCCTTGAGCTTCGCCAGCGTCAGCGGCTCGGGCGTGTTGAAGTACTGCGCCGTGACGAGCTCGGGCGGGCTCTCGGGGTTGAACGGCGGCTCGTCCATGTCGGGCATGGTGTCGACGGTCGTGTCTGCGATATCTGCCATCGGAGGCGATCCTCGGTTTAGGGCTGTGAGCGGAGCGTGGCGCCCGGCATAGCCTAGATGGGAGCGCGGGCTCAAGTTTGCGATTGGCGGCCTGCCGCTTTACCGGGAATTATCTCACTCAGCGGCAGCGGGAGTTTGGTGGGCCCGCCGGCGCCGGGACCGGCTTGCGGCAGGCATAGCGCTCCGGCATGGCGCAGCCCGGAGCGAGGGCCGCCGGTCCGCCGCTGACGTAGATCGAGAACGACATCGGGCAACCGCGCATCACGTTGAACCCTTCGACGCATCCCGAGCGCTCGGGCAACGGCAGTTCCCCGCTTGGCGAGTGCCGCCAGAAGATCGCCGTGCCAGCGGTCCTCGACGACGGCGATGGCCGGCGTGCCGTCAGCCATGCGCGCGGCGATCGCGTCGGGATTGGGATCGCCGCGCCCGCCGAGCAGGAAGACCGTGCTCGGCTCGCGCAATCCCAGCACCGGAACGGGTCCGGGAATGCAGTCGCGCAATGGCTGCACCGCTTCGGCAATGCGCGCCGCCGGCCAGCCGCGCTCGAGGTTCGGGAGCACGAGGCCGAAGATGAAGGGGATGAACAGCGCAAAGCCGACGATGCTGAGCACGAGCCACGCGGCGGCGAGGCGCGCCCGCGCCGCATTCGCCGCGAGCGTCAGCACGGCAACGACGAGGACCGAGCTTCCCGCGATGCCGACCGCGTTGGCTGGATGCAAATAGATGAGCCCGACGATGAGCGCGGTCAGCGCCACGAATATGAGCAGCGGCTGCGGGCGCAGCATGTAGCGGGGCAGCACGAGGCGCCCGCCGCGATCGAGCGCGAGGGCGACCGCGGCAGCGGCAGCGGGGAACATCGCCTGCACGGTGTAGAGCGCGGGCTTGCTCGAGATCAGCTCCAGGTAGACGAGATAGCCGACGATCCACGCGAGCAGAAACCGGTGAAGCGGTACGTTTCTGCGCTGCTCCCACAGGCCCTTCATCGCGGGCACGAGCGCGAGCGCGCCGGGAAGGAATCCCAGCACCAGCCCCAGCGTGAAGGTGAACGGCGCGGCCTTCCATTTCATGTCCTGCGCGCCGCCAAGCGCGCGGATGAACTCGCCCCAGGTGAGCCCGCTGAACGGGACGCCGTCGAAATGCGCGCGCACGAGAAGCCACGGCGCGGCGATGCCTACCATCAGCGGCACGCCGATGAGCGGCCGCAGCCGCTTGAGCCAGGCAAGATTGCGGTCGAAAACGAACAGCGCGATCAGCGTCGTGAGCGAAAGGATCGGCACCGCGAGCGCGTTCAGCAGAATCGCCAGGCCTTGCGCAATCCAGAACGCGAGCGCCATTCGCAAGCCGCGCTCGTTCTCCCGCAGGCAATAGAGCCGCAGCAGCGCGAGCTGCGCGACGACGATGGTCAAAAGCAGCGGCCCTTCGGGAATCGCGAGCTCGGCCTGCAGCGCCACGATCGGCGCGACGGCAAACAACGCCGCCGCGATCAGCGCGCGGCGCTTGCCCACCAGCGGGCCGAGCAGCCACCACACGGCGAGCACGGCCAGCACGGCCGCGATCAGCGACGGCAGCCGGTACGTCGCGATCTCGCCCCAGGCGCCGCGACCGAGCAGATGGGCCGTCCCCGCCTGCAGCCAGGTGATGCCGATGGGGCGGAACTCGAAGCGCTCATCGACGAAGCGCGCATCGAGCGGCTCGCCCCGCTCCAGCATGCCCCGCGCCATCTCGGCATAGACGACCTCGGTGCGGTCGACGGGCGGCAGCTGGATGAGCCCCGGGAGATAGGTCAAAAGCGCCAGCGCCAGCAGCGCTCCGGCGGCGAGACGGGGCCGCGCCGACAGCGTGTCGATCAGGTGCGCACAGCGGTCGTTAAGCCGCGTAAGCTGCAACGAGAAAGCTGCCATCGGGCGTGTTCGCTCGCGTCAATCCTGTCGGAGCGCGGCTAGCGCCCGGGCTTGACACTGATAGCGCAGTTAAGCGATTGCGCAACGGGGCAGCAGCGGGAGAGCTAACGATGGCGCAGGGCAACGAACGCGGGCGCGACCGCCTCATCGCGATCATAAAGCGGCGCTCGTTCCAGTCGGGGCGCGAGATCAAGCTCGCCTCGGGACGCACCTCCACCTACTACTTCAACATGAAGCCGACGATGCTGGATGCGGAAGGCGCGCATCTCATCGCAACGCTCATTCTCGAGGCCATCGCGGGGCTACGCGCCGACCTGATCGGCGGGCTGGAAATGGGCGCGGTGCCGATCGCTTCCGCCGTCGCCGCCGTGAGCCATGCGGCCAGCACCAGTGGCGCGGGGAAACCGGTCAACGCCTTCTTCGTGCGCAAGCAGGCCAAGGAGCACGGCACCAAGAGCCTGATCGAGGGGCTGCCTGAAGGCGACAGCTTGAAGGGCAAGCGCGTCGTCATCGTCGAGGACGTGACGACGACGGGCGGCTCGGCGATCAAAGCGGCAGAGGCGGTGCGCAGCGAAGGCGCCGAGGTCGTCGGCGTCGTGACCGTCATCGACCGCCAGGAGGGCGCCGGTGAAGCCTTCGCCGCGGCAGGCCTCACGCTCACACCGATCCTCACGCTTTCGGATTTCAAGTAAGCCGCGCGACGGAGACGAGGCGCACGAGCTCGACGCGCGCCTCCTTCGCCGTCGTAATGCGCGTGCTAAATGCCAGCCGCAGGCCGCGCGCGCCCAGAACGAGATCGCAGCCCTCCGGGTCGATGCCCGTCATGCGCCAGGCTCCGGGCGCGGCGCCGAGCAGCTTCGTCGCGTAAAGCGCGATCGCGTCCGCGTGGTCCTCGTTCATGTGCGACACGATGCCGGCCTCGCTCTCAGTCAACCCTTCCGCCTCATCGAGCGAAACGAGAAGATCGCTAGCCGGCAGATCGACGATGCGGCCGAACCCGCCAATGAGATGCGCGCGCTCGGGCCGCAGCGCAAAGAAGCTGAAATCGGGAAAATCGACGTAGAGCTGCGCGGCGGGATGCCGCGCCAGGAAGCGGGCGCGGGTAGCTGGATCGGGCGCGGGCTCCATCGCGCCGATCAGCGTCACGCGCGCGCCCTGCATGGGATCAGCGGGCGGATCATCGCCATTCTCGCCCGTGCCGGTGGCATCGATCAGCAGGCTCGCGCGCGGATCGGCAGCTATGTTCCGGGTGTGCAGGGCCAGCTTGGAGATGAGGAACAGCGGCATACCGGCCGGGTTGGTTGCGGTGAGCACCAGCGAGGCGTAAGGATGCCCTGAGCCTTTATCCACCGTCGCGAGCGCGCCCTTGAGCGCGGCACGAACCAGGCCCCGCGCCTGGCCTGCCAATTCACTATTTTGGGAAGAAGCTCCCGCTTTTCCTTCGTCTTTGGCGCTCATATCGGCGTCCATGCTGCTTGCTGGCCGGCTTCCCAGCGTGTTCAGTTAAGGTTCAGATTGAGAACATGAAATTGGCTCCGCCACAATTGATACACCTTGGAGCCATAAAGCGCGGCAGGGTCACAGCTGCCGCAGGGTCGGGACATGATGAAAGAAAAAAGCACGATTGCGCTGGTCGATGACGAGCGCAACATTCTTACGTCGCTGCGCATGGCCCTCGAAGCCGAAGGCTACAAGGTGCGAACCTACAACGACGGCGTCTCTGCGCTGGAGGCCTTGAGCGAGGATCCGGCCGATCTCGGAATCTTCGACATCAAGATGCCGCGCATGGACGGGATGGAGCTTTTGCGCCGCGTGCGTCAGTCGTCCGACATGCCGGTGATCTTTCTCACCTCCAAGGACGAGGAGATCGACGAGTTGTTCGGCCTCAAGATGGGCGCCGACGACTACGTTGCCAAACCCTTCTCGCAGCGCCTCGTGGTGGAGCGCGTCAAAGCGGTGCTTCGCCGCTTCCAGCCCAAGGACGGCGTCACACCTGAGGTCGAGGCGGCGCGCGTGCTCGAGCGCGGCAAGCTGAAGCTCGATCCCGAGCGTCACACGTGCCACTGGGACAATCGCCCGGTCACGCTGACGGTTACCGAATTTTTGATCCTGCAGGCGCTCGCCGCCCGACCCGGCGTCGTCAAGACGCGCGACGCGCTGATGGATGCCGCCTACGACGATCAGGTTTACGTCGACGACCGCACCATCGACAGCCACATCAAGCGGCTGCGCAAGAAGTTCAAGCAGGTCGACGACGACTTTGATGTCATCGAGACCCTGTACGGCGTCGGGTACCGCTTCAAGGAAGCTTGAGGCGTGGAGGGGTAATGGCGCTCGAAAGCGAGCGAAGCGACGAGTACGCGCCCCCGCCCCGTTCGCCAGCGAGGCTGAAGCGCGCCGCGGACGAGGCGGGCGTCGCTGTTGCGGGTGCCGCCCGCAGCTTCCAGGCATCGTCGCGCAAGGCCGTCGATCGCACGAGGTCAGCCGTGAGCGCGGCCGCGAGCCGGCTGCGCGGCCACGCGCGCAACGAGGGGCGTAACGACAAGCTTCCCGAAGGCCCCCCGGCCGAGCCCTCGCGCGCGGCCGAGACGTTCAAAACGGTCGCGTCCGCCAGTTCCGACACGCTGGTGCGCTGGTTCAAGCGCCAGCCCGTCGTGCGCTTCGTCGCCGGCAGCCTGCTGCGGCGCATTCTCGTGTCAAACCTCATCGGTTTCTCGATCCTGTTGGGCGGCATCCTGTATCTCGGCTGGGTCAACACCTGGCTGATCGACGCCAAGGTCGACGCGCTGAAAACGCAAGGCACGATCATCGCCGACGCGATCGCCGCCAACGCCACCGTCGTGCGCGAAGCAATCGTGCTCGATCCGACCAACCTCCCCGACGCCGAGACGCACAACGAGCCCCGTGACGACGGGCTGGCCGACCTCGAGCTGTCGATCCATCCCGAGGAAGTCGCGCCGATCGTGCGCAAGCTGATCCAGCCGACGGATACACGCGCGCGCATCTACACGCGCGACGGCTCGCTCATCATCGACACGGCACGCTCGCTCGCGAGCCTCACCGCCGGCCTGCATGACTTGCAGGATCACAAGTCCAAGCCCAACAAGCCGCAAAATTTCTGGACGCGGCTGACGCGCTACCTCTTCAAGGAGCCGCTGCCCGTCTACCAGGAGATCGACGACGCCAACGGGCTCGCCTACCCGGAAGTGCGCGACGTGATCACCGGCAAGGAGCGCAGCATGCTTCTGCTCAACAAGAAGGGCGAGCAGATCGTCTCGGTGGCGGTGCCGATCCGGCGCTTCAAGAAAGTGCAGGGCGTGCTGCTGCTGTCGACGCGCCCGGGGCAGATCGACAAGATCCTGCGCGAGGAGCGCCGCGTGATCCTCGTACTGGCGGCGATCGCACTGCTGGCCTCCGTCGTGACCTCGCTGCTGCTTGCGCGCACCGTGGCGGTGCCGATCCGGCGGCTGTCGGCCGCGGCCGAGCAGGTGAGCCGCAACATCGCGGCGCGCGCGCAACTGCCTGAGCTTGCGGGGCGCGCCGACGAGGTCGGGCAGATGGCCGGCGCCTTCCAGGCGATGACGGGGGCGCTTTACCGGCGGATCGAGGCCAGCGAGAAATTTGCGGCCGACGTGGCGCACGAGCTGAAAAACCCGCTGACGGCCGCGCGCTCCACCGCCGAGTCCCTGGGCTACGCCAAGACCGAGGAACAACGCGCCGAGCTTGTGCTGCAGATCCAGAGCGAACTCAAACGTCTGAACCGCCTGATCACCGATGTCTCCAACGCCTCGCGCCTCGACGCCGAGCTCGCACGCAAGGAGATGCGCGCGATTGTCCTGCCGACCATGCTGCGCAACGTGGTGACGATCTTCGGCGACATCCTCGGCGACGACAGCCGCAAGGTGGCGTTCCTCGATCCCAAAGAGCCCTACGAGGGTGCGTTCACCGTCGATGGCGACGAAGGCCGCCTCGGGCAGGTGCTGACCAACCTCATCGACAACGCGATCTCGTTCTCGCCGGAAGGCGGCACGGTCTCTGTCAGCGTGCAACCGGGCAACCGCACGGTCGAGATCGTGGTGGAGGACGAAGGCCCGGCATTCCCGCCGACCGGCTCGAGATCATCTTTGATCGCTTCTATTCCGACCGACCCGCCACGGACGCGATCCGCGGCAAGTTCTCAGGTCTAGGCTTGAGCATCTCGCGCGAGATCGTGCATGCTCACGGCGGCGAGATCATCGCCCAGAACCGCTACGCGGGCCGCGCCGGCCAGGATGGTGATCCTGTCGGCGCCCGGTTCATCGTCAGGCTTCCCGTTGCGGCGCAAACGCAGCGCGGAGGAACGACCGGTGGCCGACGTAGTTGAAAACCATCACGGCACGGCGATCGCACTCGGAGCGCACGCAGTGCTCATTCGCGGGCCGTCGGGATCGGGCAAATCCGATTTGGCCCTGCGGTGTATCGCGATGGCGCCGACCGCGCTGGTGCCGGCGCCGGCCATGCTCGTAGCCGACGACCGCGTCGAGATCACCTTGAGCGAGGAGCGCCTGATCGCGGCGGCGCCCCCAATCATCGGCGGCAAGCTCGAGGTGCGCGGGCTCGGGATCATGACAGTTCCCTCCACGCCCAATGCCAGGCTCGTGCTGGTGGCGGATCTGGTCGCGCCCGAGCGCGTTGAACGTCTGCCCGACCCGCCCGAGGCGGCCGACGTCATGGGCATCCGCCTGCCGCTGCTCCGGGTAGCCCCATTTGAGGCCTCGGCGCCCGCAAAGCTGCTTCTGGCCCTGGCGCAGACGCTCAAGGGCCCCTAGATCAAGGATCGGATGCAAAAAGAACAATCCACTTGCACCGCTGGCGAACACTTGTACATTTTGCCCCGCCGCAACCCCCGGGCAACGCGCGGGGCGGAAAACCGACGACACAAAGCAGCAGACAGCGCCCGCAATGGCCACGCCCGCTCACCGCGGGACGGGAAAGAGACTGAGGTCGGCTCTAATCCATGATCGGACTAGTCATCGTCACCCACTGCGGACTGGCGCTCGAATTTCGCTCGGCGCTCGAGCATGTGGTCGGACCGCAGAGCCAGCTCGAAACCATCTCGATCGGCCCTGACGACGACATGGCCGTGCGCCGCAGCCAGATCGTCGAGGCGATCAAGCGCACCAATACGGGAGAGGGCGTCATCGTGCTGACCGACATGTTCGGCGGCACGCCGTCTAATCTGGCGATCTCGGTGATGGACGAGGCACCCGTGGAGGTGATCGCGGGGATAAATTTACCTATCCTGGTCAAGCTCGCGAGCGTGCGCAGCGAGCTTCCCCTCGCCGAAGCCGTTGCCAGCGCTCGCGAAGCCGGGCGCAAATACATCAAGGTCGCGAGCCAGGAACTGGCGGGGGAAGGTTAAGCTCTTCGCATGCCCGAGATCAGGGACAGCCTGCGCCCCGAGGCGATTGTCACCATCCGCAATCGCAAAGGATTGCACGCGCGCGCATCGGCCAAATTCGTGAAGCTCGCCGAAACCTACGACGCCGTCATCACGGTGGCGCGCGACGGGCACGAGGTCGGCGGCACCTCGATCATGGGGCTGATGATGCTGGCGGCAGGCCCCGGCGCCACGCTGCATCTGACAGCGCAAGGCCCGCAGGGCCCGGAGGCTCTGCAGGCTCTCATCGCGCTTGTCGAGGCAGGCTTTGAGGAGGACTGCATCGACGACGCCTGACCTTTTCGGTCAGACGCCGCCGCGCTGGTCTACTTCGACAGATAGAGATCGGACAACTTCAACCCGATGTCGCGGAACGCCTGCTGAAGCTGGTCGTTCGTGACGGGGGCATAGAACTTGTTGATGTCGGACGCACACTGCGAGAGCAGCTTGTAGGCCGCCGTGCTCGAGTCGCCGACGTTGAAGCCGATCGTGTAAATCTCGATGCCTTTGGCCTTCATTGCCGTGCACTGTGAAAGTGCCTGCGATCCTGCGCATGCCGCGTTGACGGCCGTGCTGCCGCCGGGGTCCGCAGCGGTCGGGGTTCCGCAGACCGACGTGGTGGTAGGCGGCACCGCGTGGATGCCGTTCTTGTCGTACACGGTGTTGTAGTCGCCGTCCGTCATCAGAACCGCGATCTTGCGCAGGTCACCGGCACCGTAGGCTTGGGCAGCGCTGCTCGGCCACAGTGCGTTCCAGTTGGGCGATAGCGTGTACCACGCCCAGGCCGTGCCGATCTGGCCGGCGGTGCCCCCTTTGGCCTTGAGACCGTTGATCTTGTTGATCAGTGTGGTGCGATCGTTGGTCAAAGGAAGGATCTCGGAACCCGTGGGAAGCGTGCAGTCGCCTGCCTTGCTGCTGCCGCTGCCGGTTGTATCGCTGTTGAAGCGAGCCCCGGCGTACTTGCTCGTGCCCGGACCGGCATCCGTATACTTCTCGGTGCCGGTGCGCTCGACCGCGCAGGGCGCAAGATAGTAGTCAGTGTAGCCGTTCGGAGTATTGCCGGTGCAGGTGGTGGTGCTGCCGTTCGAGCTTGAATCCTTGATCCGCTTGCAAGTCGGAGTAACGGTGCCGCGCGCGGCATTGAGCGCGGTGGTGGTCGGCAGCCGGACTTCCTCCGAAAACGGAATGATCGAGACCTTGGCCGAGTAGTTGCTCTGACCCTCGGGCAGCATGATATCGATCATCTGGTTGGCGGCCGTCTTCATCCCGTCAAGCTTGCTCGCGGAGCTGCACGACGCAATGAATGGCGACCCGCACATCGAGCCGGTCACGTCGAGCATGATCGCGACTTCCTTATTGCCGATGTGGCGCTCGGCCTTGGCAGTCGGGAACAACGGAAGTTTGGAGATGTTGGCGAGCTGCAGGAATGGCGTCGCGATGTAGGCGCCGCCGCTGGATGTCATGGAGATGCCGTTGTCGGTGACGGCAAAGGCGACGGTGTCATCGGTGACATTCAGACGCGAGGTGACGTTCTGCGCGTAGAATTTCTTGGCTGCGTTGACGGCCCCGGCCTGGTCGGTGCTGTTGGTCTGCAGGTAGCGGACACCCGCGAGCACCGCCGCGTCGATGGCGCCAGCGGTCTGGTCGCGCGCGTGTAGCCAGCGCCCCAGATCGACGGCCGCGCCGACCGACAGCGTCAGCACGACAGCCATCATGCCGAACAGCATCGTCACGTTGCCGGACCGGTCCCGCCCGAAACGGATCATCAGGCCTGCTTTGGATGTCGTAACGCGATTGAGGTCTTGCTTGGTCATCGTGCGCCTGCTCCTGCACGTCTGCTTTTGCTGGTTTTGTTTTTTGCAATATGTCGGGTTGTGCCCCGAATAAAAGTAAAAATGCTAAAATTTATTATTGTTGCCTAAGGAGTGATTACTTAAAGTGTTATCTTGAGTTGGTAATACTTCAGCAACCATAACTGTTCGTTAACTGCTAATAGAGTGGCAGCTGGCTTCAGTGAATACTTGCTACGCGGCTACGAATTGCGCCTTCGCCGAGGACATAAGGAGTTGTTTATATCTTATTGCGCTCCTCCGGCGCGGCGGCTACAACGGTCGCCAAGGTGCCCGGGCAGACCGCTCGATTTAGCGGTTGGACCGACGGCGCAAAACGGGCGCTAGCCCGCATCGAAAGCGCAGCAAAAAACCCACGAAGGAGCCAGCCCATGGGCCGCGTCGCCGATTACATCGTCAAGGACATCGATCTCGCCGGCTGGGGCCGCAAGGAGATCGCCATCGCCGAGACGGAGATGCCGGGACTGATGGCGACGCGCGAGGAATTCGGCGCGTCAAAGCCGCTCAAGGGCGCCCGCATCGCCGGCTCGCTGCACATGACCATCCAGACCGCCGTCCTGATCGAGACGCTAGCCGCGCTCGGCGCCGACATCCGCTGGGTGTCGTGCAACATCTATTCGACGCAGGACCACGCCGCTGCCGCAGTCGCCGCCGCCGGCATCCCCGTGTTTGCCTTCAAGGGCGAGACGCTGAAGGAGTACTGGGACTTCACCGCCAAGCTCTTCGAGTGGCATGACGGCGGGTCACCCAACTTGATCCTGGACGATGGCGGCGACGCGACCATGTTCGTCCACCTGGGACTGCGCGCCGAGCAGGGCGACACGGCGTTTCTCGACCAGCACACCAGCGAGGAAGAGGAGGTCTTCTTCGCTCTCCTCAAGCGCATGCTCAAGGAGAAGCCGAAGGGCTGGTTCTCCGAGATCGCAAAAAACATCCGCGGCGTGTCGGAAGAGACGACCACCGGTGTGCATCGGCTCTACGAGATGCAGAAGGCGGGCAAGCTCCTGTTCCCGGCCATCAACGTCAACGACTCGGTCACGAAGTCGAAGTTCGACAACCTCTATGGCTGCCGCGAAAGCCTCGTCGACGGCATCCGCCGCGGCACCGACGTGATGATGGCCGGCAAGGTCGCGATGGTCGCGGGCTTCGGCGACGTCGGCAAAGGCTCGGCGGCCTCGCTGCGCAACGCCGGCTGCCGCGTCATGGTCTCCGAAGTCGATCCCATCTGCGCGCTGCAGGCGGCGATGGAGGGCTACGAGGTGGTGACCATGGAGGAAGCCGCGCCGCGCGCCGACATCTTCGTCACCGCGACCGGCAACAAGGACGTGATCAAGCTCGACCACATGCGTGCCATGAAGGACCGGGCCATCGTCTGCAACATCGGCCACTTCGACAACGAGATCCAGGTCGCAGGCCTCAAGAACCTCAAGTGGGACAACATCAAGCCGCAGGTCGACGAGATCGAGTTCCCGGACGGCAAGCGCATCATCCTGCTGTCGGAAGGGCGCCTGGTAAACCTCGGCAACGCCATGGGGCATCCCTCATTCGTCATGTCGGCGTCGTTCACAAATCAGACGCTGGCGCAGATGGAGTTGTGGAGCCACGCCGGCAAGTACGAGAAGAAGGTCTATACGTTGCCCAAGCACCTCGACGAGAAGGTCGCGCGCCTGCACCTCAAGAAAATCGGCGTGCACCTGAGCGAGCTGACGCCCGAGCAGGCCAGCTACATCGGTGTGAGCCGCGAGGGCCCGTTCAAGGCCGACCATTACCGGTACTGATTCGCTGCGGCCTTGCAGCAGCACTGGTAATCAAAGTCGTGCGGGTCCCAAGGGTTGTGCGCCGGACGTCTGGCCACACCCGCACGGGGCCCGCATACTTCGTATGATTTGTCTCGCACGGAGGCGGTCCCAGCTGGGCCTTTGCTCGTAGCGTCCTAGGCCTCGGATCAAACGGTCCTCCCATGGGTCGCAATGCAATCTGCCAGACACAACGGCCGACCGGGCATGCGCCGCGAGCTAGCGATCCTGCTAACCGCGAGCATCGCCTGCGTGCTGGCGCTGCTTGCAGGCGTTGCGGCGGGCGGTGATCTCGTCACCGCGATCTGGAAAGACCACCTGCCGCTGTTGGGTGTCATCTCCGCCGCACTCGTGCTGGGCGTCGTGCTCGCGTGGGTGGCGGCCGGACGCGCACGGCGGACCGCGACGCAGGCGCGCTCGGAAAGCGCGCAGCTCCGGCGCAGCCTCGCGGCAACAGATTCCATCATCCGCTCGGAACCGCAGATCCTGTTGTTCTGGGAGCAGCAGGGCCCGCTGCGCATCGTCGCCTCGACGCTGCGCGGCATCCCGGGGCTTCCCGAGGCGCCGGAGAGCTTCTTGCGCTTTGGGCATTGGCTCGAGCCGTCCTCGGCGGCGAACCTCAAAGAGGGCCTCGATGCCCTGTTTGTGAGCGGGCACCCGTTCAACATCATCCTGCGCACGCTTGCGGGCGGCCACATCGAAGCGGAGGGACGCACGGCGGGCGGCCGCGCGATCCTGCGCCTGCGCGACGTCGCGGGGCACCGCGACGAGGTCGCGCGCGTGCTGGCCCAACACAATCGCTTGGCGGGCGAGGTTCGCGCTTCCCGCGCGCTTCTCGACACACTGCCGATGCCGGTGTGGCTGCGCGGCAGGGACGGCCGCATCACCTGGGTCAACGCCGCCTACGTGAAGGCGGTGGAGGCCCACAGCCGCGCCGAGGTACAGCAGCGTCAGCTCGAGCTGCTCGAGCCGCGCCAAAGGCGCACCGCGTCGCGCGCGGTTCTACGCGGTGACAGCTACCGCGGACGCGTGCCGCTGCTCATCGGCGGCGAGCGCAAGCCTTACGACGTGACCGTCATCCCCTTCGAGGGCGCGACGGCTGCGGCGGCGATCGACGTCGCTGCCGTGGAAAAGGTGCACGGCGAGCTCGACCGCCAGATCGCGGTCTACGACCGCACGCTCGACCGGGTCGCAACCGCGGTGGCGATCTTCAACAGCGAGCAGGAGCTCGTGTTCTTCAACGAGGCCTACGCCAAGCTGTGGAAGCTCGGCGAGGATCTGCTGCGCTCGCGTCCCGCCGACGGCGCCGTGCTCGACCGCCTGCGCGAACTCGGACGTCTACCGGAGGTGATCAACTACTCGGAATGGAAGGCCAAGGTGCTGGCCTGCTACGGCGACACCGCGTCGGCCGAGGACTGGTGGCACCTGCCCGACGGGCGCATGCTGCATGTGCTTTCCGAGAAGCGCTCGGACGGCGGCGTCACCTATCTCTACGTCGACGAGACCGAGCGCTTGGCGCTCGAGAGCGACTATAACGCGATGATCGACGTGCAGCGCGAGACGCTGGACAGCCTCAAGGAAGGCGTCGCGGTGTTCGGCACCGACGGGCGCCTCAAGCTCTTCAACTCGGCATTTGCCGAAATCTGGCGCATCTCACGGCGCGAGATCGGGGAATCGCTGCACATCGACGAGTTCATCGGGCTCGCGCGCCAGCATTTCGACGACGGCAAGATCTGGTCGCGGCTTGGCGGCGCGGTGACATCGATCTCGGAGGAGCGCGAGACCTTCGAGGGCCAGATGGTGCGCCCGGACAATTCGATCATCGACTTTGCCTGCATGCCGCTGCCCGACGGCGCGACGCTGTTCACGTTCGCCGACGTCACGGACGCCAAGCGCTACGAGCGCGCACTGGTTGAGCGCAACGAAGCGCTCATTGCGGCCGACCGAATGAAGAACGCCTTCATCGGGCACATTTCCTACGAGCTGCGCACGCCGCTGACCAACATCATCGGCTTCAGCGAGCTGCTGATCCAGCCGCAGATCGGCCCGCTCAACGACAAGCAGCACGAGTACCTGGGCGACATTACCGCGTCGTCGCGCACGCTGCTTGCCATCATCGACGACATCCTCACGCTGGCGACGATGGATGCCGGCGCCATGGAATTGAAGCAAACCACCGTCGATGTGCGCGCCGTCATCGATGCAGCGATCCTGGGCATCCGCGAGGCCGCCGTTCGCGCGCGGCTCACGATCCACATCGCGGTCGCCGACGATGTCGCGACCTTCGTCGCCGACGAGGGCCGCGTGCGCCAGATCCTTTACAACCTCCTGTCGAACGCGGTCGGCTTCTCCAAGCCCGGAGGGACCATCCGCGTCAGCTGCTGGCGCGAGCACGGGATGCTGGTGTTCACGGTGGCGGACGAGGGCGTCGGCATCCCCAAGGATCAGCAATGGCGTGTTTTCGAGCGCTTCGAGAGCCGCAGCCAGGGCTCCAGCCACCGGGGCGCCGGCCTGGGGCTGTCGATCGTCAAGAGCCTGGCCGAGCTGCACGGGGGCAATGTGGCCCTGGATTCCGAGCCCGGCGAGGGCACTCGCATCAGTGTTCGCCTCCCCGAGCACGGTGCGGTAAGGGATGGCGGCGCCGACGAGCCGCCCCAACCTGGTCCAACAGGGGCGTTATCGATGGGCGGTACCGCCGCGTAGGTCTTCGTTCCCCATGCCTCCACCCTGCATCATCCCCGGCGTCAGCGAGCGCCAGCTCGTCCGCCTGGGCGAGGATTTGGCCTTTGCCGCGCGCCGCGGCGATCTCATCACGTTGCGCGGGGAGCTTGGCGCCGGCAAGACGACGCTGGCGCGCGCCATCATCGGGGCGCTGTGCCCGGATTTGGGCGAGGAGATCCCGAGCCCGACCTTCACGCTGGTGCAGACCTATGCCGGCAGCCGCATGCCGGTCGCGCACCTCGATCTCTACCGTTTGAATTCGCCTTCGGAGCTGGACGAGCTCGGCCTCGAGCTGGCGCTGCGCCAGGGTATCGCGATCGTCGAATGGCCCGAGCGCGCGGGCACCGTGCTCCCCGGCGACCGGCTCGAAGTGCTGATCGAGGATGAGACGGCGCAAACACGCCGCATCACGCTCACCGGTCAGGGCGAATGGGCCGAGCGGATCGAGCGGCTTATCGCCATGCGCGCGCTGCTGGCGCTCCCCGTCGCGAAGCGCGAGATGAGCGCATTGCAATACTTGCAGGGCGACGCGTCCGTGCGCCGTTATGCGCGGCTCGATTGCGACGACGGCAAGAGCTTGATCCTGATGGATTGGGCACGCCAGCCGGACGGCCCGCCGATCCGCGACGGACTTCCCTACAGCCGCATCGCGCATCTGGCCGAGGACGTGCGCCCCTTCGTCGTGATCGGCGAGTCGCTGCGCGCCCAGGGCCTCAACGCACCAGCCATTTATGCGCAGGACCTCGATCACGGTTTCCTGCTGATCGAGGATCTCGGAGCGCGCGTCTTCGCCGAGGAGGTGCGCAACGCCACCGCCGACCAGGGAGAGCTGTGGCGCGCAGCAACGGATGCGCTCGTCGAGCTGCAGGGCGCTCCCGCGCCGCCGCCCTCGTTCGATCTCGCGGGAGAGAGCGTGCCGCTGCCTCGCTACGATGAGGGCGCGCTCGCAATCGAGATCGAGCTGCTCGTCGACTGGTACTGGCAGCGCATCTACGGCGAGCCGCCCCCGGCCGACGTGCGCGCCGAATTCCTGGAGCTGTGGGCCGACCCGCTGCGCGCCCTGACCGCGCTGCCGCCGGGCTGGGTGTTGCGCGACTACCACTCGCCCAACCTGCTTTGGCTTCCCGAGCGCACGGGAATTGCGCGCGTCGGCATCATCGACTTTCAGGATGCCATGCGCGGAGCCCCGGCCTACGACCTCGTCTCGCTGCTGCAGGATGCGCGCGTCGACGTTCCACGCGAGCTCGAAACGGAATTGTTCGCGCACTACTGTGACGCCGTGAGCCGCCGCCGGCCGGACTTTGACCGCGATGCCTTCGCGTTCAGCTACGCGGCGCTCGGCGCCCAGCGCAACACCAAGATTTCTCGGCATCTTTGCCCGGCTTGCCAAGCGCGATAACAAGCCTCAATACCTGCGCCACGTTCCGCGCCTGTGGCGCTACATGGAACGCGACCTTGAGCATCCCAAGCTGGCGAAGCTCAAGTCCTGGTATGATCGCCACATGCCGCAAAAGACGCGCGGCAGTGCGCAGGCCGAAGAGGGTTTGCAGGCATGACCAAGCCGGCGCAATGGCGGCCTGAAGCGGGGATGGTGCTGGCAGCCGGGTTCGGCCGGCGCATGCTGCCGCTGACCGAGAAGGTCCCCAAGCCGCTCGTGCAATTGCGCGGACGAGCGCTGATCGACCATGTGCTCGATCGCCTCAACGAAGCCGGCGTCGCTCGCGCGGTGGTCAACGTGCATCATTTCGCCGACAAGCTGCAAACGCACGTGTCGAAACGCGAACACCCGAAGATCGTCATTTCGGACGAGCGCAAGGAGATGCTCGATACCGGCGGGGGCGTCGTGCAGGCCCTTCCCCACCTCGGAACCGGCCCCTTCTTGATTCATAACTCCGACTCGGTGTGGATCGAGGGTGTTGGATCCAACCTGGCGCGGCTGTTTGAGGCCTGGGACAGCGCCCGGATGGACGCCCTCATGCTGCTGGCCTCGGGTGCGACCAGCGTCGGCTACGACGGCCAGGGCGATTTTTCCATGGGCACCGACGGCCGGCTGACGCGCCGCGGCGAGCGCCAGATGGCCCCGTTCGTGTTCACCGGCGTATCGATCGCGCATCCCCGCCTGTTCGACGGCGCACCCAAAGGGCCCTTCTCGCTCAACGCGCCCTGGGACGCGGCAATCGACAAGGGGCGCCTGTTCGGCGTCCGCCTCGATGGACTGTGGATGCACGTCGGCACGCCGGAAGCGCTGGTGGAAGCGGAAAGGTGGATCGAGAGTGAGGACGTCGCTTGAGGCCGCTCCGACCCATCCCGCAGCCGGCGCACGCGTCTTCACGGTGCCGCCCGGCGCGCCGTTCCTGAAGGCGATCGCGACCGCGATACTCCAGGGCAATCTTCCCGAGCCGGGCGGTCGCGCGCCGCAGGTGCTCGAGCTTCCCGCCTACACGCTGTTGATGCCGACGCGGCGTGCTGCGCGCGCCTTGCAGGAAGCCTTCCTGGAAGCAGGCGGCGGACGCGCCATGCTGCTGCCGACGATCCGTCCGATCGCGCAGGGCGACGAGGACTTGGCGCTCATGACCGGGCTGATCGATGATGGTCCGGCACCCGTCGGATCGCTCGAGCTGGCTCCCGCCGTCAGCGCGATCGAACGCCGGCTTGCGCTCACCACGCTGGTGATGCGCTGGTCGCGCGTGTTGCGCCGCCCCGACGAAGGGACCGCGCACATCGGCCCCCAGGCGACGGCCGGTGCCGGCACGCCGGCGCAAGCCGCCCATCTCGCGGCCGAGCTCGCACGGCTCATGGACATGGTCGAGACCGAGCGCCCGGGCGAGCCCATGCTCGACAAGCTCGCGGCGCTGGTGCCGGAGGATCTCTCCGAGCACTGGCAGAAGACCATCGACTTCCTGGAGATCGTCACCGCATCATGGCCGGCCTACCTCGCCGAGCGCGGCCTGCTCTCTCCCGCCGACCGGCGCAACCGGGCAATTCTGGCCGAAGCGCACCGCTTAGCGGCATCGCCGCCGAAAGGCCCGGTGATCGTCGCCGGCGTGACGGGCTCCATTCCAGCGACCGTCGAGCTGATGCGCGCCGTCGTAAGCTTGCCGCACGGCGCCATCGTTCTTCCCGGCCTCGATACCCATCTCGATGCCGCGAGCTGGGCCATGATCACCGCCGAGCCACCCGGACAGCCCCATCCCGAGCATCCCCAATTCGGGCCCAAGCGCCTGCTCGACCGCCTGGGGCTCAAGCGCGAGGACGTGCGCACGCTGGGTGCAAGCACGCCCGCCACTGATTCCCGCTGCGCGCTGATCGCCGAGACCATGCGCCCTTCGGGCACAACGGCGCGCTGGTACACCTACGCCAAATCCGCCGACCGCAACGCGGTTCGTGCCTCGCTCAAGGGGGTGAGCCTCATCGAGGCGCCATCGGCGCAGGATGAAGCCGAGGCCGTGGCGCTGATCCTGCGCGAAGCGGCGGAAACGCCGGGGCGCACAGCCGCGCTCATCTCGCCTGACCGCTTGCTCGCCCGCCGCGTCGCGGTGCGGCTCGAAGCGTGGGGCATCCGCGTGGACGATTCCGCCGGGCGCCCGTTTGCCAAGACGGTGCCGGGCACATTTCTCGATCTCGTCATCAGCGCCATCACCAAGGGCTTCGCGCCGGCCGAAACCATGGCCCTGTTGAAGCACCCATTGACCAGATTGGGCCTCGACGCGTTCCAGGTGCGCCGCGCCGCGCGCGCGATCGAGATCGCCGTGCTGCGCCATCTCTATCTCGGCAGCGGACTCAAGGGCCTCGCAACCGCCCTGGCGCAGGCTGAATCGGACGTTGCCGCCAAGACGCGGCGTGGTGCGGCCGTGCAGCGCCTGTGGCCCGAGGACTGGCAGGGCGCGCACGATCTACTGGCGCGACTGGCAAGTGCCTACGCGCCGCTTACGGCAATCTTCGCCGATCGTGGCGAGCAGCCCGTGCACGCCATCGCCGCCGCGCACGTCGCCACCGCCGAGGCGCTGGCGCGCGTGCCTGAAACCAACGAGAATGACGGTTCCCCGCTGTGGCGCGACGAAGCCGGCACCGCGGCGTCGGCGTTCTTCCTCGGCCTCGTCGATGCGACCCTGCCCGCGCCTGAGATCCGCGCCGGCGACTACGCCGACTTCTACCGCAGCCTGATCCAGGGCGAGAACGTGCGCCCGCGCGTCGCTGTGCATCCGCGCCTGTTCATCTGGGGTCCACTGGAAGCGCGCCTGCAGCAGGCCGATGTCATGGTGCTGGGCTCGCTCAACGACGGCACGTGGCCCGAGGCCGCCGATCCCGGGCCCTGGCTCAACCGGCCGATGCGCGCCGCGCTCGGGCTACCCTCGCCCGAGGAACGCATCGGGCATGCGGCGCACGACTTCACGTCGTTCCTGGCAGCGCCGAACGTATTCCTGACGCGCGCGCAGAAGATCGACGGCGTGCCGACCGTGCCGTCGCGCTGGCTCATGCGGCTGCAGGCGCTGCTGTCGGGCCTCGATCTGGGCGATGTGCTGCGTCCCGACAAGCCGTGGATCGGCTGGGCGCGCGCGCGCGATGCCGTCACGAACCGCATCCGCATCGAGGCGCCCGAGCCGCGCCCGTCCGTCGACGCGCGCCCGCGCAAGATGAGCGTGACAAAGATCGAGACCTGGCTCGCCAACCCCTATGCCATTTTCGCAAGCCACGTGCTGAAGCTCGACAAGCTGCCGCTGCTCGGCGCCGGACCCGATGCGGCGCTGCGCGGCTCGATCGTGCACGACATCATGCGGCACTTCGCGGTGAAGTATCCCCGAGGCACTGCCGGCCGATACGCAGGCCGAGCTGCTCGCGATCGCGGGCGAGGTGCTGGTCGGCTACGACCAGCATCCCCGCATCGCCGCGTTCTGGGCGACCGCGGTTTGAACGGTTCGCGGCCTGGTTCGCCGAGACTGAGCCGGCACGGCGCCAGGGCGTGGTGCGTGTCGTGGCCGAGGTCGGCGGACAATTGATCGTGCCCGCTCCGGCCGGGCCGTTCACGCTGACCGCACGCGCCGACCGCATCGATGAGAGCGAGGCCTCGCTCATCATCACAGACTACAAGACGGGGCAGCCGCCGACCGACAGCAGGATCGAGCGCGGACACGCGCCGCAGCTGCCGCTCGAGGCCGCGATCGCGCACGGCGAGGCAGGCTTCGCGCATGTGGCCCGCCACAAGGTGGCGGCGTTGCGCTACATCCGCGCCGCCGGTGGCGAGCCCCCGGGCCAGGAAAACATCGTCGGCGTCGCCGACGTAGCCGGGCTCGCCGCAACCGCGCTTGAGCGCCTTGCTCGTCTCATCGCCACCTTCGACCACAAGGATACGCCATATAGGGCGATGCGGCGCCCGGCCTTCACCTACGACTACGACGACTTCGCCCACTTGGCGCGCGTCGCCGAATGGTCGGGATCGCCCGAGGAGGAGACCGCGTGAGCCAGCGCCTTTCCCCCGACATCGAGCGCACCAAGCGCGCGCAACTCGAAGCCGCCGACCCCGATGCCTCCGCCTGGGTGACCGCCAACGCCGGCACCGGCAAGACGCACGTGCTCACGCTGCGCGCGTTGCGGCTGATGCTCGCCGGCACGGTGCCCGAGCGCATCTTGTGCCTCACCTATACCAAGGCCGCTGCGGCCGAGATGTCGAAGCGGGTTTTCGATACGCTCGCTCGCTGGGTGACGCTCGACACGGACAAGCTCGCGAGCGCGCTATCCGAGCTCGGCATCGAAAACCCAGGCGAGGCGGACGTCGCGCGCGCACGCACGCTGTTCACCATCGCGATCGAAACGCCGGGCGGGCTCAAGGTGCAAACCGTGCACTCGTTCTGCGAGCGCCTGCTGCAGCGCTTCCCGCTGGAAGCGGGCGTGCCGCCGGGCTTCGACATCCTCGATGAGCCGACCGCGCATCTGTTGCAGCGCGAGGCCATCGACGGCGCGCTCGACTTTGCCGCGCGCAATCGCACTTCGCCCGAAGGCGCCGCGCTGAAAGCGGCCGTGCGCTACGCGGCCGATCAACGTTTTGACGATTTGCTGCGCGCCGCGCTGCAGAAGCGCCGCTGGCTCGAGGAAGCGCTGCGCATCGACGACGCGAGCGGCGCACTCGAGGCTTTCTATCGCGAGACGCTCGGCATCGGTGGCAGCGCGACCGAGGAGGCTCTCACCCAGGCGATGTCCGAGGTGCTGAGCGAGGCTGAGCTCAGTCAACTGCGTGGTGCGCTCAGCGGTGGCGGCAAGACCGATTTGGAGTATTCCTGCACCGTTGCAACGGCGCTTGCAGCGGCTTCTGCTGAAGCCCGCGTCGCGGCCTTTGAGGGATATTTCTGCACGGGAAGCGGTGATCCGCGCGCCCGCCTCATGTCGAAGCCGGTCAAAACAGAGTACCCCGATCTCGAACTTGCGGCCAGCTCGGCGCAGGCGCGATTTTGCGCGCTGAACGAGCAGCGCAAGGCGCTCGGCGTGATGGCCGCGACGCTGTCGCTGCAGTGCCTCGCAGGCGCCGTGCTGCAGCGCTACACGCAGGCAAAAGCCAGCCGCGCCGCGCTCGACTACGAGGATCTCATCGTCAAGACGGTCAACCTGCTGCACGACAAGCAGGCGACCGCGTGGGTGCTCTACAAGCTCGACCGCGGCATCGACCACATCCTCGTCGACGAGGCGCAGGACACGAGCCCCGAGCAGTGGCAGGTGATCGAGGCGCTGGCCGAGGAGTTCTTCTCAGGGACAGGCCAGCGCGAGGAGCCCCGCACGCTTTTTGCCGTCGGCGATGAGAAGCAGTCGATCTATTCCTTCCAAGGCGCTGCCCCGCACATGTTCGCGCAGATGGGCCGCCGCTTCGCCGAGCTGCTCAAGGGCGCGACGCGGCCCTGGCGGCAGGTCCCGCTCGATCTGTCGTTTCGCAGCGTCGCACCCATCTTGGGCGCAGTCGATCGCGTGTTCGGCGATGCCGCGCGCACGCCGGGCCTGACCGCAGAGGCGACCGAAATCCGCCATGCTGTCCATCGACTGGGGCACGGCGGGCTGATCGAGGTGTGGCCAACCGTGACGCTCGATGCCGGCGAGCCGGCGGACGCCTGGTCGCCGCTCGACGACGACGCCTCGACCGCCTCGGAAACCCGGCTGGCGGATCGCATAGCAGACACGATCAAGAGCTGGATCGTTTCAGGCGAGGAGCTTGCGTCCGAGGCGCGGCCCATCCGCCCGGGGGACATTTTGATCCTCGTGCGCAAGCGGCGCCCGTTCGCGGCGCCCATGGTTGCGGCCCTGAAGGCGCGCGGGATTCCCGTCGCCGGCGCCGACCGGTTGCGCTTAAGCGAGCAGATCGTGGTGGAAGATCTGCTCTCGCTCGGCGATTTTCTCACGCTGCCCGAGGATGATCTGGCCCTCGCCGAAGTGCTGAAAAGCCCGCTCATCGGGTTCGACGACGACGACCTCATGGCGCTCGCGGTCGGGCGCAAAGGCACGCTGTGGAAGGCGCTGATCGACGCCGCCAACGCGAATGCGCGCTTCAAGACCGCTGCGGATCAACTAAAGCGCTGGCGCGCGCGCGCCGACTATGCGCCTCCCTTCGAATTCTTCGCGGCAATCCTGGATCGCGACGGAGCGCGTGCGCGCTTCCTTGCCCGCCTCGGGCCGGAAGCGGCCGACCCGCTCGATGAATTCCTGAATCTGGCGCTCGCCTACGACGATGCGAACCCGCCCTCGCTCACCGGCTTCCTCGCCTACCTGCGCGAGACCGAGCGCGAGGTGAAGCGCGACATGGAGCACGGCCGCGACGAGGTTCGCGTCATGACGGTGCACGGCGCCAAGGGCCTTGAGGCCCCGGTCGTGTTCCTCCCCGATACCTGCACGACGGCCGGGGTCAACGGCGGCGTGCTGGATCTCGATGGCATTACCCTGCCTGGCGGCGTCGATGCGACGCCGTTCGTGTGGGACGTCAAGGGATCGGGCAGCATCGGCGTGATCGGCGCGGCGCGGCGGGCGCGCACCGCGCGCGAGGCGGAGGAGCGCCACCGGCTGCTGTACGTCGCCATGACGCGCGCCCGCGACCGGCTGTATGTGGCGGGATTTGAGGGCAAACGCACCCGCACAGCAGGCTGCTGGTACGACCTCATCGTCGATGCGGTGCGCCCGATTCTCACACCCGCCTTTCATCCCGACGGTGAACCTGTACAGCGCGCGGTTGCCGCGCAAACCGAGCCGCCGCTCGCCCCACGCCATGCCTTGATGCAAGCGCACGCGCCAGAGCCGCTGCCACCTTGGGCGCTGCGCGGCGCGCCGCGCGAGCCGGCACTGACGATCCCGCTGGCACCCTCACGGCTCGAAGCCTACGCACCCGACGAAACCGGGGACCCGCTGCCGCAACCGGAACGGCTCCCTCTGCGCAACGAGCCGGCGGTGCTCGCACCAGGCGCGCAGGATCGCTTCCTGCGCGGCACGCTCACGCACGCGTTGCTTCAGCACTTGCCGACCTTGCCAGTGGACGGTTGGGTGAAGGCGGCGGACGGCTTCATCGCCGAGCGCGGAAGCGGGCTATCTCCTGCGGCCCGGGCAACCATCGCGAAGGAAACGCTGGCGATTTTGACCGCGCCGCAGTTCGCGCCGCTGTTTGGGCCACAGAGCCGCGCCGAGGTGCCGATCGTGGCGCGACTGGCCAACCCCAACGCCAAGCGCGCCGCGCTGAGCCTGGTCGGCCAGATCGACCGCCTCGTCGAGTTGAAGGACGAGGTGCTGATCGTCGACTACAAGACCAATCGTCCGCCACCTGAGCGAGTGGAGGACGTTGCACCTGCCTACCTTTTCCAGCTTGCGGCCTATCGCCTCGCGCTTCGTGAGATTTATGTCGGCCGCGTGATCAAAGCCGCGCTGTTATGGACGGCGGCGCCCCGAATCATGATGGTGCCGGAGCAACTGCTCACCGATTACGCGTCCCGGCTCTGGGACCTCGACGCCCTTCACCTTGACGCTGGCGAGGGGCGTTCCTAACTTCCGCTCGAAGCGAGGCGCGCTGCCCCCGGCTGCAACACTTTGGTCCGCCTTTGAGCGGTAAGATCTTTCCCCGCCCACGGCGGCGACTTCCCCGCCTTCGGCGGCAACACTTCCCCCCGCCTCCGGCGGCAACACTTCCCCCGCCTTCGGCGGCAACCAGGAGACCGGCCAAATGGCAAATGCAGTGTCCGACAGCACCTTCGATCAGGAGGTCCTGAAGTCCTCAAAGCCGGTGCTGGTGGATTTTTTTGCTGAGTGGTGCGGGCCCTGCAAGGCCATGGCGCCCGCCCTCGACCAGGTCGCCGAGGAGATGAGCAGCAAGATCAAGGTGGTGAAGCTCGACGTCGACCAGAACCCGACCATCACCAACAAGTATGGAATTCGCGCGATGCCGACCTTGATCCTGTTCAAGGATGGTCAGGTGGCCGCGCAGCACACCGGTGCGCTGGTGCAGAAGAAGAAGCTCGAGGACTGGATCAACTCCTCGGTCACCGCCTAAACCTCGTCTTACGCATGAAAATTGGAACGGCCCCGCATCGACGGGGCCGTTTCGATTCCAGGCCTTGCGATTTTGTATGCTGCCTAGTTGGCCTGCGGTTCGACGCCTTCCTGCAGGGCGAGGACGTGGCCGGCGAGATAAAGCGAGCCGCAGATCAAAATGCGCTTCGGCCCGGCCTCGTACTGATCGGTGCGCTTGAGCGCGCTTTCGATACTGTCGGTCCATTCGGCTTCGAGCCCGACGCTGCGCGCGGTCTCGGCCAGCACCTCGGGCGCATGAGGTGCCTCGTGCGCGCCGGGAATGGGCACGGTGACGACATGGCGCGCGAGACCGCGGAAGGGCGACAGGAAGCCCGCCGAATCCTTCAATCCCATCATGCCCACGATCAGATGCAGCGGCTTGGGCGAGCGCTCCTCGAGGTCGGCCAGCGTCTGCGCCAGCGCGCGACCCGCCGCCGGGTTGTGGCCGCCGTCGAGCCAGAGCTCCGAACCCGGCTTGACCAGAGAGGGCAGCGGGCCCGTATCGAGCCGCTGCATGCGTGCGGGCCAGCGCACCTTGGCGAGCCCCTGCTCGATCGACGACTTCATCGAGGCCGAGCGCCGGCAGGCGCGCGCGCAGCTGCAGCGCGGCGGCAACCGCAGTGCCGGAATTGACGATCTGGTGGCGGCCAATGAGGGCTGGCAGCGGCAGGTCGAGCAGCTCGTGCTCGGCCTGCACCACGAGGCGGCCGCGCTGCTCATAGGCGTCGAAGTGCTCGCCCCAGGCGAACAGCGGCGCGCCGACGCGGTTTGCCTCGCGACGGATCACCTCGTCCGCTTCCTCCTCCTGCTGCGCGACCACGACGGGCACGCCGGGACGCAGAATGCCGGCCTTCTCGAATGCGATCTTTGCCAGCGTCGATCCGAGCTTCTCGGAGTGGTCGAGCGAGATCGGCGTGATGATCGACAGCTCCGGCCGGTCGATCACGTTGGTCGCGTCGAGCCGGCCGCCGAGGCCAACCTCGAGCAGCAGCACATCGGCCGGATTCTCGGCGAACGCGAGAAAGGCCGCAGCCGTTGTGATCTCGAATTGCGTGATGTCGTCGGAACCGTTCGTTGCCTGGGTGCGGACCAGCACGTCGATCAGCTTATCCTCGGCGATGGCGTGCGCCTTGCCACTCGCATCGGCCAGCTCGATGCGCTCATGGAAGCGCACCAGGTGCGGCGAGGTGTAGACGTGCACGCGCGCGCCCGCCGCCTCCAGCATCGCCTTGAGATAGGCGGTGACGGATCCCTTGCCGTTGGTGCCGGCGATGTGCACGCAAGGAGGAAGCCGCTTGTGCGGGTTGCCGAGCTTCGCCAGCAGCCGCTCGACGCGTCCGAGCGACAGATCGATCAGCTGGGGATGCAGCAATTTCAGCTCGGCGAGGAGCTGAGCGCTCGTCGGCATTTCGGCTCTTCCTATCGCCCGTCACGGTTCTAGAGCCGCAGCCGGGCTTGTTCGTTGCAGGCCGAAGCTGCGGCCGCGTCTATCGTGCGAGGAGTTCGCGCCGGGAGATCCGCGCACTCAACCTGCCTCAATGGTGGTGGCCATCCTTCGGCGGGGAGCGCTTCGTCGGAGGGATCTCGTCGTCCTTGCGCGTTGTTTCGCGCGACTCAAGCCGCGAGGTGTCGAACCGCTCCTCGGGACCCAGTACCTCGGGCTCGACCGGCGGAGGCTGAGGCAGCCTGCTCGCGTTCTCGATCAGGGTGGCTTCGACCGAGCGCCCGTTGACGTAGGGCTGCTGTCCGTTGAGCCGCTTCGTCTTGCTGCGGTCGGCGGACTTGGGATGCAGCACAGGCGTCATCAGCAGGCGGCAGATACGGCTCAGCGTCTCGCGCAGCTTGTGGCGATGCACGACCATGTCGATCATACCGTGCGCCAGCAGATACTCCGCGCGCTGGAAGCCCTCGGGCAATTGCTCGCGGATCGTCTGCTGGATGACCCGCGGGCCGGCAAAGCAGATCAGCGCGCCCGGCTCGGCGATGTGGACGTCGCCCAGCATCGCGTAGGAGGCCGTGACGCCGCCGGTCGTGGGGTCGGTCAGCACGACGATGTAGGGCAGGCCTGCCTCGCGCATCTTCTGCACGGCGATCGTGGTGCGCGGCATTTGCATGAGCGAGAGGATGCCCTCCTGCATGCGCGCTCCGCCGGAGGCGGCAAACAGAATAAACGGGGTCTTCTTCTCGGCGGCGCGCATCAGCCCGGTGATCACCGCCTCGCCCGCCGCCATGCCGAGCGAGCCGGCCATGAAGCGGAAATCCTGGGCAGCAGCGACGATGTCCTGGTCGTCGAGCTTGCCCTCGGCAACGAGGATCGCGTCATCGAGGTTCGTGGCGGCCTTGGCGTCACGCAGCCTGTCGGTGTAGCGGCGCCCGTCGCGGAATTTGAGTGGGTCCTGGGCGACGGCGGGCACCGGCACCTTGTCGTAGACGCCATTGTCGAACAGGTCGGCAAGGCGCGTGTCCGCCCCCATGCGCATGTGATAATTAGAGCCCGGCACCACGAACTGGTTGGCTTCGAGATCCTTGTAGAAAACCATCTGTCCGGTCTCTGGGCACTTCACCCACAGATTGTCCGGCACCTCCCGCTTGGTCGCGAGGAAGGAGCGAATCTTCGGACGGACTACGTTATTGATCCAATTCACGCTTATGGGCCTCTTACCAGCCTGGGCGGCTGCCTGAGCGCGCTTGCTTAACGGTAGCGGCGGGGCCAATGGCCATCGACCGCCGAGAGTAGCATATCGAACCGCGCGGAACCCCTAATATGGCCCTTTTTCCGCATCGCAGCAATTCGCGGCGTACGGCGCGCGGTTTTCCTGCAATCTTAGGCCGGACGCAGGGTCCTGGCCAAGGATTGCACCAAATCTAGGACGGCCGGGACCGTCTTGCTAGTCGCGCCGCCTGCGGCGCTGAGGCTGCCGGCAATGGCGCCAACGATTGCAGATCCGACGACGACGGCGTCCGCAACCTCCGCCAGCGACTTCGCCTGCTCAGGCGTCTTGATGCCAAATCCGACGGCGACGGGAAGCTTGGTTTCGCTTTTGATTACACCGACTTGGGTGTGAACGGCGTTAACATCGGGCGCCGCAGTGCCGGTGATCCCGGTGATCGACACGTAGTAGAGGAAGCCTGAGGTGTTCTGCAGCACCGCCGGCAGCCGCTTCCTGTCGGTCGTGGGTGTCGCCAGGCGGATGAAGTTGAGCCCGTGGCGTGCGGCCGGCAGGCACAGCTCATCGTCCTCCTCCGGCGGCAGATCGACGACGATCAAGCCGTCGACACCCGCCGCGACCGCATCGGTCAGGAATTTCTCATTCGGGTAGACGTAGATCGGGTTGTAGTAGCCCATCAGAACGATGGGCGTGTCCTTGTCGACCTTGCGCAGCTCGGCAACGAGCGCGAGCGTTTCTTTCATCGTGTGGCCGCCCTTCAGCGCGCGCAGCGATGACGCCTGGATCGCCGGGCCGTCGGCCATGGGATCGGAAAACGGCATGCCGAGCTCGATCACGTCGGCACCCGCCTTCGGCAGCCCGAGCAGGATTTTCTTCGAGGTTTCGAGATCGGGATCGCCTGCGGTGATGAAGGCGACGAGGCCCTTGCGGCCTTCGCTCTTCAGTTTGGCGAAGCGGCGGTCGATGCGCGTCTCTTTGCTCATGCGAGGTTGGGCATCACATCTGCATCCCGAGATGGCCGGCGACAGCGAAGATGTCCTTATCCCCGCGGCCGCACAGATTCATGACGAGCAGGTTGTCCTGCGCGAGCGTCGGCGCGAGCTTCCTCACGTAGGCCAGCGCGTGTGCGGGCTCGAGTGCGGGGATTATGCCTTCGAGCTTCGTGCACAACTGGAAGGCGTCGAGCGCTTCCTTGTCGGTGGCTGAGACGTAGGTGACGCGTCCTGAATCGCGCAGCCACGCGTGCTCGGGACCGACGCCCGGATAATCGAGCCCGGCCGAGATCGAATGGCCTTCGAGGATCTGCCCATCCGCGTCCTGCAACAAGTACGTGCGGTTGCCGTGCAGCACGCCGGGACGGCCGCCGTTCATGGATGCGGCATGCCCGTTTTGCACGTCGAGACCGTGACCGCCGGCCTCCACGCCGTAGATCTTGACGGCATCGTCGTCGAGGAACGGGTGAAACAGGCCCATGGCGTTCGAGCCGCCGCCGATGCAAGCAACAAGCGTGTCGGGCAGGCGCCCTTCCGCCGTCATCATCTGCTCGCGCACCTCCTTGCCGATGATCGACTGGAAGTCGCGCACGAGCTCAGGGTACGGGTGCGGGCCTGCGACGGTGCCGATGATGTAGTAGGTGTCGCGCACGTTCGTCACCCAGTCGCGCAACGCCTCGTTCATGGCGTCCTTCAACGTGCCGGCACCGCTCGTCACCGGATTGACCTTGGCGCCGAGCAGCTTCATGCGAAACACGTTGGGCTTCTGGCGCTCGACATCGGTCGCGCCCATGAAGATCTCGCACGGCAGCCCGAAGCGGGCGCACACGGTCGCAACCGCAACGCCATGCTGGCCGGCGCCGGTCTCGGCGATGATGCGCGTCTTGCCCATGCGGCGCGCGAGCAGGATCTGACCGAGGCAGTTGTTGATCTTGTGGCTGCCGGTGTGATTGAGCTCGTCGCGCTTGAAGTAGATTTTCGCGCCTTTGCCCTTCGCGGCATCCTTGCGCAAATGCTCGGTCAAGCGCTCGGCGAAATAGAGCGGGCTCGGGCGCCCCGAATAATGCGTGTTGAGGTTGGCAAGCTCCGCGGCGAACGCGGGATCGGCCTTTGCCGCATCGTAGGCCTGCTCCAAGTCGAGGATCAGCGGCATCAGCGTCTCGGCCACGAACCGCCCGCCGAAAATGCCGAAGTGCCCGCGCTCGTCGGGTCCGGCCCGGAACGTGTTGGGCCTGGCTTCCTGTTTGTCTACCATCGTTGCGGCGTGTCGCTCTTTAAGTGGAAACGGAGCCCTGCTTAGCGGTCTTTGCCGCGCGAAGGAAGCGCCGGATCAGCTCAGGGTCCTTCTCGCCGGGCCGCTCCTCGACGCCCGAGGAAACATCGACCGCGCTGGCCCCGGTGAGGCGTATCGCGTCGACCACGTTCTCGGGTGTGAGGCCGCCGGCGAGCACGAACGGGATCTTGCCCAATATGGTGTGCAACGCCCGCCAGTCGAAGGTGATGCCGTTGCCTCCCTCCAACGCATTCGGCCGATCGTCAGCCGCCTTGGCGTCGAAGAGGATGAGATTAGCGGCGCCCTTATAGATAAAAGCGGACTCAGCGTCGGCGGAGGTCGCAACTTTGACGGCCTTCATGATCGGGCGCCGTGCGGTGCGCGCGATATGGGCGACGCGCTCGGGGCTTTCAGCGCCGTGCAGCTGGATGAGGTCGGGCGCCACGGCGGAAACAACGTCGAACACGTTGCGATCGTCCGGATCGACGAGAAGCGCCACGATCTTTGCGCGCCCGCGCGCTATGCCAGCGAGACTGCGCGCGGTATCGAGATCAAGATTGCGCGGGCTCCTTGCATGAAACACGAAGCCGACGTAGTCGGCGCCGCTCTCGAGCGCGGCCTCCAACGTCGCCTCGGTCTTGAGGCCGCATATTTTTACGGCGACTGCCATTGCCACTCTAATCGAAAAGGCGAGCGCTCAACTTCCGCTCGCGGCGAGCTGCTTGGTGCGTCCCGCGGCCTGCTGATCGCGCTCGCGCGTCAAACGATCGGCCTCCGATTGCCAACGCGCGGCCGCTCGGCCCTGATGGCGCGCGGAGCGGCGCCAGCGGCTTTGGCTCAACCACATCGCGGTGCCGCCGAGCAGCACACCGATGATCAGCGACGCGAAGAGGTAGACGTAAAACGGAAGCACCAGCGACAGCACCGGCGTCTCGGGACGGAAAGGGTCGAGCGTGAGCTGGACCTCATGCCGGTTCGCGACGGCAAGGGTGATGAGCAACAGCCCTGCCGGCAACGCGATCAACAGCCAGACGATCCGTCGCAGCACTCAGGGAGCCTCGATGTCGATCAATGGTTTTCTTTAGAGCGATTGAGCCGCTCGCGCAGCTCCTTGCCCGTCTTGAAGAAGGGCACAAACTTTTCCGCGACCGAGACCGACTTGCCGGTGCGCGGGTTGCGACCCTGCCGCGCCGCGCGGTGCTTCACCGTGAAGGCGCCGAAGCCGCGCAACTCGACGCGGTCTCCCTTCGAGAGCGCCTCGACGATTTCGTCGAACACCACCTTTACGATGCGCTCGACGTCGCGATGATAAAGATGCGGATTGGAACTTGCGATCCTGTGGATCAACTCGGACTTTATCATCGCTGGCCCCGGAGCAAATTACTGTAATCTCTTAATTTTCCGAAGGGTGCCAAACGGAAACGAGGCCGTCAAGACCAAGCGTCGTATCACGGGCAACAAGACGGCCGAGCCAGGAGGCGCCGAGGAACTTCTCGAAGAACGGTCCGGCCGAGCTGAAAAGGCCCCAGGAGCCCGGCGCCTCGGGCTTCCAGTCGACGACCTTGGCGCCCCTGTCGACCTTGCGTTCCCGGCGCAGCCAGGCGACCGCCTCGTCCTCCCCGCCGATCGCATCGACCAGCTTCAGTTGCAGCGCCTCACGACCGGTGAAGACGCGGCCCTGCGATAGGCCAGGGATGGTTTCGGGCTTTATGTTGCGGCGCGTCTCGACCAGCAATTCAAACCAGCGGAAGCCCTCATCGATCATCGCCTTGGTGACCTTCTGGCCCTCTTCGTTCAAGGGCTCGAAGGGCGAGGGGACGGCTTTGAGATTGCCGCTCTTTATCTCGTTCACTTTGATCCCGAGCTTGTCCAGCATCTGGCTGACCTCGGGCCACTGGATCAGCACGCCGACCGAGCCGGTGATCGTGTTGGCCCTCGCGACGATGTAATCGGTTCCGAGCCCGACGATGTAACCGGCCGAGGCAGCTACGGTTCCGAACTGCGCCACCACCGGCTTTTTCTTGGCGAGGTCGCGCAGTGCTTCAAACAGGGCTTCGCCACCGGTCGTGGTGCCACCGGGGCTGTTCACGAAAACGAGCACGCCCTTGACGTTTTCGGCTGCGCCGATCCGCTTCAGCATTTCGAGCTGGTCGCGGCTTTCGAGGATCGTCCCTTCGATCGAAACGCGCGCGATCTGCTTGTCCCCGAAGCTATCCGTAAGCTTGTCGCCGGCCGCCCCAACGAGGAACAGGGCCAGGACAATCGCCGTCACCGCAAGCGCCCGCCAGATAAAGAGGCGGCGGCGCATGCGGCGTCGGTCGAGAACGGCATCGATCTCAGCGGTCATTCCGTTTTCGACCTTCGGTTGTGCAGGAAAGCCTCAGAACGTGCTTGAGGTACTTACTCGGTCTCGGGTGCGGTCTCTTCTTCCTCGCCCTCGGCGTTCTCGCCGCGCTTCTTGATCGCGGCCTTGAAGATGTCGCCCAGCGAAGCGCCCGAGTCGGTCGACCCGTACTGCGCAACGGCGCTCTTCTCCTCGGCGATCTCGAGCGCCTTGATGGAAACACCCATGCGGCGCGCCGTCTTGTCGACGGTGGTGATCGCCGCGTCGACCTTGTCGCCGACGTTGAAGCGCTCAGGCCGCTGCTCGGAGCGGTCGCGCGAGAGGTCGGAGCGCTTGATGAAGGCAGACAGCTCGCTGTCGGCGACCTTGACCTCGAGCCCGTTCTCCTGGACCGCCACGACCGTGCAGGTCACCACGTCGCCCTTCTTGTACTTCGCCATGGCGTCGATCGGATCGCCGCCGAGCTGCTTGATGCCGAGCGAAATGCGCTCTTTCTGGCTGTCGACGTCGAGCACCGTCGCCTTGACGGTGTCGCCCTTCTTGTAATCCTTGATCGCCTCATCGCCTGGCTTCGTCCAGTCGAGGTCGGACAAGTGCACCATTCCGTCCACGCCGTTGTCGAGCCCGATGAACAGGCCGAACTCGGTGATGTTGCGGATCGGGCCTTCAACCATGGAGCCCTTCGGATGGGCGGCGAGGAACGATTCCCACGGGTTGTCCTGGGTCTGCTTGAGGCCAAGCGAGATGCGGCGCTTGTTTGAATCGACCTCGAGCACCTGCACCTCGACCTGCTGGCTGGTCGAGACGATCTTGCCGGGGTGAACGTTCTTCTTCGTCCAGCTCATTTCCGAGACGTGGATCAGACCTTCCACGCCCGGCTCCAGCTCCACGAACGCGCCGTAGTCGGCGATGTTTGTCACGGTGCCCTTGACGCGGGCGGCGACGGGATACTTCGCCTCGATCGACTGCCACGGATCGGCCTGCAGCTGCTTCATGCCGAGCGAGATGCGCTGCGTCTCGGGGTTGATGCGGATGATCTGCACCTTCACCGTGTCGCCGACGTTCAAGATCTCGGAGGGGTGATTGACGCGCCGCCAAGCCATGTCGGTGACGTGCAGCAGGCCGTCGATGCCGCCCAAGTCGATGAAGGCACCGTAGTCGGTGATGTTCTTGACAAGACCGTCGATGACCTGGCCTTCCTCGAGGCGGGCGACGATGTCGGCGCGCTGCTCGGCGCGCGTCTCCTCCAGAACGGAGCGGCGCGAGACGACGATGTTGCCGCGCCGGCGGTCCATCTTGAGGATCTGGAACTGCTGGTTCTGGTGCATCAGCGGACCGATGTCGCGCACCGGGCGGATGTCGACCTGGCTTCCGGGAAGGAACGCAACAGCGCCGTCGAGATCGACGGTGAAGCCGCCCTTGACCTTGTTGAAGATGACGCCCGTGACCTTCTCGTTCTTCTCGAACATCTTCTCGAGCCGCGTCCAGCTCTCCTCGCGCCGCGCCTTGTCGCGCGACAGGACCGCTTCACCGAGCGCGTTCTCGACGCGCTCCAGGTAGACCTCGACCACGTCGCCGACCTTCAGGTCCGCCGATTTGCCGTTGAGCGCGAACTCGCGCAGCGCGACGCGCCCTTCCATCTTGAGGCCGACGTCGATGACGGCCAGATCCTTCTCGATGCCGACGATCTTGCCTTTGACGACCGAGCCTTCGTACACGTCCTCTTTGGCGAGGCTTTCGGCGAGAAGGGCGGCGAACTCGTCGCGCGAGGGGTTCATTTCCTTGGAGGTTGCGGCTTGGGCCATGCGTCGTAAAACTCCTTGAAGCGATTGCTGATGCGGCCGTCGGTGACGGCGCGGATGGGTCGAGAACGGCTGAAAGCCATCCGCCACGGCGCCCGTGATCGGACAGTCTCCTGCCGGGTCATGTGAATGCTGGGTCGGTCGCCGCTGTGATGGGCCTTGAGCCCGCCAACTGAAATTTGGAGCACATGTGCCAAGTGCCTTATTGGCAGCCCGGTCACCGTGCCCCTATCGGCCGATCTTCCTCTTGATCAATCCGACAGCGGCTTCGAACGCCGCCTCTATATCCAAGTCCGAGGTTTCCAGCAAGTCGGCGTCGGTCGCTGAGCGCATTGGGGCGCTTTCACGGCCCGAGTTGCGGGCATCGCGGCGCTTGATGTCCTCCAAAACCGCCTCGTAGGTCACCGGGAAGGACAACGCCTGGCGCTCCAAAAAGCGCCGCTGAGCCCGCACCTCGGGCCGTGCGGTCACATAGATTTTGGCATCCGCGTTGGGGCAGACGACGGTTCCGATATCGCGGCCGTCGAGTACGGCGCCGCCCGGCTGCGCGGCAAAGGCCTTCTGGTAGGCCAGCAGTGCCGAACGCACCGGTGCGATTGCGGCGACGAGGGAAGCTGCCTCGCCGGCTCCGGGGCCGCGCAGGGCGGGATCCTCGAGGGTCGCGGGATCAAGGCTGCGCGCCATCGCGACCGCCGCCCAAGTGTCGGTCAGTCTGAAACCGCGCGCGGCGACGTCGCGGGCGACCGCCCTATAAAGAAGTCCGGTATCGAGACAGGGAAGCCCCAGATGCTGGGCGATGAGCTTTGCGAGCGTGCCCTTGCCGGACGCCGCCGGGCCGTCGATGGCGATGATCATGCGGCCCCCCGCTCGAACGTTACGCCGATGCTTTCCATCAGCCCAACGAACTCGGGAAAGCTCGTTGCCACCATTGTGACGTCGTCGACGCCGACGCCCTGCTCGGCTGCAAGCCCCAGAGTGAGGAACGCCATGGCGATGCGATGATCGAGATGCGTCGCGACGTTGCCGCCGCCGCGCAGCCGCGCTTCCCCGCGCACGCTCATGCAATCGCCTTCAGCCGCGGCCGCAATTCCGTTGGCGATGAGACCGGCGATGATCGCGGCGAGGCGATCGCTCTCCTTCACCTTGAGCTCGGCCAGTCCCTCCATGCGCGTATCGCCTGCCGCGCACGCAGCGACAACCGCCAGCGCGGGATATTCATCGATCATGCTGGGCGCACGCGCTGCCGGGACAACGACGCCTTTCAGCGGGCTGAATCGCACGCGGATGTCGGCAACGGGCTCGCCGCCAGCTTCGCGCGCATTGAGGAACGACACATCGGCGCCCATCTCGCGCAGCGTCAGATAGAAGCCGGTGCGGGTTGCATTGACGAGCACGCCTTCGATCGTGATGTCGGAGCCGGGCACGATCGCCGCCGCCGCCGCCAGAAACGCCGCCGAGCTCGGATCTCCCGGCACGGTGACGTCGCGACCGCGCAATTCCGCGTCACCCTCGACCGTGATGTGCGTCTTGCCGTCGTGCGTCTCGGTCAGCACCTTGCCGCCGAAGAAGGTCAGCAGCCGCTCGGTGTGATCGCGCGTTGCCTCGCGCTCGATCACGGTCGTCGCGCCGGCCGCATGCAGTCCCGCGAGCAACACCGCGCTCTTCACCTGCGCCGAGGGAACAGGGAGTTCGTACACGATCGGGACGAGGCTTCGCGAGCCTCGCAGGGTAAGTGGCAGCCGGTCGCGACTCTCTGCGACCTCGATCCCCATCTCGATCAAGGGCGTGAGCACGCGCGACATCGGCCGTTTGCACAGCGAAGCATCGCCCGTCAGCTGCACGGGAAAATCATGACCGGCCAAGACGCCCATCATGAGCCGCACGCCCGTGCCCGAGTTGCCGAAGTCGAGCGGCTCGGCCGGCGCGCGCAAGCCGCCGACGCCGCGCCCCAGCACGATCCATTCGTCGCCGGCATTTTCCACCGGCGCGCCGAGCGCGTTCAACGCGTTGGCGGTGTTGAGAACGTCCTCAGCCTCGAGCAGGCCCCTGATGCGCGTCGTGCCGGTCGAAAGCGCGCCCAAGATCAGGGCGCGGTGCGAGATCGACTTATCGCCCGGCACGCGGACGCGGCCGATAAGCGGGCCGGCTTTGCGCGTGCGCAGGGGGCGGGGTGCTGGGGCGGCTGGAGATGGCACCTTGGTCGGACGCTCCAGCGGCCGGTTGCGGCCGCGTCGGCTCAGGTTTGCGGCATAGAGCCGAGGCGCCGGGGTGCTGTCAACGCTCAGCCCACCGCTGGGGCGTGCGCCACCCGCGCTTTCTTTTGACAACCCGGAGGCCATATGGCAGATGCCCACGAACTCCCACATCCCATCGGGGTCCGGTCCATGGCCACCAAGAACGACCGCGGGACCAAGCGCACTTGCCAGAACAGCGAGTGCGGTTCCCGCTTTTACGATTTGAACCGCAGCCCGATCAAATGTCCGATCTGCGGCTCGAGCTACGTCATTGCCTCCTCACCGGCTGCGGCTTTCGCACCTGTCGAGGAGAAGGCTCCGCGCAAGCCCAAGAAGATCGAAGAGATCGTCGACGCGCCGGTTGCGGCCGCGGAGGGCGACGCAGAGGAGGCGTTGGCCGACGTCGAGACCGACGAGACGGTCGCCGAGGAGGCGGACGAGACCTTCCTCGAGGAAGAGGAAGAGGACGGCAACGTAGCTACCATCATCGGCCCGGTTGAGGGCGAGGAAGAGACCTGATCGGCGCGCCGGCGGCCCGAGGCAGGGCCGCGGCGTCGGGGGATGTAGCCTTGGGGAGCGTCGCGGGAACTTGCTACTTGCAGTTTCGCCGTGGAGGTCCTAATCAGGCGCACCGTTGCGGGGCAGTCCCTTCGCCCCGCTTGATTTATTCCCAACGGTCGGGGCCGTAGCTCAGTTGGGAGAGCGCGTGAATGGCATTCACGAGGTCAGCGGTTCGATCCCGCTCGGCTCCACCAATCTCTCATCTGTGTATTCGACGCTCTCGTCGCCGCTGGGCGCCCCTTCGGAAACGGGCATACTTTTCACAGCCGAGCGATACTTCGACTGCAACAGGGCCCGATCGGGTTCCGACAGTCGCGACATGAAGTGGCGCGCTTCAGACACCACCTCGAGCAGGAGTTGGGCTCGTTCCTCAGATCCAAGCGTCTCGTTCTCGCCGGCGTTCCGCTGCCGAGCGAGGGACTGATCGAGCTTGTTTCTTATCGCGGCCGGGACCGTGTGGGTGTGTTGCGCGACATATGTCCCGCCGGTGAACTGGTTGGCTTGCACACCCTGCCGATTTTCGAAGAAATCAATCAACTGCTTTGCGTGCGCGCAGAAGGATTCGATCAGCGCATCCGCCATGCACCGGTCGGGTTGCGGCACCGCGAGCCGAATGAACGTCTGCTCGAGCATGGCCAGCCCGTGAGGGAGCGTGCTCCCGAGTACGAGCGACGAGACGGAACTATCGAGTTCGTTTGCCAATGAGGATCCCGATTGGAGCTACGGGCAATATTGACAAGAAAAAAGGCCAGACACGCGCTCCTGTCAATTATACGATACGCCAAGGCTTGGATTATGCCGCCTTGAACGAATTGAGTCCGCAAGTGTCGGGCTTTCGATGCATATGCGCGCGTGTTGAGAATGTGCCCCTGTTCCTGCTCTACGCGAGCGGCGAACCGTGCAACAATGCGCCGTGCAACCACCAAAGTCGCAGAGCTGGACCTTTCTGGACGGATGCTTGGGCGTGCTCGCCATCGCTGCAGCCTGCGGGGCCGCGTACGGAGCTGCCCAACTCACAAAGTCGTCATGGCTCATCTTCGGCGCCTTCGCCGTCACGATGGCGCTTACGCTTGCGTGGATTGTAAACAACCAGGCGAAGCGACACGCGCGCGAAGAGGAAGAATATGCTGCGTGGCTGGACCGCCGCATCGGCGCCACCACGTCAAGAACGACGCGGTCGCAATAAGCACGACTGCGGTGCGGCCTCGATCTCTCCTCAATCCGGTGCATCCAATTTGGCGGACGAATCAGGCACACAAGGCGGCGTGATTTCGCGCGTCCGCGGCTCTGGTGACCGATCCCACACTGATGGGTAACGAATGCACAGACTTTTCGCTCTAACCCTTTTGCTGGCTCTGTTGGCGCTATGCGATGGGGCGGATGTGCTCGCCGGGACGTGGCGTCCGCAAGTGACCCCGGTGCCGGCGACAGTTCCGGCGCGCCCTCCGGTGGCCAAGGCGCCCGCAGTCGCTCAGCCTCCCGCACGCAAGCTGAATGAATTCGAGATCCAGGCGGCGGAGACCATCAAAATCACCAACGAGTTTCGCCGCCGCAACGGGCTTCCGGAATTCAAAGAAGATCCACTTTGCACCGCTGAGGCTTTCGACCACGCCCAGGACATGGCGAGACGAAGCTATTTCGACCACTACGGGCCGGATGGCAGCTCGCCGACGACACGGTATCAGCGCCGCAACACCAATCATCTGCGCGTGATCAGGATTACCGAGAACATCGCCAGGGGCAACGGCACCACGCCTGAGAGCGCGCTGCAGATGTGGCTCAACTCCTCAGGCCACCGCAAGCATCTGGTAGGGACCGAGATGGATCATATCGGTGTCGGTGTCGCCAACGGCTCGTGCTTCTTTGCGGCCTGCACCTACTTCGTCCAGTGCTTTTCGCACTGGCCAAAAGACAGGTTGGCTCAATAGAAGATTGCAGAAGATTGCCCAGACTACGGTGGCCGTCAGGTCTGGACGTCGCTACCATTTTCCCGGACCAGCCGGATGTGCTTCCGGCGATCGACCGGCTCCGCCGACTTCACGCCGCGGGAAGCGAGCGAGTTTATTGCCTTCTGCTGGAGGCGCCTGAAGTCGCGCTCGCCGTTTGCCGCAGCCGCCGAGATGGCCCCGGCCATCGTGGCGCGGTCGGTTGGCAATAGACCGGGAAGCTCGAGGCACACCGCAACCCAAGCCAGCTCCAGCGCAGCCGTCATCAAATCGAGCGTCGGCTTGTCATGAGTTGCATTTGAAAAGTGCATGATCGTACAAGCATCCCGAACGTTGAGCGTTCCCCTCACCCGCTCATCAAGCTTTCGGTTTGCTTAAGCGAGCATTTTTGCCGGCCTCGGCGGGGACTCGTTTGAAGCTGTAGACGTTTTGCCGCACTCGACTTCGTTCGCCGGCTTCTCGCTGTCGTTGTCCGGCGGTAGTCCGGCAAGAGAGGAGCCAAGGTCGAAGGTGATCGCCGAAGCGAGAACTTCCCTGGTCAAAATTTCGCGGCGCGCATGCAGCGCCTCAAGCGCAATTTCTTCGAGCCGCGGTCCGTCTCGCAGTCCGCCAGCAACGGCGCGTGAGATGGCGTCGGCCATTTCGGACCAGTCGTCCTCCGAAAGGCCCATGACCGAGAAGCCGGCCTCAGCCCACGCGTCGTCGAGCGCGCGGGCCATGACCTCGATGGTCTTTCGATCGTGAGGTGCGTCGAAGAATTGCATGACCCAGTCGTACGGGCTCGCGACCTAAATTGGCCTTAGCGCGGAAGCCAGCATTTGCACTTATCTTGACCGACACAAGACGGGCGCTGCTTCTTCACGAAATGTGACGGACCTGCATCATTAGAACGGCTCGGTCACGAGCGTGACCGCTGGCGGATTACCCGAGCCCGGGTCGTAGCGGAAATCCAAGATCACGTTGAACGTTTCGTCCGGCCACGGATCGGGATACGTGCCAGCCGGTGCTCCGAGCAAGGCTGCAATATCGGGCAACGATCCGTGATGCCAGCAAACGACGACTGTCTTGCCGCGATAGTCGGGATTGGAAAACAGCTGGTCGACGAGCTCCTCGAAATCCTTGTCCTTGATATCGTGCTGCACCGGCACGCCGAGCACCTTGGCCAGCGGCGCGACCGTTTCCGCCGGGCGGTCCGAGTGCTTCGAGCGCGCCGTTGCGATGATGATATCCGGCTTGCCGAAAGTTTGCGGAATATAGTTGGCGAGCTTCTCGGCTCTCGTCATCCCAGCGGGCGATAGATCCGGATCGTCGGGGTCGTCGGGTTTGTCGGCGTGGCGCATGAGGATAATGCGCGCCGGACCATCGCCATTGCGTTCCGGAGCCGCCGTCTCGCTCGAGTTGTCGAGTTCGGGATTGGAGACGGCTTGCGCCGCGGCCGCGCCGAGCAACAGCAACAACGCCGCCAGCACCGCGCCGATGAGCTGGCGCATTCCAACGCGCGTTGGCCTGTTCGTCATGATTGCCGACTGTGCTTGTTGAGACGATCGCGAAACGCCTCTGATGACGCTCCGTTGCATCCTCCACGCCGTCCCTGCGATTGCAAGGCGCGAGAAGCCGCGGCGGCGCAAGCGCGTACGATGCGGACGCCGCGGTTCTAGACCGCCGTGCCGACGAGCGCCCCAATGCCCGCCGTCGCAGCCATCGCGAGCGCTCCCCAGAACGTCACCCGCAGCGTGGCGCGCAGGATATTCGCGCCGCCTGCGTTGGCGCCGATGGCACCGAGCAGCGCCAATGCGAGTAGCGAAGCCGCAGCGACGACGGGCGACATGTAGGCGATCGGGGTCACAACGGCCATCAGCAGCGGCATCGACGCTCCGGCGGCAAAACTCGCAGCCGAGGTCAGCGCCGCCTGCACGGGACGGGCGGTGGTGATTTCCGAGATGCCAAGCTCATCGCGTGCGTGCGCGCCAAGCGCATCCTTGGCCATGAGCTGCCGGGCCACTTGCTGCGCGAGGTCCGCGTCGAGGCCGCGTGCGACATAAATATCTGCCAGCTCCTGGCGTTCGAACTCGACGTCGTCCGCCAGCTCCTGGCGCTCGCGATTGAGATCGGCCTTCTCGGTGTCGGACTGGGAGCTCACCGACACGTATTCGCCGGCCGCCATCGACATGGCGCCCGCGACCAGTCCCGCGATGCCGGCGAGCAGGATGTCGCCGGGCTTGGCCGCCGCCGCCGCGACTTCGAGGATGAGGCTCGCGGTGGAGACGATACCGTCGTTGGCGCCGAGGACGGCCGCTCGCAACCAGCCGATCCGCTTGACCAGGTGGGTTTCGGCATGCGTGCGCAATCTGCTCATGGTGTCTCACTCCACCCGGAAAACCCGCAACCCTCTTGTTGACGCGGGGTTTGGGGCAAACGACAATCGAATTGCTCTAATACGGCTCGCCGCAACAGGAGACTCTGATGGTACTTGAGCCCATGTCGCTGCTCGGTTGGATCATTATTGGGGCCATTGCGGGCTGGCTTGCAGGCCGCATCGTAGAGGGATACGGGTTCGGCTTCATTGGAAACCTCGTGATCGGCATTATCGGCGCCTGCATCGGAGGCTATATCCTGCCGCGGCTGGGCATCATACCGGCCTCCACTCTCGGCAACCTGATCGCGGCCACGATTGGAGCGATCGTCCTGCTCTTCGTCATCGGCTTGGTGAGACGCGCCTGAAACCTCGGACGCTCAATAACGTTGAATAGCGCGGACTGCGTTCTGCAAGTAGGAGACTGGAATGGCTTTGTCGGGTTCTCGGTTGTCTTTGGTTCTGGCGCTCGCCGTAACGGCAGCGCTTGCTGCCTCCGGTCCAGCTGCTGCGAAGGATGATGGCTATTCGCCGCCGCCAGCAGAATCGCCCGACGCGGGTGCACCTCCGCCGGCCGACGACGCCGCTCCACCTAATCCTGATGCAGGATCGCCGGACGCCGCCCCGCCCCCGGATGCACCGCCGCCTGATGGCTCAACGCCGCCCGAAGGCGCCGATCCCGATGCACCGCCTCCCCAAGACGGTGCTGAACCAAATCCGACTGAAGAGCCCAAGCCTGATGACGGCACGCAGCCTCCCGTCGATGGCAGCGGCGCCGGACAGGATGTTCCAGACTGATCAACGAGATTGCGGTGCGTGCGCACACTCAGTGCACGCACCCGATCACGCGCGTGGCGACCGTAATTTCGCCAACGTCATCATGTAGGTACAGCTGCAGGTGTAGAGCTTCACTTAAGTTCCCGCGTAGAGATACACGTAGCTGCGTAGAGATCCATGACCGCGCGCTTCAAATACGAAACTCCAAATGCCTTCCTCAGAGCGGCTCTTTCGCTCACGACGCCGCGCCGCTGGCGCAGCAAAGCCCGCCCCTGGATCCTCGACAATGTCACGGGGGTACGCTTCCAGCCATCCGACGACGAAGACGCAATGCTGAGCCGCACATCTGGTCCGAGCGACTTGGCGTTCGAGCGTCTCGTGCTGGCGATCATGGACAAGCGTCGGGGCTACGTCTCCGATTGGAACCGCGTGTGCGGCGGCCTGCCCTCGCCCAAGTAACCTCGGCACACGTGTAGCCGGTTGGCTTGCAGCCACCGCTCGATATGGCTTTTCCACCGGAAGGTTTTTGTTGCCGGCGCCATTGCCCGCGCGAGCGCGAAGGTTCACTATCGCACCTACATTTTTCCTCGCGTAGGCGCCACACATGCCTGCAGTCACTTTGCGCACAGCTAGGCCGGACAGGCTCTCCAGCGCCGCCTTGCGGGCCACGATCCGCAGGCAGCCCCTCAAGGGCGCCACGCTGAGCTCCGACATGGCGGCCAAGCTCAACCGGCTCGAAACGCAAGCGGCTGTGCTCGAACGCGATGCCCGCAACGGCCGCTCGGTTCTCGTGGAAAAGGGTCTAGACCTCGTCCCCGACCAGCCGCGCCGTTTTGCTTGGGAGGCTGCACGCTCGCGCTGGATGCGCTCCGCAGCAAAGTCCTGGCGTGTGTCTACCGAATGGGCGACCTGGGCCGTTCGAACATCGATCCCCTACATCGCGACGGGCCTTCGCCTCGCAAAGCGCGGCGCTGTCGAAGCGGCGCTCTATTGCACCTTTGCAGGCGTGACGATTGCCGTGTTCACGCTTGCCATCGTGGTGCTCGCGCCGCCTGATTGAGCGCCCGGGCTGACAACCCCGACAGCTACCCGAAACGCAAAAGGCGCGGCTCGAAAGCCGCGCCTTAAATGTTCATGCGCTTGGCGTTCTATTGAATCTGGCCCGCGGAGATGAGCTCGGGATCGAGGACCGGCATCAGCTCGGAGGTGTCGTTGGAGCGGCGCACGCGGCCGTCGAACTGGGCGCCTTCGGAGATGGCGAGCGCGTGATGCATGATGTCGCCGTCGACCTTGCCGGTCGCGTGGAGCGTCACGCTGACGGCGCGGATTGAGCCACGGACGCCGCCGTGCACTTCGATCTTCTCGGCACAAACCATGCCTTCGACCGAGCCGCCGTCGGTGATGATGACTTCCTTGCCGTGAACGTTGCCACGCACGTCGCCGTCAACGCGGAGCTTGTTCTGAGAGACGATGGTGATCTTCTCGCCAAGGAGCGTGAGATCGCGGCCGATCACGGAGGTGCCGGTAGACGGCACGGACGAACTTGTCTCGGTATTCGGTGCCGTTGATGTGCTGGAGCGGAAAGCGGCCGGGCTCGGGCTGTGGCCGTTCGTGGTGGTCGTGGGCTTGGGTTGCTCTATGGACCTGGACGTAGCGCTGAACATAAGACACCTCCGGCGCGCAAGACGCGAAAACTGCAGGAAAACTGATGTGGACCCCGGCAGAGAATGCACACGCATCCACGGCGATATTGTGTCCGCAATGGAACGTGTTGGAGGCGGAGAGCATTGACGCAGAAATGATAAACGGCGCGGCGCGCCCTCTCGTGCATGCCGAGAGCTTCATCGCCAATATGCAAAAGGGGGCTCCGATGCCGGGCATTTGCGTTGCATCTGACACGCAGGCGCATGTGCAAAACCCGCGGCCCGCGATTGTTGGCGCACGTAAGGTGATGTTAGTTCACCGAGGGGCAGTCTCGCGTACCGGGGTATCTCAGTCTCAAGTCGTGAGGTGTGCTTTGAAAGCGTTCTGTCTCGCTTTTGCGTCATTCGTCGTGCTGATTGCGCCCGCCGCCGCTGCGGAAAATTTCTCCCCTACCGGGAGCGGCGCGCAAAACGAGGAGGCGGCGAACGCCAGCCTCCAAACTCTCCTCCAGAAAATCACCAGCACCGATCCCGGTGCCCCGATAGCGACAAACAACGCAGCGGATGCGCGGTTCGTCGAAAAGGTGCGCGCCATGCTGGCGCTCGCCAATGAAGAGGTGCGCCGCGCAGCTGCGTCTCCGACACCAGTGCGCATCGACGTGCGTCTACGTTGCGTTGCCAAGCGCACGACGATGGCGGCGGCGCAACCGCAGACGTCCTCGTTCGTGCCGGCGCTTGAGTGGTCCGTCTCCGGCAATGCCGAGCCTTCCGAGCCAGCGGCCAGCAAGCTCGTGCGGGCGTGTGCCTTCCAGCTATTGCGCCGCGAGGTCACAGAGCAGCGCGCGCCGCAGATGGAGCCCTACACCGTCCAGCTGCCCGTCTCTTTCGAGCAAGAGGCTCGCTGATCTAAAAAATCCAAAGACGGCCGTCGCTCGGGCTAAACCGAGGGCGGCCGTTTTGCATTCGCGGCGATGCTGCTGCCGCGTTTTATCGGCACCGGCGGTTTCTTTCCCGGATTGTATCTGCGCCCACACTCCAGGCTTTTCATCCCCCTGCCAAATCAGCGAGAGTGTGCCTATTCAGTAGGCAAAAAACGCAGGCGTCTGGGCGAGGAGGAACGCCATGTCGCGCGCACTTTCACGTAGACCCAAAGATGCGGTCGCCTTCTACGGCGACAACGCCCTAACGTGGTTTTTCGTAGGAATTCTCGTAATCGCAATCGTAGCCGGCTTCTTGGGCAAAGTCGGCGTCAGCTGACCGCGGGGCGCGCAAAGACGCGCGCCCATTCGGTTCCTACTCAGCATGTTGAGCGTCACGCCGCCGAGGATGCCTCGGTGGTGACCTGGATGTCGTGATCCAGAATCATCGTCGCAGTGATCGCCACTGCCTTGTCGACCACGCGGCTCCAGCTTTCGGCTGTGATCCACTCGGTGCGCTCGTCGCCGAAGGCGAGGCGGTTCTCCTGGTCGATCGACCACGCCCCGACGCGATGACGGCTGCCGGCGCCGTCCTTGTTATGGATCACGACGATCTCATCGCCGTTGGGAATGAAGTACCAGCGCGGCAGCGGCGCGGCGGACAGGCTCTCACCCAACCGCCGCAGCACCTCGCGTGCGAGTTGGCGCTGCAGTGCCTCTTCCCTGAAATTCCGCCGGCGCTTGTCGCGCTCGACCGACAGGGCATCCATCAGCGTGATCATAAACGTCTCCACCCGAACATGCGCTGCTCGACCGTTACTGCCGAGACGACGCCAACCAACGGGCCCATGAGCCCGCTCACATGAACCCGCGCTGCGCCCCGCGGCTCGAAGAGACGGCCTCGGGATCGAGAACCGGCAGAAGCTCACTCGTATCGTCGGAGCGCCGCACGCGCCCCTCGAATTGCGCCCCCTCAGCGAGCGCGAGGGTTTGATGCATGATGTCGCCGTCGACCCTGGCGGATGCGTGCAGCACAACGGTCACTGCGCAGATCGAGCCGCTCACCGCGCCATGCACCTCGATCTTCTCGGCGCGAACCAGGCCCACGACCGACCCATCGGTGGTGATAACGACCTGCTTGCCGTAGACGTCGCCGCGGACATCGCCATCGACCTGCAGCTTGTTCTGCGAAACGATGGTGATCTTGTCCCCGAGGATCGTCAGATCCCGGCCGATCACCGACACGCCATTGGCCGCGGCCGCAGCCGGTTTGTAGGCAGGCTCGGGGCGAGCAACCGCCGCCGGGCTCAAGTCCGGGCTGCGGGGGGGAACCGGCTTGGATGAAGCGGGCTCGGTCTTCGTATCTACGCTGAACACGGGGTACACCTCCGGCGAATTGACGCTGGTCAAATTGGATTTCTGTGATGCGTACCCCGCAGACGCAGCAATGCACCGATCCGCGGCAAATTTTTGTCGATCTGAAAAAATCATCCAGCGCCGACGCGACGAGCCCGCATCGTCCGCATGCGGCTTGCAAGTCGCGGCGAGCTTTTGGCGGTCCAGAGCCTATTGGGATTGCGGGGATAAATCCGATCCCGCGATGGCGCAGGGCTGCCTGCGGGGCGCTAATGCGGCCAGTCACAAAGTTCGGGAGTACTTCGATGTTCGACGCGAAAGGCTTCGAGAACCGCATGAACGAGGAACGGCTGAAAGCGCAGCTCTTGGCGCTCCAGAGCCAGTGCGAGCAAATCGTAGGACGCTTCGACGAGCTCGACCGCGAGCCCACACCCGAGGAGCGCGAGGCTCGCCGCGCGGATTTTCTTGCGACGCGCAAGCTCCTGGGCGAACTGGACAATCAGCTTCTTGGCCTCAAATGCCGGCGCCAGTGACCTCCGCACGCTGGTGAGCGGCCACACAACGAGATAGCCGACCCGAGGGCACGCGACTGAAGGAGCGCCTTGTCCGGCAGTGCGATGCCGCCGCATCAAACAGAGCCTAACGCGCCTTACAACCGTCGCCACCCGGGTCGGCGCCCTTCCCGATACCCGCCTACAGCAGCCCCCGGCCGCAACCATTCGGCAGGAGTTTGCTTCTATTGCTCGGGCTGGCACATTGGAGGCCACACCTTGCCAACGGCGGAGCGCACATGAGCGACAGCACCATCGAGGACACCAAGCGCAAGCTCGACGATCTGGAGCAGCAAATCAAAGCCGCGAGATCGTCGGTCCCAAGCGAGACGCTCGCAGCGCAGGCGCGCGCGGACTGGGACAACATGGTCTCCTCGCACGCGGAGATTCGTCGCCGGCTCGAGGCCGACCAGTCGTCAGCGGTCGTCGAGGGTGCCCGCCTCGACATCGACGTCCTGCGCAATTCCTTCCAGCGCTGGATGGCGCGGGTGGAAAGCAATTATGGAGCCGACAAACCGCGCTAGGCTCAGCTTGCGCGTTTTGGCGCCCGCCTCGGTCCAAAAACAAAATGCGACGGCCGTTGCCGGCCGCCGCATTGCGGTATCGCAGAAAGCAGAACGTTAGATGATGTCGATCTCGGCGGGCATATAGCTCGTAACTTCGAGGCCGACTTCCTGCTCGCGAACCTGCGGCTTGTTCCAGATCTTCATTTTTTTGTTTCCTCCATAAGCGGGCACCGGAGAGAGGGCCCCTCCATCCCACACGGGATATAGCGAAACTGCGCAAATCAGCGCAATTGAATTTTTCCAATCGGGAACATCAGGCAATCTTATGGGGAACTCTGCCGCGGCCTGCAACCAGAGGGGCTACTGGCCAGCATCGCCCGAGTCACTGGCGTTCCACTTCTTGATGGAATTCAGCACCGATGGCCGGCACGGTCCGAGCGGCCCAACAGCGTTGAGCGCCGTCGCATCATCGCCGCGCATCTTGGCATCGTCGTAGTTGACCTTGCAGTAGGCGGCCTGCTTGCGCTCCAGCTCCGCCTTCGACTCGGACGCGGTGGCGTCGACGTCGCGGACACCGGCAACCTGGCCGTCCGGCGCCGATCTGACCCTCGCCGGGGGCAGGCAGGTGATCCATGGAAGGGGGAACCACGAGCGGCGCCCGCTCGGCAACCTTGGGATCGCCTTGGGAGTTCTTGGCCTTGGCGTCGTCGGAGAGGCCGACCATATCGAAGATGCCGCCGTTGAACTGAATGTCGTCGGTACCGCAGCCACCTACAGCCAAAGCAAGCGCGCACAGGAGCATTGTCCCTGCACGGTTCAGAGGGTGGATTATCGGCAGCTTCGCCATCCCCAGCTCACCTGTTTTCGGCCCGACATTCTGTGGTCGAGCGTCTGCGGAGCGTGTGCTAATGCCCTGCGCTACAACGCCTTTGCGGCGTCTTTGCGACTCCCCCGCAGGGAGTTCGTATAGCAGCCCGATGACACCCGCCACAATGGCCACATCGGCCAGATTGAACACATACCAATAGAAGCCCGCCGCGTGCAGGGACGCAAAATCTGCAACCCCGCCAAGGAGTATGCGGTCGATCGCGTTGCCGACCGCCCCGCCCATGACGAGGCCGAGGCTCACGGCCATCAGCGTGTTGGTCACTCCCCGCGCCAGCCATATCCAGAGCGCGCAGGTGGCCAGCGCCCCAAAGGCTGCCAGCGCCAGCTGCCCGGTGTAGGTGCCCTGACCCAGCAGGCTGTAGCTGATCCCGATGTTCTTGACATAGACGAGGTCGAAGAACGGCGTCAGCGCCACCCGCCCGCGCGCGGGCAAGTCAAAGCCTTCAAGCAGCCACCACTTGCTCGCCTGATCGAGCAGCAGCGTCACGAGACAGACGCTGAGCCCGAGCCTCGAGTAGCGGCCCCAAACCCAGCCGGCGGGACCGGCAGTCACGGTCATCGCGGCTCTCCCTTCGACGCGCGCGCATCGAACTCGCGCACGGCGGCCGCATCGCGCGCGGACAGATCGGGGAAGTCCGGATCGGCGCCGACGTCGGCAACGATCCGCCAGGAGCGCGCGCACTTGATGCCTACGGCGCGCTTGGAAACGACGCCGACGCCCGGCACATCCGGCAGGGTGAACGCGTCCGCCGGAGGAGCCTTGGCGATGAGGCGCGCGGCGCTGGTGATCGACACCTCTTCCAGATCGACGCCTTCAAGCGCGCGCAGCAGCTTCGCCGTCTGCGACGTAGACCTCGGGCGCGGCTTCCAGGCTCGAGCCAATGCGCTTGGCCGCGCGCTCGACCTCGAGCGCGCCGGTCACGACCGAGCGCACGCGGCGCACCAGCTCCCACTTCTCGGCAAGCTCATCGTTGCGCCAGGACTTGTCCGGCTCCGGGAATGTTTCCAGATGCACCGAGCCATCCCGCCCCGGCTCGCGCGTGACAGCCACGCCTCTTCGGCGGTGAACGACAGGATCGGCGCCAGCCAGACGGTGAGATAGGAAAACATCGTGTCGATCACGGTGAGCGCGGCGCGCCGCTTCACGCTCGAATAGGGCTCGCAATAGAGCGCGTCCTTGCGAATGTCGAAATAGAACGCCGACAGCTCCGAGTTCATGAAGTGCGACAGCATCGCGACGACCTTGCGATAGTCGTAGGCGACGTAAGCTTGGCGCACGTCTTCGGCCAGAACGGCCAAACGGTGCAGCATCAGCCGCTCGAGCTCGAGGTCGCGCATATCCTTCCACTTGACCCGGTCCTCGGGCTTGAAATGCGCGAGCGCCCCCAGCATCCAGCGCAGCGTGTTGCGCAGCTTGCGGTAGGATTCAGCCGCCGATTGCACGATGGCCGGGCCGAAACGGATGTCGTTCATGGTGTCCGCCGAGGCCACCCACAGCCGCAGGATATCGGCGCCGGACGCCTTCATCACATCCTGCGGCGAGAGAACGTTGCCCTTCGATTTCGACATTTTCTCATCCCCCTTCTCGTCGAGGATGAAGCCGTGCGTCAGCACGATGTCGTAGGGCGCGCGCGCACGCGTGCCGCACGATTCCAGCAGCGACGACTGGAACCAGCCCCGGTGCTGGTCGGAGCCTTCCAGGTACATGACGCGGTCCTTGCCGCCATCGCGCACGCGCTCGATGCCTGCGAGGCCGGGGAAGTGCTCATGATCCTCCAGCACGAAGGCGTGCGTTGAGCCTGAATCGAACCAGACGTCGAGGATGTCGCGCACCTCGTCCCACTGGGCCGGGTCATCGACGAGCCCGTCGAGAAAACGCTCCTTGGCGCCCGGCGCGAACCAAACGTCGGCGCCGTCTAGCGCGAAGGCCTTGTGGATGCGCGCGATGAGCTCCTTCGACTTCGAGAATTTCGCGGAGGGGATCACCTCGCCCGTTTCCTTGTTGCGGAACACGGTGATCGGCACGCCCCAGGCGCGCTGGCGCGAGACGACCCAGTCGGGGCGGCCGTCGACCATGCCGCGGATGCGGTTCTCGCCCGACGCCGGCACCCAGCTCGTTTCCTCGATCGCGCGCAGCGCGAGCTGGCGCAGCGTCTGGTTGCCGCTCTTGGGGATGCCCTTGAGCGGCTTGTCCATGGCGATGAACCACTGGGGCGTGTTGCGGAAGATCACCGGCTTCTTGGAGCGCCACGAGTGTGGGTATTGGTGCTTCAGACGTGCGCGCGCAATGAGCGCGCTGGCCTCGGCCAGCGCCTTGATGACGGCGTCGTTGGCGTCGCCCTTGTCGCCCTTCTCGGTGAGGACGCGCTTGCCTTCAAAGCCCGGCGCATCCGCGGTGAGCACGCCGTCGGCATCGACGGTGAACGGGATCGTCGTGTCGATGCCGCGCTCCTTGAGCTTCGCGGCGTTCGCCATCCAGATCTGGTAGTCGTCGGTGCCGTGGCCAGGCGCGGTGTGCACGAAGCCGGTGCCGGTATCGTCGGTGACGTGATCGCCGTCGAGCAGCGGCACGTCGAAATCATAGCCGAGCTGCTCGCAGCGGATGCGCTGACGACCAGATCGTCCAGATCCTCCGTGTCGAAATCGTCGCCGACGCTTCTCGAAGGCCTCGACCTTGGCAGCCTTCATGACCTCGGCAGCGAGCTTGTCGGCAAGGACGTAGCTTGTCGCCCACCTTGGCCCAATTGCCCTCGGGCGCGGCGGTCACCTCGTAGAGGCCGTAGTCGATCTTCGACGAGAACGAGATCGCGCGGTTGCCCGGGATGGTCCACGGTGTCGTCGTCCAGATAACGATCGAAGCTTGTGAGCAGATCGGTTTCGCCGGTCGCCAGCGGCTGCAGTCACTCGCGCTTGGCGCGTCCACATGACCGGGAACTTCACCCAGATCATGTCCGACTGATAGTCCTGGTACTCGACCTCGGCCTCCGCGAGCGCGGTCTTCTCCACGACCGACCACATCACCGGCTTCGACCCGCGATAGAGCGCGCCGTTCATCGCAAACTTCATGATCTCGTTGGCGATCGCGGCTTCGGCCGCGTGGCTCATGGTCAAATACGGATGCGCCCAATCGCCGACGACGCCGAGCCGCTTGAACTCCTCGCGCTGCACCTCGACCCAGTGACGCGCAAAGGCGCGGCACTCGGCGCGGAACGCGTTGATCGCGTCGGCGTCGTCGAACTTCGGCTTCTCGCGGCCCTTGGCGCGATAGCTCTCCTCGATCTTCCATTCGATCGGCAGGCCGTGGCAGTCCCAGCCCGGCACGTAGTTGGAATCGTAGCCCAGCATCGTCTGCGATTTGACGACGAGGTCTTTCAGGATCTTGTTCAGCGCGTGTCCGATGTGGATCTGCCCGTTGGCGTAGGGTGGCCCGTCGTGCAGCAGGAATTTCGGGCGCCCGCGCGCTGCGCCACGCAGAAGCTCATAGAGCCCGATGTCGTTCCAGCGCTGCAGCAACCTCGGCTCGAGCTCGGGCAACCCGGCGCGCATGGGGAAATCCGTCTCGGGCAGGAACAGCGTCTTGCTCCAGTCGCGGCCGCCTTCTGACGCTGGGGCCTTCGGAACAGCCGCAGGCTGCGGAGTAGGCGCAGGCGCTGCTGCGGCCGACGGCGATGCAGCCTCCTTCGGCTTCATTTCGTGCTTTTTCCGGCACCATCCTTGGTGCCGCTGTCTTTGGTCATAATCTGATCTCGCCGCCCATCTTGCGGAATTGCTGGCGGGGGTTCTAGCAACATGCCCCCCGCGAATAAAGGCGCCGTTCGCGCGCAGCCCCCTAGGCGGGCATTGCCGGCGCCGCGGCGAGGATCGCTCGCGCGCTGTCGCAGTCGGTCCGCATTTGCGCGATCAGCGCCTCGCTTGTTGAGAACTTGCGGTCCCCGCGCACGAAGTCGATGAACTCCACCGCGACCTCGAGCCCGTAGAGGTCGCCGTGAAAGTCGAACAGGAACACTTCGAGCACCGGCATCCCGTCATCGTAGGTGGGGCGCGTGCCGAGATAAGCCGCACCGTCATAGCGCTTCCCTTCGATCGTGGCGTGCACCGCATAGATGCCGTGGCCGAGGCTCGTCCCCTGGGGCAAGGGAATGTTCGCCGTTGGAAAGCCAAGCCCCTCCCCACGCTTGGCGCCGCCGACGACCTTGCCGCCCGCGCGCCACCAGCGCCCGAGCATGTGCGCCGCGCCCTTCACGTCTCCCTGCGCGAGCCGCAGCCGGATCGCGCTCGATGACAGCACCTCTCCGTCGTCGGCGACGGGCGCGATGATCGTCAGCCCGAAGCCGTACTTGGCGGCGGCAGCCTGCATCGTCTCGGGCGTTCCGCTGCGGCCTTTGCCGAAGAAGAAATCATGCCCGATGACGATGTGGCGCGCGCCCAGGGCTTCCACCAGCACGCGCTTGATGAAATCGTCGGCTGGAAGCCCTGCAAGCTGCGCGTTGAAATCGAGCACGACCGCAAGATCGAGACCCATGCCCGCGAAAATCTCGAGCTTCTGGGCAAGCGGCGTCAGCCGGAAGTGCGGCTCCTCGGGATGGAAAAACTCGCGCGGGTGCGGCTCAAACACGAGCGCGCCGGCAGGCGCGCCGATCGCGCGCGCGCGATCGGCGGCTGCGGCAAGCAACGCCTGATGGCCCCGATGCACACCGTCAAAGTTACCGATGGCGAGCACGCCGCCGCGCGCTTCCAGCGGCACTTTCTCGTAGCCGTGAACAACCAGCATCGTGATTGTTTCTTTCGTTAGCGCGCAGCATGCGTCCAAATTCCGCCGCTCATCTCTAGCATCCTCCACGTCCATGAAGGATTGGATCCCCCAGATCGTGATCGGCCTCATCGTGACGGTGGTCGGGACTATTCTCGCCAACGCGGTCGTGGGCGGCGCTCACGGCGGACGGCATTTCCTGCCGGGCGCACACTGGTCCTCGCGCCGCTAGGCGCGTCACGCCGGCCGCGCCGGCACCATCAGCATCGCCTCGCCTTCAACGACGGGCTTGCCGTTCACCGCGCACACACACGAGAAACGCGCGCGGCGCTTCTCTGGCATGAGTTCGGCAACCTTCACGGTCGTCACCACCGTATCGCCGATCTTGACGGGCGCTTTGAACGACAGCGTCTGCGAGATGTAGATGGCACCTGGTCCGGGAAGCTTGGTGCCGAACACGGCCGAGATGTAGGCAGCTGCCAGCATGCCGTGCGCAATGCGCTCCTTGAATATCGTTTTGGCCGCGTAATCGGCGTCCAGATGCACGGGGTTGCGATCACCCGAGATCTCGGCAAAGGCCTTGATGATCTCTTCCGTCACTATGTTGGAGAGGCTCGCCTCCTGGCCGACGCTAAGATCTTCGAAGTAAACGCCTTTTGTCGCATCCGCCATGCGCCCAACTCCCTTGGTTTACGCCTCGTGGTTACCGGCTGTTTTTTCGCGCGGGGCGACACTATCTGTGGTCTTGAGTGGCGACAATGGCGAGCGCTTCGGGTCCTGCCAACCAATTCGGCCGATCCCCGTTGCACCCGTGAGGGCGAGCGAGCTATAAGGCGCCATTCCCCAGTTGCCTTAAAAACGCTTGGCCCTGCGGACCTCACCGCAGGACGCCGGAGGTAAAATCCTTATGAGCGACCGCAGACCCTTGATGCCGAAAGCGACCGCCGTCTGGCTCGTGGCGAACACCTCGCTGACATTCGAGCAGATCGCAGCGTTCTGCGGGCTGCACGTGCTCGAGGTGAAAGGCATCGCCGACGGTGATGTCGCGCAGGGCATCAAGGGGCTCGATCCCGTGACGTCCGCGCAGCTCACGCGCGATGAGATCGAGATCGCTGAAGGCGATCCCTCGCATGCGCTTCACCTTGCCGAAGCCAAGGTCGCCGTTCCCGAGACGCCGGCCAAGAAGGGCCCGCGCTACACACCACTCTCGCGCCGCCAGGACCGGCCCAACGCGGTCCTCTGGATCTTGCGCAATCATCCCGAGCTGAAAGACAGCCAGATCATGCGCCTCGTCGGCACGACGAAGCCCACGATCGCGCAGATCCGCGACCGCAGCCATTGGAACGCGCCGAACCTGACGCCGCAGGATCCCGTCACGCTGGGACTGTGCAGCCAGATCGATCTCGACAACGAGGTCAAGAAAGGCGCGCGGCGCCTGGACCGCGAGCGCAAGGATTCGCAGAAGGGCATGGAGAAGGCCGGAACGCTGCTGCCCACCGAGGAGACGACCGAGGTGGCGGACGAGCCGCGCAAGACCGAGATCATGCAGCCCAAGGTCGAGGAGCAGCGCGAGGAAACGCCGGAAGAAGAGCAGGCGCGCGTCTTCGCCAAGCTCAAGCGGATGAAGGTCGCCGAGGAGCCGGAAGACGCGACGCTCGCAACAGACAGGGAATCCGAGCCGCAGGAGGAGTAAGAGCACGTCAGGCCTTGGCGGGCGATCGCAGACTGAAGCGGCGCCAATCGAGCGCCTCGGCGACGAGCCAGGCGAACGCCGCCATCAATACGAGCGGCAGCAGCGGCAAGCCTTGCGTCTGCGAGAGAATGCCGAGCCCAAAAGGCAGCGCCCACAGCGCGCCGATGAATCCCGCCCTCGCGACATCGCTGCGCAGTCCATCCGCGCGCAGGCACCAAATCAACGCCGCGAACGGGATTGCAAGATCGTAAGCCAGCACGTAGGGCACCATCAGCACCGAGCCGAACGCGACAACCGTCGCCTTCAGCGGCCATGCAGCCTCGCTGCGCAATACGGCAAACGTGGCGCCCGCGACGAGAACCGACACGATCCCTTGCAGCAGCAGCGCCGCCCGCATGGGCACCCCCAAGAACCAGAACGCGGTGTAGGGCGTGATCATCTGGAAACGGTAGAAGCCGTCCATCGCTTCTATGAAATGCCATTGGAACGGCATGGTCTCGGAAACGTAGACGCGCCAGGGTTCCAGACCGAACGCCAATATGCTCAGCGCGCACAGGACGAGCGCGGTCAACGCAGCGGCCAACAGCGCACGCCAAGCGCCGAGCAAGAGCAACATCGGCGCCAGCAGCAATCCGAGCTGCGGCTTCACGGTGAGCACGCCAATGAGCACGCCGGCGAGGATCGGTCGCGTCGGGAGCGCGCGCAGGGCGCTGACGAAGATCGCCGCGAGCAACAGCCCAAACTGGCCGAACACGATGTTGACCCACAGTACCGGCGCCAATAGCAGGGCCAGCATGAGCCGGCCGTCGTCGCGCTGTGGCGCGCCGCCGAGCGCGGCATTGATGAACCCGCACGTGCCGGCGAGCGACCAGATCGCCAGTGCGATGAGGTAGGGGAAGAGCCCAATCGGCAGCAACAATAGCAGTGCGTGCGGAGGATAGGAGAAGTTCACGAGCCGAAGCTCGGGATTGAACCACTCCTTCAAGAGCGCATTGTAGGGAGCCAGATGGTAGAGGGTGTCGACCTTGCCCAGCAGCGCCAAGCGGCCGCCCGACCAGTAGTTCACGAAGTCGCTGCCGAGGTAGAAGCCGTTGGGCTGGAAAAGGGCGTCATTCGGCCAGAACGAGGTGGCGATGACGATGAGACCGGCCGGCAGCGCAAACAGCGCGGCCGCGAACAATGCCCTGAGATATACGCCGTCCACGCCAACCAACCTTCAGCGGCCGCCACACTAACGGGGACGCTAAGGCCCGAGCGTAAAAAAAGGCCGAAATGGCAGCCTAGACTTGACTACAGGACGCGCGAAACCGCCCAGCCCCCAGGCTGGTCAGATCCCGACGTTCAGAACAGCTCTTCTGTTAATTCGACGATCCAAGGGATCATCATCAACAGCATGAGCAATATCCAGAGCGCGATCGTCTGCTGTTTTAACTCGCTCATGGCACTCTCCCAGCAACGCCATGCCGTTCGACATTAGCGCAAAAAGACCTGCTGCAAAAGCGGGCACCGCGCGCTTTGCATCTCGATCCACCGCTGGAGCCGTTGCCCGCGCCCGTGCATTTCGCTAGCGTTTCCCTGAGCCTCCCCACGTATTTCCGCACAAGCTTCGTGAAAGCGCCGGCCACCGATGTCCGCCAACCCCTACGACGAGCATCTCGACAAGAACCCCGCCAACTACCAGCCGCTGACACCGTTGCAGTTCCTGGAGCGGGCGGCGGCGGTCTATCCGGACCATCCGGCCATCATTCACGGCAAGGCCAAGGTCAGCTACGCGACCTTTTATGCGCGCTGCCGCCGGCTGGCGTCTGCTCTCGCCCAGCGTGGCATTGGCCGCAACGACACCGTTTCGGTGATGCTGTCCAACACGCCCGCAATGCTGGAGGCCCACTACGGCATCCCGATGCTTGGCGCCGTCCTGCACACGATCAACACGCGGCTCGATGCGGCGATCATTGCTTTCCAGCTCGACCACGCGAATTCGAAGCTGCTCATCACCGATCGCGAGTTCGCCGCGACGATGAAGGACGCCCTGGCGCAGGCGAGCGTCAAGCCGATCATCATCGACTACGACGACAAGGAATTCCCGCAGACGGGCGAGTGCCTGTCCGACATCGACTACGAGACCTTCCTGGCGTCGGGTGAGGCCGATTTTGCCTGGCAGCTCCCGGCGGACGAGTGGGATGCGATCTCGCTCAACTACACCTCGGGCACGACAGGCAATCCCAAGGGCGTCGTCTACCACCACCGCGGCGCGGCGCTCATGTGTTACGCCAACACGCTCGAGACCGGCATGGGGCTGCATCCCGTCTACCTGTGGACGCTGCCGATGTTCCACTGCAACGGCTGGTGCTTTCCCTGGTCGCTGTCGGTCGTCGCCGGCACGCACGTGTGCTTGAGGTGGGTGCGCGCGAAGGCGATGTATGACGCCATCGCCGACCATCGCGTCACGCATCTGTCCGGTGCGCCCATCGTGATGACTACGCTGCTCAACGCGACGCGACGAGGAAAAGCGTCCCATCTCGCATACGATCTGGGTCAACCACGCCGCTGCGCCGCCACCGCAATCGGTCATGGACGCAATGACCGCCGCCGGCTTCCGCCTGACGCATCTCTACGGGCTCACCGAGACTTACGGGCCGGCCGTGGTCAACGAGTGGCATACCGAGTGGAACGATCTCGATGAATCGGGACGCGCGTTCAAGCGTACGCGCCAGGGCGTGCGCTACGTGGCGCTCGAGTGGCTGACGGTCATGGACCCCATTACAATGACCGTGGTCCCGGCCGACGGCGAAACGCTCGGCGAGGTGATGTTCCGCGGCAATATCGTGATGAAGGGCTATCTGAAAAACCCGTCCGCGAGCGATGAGGCGTTCGAAGGCGGTTGGTTTCACTCCGGCGATCTGGGCGTCCTTTATCCCGACGGCTACATCCAGCTCAAAGACCGCTCCAAGGACATCATCATTTCGGGCGGCGAGAATATCTCGTCGATCGAGGTGGAGGACGTGCTCTACAAGCACCCAGCCGTTTCCTGTTGCGCCGTGGTGGCAAAGCCCGACGAGAAGTGGGGCGAGACCCCGTGCGCTTTCGTGGAGCTGCGACCAGGTGCAACCGCGACCGCGGATGAATTGATTGCCTGGTGCCGCGAGGGGCTCGCGCGCTACAAGTGCCCGCGCCATATCGTGTTCGTGGATGTGCCGCGAACCTCGACCGGCAAAATCCAGAAGTTCAAGCTGCGGCAGATGGCCAAGGAAATGGCGAAGGACGCCTAGCGCTCGCTAAGCGCCGCCAACGCGAATCAATACAGTGCAATTGCTGTGCGGGGAAAAGACTATCCGCACCTCAACGCGCGCACGGCGTGAGTTCTTATAAGCGGGGTTGTTGGGAGGCGAGCGAGGGGCGCTCGCCTCGCCGAGAGCCGCTTAGTGGCGGGTCTCGCGATCGCCGGAAAGGCGCGCGATCTCGTCCTTAAGCTTCAATTTTTCGAGTTTCAATCGGTGGATTTCGATGTCGTCCGACCCGGGGCGGGCGATCTCTGTTTGAATTTTACGCTCGAGAAGCCGATGCTTCTCCGCTAGCTCCGCGATATGAGCCGCAAGCGCCATCATGGTCCTCCATGAGAAGTTGAAGAGACACGTAAACGTGCCAGACAAAACGGCAGTTGTCCAATGCAAGCAGCGCGGTTGGGTTGCATCGGATTGAGGCAATTTTGCCAAAATCGCGTCAATCGGCAGCAGTCGTGATGCGCGGCCACGTATACGCAATGGAGTTTATGCACTGCCCGCTTGCGCTCCCTTGCAACGGACAATCGACAGGAGGATAGTCCACGCGCTTGCGCGGTGATAATGAGGGGGCGTTTTGGCCGGGCAAGCAGCAGCAGCATGAAGCGCGTCGACGAAAGAGAGCTTCGCGACGAACTCGTCAAGCTCAGGGCGGAGCACCGCGAGCTGGACGACGAGATCATTCTGCTTGAAGGCAGCTCGAGCGGCGATCAGCTCCTCGTCAAGCGGCTCAAGAAGCGCAAGCTTTCGATCAAGGATCGCATCACCGCGATCGAGGACCAGCTCCTTCCCGACATCATCGCTTAGCAGCCCGCTGCGAGGGGCCGGTCGAAAGACCCAAAGACGCCTCTTGTAACCGGCGGGCGGCTCCTGTAATCCCCCGCTTTCCTTTGCGCCGGACGCAGAAAAATGAGCAGCGGGAAGCCCGTGGTCGGCATCATCATGGGGAGCCAATCCGACTGGCCCACCTTGAAGGGTGCAGCGGCAATTCTGGATGAGATGAAGATCCCTTACGAGAAGCGGATCGTCTCCGCCCACCGCACGCCCGAACGCCTGTATGAATACGCAAAAAGTGCGCGCCAGCGCGGGCTGAAAGTGATCATCGCCGGAGCCGGTGGCGCCGCGCATCTGCCGGGAATGACCGCCTCCTTGACCACACTTCCAGTGCTCGGGGTGCCCATCCCGACGGCCGCCCTCGGGGGCCGCGACAGTCTCTATTCCATCGTACAGATGCCGGCCGGCGTGCCGGTCGGCACGCTTGCGATCGGCGAGACGGGAGCGACCAACGCCGGGCTGCTCGCCGCACAGATTCTGGCACTGGCCGACGCCGGCGTGGCAGACCGCGTCGACGCCTACCGCGCCGCGCGCACCGCCGCCGTCGCCGAAGTCCCCAAGGACGCTTGAGGCGCGAATGCAGGCGCTGCCGCCCGGCTCGACGATTGGCATCATGGGCGGCGGCCAGCTTGGCCGCATGCTCGCGGTCGCCGCCTCGCGCTTAGGATTCAAGTGCCACATCTACAGCGATGCTCCTGGCCCTGCCTGTGACGTGGCGGCCGCCGTCACGATCGGCGGCTTCGACGATGAGGCGAAGCTCGAATCGTTTGCGCGCTCTGTCGATGCCGTCACCTACGAGTTCGAGAACGTGCCTCTGGCCGCTGCGGCGATTGCCGAGCGTTTGAAGCCGCTGCGCCCCGGATCGAAGGCGCTCGAGGTCGCGCAGGACCGCCTGATCGAGAAGACATTCATCTCGAGCCTTGGGTTGCCGGTCGCACCCTTCGCCGCCATCGACGGCCCGCAGGATTTCGACGGCGCTGTGAAAGCCGTCGGCGTTCCGGCAATTCTGAAGACGCGCCGCTTCGGCTACGACGGCAAGGGCCAGGTGCGTTTCGAGGCTGCGGCCGATCTCGCGCAAGCGTTCGCCGACGTGGGCAAGGTTCCCTCGGTGCTCGAAGGTATCGTCCCTTTCAAGTTCGAGGTGTCGGTCATCATCGTGCGCGGCAGCGACGGCACGATGAGTTGCTACGACATTCCGGTGAACCACCACGAGGGCGGCATCCTGCGCACCTCGACGGTGCCGAGCGAGCTTTCGGCCGCGCATCAGGACCGGGCACGCACGATCGCGCAAACGATCGCCGAGGCGCTTGGCTATGTCGGCGTGCTGGGGGTCGAAATGTTCTACGTCGGGGGCACCGAGCCGCTGGTCGTCAACGAGATCGCGCCGCGCGTGCACAACTCCGGGCACTGGACCATCGACGCCTGTTCGGTGAGCCAGTTCGAAAATCACATGCGCGCCGTCGCCGGCTGGCCGCTGGGCGAAACGGACCGCCATTCAAATGCGCGGATGGACAATTTGATCGGAGCCGACGCCAACGCCTGGGAGCGGCTGGCAGGGGAGCCCGGCGCCTGCCTGCACCTGTACGGCAAACGGGAAGCCCGGGCAGGCCGCAAGATGGGGCATGTGACCTGGATAACCTCGCGTTGAGGCCCCCCAGGCCTGATGGACAACCCCGGGTCTTTTTGCTACAGACCGCGCAATTGAGCGGCGCTCGGTGCCTGCAGGAACCCTGCCGGTGCGCTTGCCGCGCTCATAAGATCCATCAGAGGAAGACATAGCTTGCAGGTTCTCGTCCGCGACAACAACGTCGATCAGGCTCTCAAAGCGCTCAAGAAGAAGATGCAGCGCGAGGGCATTTTCCGTGAGATGAAGCTGCGCAACTATTTCGAGAAGCCCTCCGAGCGCAAGGCACGCGAAAAGGCCGAGGCCGTGCGCCGCGCCCGCAAGCTCGCTCGCAAGCGCGCCCAGCGCGAAGGTCTGCTTCCCGGCAAGCCAGCGCCGACCACGCGTCCCGGCGCACCTGCCCGTCCCGGCGCACCGCGCGGACCCAGGTAAGCAATACCCAAGCTCTGCAAGTTCAACGCGCCCGTCGGCCAATGGCTTACGGGCGTGTTTCGTATTGGGTTGGTGCGCGCGAGCGCGAGAGGCTGTCGATCCAGCGGTGAACCTCCTCGGTCGAGCCAAAGAGATGGTGGTCGGAATGCCCCGCGCCCGGGAAGGTCGCGATCTCCTTTGGGCCGTTGGCGGCTTCATATATTGCGCGGCCCATGGCGACGGGGATTACTGAATCGGCTTCCCCGTGCACGATGAGCAGCGGCGCCTTCACGCGCGGCAGGAAGCTCATCGTCTCGTAGCGGTCGAACATGAAGTTGCGCACCGGGAGGAACGGGTAGGCGCCCGCCGCCACATCGACGATCGAGGTGTAAGGCGCGTCGAGCACGATGCCGCCGACCGGCTTCTCGGCAGCAAGCTGCACCGCGATGCCCGACCCCAGCGATTCCCCGTAGAGCACGATGTCGCGCGGATCGATGCCATCAGCCACGAGCGTCTCGTAGGCAAGCCTCGCGTCGGCGACATTGTTGCGCTCGGTCGGTGTCCCGGTGGAACCGCTGTAGCCGCGGTAGCTCAACATGAAAACGCCGATGCCGCGCGCCAGATACTTGCGAACGCGCTCCGAGCGGTTCGCCAAATTTCCGGCATTGCCGTGGAAATACAGCAGCGTCGGGCGGCCTGGGGGTGCGCGGCCATACCAGGCGACGAGCGTCTCGCCGTCCGGTGTCGCAAGTGAACGCTCCTCCACGCCGGTGAGCGCGAAATTCGAGGGCGGCACGCGCTCGGGATCGGGGAAGTACATGAGCTTGCGCTGCGCGATGAAGGCCGCGACCGCGACAAGCGCATAGAGCAAGCCGATCGCGATTACGACCTTGATCATGGACAGCGCGCCGACTTGCGCGCTTCAGCGCCAACGCTAGAGCGGGACGTCGAGCACCGGATCGCCGATGAGCGTCGTGTGCCGCCACGCGGCGATGGCAAACAGGAAATATCCGTTGGTCTCAACCAGCTCTTCCCAGAAGTGCCCGGCGGTGCTGGGGCGCCCATCAAGATAGAACTCCGCAAGACACAGGAGGAAAAGCGCTGCCGCGCAAGGCCACGCCTGCCATCTCAAACCCAGCCGCACTAGAGCCCAAAAGTATCGCCGCTGCACCCACATATAAATGGCCGCCGCACCGCCGAGGACAGCGAAGATCGTGTCCTGCAAGTGGTGCACCACGAGCCAGTCGAAATCTGGCGTCATGGGGCTTTCAAAACTCTTGAAGTCGAGCTCGCGTGAAAACGCCAGCATTCCTGCAAGTGCGATCAAGACACCGGCGACCCGTACCGCGCCAAACCCCCGCCATCCCGCGTACCAGAAGAGCGCAATGGCCGGCAGCATCAACACCAGCTGGGCGTCTTCGAGCGGGCCGTTCTCGATGCCGATGGCAGCGCCCCGGCCGGCGTGAAGCTCCGCAAGAGCGATCTCGTTGAGGGTCACGAGCGCCAGGATCAGCAGCGCCCAGATGAGCGTATTGAGCGCGGTTTGCGTGCTGACCGGCGCGAGGCTCGATGTGCGAGCCGAAGCGACGCTGTCGCCAGCGCGACCGACTTCTGCGGCCATGTACGCGGCCCCCCGAACTTGATGTGACGAGACAAACGCTTAGCAGTCACGGTCACAAATCTGTCGCGGAAAACCAAGCGATGGTCGCGGTAATCATGATCGTGTGTTGTTCGTGCAACGGGTAGAAATGAGAGCCTTGCGCAACCTTCAATTGCAAATTACAACGTTCAGCAACCAGTGTTTATGGCATGTTGAGAGGGAGCATTTCAGCGCCAAGGTTATTTAAATAGGTCCCTCGACCCTCGACGCCGGGCATCAGTCAATGCCCGGCATTTTTTTTGCCTGCGCCCGCGCAAGGGCACCTAATTCGGGCGCTCACACGGCACTCATTCACGCCGCTATGGCGCGAGCCGGGGCGACATACGGCGTTCCCAACGCTTCTGCTACGGCGGCATGCGTGATCTGACCTTCAAAGACATTGAGCCCGGCCAGCAGGTGCGGATTGGCGCGCAACGCGGTGGTGACACCCTTATCGGCTAGCGCCAGCACGAAGGGGAGCGTCGCGTTGTTGAGCGCAAAGGTCGAGGTGCGCGCCACCGCGCCCGGCATGTTGGTGACGCAGTAGTGCACGACGCCGTGCATGACGTAGCTTGGATTGGCGTGCGTCGTCGGGCGCGATGTCTCGGAGAATCCGCCCTGGTCGATTGAAATGTCGACGATGACCGAGCCGCGCTTCATGGCCTTGACGAGATCCTCGGTGATGAGCTTGGGCGCGGCGGCGCCGGGCAGCAGTACCGCACCGATAACGAGATCGGCTTGCAGCACGTAATCCTCGATCGCCTGTCGCGTGGAGAAGATCGTGTTCAGCGATGCCCCGAACCGCTGATCGAGCGCATAAAGGCGCTCAATATTGATGTCGATGCAGGTGACGGCGCGCCTCGAGCCCGATGCTCATGCGCACCGCGTTGACGCCGGCGACACCGCCGCCGATCACCACGACGTTTGCAGGCGCGACACCGGCCGTGCCGCCGAGCAGCATGCCGCGGCCGCCCTGCTCCATCTCGAGGCAATGGGCGCCCGCCTGGATCGACATGCGGCCGGCGACCTCGCTCATCGGCGAGAGCAGCGGCAAGCCGCCGTTGGCTCCCGTCACGGTCTCATACGCGATCGCGGTCACGCCGGAATTCATGAGATCCTTGGCCTGGGCCGGATCGGGAGCCAGATGCAGGTAGGTGAACAGCGTCTGTCCCTGGCGCAGCATCGCGCGCTCCTGGGGCTGGGGCTCCTTCACCTTCACGACGAGCTCGGCGCGCTCGAAGACCTCGGCGGCATTGCGCGCGATATTTGCGCCGGCGCGGCGGTAGTCGTCGTCCGAGACGCCCATGCGCTCGCCCGCGCCGGTTTCGACCAGCACCTCGTGCCCGTGCGCGACGGCCTCGCGCGCGCTCGCGGGGATCAAGCCGACGCGGTACTCGTGGACCTTCACTTCCTTGGGCACGCCGATGCGCATGGCTGTTCCTTTCGGTGCTGCGGCTCGCGCAGGTTACAGCGCATATGTGGGAATGCTAACGGTGCGCGCACAGGCTATTTGCCCCGCAGGGCCCAGCCCTCGAAGGTTTAGAAGAAGGCGACCGGGAGCGGGGCGGGTCTGGCCCATCGCTTTGATCGAGAGTTGGATGCGGCCATCGCCGCCCCACACAGGCACGCGGGCTGTCCACCGCCATTCTCCGAACTGCATCCCTATCCGGAGCGTCACTGAGATCTTCGCCTCAGCGGCAGGAAGGACTCGGGGGCAGCTTATCATTCCCACCCGATGTGCCGGCCCGTTCCGTGCAAGTCCGCCAGCGCACGTCTGCACCCCGGTCGTCGGAGCGGGCGCGCGCAGCGTAAGGGGGCGTCGGAGAGCGGGGATAATATTCTCGACCTCCACCAGGCGATGACAGCCGGCTCGCAGGTGCGAACCGGCACTCTTGCGCGCCCGCGCGGCGTTCGCCACAAATCGCCCGCATCGCGCGCCGCATGCTGGCGGCGCACCGGCAGCCGGAGGTTCCAATCCGGCGCCAGAAGATGGAGGACTGAGATGAGCTTCAAAGCAGTCGTTGTGGTGGCAGCACTTAGCGTCACGGGTTTTGGCACGGCGGCGTTCGCGCGCTCCGATCTTGGCAGTGACCAACTCGTGGTCGCGGCCGACGACAGCGCCGGCAAGATGGCGCCGGGCGATTTGCCGGCGACCGATGGCATGAAGCCCGACGACGAGAGCGGAGCCCCGGGCTCGGCGAAGATGGGGACGGACGAGGGCACGCACACGGGCGATGGTCAGGGTGCCAAGCCAGAGAGCGACACGAGCAAAGTCGAGCAGCCCGAGCGCCGCAACGTGCCGAGCAACGACGACACCGGCGGGAAGTGAGCGGCGCCGACGCGCGGTGCTGAGGAGCATCCTCGCTCCGGCTGATCGCGGCGGCCGGAGCGCTACCTACCCTTTGCGCGGGCGATGGCCTCGCCGATCAGGCGCCGCGCCTCGGCCGCGTCGCCCCAATGGTCGATCTTGACCCATTTGTCGGGCTCGAGATCCTTGTAGTGCGCGAAGAAGTGCTCGATCTGCTCGACCAGGATGCCCGGCAGATCGGTGTAGTTGGCGACCTTGTCATAGCGCCGCGTCAACTTGCGGTTCGGCACCGCGAGGACCTTCTCGTCGCCGCCCCCCTCGTCGTCCATCACCAGCACGCCGATCGGGCGGCAGTTGATCACGGCGCCCGGCACGATGGCGCGCGTGTTGCAAACGAGGACGTCGATCGGATCGCCGTCTCGCGACAGGGTATGGGGCACGAACCCGTAATTTCCCGGGTAGCGCATCGGCGTGTAGAGAAAGCGATCGACCACCAAGGCGCCCGACGCCTTATCCATCTCATACTTGATGGGGTCCCCGCCGATCGGGACTTCGACAATCACGTTGATGTCGTGGGGCGGATCGATCCCCACCGCTATGGCATCCAGGCGCAAGGTTTCACTCCGATCAATCGACAGCCGCCGTGCCGTTCTTTCTAGAGCAAAGCGGTTAAGCCTTGGCCTAAGGCCACCGCCGGCGGCTCGTCGGGCTACTTCAGACCATTTTTTTCAAGAATGCGCGCGACCTGGCCGCACGGCACGAGGAACGACTGCCAGTCCTTGGGCTGCTTGGGATCGACGTCGTAGCGAAAGCCGTTGTCAGCCGCGGCGGCACCCTGCACGAGAACGCCAATCAGGGTTCCCTTCGCGTCCACCACAGGCCCGCCCGAATTGCCGGGAAGTGAATCGACCGTCGCCGCGATGTATGTCGACTTGGCCCCTCGAAATTCTGCGCGCCCGAGGCCCACATAGTCGCCCTTGCTCCAGCGCTTTGCCTCGCGCGCAAGGTGCAGCGAGCGCCGCTTGCTCACCCCGGGAAAGCCAACCGCATAGATCTCGTGGTTGAGCGCGCCATCGCAGGTATCGTCGGCGATGAGCGGGCTGCCGATCTTCAGGCCCGCCGCCGCCTCAACTTTCACGACGGCGATATCGTAGGCGTCGTCGAGATAGACGAGCTGCACGCCTTTAAGCCGCTGCGGCGAGGGCGCGAGCGTGATGCCGTCGCTCTCGAAACCCAGCTGGTTGATGTTCTCGACGAGGTAGCGTTGCGGGTGCTTGCAGTCGCCGATTGCGTGGCCGGCGGTGATAAAATAGTAGTCCGCGCGGTCACCGCGGCCCTTGCGCCCGACGAGAAATGCGGTTGCCGTGTAGGAGCTGGAGCGGCTTTCGCAGACGAAGGCGTACACCGACGGCCAGATCGAGCGGACGGCGGGCGGCAGGCGATCGGAAAAGAAGCCTTCGGCCGCAATGCACGCAAGCGGAAGCGTGGCGGCGAACGGCGCTGCAAGGCACAACACCTTCAGAAAGCGGCGGCCTGACGAGAGCAACGCGCAAGACCAATTCCGAGACCTTGCGCCCGCCGTCACCGCGAACCGTCCTCGCCGAGAACGAAGCGCAGCAGGCCGGCCATGTCGTTGGAGGTAGCGTCGGGCTCGAGCCCAAGCTTTTCCATCGGCAGCTTGAACCGGTTCACCCAGTAGGTCGGATATCCGAAGCTCTTGGCGCCGTACGCGTCCCAGCCGCCGAACGCGGCGAACACGATCTCGTCCTTCTTGAGCCCAAGATGCTCCATGCCGAGCGCATAGGCGCGCGGCTCAGGCTTGTAGCTGTGGTTGACCTCGGTCGAGAGCAATTCATCGAACAGGTCGGTGATGCCGGCGCGGTCGGCATTGGCTCGGAGCATGCGCGGCGAGAAATTCGCGATCGTGATGATGCGAACGCCGGCGGCCTTCAGCTTTTTCAGCGCGGCGACCGTATCGGGCCAGGGGTCAAGCGTGAGGTAGGCGTTGAGCAGGCGCTCGCGCTTATCGGGCGGCAGGTCGAGGTGCAGCGCTTCGGCGGTATAGACGAGCGCATCCTCGGTGACCTTGAAGAAATCGTCCTGGTGGCCCGTAATCGAGCGCAGGAAGCCGTAGTCGAACTGGCGCGCGCGCCACGCGGTGGTGAACTCGGTCCCCTTGCCGGGAAATTCCTTCTCGACGATGGGGACGACCGAGTTGGCGTTGAAGATCACGAAGTAGTCGAACGCCACAGCTTTGAAGCGCGGCGCGGCGTTCACGGCCCCCGGCACGAACACGCCGAGTGCAGCGACGGTGACGATGACCAAGTGCGACATGTAAAAGCGCAGCATGCGATGTCTCGGGCTACTGTATCCACGTATTCAACTGTCATCCTCGGGCTTGTCCCGAGGACCCAGTCCTCAACTTGTGCCGGCGGATAGGCGTTGTGTGACGCTCGGCTCCCTACCGGTTAGAACTGAATTCGTTGACCCGTGGGTCCTCGGACCAAGTCCGAGGATGACACCTGGGAAGGCGCGCGCCATACCGGCAGAGCGATGCGCTAGTGCGCCAGCGCCTTGACGATCTCTTCCGTCATCTTCTTGGCATCGCCCAGCACCATGACGGTGTTGTCGTTGTAGAAGAGCGGATTGTCGATGCCGGCATATCCCGACGCAAGGCTGCGCTTGTTGAACAGCACGGTGCCGGCTTTCCAGGCCTGCAGCACCGGCATGCCGTAGATCGGCGAGGTCTTGTCGGTCTCGGCTGCCGGATTGACCACGTCGTTGGCACCGATGACGTAGACGACGTCGGCCTGCGGCATCTCGGAATTGATGTCCTCGAGCTCGAAGACCTCATCGTAAGGCACATTCGCTTCCGCCAGCAGCACGTTCATGTGCCCGGGCATGCGGCCCGCAACGGGGTGGATCGCGTATTTGACCTCGACGCCGGCCTTCTTGAGCTGGTCGCCCATTTCACGCAGCGCGTGCTGCGCCTGCGCGACGGCCATGCCGTAGCCCGGCACGATAATGACGCGCGCGGCATTCTTCATGACGTAGGCGGCATCTTCCGCCGAGCCGAGCTTGACCGGCTTCTGCTCGGCGCCCCCGGCTGGGCCCGCGACCTCGCCGCCGAAGCCGCCGAGGATCACCGAGATGAATGAGCGATTCATCCCCTTGCACATGATGTAGGAGAGGATCGCGCCCGACGAGCCGACGAGTGCGCCGGTGATGATGAGTGCGATGTTCGACAGCGTGAAGCCGATACCGGCGGCCGCCCAGCCCGAGTACGAGTTCAGCATCGACACGACGACGGGCATGTCGGCGCCGCCGATCGGGATGATGATCAGGATGCCGAACAGCATCGCCGTGGCGGTGATCGCCCAGAACAGCAGCGGCTCGCCGCCCGACAGATAGAAGAGATAGATGAGGTAGATGAGCCCCACGAACAGCGCCAGGTTGATCACGTGGCGCAGCGGCAGGATGATCGGCTTGCCGGACATGCGCCCCGACAGCTTCATGAACGCGATGACGGAGCCGGTGAAGGTGATGGCACCGATGGCGACGCCGAGCGACATCTCGATCAGGCTCGCGGCGTGGATGGCACCGTGCTCGCCGATGCCGAAGAACTCGGGCGCATAAAGGGCGGAGGCGGCGACAAACACGGCCGCGAGGCCGACGAGCGAATGGAAGGCCGCGACCAGCTCGGGCATCGCCGTCATCGGGATGCGGCGGGCGGTGACGGCGCCGATCAGCCCGCCGAGGCCCAAGCCGCCGCCGATCAGGTACCAGGTGATGGGAAGCTGGGGCGATGCGATCGCGAGGGTCGTCGCCATGGCGATCGTCATGCCGAGCATGCCGAAGTAATTGCCCTGGCGCGAGGTGGCGGGGCTCGACAACCCGCGCAGCGCGAGAATGAACAGCACGCCGGAGGCCAAGTAGAGCAGCGCGACGAGATTAGGCGACATGGCGCTTGTCCCTCGCGGCGATCGTACGCGTCATCACCGTTTGTCGCCCTTCTTCTTGTACATCGCGAGCATGCGCTGCGTGACGAGGAAGCCGCCGAAGATGTTGACGGCGGCCATCGCCAGCGCGAGCAGGCCGAAGCCCTTGGAAGCGAGGTTGGAATCGAAGCTCGAGTAGGTCTCGGCGCCGCCGTGCTCGACCGCGACCGCGAGCAGCGCGCCGACGACGATCACCGAGGAGATCGCGTTGGTCACGGACATGAGCGGGGTGTGCAGGGCCGGCGTGACGCTCCAGACGACGTAGTAGCCGACGAAGATCGCCATGGCGAACACCATGAGCTCGTAGATCACGGGGTCGATCGCGCCGCCGATGCCGGCGGCGAACGCCGGTGTGGTGAGCGCCAGCAGCGACGCGAGCGTGGCGATGAGGGTGCGCTTCGTCATCTCACGATCCCTGTGTGAGGCTGGGGTGCACGAGCCGGCCGTCCTTGGCGATGAGCGTGCCTTTGACCAGCTCGTCGTCCCAATTGACCTTGAGGGTCTTGGTCGCCTTGTCGAACATCGTGTCGAGGAACGCGAGCAGGTTCTTGGCGTAGAGGCTGGAGGCGTTAACCGGCACCTCGCCCGCCAGATTGAGCGGGGCAAAAATGCGCACGCCGTTCGGCGTGGTGGCGATCTTGCCGGGCTCGGTCGCTTCCGTGTTGCCGCCGCGCTCGGCCGCGAGATCGACGATGACGGCGCCGGGCTTCATGCTCTCGATCATCGCACGCGAAATGAGCTTGGGTGCCGGACGGCCTGGGATCAGCGCCGTGGTGATCACGATATCCTGGTTCTTGATGTGCGAGGCGACGAGCTCGGCCTGCTTCTTCTGGTACTCGGCCGACATGGGCTTGGCGTAACCGGCAGCCGTCTGTGCCTGCTTGAATTCGTCGTCCTCGACGGCAACGAACTTGGCGCCCAGCGAGGCGACCTGCTCTTTAGTGGCGGGACGCACGTCAGTAGCGGTGACCTGGGCCCCAAGTCGTCGCGCCGTGGCGATCGCCTGCAGGCCCGCCACGCCCACGCCCATGACGAAGACTCTTGCGGCGGGAACCGTGCCCGCCGCCGTCATCATCATCGGCATCGCCTGCTCGAACATCGCGGCCGCGTCGACCACCGCCTTATAGCCGGCGAGGTTCGCCTGGCTCGAGAGCACGTCCATCGATTGCGCGCGCGTGATGCGCGGCATGAGCTCCATGGCAAAGAGTGAGGTATTGGACGCGGCCATCGCCTCGAGCGCCCCGCGGTCGCCGTAGGGATCGAGGATCGCGACAACGATGGCGCCCGGCTTGAGCTGCCTCAGCTCGTCCGCCGAAGGACGGCGCACCTTGAGGAGAATGTCGGCATCGCGCAGCGCATCGGCAGCGGTGGCTGCGATCTCTGCCCCCTGCGCCTTCAAGGCAGCATCGGAAAAACGTGAGCGAGCGCCCGCGCCGGTCTCGACCTTCACCGTGGCCCCGAGCGCGACGAGCTTCTTCACCGTCTCCGGCGAGATCGCGACGCGCGGCTCGTCTGCCCCCTCCGCCGTAACCGCTATGGTGACCATCGACATTACCGATTGTGCGGAGGGCTCGCCGACATCAGGAGCAGCTAAGGCGCTACGCACCTATGCGAGCGCCCGGCACCGACCCGGCCCTGAAGCCTCAGACCAGAAAGTATGCCATGCCGGAGAGCAGCAGGACGAGGAATACGATCATCACCTTGGTGAGCAGCAGGAACTGCTTATAGGTGCCCTCGTGTGCGGCGTAGTCCATAGCCGGATGGCCGCCCGTCATATCAATCACTCGTCCCCTCCCATCGGGTTTGCCGTCTTTAGGCTGGTGTTACCCCAACGCAACGCAGCTATCAAGCCGATGCGGCACGCATAGAGAAACTTGGGCCAAAGCAGCCGCTCGGCCGGCCAGCAAAGCGCGAGGTTGGGTCAGTCGATATCAATCGGCCGACGTACGACCGGTGGACTGGCTCGCGAATGGCTCTCACCTCAAATCTTCGCAACCGTGCAGGCCAGCAAAGTGTGCGCTCCTCCGTTGGTGTGCCGGCGCGTCCCGGAATTTCGCGCCGCCAAGCTCGCTCGCCTCCCCCGCAAGACGCGCGGGCTAGTCGCTTCTTTCGGCGCCGCGAGCTTTCGCGTTGGCGGTCCGGCCCTGGCTAGGGACCGCGAATTCACCTGACGATCAAGTGCGGATGGAGTTCGCTCTGCTCCTAGTTATGCGCCAAGACGTTAGACCATTATCAGCGTGGCGATCATCAGCAAACACACCACTAAGCTGCTTAAAAACCGAGCAATTCGGCTTTCTGGCCACACTCAAAAATGTCAGTTCGCTCCAGCCCCAACCAGTTCGCTCTATGCAAAGACCGCCCCCCCGGTTAACGCGCAGTTTGGCAGCGGCGACCTGACGCAGGGGAATAAGAAGCGTGAGCTCATCCCGCATCCAGCTGATTACGAACGGGCGGTGCGTCCCGTTTTTCGCCGCGCCTGAAGTGACCTCCGTCGATCACCCGTGGGCGGGCTACAGCTTCGAGGAGGCTAACGGTCCCGGCGAGCCGCTCGGTAGCCACTCCTGGTCCAAGACTACGTTGTTGTTCGTCACTGGAGGCGGTGGGTCACTCAATTGGAAACATCGCGGCACGTGGCGCAACGACTACGTTCAGACCGGAACCGTCTCCATCATTCGCCGCGACGTGGAGATCCAGTGCTGCATCCCGAGCAATCCGATTCCAACGATGCTGCTTCAGCTCGATAACTCGAAATTGCAGGACATCGCGCCCGACCACGTCCTCACCATCGACAAGGCTCTCGGCACCGCCCAGGTCGCAGACGATTGCCGCCTCGCCACGCTGATGTCGGCAATGTCGGAGGAGGTCAGAGGCGGGTGCAGTTCCGGCCGGCTGTATGGAGAAGCGATCTCGCTGGCCCTGCTGGCTTACCTCGCCGGCAGCTACGCCACGCCGCAGCACGTGGACGACAGTGCCTCCACCTTCTCGCCCGCGCAGAAGCGCGCCATCGTCACCTATGTGCGCGCAAACCTGAGCGGCAACATCTCCATCAAAGAGCTGGCGGATCTCGTACAGCTGAGCCCCTCGCACTTCGCCCGCATGTTCAAGGCATCGTTCGGCGTCACGCCGTATCGCTTCGTGATGCAGGAGCGCATCGACGAGGCGCGCACGATGCTCAAGGATAGAGAGTTGTCCGCCAGCCAGGTCGCGATGGCCTTCGGCTTCGCCAGCCAGAGCCACTTCGTGAAGGTCTTCCGCCAGTTCACCGGCGTGACGCCCAAGCAGTACAGGGCCGGCTTCTAGCGCAACGAGTTTTGTGACAACGACGCGCGCTAACTCTCCATCAAAGAGCACCCGCTGACGCGCGTCCGCACCGTTAGAAATTACGCGCGCGCAGTTGTGCAGCGCCGCATCAAAATTTTTCCCGATCGAGCAGGATCGTGCTCAAAGCGCAGGATGATTGTAGTTCGTCCCTGCAACTCGCGTACTACCGCGATGGGCGAGAGCCGCTCCCGACTTATACGAAAGTAGGGATGCTCGCCTCGTGTGAAAGAACAAGTAGATGGGGATGAAACAATGAACGAAAAGACCAGTATTCTATCGAAGCGACGGCTGTCACTTGCCGCGATTCTCGATCGCCGCAGCCTCGCCCGCGTTTGCGCAATCTCAGGGCGTCCCGACACAGACCGTTCCGCTGGACCCGTACACGCTCACCAGCTCGGGCGGGTTCATCATCGGCGGTTACCATCAGACGTTCAACAGCCCGTCGACTGGCCTGCCAGTCCCAAATCGGACGCTGTCCTGCGATCACGGATACGTCGAGTATTTCTATCCGAAGAACCCGAAGACGACGAGCATCGTGCTGTGGCACAGCTCGAGCGCGCAGGTTTGGCAGAACCGCTGGGACGGTGGCCCGGGCTACAAGGACATGCTGCTGCGCCGCGGCAACCCGACCTTCATCTGGGACGGCCCGCGCGTCGGTCGCGCCAACTGGAGCTGCGAGACTGTAACCTACACGCCTTCGGCTCGCGACCAGGGCAATTTCACCGCCTGGAACTTCGGCCCCGCGATTCCTGTCGGACAGGTACCGACGCCGGCCGAATGGTGGCCCGGCGAGCAGTTCCCGATCAATTCGCCGAACTATGTCGACTATTGGTGGAACGCGACCGGCTCTCGCTATGACGAGTTCGACATCGAGAAGAACATCGAGATCGAGACGGATGCGGCAGCCATCGCAGCCGACTCGGCCGGCTCGGCAACCAAATCGTCTACCTGACGAACTCCGCCGGCGGCCTTCGCGCCATGAAGACGACGGCCAAGACGACCGGCAGCAACATCAAGGGCATCGTCACCTACGAGAGCATCGGCTACGTGTTCCCGATCGGCGACCCGGACGTTGCAGCTGCCGGCGTTACGATCTGCACGAGCCCAACGGCGGCCTGCGCCTTCGGACCGCTGGGCGTCTCCATCGACGACTTCAAGAAGATTGCGAGACTGAATATCCAGTTCGTCTGGGGCGACCACAGAGCAGAGAGCTACACGTACGTCATGCAGTCTCGCCTGTGCGCTCAGCTGCTCAACAAGTACTCGGCACTCTACAATCTGGGTGGCCACGCCGAAGTGTGAAGCTTGGCACCGACGCTGGCCTGACAGGAAGCACGCACATCCCGTTCATGGACATGGACAACGACAAGGTCTTCGCGCTTCTCGAGAAGTTCCTGAAGACCGCGAAACTGGACAAGTAACTTTTCCTCCGAGTTCCCGTCCTCTCCGGACGGGGACTGTTTCCGGCAAACTTGCCCTGCCCGCCTCGTGCTGGCAGGGCTTTTTCTTGCGCAATGTCTCGGGACCGATGCGATCCAGCGCCGCCAGCGCTGGTCGCGTGCGCTCGGCCTCAGCGGCCGCGGCACAGGCTCGGCAAGGGCCCGTCGCCCTAGACCCGCTCAGACCGCGGTGGTGCTCAACTGGTAGATGTAGATGGCCATGGCGAGGCCCATCACCGGCAGCAGGATGATGTGCAGGCCGCCGAGCAGGGTGCGCAGCCAAGTCCGCGATGCGATGAAGGGATTTATGCGCATGATGGAAATGGCGATCATCAGGCTCACCGCCATGTACGTGAACAGGAAGATCCGGTCGGACAACGTCGTGGTGTCGGCATCGATCTTGGGCAGCGCAAGATAGAGTGCAACCGCCGACAGAAGTGCGGTGACCTGAATCGTCACGATCGCCTCGAAATGCATCTTCGGAATGAAGATCGACAGGTAGGCGACGATCAGGATGAACGTGAGCGGCACCACGACGCGCAGGAAATAGTCGGTCGTCTGCCGCGTCATCAGCCAGACGAACGTCGCCCGGTAGAACGGCACGACGCTGGTCGAGTGGTTCCGCGCGTCGGTCGCGGGAACGAAGTCCTCGTCATACCCGACGTATTGCTCCTGCGGCAGCCAGCCGTCGGCGATGACGGCCGCATCGCGCAGCGCCGGCGGTGGTGGCTGCACGATGAACGGCGCATCGCCGCGCTTGGGCTTGATGTCGATCGTGAACTTCTGCGTATCGAAGGGATAGTTCGCGAGCTTGGGCTCGAAGCTGAACTGTCCGGAGACCTGATAGATTTTTACATTGTCGGGATAGGCGTCGCTCTTGCCGCCGTTGTTCAAGGTGCGGATCGTGAGCTGGCGATCGTTGGTCTTGGGATCGAGGTACGCGTTCGAGAAATCGAGCTGGTCGATCGAGACGCCCTTGCCGTCGTCATGGATCGACAAATAGAACTCCGCGAAGAACGACTTGCCGTTGTCGTCGATGCCGAACGCGCGCACCAGATCGAGGTCGAGGTAGAGGGTGTTCATCGTGCGCAACGTGTCGTTCCTCAGGCGCACGAACTGGACGGGCGCAAGCTGCGTGCGGCCCAGCTCATGGGTGAGCTGAACGACGAACGGCGTGCGCGCGGCTGCGCGCGTGGCCGGCCTGAACGACCAGTTGTCGAAGCGGCCCTTGTAGCTCCCCTGGCCCGACGCAAAGCCGGTCTTGAGCTGCTGCACGATATGGTTGCGCAATTGCACGACGCCTGAGGTAGTCCCTCCCGTGCGCGCCGCTGCGGCGATGAGCCCGATCATGTCGGCGACCTGGCCGCCCGCGCTGATGGCGCGCAGATTGCGCTTCGACAGCGGATCGATGTCCTCACCGTCCGGGTTTTCCTTGCATTCCCCCGTCGCCCATCCGGGCGCGTTCGGGTTCTTGCCGCCGCCGAACAACCAATTCTCGGGTGTCGAAACCGAGATCGCGCGCCGCAGCCGGTCGCTGTAGACCTCCGGCAGATCGTCCCAGGCGACCTGATAGATCGGCGCCGGGTAGGCGCTGGTGACCTCGGGCGGCAACGCATCGATGCGGCCGGAAATGAACAGACCCGGCGTGACCTTGGCGGCGATCATGCGCTTCATGAAGTCGGCAAGCCGACTGGAGCCGATCGTGATGAAAAGCAGATCGGGGTTCTGCTTTTTCAGGTCCTCGACGGCGGCATCGATCTCCGTGGGATCGATCTTGCCATCCTTCTGGACGACACGGCGATCGCTCACCAAAGGTGTTGCGGTCAGCGCGGACTTCAAGCCGTCGGCAAGCGTCGAACTGAACACGTTGTCGGCGACGCCGACGAAAGCCGGCCGCGCGGTGCCGATCTGTTTGGCAAACTGGATGAGCACAGGGAGGCGCTCGTCGTCCTGCGACGCGCGCGTCGTGAACACGTTGGGGTAGTCGGCGAAGATGCTGTTGACCGAGAGGTCCGACACGAACGGGATCTGGCTGTTCTTGATGTCGCCGCCGACCGCGTCGAACGCGGCTTTCGCGCGGTCGGCGTTCGACAATCCGACCAGCGCTATGGTGCGCGGATCCTCGACGGCCGAGCGCACGTTGGCGACCGTCTGCTGCGGGTCGCGCTTGTCGTCGAGGAATTCGAGCTTGAGCCGGCGCCCGGCGATGCCACCCTGCTCGTTGATCCTCAACTGCTCCTGGTGCGCGAGCTTTCGGGTTGCATCGAGGTTACCTGAATCAAAGCAGGCATCCGACTTGGAGTTGATCAGGACCTTGATCGTGACGGGCGGCTGAGAGGCTTCCGCTTCATCGACGCCGGCAGGACCCGTGCACGCGTAGACGACGAGGCCCATCGCAAGCAGCGCCGCACCTCCGCCGCACAAGGCACTATGGCCCGCGATGTAGCTTCGGGCGCGCGACACCGAGTTAAGAACGGACGATCTGGCGCGCAGCCAAGCTTCGAGCATGAAGTTCCCTTGGAGCATGCAGCGGCACGCGCTCTACGACTGCCGGGTTCGACCGCTACTTCTAGCAGAGCGGTCGAGGCGAACCATGGCGCGTTCGAAGCTGTCCCCCGCCTGTTGCCGTTTCGCCATGGAGCCGCAATGCCGCAGAAAGACGCCGGAAACGCGGCACGCAGAGCCGGCACAGGCCGCTATGCGACATCAGGCAGCGGCACGCCGGCGGATGCGAATGCGTCGCGCTGGCGGGCGGCCACCTCGGCCGAGCGAAATCCCTCGATCTGCTCGTTGAACAAGCGATACCAGTTCTGGCGGGCGTCGAGATGCAGGAACACCCCGCCTAGCCCGATCGCGGCTCGATCCATGAACACGAACTCGCGCGGCACGCGCACGGGCCCCTTTTCGCGCAGGATCTTGTGCACGCTGAAGGCCTCCTTGCGGCCGTACTCGCCGGGCGTGGTGCCCTCCGCGATGGAGCGCTCACGGTCGACGAGGAGCGGCCCGTAGATGAACTGCGCCCAAATGTTCATGGCTTCGATCAGCTCGTTGGACAGGCCGCGGAAGCCCCATGTCTCATAGGCGCTGACGATGAGATCGCGGTTGCCGGTCAGCAGTCCGTTGTAGAGGTCGATCACGCCCTGCACGAACGGAACGGGAAATGTTCGGATGCAGCCGTAGTCGAGCAGGTTGATCCCGGCCGCCTCACCGTCGCGCTCGAAAACAGTGTAGTTGCCCAGGTGCGGATCGCCATGGATGACGCCGTAGTGGCTGAACGGGAACCACCACGCGCGGAACATGGCTCGCGCGATGGCATTGCGCTGCTCCAGGGGCGCCGACTTGTAGTCGAGCAGTGGTCGGCCCTCGAGCCAAGTCATGGAGAGGAGACGTTTCGTCGAAATGTCAGGCAACCCTTCGGGCACGCGAATGCGCGCATCGTTTGCAAAGATCGATCCGTACAGGCGCATGTGGTGCGCTTCGAGCTCGTAGTCGAGCTCCTCGCGCAGCCGAGCGGTTATCTCCTGCAGGATCGCGTCAGTCTGAACCGCCGGGTTCATCCGCGCGTGCACGGCGAATACCGCCTTGAGCTGGGTGAGATCGGCCTCGACCGCAGACAACATGTCCGGGTACTGCAGCTTGACCGCGAGTGCGCGTCCATCGCGCGCTACCGCTTTGTGCACCTGTCCCAACGATGCCGAGGCGGAGGCTTGCGATTTAAAACTTGCGAACCGCTCGCGCCAGCTCGGGCCGAGCTCTGCCTGCATGCGTCGCTGCACGAACGAGGGTCCCATGGGCGGCGCCGCCGACTGCAATTGCGCTAGCTCGCGCGCGTACTCTGGCGGCAGCGCTTCGGGAATTGTCGCCAGCAGCTGCGCGACCTTCATCAGCGGCCCCTTGAGGCCGCCAAGTGCCGCAGCAAGTTCCGCAGCGGTGCGAGCTGGGTCCTGCTCGATGCCAAAGAGCCGCCCGCCCGCCGCACGCGCAGCCATCACGCCGAGGTTGCCGCCGACGCGGGCGTAACGCGCGGCCCTTGCCGAGAACCGGTTTTCCTCGTCCGACATCGCTGCTGGTCTCCAGCGGCCCGCTCGACCGCACCCTCGCGCATATCGGAGGCCGGACGCCTAGCGGCAAGGCTCACAGCCTCAGATCGCGACCTGGGTGCCGACCTCGACCACGCGGTCGGTCGGAATCTGGAAGTAGGTCGTGGCGTCCTGGGCGCTGCGGGCCAGCGCCACGAACAGCCGGTCCTGCCACAGCGGCATCTCGGACTTGGGCGTCGGCTTCAAATTGCGGCGTGAGAGGAAGAAGGATGTCGCGCTCATGTCGACCTTGAGATCCTTGCGCCGGCACTGCTCGAAGATCTTCGGCACGCTCGGCGTCTCCATGAAGCCGTAGCGGGCAACGACCCGTATGAAGCTGTCGGTGATGCGCTCAACCGTGACGCGTTCGTAGCGCGGCACACGAGGAGTTTCCTCGGAGCGGATCGACAGAATGATGTTGCGCTCATGCAGCACGCGGTTGTGCTTCAGGTTGTGCATGAGGGCGGTCGGTGCACCCGTGGGATTTGCGGTGAAGAACACCGCCGTTCCGGGCACGCGATGCGGCGGCTTGGCTTCGAGCCGGCGCAGGAGCCAGTCGAGGTCCGCCTCGTTCTTGCGCGTCTGCTTGGCGAGAAGCCGCGAGCCTCGCACCCACGTGATCATGACGAGGCCGACGCAGGCCGCAAGCGAAAGCGGCACCCAGCCGCCCTCGAACACCTTGAGGAAGTTCGCGGTCAGGAACGCCTGCTCGAGGAACAGCAGCGGGATGATGATGATCACCGTGCGCCAGAGCGGCCATTTCCAGTACTGCCAGATGACGAAGAACGCCATGAGCGTGTCGATGACCATCGCGGCGGTCACCGACAAACCGTAGGCCGCCGCGAGGTTCGTGGACGACTTGAAGATCACCACGACGAACAGAACGCCCACGAGCAGCAGCCAGTTGACGCGCGGCATGTAGATCTGCCCGGAGACAGATTCCGATGTGTGCGTGACGCCGAGCCGCGGCAGCAGTCCGAGTTGCATCGCCTGGCTCGTGAGCGAGAACGCGCCCGTGATCACCGCCTGGCTCGCGATGATCGTCGCGGCCGTGGCGAGGATCACCATCGGGACCAGCGCCCAGTCCGGATAGAGAAGATAGAACGGATTCTCGATTGCCTCGGGATGGGCAAGCACCAGCGCACCCTGGCCGAAGTAGTTGAGTGTGAGCGCGGGCAATATCAGCCCGAACCACGCCGTCTGGATCGGCTTGCGTCCGAAGTGGCCAAGGTCGGCGTACAGCGCCTCGGCACCCGTGACTGCGAGGAACACAAGGCCCAAAACCGTGAGGCCGATCAGCCCGTGGCGCACGAGGAAGCCGATCCCGTACCAGGGATTGATCGCTACCAGCACTTCGGGGTTCATGAACACATGCACGATCCCGCCGAGCGCCAGCACGATGAACCACACGACCGTGATGGGACCGAAGAAGGCGGCAACCTTGGCCGTGCCATGCGACTGAGCCGCAAACAGCCCAATGATAACAATG